>JADJVW010000007.1 GCA_016710365.1 Candidatus Caldilinea saccharophila | reverse complement strand
CTGCTCCACTACATGCTGGAACTGGAGAGCCGCGAAAGTCCCTCCCTGCTCAACATCCAGGCCTTTGCCAACCCTTTTGCCTATCGCCTCAAGGTCACGCGCAATCACGAACAGCAAACTGTGGTGGTCGACTTAGTGGAGACGTTTAACTACCTGATCGGGCTGCGCGTCCAGACCCTCTCGGCGCGACAGCATCTGACCGCAGAGTTTGCCCGCGATGAGCACAACAAGCTGAGCGTGACGCGCACGCGCACCTGTGCGCCGGGTGAAGGCTGGAGCTTCCGCCAAGTGGAAGGGCAGACGCCCCAGGGCCAGAAGGCGCTGATTATCTGGCGCACCCTCTCCGGCGACCCTGAACAGGACAACGCACTCCTCGACTACTATTTCGAGCGCATGGCCTATTCCACCCGCGACCGCGAGTTCGACGTGATCTATGTCAACGGCGACAACAATCTGGAAAATCTGCGCGGGGATGACGAAATATGGAAGGTGCGCTTGATCGAGGCGGACTTCCACCGGCTCATGTTTGATGTGCAGGATGTATAGCACCCGGATCGGTAACGTAGAAAGTAAAAATCGTGGCCCGCAGACAACGCCAACCTAATCCAACCTTGCCCTTTGCCGAACGCCTGATTCTCAACCGCTATCTCATGCGGCGGCTGGGCTATGGCTCTTTGGAGCAATTGGCCGTCCATCTCAAGAACCCGGCGTTGGAAGAGATGGACCCCGACGGTGTGAGCCGTTTCTATCGCGCCCTGATCGCCAATCGCCCCGCGGCCGTGGATGAAGCTCTGGTCCTGCCCGCCGACCTGCTGCTGACCTACGACGAGAACATTGTGCGCCATACGCGCACCATCAACGCCCACCGCCACGATCCCATCCGCTGGAAGTATTTTCAATATCTGGCGCTCCTCTGCACGGAGGTCTATCTCGACCGCTTCTTTGAAAACCAGGCGGCGCTCATGGCGGACTTGCAGCGGGCGGCAGACAGCTTCGCCTGCCAATATCCCGACGACCAAATCGGCGACTACGATGAGGACGACCTGCGCAAGATCGCCTTTTGGATGGCAACCGGTTCAGGTAAGACGTTGCTTATGCACGTCAACATTCAACAATACCTCCATTACCTGGCGCGCTATGATAGTCGCGAGCTCAACCGGATCATCCTCCTCACGCCCAAATGAAGGGCTGTCGACCCAGCATCTGGAGGAGTTTCGCGCCTCAGGCGCTTGTGCCGACCTATTTAGCAAGTCCGGACGTTCACTTTATGCCGGACGGACCATCGAGATCATCGAGATTCACAAGCTGCGTGAAGAGAGTGGCGACAAGACCGTCGCGGTCGACGCCTTTGAAGGCTTCAACCTGGTCTTGGTGGACGAAGGGCATCGCGGCGCCAGCGGCAAAGAATGGATGGAGATGCGCCGGCGGTTGGCCGACCAGGGCTTCTCCTTTGAATACTCGGCAACCTTCGGCCAAGCCGTCAGCGGCGATGCACAATTGGAACGGGAGTATGCCCGCCGTATTCTCTTCGACTACTCCTACCGCTACTTCCACGCCGATGGCTATGGCAAGGATTTTCGCATCCTCAACCTAAACGACGACAAGGACGAGGAAGTCCGCAACCGCTATCTGCTGGCCGCGTTGTTGACCTTCTATCAGCAGTTGCGGCTGCACCGTCGAACGGCTCCTGATGGGTAAGTCGGGCCTATTGAACCAGCAAGGCCGCGAGCTTTTCCCGGCCAAACAGTTCGAATACCTGGTCCGTCTACGCTGGCAGCCGGAGAAGATCTACGAAGATCTGCTGCGCACGGTCTTCAACAGCACCGGCGCCGGGCGCGTGCATGTGGACTTGATCAAAGGGACGGAGGAGATCGCTGCGTGTGGGCGACCACGATCCCTTTGGCGTGATCAACGTGGGTGGCGCGTCCAAACGTCCGCTGTGCGAGGAGCAGCCGGAGCTCGTTACCGGCGAACAAGAATTCGGCGAGTCCCTCTTCCGCCAACTCGACCAAGCCGACAGCAAGCTGCATGTGCTCATCGGCTCCAAGAAGTTTACCGAGGGGTGGAGCAGTTGGCGCGTGAGCAGCATGGGCCTAATGAACATCGGACGTGGCGAAGGGCCGGAGATTATTCAGTTGTTTGGTCGCGGCGTGCGGCTGCGCGGCTATAACACCAGCCTCAAACGTAGCCGCGCCCTGGACGGCATCGACAGCCCCGCCGACCTGCCCATCCTGGAAACACTCCAGATCTACGGCGTGCGCGCCGACTACATGTCCCAATTCAAGGCCATGTTGGAACAGGAAGGCTTGCCTGTTGAGGATGAACTGCAAGAGGAAATCTTGCCTGTGATGTTTCAACCGGCCCAGCAACCGCTCAAGACCCTGCGCTTAGCAAGCGGCCTCGACTTCAAGCGCCAGGCTGCCCGGCCCACGTTGGACGGGTCGCTGGCAAGCGCAAATCTACATGGCTTGCACATTACCCTGAACTGGTATCCGCGCATCCAGACCACCTCCAGCGGACGCGAGGCTGACAAGGGCACGCCCGACTATCAGCAGGCCAAGCTGGAACCCTTCCACGTTGCCCTCCTAGACCTGGACCGCCTGCTCTTTGATCGATCGACTATAAGAATCAGAAGAGCTGGTTCAACCTGAACATCACCCGCGCCGGGATCGCTGCCTTGCTAGCCCGGCAGGACTGGTACACGCTCTACGCGCCACCGCAAGAGATGTCCCCCAACCGGCTTAGCCAAATCCCCCGCTGGCAGGAGATTGCCGGCGCGCTGCTCAAGAAATTCATGGATCGCTTCTATCGGGTACGTAAGGAAGGCTGGGAGCGCCCCCATCTCACGGTGGACTTCTTGGATGACACCGACGGCAATCTGGCGATGATGGCGGACGGCTACCGCGTCCAGGTGCATCCCCAGGAAGATGCCGCGCTCATCAGCAAGCTGGCGGAGCTGGCCGGCCAGGTCAAAGCGGGCAAGCTGAAGGACATGTCCTTCGAGAAGTTGCGCGCGATTCCCTTTGCCCGCCACTTGTATGCGCCACTGATTGCGCTCGAATCGGGCGCAATCATCAAGGTCACGCCCGTTGCGCTCAACGACGGCGAGGCGCGGTTTGTCATGGACCTACGCACCTGTTGGGAGCGGGAACCAGCCCTCTTTGCCGGACGCCAACTTTATCTCTTGCGCAACCTGAGTCGTGGCCGCGGCTTGGGCTTCTTCACCCAAGACTCCAACTTCTACCCGGACTTCATCCTCTGGCTGCTGGAGATGGACGGCGATGACGTCATCCATCAGTCCATTGCCTTCATCGATCCCAAGGGCATCCGCAACAGCCAGGGACTAGATGATGCCAAGATTGACTTTCACCGAGGCATCAAGGCAATCGAGCAGCAACTGGGCGATTCGGCGGTGACGCTGAATTCCTTTGTGCTCGCCAATACGCGGCTGGCGGAGGTGCAGTGGTGGGCGCCGTCGTACACGCTTACTGACTTTGAGCAACACCATCTGTTGTTTCAGTTGGATGCTCCTGATTACATTCAGCGACTGATCCGGCTGGCCACTCATTAGGCGGCAAGGACACGATGTTGTTAAGCGGGAAGTAAGAAGGACACGATGTATCGTGTCCGTACGGCGGGGGCATCTGTAGGGACATCAATATATTGTGTCCTTTCTTTATCTCCAATAGGCCTGATTTCGTCAAGCGAGAAGGATTCGTCAAGCGAGAAGGATTCGTCAAGCGAGAAGGATTCGTCAAGCGAGAAGGACACGATGTATCGTGTCCGTACGGGGGGGTGCATCCGTAGGGACATCAATATATTGTGTCCTTTCTTTATCTACAATAGGCCTGATTTCGTCAAGCGAGAAGGATTCGTCAAGCAGGAAGGACACGATGTATCGTGTCCGTACGGTGGGGCTTGCTTTGCCCTCTCTCGCTCTCATTCCCATCGATTGAATCGATTCGGCGGCGCCTTTGGGTGCAGTTGATCGTCAATCCAACGCGCCGGATTATTGCGGATATAGTCACGGATGCGCGCAAGATCGGCGTCATTGCGCACAATATGATCCCAAAACCGCCCGTGCCAGAGCGGCGCATCGGGCGGAATCAATCCCTGCTTGCGAGCATTCCGTGTGACGGCCGCTTTGTATGTTGCCACAATCGTCGACAATGATCCCTTGATTGACTCGCCAAATTTGCGCAGCTTGCCGGCTGACTCATTGCTACTCCGCTCGACGATCACGACGATGCCATGCCCGTGATTGGGCATGATCACGAACTCATCAATCTGCACGTGCTGGTGATGGTCTGGGATCGCTCGCCAGCAATCATGGGCGATCTGCCCGGAGCGGGTTCAATCCCATCATCTGATCATGAATACGCCCGAAGTATTCTCGGCCTTGGGCCGCACAAAAGGTCACAAAATACGCGCCAGGCTGTGTATAGTCATAGCCTTGGTATCGAACCGTCCGCCGCGAATGAGTGTTTGGGTTGTCCATCGGGTGGCCTCCCAGGCCATAGACTTTTTGATTTCGTCAAGCAGGAAGGACACGATGTATCGTGTCCGTACGGGGGGGTGCATCCGTAGGGACATCAATATATTGTGTCCTTTCTTTATCTCCAATAGGCCTGATTTCGTCAAGCGAGAAGGATTCGTCAAGCGAGAAGGACACGATGTATCGTGTCCGTACGGCGGGACTTGTCTGCGCGGCAAGGGGGCAAACGGCTCGTGCAGGGTATCCGCAATTTGACGTACTCGATTCCTGATTATGTCGCTACTGTTACTTTTATGGGAAAGCTATATTGATCATCAACAGGGTGCGGCCATGCAGATAGACTCCTCCATTACGGCGTACTTCTCTGAGAAGTGCGCCCAGCCAGGGGCGATTCCCGCCGTCGCATTCGTGATCGCAGCTTCAAGGTGATTTGTCAGGTTCTTTGGAGATCATGAAATGAAGACAAAACAGAATGGACAGTTGCACGGCGCAGCTAATGGAGTGACATTGGCAAGCAACGGGTCAGCGTCGCTTGCGCCACTGCCGTCAATGGCGGTCTTTCCCGCATCCATCGAGGAGATGGAAGGAGAAGGCGTGGCGCGGGCTGCACCCAGCAAACCGCATAATGAGCAGCGCATCGATCTGCAATATCTGATTGCCCTGGCCATTTCGATGTTGGCCGGGGTGGAGGGTGGGAATCCGAACTTGCATCTGCTGCTGGAGGCGAATGGCGTCACGGCAGAGTATATCGCAACGATTCGGGCGCAGATTGCTTCGCTGCAAGAGGCTATCCTGGCGCGCCGTGAGGCGATGGCGAATGTGGCGGTGCATCATGGCCGGGTGGCAGCCGCGATCGCCCACGCACGCAGTGACTACACGGCCTTGCGTGAGGTGGCGCGCACGCTGGTGCAGTCTCCGGAGGGACGCATTGCATTGGGGCTGAACGGGCGCATCCCCAACAAAACGGAAAGCTTCTACCTGTTGGCGTGCGAGACGCTGACGATGGCGAGGAAGGAGCCTTATGCGTCGCTGTTGGCAAGCGCAACACTGGGGAGCGAGCGGCTGGCGGCGTCGGTGGAGGCAGTGAACGCGGTTGAGGCGGTGTGGCTGGCGCGACAGAACGCGCAGGAACAGGCGGTTCAGACGACGCGTGTCCGTGATGAGGCGGCGCGTGAACTGCGGCGCATGGTGCAGCAGCTCAAAGCCGAGGCGCGCCTGGTTCTGCGTCAGCACCCGGAGATTCTGCCACCGGCCTGGCTGTAATGTGGGAAGCTGAGGGATACAACGCACAGTTTTAGGTTGGCTGTAGGCGACTAACTTGAAATAGTACATTCTCGGCGCAGAGTAGTAGAGGTTTGCAGAGAAAGCACAAAGGCTACTTTGTGCTTTCTCTGCAACAAATCGTCCTACATGCTTGCCACACGCCGCAACTACTTATTTACCGTACAACCCAGCTAGGAAGTCATTCTCGGAAGCGTCTCCAACAAGGTGGCCGCGGCCGGCGCCCCACCCAGCGCTGCCATCTCCTCCGCCAGGACGGCTGCCTGCGCGCGCACTGGCGACCAATCGGGCAGGATGGCAGCTAACGCCTCTACCAGCCGTGCCACCGTCACCGTTTTCGGCGGCAGGTGAAGACCGGCGCCGGTGCGCGTCAGCCCCTGCGCCTGGTGGATCTGATCCGCCGCGTGCGGAACGACGATCTGCGGCAGCGCGGCGCGCGCCAGGGCATGGGTGGTCCGGCCGCCGTGATGGATCGCCGCGGCGGCGTAGGGCAGCAGCGTGCGGAAATCGGCGCGGTCGCGCACGATGGCGGTGGGAGGCAGCCGCTCCAGCCAGCGGTCGTCGCCGGCCGGGTCGGGCGTGCGACCCAACAGCAAGATCGGCAGACAGCCAAGCTGATGCGCGGCGTGTGCGGCAGCCACAAAAAAGGCTGGGTCGCGGTTGAAGGTCGTGCCGAGGGTGATGACCACCCAGGGCAGGTCGTCGGACGCGGGGAGTGTGGGGTTGACAGGCAACTCGGCCAGTGGCAGCCCGCCGACGCACCGCGTCTGCGGCAGCAACGGCAGACCGGCGTACCAGCGTGCCGTCCAATAGGCCAGGTGGAGATGGGGCGAACGCAACGCTGGCGGCCCCTCTGCCGTGAAGTTGACGCCGCCGCAACCTGTCGTCGCCAGCAGACGCTCCAGCCGTTGACGCGCCATCTGCGGCAACGCATCACCCGCCGTGCTGTGGGGCGCCACCGCCGGCCAGCCCGCCACGACCAGCGGTTTGTTGATGCGTTCAGCGACAACCCCCGCCGCGGCCACGAACATCTCGCTCACGACCACGTCGGGCTGCACGTCGCTGGCTACGGCGTGCAGCGCTGCAACCGCGGCCTCGACGCGCGGCGGGTCGAGCCACTGGTCGAGCGCACGTTCTCCCCGCACCTGACGCCACGCCTCGTCTGACAGGTCAGCCGGGCGTGTCAACGGCGGGGGCGGCGGCCAGCGCCAGCCGGTCTCGGCGAGCGGAGCAAAGGATAGCTTGGTCGCTTCCACCAGCGGCGCAACTGCGGGACCCGAAGCCCACGTCACCTCGTGCCCGCGCTGTTGCAGCGCAGTCGCCGTGGCGAGATAGCCACCCCAGTCCAGATGGCCGGCAAGCTGGGCGGAGACAAAAAGGTAGCGCATGAAACTCCAATGTCTGGAATGAAAAGCCGAGTTTCTTTAAGAAACTCGGCTTTTGGCGACTTTGCTCCGTTAATTGCTACAGCCCGGCGTGATCCGGTACAGGCCGCCGTTGCCCAGGCCGATCCAGATCGCGCCGTCCGGCGCGGTGGTCACAGCCAGCACCGGCCAGCCATGCAGGATGCGTTCGGGGATCACAGCGCCGTCCGCGTTGCGTC
Organism: Candidatus Caldilinea saccharophila; assembly: GCA_016710365.1. GTDB lineage: Bacteria > Chloroflexota > Anaerolineae > Caldilineales > Caldilineaceae > Caldilinea > Caldilinea saccharophila. The sequence goes on along the minus strand of JADJVW010000007.1, from coordinate 198,704 downwards.
CCAGACGATAGAGGCCAGGATAGCGCCCGTAGACGCCAAAGTAGATCGTATCGTACGCCCAGGTGATGCCGGTTGGCGCGGCGGAGTTCACCAGCGCGGCGACGGGGCCGGTGTACCAATCCGGCGGCGCGCCGCTCAAGGCCAGAGGGAAGCCGAAGTAGGGCGTGGCGCTTTCTCCGCCGCCGATGGCGCCGGGATCAAGCAGGTTGACCTCGTCACCCGCGCTGATCTCGTCGGGGACGTTGGTGGCGCCGTTATCCGTAAACCAGATGCGCCCGGCCGGGTCGCTGGTGATGCCGTAGGGGTTGCGCACCCCGCGCGCCGCGGTCGAGAACGCGGCGATGCTGCGCTGGCCGAGCAGATCGCCCAGCGGTGCGCGCACGATGCGCGCGGCGTACGGGTTGCCGCCGGAGACGATCTGCTGTGCGCCATCCTCACCTATGCCGACGATGGGGCCTTCGACATAGCCATCGCGCACGCCGCCCGCGGATACATAGACCCAGCCATTGCTGATGACAATGCCGTTGTTGGCGTGGAAGAGCTGGCTCTGCACGGCAAAGCCGTCGGCCAGCTTCTCGTAGCCGCCGCCGTCGGGGATGCGCCCCACCTCGCCTGCCCGGCTCAGATAGAGCGCACCGTCAGCGTAATCCATCCCGGTGATGCGGGTGGACTCGACGAAGATTTCTTCGTATTTGGTGTTGTTGTTGACCCAGTCATAAGTCGCCACCGAGCGGCTGGGGTGATAGGCGTCGTACAGGATGAGCGGGTCGACCTCGCCGGTCAGGCTGCTGTCCAGCGCCAGGAACATGCGCCCGTCGGGGGCAAATGTGATGGCCGTAATGCCGCGCTCGTTATTTGGCAAACGCCGGTCGAGACAGAACCCGCCGCGCGGCGTCATGTAAGGATCGTCCTCCGTGGCCGCGGGCACGCCAAGCGCGGCGGCGCGAATGCCGGCCGCGCCGGCAGCGACCGTGGCGCCGACGCGCGGCGCTGCGGCGGCTGGAGCCGCGGGTGCGGCTGCAACCTGCACTTCGTCTTCAGTTTCCAGGGATGTTCCAGCATCGGCTGTCGTGGCGGTGGTGGCGTCCGCGTCAGTGGTCTGGCTGCTGGCAGTCGTGGCGGCTGTCTGTCCACCGCCTGCTTGCCCACTACTCGCCTGGTTACTTGCCGCAACCGCAGGACGTAGCCCCACTTTGGAGAGGATGCCGGCCAGATCGGCTTCGTTCGGGATCGCGCCACAACTGACGGGCAGAATCAGGTCGCTGCTGACCAACGTTGCCAGGTCGCTGGCAGCTTCACACGCATCCGGCACCGCATCCAGTTCCGCACCCGGGCCAATCGTCAGCCAGGTGCTCGCCACCGGCGCAGACGCAGCGTTATTTGGCGGCGCACTCGCCGCAACCTGGGGCGAAGGCTTGGACGCGCGCCGCTCAGCCGCGCCTTCCTTGATCCAGGCGTAGACGATGCGCTGCTGTGCGGGCGGCAATGGGCCGGTTAGCGGCATCTTGCCTGCGCCCACCATCTGCCACAGCTTGGAGGCTTCCGGGTCTCCGGGCGTCACAACCGCCCATTGAGGCTGCCTTCCATCAATCGCGGTAGGCGGTTGTCTGCAACCCCATCGTGCGCGCCGCCGCGCCAGACACGCCGAACAACTGCGCTCAAACAGAGGCTGGATGTCCTCGACATAGCCCACCTGGGGGCCTAGCGGCGCTTGGGGGATCGGCGTCGGCGTGGGCAGATTCAGGGCTGGCGTTGCGGCCTGCGTCACCGGCTCGACTGACGTGTAGCCGACGATCTCCACCAGCGCGCCGCGGGCAAGCCGGCCGACGCGACACGCGTCAATATCCGCCGCGCTGCGCACGTTGGTCGTTTGCAGCGTGGCGCCAAAGGCGGACGCGCCCGCGTCGATGCACGCCTGCAGCGCCGCCAGATCGGTGATAAATTGGATGTTGCGGTTCGGGCGACCCAGCAGGTTTGGGTCAAGCATCGGTGGTTTGGGGCCGCCGCTCAGGACAATGGGCGTAGTGGCCGTACAGCCTGCGAGCAGGCTCAGTGAAAGCAGAAGAACCCACAGAAAACGAAATCGAGTACCCATAAGACGATTTAACCTCTTGCCGGCTTGCGTTAACACAGCCGGAAATTTTTGATGCGAGATGGCCGGAAAACTCCCCGCCATCTCCCTTCCTCGACGATCAGGACTTGCGCCGCGCCTCTAAGCGCGCGGGCGTCTCGCTCGCGGACGCGTCGTCAGCAAACAATGCGCGCGCCTGGGCAACGTCGATGTGAATCTGCGCTACCAGCTCGGCAACGTTGGCAAAGCGTTTTTCATAGAGATCGTCCACTTGTCTGGGCGGAGGGAAGTCGAGAATGTGCGTCTCCACGCGACGATGGAGGCCGTCAACCGTGGGCCGGACGCCGACGTTGGTGGCGCTGTAAAAGCTCTGCACGCCATCAAACCCCGCGAGCAAGGTGCGCGTGGCGTAGACGCCGTCCGCGGGCAGCAATTTGTCGGGCGCGGTGCGTAGATTGGCGGTGGGAATGCCGACCTGCCGCCCGCGCTGGTCGCCGTGTTCGACAATGCCGCTCACGCGATAGGGCCGCCCCAGCAGCGCGGCCGCGCGATCGACCGCGCCCGCGCGCAGGAGTTCGCGGATGTGACTGCTGCGCATGATCTTGTCGCCGCCAACCTGCTCACCGCCGGCAGCTTGTTCGCCATCTATGACCGGCTCGATCACCTCGACGGTGAAGTGGAATTCATCGCCCAGGGCGCGCAGCGTTGGAATATCGCCCGCGCGGTTGCGTCCCAGCGCAAAATCTGGCCCGACCACCAGGACGGCCAATCCCAGATGCTGCTTGAGCAGTTCTACAAATGCGCGCGGCGTCAGTTGCGCGGTTTCGAGATTGAAGGGATGGATCACGCCGTGCGTGAGGCCAAGCGCCGCGGCCAGTTCAAGCCGCTCCATCGGCGTCGTGAGCAGAAAGTGGGGCGCGTCCGGCCGCAACACGTGCACGGGATGCGGGTCGAAGGTGAGCATGGCGGTGTTGACCGGCGTGGCACACGCGGCGGCCATCTCCGTTGCGAGGCGCTGAATGTGCAGCAGCAACGCCTGATGCCCGCGGTGGATGCCGTCAAAGTTGCCGATCGTCAGCAGGGTAGGCCCATCGATCTGTGCCTTGCGAAGTTCGTCAAAGGTGCGCATGCCCGTCATTTCTGTGTGTGAGGCTTTATTGCAGCCATTTTTCTGCTTTCCAACACCACCCTGGTTGCGCCTCCGCCGCGCTCAGCCGCCGCATAATGCCGACTAACGCCCCAGCATCATCCACCGCGGCCGCTAGTGACCGCTCGGCTTCACACGCGGTGTGTGGCAGCACAACGATCTGGCCGAAGCCGAGCCGTCGCAATGCTTCCTGGTCGAGGTGATGGCGGGGCAGCGGCAGGCGGTCGCCGAGCGGCAGCAACAGCGCGTCGAGCTGCCCGGCGTGGCCGGCGGCTTCGATCGCTTCCAGCGAGTGCGCTTCGGCCAGGGTGAAGGCTCCCACTGTTTCACGGCGCAGCGCCTGCAGATAGGCGCCTGTGTTCAGCGCCACGCCCAGGTCATGCGCCAGGCTGCGGATGTAAGCGCCCGCCGAACATTCGACGCGCAGCGTGACGCGGTCGGGCGGTGTAAAACTCAGCAGGTCGATCGTGGAGAAGGTGACGGTGCGCGTCGGCGGCTCGACCGTTTCCCCGCGACGCGCGAGGCGATAGAGCGTTTTTCCTTCCTGTTTGATGGCGGAAAAACGCGGCGCCTGTTGTGCGACGACGCCACGCAACGGTGCGAGCGCGCGTTCGATGTCATCGCTGGCGAGCGTTGGAAGCGCGAACTGTTCAAGCAGCCGGCCGGCGGCATCGTAGGTGTCGGTCACGCCGCCGAGGGTGATCACCGCGCGATAGCGTTTGGGCTGATGCTGATAATATTCGACCAGACGTGTGGCGCTGCCTAGACAGAGCAAGAGCAGCCCGCTTGCCAGCGGGTCGAGTGTGCCTGTGTGTCCGATGCGCCGTTGTCCGCTCCACCGTCGCACCCGCGCGACGATGTCGTGGCTGGTGAACAGATTCAGCGGATTTGAACGCGCCGGCGGCGTTGTAATGAACTCCTGCATGGGGATCGGGACGAGATCCTCGCGGCCGGGTTTGTCCACCACAAGCAATCCATCCAACGGTCGGTTTTCCGTGCTCACGCGCGCTGCTCCGCGTCTGCTTGACGGCGGCGTTCCTCGATCATCATCGGTACAACGCAGGCGACAACTTCGTCGAGCGCGCCGGCCAATGTGCAGCCGCTGGCTGGCGCGTGCCCACCACCGCCCAGCCGCAAGGCCAGATCACCAACTGCAAAGCCTGGCTTGGCCCGGAAGCTGCATTCGACGGTCCGCTCTCCCTGCTCGGTGATCTTCTCTGTGAAGATGGCGCTTGTGTCGGCTTCGTTGATGGAGGCCAGGATGCTGTTGAGCCGTGAATCGTCGTCGGCGTGCCCCGCCGCGCGTAATTGGGCCTGGCTGACCGTCACCCACACGACGCCTTCCTGCAAGCGCGCATCGGCCAGCACGGCGGCCCATAGCGGCAAGGTGCTGAATGGCGCGCGGTTGAGCGTGCGACGCACGGTATCGGCGAGATTGACGCCACTGCGTTGGAGGTGCATGGCGGCTTCGAGCACTTCAGGTGTGGTGTTGCTCGTACGAAAGCAGAGCGTATCGGTCACGATGCCAGTCAGCAGACATTGGGCGATCTGCTGGTCGAGCTCGACGCCGAGCGCGCCGGCCAGGGACACGAGCATCTGGCTTGTGGCTGCACAGCCGGCCTCGACCCAATTCACCTGGCCAAAGTTGGTATTGGTGATGTGATGGTCGATGACGACGAGCGGGATGGCGTCGTGGCGCACCGGGTCGAAGACCGCACCCATGCGATCCGCACTGGACATATCGAGACAGACGATCAGGTCGTAATCGTCGGCAACCGCGTCTGGTTTGATAATCGCGTCGGCGCCAGGCAGAAAAGAAAAGTCGGGAATGACAGGGTCGGGCATCGCAGCAGTGACCTGTTTCCCGATGCGGGTCAGGATATGCGTCATGCCCAGTACGCTGCCGTAAGCATCGCCGTCGGCGTTGACATGGCTGACGCACAGGATCTTGGCCGCTGTGTGGAGCGCGCGGATGAGTTGGTCAGGAATGGGATAAGTCATGGGTCATCGATGGATCTATGTGAGTGGGTAGGGCCAGGGTCAAAGCAGAAACTTGGGTGGCGCCGGCGTCGAGCAGAGCATGAGCGCAGGCGCGCAAGGTGGCGCCGGTGGTGTAGACATCGTCGATCAACAGCAAGCGCAGCCCGCGACAGGCAGGTGCGGCGACGAACGCAGCTTCTACATTTGCCTTGCGCTCGGCGGCATTCAGCCCGACTTGCGACCGCGTCAATTTTTCGCGACGCAGCAAATCGGTGTGCAGCGGCAGCCCTGTCTGACGACACAGCCCAACCGCGAGCAGTTCGGCCTGATTGTAGCCACGCTCGCGCAAGCGTTCAGCGTGCAGCGGCGCCGGGATGACGCCGTCTAACTGCGCGCAAACAGCCGCCCAATCCGGGGCAGCCAGCGCGGCCGTCAGATAGCGCGCGAGCAGGATGCCCAGATCGCGCCGCCCCTCGTATTTCAGAAGGTGGATCCATTCCCGCAAAGGGGAGATGTGCAGGGCGGCGGCGCGTACGCAATACAAGGGAAAATCTGTCCCATCTGCGCACTGGCTGCATTGCTGGACGCGGGCCGATTGCACGCGGCCGCAACGCTCACAGATGGTCGCGGGGGTCGGCGTCACCAGTTGGGCGCAGTGTGCACAGATGCGCTGGCCCGCGCGCCCGCACCCTGCACAGCGCGGCGGAAACAGAAAATCGACGCCGGCAGCAGCCCAGGTGCTCATGGCGCCACTCGCGCGCTGAAGATCGATCATAGCTGCCTGTACGTCAAAATCCAGGGCAGTCGCAGCGGCGTCCACAACCCTTGGCCGCCAAAGAGCGACCAGCGGATGCCGATGTCGTTGAAAAATTCGCGGACGCTGTCGCCTACGATCAGCAGGATCGCCAGCATCACGATCGCCAGCAAGATGATCATCAAGGCAAATTCCATAAAGCTTTCACTGCCGCGATTGGATGGATACCTTGACATGCTATGTAATCACTCCTGTGAAAATAACCTTTGACGCAAATTGGAATGAAGCGGGTCGGTCCCGGTCGATTCCACAATTATTGAGTATACCATCGGCGGTGAACCCCACCCAAGTTGCACGGTTGCGAGGGATTGATCGTCTTTGTTTCCGGGGCATTTCTTGTTGATAGGGGGCGGGTGCTATAATCAATTCAATTAGCCTCTCAAGAAAGGGTCGCGCTATGGATATTGCCAGACTCTACGAATTACAAAAGATCGATGTCAATCTGGAGAAAGTGCGCCGTCGCGTGGCGCAGATTCGCCGCAAGCTGGCCGAGTCGGATGAATTGCGCCAGGCGCGCACCGCGGTGGAAACGGCGCAAACGGAGATGGAGCAGTTGCACGCACGCCAGCTCGACGCCGAACTGAACGGACAGCAGCTTGCCGCACGCATCACAGAAAGCGAACATCGCCTGATGAGTGGAGAAGTGCGCAATGCAAAGGAGCTGGAAGCACTGCAGGCCAGCATTGATTCGATGAAGCGGCAGCGCGCCCAGGTTGAAGATGTTGCTCTGACTACATTGCAACTGCGCGAGGAGACCGAAGCACGCCTGGGTGAACAGCGCGTGACGTTGGCGCAAGTTGAAGCGTCTACCCAGGTCGCGCAGGGGACATTTCAGCAAGAAGAAGCCAAGTTCAAGCGCATGTATGCCCAGTTGAAGCAGCAGCGGCAGAATGTGACCGAGCGGCTGGACGCCGACGCGCTGGAGCTTTACGCGCAGATCGCTCAACGCAAGGCCGGGGTGGCGGTGGCGGCCGTCCAACATGGCACGTGTGGCGCATGCAACATGTCATTGCCAACAGGCGTCGTCAGCAACGCCAATATCCAGGAGGGCAATCCGATCTTTTGCCCAAGCTGTGGGCGCATCCTGTTTGCTGGGTAGCATTCTGGTGATGCGTAATTCGTGATGCGTAAGAAGGTGCGTCAGCCGGACAGGTCATGGCGTTGTGTGTGGTTACTCTCCTATCAAGGGTAGATAAAGGATAGCCGGCCATGTAAAGCGCACGTTCACCACCTCCACCTGTTCCTCGACCCGGTTATGATGATGAAATAATAGCAGGCCGCCAGGTCTCTGCTGGGCATAGCCGGTCGCATCCAACTGCAGCGATAAGACGATGCCATCTCTGTCGTCGATCAAGAGCGCATGACTGCCACCGTGCGTCACATCCAACGCTGGATGCGCCAGGTCAAATTGTCGCGGCGGCGTGTGGTCGATGACATCTCCTGGCCCGTCTCCGAGCGCACGGTGATAGCTTCTGATCGTATAGGCGAATACGCTCTGCCCAGGGATCAGCCCCAGATCGGCCACGCGCACCGGCAGCACCATCACTCGGCTCTGGAAGGGTCGCATGTCCAGGTCTCCTGGCCCTGCTCCGTTGAGCGGCAGTTGTACGACGCGCCGGCCTGTACGCAGATTTTCGAGTACACTCACAAAACTATCCCCAATCAACGCATCGGTCGTATATCCTTCGCGGCTGCTGTTGAACAGACGGAAATCGGCGGCGTCATCCCCATCGATATCCAGCCACACATCGAACCGCACCAGATTGGGCGACGACCAGGGTTCATGCGTCGCCACGCCGAAATAGAGCAACGCATCCTGGGCGCCCACGCTCGCAAAGTCAGTGGCAATCCCTGCATGGCTGATGTCGGCTGCATCGTAAAGATCCGGCGCCTCGGCTGGCAGTTCGGGCGGGCGACGATTGGGGCTTTGCAACTCAAGCTGAAAAACGTTTGCCACCGACGTCACATCGGTGGGTGGGCTGCTGCCCAGCAAGGCGCGCCCGGTTAATGTGATCGACGCCGCTGCATCTAGCTTCATTTCGACGCGCGCGGGCGCGGCGTGCATTGCCGCCACCGGGCGCGGGGCCGCGTGCAGCGGTGTGTGCAAGATCGGCATTGTCGCCATAAGTTGCCCGTGTATTGAATCAGCCGGCGCTTCGTCATCGCTGATTTCGACAGAAAGCTCATTGGCGGCGAGCAGCAACTCATGCTCTGGTTTGAATGGCAGTTCGCCTGTCGCCGGGAAGGAAAGCGCGCCCTCGCTGCTGGTGTACAGAGTATAGAGCAGCGCATCAGCATCGCTGAGTTGACCGGCGCGCAATGTGATATTGGTCACGCTGGTGGGCGCCATGCCGGTGATGGCAAGGGTGTAAGTCAGAGTATGCGTGGCGGGCTGATAGGCGAACTCGGCAAAGCCTGACGGAGCTGTTGCGGCGGCGCCGGACAACACCGCCTGCCAGACGCCATTGGATGGCCACAGCAGGATATGCCCGCTTGCTTCGTCGAACCAGGGGCGACCGGATGCGATGCTTTCGCCTACGTTGGGCGGTGTGGCGCGCCCCATCTCGCTTGCGTCGGCGCGTAGAATGACCGGGACATCGAGCGCGCCGCCGGCAGGTGCGGTGATCTGCGTGAGCGGCAACGTCACAGTGACGCCCGGCATCGCGGTCACGGCAAAGTAACTGAGCATATAGGAGAGTGCTTGCTCTGCATGATTGACGACGTGCAATTGCTGCGCCGATGTGTAAGCGTCCAGCACTTCCGGCATGCCAAAGCTCAGTGAGACGCGGCCAGGCTGTGCGGCCGCGTACGCCACACTTTGCGCGCGCGCGGCCGCGGGCAGACCGACCCGTCCCGCACCGGTGCGACTGGGCGCATAGAGCGAGGGTGGGCGAAAGGCCGCTCCGCACCAGCGGATAGGCTGTGTTCATCGCCAGCGCTTTGATCTCTTCGCTGCTCCATGTGGGATGAAGTTGGCGGAGGAGAGCAAGCGCGCCGGCCACATGGGGCGCGGCCATCGATGTGCCGGAAAACGACAACGCACCCGCGCCTGTGCCGGAGGCCGCCGATGTAATGCCGGCGCCGGGTGCGGCCAGATCCGGCTTGAGCAAGGCGTCGCCGACGCGCGGGCCGCGCGAGGAAAACGCGGCGATAGTGTCCACTCGCTGTGCTGCACCACTGGGCGGGCGCAGCACACCATGTTGGGTGGCGGCGACGCTCACGGCGCGGTCGGCGTTGGATGGGCTGCCCACCACGAAGCGATAGTCGGACGTATTGCCCGCTGAGGCTACGACGACAACACCTATGGCCGCGGCATGATTGGCGGCAATAGTGGTTGTATCCTGGAGATCGCCCAGGGGCGAGCCAAGCGACAGATTGATCACATCGACGCGGTCGGAGAAATCACCGTCGCCGTCAGGATCGACGGCCCATTCGAGCGCGAGATCGACCACGTCGGAAGCGCCGGAGCAGCCGAAAACCTTCAGCGCAACGATCTGCGCCAGCGGTGCAACCCCCGGCCCGATGCGAAAATTGCCGAAGTCCGTGGTGGCGTCCCACGGCCCTGAATACGGCTGCTGCGCCTGCGTCACGCCATAGCCAGCGGCAATGCCTGCCACATGGGTGCCATGCCCGTAGCAATCCATCGGGTCTGGATCCGGAGCTGGGATCGGGTTGTAGGTGGCGCTGCGCGGGTCGGCGTTATAAGCATCCCCCACAAAGTCATAACCATCCACCACCTTTGCGCTGGGGAAGCCGGGGACATCGCCGCTGCGGGTTCTGTCGTTCTGCGCGTACCCGACGCCTGGGCCACCGAAATCCACGTGCAGATAGTCAACGCCGGTGTCGATGACGGCAATGCGCATCCCTTCCCCGCGCACGGCTGGTATGCGGTCGAAGCCTTGCCACAACGCCGGCGCGCCCAGGAAAGGCACGCTGGACGCGGTGTCGGGCGTCTTGCTTACCATGCGGTGCAGCGTTTTCACGCCCGGCAGCGCGGCCAACGCGTCAGCTTGCGCGGGCGTCGCCAGCACCGCAATGCCGTTGTAGACGCGCTGTGTGCGATAGAGCACGGGCGCGCCCACACGCGCCAGGCTGGGGAGCATCCCTTGCTGCACCTGGTCGAGATCGGCGATATACTGCTGGGTCGCGGCAGCGGCGCTGGCCGCGGCGACGCCCTCCTGCTGACGCTGCATCAGAAACTCCGCCGCGGCGGGCGCGTCCAACTCGATCACGTACGCCGCGGCTGGAGCTGTCTGCCACGGCGCGTCGGGCTGTGCGCTGGCGGTGTGGGGCGCTACCCCTGTGACGCTTAGGCAAATACACAGAAAGATGACCGAAATTCTGATCTTGGCCATACTCGAAATAACGTTCCCTTGTGTGGGTGAAAAGAAATGACCCTGGACGCACGACGCATGACAAGCGCTATCTTAGCATAGTACAATGACGGGCACACACAGACCACAGAAAGGTGAGTCAGCTTCCGTGACCAAATTTTTCGTTCGTGGCTTATTGTATTGTTGGCGGCGCTGCCCTGGGCCGCGCCGGCAGTTATCGCGGCCCAGGATGGCGAACCGATCCCGGTCTATCTGCTGCAAGGCGAGGGTGCGTCCACCGCACAAGCTGGCCGTTACATCGACAGCCTGGGCATCGTTACTGCGGTCGGGTTGGAAGGCTTCTACTTACAAGACCCCACCGGCGATGGCCGCACCGAGACGAGTGACGGCATCTACGTCTATACGCGCCAGCGGCCGGCCGTACAGCCTGGCGCCTGCGTCGTCGTGCGCGACGCGCTGGTCGACGAGTTTTATGAAAAGACTGAACTCTCCCGCGTCAAAGCCATCGAGCCTTCCTCGCTCTGCCGGACGCTGACGATTGCGCCGGCGCCGTTGCCCACAGTGCGCTATGGCGAACATCCGTCGCAGCGCTACGAGGCGCTGGAGGGCATGTTGGTCTTGCTGCCGCGGCTGGAAGGCGTCGTGCACGGGCCGACCAAACGCTATGCCAGCGGCGAAGCTGAAATGGCGCTGGCGCCGGCATCGATTCAACCTTATCTGAGTGATGGCCGCGTCTTTTTCGATGAGGCGATTGAACAGGCGCAATTACTCTACGTAAGCGGCGCGCTGGGCGTTCCCCTGCCGGATCTCAATCACGGCGATCGCGTGCGCATCACCGCGGCGGATGGCGCCCCCGCAGCGGCGATTCTCGACTACAATTTTGGGAAGTATCAACTGTTACTGCTGCCCGGCAGCCGGGTCGAAATGGTGAGCGGCGCCGAAAGAACGCCGGCTAAAGCCACGCCGGCCAGCGACATGGAGTTTACGCTCTGCTCGTACAACTTGATGGGGATGGGCAGCGGCTCTGCACAACACCCCGACCCGGCTGACTATGACCACGAATTGCGGCGACGCGCGGCCGCGATTGCCGATTGGCTTGCCGGCTGCACGGTGATTGGGCTGCAAGAAGCTGGTCAACCGCGCGACGTCGAGTTGCTGGCGACGCTGCTTACCAACGAGTATGGCCTGCCTTATATGGCGACGGCGCTGCCTGGCCCGCAGAGCAACAATCTTGAATTCCCGCTAACGAATGCCCTGCTGACGCGCACGGATCATGTGCAAGTGCTTGCCGCACAAAGCCCGCAAGCCTGCTCGCCGGTTGACTATGAGGTCATCGATCCTGGCGTTTGCCCGGCAGGTGAATACCCGTTGTTTGACCGCGCCCCGTTGCTGGTCGATCTATCCGTGCAAGGGATGTGGGGGGAGCCGTTTTCGCTCACGGTGGTCGTCAACCACTGGAAGAGCAAGGCGGGCGATGAGGCTGCGAATTTGCCGCGGCGGGTCGTGCAGGCGCAGCAGGTGGCAGCGCTGGTGCAAGCGCGGCTGGCGGAAGATGCGAATGCGGCGGTTGTCGTGCTGGGTGATCTCAACGATTACTATGGCAGCGCACCGGTCACAACGGTGCAAACCGCGCCTGAACCGGATCTGGTGCATCTCTACGATCGTCTGCCGCAGTTGAGTCGCTACACCTATATTTTCAACGGCGCCAGCCAAACGCTGGATCACCTGTTGGTCACTCCTGCTTTGACGGGTCTGATCGGCGAGGTGCAGCCGCTGCGTATCAGCGCCGACCATGCAGCGCCCATCGCGCCTGCGGTTGATAATGTCTTCCACGCCAGCGACCATGATCCCGTGTTGGTGCGCGTCTGGCCGGGCGGCGTTGCCTGGATCGCCGGCAACGTGCGGTATCCGGGGGTGCAGGCCACCCTGCTGACAGCCGGCGGGACAGTTGTTGCTATGACGGAATCCGACCCGCGCGGCGAGTTCCGGCTGTGGAATGTGGCGCCAGGCAGCTATCGGATCCAATTGTCGGCGCCGCCACATCTGTCATTGGCAGTCTCCGATGTTGCGATAACTGTCGTTTCGGGTGAAAATCGCTTTGTGACGACCGCGCACCATTTAACCAGCCAATTAGCGGCTGATATTGCCCTGTGGACTGCGTTTCCGTCTGCGCGTTAGTCAGCGCGCTTGCCTGCGCGATCAAAAGTCATCGCGCGCGATAAAGGTCGTCTGAAATTGGCGCCGCCCTACACAGTGGAGCAAAACCCATGAAACATGTTTACCTTTCTTGGAGTGAGTTGGAGGAACTGGTCAGTCAGTTGATCTTCAAACTGAACACACCGTATGATGCAATTTTGTCGATCACGCGCGGCGGCATTATTCCGGGCGGCATGATTGCCGAGGCGTTGAAAATGAAGGAAGTGCTGACGGCCGCGGTGCTTTTCCCCGAGAACCCAAGCCAGCGGACGACATTGAGTTGGCCGCGTTTTGTGCAGTTCCCTTCTGACGACCGCCTGCGCGACCGCAAAATCCTGGTCGTGGACAACTTGTGGTATCGCGGACGCACCGTTATGGCGGTCAAAGGCCGCATCGAAATTGCTGGCGGCTACCCTGAGATCGCCGTGCTGCACTGGAAAAAGGAAAGCAGCGTCTTCACCGAAGATGAACCAGAACATTACGTGCAGGTAACTGAGGATTTCATTCACTATCCCTGGCAACGCATCGACGATTCGGACTATCGCGTGCGCACCGAGCCGATCTATTCCTGATTTTTGGTGAAGGAAGCTATGCTATGAGCACGGAATTGACCGCCGCCGCCCCTGCGACCGAACGGATCGGCCCGATCCTTGCGCTGCTCCACGCCGAACATCCCGATGCGCAATGTGCGCTCCACCATCGCAGCCCGCTGGAATTGTTGGTTGCCACGATTCTGTCGGCGCAATGTACGGATGAACGCGTCAACAAAGTGACCCCTGCGCTCTTTGCCAGGTATCCGGACGCACGCGCGTTTGCCGAGGCGGACCGCACCGAAGTGGAGGAGATGATCCATTCCACTGGGTTCTATCGCAACAAAGCCAAAAACATCCAGGAATCATGCCAGCGGATCGTCCAGACATACGATGGCGTGGTGCCTGACAATATGGCGGATCTGCTCACACTGGCCGGCGTAGCGCGCAAGACCGCCAATGTGGTGTTGGGCACGGCCTACCAGATCGGCGACGGCATCGTGGTCGATACGCATGTCAGGCGGCTGGCGCAGCGACTGGCGCTGAGCACTCAAAATGACCCCGAGAAAATTGAGCGAGATTTGATGGCAATCACCCCACGCGATCAGTGGATCGACCTCTCGCACCTCCTGATTTTTCATGGGCGTCGCGTCTGCGACGCGCGTAAACCCAATTGCATCGCTTGCGCGATCCGCCGGCTCTGTCCATCGTCACAAGCGTAAGCATCCTGCTCGAAGGAACGACCCATGCAAAGACAGAACCTGGTGCTTGTCGTCGTTGGCATGTTGGTGCTGGCCGCGTTGGGTTTTATGGGCTGGGCTGCGACTCGCCCCGCCCCGCCAGCCGCCGAGCTTGCACCGGTGGCGACGCCGATGGGCACCGCACACGCCGGCGACAAAGTTGCTGCGATGACCGGCGGCGTGGTTGCCACCGACCTTTTTACATTGACGCTGCCCGCAGACTGGCAATACACAACCCAAGTGTGGACGGGCGAGCAGCCTGCGGAGATGGTGTATTTGGCGCCGCTGGTGGTGGCCTGGCAGGGTGGTGCAACTTTTGAGCAGAGCCCGATGCGTTTCAGCATCGCCGCCTTGCCGCGCAACGACCTCTCTTTGCAGCAGTATTTGCTCGATGTAACAGAACAATTTTCCGACGCACAGGGCGTCCGTGATATCACCGCCCGCTTGGACGCCGACCTCCGTCGCGATGGCTTGCCGGCTGCTTTTGTCCACTACTCGATGGCGACGCCTGCCGGAGAAGTGGACGGCTATCAGGCTGCCATGCTGGACGCGAGCGGCTCTCAACTGTTGCTGGCGACGCTTGCCCATCAGGCTGACGGCGCTGAAACCGAACAATTATTCCGTAGCCTGCTTAGCTCCCTGCATTTTTTAGAGCCGGAAAGTGGAAAGTTGGAAAGTGCACAGCTAGAAAGTGCACAGTAAGCAGGCGACCGCCGCATTCATCAGCACGATTGGTTTACAAGAAGGAGAATAACCACATGCCTGCACCCGTGCCACCTGGATTCACGCGGCCTGATCATGTTCATGGGGCCGCTTACCGAGGAGCAACCTTTGCCCGCATGTTACAGAGTTTCTGGGACGAAGCGGGCGGCTATGGCGCCCGCATTTTGATCGTGTCCTCCGCAGCATCTGACGCTATCCACGCCGAACGTTTTCGCCGGTGGCTGGTTGCTGCAGAAGTGGAGTGGGTCGAACTGTTGCGCGCCGATGACCGTCGCGCTGCACACGATCCTACGCTGGTCAATCTGGTCGAAAGCGCCACCGGCATCCTGATCACAGATGGCAACCCATTGCGTTTCGTGGGGCTGCTTGGCGGCACGCCAGTTGCTCAATCCATCCGCCGCGTCAATGCACGTGGCCGCGTCATCTGTGGGGTGGGTCAGGGCGGCGCGGTCATGAGCCAGCACATGGTCGTCGCCGCGGACGCCCCAGCCGGCGCAGAATCACCTCTCACCCCTGCGCTGATTCGCTTTGCACCAGGACTCGGCATTGTCAACCGGATGACTGTCGATTGCGACGGGGAGGCGGGGACGAACATTCGGACGCATCTGCCGCGCTTGTTGACCGCAGTCGCCTATAATCCCTTCTTGATCGGTGTTGCGCTTGACCCTGACACCGGCGTTGTACTCTATGCCAACAGCATACTCGAGGTTTTCGGCGCCGGCAGTGCACTCATCGTCGATGGGGCGCACATTGAGGAATGTAATTTGTACGATACACCCCTCGATCAACCCTTTCAGATCAAGGGCGTTGAGATTCACACTTTGGCGCATGGCGACATGTACAGTCTCGACGCACATGAAGTAAAGCGCCCGCCTGAGAGTGAAATTCCCCAGGCGGGCTACGAGAAATATACATCGTTCTAGCGTCGGCGTTCACCACTCGGTGATCCACTCCTCCTGCTCGCCCACAATTTTGAACGCGCGCCTGGCATCGACGGGCTGTGCGGTCGGGCCTGGCAGTGCGTGTTGCTGGGAAGGGTGCGGTGCGACGTATTGATTCGTATAGCCATACGGAGCTGCGGGTGGCGCCGCGGCTGGGGGCGCAAAGACGATCACTGGCGCCTGCGCCGGCAACGCGCCGTATGCGGTTTGGTTACGGCCTCTACGTCCTGCGCCGTAAGGTTGCACGATTTCCTCATCCTCGTCTTGCTCGAACTCCGCTTCTTGCCGTCTGCGTCCAGATGCCAACACGAGCAGGGCAGCAGGAACCCCAGCCAGCACGCCAAATAACACGCCGATTGCCATGCCGACGGCATCGGCGCTCAGGCGTTGACCGACGACGAAGGCAAACACCCCCACCAAGATAATCGCTACCAGTCCCCAAAATTTCATGCAGTTTTCTCCTTCGACTTCATCAGGTTCTCTGTTGTTTCACGGTGTTTCAAGTTTCACGGTGTTTCAAGTTTCACGGTGTTTCAAGTTTCACGGTGTTTCAAGTTTCACGGTGTTTCAAGTTTCACGGTGTTTCAAGTTTCACAGTGTTTCGAGTTACGCATATTCCGCGTTGCGCAACGCAGCGCGCCATCGGCTGCTTTCCGGGCGCGGCGCGGATGATTCGACAACACGGGGCGGCGTGGCATCCACGGGCTGGGACGGGTTGCCGGACCAACGTCGCGGCCCGCGGATGCCTTCACGCAGCACCAGGCACACACTATCCATGTCTTCAGGGCCAAGCCAGGCCGCTTGAAAGCGGACGCTTTCTCCTTTGGCGATCAGCAGAAAATCGCCTTTGCCTTCCAACTTCTCAGCGCCGCTGTCGGAAATGCCAGTGGCATAGCGCGCCTCGTCGCGGCTGGCGACGGCGCCGACCAATCGCACGGGGAAATTGGCCTTCATCGCCCCGCCGAGCACCTGCGCTGTTGGCTTCTGAGTGCACGCCACTAAATGGATGCCCGCTTCACGCCCGCGCTGACTGAGCCGCGTCAACAGCGCTTCGACCGGTGCGCCGCCGGTCATCAACAGGTCGGCTAATTCGTCGATGCCGACGATCAGCGCCGGGCGATTGCTTGCCAGGCGGTCGCGGCGTTCCATTTCCTCCACAAGCCAGCGCAACCGCTCCGCGGCCGCGTCGGGTGAACTGGCGACGCGCCCCAGGGTGTGCGGCAGACCGGCCAGTGGCCCAAAGCCGCGGCCTTTGGGGTCGATCAAGACGAGTTGCACCTGGCTTTGCCGGTTATGCATAGCAAGCGATACGAGCAGCGATCGCGCCAGGGCAGTCTTGCCGGAGCCAGTTGTCCCCACGACGAGCACATGAGCCACTTCTGGCGCTGGCAACCTCAGCAACAATGGTGTGCCGTCTTGTTCCAGGCCCAGTACAGCGGTCAGCGCGGGAATCGCGCCAAGCCCGTCGCACAAGGGAAGAAGGCGTACAGGCTCGGGCTGCGTGCGTGGCACCTCCACCTGGATCGCGGCGCCCTCCCGATAAACGCGCGCCTCGCGTCGATCCAGCTCCATTGCGATCTCATCGGCGAGCGCTGTGATCTTGTTGACGCGCGTCGAACCATCGGCAACCAGGCGAAAGCGGATAAAACGTGGCGTCACTGTGCCGCCCGCCACGCGCGCTTGCACGCGATGTCGTGCGAGGACGGCTTCAATGCGGTCTGCTTGCATTTCCAGGGTGCGTCTACGATTGGCCATGTGGTCACCGTACCGAAACTAAGAATAGAACAAATGTTCTTTATTTACAGTATAGCACTTTCCTTTGGTTGTCAAGTGCTAAAAATGGTAGGGATTGAACAATCAGTCAAAGCACACTGCATTCATACGATGATGTTTGGATTTCTTTTTTATGTTTCGGTGTATGATGATTGGGTAGAGGGCGCTATTTACAGTGGGGACAGTCAACCTGTGAGAATTGTGCCGGACAGCGATTCTATCCATCTGTTGTGCCCCATCTGATTCAGGATGATTGCCAAGAGAAACACAACGATAGCATTTCCCTATATTTTGTGTCGTGCTTGTGTCTTCTTCATGGCTGCCCGGAGCCAACGATGCTTTGGTCGTTTGAGTTTGTCTCTTACATCAATATCCAAACCGCTCTGATCGCGTTAGCGGTGGCCTTTTTTGCGTGGCATCGGCGCACGACGCCTGGAGCGCAGCCATTGGCGGGACTCTTAGTGGCCGCCGCGCTCTGGGGAATTGCAGAAGCGGTCGAAAGTGCGGCGCCTACGCTCACCGCCAAGATGATGGTTTCAAAGTTTAGCCACATTGCGATTCAGTCCTTACCGGTGTTCTACTTGCTGTTTGTCGTGCGCTATGCGGGTCATTCCAGCGATATGTTGCGGAGACGGGAGTATTGGCTGGGCGTTGTGCCGATGTTGGCTGTCGTCGCCGTGTTCACCAACGATCTTCATCATCTCTTCTGGACGCGCGTGGAGTTGGTTGAATCGCCCTTTGGTCTGGAGTCCGTCTATGGGCATGGCCCCCTGTTTTGGATTTCCACTGGCTATCTTTATTTGTTAATTCTGGCGGCTACGGTCATCCTGTTTAGAAAAATTATCATCTATCAAGATGTATACCGGCAGCAGGCCATCATCTTGATGGCGGCGACCGCCGTCCCGTGGATAGCGAATGTCGTGTACCTCTCCGGCGCCAACCCTATCCCTGGTTTCGATTGGACGCCACTGGCATTTGCGGTGACCGGCGTTTTGTTGGCCTGGGCGATCTTTCGGACGGGGCTGCTCGACCTTAGACCTGTGGCGCGCACCGTCCTTTTTGAACAGATGAGCGATGTGCTTTTGGTGACAGATAGCCAGAATCGAGTGGTTGATGCCAATCCGGCGGCATACGATTTTTTCTCCGCGCACAGTGCGTTGGTGGGTGAGAGGGTGGAACAGTTGTTTGCACCGGAAGTGGTGCATACGTTTGTCGAAAGCAAGGATGATGCCGTTGTCATCTACAAAGATGGCGTCGCCCATCAGCTTGATGTCCGCACCACCATTCTGATGAATGCCAACGGCCAATTGAACGGACGGCTGATTGTGCTGCGCGACACGACCGATCGCATGAGGCTGGAGGAAACCCTGCGTCGAAGTGAGCAGCGTTATCGCACGCTGGTCGATAATGCGCCATTTCCGAGTATCGTAAGCAGCGCGGTTGATGGTGTGTTGCTGTATGCAAATCATCGTGCGCGCAGCCTCCTCGCCATTCCCAACTCTGTTGAGCAATCCTGTCGCCTGCCCGATCTCTTTGTGAACAAAGAAGAGAGCGACCTGCTTTTTTCAAAAATCAGCGTAGAAGATGCAGCGCCAGACTACGAGGTGCAATTGCGTACGCTTGACGGCCGAGTTTTCTGGGCGTTACTCTCTGCTGTGCCGATCCAATATGCTGAGGAAGAGGCCATCCTGTCATCCATCAACGACGTTACGATGCGTCGCGAAGCTGAACAGACGCTCATGAAGGCCAAAATCGAGGCGGAATCCGCTTCTCGCGCCAAAAGTGAGTTTCTAGCAACGATGAGCCATGAACTGCGCACCCCGCTTTCCAGCGTCATCGGCCTCGCCGAGGCGCTGCTGAACGAAGCCTATGGGCCGCTAAACGCGCAACAGAAACATTCGCTGGCGACGATCTCCCAGAGTGGCGGCAAGCTCACGGAGCTTGTGAATGAAGTCCTTGACCTTACCCGTCTGGAGGCGGGCGCGGTCAAACTCAACTACGAGATGACGCTGATCGACGAAGTCTGCCAGAGCGCATTGCATGCGATGAAGGCGATGCTGTCGCCGGGCGCCACGCCCCCTGCGTATACGATTCAGCCTGCCGATCTCGTCATGCAGGTCGATCCGCGACGCCTGCGTCAGATTCTGATTCATCTCCTGAGCAACGCCATCAAATTTACGCCCGAGCCGCGTGGCGTCGGTCTGGAAGTGACCGCACTGCCCGCGCAAAAAGTCGTCCACTTTGTGGTCTGGGATGAAGGCATCGGCATCGATGCAGCGTTGCAACGTATGCTTTTCCGTCCCTTTGCTCAGTTGGACTCAGGGCTGACGCGCCATTATGAAGGGACAGGGATCGGGCTTGCTATCGTGCGCCACCTGGTCGATCTTCATGGCGGGCAGGTGACAGTTGAAAGCGAGCCAGGCAAAGGCAGTCGCTTTGTGGTGCGCCTGCCTTTGTAAAGCGGCGATGGCCGATGCCAGGATGCAGCGCTGTACGAACCTCACCGCGCTTGATGAATCACGCTCCGATCCCCCCGGTGCAGCCGCGCAATAGACCCAGGCGACGCTGCTTTCTTGCATCACAATTCGATCAGGTATACCATCGCACGACATGCTGGGTGACGGCGCGTGCGCGTTGTCCCCAAATATCACAGCGTAAGAGGAAAGATCCAGGATTTTTCGTGTTTTGGATTTACTTCGCCACCATTGTTTGGCCCAACCCGACAAAACCGCCATCGAACTGATCGATGAACCGCCCACTGCAAACCAGATTGTCACTTATGGTCAACTCGAAGCCAGGGTGCTGCGTACGATGGCGCTGCTGCGTGCACTCGATGTTACACCGGGCGACCGTGTTGCCTTGCAGCTCCCCAAGCGCCTGCCCTTTGTCTACTTGCATCTGGCGATCATGCGGCTGGGCGCCATTTGCCTGCCGCTGAACACCGGTTATCCCGCCCGAGAGCTTGCCTATTTTCTGGAAGATGCCGAGGCGCGTTTCTTCTTTGCCGCCGACGGCGCGCAAAGCGCAGTGGCGCCTATCCTGGCAGACTTGCCCGCGTTGCAGACTTGCATCTGGATCGGCGAGGCAGAGGTGGCGTTTGAAGAGCTGATCGCCCCGTATCAGCCCTCTGACGCGACCTCCGTGTCGCTTCCGGCTGACCCGCACACAACTTGTCTGATGATCTACACCAGCGGCACCACGGGCCGGCCCAAAGGCGCTGAGTTGACGCATGGCAACTTGACCGCCAATCTCGCCAGCCTGCATGAAGCGTGGGGCTGGCGCAACGACGACGTTCTGCTTCACGTGCTGCCCATCTTTCACGTCCACGGGCTGATCGTCGCGCTGCAAGGCGCGCTTCACGCCGGCGCCACCACGCTTATGACGACCAGGTTTGACCCAGTGCAGACCTTGCAGTTGTTGATCGAGCGATCTTGCACTGTCTTGATGGCTGTGCCAACGATCCATCGCCGCCTGGTCGATGCACCCAACGCGGAGCGCTACAGCCTACGTCATCTGCGTCTGGTCACCTCTGGCTCCGACCGCTTGCCCGACGATCTTTTTAAGCAGTTTGAAGCGCGCTTTGGCGTGCGCCTGCTCGAACGCTACGGCATGTCCGAAACCGGCATGAACCTTTCCAATCCTTTGCACGGCGAACGGCGCGTCGGCTCGGTTGGGCTGCCGCTGCCTGGCGTCGAGGTGCGCATTGTCGACGCGGAGACGGAGCAGCCGTTGCCCGATGGCGTGGTGGGCGAGGTGCAGGTGCGCGGCGCCAACGTTTGCAAAGGCTATTGGCGTCAGCCCGACAAAACAGCCGCGGCGTTTACGCCGGACGGCTGGCTGCGCACCGGTGATCTGGGTGTGCGCGCACCGGACGGTTATTTCACACTCAAGGGGCGCTCCAAAGATCTGATCATCAGCGGTGGCTACAATATCTATCCGCCGGAAGTGGAGCTGGCGTTGGCTGACCATCCCGCGGTTGAAATGAGCGCAGTGGTTGGCTGCCCGGACGCGGAGTGGGGCGAGCGCGTGGTGGCGCTAGTCGTACGCCGCGCCGGGCTGGCGGCCGTGAATGAAGATGACTTGATTGCGTTTTGTCGCCAGCGGCTGGCCGTTTACAAGGCGCCGCGGCGAGTCATCTTTGTCGACGCGCTGCCGCGCAATGCGCTGGGGAAAGTCCAAAAAGTCCAACTGCGCACCGAGTATTGTGGATACGAATCAGATGGATGAAATAAATCAGACGCTATCTACTGAGCGGCCAGAGCACATGCCGCGGTCGTTGAGCCAGGAAGAGCGCATGCTGCATCTGCTCGACTATATTCCGCAGCGCCGCATCAGCGTGTTTGACCAACTGCGCCCGCAGCGCTGGAACTGGTACCTGGTGCATCGTCCGATGGAGCGCAGCCTGGTGCAGCAGGCGCCCCAGCCGTTGACGATCCGGCAGACCAGCAATCTACGCTACTTCTGGCTGGATGGCATCTTTGCCGCCACCAGCGAGTCGTTCTATCTGGCCTTTATTCCGCTGTTTGCGCTTGCGTATGGCGCAACGAATCAGCAGGTCGGCTGGATCACGGCGATTGGAAACCTGGCGGGCGCGGCCGCGCTCTTTCCAGGTGCGCGGATGCTGGAGAAGACGGGCAATCGCAAGTCGATTGTGTTGTGGAGCGGCGGCGGCCTTGCGCGGGTCATGTTGCTCTTGCTCTCTCTCGTCCCGCTGTTGGCGCTGCCGCCCCAGATTGCGATTTTAGCCATCGCCGCGCTCAACGGTATGCGTGCGTTTATGGGGAATTTTTCCAACCCGGCCTGGACCGCGATGGTGGCGGACATTGTGCCCGAATTTATGCGTGGGCGTTACTTCAGCACGCGTAACTTGACGATGGGCACCGCCACCCTGATGTTTTCCGCGCTGGCAGGTTGGGTAATCCGCACAGGCAATCAATGGCAAACCGACCCCTATCTTGGCTATCAATTGAGTTTTGCGCTGGCCTTTGCGATTGGGATGGTGAGCACGCTGCAATTCAGCCGCATCCGTGAACCACATTCCAGCCGTCATGTCGAGCAGGCGCGGCAGACCGGCAGCTTGCGCGATGCGTTGAAAAGCAGCCCTGGCTATCTTGGCTTTGTGGTCAGCGGCCTTGTGTGGAACTTTGCTTTGCAGATTTCCGCGCCTTTCTTCAACATTTATCTTGTCACCCAACTGGGGGCAAACGTGGGGATTGTTGGCATTTTCACCAGCATTTCCAGCTTTGCGGCGCTGGGCGGGCAGTTGATATTTGGCAAGGTGTTGGATCGCCGCGGTGCAGTCTTTCTGCAATTGGTGACCGGCTTCCCTATCGCCTTGCTGCCTGTGATGTGGGTCTTCTACACCGAACCCTGGCAGGTGGGCGTCAATAATTTGTTTGGCGGATTTCTATGGGCAGGCTTCAACTTAGCCAACTTTAACCTTCTGCTCCAGGTCACGCCCCATGTAGGACGGGCGCGCGCCGTAGCCCTCTACCAGACAGGCGTGTTTGCCAGCGCGTTTTTGGGGCCGTTGGTGGGCGGCTATCTGGCCGACACGGTCAGCTTCCAGGCGATCTTCTTGTTGTCAGGCGTGGGGCGGGCGTTGGGAATGGTGCTCTTCCTGGGGCTGATCTGGTTGCCGATGCATCGCCTCAAACAGCGTGCGGCAAATCAGGGGTAAGGGCGATTCAATAAAAAAGGTCAATAAAAAAGCATCGTGGCAGCAGAAAGATTCTTTTTCTGCTGCCACGATGCTTTTGGAACAAAGTTGCATCCAACTACCAGCGGCTGTCGCGATCCTGACGCGGGCGGCTGCTGCTGCCGCCACGGCTGCCACCGCCATTGCCGCCACGGCTGCCACCGCCGCCGCGGCTGCCGCCGCCATCTTCGCGCGGGCGCGCCTGATTGACCTTCAGGCGGCGTCCGCCCACTTCTTTGTCATTGAGGCCGGTGATGGCGGCCTGCGCTTCTGTGTCCGACGACATCTCCACAAAGCCGAAGCCTTTGGACTGACCACTTTCGCGGTCGCGGATGATGGCGGTTGAACTCACGGCGCCGAAAGCCTCGAAAGCTGTGCGCAGATCGTCCTCAGTAGTGCGATACGACAGGTTTCCAACGTAGATGTTCATAATTTCCTTTTCCAAACTCTAGGCTTGATACTTGGGGGTTCTGAGAACCCTGCTGACAAAGACAGATGACGAAACTAAGACTGAACGATCCTTGACGAGCTGACGAAACAAAAAAAGCCAGACAACCGCAGGCGTTCGCCGGTAGTTGGCGGACTATCCTGGATTGCTGGCAAGTACACTGGTTGTGATAGAGAAAAACCACCGAGGCATCGACTCGAACCAAGAGCGCCATCATGCTGCTGTTGCGGCGCCCATCCGATGGCTGGAATGGAATGGAAAACGTGGTAAAAGCAACCACGGCGCCCCATAAGCCGCTTTCTTTTCTGTCAACGATTGTAGACCTTCCTGGTATTGCTGTCAACCTCCAATTGAGGCGAAAATGGATTTTTTACGCACCAAGTCGCTGCCATAAACGTAGATCGCTGCGTTCTGCCAGCAGAAAGCGTCTTTCGTCGGCAACCCCCACGCCTGTAATTGTGTATTGGCCAGGATGAAGACCAATATACACCTGGAAAATTTCGTCGGTCAGCGACCGCCACGCCTGCGCTTGACCAGGGTCGTCTACTTGCAGCGCCGTCCAATTGGCTGGGATTTCGATGGCAATCAATTCGGCGTCCAGGTCAAACCTGGCCTGCGTGCAGCCGTCGTTGGCGCGTGGAATCTGCGGGCGGCGCGACAGGTCGAGCACGTCGGCGCGGCCGCCATGCGTGGGGATCTCGCGCACGCGCTTGCTGCCCACCAGCCACGTCAACCCAAAGCGTGAGGCGTGTACGCGATTCAGTTCATTCCGAAATGGGTAGAGGTCGGGCGTAAACTCGCACGCCATCGCCTTGAGCAACCCGAAGTTGAGCGCCGCGTTGGGCGCTTGCAGCGGGTCTGCGGTCCAGGTGATGACGCCGATCCCTTCGCGCCAGGCAAGCTCCGCCTGGCGCTTTTTGAGCAGGTTGGCGATACGTAACCCGCGGAAATCGGGCAGCACCCCCAGCGTCTGCGACTCGATGCGAAACGCGCCGTGATAGCGCTCTTGCCAGTCGGCGGGCATCGATGCGCCGTCAAAGGCGTAAGCCAAAGAGAAAGCCGGCGGTCTTGCCCTCAACGCGGGCAATCAGCGACGTGCCCGCGGCGAATTCGGCGCTGTAGATGTCGCTCGGATAGAGAAAGTTATCAGGCGCGCCCCACACGCGGCGCTGAATCTCTCGGCTTGCCACGGCTTCGCTTTCATCCGGCCGCCCAATCTCGACCGCACCCATCGGCTCGTTGGTGCGGTAGTAAGAAAGCGCGCCCTGCGGGTCGTAATAGACAAAGGCGTCGTCGGGCATGGCCTGCTCGCAGGCGGCTACTATCCTCTGCGGGTCAGGCGTCGCCCCTGATGTGGCATGAAAGCGCAGGGTGTAGGTGCGCTGCACCGCGTCGCCGCTCTCCCGCAACCGGCGCGGAAACAGAAATCCGATCCCGACCGTACTTTCTGCGCCTGCCCCTTCGTAAAAGCGCGCCACCTTGCCGCCAATTTTGCTCAGCGTGACAAACAAAAAGTGGTAAGGGAACAGGGTTGGATGGGCACCAGCGCCGAGGAGGACGCCAATCTGCTCCAGTTCGCGGCTCCACTGTGGATGACCTGCATCCAAAATTGTGGCATGCATCAACTAAACCGATTTCAATGTAAAAGTTGAGGATGCGCTGACGACAGATTTAAAGCAAAAATCATCCACAGATTGCGCAGATTTCACAGGTGAGAGGCTTGCGTTCACTACCTTGCAACCACGCATCGGCTACCTTCTTTTCCACCATCTGCGCACTCTATGTAATCTGTGGATAATTTTTCTCAGTGGACTTTATTTTAGGTTTCTGGCGTCGTCAGGCGTCTGCGCGGCGCGCTTGGCGTGCGGTATAGAGCACGATGCTGCCCGCCACCGCCGCGTTGAGACTTTCGACGCGGCCGACCATCGGCAAGCGCACCAGAAAGTCACATTTTTCGCGCGTGAGATGGCTAAGTCCCTCGCCTTCGTTGCCTACCACGACGGCCAACGCGCCATCTAAACGCGCGCTGGCTAACGACGGCGTCTGCTCATCGCTGTCCAGCCCCGCCACCCAGATATTCCGCTTCTTCAGTTCATCAATCTCCCGGTTGATGTTGACCACCTGCGCCACGGCCAAATGTTCGACCGCGCCGGCGCTGGCGTTGCTCACTGCCGGGGTCACGCGTGCGGCGCGGCGCTCGGGGATCAAGATGCCGTGCACGCCGACCGCTTCCGCAGTGCGGATCAGCGTACCCAGATTTTGCGGATCCTGAAGATGGTCGAGGATGAGCAGCAAAGGCTCTTCCCCGGCTTTTTTGGCGATTGCCAGACAGGTTTGGATATCGACATAAGGATAGTCATCGACCTCCAGCGCCACGCCCTGTGCGTTGATATGGTCGCTGCGCATTTTGTCAAACAGCCCGCCTCGGATCGAACGCGCCAGAATCTTGGCGCGTTCGGCTTGCGCCACGATCTCACCAAGCGGCCCATCCTTGGGCAAGGGAGCGTCTTCGCGCCGGCTCTCGATCCACAGGCGGAAGACGCGACGCCGGCCTGCGCGCAGACACTCCTGAACAGCATGTCGTCCGTATAATAGCTCGCTCATTCAGCCTCAAATCGCCACTTGGCGCCATCGGGCGTGTCATCGATTACAACGTTCAGCTCTTTTAGGCCGTCACGCACCTTATCGGCCAACGCCCATTGTTTTGCTTGTCGTAGATCTCCGCGCACGCTGATCAGCAGATCGATAAAGGGGATGGCCGCTACTTCGCTGACCGCGTCGCGGGTCGGTTCGTGCAGTGACAACCCCAGAATGCCGGCCAATTCGTGCAAAGTGTGTTGCGCCGCGGTGAAGAATGGGCCGGTGACACCCGCCGCCCGTGCGCTGTTGATGGCGCGCACCTGCTCGAAAAGCGCTGCGATCGCACCGGCCGTATTGAAATCGTCGTCCATCGCGGTCGTGAAGGCGACGCGCGCGTCTTCGGTGGCGATGCGCAGCTTTTCGACCTGTTCGCCGGTGGATTGGGCGCCTTGAGATGGGCGCAAACCGCTGCGCAGGCGCGTCAGGCTGCGCTCGGCGCTTTCGACCGTCTCCGCAGTGTAGGTGACCGGCTTGCGATAATGGCCGGTAAAAATCAACAGGCGCAGCGCGTCGGCGCTGTGCTCTTTGAGGAACTCATCGATGGTGATCAGGTTACCCAGAGACTTGCTCATCTTCTCGCCCGCCAGCTGCAACATGCCGTTGTGCATCCAGTACCGGGCGAACGATTGGCCGGTGTAGCTCTCGCTTTGGGCGATCTCATTTTCATGGTGCGGGAAGATCAAGTCGTTGCCGCCGCCGTGAATGTCCACGACCTCACCCAGATGATGGAGACACATGGCCGAGCATTCGATGTGCCAGCCGGGGCGCCCCGGGCCAAAAGGACTCTCCCAGGCCGGTTCGCCTGGTTTTGCGCCTTTCCACAAGGCGAAATCGCCCGGGTGCTCCTTGCGTGCATCTTCCTCAATGCGGGTGCCGCTCATCGCGGCTTCAAGTTTGCGACCGCTCAGCTTGCCGTAGTCCGGGTCTTTCATGACGCGGAAGTAGACATCGCCGTCACGGCGATAGGCGTAGCCTTCTTCCTCCAGCCCGGAAATCATCTGGGTGATCCACGCCATTTCCTGGCTGACGCGCGGGTAAACATGCGCCGGCAGCACGTTGAGGTCGTCGAGATGGCGAAAATACTTCTCGGCATAGTGATTCGCCAGTTCAAGCGGGTCGCGCCCCTGCTCGTTGGCGCGGCGGATGATCTTGTCGTCGACGTCGGTGAAATTGGTGACGAACTTAACGGTGTAGCCCTGGTAGGTCAGATAACGCCGCACGGTGTCGAAAATGATCGCCGCCATGGCGTGACCGATATGAGCGTCGGCGTAAACCGTCGGGCCGCACACGTACATGCTGACCTTGCCCGGCTCAATCGGGACGAACTCCTCGGTCTGTCGTGTGAGCGTGTTGTAGATACGAAGCGCCATGAAAGCATCCTGTCATGAATTGATGTGGCTGAACTATTCCGGCGTAGCAAAGATCAGCCGGCCCGCATTGGTTTGGAGCACTTTGGTCACCTGCACCAACACTTCCTGGTTGATGTAGCGGCGGCCATTTTCGACGACGACCATCGTGCCATCTTCAAGGTAGCCGACCCCTTGCCCGGTCTCTTTGCCTTCCTGGATTATTTTCAGCGGAATTTCCTCTCCAGGCAAATAAACGGACTTGATGGCGTTCGCCAACTCGTTGATGTTGAGAATGCGCACGCCTTGCAGCCGGGCCACCCGGTTCAGGTTGTAGTCGTTGGTGATGATCAGCGCATCCGTCTGTCGCGCCAGGCTGATCAGCTTGTCGTCGACCTGCGTGGCGTCGGTGGGATCCTGGTCGACGAAGACGATAGTGGCTTCAGGCGTGTTTTGCAGCCGGTCGAGCACTTCCAACCCGCGACGGCCGCGGTTGCGGCGCAGGCTGTCCGCGGAGTCGGCAATATATTGCAGCTCGTTGAGCACAAAACGCGGCACCGTGAGCGTCCCCAGCAGAAACCCAGTCTTGGCGATGTCCGCAATCCGGCCGTCGATGATTACGCTCGTGTCGAGCAGCAACGAAGGCCCGGCCGGCGCGGTGGGGGCCACGGCCACGGGCGGCGGTGCAAATTCTGGCTTTTCCTCTCCACCGCCACGCAACAATGAGAAGAAATCACGTTGTCTTAGTACAAAAATGGCGGCGCCGAGATAACCAAACATAAAGACCAGCACCAAAGGGACGATGTTGCCAAACGGCGCCGGCAACCGTGACACGGGAACACTCAACAGCGCGGCCATGAACAGCCCGGCCGTTACGCCGATTGTCCCGGCCACCAGATCGGTGATCGGCACCTGGCGCAGCGCGTTGTGCGCCGCCTTTGCCGGCGCCCTGACCAACCACGGTGCGAGCAGAAAGCCGAACGCTGCCCCGAACAAGGTAAAAGGAACGATCAGTTTCCAGGGATCCATTGCCAGTTCGGGGGTGCGCGTCAATACCACGCCCAGTTCCCAGCCAATGAAGCCATAGAGCGCCGTTCCCAAAATACGAAGGAGCGGGCCAAAACGCATAGATAAGGACTCCTGTCTAAGAATATATAAAGAAAAAATGACTTCAACCCATAGTATGCCAGAATAGCAGCCAAATGTCGGTAGAGCTATCTACGTTTTGTATCAATTAGGGGCGATTCCCATGTTTGGCCGGATCGGTGCAGGCATGGGACAATGCATGGACACGACGGACGGATGACCAGGCTTGATATCGTTGCATACTATGGAAAGAAAGTGCGGCGCCATGCGTAGACGAGTTCTTTTAGGCGTTTTTGCCCACCCCGATGATGAAAGCTTTGGCCCCGGCGGTGCATTGGCGCATTACGCCCATCAAGGCGTCGATGTGCATGTGATCATCGCGACGGATGGCATCGCAGGATCGGTGGACGATCAGGGCCGCCTGCGGGATCATGATTCGCTGGCGCAGGTGCGCTCGGCTGAACTTGCACAGGCCGCGGTTCATTTGGGCGTGAAAAGCATCTGGTCGCTGCCCTATCGCGACAGCGGGATGCGCGGCGCGCCCGACAACCACCATGCCGGCGCTTTGATTCAACAATCGGCTGACCGAGTTGCCCATGAAATCTTGGGCTATATTGCTCGGCTCGCGCCCACCGTCATCCTCACGCATGATCCCTTTGGCGGATACGGGCATCCCGATCATATCCGTGTTTGCGAAGCCACGACCATTGCCTTCTATCTGGCGCGTGCGGGGATGTCTGGCGGAAATGGTGCGATCGAGCGACCGCAAAAGCTCTATTACAGCGCATTCCCAAAGGATTTGATCCGGATCGCTGCACCGCTGATGCGGGTGGCCGGCCAGGATCCGACTGCGATTGGCCGCAACCACGATATCAACCTGGTCGAAATCAGCCGCTGGGTCACGCCGGTGACGACGAATGTCGATGTTACAGACGCCCTGATCTACAAGCAGCGCGCCAGCGAGGCGCACGCCAGCCAATTCAGTGGCGGCCCAAGCTGGCTCTCGATCGTGCCGGCGCCGGTGCGCCAGCGGTTGATGGGGCGCGAGCAATTCACCTGCGTCTTTCCCGACGTGGAACGCAACAGTGAGCACGATCTCTTTGCGGGCGTCGCATGACATCCCCCGTCGCGCCTGGGAACGCCATACGACGCATCCTCGGCAACCCGCACGAACAGCTTGACGCCACATGGCAAAAAGACAGCCCGGCGCGCTGAGCGTCGCTGTCCTGAAAGGAGAACATGATGCTTTACAACGCGCACAAGAAATCACATGCTCGGCTCGGCATGATCATCGGGGTGGGGCTGTTGCTGCTCATGCTGACGGTGGGCAGCGCGACCGCGGCCACACTCGCCAGCGCAGATAGCTATCGCCTTCCGGCCGGGCAGACCATCGAAGACAATCTCTACGTGACGGCAGAAGAGATTATCATCGACGGGAATATCGACGGCGACCTGATCGCATTTGGGGGCTATATTGAGGTAAACGGCAAAATCAGCGGCGATATCCTGGCGATGGGCGGCGGCATCGTCGTCAACGGGCCGGTGGCGGGCGATGTGCGGATTGCGGGTGGCGGCCTGACGCTCAATGGCGCAATTGGCGGCGATCTTGTTTCGGCGGGGGGCGGTATGGCGTTTCAAGGGGCGCCCGCCTTTCCGATGAATATCAACGGGCGGCAGATTCAACAAGGAACCGTGCTTGCTGAGAGCGCCAGCGTCGGCAAGGACGCCTTGATGGCCGGTGGCGCCGGCGTGCTGCGTGGGACGATCGCTGGCTCGCTCTGGGCCTCAATGGGAACGATCCAGCTTGACGGTGCGGTGGGCGGTGACGCCCATCTCTCTGGCGGTCGCATCACGGTGAGCGAAAGTGCTCAGATCGGGGGGACGCTTTACTACTCAGCCGACAGTGCGGCCGCGTCAGTCATTCCCAGTGGCGTCGCCGCTTCGGTCGAGCGCGTCGCGTCGGAGTCGCCAGCCGCGGCGCCTGCGCCAACCCTGACGGAACGATTGTTGACCTGGACGATCAGCGTCGCACGTGCATTGCTGGGCTTGTTGCTGCTTGGCTGGCTGTTTGTCAAACGGCTGCCTCGCTTTACGCAGCGCGTGCTGGTGGTGATGGACAGCCGCGCGCTGGTCGCCTGTAGCGTTGGCTTGCTTGTCGTGCTGGCTGCCGTGCCTGCCATTGGCCTGATCGTGCTACTGGCCTGGCTGTTCTGGGGCGCGGTTGCTGGCGGTTTGGCGTTCGCCCTCTTCCTGTTTGGACTGTTGGGCTTGCTCTGGATCGTGAGTCCGGTCTTCACCGGCTTGTGGCTGGGACGGCGCTTGCTCAGCAACGCCGGCGAGCTGCTGGCGGCGATGGTTGGCATCCTTGTTTTGCTGCTCGTGGTGCGGGCTGTCGAATGGCTGCCGATTGCCGGCGGCTTTGCGGCGTGGCTATTGCTGTTGTTCAGCTTTGCCTATGCGGTGGGCGCCATGATCCTTGCCCTGGGCAGTGACGACAAGGCGGCGCCGACGCTAAAGCCGACCGCAATGACGCAGACCGGCCCGCCCCTGTAATGGCGTCACCCATGATAGCTGTTCACGATGATTGAAATCTCTGCGCCCCTCTATGTGGGGGATGTCGTCGAAATGCGCAAGCCGCATCCGTGCGGCGGCAAGCAATGGGAGATCGTGCGCGTCGGCGCCGATATTGGCCTGGTCTGCCAGACATGCAAGCGGCGAGTCTTGCTGCCGCGGCGTGATTTTGCGCGCGGCGTCAAACGCTTTATCCGCCGCGGCGCGGCGACGGAAAGTGATGCGTAAAACGTAAAATGTGATGCGTAATGCGTAAAACGTAAGAAGTAAGGCGCTCATCACGCATTACAAGTTACGCTTTTACGCATCACCCTTATCCACAAAGGAGCAATTTTTATGCAGCGAGCGGAATTGGTGACCTATCTCGACCAATATTTGCGGATTGGCGAGATCAAGGATTACGACCCCAGGGGCTTCAGATTGAAGGCGCGATGAGGTTCGCAGCATCGTTGCGACTGTCGATGCGCAGATGCCCTGTGTGGAGGCCGCTTTAAGTCGCAACGCCGATCTGTTGCTGGTGCATCATGGCATTTTCTGGGGCCGCCGCAGCGGATCGCTTGGCAGTTTTGGCGCACTCGTGCGCGCTTACGTAAGCGCCGACCTCAACCTGTACGCCGCGCACCTTGCGCTGGATGCTCATCCGGAGGTGCAACAACGTCGAATTGGCGCGACGTCTGGGACTCACTGTCGACGGGATGTTCGCACCGGTGAATGGGACTCCCATCGGCGTGCTGGCCAGCGCGCCGCACGGGATGAAGTTCGACTATCTGGTCGATCGCTACCAGCAGAATGTGGGGACGACGCGGCTGGTACAGGCGCAAGGGCCGCGCATCAGCCATAAGATCGGGATTATCAGCGGCGCCGGCGCGCGAAATTCCGCTGGCGGCCGCGCTGGGGTGCGACACGTTTCTAACCGGCGAGACATCCCACGCCGAATATTACGCCGCGCAGAATGCGGGGATCAATGTCATTTACGGCGGGCATTACGACACGGAGACGGTCGGCGTGCAAGCGCTGGGCGCGCATCTGCGCGATCGCTTTGGCGTAGAGTTTGAATTCGTCAACCTGCCAACGGGTCTGTAGCCACGACCAGCGTGCATCGCACACGCATGGCATCAAAGAGCAGAAGCACGGAGAGGACGAGCATAAAAGCGCACACGGGGAATGAGGAGCGGGTGAAGAGATTCGAACTCTCAACATTTTGCTTGGGAAGCAAACGCTCTGCCGTTGAGCTACACCCGCATCTGAGTCGCAAGTATAGCCATGCAACTCTGGGCTGTCAAATAGACGCAGGAACATTTCTCGCCCCAGCCTCGTCACCGGTGCAGGATGGTTTTTGGTGACAGGTTCAAAGGAGGCAAGGATGTTGCCCGTTCAAGACAAGCGCGCGCGAGCTTTGATCGCGCTGCTGATTGCCGGTTTGGCAGTTGCTCTCATTCCCTTTCGCACCGGCGTCTATGCTCAGGATATTGCACCGCTCCCCCCGTTCCCGCCGATGGTGACGCCTCAGCCGGACAACCAGATCGTGATCGAGCGCCACGCGGTCGACGCCGTAGTCGATGGTGAGGTCGCTCAGGTGCAGGTGACGCAGGTGCTGCGCAACCAATCTGGCCGCGTCGCCGAGGGCGTCTACATCTTCCCGCTGCCGAAAGACGCGGCGGTGAGCGACTTCCAGATGACGGTTGACGGCGAGGTGCTGGAAGGCAAGCTGTTCGACCGTGACGAGGCGCGGCGCATCTACGAGCAGATCGTGCGCAGCCAACGCGACCCGGCCTTGCTGGAATATCTGGATCGCGGCCTCTTCCAGACCAGCGTCTTCCCGATCCCGCCAGGCGAAACGCGCACCGTCGAGTTGAGCTACGTGCATCTGGTCGAGCGCAGCGACGACCTCTATCACTTCAATTATCCGTTGAGTATGCGCGGCTACGGCGCGCCTTCGGCCCAGGAAGTTGACCTGCGCGTCGAGTTGCGCAATCTGCCCGGCCTGCGCACCATCTACAGCCCGAACTACCCGATCACGATCGAGCGCGTTGCCGACGACCAGGCGGTGATCACCTATCGCGCCGACAACGACAAGCCGTCCAGCGATTTCGATCTCTACTATGGCGCCGCGGAGGGCCTGATCGGCCTCAATCTGCTTTCGTACAAGCCGGCCGGTGAGGACGGTTTCTTCGTGCTGCTGGCCGCGCCGTCGCTGGACGCAGACGCCGACCAGGTGGTTGCGCGTGACATTGTCGTCGTGCTCGATGTGTCCGGCTCCATGCGCGGCAAGAAGATCGAGCAGGCAACCGCGGCTGTGCGCTACATCGTCGGGCAACTCAACCCCGCCGATCGCTTCAACTTGCTCACATTCAGCACCGGCGTCACCGTGTGGGAGCCTACCCTGCAGCCGGTTGACGACGCTTCCCAGGCGGGCGCGCTGGCGTGGCTGCGCAATGTGCGTGCGACCGGCGCCACGGATATCAACCGCGCGCTGCTGGAGGCGCTGGCGCAATTGGATGCGCCGGAGAGCACACGGCCAGCCTATGTTCTCTTCCTGACCGATGGGCAGCCGACGCAGGGCGAGCTGGACGCCGGCGCGATCCTCCGCAACGCCATGCAAAACCTGCCGGCTGAGCGGACGCCACGCCTTTTCACCTTTGGCGTGGGCTATGATGTCAACACCGACCTGCTTGACACGCTTGCCGCGGACCTGCGCGGGCTGAGCCAGTACGTTACGCCCGACCAGCAGATCGACGAGGCGATCGGCGCCTTCTACGCCAAGGTCAGCACGCCTGTTTTGGCCGATATCGAGATCGATTTTGGGGAAGACGTGCTGTTGGAGGATAGCTACCCCTATCCGCTGCCCGACCTGTTCGCCGGCGAGCAACTGGTGGCTGTCGGGCGTTACCGGGAGGGCGGCGCTGTGGACGTGACCTTGTCCGGGCAGGTGAACGGCAAAGCGCGCGTCTATGTCTATCCGGATCGTGCGTTGGCGGCACGGGGCGGCGATCCTTTTGTGGCGCGGTTGTGGGCCACGCGCAAGATCGGCCATCTGCTCACCGAAATCCGGCGCAGCGGCCCTGCACCAGAATTGGTCGAGGCCATCACCGAATTGAGCCTGCGCTACGGCATCATTACGCCGTATACTTCTTATCTCGTGCTGGAGCCGGAGATGGTTCCCGAAATGCCGGCGGGGGAAGTCGTCCTGCGCAGCTTGCGCCGAGACGAATTCTATGTGCAGGGCGCCGAAGCCGCCGCGGGCCTGGCCGCCGCACCCGCGTCTGGGGAAGCAGCCGTTGCGGCCAGCCAGGCGCGCAGCGAGTTGCAACAGGCCGAAACTGTGCGCGACGCATCGGGCGAGATTCGCTATGTCGCCGGTCGCGCCTTTATGCTGCGCTCGTATGTCTCCACCTCCGCGGGCGAGACGCTCGCCTTGTGGGTGGACACGGCGTATGACGAGGCGATGGAAGTGACCACGCTGGAGTTTGGCAGCGACGCCTATTTTGCCTTGCTGGACGACCCCGACCTGGCGCAGTGGCTCGCCATCTCACCGGAACTGATCGTCGTGACGGGGGAAGATACGGCGCTCCGCATCACCACGCAGAGCAAATAAGCGCTTTTATAGTCTCACACCAAGCCACGGAGAGCACAAAGAAGCGCCAAGAAAGGTGTTTTCTCTGTGCTCTTTGTGACTTCGTGTGAGCAAACTAAGTAGGTCGGGCTACCATCCCGACATTGCCCGTCGCCACGCCCCACCCCCTAGGTCGGGCTGCCAGCCCGACGTTGCCCGTCGCCACATCCCCACCCCGTAGGTCGGGCTACCAGCCCGACATTGCCCGCCGCCACATCCCCACCCCGTAGGTCGGGCTACCAGCCCGACATTGCCTGCCGCCACGCCTCGCACCCGTAGGTCGGGCTACCAGCCCGACGTTGTTGGTTGACGCAAGCCGTCGGGCTGGTAGCCCGACCTACGCTCTGCGCCCGACCTACGCTCTGCGCCCGACCCGCTCGTGACGACTTAATGCTGATTTGTCCATGTCCTCCCCTCCCCTTTACAATTTTCTGCAAATCCACATGGCTGCCACCAGCAAACCGAAAGCAAGCAGATGACGCCCGATCAGTTCGTCGCCAAATGGCGCAATATCCAGTTGAAAGAGAAAGCCGGCTATGTCGAGCACTTTACCGACCTTTGCCGCGTGGTCGATCACCCCACGCCTGCGGAGGCCGACCCGGCCGGCCACTTCTTCGCCTTTGAAGCGGGCGCAACCAAGCAGGGCGGCGGCCAGGGCTGGGCCGATGTCTGGTACAAGGGTCACTTTGCCATTGAGTACAAAGGGCCGGACGGCAACTTGGCGCGCGCGTACAGCCAACTGCTCCAATACCGCGAGTCGCTGCAAAACCCGCCGCTGCTCATCGTCTGCAACTTGCAGGAAATTGTCATCCACACCAACTTCACGAACAGCGTCAAAGCCATCATCACCCTCACGCTCGAAGATCTGCTGACGTCCGCAGGGTTGACCGCGCTGCGCAATCTCTTTTACCACCCGGAGGCCTTCCGCCCGCAGATCACCGCCGCGCAGGTGACGGAGGAGGCCGCCACGCACTTTGCCCGCCTGGCTACGCACCTGGGCAAGTGGAGCTATCCGCCGCACGCCATCGCCCATTACTCGATCCGCCTGCTCTTTTGCCTCTTTGCCGAAGACATTGCGTTGCTCCCGCATAATCTCTTTACGCGCATCGTCGAGAACGGCAGGCAGGACGCCCGGCGCTTTAACCAGCAGGCGCGGCAGCTCTTTGCGGCGATGGCGGAAGGCGCGAACTTTGGCGAACATACGATCCGCTGGTTCAACGGCGGCCTCTTCGACGGCGCGGACGTGCTTGAAATGGACAGCGAGGGCGTCGATCTGTTGCAGCGTATTGCACAACTGGATTGGTCCTCCATCGAGCCGTCGATCTTTGGCACGCTCTTTACGCGCAGCCTGGATCCCGACCAGCGCGCCCGGCTCGGCGCGCAGTACACCAGCAAAGCGGATATTGTGCTGATTGTGGAGCCGGTGCTGATGGCGCCGCTGCGCAAGGCATGGAAAGCGGTGCAGGTGGAGGCGCAACAATTGGCGCAGAAGCGCGACCGCGCCACGACGCGGGCAGCCGCCACGCAAGCCAATCAGGCGCTGAATCAGTGCATCCTTGCCTTTGCTGCAAAGCTGGCGACGACGCGCGTGCTCGACCCCGCGTGCGGCAGCGGCAACTTCCTTTACGTCGCGCTGCGTCTGCTGCTCGACCTGTGGAAGGAGGTCGCCCTCTTTGCGGGCGAGTTGGGGCTGCCCATGCTCTCGCCCCTGCCCGGTCTGGCCCCGTCACCCGCGCAGCTCTACGGCATCGAGATCAACGACTACGCCCACGAAC
Organism: Candidatus Caldilinea saccharophila; assembly: GCA_016710365.1. Classification (GTDB taxonomy): domain Bacteria; phylum Chloroflexota; class Anaerolineae; order Caldilineales; family Caldilineaceae; genus Caldilinea; species Caldilinea saccharophila. Next base: position 162,278 of record JADJVW010000007.1, on the reverse strand, counting down.
TGGCGCAGGCGACGGTCTGGATCGGCTATCTGCAATGGCTGCACGACAACGGCTACGGCTTCCCGTCCGACCCGGTGCTCAAGCCGCTGGACACGATCCAGCAGATGGATGCCATCCTGGCCTTTGACGAACAGGGCAAGCCGGTCGAACCGGCGTGGCCGGAAGCCGAGGTGATTGTCGGGGAACCCGCCGTTTTTGGGAGGTAACAAAATTCGTCAAGAATTGGGCGATAAATATGTCGAGGCGCTTTTTCAGTTGTTCAATGGACGTGTGCCAGCTTTTTGCCGACCTTGTCTGCTACTGGTTCGAAAAAGCACATGCAATGATCTGTAACAGACACTTAGACCGTGCAGGTTTGTTAGCAACACAAGCAATCAGAGGCGGCGTGAACCGTTCTGTCTTGAGTAGAATAAAACAGGATGGAGATATATTCTTCGCATACTCAGATAGGAATTGGGTGCTTGATGGCGCTACAGTTCACGTTTCTATGATTGGTTTCGATGGGGGACATGAAGAGCAACGTGTCTTAAATGGTCTTGTAGTTCACACAATAAACTCTGATTTGACCACATTAGCGGATGTTACAACTGCAAAAACGCTAGCAGAAGCGTCCGGTATTGCATTTGTCGGAGACACCAAGAAGGGGAAGTTCGATATATCCCCGACACTTGCATCCGTAATGTTGGAGGTGCCAGAAAATGACAAAGTAGTTCGTCCCTGGCTGAATGGCCTTGACATCACTGGCCGTCCGCGTGGCATGTGGATTATTGATTTCGGTGTCGATATGCCTATGTCAGAGGCAGAACTATATGTATTACCATTTGAACATGTACGCCTGCACGTCAAGCCGGAACGGGACAAGGTAAGAAACCCCAGAGAACGCAAGTTCTGGTGGATTCATGGTAGAGCAGCTCCTGACCTACGTTCTTCAATTGAAGATCTCGACCGCTACATTGCCACTCCACGAGTTGCTAAACATCGCATTTTTGTTTTTATCGATTCTCATACTTTGCCTGATGGTCAAGTAGTGGTATTTGCCCGTGCAGATGAGTACTTCTTAGGTGTACTTCACTCTCGGTTGCACGAAATCTGGGCAAGAAGCACAGGAACACAGCTTCGTGAGGCAGAAAGCGGCTTTCGTTACTCACAAACTATGACCTTCGAGACCTTCCCCTTCCCCTGGCCGCCCGGCCATGAACCGCTCGACGACCCGCGAGTGCAGGCCATCGCGGCTGCGGCGCAAGCCCTCGTCGCGCAGCGTGACGCCTGGCTCAATCCGCCCGGCCTGCCCGCGGCCGAACTCAAGCAGCGCACGCTGACCAACCTCTACAACGCCCGACCCGATTGGCTCGACGCCGCGCATCGCACGCTGGACGCCGCAGTCTGCGCCGCGTACGGCTGGCCGGCTGACCTGAGCGACGAGGAAATTCTGGCGCGGCTGCTGGCGTTGAACCTGGAACGGGCGCAAGGGGAAGGCTTGGCGCGCACATGAAGCGGATGGGCAGACGCTACAACAGATGCAGAGAAACAGCGGATTTGCTCCTCCTCTCCGCCCCATGCGCTCGCTTCACGACGCCGCCAAATCCGTTGTTTCCTCGCATCCGTTGTTGTGTTTTTTGTTGCCCAGGCACGGAGAAGCCGAGTTTTTCCAAAAAACTCGGCTTCTGGCGGTTGGCATCTGTACGCCGTCATGCACTAGAAGAAAGCACTGAGGGCGCTAAAGATGATATTGAGCAGCGCGAGCAAGCTGAAGAAGAGAATGGTGCCAAAGAAGCCAAGCAGTCCACCGGCGATGTAGTAAAGGGCGACATGCGGGCCAATATCGCGCATGACGGCGATGCGCCGGATGCGTGGGCGCCGGCGTAGTGCACAGGCTGGAGTGGCGCCAACGACAAAAATCGACGACGGGTGCGGTGCTGCTGTGGATTCTTCTTCGGGCCAGGCGGGAAAGGTGCGGTTGGTAGCCATCGCTTTGTCTCCTGCTCTGAGTATAACAGAAACCTGCGCAGCCTCATCGGCCAACTGCCTGACCTATAGCGGACAAACCGGCGACTTTATTCTCTACAGCCTACTTACAATACTATCCTCCGTTAAACGCAGATACCATCAGATAGGCGCAGATGCTTTACATCTCTGATCTTATCTGCGCTGATTTCAATTTTATCTGGCGCCTATCTGCGTTCTCTTGCTGTCGCCCTACCCAAAGTTTGACGCCTGACAGTTTACTATCTTTCTCATGACAGGGGCCACGCGTGTAAAGGCGTCAGCAGATTATCGAATCAACAACGCGACAATGGCGACCACCGACCAGGAAGCCTTTGCCAAGTCGTCATTGATCAACGCCAGACCAATCGAAAGCAAGAAAATGCCAGGCATCGCAAGGGTCTGTAGGCGCTCGCGTCGTCGCTGCCGGCTATCCATTGCTGGGTCGATCAGCCGGTCGTGATAGGATGCATACCACCAGATCGCGCCGGAAAACAGGCCGGCCACGACGATTGTGGCAGCGTAGAAAATGGTGGCGACCTGATTGCCATACTCGCTGATGACGCTGGTGGGAAATGGGATAAAAGCGATCACCATCAGCAACATCATGTTGAGAAACAGGAGATTCCGGTCGTAGCGTTTGATAAAAAGGAACCGGCGATGATGACCAAGCCAGAAGGCGCCAATGACCAAAAAGCTGATCGTATAGCTTAAATATTTCGGCCAGATTGCCAGCAGATCGTGGAGCAGTTCGGTGTTCGACAGATCACCTTCACCAACTGGCAAGCGGACTTCAAGCGCCAACAACGTGATGGCAATGGCGAAGACTGCGTCACTGAAAAATACGAGCCGTTCCAATCCAAGATGATTTTGCTCCACCTTCGCTGAGTCCGTAGCGGTGTCAGGGGTCTGAGGGATAGGGCTTGTCGCCTCCAGCGTTGGCTTCATCACTTGCTCGGCAGCCATTCAAAGTTCTTCCTGAGGATAGACGGTAGCGCGCAGATCTCCATTGCGTGCGAAGTGCGCGGCGCCTTCGACAAAAATAATGGCCAGCGCAGCAATCCACTGCACGCCAATAAACAACCAAAACAGCCATCTACTGCCAGTCATTACGTTGGAATAGGCAATGGTCGTATCAGTGGCAGCGTGAAAGATCGCAGCAATCAGTACACTGCCTTGGCTGTGGTTGAATAGCCAGGTTGCAATCACGGAGGTTGCCACTGCCGACAACACAAAGCCGATGAATGGCGTCGTGGCCTGGAATGACCCAGGGATAAACACAAGCGGCAGATGCCAGAATCCCCACAGTACGCCCAGGATCAGGCTGGCGACAAGCGCACTGTATTTCGCCTGCAAGCGTGGCAGCGCAAAGCCACGCCAGGCCGTTTCCTCTGTCAGCAGGAAGAAAAAGATATAAAACAGCAATGCGGGCAGCAAGGCTTGCAGCGACAAAAGCACACCGACTTCGTTTGTTCCTCCCAGCGCCAGAAATAGGCCGATCGCAACCACGCTGAGTACACCCGGCAGCAACAGGGCGGCCACATACCAGATCGGAGCCACGCGCCAGCGGACCATGCGGCTGAGCAGATCGCGGACGGCGGGCGCTCCGCCAGAGAGCGCTGCGACGCCAAAGGTTGCCAGGGTGAGGCCAATCCAGAACGCAAGCGGCTGCGGGATGTGAAATGAGAGGAGCCCGCGCACTTCGGCGATGCTTGTCCCCCAGACTAGCCAGGGCAAGGCATACGCCAGCACGAAGAACGCAATAAGAGGGTGACGTTTTAGGCTTGTCATCGGATCCTTTCGTGTCAATGATCCAGGGCAGCTCTTCGTTGATATGTTGATATATGGAGCAGCATCATACAAATCCGTTTTCATTTCGTCAAGGCTCGACGCCTCGCCGCCGCACACCGGGTGTTGGACGCAGCGGTCTGCACCGCGTATGGTTGGCCGGCTGACCTGAGCGACGAGGAAGTCCTGGCGCGGCTGCTGGCGTTGAACCTGGAGCGGGCGCAGTAGAATTTGCGAGACTCCTGAGCAGTGCCAGCAAGAAAGGAACGCAGATCAGCACAGATAGACGCAAATCAACGCAGATAAAAACAAAGCAGCAAAGCATCGGCGGCTATCTGTGCAGAGAAACCGAGTTTTTCCAAAAAACTCGGTTTCTGGCTGCTGGCATCTGTACGCCGGAGCGAACGCATGAGGACAAGCATGATTCTTGAAAGGCCAGCAGGCAGGGGACGCAGATAAGAGCAAAGCAGCAAAGCATCTGCGGCTATCTGAGCCTATCGGCGTCTATCTGTGTCCCCTTTTCATTGGCTGAACCAGAGCTTCCGAGTTGACCGAGCGCCAGCAGTCAGTCAGGCAAGACTCCTGAGCAGTGCCAGCAAGCAGGGAACGCAGATCAGCACAGATAAACGCAAATCAACGCAGATAAGAGCAAAACATCTGCGGCTATTTGTGCGGAGAAGCCGAGTTTTTTGGAAAAACTCGGCTTCTGGCGGTTGGCATCTGTACGCCGGAGCGAACGCATGAGGACAAGCATGATTCTTGAAAGGCCAGCAGGCAGGCGACGCAGATAAGAGCAAAGCAGCAAATCATCGGTGGTTATCTGAGCGTACCATCATTGCACTTTCTCAGGTGACAGTCACTTCCAAAAGTGACTGTCACCTCTGGGCAGCGATGAAGACTGCAAAGATAGAATGTGCGTATTGGCATCTATCTGCGTTCCCTTTTCATGCACCAAACTAAAGCTTCAGGATTGACAGCTCAATTTTGCCTCTTTGCGCCTTTGCGTTAAAAGATGTTTTCATGAGGTTGCTCGGCGTGTCATCTCCCCAAATCCGCCAGGTCGAAGACCGGCCCATGCACGCAGGCGCGCGTCCAGCGTCCATTGCCGAGTGGCGTCAGACAGGCGTGGCAGGCGCCATAGCCACACACCAACTGCACGTCGACCAACGCCTGCACAAAGTCACGCTCGACGCGCAGCCGCACCGTGCGCACCGCCTGGAGCACTTCGGGCAGCGCACTGGCCGGCAGCGCCGTCGCCGCGACATCCGCCCACCCCAGCGCGTCCTGCAGACGCTCCTGCCAGCCATCGTCAGCCGCGACTTGCTGCACTTCGGCGGCAAAGGGCAGCAGGTCGCGCAGGGCCGGGGGGATTGCCCCGCTGCCCTGCAACAAGATGACGGTGCGCCCGCCCCGATCGAGCATCTCATGGAGAAGGGGCAACAGCGCGGCCACGCGCGCCGGTTCACTCACGATGGCAAGGTGACGTGCGCGCGGCGGCAGCACAAACCCATTGCCGAGCGGCCCGATCAGGTTGACCGCGGCCCCTTCCGGGCGCGCCGCCAACCAGTGGACGCCTGCATCGCCACGCGCCGCGCTGGTCAGCAGCCAGCGTTCGACCTGCGCTGCCTCCGCGGTCGCGGGACGCCACCCGGCCACAAAGAGAGGACGGCGCCGGTACAATGTCCAGTCATGAGCGCGCGCCCACGGCGATGGCTCGACGCAGCGCGCCAGGAAGTAACGCCCGGCCAGCCGTGCGCGGGACACTCCTGCGGGCAGCGCCGCGCTCAGCAGCAGGCTGCCCGCGACATCCTGCAACGGCGTGACCAGCGCCGTGAGGTCGCCGCCGTCGTGCCATGCGGGCAGGGTGGGTGCTGTGAATTGCACAGGGTTCGAGTCAGTGTTCATACCCCTCCGCTACACGATGAACAATAAAAATGCCTTTGCGCCTTTGCTTCTCTGTGCTTTGCGTGAATGGCTGCTTTCGAGTTAGGCTATTCCAGATAGGCGATAGCACGTGGGAATCGCCTTGTTTCATCGCAAGCCGCCAACGTTGAGAACATTTTGTCATTGTTTGGATAATCCTCCCAAATGAGCGCGCAAACGAAGCAGAAGTCGAACGTACTGGAGTGGTGGCGGACGCGCCTGTGGAGCCGGCGGCTGCCCCTCCATACGACCATCGAGGCGCGGACGGGCTGGCCATTGCTGTTGCTGCCGGCCTTGTTGTTCGGCCAACTGGTCACGCCCCATCCGGTGTGGATCGTCCTGCTCGTCACCATTGTGGGACTCTACGCCATCGGCTATGCCTGGGTGCGCGAGCAGGCCCAGCATGTGCGCTTTACACGCCGGCGCGTCGGCGCGATTCTCGTCGCCGGCGACCAGATGCGCGAGGAATTTGCCGTGCTCAATGGCAGCGGGCTGCCGCTGTTGTGGGCTGCCTTCATCGATGCGTCAGACCTGCCCGGCTACGCGCCCGGCATCGTCGTCGCGTGCGGCGCCAATCGTGACTATCGGTGGCACACCGACGCGGAATGCGCCCAGCGCGGCGTCTTTCGGCTTGGCCCCCACCGTATCGAGTTGGGCGATCCTTTTGGCCTGTTCCGCGCCACACAACGCTACACCGACTTTGAAACGGTGCTGATCTATCCCCGCGTGGTGCAATTGCCCGCAGTCACCTTGCCGCGCGGCGGCGCGGACGGTCACGCGCAGCGCCGGCGTTCCGTAGCGGGTGCACGTCCTGCCGCCAGCGTGCGTGATTACACCGCGGGCGACAGTATGCGGTTGGTGCACTGGCCGACTTCGGCGCATCGCGGGCGGCTGACGGTCAAGGAGCTGGAGCAGGAGCCCAGCGGCGATGTGTGGATCGTGCTCGATCTCGATGAAGCCGTGCAGCAAGGAGCCGGCGCCGAGGGCACCCTCGAATATGGCGTGATGCTGGCCGCGAGCATGGCGGCTGAAATGGTGTCGGGCGCCGACCGCCGCGCGGTCGGGCTGCTGGCGGCCTCCGGCGCGGCGGTGGTGACGCTGGCGCCGCAGCCCGGGCAGGCGCAGCTTTGGGCGATCATGGCCGCGCTGGCGCCGGCGCAGCCATCACAGACGCCGCTGCACGACCTGCTGCAACGCAGCCTGTCGCTGCTGGGGCGACGTCACACGTTGATGATCATCACGCCGGCCACGGGCGAAAGCGCACCGCTGTGGATCGCAGAACTCGTGCGCGCAGGAGGACAGGGGCTGTTCAGCAGCGTGCTGGCCGTGATGACGCCTGAGCAGGAGGCGGAGACGGTTGAGTGCATGGAATTGCTCGCCCGGCTTGACATTCCCCATCAACGCTTGCGCACCGACGTGCGTCTGCGCGCCGCGCTCACCTACCGGCGCACGCGCAAGGTGATCCGTTCGACGCCCACCGGCGGCGCTTTCACCGTCGAAGTCGAGGAGGAGGTCGGGTGAACGAGCGTGCGGCTGGGTGGGACGCAAGCGAAGCGACCGAGGGGAGCGCACGGCTTCGCTTTCTGCGGAGGCGGCGGCAACCTGGCGTCCCTATCTCGGCTGGATCGTGCTGGCGCTGTGCCTGCTGCTGACGATGCTGCCCGCCATGCTGCTTTGGGAGAATCGCTGGCTGCGCGTGGCATCGCTGAACAGCCGTCTCTATGCGGCCGGCTCGCTTGCCGTGTTGCTAGTCTGGCTGGTCGGTGGCTGGCGTCGTCCGTTTACTGGGCAACCAAGATTTGTTCGCGTAGCGATACAGAGCTTTGCGCTGATAGTTGGCAGCGTGCTGGCGCTCAGCCAACTGCTGGCCGAGTGGCTGCCTACTCCCTCGTCGCTGTGGCAGGCCGCGCGCAACGAAACCTGGCAAGACATCGCCGTGCCGATTGTTGATGCCTTTGTCCGGGTCGGTGTGCGCTATACGTTGTGGTGGCAGGGCGTGCAGAACAACACTGCGGGCCGCGACGATATCGTGTTCTTTGGCTTTGCCTTGCTGATCATCTGGATGGTGAGCTTGTTGACAAGCTGGCTGGCGCGGCGCTTTGAGCGCGGCTTGCTGGCGGCGACGCCGGTGCTGTGGCTGGTGGCGCTGGTCATGCTCTACAGCGACGTCGACCGCTGGCTGATCGTGGCTGGCGTGATGCTGGCCTTATTGTTGCACCTGGCGCTCGAACAGCACGCGCTGGTGGAGCGCTGGCAGATGCTGCGCCTCGACTATAACCCGCTCACGCTGCTGGAACATGCCATGATGGCGCTGGGCGTGATGGCGTTGGTGGTGGCGCTGGCAGCCTTGACGCCCAATCTCTACTGGATGGAGATCACAGGGCGCTATTATGCGCTGATTGCGCCGCTCAACGAACAATTGGAGCGGGTAGGCAAACGCGCCTTCCCCGAGTTGGCGGGGGTGAATCCCTGGGTGACGGGCGGCGTAGCGGGCGGCTTGCCCAACAACTTTCTGTTGCGTGCAGGGCCGGCTGCCAGCGAACGCCCGGTCATGCGGGTGCGCACCAGCGAAACCATGCCCTCCTACGACATCCCGCCGCTTGCGCACAACCTGCGCGGCGCCACCTTTTCCGGGTATGATGGGCGCGGCTGGCGCAATCCGACCCGCCTGCTGCGCACCGAGCACGCGGCCGAACAGCCGTGGACGCCGCTCTCTGACGCGGCGCGGCGCACGCTGTTACAAAGCATCAGCCTGACTTTTAACGGTCGCGTGATCTACGCTGCGGGCGAGCCGCTGGCGCCTTCGGTTGATTACAGCGCCGAAGAACGCTTTCCCGGCGATCTGGTGGCGTTGCGGGCGAACGCAGGCAGCTACACCGTTGCCTCGCTGATTCCTGCGCAGGCCGAAGCCGAATTGTCAGCGCTGCCCGGCTGGGACGCGCGTCAGCCCTTGCCCGCTGAATTTGCGATCTATCTTGAGTTGCCCGAGAGCGTCACCCCACGCACCCGCACCCTGGCGACCACCCTGACCGCTGATCACGCTACGCTTTACGCGCCGCGGCCATCGAACGTTATCTGCGCACCTTCCCCTACGACCTGAGCGTGCCGCCCTTGCCGGAAGCAGTGACCGACGTTGCCGACTACTTTTTGTTTGATTTGCAACGCGGCTATTGCGACTATTACGCCACGAGCTTTGTCGTGCTGGCGCGTGCCGCAGGCATCCCCGCGCGCTTTGTGACCGGCTTCACCTCCGGCGCCTGGAACCCGACGGAGCAAGTGTGGACGGTGACGGAAGCCAACGCCCATTCCTGGCCAGAGGTCTACTTTCCCGCCGTCGGCTGGGTTCCCTTTGAGCCGACCGCCGGCCGGCCGGAACTGACGCGGTTGGGAGTGACGCGCAGTGCAGACAACTTGCCCGCGCCGCCGCTCACGGTAGGCCGCCGCCCACCACGCCTTTGCCGTTTGATGAGCGCTGGCTGTGGCTGTTGTTGCCCATTGGCCTGCTGTTGGTCGGGGTGCTCATGGGGGTGCGGCGTTGGCGACGTAACCGCGAAGACCCGTGGGACGCATTGCTGCGCTGGGGCAGCCGTCAAGGCCGCGCGCCAACGGCTGGCGACACGGTGCTCGAGTATGGCGCCGCGCTCTCTGCGCTGGTGTTGGCGCGACCCGACGAAGCGGAAGCGCGTCGCCTGGTCGGGCGCGAAGTGCTGCTGTTGAGCGAAGAGGTAAGCACACTCCAATACGCGCCCGCACCGCAGCGCTGGGCTGCGCGAGCGCATCGTCGCACGGTGGCGGCGCCTGCGCAGCTATCTACGCCGCGTCGGCGTGTAGCGACTACTTGGACAAGTTGATTTCGACGCAGAGACGCGGAGGCGCAGAGATACGCGGAGGAAAAGCAAGAGAAAAGCCAGAAAGTTTCCAAGCCTTTCTCTGCGTCCCTCTGCATCTCCGCGTCAAAATGGGGAGCTTTGCGAAAAGCTGCATCATGATGGCGGTGAGGTTTGCCGTGAACTTGAATGCGGCTAGTACAGGTGGGCGTAATTCTGCCCGTAAATTTGGTAGGGACAGGCCCCCGTGCCTGTCCGGTTTCCGGGCGCACACAGGGGTGCGCCCCTACCAGGAAACCAATGAGGTATTTTAGCCCGTGTGTACTAGTCCAGGGGGGCGTAATTCTGTCCGTAAATTTGGTAGGGACAGGCCCCCGTGCCTGTCCGGCTTCCGGGCGCACACGGGGGTGCGCCCCTACCAGGCAGCCAATGAGGTATTTTAGCCCGTGTGTACTAGTACAATGAGTGCAACCATCGAAAGGATCGTTTTATGCACGATGAGCGTCTAACCGCACAACTTACCTTTCTGATCGAGCTTGACCGCCTCAAGCGCATTTTGCGCCGCACTAGCCTGGTGGGCGGCGACCGCCGCGAAAACAGCGCCGAACACTCCTGGCACCTGGCCGTGATGGCGATGGTGCTGGCCGAACACGCCAATGAAACGATCAATGTGCTCCACACGCTGAAGCTGCTCCTTGTGCACGACATCGTCGAGATCGACGCCGGCGACACCTTTGCTTACGATGTCGAGGCCAACCTGGACAAAGAGGAGCGCGAGCGCGCCGCCGCCGACCGCATCTTTGGGCTGCTGCCCGACGACCAGCGCGACGAGTTGCGTGCGCTGTGGGAGGAGTTCGACGCCCGCCAGACCCCCGAAGCCCGCTTTGCCAACGCGCTGGATCGCCTGATGCCTTCGCTGCAAAACTACCAGAATGGCGGCGGCACGTGGCGCGCAGCCGGCGTCACTCAAGCAGCTGTCTATCATCGCCTCCACCCCATCGAGGAAGGCTCACACGCGCTCTGGAGCTATGTCGAGGCGATGCTCGTCGACGCCGCCGCGCGTGGGCTGATCCGCGCCTGACGCCGCCGCCATGATGCACTACGAAATTCGCCAATGCACCGCAACATCTTGCGCCTTTCGCTTTCCCGCCGCGGAAGATCAACGCAGTGGCGACCGCTGCCCGTGGTGTGGCGCGCCTACGCAAGTCGTGCATCGGCTGCCCATCGTTGCGCAAACCGCAGAGACTCACCTGTCCGAGGGGGGGAGGATGCCGCTGGCCGGCCTGCTGGACAACGTGCGCAGTCTGTTCAATGTCGGGTCGATCTTCCGCAGCGCGGACGGCGCCGGGTTGAGTCATCTCTATCTGGGCGGCGTCACGCCCACGCCTGACCATCGCAAGCTCGCCAAAACTGCCCTGGGCGCGGAGCAACATCTTTCCTGGAGCCATCACCGCAATAGTGTGGCGCTTGCCGAAACGCTGCGCGCCTCCGGCCATGTGCTTTGGGCGCTGGAGACGGGCGGCGCTGCTGTCTCGATCTTTGACATCGAGGCGCCGCCGCTGCCGCTGGTGCTTGTCGTGGGCAACGAAGTGACCGGCGTCGACCCCGACCTGCTGGCGCTGTGCGCTCGCTGCGTCTCGATCCCGATGGCTGGGCGCAAGCAGTCGCTCAACGTCGCCACCGCCTTTGGCATCGCCGCGGTGATTTTGCGTCATCGGTGCGATGGGGCGCTGGGCGCTCAGCCAAGCGGTTCGCTGGAGTCGCAGGTTCCACTTTAGAGGCTGTTTGAAAAATTTCCCATTTTGACGCAGCGGCGCGGAGATGCAGAGAAAACGCAGAGAAAGGCTGGTGGCAAGCTTTTGCTTTTCCTCTGCGAATCTCTGCCACTCCGCGCCGCTGCGTCGAGTTCACCCTTGCCCAAACACTCTCTTAGGTTTGAGGTGACTATTACACACGGGCTAAAACACTTCATTGGTTGCCTGGTAGGGGCGCACCCCCGTGTGCGCCCGGAAGCCGGATAGACACGGGGGCCTGTCCCTACCAAATCTACGGGCAGAATTACGCCCACCTGTACTATACAGCTTTGGCAAGAATCGACCACACCGCGACCTTGCGTCACGACGGGCGGATTGTCGTCGTCGGCTATCCGTCATGATGAGGTGAAAGCCAGCACAGCTTTGCGATCGATCTTGCCGGTCGGCGTCTCGGCAAAGCGTGGGGAATAAACAAGTTGCCGGGGCGCGTGGTGGCGAGGCAAAGCCTGGCTCAGCGCCCAGCCCAGTTGCTGCGCTTGATCGTCGTTCAGCGCGTCCCCTTCGACCACCAATGTGACGACCTGGCCGAGCCGTGCGTCGGGCAAGCCCGCGACGAAAAAGCGCCGTCGCACCAGACCCAGCTCCGGCTGTTCGGCGGCCACCGCGGCAATGGTCGCCTCGACGCTTTCCACCTGCACCTTGACCCCGCCGCTGTTGATCACATTGTCCCACCGTCCCAGCCACAGGAACGAACCGTCGGGTTGCAGCTCCACCAGGTCGTTGGTCTGGAGCAGGACGTCGTTCGTCATCGGGCCGCGCAGATGCAGACAGCCGCGCGTGTCGATGCCGGTGGCGACGCCCGGCAGGGGGACGAACGCCGGCGACGCGTCCGCGCCATTGAGCCGGCGCAGCGCGACATGCGTGGCGCTTTCTGTCATGCCATAAGTGTGATAGACCGGCGCGGTCAGGTGGCGAATCTGCGTTTCCAGCGCGGGGGAAATCGGCCCGCCGCCGACCAGGATGGCGCGCGGCGCGTCGAGGCGGCGGCGATAAGAGGCAGCCCGTGGCGTGTCGTCAGGAAAGCAGGAGCCGTAGTGGGCGAGCAGCGCAATATCCAGCAACGTCTGTATCTGGAGCGGGACGAACGCGGCCAGATCGATGGCGATGTCGGGCGGCAGCGTTGCCAGCGGGTCAGCGGCCGGCGCGACGACGATCAGCTTCAGTCCCAGCACAAAGCCGCGCACCAACATCATGCGCCCGGCGATGTAGTGCACCGGCAGGCAGACCAGCGCGCTCATGCCTGCCGTCAGCCCGAGTGCGGCGCCTGTGGCGCGTGCGCTGGCTTCCATCTGGCCGCGCAGAAGCTGAATCGGCTTGGGTGCGCCGGTCGAGCCGGAGGTTTGCACCTCGAAGGTTTCGTCGCCACGGAGCCAGGCGCGGCTGAAGCTGAAGACTGCGCCGGTCTGGGCGTCGGTGTTGGCAGGCGTCACGCCGGCGCGCAACGCATCTTCATCCCACCAGCGGTCATCGAGCCAGAGCATGAGCTTTCCTTCAACTATGCTATGCGGCGTCGCGTTCGCGCACGGCGGCTAACGACGGTGTGGGCGCCCACGGCAGATCCTCGGCGCGGCGGTTGCAGAACCCCGCCAAAAACGCCCCCAATTGATAAACATCCGCAAAGTTGGAAGCCAGCCCCAGCGAGACGCGAATCGTGCTCGGGGTCTTGCCGCTAGCGACGTGCAGCAGGTCGTAGAATTCGTAGAAGGAGGTGGGCGCCGCACCGGTGAAGTAGCACGCCATTTCCTCGCGGCCAAGCTGGTGCGCGATTTCGCCGTCGCCAGGGTTGCAGAAACAGCCAGTGCGCAACGAGATGTTGCGTGCGGCCGCTGCGGCCTCGACGCGACGAAAATCGAAATCCTCGCCGTGCGGGTCGCGCAGGGTGAAGGCAATCGTCCCGCCGCGTGCCGTGGGGACGGTCGGCCCGTAGATGTGCACGAGGGGCGCGCCGTTGCTGTGCGTCAGCGCGGTCAGCATCTCCAGCAGCCAGCCTGTCAGCGCCATCACGCGCGCATGGATCGCCTGGACGCCGATTCGCTCAATGTGCCGCAGCCCGATCTCGATGGCGGGCAAATTGAGGTAGTTGACGGTGCCATCCTCAAAGCCGGCCGCGCCTGGGATCAGCGCGTGCCAGCCCTCGCCTTGCACCGACGTGATGGTGATCGTGCCGCCGGCAAACCAGGGCCGGCGCAACTTGGCCAGCGCGCGCCGGCGCACGATCAGCGCGCCGACGCCAGTCGGGTAGCCGAAAATCTTGTAGAAAGAGAGCGGCACAAAGTCGGGATGTACGTCGCTGAGATCGAGGCGATTGGTGGGAGCAAAAGCCGCACAGTCGAGCAGCACATCCCAGCCGCGTTGCTGCGCCTGCTCCACCCAGGCGAGCGGATGGTGCACGCCGCTGAAGTTCGATTGGGCAGGATAGGCGAACAGGTTGTGGTGGGCCGGGTCGGCCGCGTCAAGCGCGCCGAGCACGCGTGCAGCAGGTGCGCGCAAGTCGGGCAGATCGACCGGCACATAGTTCACCGCGGCCCCGCGCGCCCTGGCAAACTCGCGAATGCCGTTGATCGAGTTGTGATTGTCGTACAGCAGCGCGTAACGTCCACCCGGCGCAAAGGGATAGGCTTCGCCCACAAGCTTGAGCGCGCCGCTGGCATTGGCGGTGAAGATAACGGTGTACTCGTCCGGTGAGGCGTGAAAAAACGCCAGCACATGGTCGCGCGCCTGCTCGACCAGATGCGTCATCGCCAAAGATGTTGGATTTTGCGAGTGGGGATTGCCAAAAACATTGGCGGAGAGCAAGTCAAAGTGCTGGCGCAATTGCGACTCTGCATAGAGACCGCCGCCTGTGTAGTCCAGATAAATGTGGCCGCTGCGGTCGAGACGGGCGTAATCCGCGGCGCGCACATCATCGAGATGAGCGTTGGCCTGGTAGGCAGGGGAATCGCTGGACAAAGTCTTCAAAAGCGCTCGCTTGATTGACAAACGTTCCATCAACAGTACTGCGGCCATGCATGGCTTATCTCCTACGGCATTACATTTGAATGAATAGCTTGCATTTTATCATGGACGCCGATGCTGGCGGCAACACACTGGCAAATCGTAGGCGCTGCCTGTCGCCGCGCATGTCTGGTCACGAACGGCAAACATGTGGTCACATGTCCCACCTGCACCGCCATCCACCACTGATGGCCCTGGTTCGTCCGGTCTTTTGACATATACGGTATAATAGCCTCATGTCCTGATGGATTCAGGTTCAGATAAAGTAGGGGAGTTGTCCCATGAAATATGTGTGGTGGATCGCGCTGCTCACACTTCTATTGGCAGCGTGTGGCGGTGAATCGAACCCAGGTCTGCCTGCCGGTGCGCAGCGCGTGGCGTTGAATACCTTTCCCAGCGGCATCGGGCGCGGCTATCCACAAGGGTTGCTCGATGAAGCAGGGCCGCCGCAACTGCTCAGGGCAGGTGATACGCCGCCCAACTTTACCCTGCTTTTGCCGGATGGGCGCCACACCACGCTGGCGGATTTGAAGGGTCGTCCCGTATTGATCAACTTCTGGGCGACGTGGTGCCCGCCGTGTCGCGCCGAAATGCCGGAGTTGTTGCAAGCCGCGCGCGACTATCCGGATCTGGCATTACTGGCCGTCAATGTCAGCGAGGCGCCGACGGCAGTCAGTGACTTCGCCGAGCAGTTCCGCATGGATGCGCCAGTCGTCATCGATCCGCAGGGAACCATCAGCGACCGCTACAACATCAGCGGATTGCCGACCAGCATCTTTCTGGGCGCGGATGGCACGATCGTCGAGGTGCGGCCAGGTGCGATCGACCGCACGGTGATCGATGCTGTGTTGGAGCAATAGTCGAAAGAGAATTCTGACAACCAATGGCAGATAAGTCCACTCAATCGCTGCGCATCGCTTCCGAAGCCACTCATGCGCAACAAGATCAGGCGCACCACGGTCGTGCGACCGCGATTGTCAGCCGCTATCGTCTGCAGCCTGAAGACCTGCCCGGCGGCCAGTGGGCAGGGCGCGTCAATAGCATCAACACGCAAGGCGTGGAGGCGCTCACGTCGTTGGTGTTTGTCGAAGGCTTGGCAAAGCCGTTGGCAGTAGGCGAAGAAGATGTCCAAACATTGGTGCGCATGACGAACAGCCCCTTTGCGGGGGACTGGATCGGCTGCAAGGTGGAGCTGCGTGCGGTGCGGGTCAGCGGTGCGCGCTTGGTGCGGCTTTATGCGCCGGGCGCGGCCGGACTACCGGTGGATGCGCCAGCACCGCCGGTTGCCACGCACCGCAGGCGACCCTGGCGTGCGCTGATGCTATTTCTGCTGGCAGTTGCCCTGATTGCGGGGCTTGTCTACGCGGTGGAACAGGGGCCGCTGGTGTGGGCGTTGGTTGAAGAGACAATTTTATCGTCTCCGCCACCCTGACAGTCGCTTTTCAGGGTGACGTTCAGTGGCCGGTGGAGATTTACTGCACTACAAGTTCGCATTGTCAGAAATGGAAAAGGTGAAACGTCGTGGCAAATCCCGAAGATTTTGAAATTATACCCGATATGGGTTCGCCCCTTCCCCCACCACAGCAGAACCGGTGGTGGCTCTGGTTAGCCGGCGCCGCCATCCTGTTTGTCTTTGCATTTGCCGTCGGCGTCGGCTGGACGACGCTTTCCGACCGCGTAGGAACCGGCACGGCAACGGAAGCGCCCATCGCCGCGGTGACGTCGCAGCCGGTGGCGACCTTTACGGCCACCAGCTCGACTTCTCCCGCTGCACAACAGACCGCCACGGCGCAGGCTGGCGCGGCGGTCACGCCGGCGGCTACACTAGTGACGCCACCGGCTGCCGCCACGCTCACGTCCTTGCCCACGCCGCCCCCCACACGCGTCTGTGACGTGCCACTGGATCCGCAGTTCGCCGCCCTGTTCGATCCTGGCGCGCTAGGCTGTCCCGCCGCGCCGACCTCCATTGTCTGGGCGGCGTATGAAGGCTTCGAGCGCGGGGCCATGCTGTGGCGCAGCGACGACAATCTTTCCTATGTGCTGTACGGCGACGGGACGTGGACGCCATCTAATGAAACGTGGGATGGGCAGGAAGCGTCTTTACGCGGAGAAGCGCCGAGCGGTCTCTATCGGCCGGAGCGCGGCTTTGGCTATATTTGGGGCGTGCGCGATGACGTTTTTGCGCGGCTGGGATGGGCCACCATGCCGGAAAAAGGTTTCTGCGCCGCGATTCAGCCCTTCGAGCAGGGCTTCGCCCTCGCCAGCGCGCCGGTGGCAAGCTGCACTGCGGAAAACCTGTATAACAATGCTGCTGACGCAAGCTGGCGACCGTTGGTAATGGTGTTTGACAACAGTGGCCGCTGGCGCAGCGGTGCGATCTCTGGCGTCCCCGTGGTGAATACGCCGGTTGCCGCAGCGCCGGCGGCAACGTCCACCGCGTCGCCGGTAGCTGACGGCGCGGCGCGGCCCGCGCAGAACGGCGTCTTCCCCGCGCGGCGCGGGCAGCCGGTGACGCTCGACGGGCGCTTCGAGGATTGGCCGGGGCCGTGGCTACCCATCGATGCCGTCATCCAGGGGCGCGACCAGTGGGGCGGCCCCGCGGATCTTTCCGCCGCGTTTCAAGTAATGTGGGCGCCGGAAGGTCTCTATCTCGCGGTGCAGGTCAATGACGACGTGCTGCACGCCGGGCCAGATGGCAGCGATCAATGGCAGGGTGACGGGGTCGAGCTGCAGTTTGACCGCCGTCTCGCCGACGATTTCGCCGATACGCGCGCCAACGACGACGACACGCAGCTTGGCCTGGCGCCGGACCCCGAATTCCTTTTCGTGCGTGGATACCGTTGGCTGCCGTTGGCCGCGGAAAGCAGCTTCCTCCCTCCCAGCGTGGTGGCGACTTCCCCTGGCGAATATGCTATAGAAGTGCTCATTCCCTGGCTTTACTTTGACCTCAGCGCCAGCGAACTTTATCCAGGCTTGCAGATGGGCTTCAACTTCAGCATCAGCGACAACGACGGTGACGTCCCCGCGCAACAGACGGTCATCTCCGCCTCGCCTGCCCGGACTACGCACGACAATCCAACCGAATGGGGTGCGTTAGTGTTAGGCAATTGAAATAACGGGCAGAATTTTGCTTGACAAGCATTCCTTTCTGCATTAAAATCGAAACTAAATGAAAGTTAGTGAAAATATCCAGAAGCAAATGGAGCTCCCGCCTGATCTCTATTTAGCGGAACGCCGGCGGGCCATCGCTGAACTTGTGCAGGCGCAAGGCCGCGCCACCGTGGCCGAACTTCGCCAGCGCTTTGGCGTTTCCGAAGTGACGATCCGGGCGGATCTGCAGGCGTTGGCAGAGCAGAAGCTGCTGGTGCGTACGCATGGCGGCGCGGTGGCGACTGGCAGCAACGCCGGCGAGCTTGCATTGGCGTTGCGTCGCCAGCGCCAGGTCAAAGAAAAAAGCCGCATCGGTCAGGCCGGCGCCGCGCAGATCGTCGATGGCGACGCGGTCTTTCTGGATTCGAGCAGCACCTCGCTGGCGATTGCCTACCATCTCAAGCAACGGCGGTTTGTCACGGTCGTCACCAACAGCTTGGAGATCGTCCACGAATTGCTGGACGCGCCCGCGGTGGATGTGGTGATGGTAGGCGGTGCGTTGCAGCGCGAGACGGCTTCGCTGGTTGGCGCCTATGGGCTGGAAGAGTTGCAGAGCTTCAACTTGCAGAAGGGGTTCTTTGGCGCGCATGGCATCGACGCCACCGCAGGGCTGACGGATGTCAGCGCGGATGAGGCGGCTGTCAAACGTCCGCTCGCCGCGCTCTGCCGGCAAGTGATCGCCGTGCTTGACGCCACTAAATGGGGACGTGTTGGCGTCGCCTCCTTTGCAAGCCTGGAACAACTCAACGTGATCATCACCGACGCCGGCGCGCCCGCGTCTAGTGTAGCGCACATGCGGGCATCCGGCATCAAGGTCGTCATCGTCTAAAACAGAGTCACTTACCTTTTCGCCGAAACGGGAAAAATGCCATAACGTGAAGTTAATCAACTGCTGATACACTTGAACAAATCATGAGTTTGTTCAAACGCTTCACGGAGGAAGTTATGAAACAATATAAAAATTACTTGATGGATATGGACGGCGTGTTGGTGCGCGGCAAAACCGCGATCCCCGGCGCACAAGATTTTATCGATGGTTTGAATGAACGCGGCATCCAATATCTGGTGCTTACCAATAATCCAATGTACACCCCGCGCGACTTGGCGCATCGTTTGCAGACTGCCGGTCTGCAGGTGCCCATCGACCGCATCTTTACCTCAGCGATCGCGACGGCGCGTTTTCTCCAGCGCCAGCGCCCGAACGGCAAGGCGTTTGTCATCGGCGAAAGTGGCCTGACCGACGCCATCCACAGCACGGGCTATGTGATGACTGAGACCGAGCCGGATTATGTAGTGCTGGGTGAAACCCACGGCTACAACGTCGCGCAAATTACCAAGGCGATTCGGTTGATTGCCGCAGGCGCGCGCTTCGTGGCGACCAACCCGGATCCTTCCGGCCCGACGGAAGATGGCCTGGCGCCCGCTTGTGGAGCAATGGCGGCCTTGATCAAGGAGGCGACCGGCGTGGCGCCGTATTTCATCGGCAAGCCAAACCCCTACATGATGCGCAGCGCGCTCAATTTTTGGGCGCACATTCGGAAGAGACCATCATGATCGGCGACCGCATGGACACTGACATCGTCGGCGCGGTGAGCAGTGGTCTCGACACGTCGCTAGTGCTTACCGTCGTCACTAAACTTTAAGAAATCAGCCGCTTTCCCTATCACCCGACCTACGTGTTGGAGTCGATTGGGGATGTGGAAATCTAGGTAAAACCCTTGCTTCGGCTGAGAATGCGGCGCGCCCGTTCCAGCAGGAGATGTCTGAACATTCTATCAACGGGAAGAGGAGCAAGTTTTCGGCCATGGCAACACCCATCGTTATGCCTAAACAGGGCAATACTGTCGAGAGCGTCATTATCGTCGATTGGAAGAAGCAGATCGGTGAGGCCGTGGCGGTCGATGATGTACTGTGCGAAGTTGAAACCGACAAGGCCACCATGGAAGTGCCCAGCACCGCGGCCGGTGTGCTGTTGGCGACGCTTTTCGCCGCCGGCGACGAGGCGCCGGTGATGGAGACGATCGCATGGGTTGGCGAAGCAGGGGAGAAAGCGCCGGGGAGCGGTGAGCAAGATAGACAGGGAGACAGGGAGACAGGGAGACAAGGAGAGGGGGAGACAGGGAGAGGGGGAGACGCTGCACCGAGAACCGTTGGCGAAGACGTGCAATCTTCAATCTCCAATCTCTCAATCTCCAATCTCTCAATCTCACAATCTCCAATCTCTCAATCTCCAATCTCCAATTTCCAATCTCCAGTCTCTCCTCGCGCCCGCCATCTTGCCGAGCGCAAGGGAGTCGATGCGGCTGCGCTGGCCGGCTCCGGCCCTGGCGGCCGCGTGATCGAGCGCGATGTGCAGGCCGCCATCTCCGCGCAGCCCAAGCTCACGCCGGTGGCAAAGGCGATGGTGGCCGAGGGCGGCTTTGCCGTGCCAGCGCAGGGCAGCGGGCCGGGCGGGCGCGTGACATCGCGAGATTTGCGCAAAGAAGAAGAGACACGGAGACAAGGAGAAACACTTGGCGCCACCATGCCTGCCGATGCAGCCGCACAATCTCACAATCTCACAATCTCCCAATCTCCAATCTCCAATCTTACTCCTCCCGAAATCGAGATCATCCCCGTCAAAGGCGTGCGCAAGGTGATCGCCGAGCGCATGTTGCAGTCCCTGCAGACGACGGCGCAACTGACGCTCAATGCCTCGGCGGACGCACGCGCGCTGCAAGCGCTGCGCAAGCGGCTCAAGGAAAGCCCGGAGGCCATGGAACTGCGCGGCGTCACGATCAACGACCTGCTGCTCTTTGCGGTGGCGCGCACGCTGCCGGTTTTCCCCAACCTCAACGCCCTCTTTACCGGCGCCGAGATCCACCAGCACCGCAGCGTCAACCTGGGCGTGGCGGTCGATACGCCCAAGGGGCTGATGGTTCCGGTCGTGCGCGGCGCTGATGTGCTCAGCCTGCGCCAGCTTTCCGGCGAAGCCAAGCGGCTGGCCGCGGCGTGCATCGGCGGCAAGATCACGCCCGACGAGCTGAACGGCGGCACTTTTACGGTGACGAATCTCGGCGCGTTTGGCGTCGAGAGCTTTACGCCGGTGCTCAACGCGCCGCAGGTCGCCATCCTGGGCGTCTGCGCCATTCAGCCCAAAGCGGTGCAGCGTGGCGAGAAGGTGAAATTCGCGCCCCATATCGGCCTGTCGCTGACCATCAACCACCAGGTGGTGGACGGCGCGCCGGCCGCGCGCTTCTTGCAGGCGCTCAGCCAGGCCGTGGCTTCAATTGATCTGCTGATGGCAGGATAAACAAATGGAAGTAGTAAAAAAGTTTGCCGAGACGGTTCAACCTTACTGGGCAGTCATGTAACCGGTGCTGACAGTGCGCACCGAAGCCGATTACGATCGCGCGGTGGTAAGGCTTAACGAACTGCTCGACGAAGTGGGGGACGACGCGGCGCACCCGCTCTACGGGCTGCTGGACACGCTCGGCGCGTTAGTCTACGCCTACGAGAGCGAACACGTGGCGATGCCGATGGCGACCGGCATCGAGGCGCTGCAATATCTCATGGAAGAACATGGTCTGGCGCAATCTGACTTGCCGGAAGTGGGGTCACAAGGCGTCGTTTCGGAGATTCTGCGCGGCAGGCGCAAGCTGAATCTGCGCCAGGTAAGGGTGCTGGCCGAACGCTTTCATGTTTCACCCGCCGCGTTTATTTGAAAACGACCCTTACGCAGGATAAGGCCAAGATGCGCGTAGACGAAGTAGAGATCAGCACCGACCGTAGCCGGCTTGATGTTGGCTATATTCACCGCTACCTCAGCGAGCAGAGTTACTGGGCGCAGGGTCGCAGCCGCGCAGTAGTGGAGAAGTCGATTGCCAATTCGCTCTGCTTTGGCGTGTACGCTGGCGAACAACAGGTTGGTTTTGCGCGCGTCGTGACGGATTACGCCACCTTCGCCTGGCTGTGCGATGTCTTTATCGACGCGACGTATCAAGGACAAGGGCTGGGCAAGCGGCTGATCGAGGCGGTGGTGGCGCACCCAGAGTTGCAAGGGCTGCGCAACTTCATCCTGGCGACGCGCGACGCGCATGAGTTGTATCGCCGCTACGGTGGCTTTGATGCGCTGGCTTCGCCTGCCAACTGGATGGCGCGGCCGCGTCAATAGGAAGGTTATTTTGACGAAGAAGCGCAGAGATACAGAGAAAGTTCAGAGAAGTAGACCATGAAATTACTTTTCTCTGCGAACCTCTGCCCCTTTGCGTCTCTGCGTCAAATCATGTGTGAAAAAGATAAGGATGTAGGAAACGCGCGATGACAAAAACAATTCTGATCGACCCGGTGGAAATGCGCAAGGCTGCGGTGCTGACTGCGCCGGAGCTTCCGCTCAACCAGTACACGCCCGACCCCGCGGCGGAGGAAGCCCGCTATGGCCGTGAGACGCTCGTGCGCGTCTACCGCGACATGGTCGTAATCCGCGAGTTTGAGACGATGCTTGACCGCATCAAGAAGGAGGGCGCCTACCAGGGCATCGAATATCAGCACAAGGGGCCGGCGCATCTCTCGATCGGCCAGGAGGCTTCATCGGTCGGGCAGGCGCTGGTGCTGACGCCCGACGACTTCATCTTTGGCTCGCACCGCTCGCACGGCGAGATTCTGGCCAAGAGCCTGTCGGCGATTGCCAAGCTCGACAACGCCGCGCTCGAACAGATCATGACTACCTACAACGAGGGCGACACACTCAGAATCGTCGAGCGTTTTCACGGCAGCAGCAGCGGCGCTGGCGGCGTCAAGGCGCTGGCGCTCGACTACGTGCTTTTTGGCACGCTGGCCGAGATTTTTGGGCGCTACGCAGGCTTCAACCGCGGCATGGGCGGTTCGATGCACGCCTTCTTCCCGCCCTTTGGCGTGATGCCCAACAACGCCATCGTCGGCGGCTCCGCGGACATCGCCACCGGCGCGGCGCTATTCAAGCGCGTCAACCGCCGGCCTGGCATCGTGATCGCCAACATCGGCGACGCGTCGATGGGCTGTGGGCCGGTCTGGGAAGCGATGATGTTTGCGGCGATGGATCAATATCGCAAGCTGTGGCCGGAGGAAGCGGGCGGCGCGCCGCCGATGCTGTTCAACTTTATGAACAACTTCTACGGCATGGGTGGCCAGCCCTACGGCGAGACCATGGGCTTCGAGGTGCTGGCGCGCGTCGGGCTGGGCGTCAACCAGGAGGCGATGCACGCCGAGCGCGTCGACGGCTACAATCCGCTGGCCGTGGCCGACGCAGTGACGCGCAAAAAGGAGTTGCTGCTGGCGGGCCGCGGCCCCGTGCTGCTCGACACCGTCACCTACCGCTTCACAGGTCACTCGCCGTCAGATGCCTCCGCCTACCGCACCAAAGAGGAGATGGATCTGTGGCGGCAGCACGATTCGTTGATCGGCTATCGTGACTATCTGCTCGCCAACGGTCATGCCAGTGATGCTGAACTGGATGCCATCAACGAGGAGGTAATCGAGCGGCTGGTCAAGGTGCTGGCCGCGGCCAACGACGACCTGGCCCCGCGCGTGGCGCTCGACTCCGAGTACGTTGGCGAGATCATGTTCACCAACCGCAAGCGTGAAAGATATGGCGAGGGTGAACCCTGGGTGCTCCAGAAAAAAGAGGAAAGCCGGCTGGCGCAGACGCAGGCCAAGTTCCGCTATGCCTACGACGAGAACGGCAAGCCCCATCCCAAACTCAAGACCCTGACCTACGCCGAAGCGCTCTACGAGGCGATGGTGGAGGGTTTCTACCGCGACCCGACGATGGTGGCCTTTGGCGAGGAGAATCGCGACTGGGGCGGCGCGTTCGGCGTCTACCGTGGGCTAACTGAGGCGCTGCCTTACCCGCGGCTCTTTAACTCGCCGATCTCCGAAGGTGCGATCGTCGGCGCGGGCGTCGGCTACGCGCTGAGCGGCGGCCGCGCCGTCGCCGAGTTGATGTATTGCGACTTCATGGGGCGCGCCGGCGACGAGATCTTCAACCAGATGGCGAAGTGGCAGGCGATGTCAGGCAACGTGCTGGAGATGCCGCTGGTGCTGCGCGTCTCGGTCGGCGCTAAATATGGGGCGCAGCACTCGCAGGACTGGAGCGCAATGGTGGCCCACATTCCAGGGCTGAAGGCGTATTTCCCGGCCACAGCTTACGACGCCAAGGGGATGCTCGCCCTCGCGCTGCGCGGCAGCGATCCGGTCGTCTTCTTTGAGAGCCAGCGCCTCTATCCCGATGCCGAAACGCTGGTCGAAGGCGGCGTGCCGGTCGAGGATTACACCGTGCCGGAAGGCGAACCCGCGCTGCGCCGGAGCGGCCGCGACCTGACGATCATCACCGTCGGTGCGACGCTCTACCGCGCGCTGGAGGCGGCCCAGGTGCTGGAAGATCAGTACGGCGTCTCGACCGAGGTAATCGACGCACGCTTTATCAACCCGCTCAACTACAGCCCGCTGGTCGAGTCAGTCAAGAAGACGGGCAAGGTGCTGCTGGCAACGGATGCTTGCGAGCGCGGCTCCTTCCTGCATACGCTGGCTTCCAACCTGACGCAGCTTGCCTTTGACTACCTGGATGGGCCGCCGGTCGTCGTCGGTGCGCGCAACTGGATCACGCCGCCCGCCGAACTGGAGGATATGTTCTTCCCGACCAAGGAGTGGTTCATTGATGCGGTGCACGAGCGCATCCTGCCGCTGCCGGGTCATCAGCCCTCGACGCGCCAGGGAACGGCGGAGATTCTGCGTCGCAACCGGCTGGGGGTGTAAAGCATAGACCGTGGTCTATGCTTGATGGAAACTAGGGCTTGAAAGCGCAGTACGAAGCGGGGGAATCGATTCGATTCCCCCGCTTCGTACTGTTTACCAATATCAGTCTAACTGTCTGCCGCCGGAGGCTCCACGGGCGGTATCGATCCACCACCGGGTGCTTCGGTGGGCGTCGGCTCCGGCGTCGCCGTAGCAGGAGGCGTCGCAGTGGGCGGCTCCGGTGTTACGGTGGAAGTAGGCGTCGCCGTGTCGGTCGGTGTCACCGTGGACGGCTCCGAGGTCGGCACGTCAGTCGGAGGCAGAAGCGTAGCCGTGCCTGTCGCCGTCGGCGGGGCGACGGTTGCTGTGGGCGATGGAATCTCATCGCCTGCGGATGCGACCTGTTGATAGCTGAAAGTTGTACTGGCTTCTACTGCGAAAGTGTCTGGCGCAACCAAAATCACCAGCCGTTGCGTGGCGATGGCTGCGCCGTTCGGCCAGGTCGCTGGCATGACGAACACCATGACATAGTTGCCCGCGCCGTCGGTCGCAGCCGAAGCAAAGCGTGCATAGCTGCCGCCGCTGCCCGATCCGCCTTCAAGCCGCGCCAGGTGGGCGTAAAGCACCGTGTTGGGCGGGAAGCCACCGCCGCTGACCGTGACCGTGGTCCCGGCGGCGCCCGAACCAGGGCTGACCTGCGCGTAGGGATTGAGCGTTGGCGTCGGCGCGACAGGCGGCGTGCTTGTCGGCAGCGGCGTTGGGGTTGGCGTAGCTGTCGGCCCCACAACGAGATAGGCAAAGACGCTGCTGACCGAGACGCTGAAATCTGGCGTCGCCACGGTCACGACAATTCGATCCTGCGTGATCTGTCCACCGTCGGGCCAGACGCCCGGCATGGTGAACGTAAGTGAATAGCGCCCGCTGCCATCGGTCACGCTGGCCACGTATTGTTGGAGTGCACCTGTGCCTGGCGCAGCATCGAGCGGCGCCAGGTAGACGGCCACCGCGGTGTTGGCGGGGAAGCCAGCGCCTGCCGCCGTGACGCGCGTGCCCGCGCCGCCTGACGTTGGCGCCAGGCTGATCGATGGATTCGGCGGCGTTACGAAGAAGTCGAAAGTGGCGCTGTTCTGCACCGCGAAGTCACTGGTCGCGGCCAGCACCACCAACTTGCCCGTGGTGATCCTGCTGCCGTCGGGCTAGGTCGCCGGCAGCAGGATCAAGGTGCTGAAGTTGCCGTTGGCATCGCTGCTTGTCGTTACGATAGGCGCAGCGTCAGCTTCGCTGGCGCGCACCACACCGCCGAGATAGATATTGATCGCCCGGCTGGCGGGATAGCCGCCGCCGCGCACTGTGACCTGTGTTCCCGGCCCGCCCGACCCTGGATTGACCTCCACATACGGGTTAGGCGCCACGGTGGGGCGCGGGGCCCGAACATCGAAATCGGTCGCAGCCGTAACCCTGAGGTCGCTGGTGGCGACCAGCAGCGACAGCTTGCCCGGCTGGATAGGGCTGCCGTCAGACCACGCCGCCGGCAAGGTGAAGCTCAGGCTGCCGGCGCCGAAGCGATCGCTGCTTCCGCTGGCATAGATGGGATTGGCTGCCGCGTCTGCCGCACGCACATAGGCGCCCAGGTAGAGATTGACCGCCGTGTTGGCCGGGAAGCCGCCAAAGCTCACGATGATCTGCGCTCCAGTAGAACCAGACGATGGATTGGCATCGGCATAGGGATTGCGGGCAGATGGCGTGGGCGTCGGCGTTCTGGTGGGCGTCGGTGTGGCATGGATGCGCTCCCACCAGAAGTGAACGAAGGCCGGCCCGGTGTGCTGATAATACTCGACCACCACATGATGGTTGCCACTCAGATAGCGGTCGGCCGTGAAGGTCGTGTTGCCGCCCATATCCCGCCATTCGTCGATGATGCGATTGCCGTCTACAAAAACCCGGCTGCCGTCATCCGAGCGGATATGGAAGCGATAATCGCCGGAGGAGAAGCCGATGGTCCGCGCCCAGCGCACTGAATAATTCTCCGTGCCGAGACCGGGCGCCGGCGAGAGCCAACTCCAGTTGAAGTCGATGTCGCGGTCGTTGCGCACATAAACGGGATTGCCCGCCAGATCGCGATTGTTGAAATATTCGCCGCGCCATTCTGGGAAGCCAGGCGACGGGGTCGGGCCGGCAAGCTCCCACCAGAACGACATGGTGGCGGGTTGGCGGCGCTGGCCGTAATCTACAAAGAAGGTGTGCGAGCCCTGGCTCAGCCAGACATCAGTGCTGTACGCGCCGTTGACGCCGCTCCACTGGTCGAGCACGAGCCGGTTATCCACCCAGAGCCGCACACCGCCGTCGCTTTGTCCGTACAGGCGATAAGTCCCTTCGGAGAAGTAGAGTGTGCGGAACCAGCGCACGGAAAAGCCGGTGCTGGGCAGGCTTGGCGCCGGTGCGTTGAAGCCCCAGTTAAAGTTGATCGCAGCGTCTTCGCGCACGACTCTGGGCGTTCCTTGCAGGGAAGGATTGGCGTAATACTCGCCTTGCCAGCCCAAGCCAGGGCCGGCGGTTGGGAAAGGCGTCGCCGTGGTTGTTGGACGATAAACCGGGGTCGGCGGCGCAGGAACCACGGGCGGTGAACCGATGTAATTCGTATAGGCACGCGCCACCCACCCATCTGTGCGATCCGCCAACCGTCCATAAAGCCACAAGCTTGATGCGTCTTGGCCGAGCACTGTGATCTGCGTCCCGCGCACTAGCGAGCGAATGATGGCATAGACCGTGCCCGGCCCGCTGCGCATATTCAGCCCGCGACTTGAGACCGTCGCGATCCCGTAGCCCGCGCCTGTCGATGCGCTGGTGGGAGGGGGCGTCAGCGTTGGCGGCATCGTCGGCGTGGTAGGCGTCAGCGCAAGGGTAGCGGTCGGCGCTGGTGTTTCATCCCCCGTAAGCAGGCCAAAGGGCACGGCTGCCGATTGCCCGCTCTGGAGCGAATAGGCGACGATCTGAAGATCGACCACCTCCTGCCAGAAGAAGTCCAGCGGCGCCTACGAACGCCAGGTAGAAGCGGCCTTCGGCATCGGCCGCGCCGGTTGCCAGCGTCGCCTGCACCGCCTCTTCGTCCCGTAGACCTTCCAGGTTGATGAAAATTACTTCTTCCGGCTGCCAGCCTGCTCCGGAAACGGAAACCGTCTCTCCCGAAGCAGCGGCAATCGGCGCGATAGCGATGATCGGCCCCTGATCGGTGGGGAGGGGGGCCTGGCGCAATGGCCCGGCCAGGATCGGCTGCATAGTGCACCCGCTGAGCGCCACTGTCAGGAGCATCAGCCCCAACAGAAGCCACAAGCGCGGGCGCGGCGAATTGCTGGTCATCTTGAAAAGACCAGACAAAGAGGTAAGGTGTGCGCTGTTCATAGTCTCACCGTTCTTTGAAAAATGGCAAACGCTGTCAATGAGAAGACGCCGCGTTGAAGAGTTTGGTTCCTTGATCTTACCACGTTGTTTGGTAAAGTTGCAGATTTATCGATAGAAATCAACCCAACGCAGCGACAAAACGGGGCGCCGGGCGTCGATGAGTGTGGCGGGCAACGTGATGGCAATCTGTCCAGAGTGAAGCGGGATTGTCGCTGGCGCGCCTTCTGCTGAGGCCAATGTAACATCCGCACGGAGCGCGTCATCTTTGTCTAGCGATCTTGCCCCGTTCGAGGTGATCACTGTCTGGGAAACAAGATAGGGCGGATGGCTGGAAATCCCTATCTCCAATTGCATATCCCCGTTGTCGAGGAGCGCCTGTTCCAGCCCTTTCAGGTAAAAACGCAGTTGGATGGGGCCGGCAGCCTGCGCAGGAGTAAATTGCACCTGTGCACTGCCGATGCCGCGCGGGCTGGTGATATCTACGAAAGTCGTGCCAGTTTGCGCGTACACTGCCACGGCGTCGTCGGCATTGGCGACTTTGATGACAGCGGCGGCTTGTGATTGGTCATGCGCAACGGGCGACGGGGTGACGGGTTGGCACCCAGCCAGCAAAGCCAGTGCACCCAATAGGAAGAACATGGAGGGAAACAGATGATGGCGCAAGATTCACCCCCGAATCGCAAAATTGCTGAACTCGCCGGTGGCGTCCAGCCACATCAGATCGACAAAATCAACGTGCGCGGCGGGCGGCCCTGTGTGGAGCCAATCCGCCAGCGCGGCCAGGTCGCGTTCCGCACCTTCCGCTACAACGCGCACGCTGCCGTCAGGACGGTTGATCACCCACCCGGTGAGGTGTAGTTGTTTGGCCCGATTGTTCGTATAGTAACGAAAGGAAACGTTTTGTACACGTCCATGAACCGTTGCTTCGATGCGTTTGTTCAAGTTTCACCTCGTGCGCTGCGCGTCGAATTTCATGATATCTCCAGGGGCGTGGCTGCACCCAGCGGAGATAATTGATAACGACCGAGCACTTCGTCGAGCCTGACAGGGCGGCCGGTCAGGCTCGATTCCTCCATCGCTTGGAGGAGCGCCACGGTGACGATGCCTTCGCTGGCGTCCGGCTTGGGCGTCTCGCCGCGCGCCAGACAGCGCGCAAAGTACTCGATGTAATTCTGATATTCGCCGGCGTGATGACTGTTGCCGCCAAATCGGAAGTAATATGCCCGCTTTGCCTCAAACGACTCGATGACCGCTTCTTCGCCGATCTTCCAGGCATAGCGCAGTTCATGGTAGTCCGCTTGACTGGCGCCCAGGTCGCAGCGCAGGATACAGGTCATGGAACTGTCGCGCTCACCGGGCACGATCGGGCAGGAGTAGACGCCGCTGATGCGCGCGATCTTGCCGCTGGCCGCCTTGAGCACGAAGTGGTAGGTGTCGGGGTTGACCAGACCACCGGCGCGGCCATTGGCACTCAGATAGGAATAGCCCATGACCTCGACGATGTCGGGCAGATACCAGCGGACCAGATCGGCCGGATGGCTGATGCCGCCATAGAGCCACTTGAAAGTAGGCTGCTTTGCCCACGGTTTGTCCAGGAACCAGCGGTGATCGGCGCTGTAGCTGGCCTCGATCGTGACAAGTTCACCTAGCGCGCGGCTCTCGTAATGCTGGCGCTGGCGAAGGAAGGGGGCAAAGAAGCGCGTGCTCTGGCCGACCATGACCTGCTTGCCGCTGCGCTGTTGCGCCGCCAGGATCTCTGTGGCGCGGCTGAGATCGTCAATAAACGGTTTGGTGCAGATGACGTGTTTGCCGGCATCCAGCGCCCGCAGGATGTGGTCTGCGTGCAGGTGGTCGGGGGTGTAGACGCCGACGACATCAATGTTTGCATCGGCAAGCATCGCGTCGTAGTCGGTGGTAAATCGGCTTAAGCCAAATTCTGCGCAGCGTTTCCTGGCAAGCGCCTCGTTTGTGTCACACAGGCAGACGACATTCCACAACGTGCTGTGAACGCCTGCCGAGATGATGCTGCGACCCTCGCCAAGCCCCAAAACACCCAATCCGAGCGGTTTTGTCATCGATTTACTACCTGTTCAGCCAGAAAAATCATGATTCTACTCCACCCCATTGTACTCAGCATGATTCACCAGGCATGGTTTTCTACGCCCATTGTCGTGCGCACCGGGCCAGTGCTGCCGCGCACACAAAGCTTCGGGCGCACCAGGATTTGCTGCGGGCTGGCTTCGGCGTCGTTGAGGCGTGCAATCAACAGATCGGCCGCGGTGAAGCCTAGGTCGCGTGAAGAAAAACTGAGCGCGGTCAACGGCGGCGTCACCACTTCGGCAAACGACTCGTCGAGCAGTCCCACTATCGAAATGTCTTCGGGTATGCGCAGTCCTTGTGCGGTGATGGCCTTCAGCACACCCGGCACGCCAGCATCCTGCGGCGTCACAAGTGCGGTGATGTGCGGGTGTTGGTCTAGCAATTCGATCGTGGCCGCAGCGACGCTTTCTGTGGTCAGGTTAGCGCTGCAAGTGTAGCCTGGCAGATCGTGCTGCCGGCAAGCCGTTTCATACCCGTGACGCGCCCACGCTGTAAAGCCATATTCCTTTTCCTGGGTAATGCGCCCCAGTGTGATGAAGCCGATATGCCGATGTCCAAGTTCGACCAAATGCGCGACAGCATCGATCACGCCTGTGCTGATGTCGGAGTCAACATAACTTAGGCCATTGGTGTTGGCGCAGCGGCCGATCATGACGAAGTTGGTCGTATGTTGGCGAAGCAGTTCGACACGCCAGTCGTTGACCAACATCTCCACCAGAATGATGCCATCGGCCTGCCCACTGCGGAAGATGCCGAGCAAGTCATTTTCGCTAAGCGCGCCGACGATCAAGTTGAGCGTAAAACCCAAATTGCTCGCAGCGCAGCGCGGCGTTGGTGATGATGCCCTGCGAAAGCGGGTTGAAATCCTGCGGAAAATGCAAGGCGATAAAACGGCTCTTGCCGGAGCGCAACTGTTGCCAGGCCAGATGTGGCGCAAAGCGCTGCTCCTCGATGATCTGCAGGACGCGTTGGCGCGTATCCTCAGCGACATCAGGTTTGTTGTTCAGGATGCGCGAAACTGTAGAAACGGACACACCCGCCGTCTTGGCAATATCGACAATCGTGGTCTTTTTGATCACAATGTTCCTTCCTGGGCAAGCGTATGACATTTTGCGGGGAGCGTCTTCACCACCCTTGCGCCTGCTGCATCTAACTCATCCCTCAACAACGAGTTGGTCTCCTTCATAATTGATCAACGGGTGGGCGTCGCCTTCCTGGCGATGGGGTCGCTGTCGTTGTCCGTGCAGCACCAGGCGAAACTGGCGCCGAGTTGCCATGCCGGGAAAACTGCCCGACCGCTGGCCGATCGTGAGCTGCCCGGACGCCTCTTGCCAGGCCATGTCGATCGTCGAGAAAGCGCCGTGCTCGTAATCATAGCCGTCGCCTGCATCTTCGTACAACTGGAAGCGCCCGTCGCGCCCCGGATAGATGTGCAACTCGACGACGGCGTCCGCCTGCTCGTCGACATACTGCATCGGTGCGACCATCGGCACGATCGAACCAGCGCGCACAAAGAGTGGCAGCGTCTCCAGATCCGCGGCGGCCGTGATGGTCTGTCCGCCGGCCAGGCGTTCGTCGCTCCAGAAATTCCACCATTCACTGCCGGCAGGGAGGTAAACGCTGCGCGTCTTGTCCGCGTGCGCGACGGGCGTGGAGCCTGCCGTGTAGTGCATTGGCTGCGTCACCGGACTGACCAAGAGCGCCGGCCCAAACATAAACTGGTCGCGAATATCGTAGGTATTGGGATCGCTCCTGAAATCAAAGGCCAGCAGGCGGAGCATGGTGTAGTCGTGGTGTGTAATCCAGCCAGACAGTGAGTAAATATAAGGCATCAGCCGGTAGCGCAGACGCAGGAACTTCACGAGCGTGTCATACATCGGCTCGCCCGCATCGCCAAAGCGCCAGAGCTCGCGCGGGGTGTCGGCGCCGTGGGCGCGCAACATGGGCAGGAACGTCGCGTACTGGAACCAGCGCACGAACAGTTCGCGGTAGCCCAGGTCATCGACGCCACCCTCATAGTCGCCGTTCCAAAACCAGAGGTCAGGCCTGTTTTTGACGAAGAAGGCGCCGACATCCACCGTCCAATAGGGCGAACCGGTCACGCAGAAGTTGAGACCCTCGGCGATCTGTTTGTGCAACGTTTCCCAGGTCGCGGCAATATCGCCAGACCAGGTGATGGCGCCGTAGCGTTGTTGGCCCATATAGGCCGAGCGGGTCAGGTTGAGCACCCGCTTCTCCTCGGTGACAGCGCGCTGGCCTGCGTAGATGCCTTGGGAATGCACGAGTGAATACGCGTTGATAAACTCTGGATCGAGATAACGCCTGGCTTCTTCAGTGTTGATGCGCAGGCGCTCCTCCGGCTCTGGCTTGACCGCGCCATTCCAGTCAGCCTCGAAGGGTTCCGTACAATCACACCACCAGGCGTCGATGCCATGCGCAAACAATCCAGCATTAGCCTGCTGCCAATAAAGCGCACGCGCCGCTTCGTCGAAGGCGTTGTAGGTGGCCTGGTTGCCAAGCAGGAAGCCGCGATCTTTCATCTCCTGCCAGTTGCCGCCGCCGGGCCGCATGATCGGCCAGATTGAGACCATCAGCCGGGCGTGCAGTGCATGGAGGTCGTGCATCATCTGTTGCGGATCGGGGAAGCGTGCCGGGTCGAGCGTTTCTCTCCCCAGAGATCGCCGGTCCACGACATCCAGTCCAGCACGATGCAGTCGAGCGGCAGGCCGCGCCGCCGATATTCTTGGACGATCTCAATCAGCTCGGCCTGTGTTTTGTAGCGCTCTTTTGACTGGATGTATCCGAACGCCCACTTCGGAAGCATGGGCGCCTTGCCGGTCAAGCTGCGCAGTTCGTGAACGATCTGGTCGAACTCCGGCCCGTGGACAAAATAGTAATCCATCTCATCATCGACGTCACTCCATAGATAGGAGCCGAACGCGTCGTCATGAAACGTCATCAACGCGTAGCTGTCGAGCAGGATGCCATAGCCGCGCGTGGAAACGAGCACCGGCACGACCGCCTTCATGTTTTGCTGGTACAGATATTGGTGCTGGCCGCGCAGATTCAACATGCCTTCTTCGTGCGAGCCAAGCCCGTACAGCGCCTCGCCCCGCGCCCACTCGAAGGCCAGCTTGGTATGATAGGCCTGGCGGTCGATGCGCTTGTGCACATTGCGGGCTTCGATACGCACGCCATCTGCGCTCAAACCTGCTTCGGCCACGGTTGATGCGCCAAAGTCAGAGACAAGCACATCGATCGGCGCCAGTGTTTTGCCGCCGCCGGCCGGTTCGCGTGCAAGCAACGCGCCTTGACCGTCATAATAAGTGAAAGCAGCCGTCTGTTTGTCGATGGCAATCCTGACTGCCGCCGTCGAGAAGAGCAGGCTGTCCGCTGTTTCATCCACGGTGAAGGGTGTATTCTGGTCAGGCGCTGCCACGACCATCAGGCTGGCCTGGTCGTTGAACTCGGCCCTGAGCGTGTAGCGCACCCGGATCGTGTGCGCGGTGTAGGGCGTCAGCGCTAGCAACCCCTGGTCCATGTGGAGAACAAGCCCATCCGGTCGAATTTCGTAGGTCAGTGTGGACATCAGAATTTCCTAAGACAGTTCAAACGGCGATGTGTGGTTACGTGCCGGGGACGGGCTGCAAGCCGCCTGGTTGAGCGGAATCTTGGCAGCCCGTCCCCGGCACGTAGAGCCGAACCACCTGAATTCCGGTTAAAGCTCAGATTTTTGTGTCAGCGATACTGCGCCGCGATCTCCAGCGCACGGTCGATCTCCTGCTCGTCATTGAAGTGCATCAGGATGTTGACTCCTTCCGCTCCAACGGCGTCGAGCAAGGGCTGGAGTTCGTCTACCTCGACCCACGCCGGCATGATCGACTTGCCGCCGGCCAAAATTCGTTTGTACAGGTCGTACCAGCCAGGATCACCGCCCTGCGGCTGGCCGACGCCCGGCGTCCACTGAATCGCGTCCAACTCCTCGATCTCCAGCAGCGCGTCGAGGTGGCGGAGGGCGCCGATGCCGTCCAGGTGATAGAGCGAGTAGTCGAGCCATTGGCACTGCTGGCGGATGTAAGGCTGGACAAACTGGCGGAAGCTTGGGGGAGACATCATGATCGAAATGTCGCTCTGAAGTTTGGCCACGCGTCCCGGTCCCCAGATCGAAAAGTAGCAGAAGGCCATTTCGCCGCTCTCGTTGATCTCGGCGTAGATGCGGTCGAAGACCTCGAACCAGAGATCGTTGACCGTCTGCAACTCCTGGGCAAGCGCTTCAGGGCGATCGACCGTGTCTAATAGCACGGCCTGTGTCCCGCGCAGCCCAGCCAGCGTGTCGAGACCCTCGATCAGATCGGGACAGCCGACAAAATAGCGTCCCTGTGCAAGCTGTTTGCACGCCTTTACCAGATCGAGATGAAGTTGAAACCAGCGATTGTTTTCATCGAGCGTGATGGAGTTGCCTCCATCTGCGCGCGGATGAATCCAGATCGTATCCTCACGACCTTCCAGCTCGGCGCCGAGGATGGCCGCCAGCGAGCCGGGGCCAAGGTGCGTGCTTGCCACCGGCAGGATGTCGGCCTTGAACGAACTGTGCGCTAAGCGATAATGCAGATTGGCGGCGCGCCATGCCGGGTCAAACCAGTACTGTGTCCAATCCCTGGCCGGCGCCGGACGAGGGACATCCGCATGTGGCGGGCCAGCTTTTTCCAGATGCTCCCACATGGTGATGACCAGCCCTTTGCGATCCCACCAGTCCAGGTAATGCTGCCTGGATTCGTCCCAGTTTGTTTTCCAGAAGGCGCTGTTCATGGATTGGCGACCGTTACCCCTTCACTGATCCCGCCGTCATCCCTGCCAGGATGAAGCGTTGCGCAAACAAATAGATGATGATCACGGGCAGAATGGTCAGCACGATGTCCGCCGAGACCAGGCTCCAGTCGGCCTGGAACTGCCCGAAGAAGTTGTAGACGGCCAGCGTCATCGGCCAGTAGGTGCTCCGGTTGAGATAGTAGAGCGGCAGCAAAAATTCGTTCCAGATGCCCAGCAGATTCAGCACGCCCGCGGTGACCAGCACCGGCGTCAGCAACGGATAGATCACGGAGAAAAAGAGACGAAAGGGATTACAGCCGTCGATGATCGCGGCCTCGTCCAGTTCACGCGGGATCGTGCTGATAAAAGCGTAGATCAAGAAGACGCTAAACGGGATCGACGACGCGGCATAGAGCAGAATGATGCCCAGTTGCGTGTTGATCAGGTGCGTCATCTGCATCACCTTCATCAACGTGACAAAGTTGGTCGGCATGGCGATGCCCATGATCAGAAAAAAGTATACAAAGCGGTTGAAGCGTGTGCGGTTGCGCGAGAGCACATAGGCGGCCAGCGCGGCCACCGTCGTGCCGATCAGCGTGGCGCCGACAGCATAGAGGACACTGTTGCCAAACGCCGTGACCAGCTTGCCCCGCTCGATGACAGTTGCGAAATTCTCCCACTGTAACAGCGTCGGCAACCCGGCGCTCATGGAGCTTGCCTCCGCCTTTGTTTTTAGCGAATTGACGATCACCAGATAGATCGGGATGAACATGATCAAACTGACGGCGGCAGCCAGCGTGTGGTTGATGAGGGTTTGCATTCTGCGCAGTGGCATGGACGTTACTCCTCCGCTTCTTGGTGCATGAGCCGGATCACGAAATAACCGAGAATGATCATGATCAGAAACAGGAGCGTCGATAAGGTCGTCGCAACGCCGTAGCGCCCCTTGGAAAACTCATCGAAGATCGCGGTGTAGACGGTGTCGGTGGCGCGACCGGGGCCGCCGTTGGTCAGCACAAAGACAATGTCAAATACCTTGAGGCCATAGAGCAGATTCAGCACGGTCGTCACGGTCAGCACGGGCATCATCAACGGCAACGTAATGCGCCGGAACGATGCAAACGCGCTCGCGCCATCGATGGCCGCCGCTTCATAATAGTCCTTGGGGATCGCCTGAAGACCTGCGATCATGATGACCATGATGTAGCCGATCCCACGCCAGGTATCCACCCCGATCACGGAGGGCAGCGCCCAGTTGACATCGACCAGCCAGCGCTGCGCCATGAAATCCAGCCCCACGCTGCGCAGAAAGGTGTTGAGCAAGCCGGTTGCCGGATTCAGGATCGATTTGAAGACGAGGCTGACGACCAGCATCGGCAGCACCGCCGGCAGATACATCACCACGCGGTGAAAATAGGCGAGGTGACGAATCCCATTGGTCAACAGCACGGCCAGGCCAAGCGCAATCGCCGTTTTCAGCAGAATGGTGGCTACGGTGAAGATAACTGTGTTTCTGACAAAGTGCATGTAATTCTGACCGGCGCCGGAGGTAAAGATCAACTTGAAGTTCTCCAGCCCGATAAAGTTCACTTCGCTCGAATAACTGTTCCAATCGGTGAAGGCATAATAAAAGCCCATGACACTGGGGAGCACATAAAAGAGCAGATAAAGCGCCAGCGCGCCGCCGGCAAAGTAGAGTGGATAGGCCCTGCTTTTCATGCTGCTTTTCATGCGTCTTTTCCTGATCCTGTCTGGTCTAGCCGGCGCCCCTGAAGCACCGTAGGTGCAGTCTCTGACTGCACGTTGTTGGCTGATGATTGACCCAGTGGAGCGCAGAGGTGCAGAGCAAAACCAAAGGGGAGTCGCGCTTGAGCTATTCCCTCGTCTCCCGCTCAGCGTTTACTCTGCGCTCCTCTGCATCAAATCCTGGCCCGTCTATTCAGCCCAGGCCGGATCGTTGGCGGTCTTCGCCATATCGGCGCGGCGCTGATCGATGCTCTTGAGCACATCCTCGGGCGTCATCGCGCCGGTGAACATCGCCACCATGTCCTTGCCGATGTCCATCCACTGCGGGTTGAGATAGTTGACCGCGTCCTGGTAGACGATCGACTTGGCAGGATAGGCATCCAGGAATTCCTGCTGCTCGGGCGTCCACTTGGCTTGCAGCCCCGAGAAGTTGAGCGCCGCAAAGTCCGGCGTGTTGTCCAGCAGATATTGCAGGTTTTCCGGCGTGGTCAGGAAGGTCAGATATTGCCTGGCTTCTTCGATATGCGGCGAGCCGGAATAGATGAACTTGCTTGGCCCAGCGGGATGGGCAGGGGCCAGCATGTTGTCCGCCAGCGGCATCGGGAAGAAACCAAAGGTCTGCGCCGGTGTGTCGGGATAGTCCGCTTCGACACTCACCGGCGTGGTCAGGGTCGTGACGGCCATGGCAAACTCACCGCTTGCCAGCTTGGCATTGGCATCGGAGAACGCATCGGAGAGCGCGTTGTCGCCAAAGCAGCCCAGATCATAAAGTTCCTTGAGTTGTGTCATCGCCTCAACCATGACCGGAACGTCGGCGAAGGCGACCTCATTCTTATTCAACTGCTCGGCAAGACCCGGATTGAGTTCTTCAAAGCGCGGGCCGACCATGGGGAACCACAGCACGTGATGCCAGCCATCGGCAACCGGTTCGTAGAGCGGGCTGATCCCTGGCGCCCTGAGCGCAAGACAGACATCCTTGAACTCGGCATAGGTAGTGGGAACGCTCAGCCCCTGCTGCGCAAAGATATCCTTGTTATAGACGACGATAAAGTAATTCGAGGCAATCGTATCCCAGATTTCGGCGCCGTAGACCTTGCCGTTCAGACTCACCATCTCCAGCGAAAGCGGGTCGTGACGCGAGACCCATTCTTCGCCCGACAGATCGACGGCGTTCTTCTCGACATCGTACTGGACTTGCAGATCGGTCTTGCCGCTCTGCCCGCCAAAGATGTCCGTCGCTTCGCCTGAATTGAGCTTGGTCTTGAGCACACTGAAATACTGGTCAGCCGGGATGATCTGGTAATCGACGTGAATCCCAGTTTCCGCCTCGAATTTTTTAGCCAACTCCAGCTCAGCATCCTTGATCCAACCCTGGCTCGCCATATACGTGAGCGTCACGTCCCCCGCGGCTGATGGGGCGCCCGCGTCGGCCGCCGGAGCAGCCGGCTGTGCGACCGCGCAGCCGGCGAGCAGTAACGCACTCAGGACGAGCAGACTAAGTAGATACACAACCTTCTTCATTTGTTTCATCCTCCTGGAAATGATGTGGAAAACGAGTACGACAACCTCACTGGGCGCAAACGATGCTTACCGAGAGGCGCCTCCAGACTGTGCCAACAGCACACTAAACTTGGCGATCATCGCCACAAAAACCATTCTGCAATTGCCGACTTGGGAGAAACAAGCATTCCGGTAACATTACCGGTAATCTTACCGATAGTATGCGACAAAAAAAACGCGATGTCAATAGGATATCTAACACACGCACGCCCCTCAGAAGTTGCTACACATCCAAAGGCCGACGTACAATAGCAGATCGTGAAGTAGGAAAGCCAGACAAGCTCGGCCACACACGCCGGGCTTTTTTGTGCCACGAGAACGCGCCGGGCGGCGCAGACGCTGCCCAAAGTTGGGAGAATATGATCAGTACACAAATGCAGAGCAATCCGAAGCCGGCCGCCATAACCACGGTCGCCCGCTCCGACATTCGCAATATCGCGATTATCGCCCACGTCGATCACGGCAAAACTACGCTCGTCGATGGGATGCTGCGCCAGACCAAGGTTTTTCGCGACAATCAGACCGTGATCGAACGCATTATGGACTCTAACGACCTCGAACGTGAGCGCGGCATTACGATCCTGGCCAAGAACACCAGCGTGGAATATCGCGGCGTCACCATCAACATCGTCGACACGCCGGGGCACGCCGACTTCGGCGGTGAGGTGGAGCGCATCATGCACATGGTCGACGGCGTACTGCTGCTGGTCGATGCCGCCGAAGGCCCGTTGCCGCAGACGCGCTTTGTGCTGCGCCAGGCGCTCGAACGCGGCCTACCTGCCATCGTCGTCGTCAACAAGATCGACCGGCCGGCCGCGCGGCCTGATTTCGTCGTCAACGCCACCTTTGATCTGTTTATTGACCTGGGCGCCAGTGACGCACAGGCTGAGTTTCCGGTCGTCTATACGCGTGCGCTCGAACAGCGCGCCGGCTTCCAGCCCGACGAGCTGGCGCCGAGCCTGGAACCGCTCTTCGACACGATCCTCGACTATTTGCCGCCGCCGCAAGTTGACCCCGCCGGCCCGACCCAACTCCTGGTGGCGACTATCGAGTACAGCAACTATGTGGGCAAGATCGCAGTCGGTCGCCTGCAGAGCGGGTCGATCCGCACCGGCCAGCAGATTGTGCGCATCGACCCGCATGGCGCTATGGAAACCTCCAAGGTGACGCAGGTCTATGTGTTTCGCAATTTGCAACGGGTTGCGCTCGACTCAGTCGATGCCGGCAATATTGTGGCGGTCGCTGGCATCGAGGCGGTGGGGATCGGCGACACGCTGGCCGACCCAGCCGACCCGCGCCCGTTGCCGCCGATCACGGTCGAGGAGCCGACGGTGCGGATGACCTTTGCCGTCAACGACAGCCCCTTTGTCGGGCGTGAAGGACAATATCTTACCAGTCGCCAGGTACGCGCCCGTCTTTTCAGCGAATTGGAGCGCAACGTTGCCTTGCGCGTCGATGAGACGGAACGCGCCAACGAGTTCATCGTCTCCGGTCGCGGCGAGTTGCACCTTGCGATCCTGATCGAGACGATGCGCCGCGAAGGCTACGAGTTTTCCGTCAGCCGGCCCGAGGTCATCTTCAAAGAAAACGACGAAGGCTTGATGGAGCCGATCGAGCAGGTCTTTGTCGAAGTGGCGCAGGAGTACCTCGGCTCCGTGCAAGAGATGTTGGGACGCCGTCGCGCCATCATGCAGAACATTCACTATGGCGAGGACGGCACGGTCTACGGCACCTACTTGGCGCCGACGCGCGGGCTGCTGGGCTTTCGCCAGCCCTTTTTGACCTCTACGCGCGGCACCGGCATCTTTCACACGCTTTTTCACGGCTATGCAGCGTACACAGGCGACATCGAAATTCAGCAGAACGGCAAGTTGGTGGCGTTGGAAACCGGCGCAGTCAGCAGCTATGCGTTGACCAATTTGCAGCAGCGTGGCGATTTCATCGTCAAGCCGGGCGATGCGGTGTATGCCGGGCAGGTGGTCGGCAAGCACATCCGCGAAGAGGAATTGGTGATCAACGTTTGCAAAGCCAAACAACTCACCAACTTTCGTGAGAAGCCCTCCGGCCTCAATGAAATGCTCAACGTCTCGCGCGAATTGACGCTGGATGACGCCATCCAATTTCTGGACAATGACGATTTGCTCGAAGTGACGCCGGTCTCGCTGCGCATTCGCAAGAAAACGCTCAATCACGACCAACGGACGCGGACGCGACGGGCGCAGAAGGGATGATTTTACGTAATGCGTAAATGCGTAATACTAAAAATCACGCATTTACGCATCACGCATTTACGCATCACGCATTTACAAACGGAGCTACCCCATGCGAATTCTCATTATAGGCGCCGGCGACGTCGGTTTCCAGCTTGGGCGTCGCCTCTCGCGCGATCAACATGACATCACCATTGTGGACGAAGATCCGGCCAAGGTGCGGCGCGCGGCGGAGCAACTCGACGGGCTGGCGATCGAAGGCTCCGGCGACAGCTACCAGGTTCTACTCCAGGCCGGCTTGCGCGACGCCGATGTGGTGGCCGCGGTCACCGACAACGACGACGCCAACCTGATGGCCTGCCGCCTGGCAAAGGCTTGCGGCGTTGACGTTACCATTGCCCGCGTGCGCAACGCCGAGTTTACCCAACCCGGTTTCCCGCTGACGACCGCGCAATTGGGCGCCGACCATATCATCCACCCCGAACGCGAGGCTGGCAACGCGATCTTGCGGTTGTTGCAAGAATCCTCCGCCACCCACGTGATCGACTTGGAAAACGGCCAGATCGAAGTGATCGGGCTGATTCTGGAAGCGGACTCGCCGCTGGTGGGGCTGCCACTGGCCGAGTTGGGCGTACGCTACCATCGTCCGCCCGTGCAGATCGTCGCGATTGAACGCAACCATGAGACCATCATCCCCAAGGGCAACGATCTCCTTCATGCTGGCGATCTGCTCTTTGCAGTCTGCGCACCTGAATATGCAAAAGAGTTCTTCGGGCTGGCCGGCAAGCGCAAGAAACCGCGCATGGATAACATCATGATCATGGGGGGCGGCATGATCGCGCGCTTTATCGCTGAGGAGTTGGCAGGCGCGGCAAGCATCAAAATTATTGAGCACGATCTGGCGCGCGCCGAACGCCTGGCCGACTGTCTTCCGCGTGCGCTGGTCATTCATGGCGACGGCACCGAGCTTGAACTGCTCCAGGCCGAAGACCTCGACCAGATGGATGCGTTTGTCGCTGTCACCGGCGATGACGAGAACAATATCATCGCCACGCTGTTGGCCCGGCAGCACGAGGTGCCGCGCCCGATTGCTTTGGTGAACCGGGTGGCCTACCTCC
This sequence comes from Candidatus Caldilinea saccharophila, assembly GCA_016710365.1. Classification (GTDB taxonomy): domain Bacteria; phylum Chloroflexota; class Anaerolineae; order Caldilineales; family Caldilineaceae; genus Caldilinea; species Caldilinea saccharophila. The sequence goes on along the minus strand of JADJVW010000007.1, from coordinate 121,107 downwards.
CCATTCTGCCTACTATCGGCCTCAACGCCGTGATCAGCAAACAGATTTTGACGGTCAATGCCGTCCAGCAATTTATCCAACACCGACAGGTGGCGGCGATCGCCAGTCTTCCCGGCATCGAGGGGCAGATGATCGAATACATTGCTCGCGAGCGTTCGCGTATCACCCAACGCCCCCTGCGTGATGTGAAATTCCCACATTCGGCGATCGTCGGCGCGGTGTTGCGCAAGGATTCGCTGCTGATCCCTGGCGGTGAAACCGTGATTCAACCGGGAGATCGCACCGTGGTTTTTGCGTTGCCGGCTGCCATGAACGAGTTGGATCGTCTCTTCGGGTAAATCACGATGCACCTACGCAGCGTCCTTCATCTTCAAGGCTATCTGCTGACCTTTTGCGCCGCCTTTATGCTGACGGCGCTGCCGTGGTCGTTCTACTACGGCGAAAGCGATTGGCCATACATTTTACTGAGCGCCGGCATCACGGCCGGCGCGGGTTTTCTCCTGTTGCGCTTCACACGGCTGGCGCATGAGCTGCGCGTGCGCGAGGGCTTTGCCATCGTCTCGTTTGCCTGGATCCTCTTTTCCCTTTTTGGCGCGCTGCCTTTTCTGCTGACCGGTGCGATTCCCAATTTCACCGATGCATTTTTCGAGACCATGTCCGGTTTCACGACGACCGGCGCCTCGATCTTGACCGACATCGAGGCGCTGCCGCACGGCGTGCTTTTCTGGCGCAGCATGACCCACTGGCTCGGCGGCATGGGCATCATCGTACTTTCGCTTGCCGTGCTGCCGATGCTGGGCGTCGGCGGGATGCAATTGTACAAGGCCGAAGTGGCTGGCCCAACCGCTGACAAACTGACGCCGCGTGTTACCCAGACCGCCAAGATTTTGTGGGGCGTCTATGCCGCGATGACTCTGCTCCAGACCGTGTTGTTGCTCTTTGGCGGCATGAGCCTGTTTGACGCCCTGTGCACTTCCTTCGGCACCGTGGCAAGCGGTGGGTTTTCCCCGCGCAACGCCAGCATCGCCTATTACGCCAGCAGCTACATCGATTGGGTGGTCGTTATTTTTATGGTGGCGGCAGGTACAAATTTCGCTCTGCACTACCGCTTTGCTACGGGCCAGTTGCGCGCCTACTGGAAGGACCGCGAGTTCCACGTTTTTATGGGGAGTCTGGTCGTTGCCAGCGTGCTGGTGCTGCTTGGCGCGTGGGGCGCGTATGCGGATAAAGCTGCCGCCGTACGCGATTCCATTTTTGTGGTCGTCACGATGCACACCAGCACCGGCTTTGGCCTGGCCAACTATGAACTGTGGTCGCCCGGCGCCCAATTCGTGCTGCTGGCGGTGATGATTATTGGCGGGTCGGCCGGCTCCACCTCAGGTGGGTTGAAAGTCGTGCGCGTCTATCTGCTTTTCAAATATATTTTGAGCGAATTTACGCGGCTGCTCCATCCACAGGCCGTCGTGCCGGCGCGCATCCACGGTGCGGCCGTGCCGCGTGAGGTCATGACCAATGTGCTCGGCTATGTTGGCGTCTATTGGATTGCCATTATGATTGGCGTCTATCTCGTCACGGCTACAGGGGCGGACTGGATCACCAGCCTCAGCGCGGTGGTGTCCTGTCTGGGCGGCGTCGGGCCTGGCATGGGCGGGGTTGGCCCCTACGACAATTATGCGTGGATGGCGCCGTTTGCCAAGTGGGTGCTGGCGGCGTGCATGTTGCTTGGCCGTCTCGAATTCTTCAGCCTGTTGATTCTGTTCTCGCCAGCCTATTGGCGCCGGTAGCCACTACAGCCATTAGCGCCACGCTGCCTGCGCGGCGCTAATGGCTGGCGCAACACGTCGGACTACTCGCTCGATCTGAGAATGGCGATCCTCGCGCCAGTGCCCCACTAGCCATCATAGAGGTCGAGTGCGGTTATTTCCAGACAGGCAACGGCCCAGGTGTGGTGCGATACGTTTCCGGCCAAATCACCGTTAGGGTGGTGGGGTCCTGCAATTTTTCGGTGTGCAGCAAATAGAGCAGCGGCGGCGTCATCCATTGATGCCAGGCATAGGCTGGCGTCTCACCGTCCGGCGGGTTGGATGAACCATAAGGAAAGGTATAACGTCCGGCCGCGAGTTCGATATCACTCTCGGCAAGGGCCTTGAGCAGATCGGCGCCGCTCAACGAGGGCGCTCGCTGCATTGCATCCGCCAGCAACCAGACTGCGTCGTAGGCCAGAAAGGTGGAGAATTCCGGCCACTGCATCGCGCTTTGCCGATACCGGTCGAAGATCGCACGGCCCATCTCGGTTGCCATCGAGGGCCATGGCCCCCGGCGCGCCGTAATGACGCCAATATCCGGGGAGCGGCGTTGATAATATACCGATGGATCGAGCACGCGTCGATTGTGATTGACGATGAGCGTGCCTTTATCGGGTCGAATGCCGGCGTCAAACAACTGCTCTTGCAGGTCAAGCGCGTTGTCCGAACCGATCGCGATAAAGACTGCATCGGGTATCGTAGGCAGTGACAACAAGCGGGCGATTTCTGGGGAGAAGTCGGTCATCGGCAGATCGACCCGGCGAATCTCGACGTTGATGCCGCTGCGCGGAAACCACTCGTTCGCCTGCTCAACAAATATATCGCCCCCTGGGGAGTTTTCGGCAATGACCACGGCCTGCAGCACACCATCGCCATTGTAATCGCCAACTTCCGCCAGCCACTGCGCGGGCATCGACGCCATCATGGGCAGCGTCGGCGCCAACCGGAAAGTTGCCTCTGGTTGGTTTGCAGTAAGTGCAGGATCGGAGGCGTCGATGAGCAAAGTTGGCTTGCGAAAGCGCTCGGCAACCTCGACCACGGCCTGGCTGGCGGCATCCCCCAGCCCGACAATCAAGCCGACAGCGCAATCGCGCGCGATCAACTGTTCGGCCATCTGCGCCGAACGCGCCGGGTCGTCGCCCGTATCGTAGAGGACAAGCCGGGCGGGAACGCCGGCGACGCCGCCCATATTCAGCCGCTCCAGCGCAAGGTTGAGCCCCGACTGCATGTTGGCGGAGCGCATCCACGCCCCCGGCGTCGAGAGCGGGAGCAGCGCGCCAATGACGACTTCTGCACTATCGGTCAATCTCTCAGGGCTGCAAGGAACAAGCGGAGCAGGCGTCGGCGTCACCAGAGTTTCGCGATAAACGACGCGCGTCACCTCAACTTCAATGGTTTGCACCAACGCCGTCTGAGGCGGGAGCGCCTGGGCAACCGGCGATGCTGTCGCTTGGGCGCACGCCCCCAATAGGGTGGCGGCAACCCAAAAGCTAACCGCCAAAACATATCGTGAGGTATAACGCAGGCGAATCAAGCGCTCTTGTCTCTCTATCTTTGGTCAGTCAATGCATCGGGGGCGAGACGACTTCTGGATATCCAATTGGATGGTAAATTCGGACGGGGAAACCCATTGGTTAAAAATGTCGGTGCAACTGTATGCGCAACTGCCGGCGCAATCGGTCAGTATTTGTGTGGAAACGTCACGTTTTACCTACAATCATTATGCGCGCAGTATAGCATGGCCTTTCCTTTCCCGCCAAACATCTCCCGTGTCAAGGTAACGCCTTTTGCCCAAGTGTGAATGTGACAATATGCCCTGCGGTTTGCGCCCCCTACAGAATAATGGCACAATGCGAGCTTGGATTGCTAACTCCCTCCACACGTCGCCAGTGTTAAAGCGGCGACCATCATGTCAAAGGATCGCATCGTGCACGAGCAAATTTCAGAGCGGGTCAGCCCGGACGCATCATCGGCCGAGCGCCGTCAGCGGCTTTTCATCCCCGGCCCCACCGATGTTGCCCCCGCAGTATTGGCCGCCCAAACTGCGCCGATGATCGGCCATCGCAGCGACGAGTTCGAGGCGCTCTTTGCCAAATGTGAAGCACAGTTGCGCACACTCTTCTACACCGCGGCGCGCGTCTACATCGTCGCGGCGTCGGGCACCGGGCTGCAAGAAGCGGCGATACGAAACCTCGCACCGGGCCGCGTGGTGGCCTTTGTCAACGGCGCCTTCAGCCAGCGCTGGCATGACGTGGCGGTTGGCTGCGACAAGCAGGTCGTGCGCGTGGATATACCCTGGAACACCGCGGTCAAACCCGCGCAGGTCGAGGCCGCACTCAGCCAGGCGTTGGCCGCCGGCCCGGTCGATGCCATCACCGTGGTGCACAATGAAACCAGCACGGGCGTAATGAGCCCGGTGCAGGAGATCGCCGCGGTCGTGCGCCGCCTCAGCCCGGCGACTCTGCTCCTGGTCGATGCCGTCTCTTCGTTCAGCGGCGTGCGCATCGAGACGGACGCGTGGGGGCTGGACGTGCTGCTAACGTCGTCGCAGAAGGCGCTGGCGCTGCCGCCGGGTCTGTCGTTCTGTGCGGTCAGCGATCGCGCCTTGGCGAAGGCCGCGACCGTGAAGGGGCGCGGCTGGTATTTTGATTTTCTGACGCTGGAGAAGGCGCTCCAGAAGAACACCACGCCCGCCACGCCGGCCATTTCGCTGATGCGCAGCCTGAGCGTGCAACTGGATCGCATCTTCGAGGAAGGGGTGGAGGCGCGCTTTGCCCGTCACGCACGCCTGGCCGAGCGCACGCGGGGGTGGGCGCTTGCCAACGGCTTCGACCTGATGGCGGAAGCTGGCTACGCGTCGCCGACCGTCACGACGGTCACCAACACGCGCGGGGTCAGCGTAAAGTTGCTCAACGCTTATCTAGCGCGCCACGACATGGAAATCTCCAATGGCTATGGCGATTATAAGGACAAAGCCTTTCGCATTGCGCACATGGGCGAAGTGCAGGACAGCGATCTGGAGCGGCTGTTTGCGGCCATGGAAGCATATTTAGCAGGACAGAACTGAGGAACTTATGCATTCAACCATTGATCTGCCCACTGCTTTTCCCATTGATCTGCGCAGCGACACCGTGACGCAGCCCACCCCGGCCATGCGCCAGGCGATGGCTGCGGCCCTGGTCGGCGATGATGTCTATGGCGAAGATCCCACCATCAACCGGCTGGAGGAAATGGTGGCCGCGCGCCTGGGCAAGGAAGCGGCGCTTTTTGTACCGAGCGGCACGATGGGCAATCTCATTGCCGTGCTCAGCCATTGCGGCCGCGGCGATGAAATGATCCTGGGCGATCAGTCGCACATCTTTCATTACGAGCAGGGCGGTGCAGCCGCAGTGGGGGGCGTCCACCCGCGCACCCTGCCCAATCGACCAGATGGCACGCTCGACGTGCAGCAGATCGAAGACGCCATTCGCAGCGACAACGAGCACTACCCGATCACGCGGCTGATTGCGTTGGAAAACACGCAGAATCGTTGCGGCGGCAGCGTTCTCACACCAGACTATATGGAGGCTGTGGGCGCGCTGGCGCAGGCGCACGGGCTGAAGTTGCACGTGGATGGCGCCCGCCTGTGGAACGCCGCGGTCGCGCTCGGCGTGTCACCTGCACGTCTGGTCGCGACCGCGGACAGCGTCAGCGTCTGCTTTAGCAAGGGGCTGGCCGCGCCGGTTGGCTCCGCGGTGGCCGGCTCGCAGGAGTTTATCCGGCGGGCGCGGCGGATGCGCAAGCAGGTAGGCGGCGGGATGCGGCAAGCCGGCGTGCTGGCTGCGGCCGCACTGGTCGCGCTGGAAGAAATGGTGGAGCGGCTGGCGGAGGATCACGCGCACGCCAGACGGCTGGCGCATGGCCTGGCTGCCATCGACGGCATCCGACTTGACCCGGCGAGCGTGCAGACCAACATCGTTTACTTCGACGTGGTGAAACCGGGCTGGCGTGCGGCGCAACTTTCCACTGCGCTGGCCGCGGTCGGTGTGCTGGTCAATCCCACGGCCTCACAGCGGCTGCGCGCCGTGACCCATTATCCCATCACCGCGGTTGATATCGAGCGCACCGTGGCCGCGGTGGGTGAAGCATTGCTTACAGAATTTTCCCGCTCAGCCCCGTAGGTCTGGCTATCACCCCGATACATTGCTGGGGCGCCGAATTTCTGGAACGCATTCGGGCAAGACGGCGGGGCCGGTTGACCAGTTGAATTGGATACGTATAATGCCTGTATTGTATAAATTCAGTTGGGCAGTGCGTGCTTTCTGATCTGGGGGAGACTTATGCTGACAGAGTATATTCAGGAAGCCCTTAACAGGGCCTCCTATGAAATTATTGAGGATGAAGAGCCATACTACGGTGAAATAGTTGATCTGCCGGGCGTCTGGGCTACAGGCTCCACCTTGGAAAATTGTCGGCGAAATCTGGTCAACGCCTTAGAGGACTGGCTTTTATTCAGTCTGACCCAAGGTCTTTCCATCCCACCATTAGGTGATAGGGTCATTTCTCCCTCCAAACTGTTGGCAGCTTGATGAGTCAGCGGCTTGGGCCAATTTCACGACGCGACTTTATTGAGCGGTTGCGCCTCATGGGATTTGAAGGGACGTATTCAGGCGGTCGCCACGAGTTCATGCTGCGTGACAACAGCCGGCTGATCCTGCCCAATCCACATCGCAGCATCATCAGCGTCGATCTGCTAATACGACTTCTGAAACAAGCAGGAATCTCTCGCGAAGACTGGCAACAGCCCGACTAGAATTTTGCGTATGTCCTACATCGACGTCCGGTTGTGAAGAATTTCGATGTACCGATCGGTTGGCGAGCGCTCGGCGTCGGCAATGGTTGTCTCTTCACCCTCGTAGGCGCCTGACAGGCGGGTTGGCCCCATGCCTGGCACCTCGATCATGCTCTGCGCGTCGCTCTGCGCCAGCTTGAGCACGCCGTCCGCCAGCGCCGCGCCTGCTTCTTCGCGCTGACGCACCGCGGCGCCGTCGAGGAAGTTGCGCAGACCCGCAAAGATGCCGATTCCATCGTGGATCGGCTTGGCCAGCACCCCCACTACCATCCCCGACAGCACCACATCCCAGTTGGCTGGAATTGGCCCGATAAAGCCGAGCGCCCACGGCTGCAGCGCCGCCAACAGATGCAGCGTAAAAAGTCCGGCAATGCCCACGCCGGCGATGGCGCCAAGCAGCACACAAGTCCCGCTCTTGAACTTGACATAGGCGGAGGACTTGAGATCGGTGGCGTGCAGCCGTTTGGTGTTGAGCAGAATCCACTCCAGATAATTCCAGAGCAGCTCCATCAAGCGTTCCACCACGAAGGCCGCCGCCAGCAACGTCAACAGCAGCGGCCAGAGGCTGGGCGTGGCTGCCGTCTCCTGTTGCGCCGCGGCTGCCTGCACTGAGAGCGGGGTCAGCGCCATCACACCTGCCGTCAAGAGAGTGATGGCGCGCCCCAGATAAAACCGTTTCGGCGTTGTGCTGCGCAGATGCATCGGCGTTTCCCCCCGGTTGCTGCTCAATACGCCTCGGCCAGATCGACCAACAAGCGCACGCCAAACCCGGTGGCGCCTTTAGGCGTCAGCGCGTCGCGCTCGGTCGTCGCCCAGGCGACATTGGCGATGTCGAGATGCGCCCACGGATACTCCTCGATGAAGTGCTCGATAAATTTGGCGCTGGTCGAAACGCCGCCCGCGCGCCCGCCGGAATTCTTGACCTCGCCCATGTCGCCCTTGATCGCGTCTTTGTATTCATCCCACATCGGCATGGGCCACAGCCGTTCGCCGCTTTCGTTCGAGGCGGCCATCAGCGCGTTCTGGAGATCGTCGTTGTTGCTGAAGAGACCCGCGGCTTGCTGCCCCAGCGCTACACCGATGGCGCCGGTGAGCGTCGCCAGATCGACGACGGCTTTAGGGCTGAAGCGGGCCACGTACGCCAACGCATCGGCCAGGATCAGGCGGCCCTCGGCGTCGGTGCTGAGGATTTCGGTGCTCTTGCCGGTCATGCCGGTCAGGATGTCGCCGGGACGGAAAGCGTTGCCGTCCGGCATGTTTTCGACGCACGCGGCCACGCCGATCACGCGGCGCGCCATGCCGAGCCGGGCGATGGCCTGCATGGCGCCGACCACGGCGGCCGCACCGCTCATGTCGTGCTTCATCTCTTCCATGCGCTCGGATGGCTTGATGCTGATGCCGCCGGTGTCGAAGGTGATGCCTTTGCCGACCAGCACCAGCGGCGCCTCTGTTTCGCTGCCGGCCGGAGCATGTTCGAGCACGACCAGTTGCGCTTCGTTGACGCTGCCGCGGCTGACGGCCAGCAGGATATTCATCTCCAGCTCGCGCATGGCGTCCTCGCCGAGGATAGTGCAGTGCAAACCGGCGTCGGCGGCCATCGTCTGCGCACGCCGCGCCATTGCCACCGGATAGAGCACATTCGGCGGTTCGTTCGAGAGGTCGCGCGCCAGGTTGACGCCCGCGGCGATGCTCTCGCCACGCCGCACGCCGGCCTCGATGTTGGCCAGGCGGCTTGCGTCTTGCTCCACCACAGTGCACAGGGCGGGGCCGTTTTCGGGCGCTTCACGCTTATAATTCGGCGCGCGATAGCTTGCCAGCAACGTGCCTTCCGCCAACACCTGCGCGGCGTCGGTGGCGTTATGTCCGCCTATCCCCGCGCCGTGCACGATGGTGGCGTAGTGCTTGACGCCCTTGATCTTCGCCAGCGCTTTGTAGGCGGTCGCCGCGGCTTTGCGCGCCGCACGCGCGTCGAATGCATCCGCCTTGCCCAGCCCGACGATCAACACGCGGCTGGCCGGGAGCTTGCCATCTGTGTAGAGCAGCGCGGTCGCGCCCGCTTTGCCGTCGAAATCGCCAGACGCGATCAGCCTGGCGATCGCGCCGCCTAACGCAGCGTCGACCGCGCCTGTCGCGCCGCCTGGCATGGTGACTCCTTCAAATAAATTGACGATGATGCAATCTGCCGTCTGCTCAGCGATGTTGCCTTGTGTTACTAAGAGTTTCATGATGAAGCTTCCGATCTTTTTGTCAGTGTTGATCGCACGGTTTGTCGCACAGTTTATCGCACGCGTTTGATGGTTTGGAGCCGTCTGGCGGCTTCTGCCAGCATTTCATCGGTCTTGCAAAAGGTGAAGCGCGCCAGGTTGTCCGTCAGGTGCTGATGGGCCTCGCTGTAGAACGGGCTGGGCGGGATGGCGGCGACGCCGATGGTCTGAGTCAGCCAGCGACATACGGCAACGTCGCGGCGTTCGCCCGGCGTCACCGGCACAGGAAGCGCCCGTGTATCGACGATGATGAAATAGGAGCCGTCAGGCGTCATCGGGGCCAGTCCCACCTCTTCCAGCACACTGATGAGCCGGTCGCGCTTCGCCAGATACATATCGCTCAGCCAGCGGAAGTAGTCGCGCGGTGCGGCATCTTCCAGCGCTACGGCAACGGCTTCCTGCAGCGGGGTGCTGACGGCAAAAGGAATCCACTGATGCGCCATGAGGATGGCCGCGGCCAGCGGGCGCGGTGCAATGGCCCAGCCGATCTTCCAGCCGGTGACCGAGAAGGTTTTGCCCGCGCTGCCCAACGTCACCGTGCGCTCCCACATGCCAGGCAGGGTGGCGATGCGCACGTGCTCGACAGGCGGATAGACCATCCACTCGTAAACCTCGTCGCTCAGCACGGTCAGGTTGAGACGACAGACAACTTCGGCCAGCTTGGCAAGTTCGGCGCGATGGAAGACCTTGCCTAGCGGATTGGACGGCGTGTTCAGAATCAGGAGCTTGGTGCGCGGCGTGATGGCTGCCACCAACTCGTCGATGTCGAGCGTCCAGTCCGCCGCGCGGCGACTGCCGGCCGGCGCGCGCAGCGGCACGTAAACCGGGACGCCGCCCGCCATCGTCACCGCCGCCGGGTAGCTGTCGTAGAAGGGTTCGAGCAGAATGACCTCGTCGCCCGGATCGACCAGCGCCTGCACCGTGGCGAAGATGCCTTCGGTGGCGCCGACGGTGACGACGATTTCCGTCATGGGATCGAGTGTGCGCCCAAAATGCGCGCCGTAAACCTGCGCCAGCGCCTGCACCAGGCGTGGATGGCCCGCGCTGCGTGCGTATTGGTTGAAGTCGCCGGCAATGGCCGCACGCGCCGCCTCTTTGACAAAGTCCGGCGCGCTGAAATTAGGAAATCCCTGGCCCAGATTGACGGCGCCGGTGGCGTTGGCCAGCGCTGTGAACTCGGCAAAGACCGTCGCGCCAAAGCCACGCACGCGCGCCGCGACAGGATCGTAGGTGGAGGGGACAGGCAGGTTGGATCGTGGCGCAGACAGTGGCGAAGGCATAAGCTGGCTAAACTCGCTGGATAGTCCGGCGGCGCAATTTCGCGCAATCGGATGCAAGCCGTTACAAACAATAGACCAGCATTATAGTGCAGATGGAGATGTTTGCATAAAGCCGATGCCAGCGAATGGAGGAGGCGGGAAGGTGCGCTTTGCCGTCTCTCTCCCTCAAAATAGGCTCATCTGGCGCGCCGCCATTTTGCCGTCGAGTAGCAGGTAGGGTGTGGCTTTGCCGACGTCGCGTAGACCCAACGCACGCAAATGACCCGGCTCGCGGATGCGCTGGCGGCGACGGGTCGCTACGATGGCGTCGGCGGTTTTGGGGCCGATACCAGGCACGCGCAGCAGTTCGCCACGGTCAGCCCGGTTGACTTCGACCGGCGTCTCAGTGAGGTTTTCCTTTGCCCATGCCAGTTTGGGGTCGATGTCGAGTGGCAGATTGCCGTCGCGCAGGAACGGCATATCCTCCAGATTCCAGCCGTAGTCGCGCAACAGGAAGCTGGCCTGATAGAGACGAAACTCACGCTGCTGTGAAACGGGCGTCAGCGACTCGAAGGGCGTCTGGCTGACCGGGTGGAAGGCCATAAAGTAGGTGCGGCGCAGCCCTAACTGGTTGTAAAGATGATCGCTGGTGTGCAGCAACTCCAGGTCGGTGTCGCCGACCGCGCCGACGACGAACTGAGTCACGACGCTGGCGCGCAGCCCCTCCTTGCGTCGCAGTTCGCTGATCCATTGCAGGCGCAGGAAGAGTTCGTTCCAGAAATCCTTCTTGGGCGCCAGCGCGGCCAGCCGCTCCGCAGTGGCGCCTTCAAGGTTGATCGAGGCGCGGTCGGCAAGCTGCATGGCGCGGCGCACCTGGTCGTACTCGGCGCCGGGCATCACCTTGAGATGAATAAAGCCGCGGTAGTTGTAATGCTTGCGGAGGATCTCGGCGGCGTCGAGAATTTTATCCTGCGTGGTGACGCCGCCCTTGATGATGCCTGACGAGAGGAAAAGACCTTCCACCAAACCCGCGCGCTGGATGGTATCATAGGTCTTAGCCATTTCATCCGGCGTGTAGGTGATGCGTGGCGTCTTGCTGCGTCCGGCGCGAAAAGGACAGTAAAAGCAGTTGCGCTCACACGCGGTCGTCATCATCGCTTTGAGCATCGGTTTCTTGCCAGTAGGCGTGGACACCTCAGAGATGCAAGGCAGCGGTTTAGGGGGGCGCGATGCCGCGGCTGCGCGTTCGGCGACAGGTTGATCGCCCGCAGGCTCGAAGCGCGTGGCGTCGTCGAGCAGCGAAAGCTTCTGAATCGGGTCTGGCACGGTCCGGAAATTCATTCATTCATTATACGAACGTCTGTTCTGTTTGTAAAGTCGGCAAAAGGACGGGACGGGGGCGGAACGCACGCAAGATATTTTCTCAAGGAAAGGAAGCAATCCTATGCGGGCAGTAATTCAACGGGTGAGTTCGGCGCAGGTAACGGTTGACGGCCAGGTCGCCGGGCAGATCGGACGCGGGTTTTTGGTGCTTGTCGGCATTACGCACAGCGACGGCGAGGCAGAGGCTCACTATCTGGCGCGCAAGATCGTGGGGCTGCGCGTCTTCGAAGACGGTGATGGTAAAATGAACCTTGCCTTGCCCGACATTGGCGGCGCCATCCTTGCCGTGAGCCAGTTTACGCTCTATAGTGATATGCGCAAAGGCCGCCGCCCAAGCTTTATCGAGGCGGCTCGGCCCGAACAAGCCGAGCCGCTCTATCACCATTTCTGTCAGGCGCTGGCGGCTGCGGGGGTGGCAGTTGAGCAGGGCGTTTTTCAGGCGCACATGGAAGTTGCGCTGGTCAATGACGGCCCGGTCACGATCTGGATGGACACGGCGGAGTTGATGTAGCTGCGGCGTACAATTTTCGAGCCGAGCAAGCATTATGCATTCCTGCTTCACAATTCACAATTCATAAGTCACCATTCACAATTCAAGACTTAAGAGGTTGCCATGAAATACCGACCACTGGGTAAGACTGGGATGAATGTCGCCGAAGTCAGCTTTGGTGCATGGGCGATCGGCGGCAGTTGGGGTGAAGTCGACGACGAGGCAGTCGATGGCCGCGCTCCATAAAGCGGTCGATGAAGGTGTAAACTTTATCGACACGGCGGATGTTTACGGCGACGGGCGCAGCGAGCGCTTGATCGCCCAACTCAAGCGCGAACGACCCACGGACCAGATTTTTGTGGCGACCAAGGCCGGACGCCGGCTCAACCCGCATGTTGCCGCCGGCTATACTTACGAAAACCTGCGCGGTTTTGTGGAGCGCAGCCTGCAAAATTTGGAGACAGACGGTCTCGACCTTCTCCAACTGCATTGCCCGCCCAGCGAAGTCTATGATCAGCCCGAAGTCTTTGCCGCGCTCGACCGCCTGGTGCAAGAGGGCAAAGTGCGCAACTACGGCGTCAGCGTCGAAACCGTTGATGAAGCGGTGAGGGCGGTCGAGCATCCCAACGTAAAGACGGTGCAGATCATCTTCAATATCTTTCGCCAGAAGCCGGCCGACGCATTCTTCCGCACCGCGGTGGGCAAGCAGATCGGGGTTCTGGCGCGTGTGCCGCTGGCGAGCGGTTTGTTGACGGGCAAGATCACGCCCGCCACCACCTTTGCCGCGGATGATCATCGCAATTTCAATCGTCACGGCGAAGCGTTCGATGTCGGCGAGATCTTTAGCGGCGTGCCGCTCAATGCCGCCTTCGACGCGCTGGAAGGGTTGAAGCCATTGGTTCCACCAGGCGCCACGATGGCGCAGTTTGCGTTGCGCTGGATTTTGATGTTCGACGCCGTCACTTGCACGATCCCTGGCGCCAAGCGCCCTGATCAGGTGGCTGACAACTGCGCCGCCTCCGAACTTGGGCCGATTGAACGCAGCGAAATGGAGGTGATTCGCGTCCTCTACGACACCTACGTGCGACCCCACGTACACCATAAATGGTGAAAGGAGCATCTAAATGTCACAAGGAAGCCATGTTCTGCCTGAATCACCGGCGATCGATCTGGCGGTGTTGGCCGCGGAAGTCGAGGAGCTGGAAGATTATATCGTAAAAGGGGAAGTCTATCGCACCTTGCGCGTGGCGACGCCATCCGGGGTGCAGCAGGTGCAGATGTCTGGCGGCGATCTGCTCACGCGCATCTTCCGTCTGGAGGGCGAGGGGGAAGAGTTGCCGGTCGAGCAGCGGTCGCGCGCCAAAGACCTGGCGTTGCAGGCGCGCACCACCGCGTACAGCCTGCGTACGCGCTTTCATGACCTGCTCACACGTGAGATCAAGGCGCGTATTGATAGCCTCAATTGGTTTCTCGACGACGTGGCCGGCGATCCCAAGCGGGCGCGCGCCGAATATCCCTACGAGATTCGGAATCGCCAGCGCATTGCGGTGATGGTCGATGAGCTGGCTGAGGATTTCGCGCCTGAATTAAAGGGGCAACTCAAGCGCGTCGATGACCGCATTCGCCTGATCGTGCAGTCTGCGTCGTTTGTGTGGGACAGCCGGCTGGAGCCGATCTTCCCGCGCGAGCACTTCTGGTATCTGTACGTCAGCCCGTGAGCCGGCCGGTTGTGGCGTCTGGTGGGCTTATGGTGCAACGCTGACTGCGGCGTGGGTAAGTTGCTGCGGACGCGCGCCGCGGTGAACACGGAGGAATTCCCGTGCTCACCGCGGCTTTTCGTGGCTTTATTCGTAGCGCAGCGCATCCGCCGGATAGATGCGTGACGCCTGCCACGCCGGCGCGATGGTCGTCAGCAGCGAGAAGAGATAGGCGGCCAGCACGACCAGGCCAATCTGCAGCCAGGGGGTGCTGACCGCAGCCTCGCCGATCTGCGGGAAGAAGGCCAGCACCAGGTTGTCGCCCAGCACAACACCGGTGATGGCGCCGATCAGCAACCCGGTGATCGAAACAAAGCTCGACTCAATCAGGAAACTTACGCCCACCATGCTGCGTTGATAACCGAGCGCCCGCAACATGCCGATTTGCTGGCGACGCTCGTAAACCGAGCGCGTCGAGATGACGCCCAGCGCAGCAATGCCGACGAGCAGCCCCAGCGCCATGAAGCCTTGCAGAAGCTGCAACGCGCCGCCGGTCAGCCGCTGGCGTTGGGCGTAGCTATCCGCCAGCACCACCGCATCCAGTCCGCTCGACACAAAGGTGCGCTCGATCTCGCCTGCCACCGCGCGCACATCCAGCCCTTCGTTCACCTTGACATAGATGTTGTCGCCGATCACCGGGATGCTGCGCAGGCTGGCCAGCGTGGCTTCGCTGCCGATCAAGGTTGAATCGACGAGGTTGGCTTCCTCTTCCAGCACGCCGATAACCTGCACGCGCTGCGTCCGCCGCACGCCATCCGCGCCATCCGCGGCCAGGGTCAGATAGAGTTCAGGCAAAGCGCTGCCCTGGCTGTGCTCCTCAATGGAGAGGCGCGGGCCGCGAAACTCGTCACGCCGGCTGCGCGGCCCCTGCCTGGCCGTGGCGTCTCCGCCGATAATGATGGGGCCGCCATCTGCTTCTTCATCCGGCGGCGGGCCAAAGAGCGGCGACGGCGGCGCACGGAAAAGCTCCGGACGGGCAATCACGACATCGTCGCGCGTCAGGAGCGCCTCCCACACCGCGGCGTCGTCGGCAAAGCCGGGCGCACGGCTGCGCAGATGATAGACTGTCTGCGCAGCTTCGACGTAGCCAGCGTTGACGCCGGCCAGGCTGGCGCGTGCGAAGTCGCCGGTGCCGCCGTCGAGCCGCCCTTCCAGCGCCTGCTCGGTCACCAAGCCGACCGCGGCGACTTGCGCTGCCACCGAGTCGGCGGGTAGATCAGCCAGCGCGACCGGGAAATTTTCCACCGGATTGAAGAAGCTGAGCAGCGTTGACGACACCTCGATCTCGAAACCCGCGGTCTGGCGGTCGTCGAGCCGCGTCAGCGATTGCGTGGTGTTGATGACCACCGCCATCACCACCACCGTCGCCATGATCATGGCAAAGAGCACCATCGTCATGCCGGTGCGGAAGCGGCTGCTGAGCGGGTAGGCAATGGCCGTGCGCAGCACCGGGCGCAACGACGGCACAAAGCCCAGAATCGCGCTCAGGACTGCGCTGAGCAGGTTGGCGTTGAACATGACCACCAAGATGGCGCCGACGATGATCATCGGGCCGCCGATGGTGAAGACCGTGGGCGCCTGCGTCGGATCCCAGGTGAAGCGATCCGGGAACCACTGCGGCGCCAGCGCGTACCAGGGCGGCGTCCAGATGCCCAGCAGCCCCAGCCCCAACAGCGTGTAGACGATGCGGTAGCCGGTCTCGTTGCGGATCGGCGTCAACTCCAGCACACGGCCGACGAGCACGGTAAGGCCGTAGAGCAGCATCGTCGCCGCGATCATGATCAGGCTGAGCGAGTTGGTCGCCAACGCCTGCGTGAGCAGATAGCCGCCCGCACCCAGCACCACGAGCGGCCACAGCCAGCTCACGGCATTGGCAAACCACGAACGCCGTTTCGCCTCCGCTTCATCCGACAGGCCGCGGATGGCCGTGGCGATATTCATGCGCGTCACGCGCCACGAGGAGAGCGTCATCGCCAGCCAGGTGATCAGCACGCCGGTGCAATAGGCCATCACCACCGACTCCCACGAGATGTTGAAACTCACGCCAAAGATGCCGCCGGCCTGGGCGTTGATCGTCCCGGTCAGGTCGTTGAAGAGGCGGCCGATAAACTGCGTCATGGCAAAGGTAATGCCGATGCCGAGCAGCACCCCCAACGCCGCGGCCAGCAGGTTGTAGACCATGCCTTCCGCCATGAAGGACTGTACGATCTGGCTGCGTTGCACGCCGACCGCACGGGAAATGCCGATCTCGATGCGCCGCTCCGCGGCCAGCATCACGAAGATCAGCACGATCAGCAGAATGGCGGCCAGGATCGAGAAGACGCCGAAGATGCTGAAGATCGTGGAGAAAATACCGCCGCCCACATTGGCTGCCGAGACAATGGTCGTCTTGTTGAGCGGCTCGATCTGCTCGAACTGGTTGAGATTGGCGACGGCCGTGGCAAATTCGCGGCTGACCGCGTCCGGCGCTTCCAGCATGAGCAGCCATTCGCGCACGGTGGGCCGCGCCAGCAACTCACGCAGCGCGGGCGTATCAACGCCAGCCGCGCTCGCGGCCAGCAACCCTTCGGCATCCTGTCGCGACATCTGTTCGATGTTGAACGCGCTCAGCACATTCTCGATGATGCCGGCCAGCATCGGCGGCACGTCCTCCTCGTCATCGAGGCGCACCTCGCCGGCGTCGGGCAGGTCGACGCTGAGCGCCTGCAACGTTGCCTGCATATCGGGCCGCGCCAGGATGCCGGCCAGCGTCGCCACCGCCGCGTCGTCAAGCGCCAGCACGCGCAGCCGCTTGCTCACCGCGGCGGTGTGCTCCATGCTGCTCATCTCATCGCCCAGGTTGGAGATCAGCACCGAGTTCACCTTATCCGGCATAAAGAGCAGTTGCTGCGCCTCGTCCAGCCGCAACATCACCACCGGCGTCAGCGCACTGAGCGGGCCGGCCTGATCCACGACCGCGCGCACGCGGAAACGCACCGGCAACGGGCCGATATAGATCTCGACCAGGTCGCCGGTGCTGGCGTTGAGTCGTTCCGCGCCCAAGCGATTGAGGTAGAGGTCGCCCTGGCGCAGTTGCAGCCCGAAGCGACCCAACGTGTTGTCCAGCTCGTAGCCCAGCGTGTTCAGGTTGATCACACGCAGCAGGTCGGTGGAAAGGCTGCCCAGCGAACCGGCCGCGCCCGCCACATTCAATTGGGTGGGGTCGATCTGCAAAGCCGCGGCTGCGCTGGTGGCGGGCTGCGTGCCGGTGATGACGCCCGTCAGCGGGATCGACACCGTGTCCGTCATGGGAGTCGACGGATCGACCGACTGCAAGAGCGCGGCGATCTCCTGGAGCGTCAAGCTATCCTTGCCCAGCGCACGTAACGGCGCGGTATTGACGCCCAAGCCGTCGAGCGTGTCGAGGCTGATGGCGACGTCGGGCAGCGCGGCGGGGTTTACGGTGGTGAAGAGCGCGCCCAGCCCTGCCAACGCCTGCACCGCGTCCAGGCTGCTCACGCTGCCTGTCCCCGGCAGCGCCGCTTGCAGTTGGCCGAATTGTTCTGTCAGCGCGGGCACGACGGCAAAGAGATTGCTCGCCTGGACAAAGATATTGCCGACGCCAGGTTGGAGCGCGTCCATCGTCAGGGGCTTGCCGTCGACGCTGGTCAGGCCAAAGTCGGTGGCGTAAGGCGTCGTCCACGGCAAAAATAAAGCCGAGCGGTTCGCTCTGCCCTGTGCTGACGTTGCGGATTATCGTTGGAAAGACAATCGAGCCGGCGACGCCATCGATCAGCGGCTCCTCAGCCGCGGCGGTGCGCAGATGCGCCAGCCGATCCGCACCGATGCTGGGCAGGCCGCCCTGCACCAGCGCGAGCACGCTGTCCAACCCGCCTTCCATCAGGTTGTCCATCGTTGTCTGCGCCTGCTCTGCCTGTGCGGGGTCGACGTTGGGATTTGCCATGCCCGCCAGCAGCGAGAGCAACGGCGGCGCAATGATCCGTCCACCTTGCCGTACGCGGAGACGGCCTGCTTCTGCACGGAGTAGCGCAGCGTGTCGCCCACGCCCAGCGAGCTGATAACAATGATCGTGCTCAACGTCAAGCCGATGGTAATGAGCACCGACTGGCCGGGACGCCGCGTCAAATTGCGCAGCCCGATCTTCATCAGCACCGGGTTGCGCCACCACAGAAAGAGCAGATAAAGCAGAATGGCAGTGACCGCGCCCACTAAAAAGGCAATGGCGCCCACCGATAAATTATCAAGCATAGACAATTTGCCCATCCTTCATCTGAATGACGCGGGCGCAGGCCGCGGCAATGTCGGGGTCGTGCGTCACGATGACGAAGGTCTGCCCGTGCTCCTCATTGAGCGCACGCATCAGCGCCAGCACGTCGTCGGCGGATTTACTGTCGAGCGAGCCGGTCGGTTCGTCGGCCCAGACGATGGCCGGGTTGTTGACCAGCGCCCGCGCAATGGTCACGCGCTGGCGCTGCCCGCCCGACAGTTCCGCAGGGCGATGCTCGGCGCGGTCGGCCAGGCCAACCTGGTCGAGCACTTCCAGCGCACGCCGGCGCGCCACACTGGGCCGCGTGCCGGCCACCAGCAGCGGCAATTCGACATTTTCGACCGCAGAAATCACCGGTAGCAGATTGAACGTTTGAAAGATGAAACCCATGCGCTGGGCGCGATAGCTCGTGCGTTTCTTATCGCTCATCGTGCGCAGCCGTGCGCCCTCGATGTACACCTCGCCCTGGTCGAAATCATCCAGCCCGGAAAGACAGTTGAGCAAGGTCGTCTTGCCACAGCCGGACGGCCCCATAATTGCCACCATCTCGCCGGCAGGCACAGAGACATCGACGCCGCGCAGCGCGTGCACCTCGATCTTGCCGGTGCGAAACCATTTCTGCACGCTTTCCGCCGCGATAATCGGTTGATCCATAGAAAAGCTCCTCATCAAAACTTTAGTTTTCTCACACGAAGACGCAAAGATCACAGAGGAAAAGCCTTGCATTTCTTTGTGTCCTCCGTGTCTTGGTGTGAGCCAAGATTTGGTTTTCTCACACGAAGGCGCAAAGATCACAGAGGAAAAGCCCTGCATTTCTTTGTGTCCTTCGTGTCTTAGTGTGAGCCAAGATTTGGTTTTCTCACACGCTGGTAGCGTGACCTACGTAAAGGACTACTACACACGGGCTAAAATACCTCATTGGTTGCCTGGTAGGGGCGCGCCCCCGTGTGCGCCCGGAAGCCGGACAGGCACGGGGGCCTGTCCCTACCAAATTTGCTGGTAGAATTACGCCCACCTGTACTACGATCAGAACAAGGAAAAAGGAGTGCGCGCCATGATTCGTCTGCTAGACGCCACTGAACCCATTACGCCGGAACAGCTAAAAGGTTTCTTTGTGGGGTGGCCCGCCCCACCCACGCCGGAGACGCATCTGCGTCTGTTGCAGCAGAGTGACGCCGTGGTGCTGGCGGTTGACGACGCCACGCAGCAGGTCGTCGGCTTCATCACGGCGATCAGCGACGGTGTGCTGAGCGCCTACATCCCGCTGCTGGAGGTGCTGCCTGCCTGGCAAGGGCAAGGCATTGGCCGGCAGTTGGTGGAGCGAATGCTGGCGAGGCTGGCAAGCCTCTACATGGTCGACCTGCTCTGCGACGCTGAGTTGCAGCCCTTTTACGCCACGCTCGGCATGCGCCCGGCCGCCGGGATGATGGTGAGGAACTACGCAAAGCAACGCGGAGAGTAACCTTGTTTCATGCGCGATTGTAGCACAGGTGGGGCAACAACCAACACTACAGCGGATTCAAGGAAGCAACAAATTTTGGCTCCTCATTCAGGAAGGAGTCAGGGTGCTAACCAGCCGATTAAATCTGTGCCTGCCCGAAATCCGTTGTAAGTTTGTCCCTCATGGATTGCGCCCGGCAGGAGGGACGAGGGGCGACGCCGGGCAGCAGTCAGATGTGTTTAAGCAGCCTGGTTCAATCTGCCACCGACCCGAAGAAACTGAGTTTTTCCAAAAAACTCAGTTTCTAGCCGATAGCCGTGCGAACGCCCGCACCTCGTGTAGATCGGGCAATATCAGTCTATAGTTCAATCCAAGCATTGCGTCCCTCGGTATAGACTGTGCGCACTTACCGTGATGGAATTTCTCGTGCGTTAACGTCCAGCGAGACCTGTTAAGGTAATGCCGCGAGTAAAGTATCTTTGCGCTAAGAAGAACAACGTAATCATGGGGAGGATCGCCACTGTCGAAACAGCCATTACAAGATGCCACGAAGTGCCATAACGCCCCTGATACCAATAAATACCAAGTGGTAATGTAAATCTTTCATTGGTGCTTAGGTAGATCAAAGGCCCCATGAAGTCATTGTAATGCGCCAGGAAAGCAAAGATCGCAACTGTAGCAATTGCCGGGCCACATAAGGGAGCAATCACTCTTATCAAAATTGTCCACGTACTCGCGCCATCGATGCGGGCTGCCTCTTCCAGCTCGAAAGGCAAGCCGATCATGAATTGACGCATCAGGAAGATGTAGAACGCCTGCCCAAACCAACTCGGCACGAACAATGGCAGCAAAGTGTCGAGCCAACCCAGAAACTTAAAAAGTATAAATGTAGGAATCAATGTGACCACAAAAGGGAGCATCATGGTGGCAATCAGAAGCATAAACACATAGTCTCGGCCAGGCCAACGCAATCGCGCAAGACTATAGCCCACGATCAGTGAACTACACACTGCTCCCAACGTTCCCAGCACAGTAACAATGAACGTATTGCGGATGAACGTGGCCAAAGGCAGAATCTGGAATATCTCGACGAAATTTGCCCACTGTGGGTTTGAAGGGATCCATTCAACAGGAATAATAAAGACCTGGCCTGCAGTTTTCAGAGACGTCGAAACAATCCAGAGCAAGGGCATCAGGAACGTGATGCCTGCCAGGATCAACACGACATGCAAGATCGAGTGCTGAACCAATGTTCGACCGCGTTTGGTAAGATTCCCTCCCGAAACATAATTTTGGTTTTTGGGGCCAGTTTCTACACTCATCATTCTGTTCCCTTGTCGACCTTGCCCTCATAGTAGACCCACCGATTGCCAGCAAAAAATTGAAATGCTGTAAAGATCATGATGATCCAGAAAAGCATCCACGCTAAGGTGGCGGCGTAGCCCATCTTGAAAAAGCGAAAGCCATTCAAGTAGACATAGAGCACGACAAAGAGCGTGGCATTTTGTGGACCGCCGTTCGTCATGATGAACGCGTTGTTGAAGACCTGGAAGCTGCCAATAATGCCTATCACCAGGTTGAAGAAAATGACCGGAGACAGCAGAGGGATGGATACACTCCAAAATCGTTGCCAACTGTTGGCGCCATCGATCTCAGCTGCCTCAAGCAACTCGACCGGCACGCCCTGCAACCCGGCCAAAAATATCACCATCTGAGGGCCTACGGTCCACAGGCTCATGAGGATAAACGCTGGCTTGGCAATATCTGGATTAAAAAGCCAGTTGACGCCCGGCAGGCCAAGCGCGCGCAAGATATTATTGAAGACGCCAAAGTCAGCATTGAATATCTGCATCCAGACCACGGCAAAGGCCACCGCTGGCGTGATCGCAGGCAGATAAAAGATGGTGCGATAGAATGCCCGCCCGCGCAGCTTTTGGTTCAACGCCAGAGCGAGCAAGAGCGCGATGAGCAGTTGCAATGGGACGCCGATAAATGTGTAAAAAGCTGTGTTATAAAGGGATTTCGAAACCAGAGGATCGTTGAGCGCGTTTGTGATGTTAAGTAGACCGACGAATCGAGGCGGCCCCAACATGTCCCAGTCCTGCGTAACCAGGAACAATGAATAGAGCATGGGCCCCAGCCAGAACACCACAACGCCAATCAGGAATGGCATGGCGAACAGCCATCCATCACGCCATTCGGCGCGTTTCACACCAGACGGACCTCTCCGCTTTTGAGGGAGCGCTGTCATATCTGTCTCTTTTCAAAAAGATGAAGAGAAACTATGTTGGCTAAGTGACAGTCACCTGCAAGGTGACTGTCACTTAGTTGCTTTGACGTGCTACTAGCCCTTCTTGCTCCAGTAGTCATCCAAGATCTTCTGCAGCAGCGGTTGCGCTGTACCAATTGCTTCTTCTGCGCTTGTGCCAGCCAACATGGCGTCCCACGCCACAGCCAACGGTGTGCTGGGACCGGCGACTGCATCATAATTGGCCCCAGCGCCCGATATGATCGGGTTGCGGCCCGTGCGCATGGAGTCAGCATAAGCCTTGGCATTGCTGAAGTTGAACTTTTCTTGGGCAAGTGGCGCCCAAAGGGACTCGATGTACTCCGGCGTGCTACACATGCGACCGCCGGCGGCAATACGTTTCTGACCTTCTTCCGATACGATTGCCTTCATGACCTCCCATGCAGCATCCGGATCTGCCGCCGCCTTGGCCATCACATGGCCATGGATTTCGGCAATCGTCTCATCAGCGCCGGTTGAGCCGACAGGAGGCTCGACTGCATCATAGTTAATGCCTCCTTCAACCGCTGCGTCTGGGCCGAATAGCGACGATAAGTACCAAGGGCCTTCCATCACCATGCCCACGTTGCCCGTAGCCAGCGAGACGCCGCCGCCTGAAATTGTGGCCGGGCTGGGACAGAGACCTTTGGCAACGGTATCGACGACCGTGTACTGTAGCCCTTCCAGAATCTCTGGTTGCATCCACTTTGATTGCTTAGGCTCTACAATACTATCCCATTCGAGGCCGCCATTCATACGCATCCAGTGCAGCGAGCGCAGATAGGTGCCATTCCAGCCGCCTGCCTGGGCATATCCGTAGGTTTTGGCGCCATCTTTTTCACCGCTGATCTTTTCGACTGCATTTTGGAAGTCGGCGTACGTCCATCCCGTGGTCGGTTGTGGAATCTCGGCGGCGTCGAACAGATCCTTGTTGTAAAGCATAACCACAGAACCGGTGTCGGCAACCGTCATGTAGCGTTTACCATACCAGAGGGTGTTGTCGTTGTAGTTGGGGATGTCAGGCCAGGCAGCAGAAGCGCTGTCACGGTTGACAAAGTCATCAAGCGCCGACAGTTGATCCTTATCGGCAAAGGGTTGCCATGACCATCCTTGGAAATAGATGACCTCAGCCGGAGTTCCAGCGGCGAAATTCGCCTGCACTTTCTCATAATAGCCGCCAGGGTACTGTTCGACCGTGACTTTGAGTTTGGGGTTGATTTCGGAGATATACGCTGCAATGCTCTCCTATACAGTCTTGTCAGTGGTGTCACCCCAGGTGCCAAGACGGATCTCTGTGACGCCGTCACTCGGAGCACTCTCTGCGCCTGATGAAGCGCCTGGCGCCACCGGTGCGGCGCAAGCAACCAATGCCAACCCAGCTACACTCATCCCTGATACGCGTAAGAAATCTCGTCGACTCATCCTTTTCGTACTCATGATCGTCTCCTCAGTAGCACATGTCAAGCTTCTAAACGTTAAATACGACATAAACAACTTTGCTCGATCAGGACAATTTTGGTGGGTCAACCTCAATACGTCCCCAACTCCTTTGCCAACTCGATAATGCGCCGAAAGTCCTCCAGGCTCACGCTCGACGGCACCGAGTGATCCGACGAGAAGATGTAGCCGCCGGACTCCTTGACCACAGGCACTACCCTGCGCATCTCTGCCTCGATAGCCTCGCGTTGATCCCACAGGACGGCGTTGATCCCGCCATGCAGCACGAGATCCTTACCGTAAGTCTTCTTGAGATGGGTTGGATCCATATAATTGACCCCAAGAACTGGACCACGTGCTAAAGTGAACCGCAGGGATACAGAGCAGGTGGAGGGGAACAAACAATGAGCAAGGAACGCAAGCAGTACAGCCCGGAGTACAAGTTTCGGATGGCGGTGGAGGCAGCCAAGAACGGAACGACAGTGAGCCAGTTGGCGAGCGAGAGCGGCGTGCATCCGACGCAGATAAGCGAATGGAAGGCGACGCTGATGACGGAGGGCGCCAGTTTGTTCGAGCGGCGGCCAGCAGCCAAGGGTCAGCCGACGACCAGGACGGAGAGCGAGTTGTATGAGCAGATTGGGCGCCTGAAGATGGAGCTTGAGTGGCTGAAAAAAAGGCTGCCGGGTTCAGTTGAGGCGAAGCGCCCTGGTTGAACCGGGACGCCCGGCGCTCAGCGTGCGGCGGCAGTGTGAACTGCTGGGGCTGAATCGGGCCAGCTACTATTATCGTGCAGCGTCGGAAACGGCGTTGAACCTGGAGTTGATGCGGTGTATCGACGAGCAATATCTGAAGACACCCTTCTATGGCCGGCTGCGGATGACGGTGCATCTGCAACGCCTGGGGTATACAGTCAACCACAAGCGGGTGCAGCGGTTGATGCAGGTGATGGGGCTGCAAGCAATCTATCCCAGGCGACGGACAACGGTGGCGGATGCCGGGCTGCGGAAGTATCCCTATCTGCTGCGCAATCTCCCGGTCGAGCGTCCCAACCAGGTATGGGCCACCGACATCACCTATGTGCCGCTGGCGCAAGGGTTCATGTACCTGGTCGTCATCATGGACTGGTTCAGTCGCTATGTGCTGACCTGGGAACTCTCGAACACGCTGGATGGCCTCTTCTGCCTGGATGCACTGGAGACGGCGCTGACAATAGGTTGCCCGGACATCTTCAACAGCGACCAGGGCGCCCAGTTCACGGCGCTGGCTTTCACTACTCGACTGGAGCGCGCCGCCATTCGGATCAGCATGGATGGTCGGGGGCGCGCATATGACAACATCTTTGTGAGCGCCTGTGGCGTTCACTCAAGTATGAAGACATTTATCTACATCGGTATGCCACAGCCCCAGCGCTGGCAGCGGGGCGAACGGTACTTCGTCTTCTACAACCAGGATCGGCCGCACCAGAGTCTCGGCTACCGCACGCCGGCAACTGTCTACTGGACCTGACCTGTCGCATCAGCCGAACAAGAACGGCCAGCCACTCGCGTTCTCAACAGCGTCGCCTGGTCACGGGGGGTTTGAGTTTATCGCTTTCCTGGGCAAACTGGTTGCAGAGGACAACAGCCACGACCAACCTCTCGCCACTGAAGTTGTGCGAGAGGGCAGAGATGACGGGCCACCTCTGCCCCAACCACTTCGCCATCTGCGCGGCGCTCGGGTCGCTCTCCAGCGTTGCCCTATCCTCCGCACAGATGGCGGTCAGTCTATCAGATCCATCTTATTTTCGTCAGTTCGTGGTCTTGACATTGGGGTCAAGTACACCATACCGGCCTTAACTTCGAGCGGGTTCAGCGCATCGAGTCCCATGCCGACAAGTTCCGGCACAAACACATTGATATCGCCACAAGAATGCAGGTGCGCCTTGATGCCTTTTTCATGCGCCCACTCGATCGCACGTCGATGGAAAGGCTTGAGCAGTTCACGATACATGCGCAGCGAGAAGAACTGATTGTGCTTGTACCCCATGTCGTCCCACCAAAAGACCGAGTCGAACTCATATCCCGCGTCCCAGACCAGATCGAGCAGGCTGAGATTGACTTCGAGCAGGTGAGAGAACATTTCCGAACACCATTCTGGGTTGTCGCTCAGGGCGAAAAGCAGCCGCTCTGTTCCCACAATCCAGGAATGGGTGACATCAAAGCCGAACCAGAGGGCTCCCCGGATCCAGTACCCCTGCTCTTTCCAAATTGGATAGTTTTGCCGCAGATAATCCCAGGGAATTCGATCGGGCGTAGGCTGCATGCGCGCCTTGGCTTCCACCCACTTGTCAGGATCGACGATGGTAAAATCCAGAAATTGAGGGGTGGAGGCCGCATGTTTCCATGTTTTCTGGGTGACGCCCCAGTGGCTGACGACCGTCCTATAGGTGTCTGTTTCCTCCACTACCCTGCGTTCGTATTGAGGGGAATTGTCGACATGGATCATAGCAGTGCGGTCTAAATCAAAATAATCCACATAACTGACGTCGGTGGGCATACCCTCCCGTTGCCAGCGTTCGATGGTGGCGTCCCAGGGGTCATCGATGATCGGAATACGGTCCGCCTCTCTGTGCTCGAACATGCGCTTGAACCGCTCATGGCTGGTCATTGCTTGCATACAAATGCTCCATTTTCACACGAAGCCTCATGCTTCGATCCTTTTTAGAACAATTCTACCGATCTGAGTTGCCGCATATACGCCGATTGACTGTGATTTAACAATAATAGAAGCCGCTGGTTTAGATTCTTAAGAGCGTGCCTCAAGTTTTGGTGCGTTTCCGGCATTGGTTACGAGCTTTCACCAAAGCGCGCATCCTGTGACCAGCGCCGGGACGTTCTCGCCAAAAATCTGAGACGCAGCCGATTTTTGAAACCACTCGTAAAATAACCAAACCGGGAGTTATTCGAAAGGGTTGCAAAGCTGAGATACTGTGCATAGCCAGAAGAAGGCAAAAAACCAGTCAACCGAAAGGGATTGACGGCCATCGCCTTAAATCTCAGACTCTGCAAAATACATGGAGATCTTATTTAATTGTTTTGTTTGTAGTTGGGGAAAGTATATCACAATAAATTGAGGCCTACAATACCTTTTTTTCGCCCCTTCGCATCCACAAATTGCACAGACAACACAGAGAATAACAAAATGTCTCTTTTCCCATCTGTGCCATCTGTGGATAATAGCCCTCTGTCCCGGTTACTCCTCCACCGCATCGTCCGGGTGCTCGGCGTTCCACAGCGCCACGAGTTCGTCGGGGCTTCTGTGGCGATGCTCGGCGTGGCTGAACTCGCCCAGGAATGCCTTGCCCGCGGGCCGGGCGTGGCGCAGCAGCTTGCGGTCAAAGACCAGCCGCGCCGAGAAGGTTCCCGCCATATCCACACTGGGCGTCAGCATCCCCACCCCAGCCAGCCGCACACTGCGCCCGGTGCGCAGCAGATAGAGCGCGGCGTCGCCGATGGCCAGCAGCGCGTGGGTCACGTCGGAGGGGCTGAGATTCTCGCGCTCGGCGACAAAGTGGGCAAGCTCCGTGGGCTCCACGATGGGGCCGCGCTGGATGCGGGTGCGATAGGTGTTGATGGCGGTGACGCGCTTTGCCATGATCTGCCTCCTTCGGCGTAACTATTCAGGTGGGACAAGCATCGTTCAACCGATGGCACGCGGATGACGCGGATCAGGCGGATTTTCGCTGATCTGATCCGCAGCTATCTGCCTGATCCGCGTCATCCGCGTTCTATTCTTATGCGGCTGAAGAGTTACAAACTTTTCTCTATTCCCTTCTTGGCGCTTCGGTGCAATCAAGAAGAAACGGATCCAACGCCACAAAGGTTGATGCTGACTGTCTGGTTGTGCAGCGCTTCACAGATCAAATGCTGGTTTTTTCACACCAAGCCACAAAGGGCGCAAAGAAAAAGCACTGTACTGCTTTGCTTTGTGTTCTCCGTGTCTTCGTGTGAGCCAGGATTTGGTTTTCTCACACCAAGCCACAAAGGGCGCAGAGGGAAAACTACAACGGATTCTGGGAAGCAACGGATTTGCTCGATTCGCTGGCAGCCTGGCTGCTTCCGGGGCGAAAGCCCCAAAATCCGTTGTTTCCTCGAATCCGCTGTTGTGTTGGTTGGCGCCCCAACCGGAAGTACACCCGAATGGCCTGCCGGAGGTTTGCTCGCACCGCCGGGATTGGGTATAGTAGCAGGAGCTAAACTTCACCATCCGAGACAGCACCCTGCCATGTCCTATACCGAAGAAGACGCCAAACTACATCGGATCACCCCCGCGCTGCAAGCAGCGGGCTGGGGCGGCCATCACCTCACCATGGAGTATGCGATTACGGCGGGTCAGATCGTCTTGCAGGGCGACGGCCACCGCCAGCTTGCGCCGAGCTATGCCGACTATCGGCTGCGCTATAGCCGAGACGCTGCCGATTGCAGTGGTGGAGGCCAGAGGAGGAGACGAATACTACGAAATGGCTAACTTCTCAGACGCTCAAAAACCCTATCAAGCCAGACCATTCTTAAAATGGGCAGGCGGAAAATCTCAACTACTATCACAATTCAGGCTACATTACCCGCCCGAGCTTGCAATAGGCAGCATAAGTTGTTATATCGAACCATTTCTGGGCGGCGGAGCAGTATTTCTCGATATAATTCAGAGCTATCCAATTACCGAATCGTATCTGTTTGATATCAATGAAGAACTCATTTTGGTTTATTTAGTAGTACAACGCGCGCCACAAAGGCTGATTGAAGCACTCACCTCGCTCCGAAGTCATTATTTATCTCAAAACGAAGACGGTAGACTAGACTATTTTTATGCAATCCGAGAACAATACAATTCTCAGCGACGGACAATCGACTTTGGCGTTTTTTCCGACGCGTGGATTGAACGCGCTGCATTGATGATCTTCCTCAATAAGACTTGTTTTAATGGACTCTATCGGGTCAACACATCCGGCGACTTCAATGTCCCATTCGGACGGTACGTGAACCCGGTAATCTTTGAAGAAAAGAATATTTTGCATATATCAGAACTCTTGAGTACGGCAAAGCTGAGTACTGGAAGTTTTCAGGATTGTGAGCCACACATCAACGACAGCTCGTTTGTCTATTTTGATCCGCCATATCGTCCCATCAGCAAGACATCCAGCTTCACTTCTTATGCCAGAGATAAATTTGATGACAAAGACCAACGTGAATTGGCAAGTTTTTACCGACGCATGTCGCGGAAGACACAAGCGAAAATGATGCTCAGCAATTCGGACCCGACGAATGTTGATCCCACAGATGACTTTTTCGATAATCTATACGATTCGTTTAATGTCTATCGTGTTACAGCCAGCCGCATGATCAATTCGGTAGCGCAAGGGCGAGGGCGAATAAACGAGATTCTGGTTACGAATTACGACAGACCCAATTATGACGAAGAATAGTTCTGCCTGGGCAGCTTTTTTCAGTAAAACTGAAACTTTTCAAGAGATTGCAAATCTAGGGTACAGCTACGTCACTGCCGAGACTATGAAGATAATTTCAGGTCGCGAACCACGCTTATTGGCCAAGATCGATACATGGCGCGAGTGTCCTGAAGTTTTTAAGGAACATTCACTGACCATTTTTCCAGTGGAAAACGGCAAATATATTATCTTCAAAGATCCAATGAAGAAAACCTATTTTGGGTTGGACGAAGATGCTTACCCGATCAAACTTAATAGATATACTTCACAGACAGATCTGAATCGTTTTGACGCGTTTCCTGGTATACAACGATTAAATGAATCTCAGGCACTGGACTTTGCTTTCGTTTCGTCACTGCTACACAACTTTACTAGGGACAACGACTTGAATCTGGTGATCCGCGGAAGAACATTTAGCGGCAGGTTTCAGTTCAGGTTGCCAAATATAAATCACCAAGTAAACGTGAACAGTGTGCAAATCGAAGTTGATGGTGGATATGAGAGTCACGACGCCATCTATCTGATCGAAGTCAAGACTGATCGGCGGGATGATTTTCATATTTGACAGCTATATTACCCGTTCCTGGAGTGGTCAAGCAGATCTCACAAGCGCATCGTTCCAATCTTTCTCGTATTTACAAATGGAAAGTTCTACTTCTTTCAGTTTTGCTTTCAAGAAGAGTTCGGCAATCTCTACGTTGAACGAGCGCAGGGCTTTGTTGTCAACGAAGCACCTGCTACAAGGATCAGAATCTCTACGCTCACACAACAGACAGTGGCAGAGCCAGAGCCATGTGTTCCATTTCCTCAGGCAAATGATTTAGATAAAGTTGTTGATCTCATTTCTCTGGCAGATCGGCGCCCAGCTACGAGGACAGACATTGCGTCATTTTTCGAATTTGATGAACGCCAGGCGGATTATTATGCCAACGCAGGCATCTATCTTGGATTTCTTGCCAGATGCGGGAATGGTTTTGTAGTAACGGAACTCGGCCAACTCTTCATCGGTACGAGATCGCTCAACATGCGTACACAAATCATGGTTGAACAAATGTTAAAGCGCCCAGTATTTCGTTTTGCATTTGAGCAATGGCGGAAACGTGGATTTCAATTTGAGTCCACGTATCAAAAAGAAATTGCGCAATCAATTGAGCAGAACACCTCCCTCAGCGGTAGTACACCTTTACGCCGTGCATCGACTGTTGTACGTTGGCTAGACTGGGTGAAACAAAATGCCGAGGTCCAGCCATAAGGCTTGCACTGGGCATTCCAACAGCTTCATGTAGGGCCAATCTACTACCGGCGCAACTGCCAGATATAGGTTTAGTCAACCCGGCACAATATGCTTGTTGGGCAGCGCCAGCCGCAACCGCACGTTTGGATTGGTGCGCTTGATGCGCTTGAAGTGCCTGTACCGGACTTCAAGCAACAACAATGGTTTGGCGAACTATTTGCTAAGATCGAGGCTTTGCGGGCACAGCAAGCCAATGCGCAGGAGGAGTTGGCAGCGATGCTGCCAGCGGCGTTGGATCGGGCGTTTCGGGGGGAATTGTAGGCCACAGTGCTCGGACGAACCGGCGCGTTGCCTCCGACCTAAACTAGACTTCTCTTCGCTCGACAACGCAGCGCCAGCCCTATATGTAGTGCCAAGAACAGATCCGCATACCGAATACGGAAGATTATTTGCACCATGCGAACGCCTGTGCTATACTCTGGTACAGTAACTTGCGCGGTATTAAATAATGGAATCTAGGAGACCACGAATTATGGCAAAGGCGAAAGCGACAAGCTCTAAAGCAGCCAAGGCAGCATCGAAAACCTTGCAATCCAAATCGACAGGTGCGAAATCGAAGAGCGCAGCCGGCAGTGCCCTGTCGCAGCACAAGGCACCGGCAAAAACCACATCACCGAAAGTCGCCACCGCAGCCTCACAAGTGCTGAAAGACGGGCGCACCAGCAAAGCTTCCAAATCCGCAGCAGGCAGCGCTTTGGCTCAGAAGCCGGCAAAGTCAGGGAAAAAGTGATTGGGCATTTGAAGCGACCTCATTCTGAAGTATACCGGGCGAACGGGTCAGGCGTGCATGCTAGCCAGCGTTACCGTCACCATTGTCTCCTCTTTAACCCTCTGTTTCAATCATTGCTGTAACCATCTGGTGCAGATCAGGGATTTTATTGGTTGCAACATCCCAAACAGTCTCGTAATCCACCCCGAAGTACCGTATAATTGACCCCAAGAACTGGACCACGTGCTAAAGTGAACCGCAGGGATACAGAGCAGGTGGAGGGGAACAAACAATGAGCAAGGAACGCAAGCAGTACAGCCCGGAGTACAAGTTTCGGATGGCGGTGGAGGCAGCCAAGAACGGAACGACAGTGAGCCAGTTGGCGAGCGAGAGCGGCGTGCATCCGACGCAGATAAGCGAATGGAAGGCGACGCTGATGACGGAGGGCGCCAGTTTGTTCGAGCGGCGGCCAGCAGCCAAGGGTCAGCCGACGACCAGGACGGAGAGCGAGTTGTATGAGCAGATTGGGCGCCTGAAGATGGAGCTTGAGTGGCTGAAAAAAAAGGCTGCCGGGTTCAGTTGAGGCGAAGCGCGCCCTGGTTGAACCGGGACGCCCGGCGCTCAGCGTGCGGCGGCAGTGTGAACTGCTGGGGCTGAATCGAGCCAGCTACTATTATCGTGCAGCGTCGGAAACGGCGTTGAACCTGGAGTTGATGCGGTGTATCGACGAGCAATATCTGAAGACACCCTTCTATGGCCGGCTGCGGATGACGGTGCATCTGCAACGCCTGGGTATACAGTCAACCACAAGCGGGTGCAGCGGTTGATGCAGGTGATGGGGCTGCAAGCAATCTATCCCAGGCGACGGACAACGGTGGCGGATGCCGGGCTGCGGAAGTATCCCTATCTGCTGCGCAATCTCCCGGTCGAGCGTCCCAACCAGGTATGGGCCACCGACATCACCTATGTGCCGCTGGCGCAAGGGTTCATGTACCTGGTCGTCATCATGGACTGGTTCAGTCGCTATGTGCTGACCTGGGAACTCTCGAACACGCTGGATGGCCTCTTCTGCCTGGATGCACTGGAGACGGCGCTGACAATAGGTTGCCCGGACATCTTCAACAGCGACCAGGGCGCCCAGTTCACGGCGCTGGCTTTCACTACTCGACTGGAGCGCGCCGCCATTCGGATCAGCATGGATGGTCGGGGGCGCGCATATGACAACATCTTTGTGGAGCGCCTGTGGCGTTCACTCAAGTATGAAGACATTTATCTACATCGGTATGCCACAGCCCCAGCGCTGGCAGCGGGGCTTGAACGGTACTTCGTCTTCTACAACCAGGATCGCGCACCAGAGTCTCGGCTACCGCACGCCGGCAACTGTCTACTGGGCCTGACCTGTCGCATCAGCCGAACAAGAACGGCCAGCCACTCGCGTTCTCAACAGCGTCGCCTGGTCACGGGGGTTTGAGTTTATCGCTTTCCTGGGCAAACTGGTTGCAGAGGACAACAGCCACGACCAACCTCTCGCCACTGAAGTTGTGCGAGAGGGCAGAGATGACGGGCCACCTCTGCCCCAACCACTTCGCCATCTGCGCGGCGCTCGGGTCGCTCTCCAGCGTTGCCCTATCCTCCGCACAGATGGCGGTCAGTCTATCAGATCCATCTTATTTTCGTCAGTTCGTGGTCTTGACATTGGGGTCAAGTACAGCCATGGATTAACCGGTCGCGCATGCCGGCCATCGATCTCCATTCCAGATGGCTATGCTTTTGCTTGAAATCATCTGGTATACGCTTGGACGCCTCACCAATGATTTCGATGCTCCGCACGAATGCTCGCTGCAACGTGGCATCCTCCATCGCGAGTAACCCTCTGCGTTTGCGCCATCAAGTATACAGTCTCATTGAGGATATGGCGCAGGTATTCAATCGTCGAGCGGGACATATTCCACCTCGCGCAGGATGTGCGGGCCGATGTAGGGGCTGAGAGCTTCCTAACTAGTGCAGAAACAGGGATCGATTTCGGTGAGCAGGCCGAGATTCCTCCCTCCGGTCGGAATGACAAAGCCGAGTACGTGGTCTGCAACCGCACTAGCTCGACCGGCCGGTCGAATAACTCTTCCAAAAACAAGGCAACATTTAGAAAGTTGTCAAAGGTTTTGCGATCTGGCTCGAACTCCACCAGGACATCGATGTCGCTGTTGGCATCCTGTTGCTGGTGCACAAAGGAGCCAAACAAGCCCAACTTTTTGACGCCGAAGTTCTTGATCTGGATTTGATGATTCTGAAGAGTAGAGAAGATATTATTTTTTGTCTGGGCATTCATACTGCATACCTCTCTTACTCTGAAAGCAGGCGAGTGTTCATAAAGTACACTCATCCTCGGCGACAGAACTGGAGATTGGGCAGAGGGAACTATCCACAAACCCAATCATCAAGGCGTCTAAGTCATTATAACAGAAAAGCCGGAGGAAAAAGGTCATGTGGTGATGGGAAGCTACCCAAAGCGGCTACGGAAAGACCTCGAACAGGAGAGTAGGGTGGCAGGCAATTGTCTTGCTGGCTTGCCACCGGATCGTGCGGGATCGTCGTCCCTCTCCTACGCGTCTCCTCCGTCGCTGACATACATGGTTTTCAACGTCCTGGAAGAGATTCGCAACTCGCTGCTTTACTTCTGCGCCACCGGCGCCACCGTCAAGATGGATGGCATCGGCTTCTACTCGGCGGGCATCGATCAGTGACGTCAGGTCACATCGCTCTCTGCCGGCGACAAGACGCCGCACATCCTGTCGCCTTTCCCATCTCTCCAATCACTGACAAAAGCTCCGGCGTCTTGCCGGAGCTTTTGTATGGCTGGGTCAGGCTCGCTACAGCTACCCGCCCCTTGTGATTTTGTGCTCGGCTTTATGCGCTGCTTCTACGGCGCCGGCGTCTCGGTCGGCGTCTCCGTAGGCGGGGCGAGCGTTGGCGTTTCGGTCGCCGTGGGTTCGCTGGTCGCTGTGGGTTCACTGGTCGCTGTGGGTTCACTGGTCGCTGTGGGTTCGAGCGTGGCCGTAGCGGTTGGCTCCAGCGTCGCGGTGGCGGTCGGTGTGGGCGCATCGGTCGGCGCTGTGGTTGGCGTCGCCGTGGGCATAGCCGTTGCCGTAGGCATGACAGTCGGCATGGCAGTTGGCGTGGCTGAAGGCATGGCAGTGGGCGTCAGCGTGGGCGGCGCCACTGTCGGCATTCCCCCGGGCGGGATGATCAACTCCAGGCTGAAGGAGGTGTTGACCGGCGCCTGGATCGTAATGAGGTAGTCCTGGTTCAGCGGCAGCGTGAACGACCAATCGCGCGCCGGGTCGGCCATGGATTTGTACTGCACGCCGTCGCTTACCCCGCGCACCGCAAAGGCTGCGGCAGGGCTGGGCGAGTTGAAGCGGATGCGCGCTGTCTGCCCGGCCGCAGCGCCAAAGACATAGGCGCGCGGCGTGTTGGCCCACAACGACCCGCTGCGTGCGGCGCTGGTCGCACCCGGCGGGAAGGTGATGCGCTCCGGCGTGACAGGCGCGGCGGTTGGCGTCGGCGTTGCGCCGGGTGATAGCACAGTCACTTCAAGCGTGTAGTTGATAAAAGCCGGCCCATTGAGCGAGATCAGATAATCCTGCGTGCGCGGCAGCGTCAACGCAAACTCGCGCGTCGGGTCGGAGAACGCCTTGTAGGTGACGCCATCGGTCATGCCCTGCACGGCGAAGTTGGCCTTTCCGCCCGGCGAACTGAGCAGGAAGCGCGCCTCCTGCCCGGCCAACGCGCGCAAGACGTACTGCTTGAACTGGCTGGCCGGCAGCGCACCGTTGCGCACCGCGCTCGTTTCGCCCGGTGCGAAGTTGATGCGCTCTGGCGGCGCGGGCAGCGCGGTGGCGGTCGGCGTCGGCCCAAGTGGCCGAATGGTGAGTTCGAGAAGATAGTTGATGAACGCCGGCCCATTGAGTGACAGCAGATAATCCTGCGTGCGCGGCAGCGTCAACGCAAACTCGCGCGCCGGGTCGGAGAACGCCTTGTAGGTGACGCCGTCGCTCATGCCCTGCAGGGC
This sequence comes from Candidatus Caldilinea saccharophila, assembly GCA_016710365.1. Taxonomy (GTDB): domain Bacteria; phylum Chloroflexota; class Anaerolineae; order Caldilineales; family Caldilineaceae; genus Caldilinea; species Caldilinea saccharophila. The sequence goes on along the minus strand of JADJVW010000007.1, from coordinate 86,332 downwards.
GAAGTTGGCCTGTCCCCCCGGCGAACTGAGCAGGAAGTTTGTCTCCTGTCCGGCCAAAGCGCGGAAGACATATTGTTTGATCTGGCTCGCCGGCAGCGCACCGTTGCGCACCACACTCGTCTCGCCCGGTGCGAAGTGGATGCGCTCCGGCGGCGCGGGCAGCGCGGTGGCGGTCGGCGTCGGCGCGCCTGGCAGCGGCGGGATCGAAATCTCCATCACAAAGCTGGTGTTCACGCCCGTTGACAGGGTGATCAAGTAATCCTGGCTGCGCGGCAGCACTGTCGCCCACTCGCGCAGCGGATCCTGGGCGGATTTATAGAGCACGCCATCCGCAACGCCACGCACCGAGAAATTCGTCGTCGGGCTAGGCGATGTGACCAGAATGCGCAACGTCTGACCGCCCTGGGCAAAGAGCACGTACTGCGGCGTCTGTGCAGGGCCGATAGGCCCGCGCACGACGGCCGATGTCTGCCCCGCGCCAAAGTTGATGCGGATGGGAGAGGCAGGCGGTGCGGTTGGTCGCGGGGTATGGGTCGGCGCAGGCGCGGGCGGCTGAGTGACCGGACGCACAAAGGTAGGGTTGGCGCCGAGCCAGCATGGCTGCACCCCCAGATTGCAGGTAATGGCCCACCACTGTCCGTCGGCGCTGACGCCCAGCACCGCGTAGGTTTCCCCACGCGCGGCCAGCCCGATCTGCCGGAAGGTTGCGCCAGGGCCGTCGAAGATGCCGACTGTGCCGAGCACCAGCACTTCCGTGATATCGGTGGGCAGGATGCCCTGCGGTGACTGCGGCGGCGCGATTACAATCGGCCCCATAACGCCGGATTGGTTGGCGAAACCGCCTTTGGCTAAGAGCAGCGCATACCAGTAGAGCCGCCCGGCAGGGTCTTCTGCGATGACAAGAATCGCTTCATCTGTTCCATCAGCATTCGACACGCTGACGCCAATCGCATCGACCACTTTTACGTCCGGCGGCCACAAAGCAAGCACATCGGCGCCGTTCAACCATTGATTGACCACATCATTAGAGACAAAGGTGATCGATTGTGCTGGGTCAACCAGTTGCGCCAAGATTTCCGTGATGGCGTCGTCGGGCGTCAGCAACTGCGCCTCCGCGCCCGCTTGCCACAGCGCCAACACAAAGGCGTCCCCCATCGATGACCGCAGCCCCTCATCATCACGGCTGACCAGCGCCGCGATCAGGGTGCTGACGAATTGGGCAGGGGTCTGCGGCGCCGGGGTGGGCTGCCGAAATCCTGGGTTGACGGTGATGCAGCCCGCCAATGAAAATGCCAGCACCAGGGCGAACGCCATTCCCCACAAACGTTTGATCGAAAGCATATCTTGTCTCCTCCCACCAATTTCAAGTAGATAAAAATGATTCCTGCCCAGAAATTTCCGGCTAGTACACGACAGCGCAAATAGAACGAGAGATGGTAGTGATGACTTTAGTCATTGAAGAAGATCGCTGCGACTAAAGTCGCTACTACGAATAGTAAGTTCATTTGCGCCGTCGTGTACTGGTGTTCATCCCTCTGCGGCGCGCCAATGAGCAATGAAAATGTGGCTCAACCGGAAATGATGTGGTCGGGTCTTACGTGCCGGGGACGGGCTGAACGTTGTCTGCTCGATCGAAGCGCCGCAAGCCCGTCCCCGGCGCGTACCCACACGAGATCCGGTTGAGCCGAAAATGTTTTTCTCTGCGCACCTCTGTCTCGCGGCGACTCCGCGTCAAAGCTGTTTTTAAGGCAGATACACTGTGCGCATACACTGTGCGCACGCACATCAACTAGATAGACGCAAAAGGGTGAATTATGGTGCGGTGGATTTGTGGGCAGGCGGCGTCACATCGCCGTCAACCGGGAGGGGAGCATCGTCGACCGCGCCAAACGGCGACCCGTTGCTGGACGCGGGGGGCGACATCGACTCCGCGGCATTGGTCTGTTCCATCTCGGAGAGCACGCGGGCAAGCTGGCCGATCGCCACCCGCTGTTTGCGGTAGAGGTCGCTCTCGCTGATGGCAAGCCGGTCGGCGATCTCGCGCACTTTGCGCCCCTGGACGAAACGCATTTCGAGGATATTGTAGAGCAGCCACTCGGGCGCCGTGAGGTTCTGTTTGCCTTCCGGCTTGATGCGCTCCAGCGCCTGCCCCAGCACGAGCCGCAGCGCACGCGTCGGGTCGTCGTCGGCATGATCGAGCGTCTCGCTGACGACGCGCAGCTTCATCAGCGGGCTGTGCGTCAATTTGGGGCCGCCCCAATAGTGGCTCAGCGCATCTTTGACCCAGGCATCGAATTCGGGACTGTGGATGGGGCTGGGATCGAGCAGCGCGGTCATCGGCTCGCGCGCGCTGTCGGCGGCAGCGTAGGGCACGACCCCGCGCAACTGTTGCACGCGCTCGATGTCAGGAATGAGATAGCGCAAGTTTGCCAACATACTCTGTTGCAACTTGCGATCCGCAAGGGCGCGAGTGGTGCGGTCAAGAATCGTTTCGACCACGCGCACCTCATCCGCTGTAAAAAGAGGTGCGGCCGTGCGCGCCTGCACGCCGAGAATGCCGAGCACGCACGCCTTCGTCGTCATGCGTGCGGTCCACCAGCGGCCACAGCCAGTAGCCGCGATGATGGGAAGGCTGCAGAATGGCGCCGGGCTTTGCTTGCGACTGCTCGCGCAACGCCTTGCCCAGCGCATCGGACCAGTCGGTGACGCTTAGAATCTGCGTCCGCTTTTCGTCCGCGCCCACCAGGGCTTCCAACATCAGGTCGGGGCCAACCACGGCCGCGGCAAAGGCGGACGGCACGCGCAGCAATTCACAGAGCGAAAGGAGATTGTTTTCGAGCAACTGGCGCAGATCGCTGGTGGCCAGCATCCGCCGATCCAGCTCACGCAGCCAGGCGATCTCCTCACGATCCTCGCGGTAGATCAGACGGTCGACGGCCGATTTGGTCACGCTGAGCAGCAGTTGGCTGAGGATAATGACGCCAGTGATAATGCTGAACAGAATCGCATCGCGCGGCAGCCCGATGATGCGCTCGATAGGCGGTGTGATCTGGATGGCGAGAATCACGAGAATCGCAACGACCGGGCCGCGCATAAAGAAACGCAACAGCCGGTAGCGCACGACGCGATCCGGCGTCAACACGCCAAAGTAGGCGACCGTATAGCTCATCAGCAGCAGCAAAAAGCCCACCGCGATGTTGCCAAGGATCGAAACCAGCAGCACCAGCCAGCCCGATTCGCGCGGCCCCCACAACAACGCAAACGCGATCAGATAGGGAAAGACGGAGACGCCCGGCGCGATAAAGCCGAGGACAAGGTAGGTCATGCGCCCGCGCGTGCTGTCGGTAAGACAACGCTGCCGCGCTTTCCAGACGTTGGCCAGCGCCAACCAGATGATGACGGCATAGTAGACGGCAAAGGGCCAGAAAAGCGGCCCTCCCTCCAGATAACTGAGGGGCGGGCGGTAAAAGACCTGTCCAACGATGGCATTGCCAAACACCGCGTCGAGGGCGCTTACAACCGAAACCGCTAACGCAAACATGCCGATCCAGCGGCGCCGCGCAATTCGATAGTTGGTGGCGGCTAATACAGAAAGCGAAAAAAGATAGGCTGTGGCCGGCGTCATCGCAATACCAAGCCATTGCAGCCGCAGCCAGCGGTTGGCAGAGTCCGCGCTCACAATACGATCCAGCGCCACGTCCGCCGCATAGACGATCATCAAAAAGGCCAGCAACAGCGCAAAGCGGCGCGCCACCCGGTTGCGGAAGTTATAGGTCAATGTGTAGGCCAGCAAAGCAAAGGTCAAGATGACCAGCACGCTGGAACTCAAAACATTGATGAAATTCAGAATTGCGGTGAAGGTCATACCGTCAACTTACCCATTCGATGTGTTCGTCCACCACGACCCATAAACTATGCCGCTTTTGCAGCGTCAGCCGGAACCCGCCGCCCACTGTCGGCGAGCGGCGGATGTTGATGCGCACATCTGCATCCTGCAAGGTGCGAAAGTCGATCACCTCCAGCTCGGCCAGTGGCCCATGGGCCTGCGCCGCGGGTTCATCGGCCAGCAGCCACGCGGTTTCCCCTTCAAAGCCTAGCTCACCCTGGATTTCAGCCGGATGCGCGCGGAGGCGCAGTTCCGCAGGATTGCCGCTGGCGTCAGGCTCCAGGTAGCGCTGTTGTCCCAATTTGTGGATCAAGACCGTGCGACGAATGCGCAGCGTGTCCGGCTCCTGCTTGTCCGCGGATCGATAATAGCGCGCCAAAGCATAGGTCGGCCCAAACGCATTTTGTTGGCTGAGCAGGCGCAGCAACTCCTCGCGCACGCTGCTCCACTTGTAGCGCCATTCATTGGTGCGAATCTGGTCGCCATATTCGAGGAGTTCCAGTGTGGCGTCCGACCCCAGCCGGCTGATGATGGCGATCGGCGCCAGGCGGGTCGGGTCTTGCTTGAGGCGCGCCAGGAGGATCTGCGGGGTGGCTTCGATCTCATCGGGATGCAAAAAGGAGCGACGGGTGGTCAGGCTGAAAAAAATCCCCACGACCACGGCGCCTCCCAGCAGGATCACCAGCATCCACGCAATTGGATCCATAGACGCAAGGATGCGTTGGCCCGATGGTAAGGCGCCAAACCCTTCAAAAAATGTACGCACCGCCTCTGCAAACTGCGCCATGCCGTCGTTCTTCCCTCTCCTGCTTCGATTGTACCACAGCGCACAAACTTGGCCTTGCCCGCGACGCAACGGATCAAGATTGCAAAACAGATGAGAAATTTCTGAGAATGGAAGACTTCTCACGCTGAAATTTTCCTGATGCCTATATATTGTTAATGGATTGAACAGTGATTGCACAATGTTTGTGCTCATCTATTCCTGGTCAGTCAGACTTTTTGTGACAGGCGACGCTCGTTCAGTTACACCTATTGTTCACACCATGTATGAAAGGAAACACACCATGAAGTTAGCAAAGTTATTCCCGCTCCTGTTAGTGATTGTGCTCTTGGCCGCAGCTTGTGCGCCAGCCGCTGCCCCGGCGCCCGCTGCGCCTGAAGCGGCAACGGAAGCCGCGACCGAGGCAGCCGTCGAGGCGCCTGCAGCAGCTATGCCCGAGATGGCCGACATCGTTGACACCGCTGTAAGCGCCGGCAGCTTTAATACCCTCGTTGCCGCAATCGAAGCGGCCGGGCTGGTGGACACGCTGAAGGGAGAAGGGCCGTTCACGGTCTTTGCGCCCACCGATGAAGCCTTCGCTGCGTTGCCTGCCGGCACGGTCGAAGCACTGCTTGCCGACCCAGAAGGACAGTTGACGCAGATCCTGCTCTACCATGTGGTGCCGGGTAAGGTGATGTCCACCGACCTCAGCGATGGCATGACGGCGGATACCGTGCAGGGCAGCCCGGTGACCTTTACGATTGCCGATGGCGTAGTGAAGGTAAATGACGCCACAGTCGTCACGGCTGACATCGAAGCCAGCAACGGCGTCATTCATGTGATCGATGCCATCATCATGCCGCCGGCGGAAGATGCCATGGCCAGTGAAGCCGAAGCAGCCGCGCCAGTTGGCAACATTGCGGAAGTCGCGGCCGCGGCGGGCAACTTCACCACGTTACTGGCTGCCGTCGAAGCAGCCGGCCTGGTGGACGAGCTGACCAGTGAAGGCCCGTTCACCGTCTTCGCCCCGACCGATGAAGCCTTTGCCGCCCTGCCTGCCGGCACGGTCGACACGCTGCTGGCCGATCCGGAAGGCGCGTTGCGTGACATCCTGCTCTACCACGTCGTGGCCGGCAAAGTCATGTCCGGCGACTTGAGCGATGGCATGACCGCGAACACGCTCCAGGGCGCGCCGGTCACGATCAGCCTGGCGGACGGCGCCGTTAAGGTCAATGACTCGAACGTCGTTGCCGCGGATGTCGAAGCCAGCAATGGCGTCATCCACGTGATTGACGCCGTGCTCATGCCGCCGGCGCAGTAACGACGGCCGTCCATAGACATATTTCCCAAAATAAAGAGCGCCACCCAAGCGGGTGGCGCTCTTTATTTTGATTGGCTTGACCCTGCCATAGAGGGGCCGTCATAACAGCGTTCCAGGAATCGGCAACACAAGCCGGTTGCCCTCCCAATTCTGTTTCATCCAGGCAAAATGGTGATCGTCCAGCGGCGGCCGCGCACGTGCTTCGTCCAATAGCTCGCCGGCCAGGAAGTTCAGGAAATAGACGTTGCTCCCCGGCGCGGCCGCGACCGGATGATAGCCCTGCGTCACCAGCACCAGGTCGCCGTTGCGCGCCAGCAGCAACTCGTCAAATGTCCCATCGAGGCGGTAGTTGCGGTGAATTGCGAAGCCATCCACAGGATCGATGCGGTAGTAGTAAGTTTCTTCCAGATAGGGCGAGCCATCCGTGCCGTCATGGCAGTGTGGCGGCCAGCCCGACCAGGCGCCGCCCGGCACGTAGACTTCAAAGAGGATCAAGCGTTCGGCCAGGAGAGGTGGCGCAAGAATGTGATTGACCTGGCGCTGGGCCGCGCCGCCACCGCGGATTTCGCACTTAATCTCGTCGGGTCGAATCAAGCGAATCCCGTATTTGCCCGTGGCCGGCGCGCCGCCGATGGCAAATTCAAACGCGCGCTCCGCTGTAACCTGGATCGTCCGGCCCGGCGGCGCGTAGAGCAGCGACGGCGGCCCGACAAAGACGTTGCTGCGGTCGAGCCTATATTCGTGGCCGTCAACCTGAAGCGCTCCCGTCCCTTGCAGCGGCACCAACGCAACCTCCTCGTCGCCGGTGTGTATGGTGTAGTGCTCTCCCTTCGCCAGTACAATTACCCGAAAGCTCAAGTACTGCCAGGCCGCGCGCTGCGGCGTCACCACAATCGTCTCGCCCTGGGTGTGGGCCGGGTGGATCAGATGCGTCATAGTTACTCTCCTTTTCACTGAGTACACACGGGCTGAAATACCTCATTGGTTGCTTGGTAGGGCGCACCCCCGTGTGCGCCCGGAAACCGGACAGGCGCAGGGCTGTCCCTACCAAATCTACCGGCAGAATTACGTCCACCTGTACTGAGTTTGTTGGCGCGGCGGCGCGGGTCTATGCGGATGGGCCGCCATGCGCCGCGAGAAAAACCTCCACCTCATCCCGCCGCGGCATGGCCGCGGCGCAGCCGTGGCGGGTGACGACGAGTGCGCCGCACGCGTTGCCCATGCGCACGCTGGCGCGCCAATCCCACCCCTGGCAGCGGCCATAGATGAGGCCGCCAGCAAAGGCGTCCCCCGCACCGACCGTATTGAGCACCTCGACTGGGAAGCCTGAAACATCGACTGCCGCATGGCCGGCGGCAAAGACCGAAGCGCCGTGTGAGCCGCGTTTGAGGATAAGCGTGCGCTCCACGTCCGCCGCCAGGAAGATTGGCACGACCACATTCAATTCGGCGCGCTGCTCTGGGTTCAGCCGTTGGCCGGCAAAGACACTTTCCGGCGCGGCGCCCAACAGAGCATAGACTTCTTCTTCGGTGCCGATCACCACATCAACCTGCGGCAGGAGCTGGCCCAAGGCAGCGCGCAGCGCGTTTGGATCTGCCCACTGATCGGGTCGCAAATCAATATCCAGATAGGTTGTCACACTGGCCGCGGACGCCTGTTGCGCGGCGAAGATCGTCGCCGCGGCGCAAGAGCCGCGGCTGAGCGCAGTGCCGGAAAGCAGGAGCGCGCGCGTCTTGGCCAGCGGCGCCGCCGCGACGTCATCCACCGTGAGCCAGATATCTGCGGGGTTGTGGCGATAGAAGAGCAGCGGAAAGCGATCCGGCGGCTGCACGCCGACGACGGCCAGGCCGGTATGCGTGCCGGGCTTGCGCGGGATGTAGTGCGTATCGACGCCCTCCTCTTCGAGATGCGCCAGCACGAAGTCGCCCACGAGGTCAGGCGCCACGGCCGTGAGCAGCGCGGTGCGCAGCCCTAGCCGGCTGGCAGCCACCGCGATGTTGGTGGGCGATCCACCGATGTGGGCGTCAAATCCTGTGATCGCTGCAAAGTCCGCGCCGATATTCTGCGCAAAGAGATCCATCCCACAGCGGCCGAGCGTCATCAGGTCATAGAGAATTTCTGTCAATGCGTCCTCGCTTTCGACTGACGTGGGGTGCAGCAGGGAAAATTATCCACAGATTACGCAGATTTCACAGATGACAAGCCCGTGTGCGCTCCCTAGAACCGCTCAACGAACAAGCCCCTCTCCAAAATCTGTGCCATCTGTGTCATCTGTGGATCGTTGATTTGCGCCTATCTGGACTAGCCGATCTCCTCGACGCCAACCCAGCGTCGCTCGGCGTGGCTGCGTTGGGCCGCGTCCATGATGCGCTGGATGGAAGCGCCGTCGGCGAAGTCCGGCCTGACCGACTGGCCTTGCGCAATAGCGGAAACCCACTGTCGCGCCATGGTTTCCTGCGTGCGGAAGACGTCGCGGTAGGTGTTGTGCACCGTGTCGCGACGCGCGCCCTGCCAGATCTCGTCCGGGATAGGCAGCAAGCGGGCTGCGCCTTCACCGATGCGCGCCCCGCGGATCTGTTGCGCCTGGTCCCAGTCGATGTGGGCATGAAGCGTGCCGCCGTCGCCGTGCAAGTCTAATTCATGAAGTTGACCAAATGGCGTTTCTTCATTGGCAACCGTCGAGGCGTGGATCACCCCCTGCGCGCCATTGGCAAACTTGAGCAGGATCATCGCATTGTCGTCGGCCTGTGGGTAGGGCTGGCCGGCCGGGTTCAACTGCGCCCGCTCCACCAGCCGTCCCAGTTCGGCGCAGATTGCGGTGATGTCGCCGAAAAACCACCGGGCGAGGTAAAGAAAGTGTGAGGCGATGTCGCCCAGCGCGCCCGAGCCGGCTACGGACTCATCAAAGCGCCAGTTGTAGCCGCCGGCAAGGCCAAAGCCGGTGAAGTAGCGGAAGTTGAGGTGATAGGGCCGCCCGATGTAGCCGCCGTCGAGCAAGGTTTTGAGATAGCGGGAAACCGGCATATAGCGATAGGTGAAGGGCGTCATGCAGATCCTGCCGCGCGCAACCGCGTGCGTCGCCATGTGCGCGGCTTCTACGTAACTCAGTCCGAGCGGCTTCTCGCATAATACGTGAAGATCGTTCTCCAGCGCGGCCAGGGTGAGCGGGTAATGACGGTCGTTGCGCGTGGCAACAATGACCGCGTCCACCAATCCACTCTGCAGCAGATCCTCGTACTGTTCGAAAGCGTGCCCAATGTGCCAGCGCTGCGCCAACTCATCAGCAGCGCGCCCGGCAATGGCGACGACGCGACCGTGCGGGTGACGAGCCAATGCGGGCAGATACATCGAATCTGTCCACCAACTGCTGCCCAGGACGCCAACGCGGACTGCGGGCGGCGCGTCTGGCCCACTCATGCGCTTACCGATTCCCACGAACCGCTCTCCCACGAACGGATCATGGCCTGGTTGGTGCGGGCGGCGGTATAGGCGGCGCCGAAACCCGGTTCGATCTGCGCGCCATCGACGATCGACTTCAGGAAGTGGAAGGCCTCGATGGTCTTGAGGTCGTCATAGCCCAGGCCGATGCCAGGGCCAGGATTGAAGCGGCCGTGCAGCGGATGGTCCGGGCTGCCAAAAATCGTCACAAAGCCATCGTGGCCGATCTCTTCATCCGGCAAGTAGACCTGAAGCTCATTCATGCGCTCGAAGTTCCATTTGACCGCACCCTTCGTGCCGTAAATCTCATAGGCCATCTCGCACTTCGGGCCAAAGACTGTGCGCGAGGTCTCCAGTGTCCCCTGCACACCGTTGGCAAACTCGACCAGCGCGCCGATATAGTCTTCGTTCTCGACCGTTCCTGCCGGATCGCCGGGCTGGCCGACCGAGAAATGGGTGCCGCGGCCAGGCACAGGCAGCGGACGCTCCTTGATGAAGGTGTTGCGCTGACTCACCAGCCGGTCGACCGGGCCGGCCAGGAAGTGGGCCATGTCCACGACGTGGGTCATGATGTCGCCCAGCACCCCGTAGCCGGCCTGGTCAAACTTGAAGCGCCAGGTCAGTTGGCCGTAAGGGTTGCTGCCATACATCGAGTAGAAGCGGCCGCGGTAGTGGGTCAACTCGCCCAGCTTGCCCGCCTGAATGAGTTGCTGCGTGTACTGCACCAGCGGCGCCCAACGATAGTTGAAGCCGACGCCGGTCATGACGCCGGCGCGCTGCGCGGCCTCCGCCACGTCGATGGCCTCTTCTGGGTAGCGGCCGATGGGTTTCTCGCAGAAGACGTGCTTGCCGGCGGCGATCGCAGCCAGCACCATCTCTTTGTGCAAGAAGTTGGGCGAGGCGATGTTGACAACCTGCACGTCGGGATGGTCGATCACCTTGCGCCAGTCGTTGGTCGATTCCTCGAAATCGAACATCTGCTGCGCCTGTTGGGCGCGCGCCGGCAAATCGTCGGCGCAGATGACAAGGCGCGGACGGATGCCGCCATCCCAGAAGCGGTCCGGTATTGCGCGATAGCCGCGGCTGTGGGCCATGCCCATCCAGCCCATGCCGATGACGCCGATGTTGAGAGTTGTAGTCATAGAGCGAGTGGTATCCTTTGTGGGTGAGTAGAAACATAGACCACGGATTCGACGGATGTGGCGGATTTACGCGGATTTTTTTTGCCGTTACTCCGTGTAAATCCGTCTAATCAGCCACATGCGTCGTCTATTCTTTTGGGTGTGTTCAAACTCAGTCGAGACGCTGGTGCTACCACTGTAGGGCGATTTGCCAAATCGCCCTACGCCAACTAATTTTGAACACACCCAATTCTTTTCAAGTTATACTGAAATATGGCGACAGCACCTTGAGCGCGCTGGCGCGGCACTGCCTGGCAACTTCCAGCGGATCAAGCTCCCAATACGCGGGCTGGAACAGCTCGATCGAGCAGGCGTCGTCGTAGCCGATGGCGGCCATACGCTGGCAGATCTCGTCCAGCGGAATCACGCCGCTGCCGGGATAGAGGCGGGTGTTGTCGGTGATCGCCTCCTTGCAGGTGTCCTCCAGGTCGTCGAGATGGAAGGCAAAGACCTTGGCCGGGTCGAGCGCATCGAGTTCCTCGATCAGGCCGCCACCGGCGTAGAGATGCGCGCAGTCCACCGTCATGCCGACGTTGGGGCGATCCACTGCCTGGACGATCTCCCAGGCGCCCCTGGGTGTGCGCACGGTGCACCAGCCAAAGCCCAGGAACTCGAAGGAGAGCCTGACCTTGTGCGGCGCGGCAATCTCCGCCAGGTCGCGCAGCACCGTGACGTACTCTGCCACCACGGCCGGCCAGGGCAACTGCCAGCGCGTCTCGGTCGGACTAGGCACCGTTACGAGCATCGGGCAGCCGATGGCTTCCGCGATCTCGCACATCACCTTGCAGCGCTGCTGCACCTGTGCGTACTCGTTGCCGCGGAAACCGACAAAAACGAGCGCGTTGAGGCTGAGCGGCGCAACGCCGTTGTCCACAAAAAGCGCGTTCAACTCCTCCAGCGAGTGGGTTTCCAGATAGGTGTAAACCTTATCCGCCCACAGTTCCAGTCCTTGGTAGCCCACTTCGCGTCTACACCTCCGCGCCTCTGCGTCAAAGATACTTCAGTACTTCACGAAACTCACACAAAGCCGCAAAGAACACCATCTTCACCTTTGTGGCCTTTGTGACTTCGTGTGAGACAAATCGTGAATTACTGTACTTTCTTTCTGCCAGATGATTAAAGCCCAATGCTGCGGATGTAGGCGCGGTTGCGTGCGGCGCTTTCTTTCGGGCTGCCCATGCCCGGCAGCACGTCCTGCTCGACCACGATCCAGCCGCCGTAGTTCATGCGCTGCAGTTCGGCCAGGATGGCTGGGAAGTCGACGTCGCCCTTGCCCAGCTCGCAGAAGAGACCTTTGCCCACTGCCGTCACAGCATCCCAGCCTTCCGCCTTGGCCTGGGCCGCCACCGCGGGGTTGTGATCCTTGAAGTGCACGTGCCAGATGCGATCGGCGTGGCGCCGCAGCCCGGTGAGCGGGTCGCCGCCGCCGTGCGTGTAATGGCCGGTGTCAAAGCAGAGGCCAAGCACGCCGGGATCGGTCATTTCCAGCAGCCGCGCCGTCTCCTCTGGCGTCTCGATCCAGGTGCCGATGTGGTGATGCATGACGGTGCGCAGCCCGGTCTCGCGTTTCACTGCCTGCGCCACGCGATCGGCGCCCTCGGCGAAGACCTGCCACTGCGCCTCGCTCATGCCCATCTCTGGCGTCAGGCGGCCGGCGTTGAGCGTGCGCATCGGGTCGACGTAAGGATCGTTGCCCAGCACAATCAAGTTTTCCGGGCCGCCGACTTCGGCAAGCTGGCGCGCGGTGCGCACCGCGTCGGCTTCGCTGGCCGCATGGCCGGATGCATCGTGCAGCCTGACGCTGACCCAGGAGGCCAATAATTTCAACTTGCGTGCATCCAATTCGGCGCGCAGCTTCTCCGGGTCGGTGGGCATAAAGCCCCAGTCGCCCAGTTCCGTGCCGGCATAGCCCGTCGCCGCCATCTCGTCGAGCACCTGGACATAGCCGCCGCGCTCGCCTTCCACGTTTTCGATCACGCCCCACGAACAAGGCGCATTGCCAACTTTGATGTTTGTATCGCTCATAAGACGTCCTTATTAATAGTCCATCAATCGGAAAAGAAATCTCTCAATCTCATAATCTCTCAATCTCATAATCTCTCAATCTCCTCATCCAGATCACGAGATTGAGAGATTATGAGATTGTCATGTCCTCCGATACATCTCTGCCATCTCTGGGATATCCACATCAACCGGCTGGCCGCTCTTGGCGGAGGCGATGCAGGCGTCCGCCACCAACATCGACGCATAGCCATCCCACGCCGAGGGGCCGGTCGGTGCGCCAACCTGCAACGAGCAGATCCATTCGCGAACCTCGTGGATATAGGCGGTCTCGAAGCGTTGCAGCCAATCTTGCTCGATCCACTGGCCGCGTTGGTTATCGCGGCGCACCACGGCGCTCTGCAACGAACTGGTCTCGGCAGAGCCACGTTCACCCGTCAGCTTGACATCCACCTCGTAGCCGTAGCCCGCCTCCATGTTGCACTCGATGTGGCCGACCGCGCCGCCGCGGTAGTGGAGTTGGATCAGCACCAGGCGCGCCGTGTCCGGTCGATCGGCGCTGTAGGGCGCATGGCTGGCGTAGACCCGCACGATCTCGTCGCCCATCATCCAGCGCGCCGAGTGCAGATCGTGCACCGCTGAGTTGGTGATCACATCTTCCACCGTGCGCCACGAGAGCGCACCGCCGTTGATGTGCACGCCACGGAAGGCCAGCACTTTGCCCAGCGCGCCGCTGTCGAGCAATTGCTTGACCCGAAGATGCGCGGGATCGTACTCGCGCATCAGGCCAACTTGCACAAGCCGCCGCCCACCCGCGACCTCGGCATCTACAATACGCCGCGCTTCCGCTGCGCTGAGCGCCAGCGGCTTCTCGCAGAGCACCGGCTTGCCGACGGCGAGGCACGCCTGGGTGAGCGCGGCGTGGAAACGATCCGGGGCGGCGATCAGCACGGCTTCCACATCTGAATGCCGGATCAATTCATCGGCGTCGGTAAAGGTGTGCGTGACGCCGCACGCAGCCGCGACTACTCCCAGCCGCGCCGCGTCGACGTCCGACAGCGCCACCACCTGCGCCGCAGCCACTTCGTGGGTAAGGTTGCGGGCGTGGCGCTCGCCCATGCCGCCCGCGCCGATGACGCCAACCCGAATCTGGCGCGCGGTCTCCTGCTTGTCACGCATAACTCACCCCTGTCACTGTGTCCCATGTCTCGATGGGCGGCGGCGCTGGCTGCGATCCGGCCCCCGCCACGGATTGATCAAAATTGATTTTCCCACATGACTACCCACGCTTCGGCGGCCTCGTGCGCCAGGCCCAGACGAACCTGCTCCGTAACGCCGCCGCGGTCAAGCGCAAAAATCACGCTATCCACCGGTCCGCGCGTGGCGACCTCCATCCCGGCAATTGCCAGGCGGGGAATGCGGGTGATGAGTAGTCCGAGATCGTTGCTGCGGCGCACCAGGGCCTTCTCCTCGGTGAGGATCAGCACCGAGGCGTTGGTCAATGCGACCAGCGTATCAGGGGCAAGCTGTTCGTCGAATGCAAGGAGGTGATGTTGCCAGACCGCCGGATGGAAAGTTGCGGCTGACAACGTCTCGCCAGTGTACAAGCCGTACTTGAATAGCCCGTCCACGAATTTTTCGGGCGCAGCGTGCAAGAGCGCTCGATCCTGTTCGCTTGGAGCAGGCGCCGCATCAGATAGAAGCGGCGGCAGTCCGACGCACCGCGCCACCAGGTTGCGCCAATTTTGATCTTTCTGGCGCCAGCCGACCGCGTTGAATTCAACATCCAGCAGCACCGGCTTGCCTTGCACGGCGCTGGCGATCTCCAGCCGCCCGTAGAGCAACAGATGGCTCGACCGGATCCAGCGGATGGCGTCTGGCTCGACATAAATGGGCGCCGGGGGCGGTTGGCCATGCTCGGACGCCTGCACCTGCCACAAGCCGTCGCCGGTGAAGAGCAGCGCCTGTGCAGGGACTGGATGCGGCTCGCCCTCCGGGGCGTCGGCGCGGTAGTTGGCGGGCACGACCAGCCCGCTCGCCAGCATCGAGCCGGAGGGCAGCGCTTCCTCGACGAAGGGGCGCAGGTTGTCGGGTAGTTCGTCAAGAGAAGCGATGAGGTAAGGATGAAATTCCGACGCTTTTGTCTGCCACGGTTCCATGCCTGCCCTCCTAGCGGTTCTTACGTTGGTCGATGATGACCGCTACGACAATGATGGTACCCTTGACGATGGTGATCCAGTACTGATCGACGTTCAACAAAATCAGGCCGTTGTCCAGCACGCCGATAATCAGCGCACCGACGATTGTGCCCCAGATGGTGCCGATGCCGCCGGCGAGGCTGGTGCCGCCGATGACGGCTGCGGCAATCGCGTCCAGTTCGATGCCGACGCCCTGGCCGGGCTGGCCGGAGCCGACGCGTGAGGAAACGACCAGGCCAGCCAACCCCGACAACAGACCGGCCAACGTGTAGACGCCGATCTTGACGCGATCGATGTTCACGCCCGAAATACGCGCAGCCTGTTCGTTGCCGCCCAATGCATAGATGTAACGGCCAAAGGGCGTGTTGTTCAGCATGATGTGCGTGGCGATCGCCACCACCACCAGGATGATGACAGGAAATGGCACGCCCCAAATGGCGCCTTGACCGATGAAGTTGTATTCGGGCGTCAACTGGGACAATGGCTTGTTCGAGTAGATCAGGGCGAACCCGCGCGCAACTGTCATCATGCCCAGGGTGGCAATAAAGGGTGGAATCTTGAACTTCGAGATCAAAGACCCGTTGATGACGCCGGTCAACGCGCCCACGGCCAACGCAGCGACGATGGGCGCGATAATGGGCAGGTTCAGCCCTTCATACTTGAGCGTCGCCGAATTGGGCAACTGCGCAAGGCTGGTGGCGATCACCGCACAAAGCGCTAATACGGAGCCGGAGCCAAGATCGATGCCGCCGGTGATGATGACCATGGTGACGCCGATTGCAATCAACCCCATGAAGGAAATCTGGCGGATGATGTTGAAAATGTTGCGCGTCGTGAAGAAACCTTCCGAGAGCAACGAAAAGGCGATAAACATTGCCAACAAGATCAAAACAATGCCGTATTTGTTCAGGAAGGCATTGATGCGCTCCCAATTCGCATTTTTGGCTTGAGTCTCTGCGCTTGCCTTGACTGCCATATTCCCTCTTCTCTTCCTATGGGGAAGGGCGCCTTACCCTAGACGACTGCGGCTGCAGCGTGCTCCTGCTCAGCCTGCTGCTGCGCAGCGGCATGACCTGTCGCCGCACGCATAATGCTCTCCTGCGTCGCGTCCTTGCGTGCAAATTCGCCGCTGATCCGGCCTTCGTGCATCACCAGCACGCGATCGCTCATGCCCAGAATTTCGGGGAGCTCCGACGAGATCATGAGGATTGCCTTGCCCTCCTGGGCCAGCTTGGACATCAGCCGGTGAATCTCCGACTTGGCGCCGACGTCGATGCCGCGCGTCGGCTCGTCCAGGATCAGGATGTCGGGCGTGGTCAGCAGCCAACGTGAGACGAGCACCTTCTGTTGGTTGCCGCCAGAAAGCAGCTTGATCAACTGATCCATGGTGGGCGTCTTCAGCTCCAGCCGGCTCTTCTCGCGGCCGCAGGTCTGGTTGATGATGCGCATGTTGAGAAAGCCGCCCTTGGTGTAGCTGCCCAGGCTGGCAATCATCATATTGTCGCGCACGGAGAGCACGCCCATGATGCCGGACAATTTACGATCCTCCGTGAGCAGCGCCAGGCCGTGCTTGATGGCGTCGCCAGGCGTCTTGATCTGCACGCGCTGGCCGTTGATAGTGATCTCGCCGGCGTCGATCGGCTTGATGCCAAAAATGCCTTCGATCACCTCGGTGCGCCCCGCGCCCATCAACCCGGACAATCCCAAAATTTCGCCGCGGCGCAGGTCAAAGCTGACATCATGCACAATGCCGTTGCGCGTTAGATTGCGCACCGACAGCACCACTTCGCCGATCGTCGCATCCTCTTTGGGGAAGAGATTGGTCAGCTCGCGCCCCACCATCATGGCGATCAGGCTGTTGCGGTTGGTCTCGGCAGCGGGCACGGTGGCAATGTACTGGCCGTCGCGGAAGACAGTGATGTCGTCCGCAATCTGAAAAACTTCGTCCATCTTGTGCGTGATGTAGATGATCGCCACGCCCTGCTCTTTGAGCGCGCGCACCATGCGAAAGAGGTGCGCCACCTCGCGCTCGGTGATGGCCGAGGTTGGCTCGTCCATGATGATCAGGCTGGAGTTGTAGGAGATGGCTTTGGCGATTTCCACCATCTGCGTGTTGGCAACACTCAGCTCGCGCATGACCTTGTTCGGGTCGATCTTGATCTCCAGCCGCTCCAGCAAGGTGCGTGTGTCCGCCACCATTTTCTTCTTGTCGATCAGACCGAAGCGCCCCAATGGCTCTCGCCCCAGATAGATGTTCTCCGCTACCGTCATGTAGGGTTCAGGCGACAACTCCTGATGGATCATCGAAATCCCCATCTTGAGCGCCTGCTGGGTGTTTTCGATTTTGACCGGATTACCCAGAAAGGTGATGTTCCCTTCGTCGGGGATGTACATCCCGATCAGCACCTTCATCAGCGTGGACTTGCCGGCGCCGTTTTCACCCATGAGTGCATGAACCGTGCCGCCGCGCACCGTCAGATGTACGTCGTTGAGCGCTTTGACGCCTGGAAAGGACTTGGAAATATGTTCCATGACCAGTACGTTGTCGTGATCCATGCCGCCTCCTGCTGCTCAATCGTCTGGCCCCAACCTTCCAGGAAGCTCAAAGCTTCCTGGAAGGTGACAACTTCATTCGTTCGCTACGCCGGCTTACTGCATGTAGTCCTTGTAGTTCTCGGGCGTCACCAGTTCGTAGGGAATCCAGACGACCTGCTCGACCGGCTCGCCGCGCGCCAGCGCAACCGCCGTCGCAATGCCGCCTTCACCCTGGCCGACCGCATTCTGGAAGACAGTGATGTCCAGACGCCCTGCTTCCATTTCGGCCAGCGCATCGGCCGACGCATCGACGCCGCCGACGATGATCTCGCCCAGCTTGCCGGCTGCGTCAATGGCAGCAATGGCGCCGATGGCCATTTCGTCATTGTTGGAGGCCACCGCGTCGATCTGATCGCCGGTGGAAAGCCAGTTCTCCATGAGCGCCAGACCTTCGTCGCGCGACCAATTGCCCGACTGCTCTTTGGTGATCGTGATGTCCGGGAACTTGGCCGCCACCTGCTTGACGCCCTCGGTGCGCATCTGCGCCGCTTCCTGGCTCAGGTTGCCGTTCATGATCACGATGTTGCCCTTGCCGCCCAACTTCTCAGCGATGTACTCCATCTGCATGATGCCGGCGTCGATCGAATCCGAACCGACATAGGCGGTGCCTTCCGGCAGGTTGGCTGGCTTCCGATTGACATAAACTAACGGGATGCCCGCGTCGACCGCCGCCTGCGTCATCGGGTCGGTGGCGTCGGTATTAGCCGCCACCAGGACAATGGCGTCCATCCCTTGCGTGATGAAATTCTCCACCTGGCCCAACTGCACGGCTACGTCTTCCTTGGAGTCGACAAAGGTCACTTCCACATTTTCCCTGCGTCGCCGTAAGCCTGCATCGCCTCGCGCATCGAGGTGAGCCAGCGGTCGTCGAAGAGCATGCTGACGCCAATCTTGATGGGTTCTGTGCTGCCAGCCGGCGCGGCTTCGGCCGCGCCTTCAGCCGGGGCAGCCTCAGTGGCGGCGGCTTCGTCAGCAGCCGGTGCGGCGGGCGCTGCGGCCGGCGCGGCACAGCCTGCCACCATCGAAAGCATGACCAATACAGCGATCACGAACGACAGGTTCTTCTTGAAAATCATCGGGAATTCTCCTTTTGGGTTGTTGGCCTGACAAAATGCACACATTCCAGGAAATTGCTTGTTGCATCATGCTCCAGTCGCACCATCCTCCCTCGCCTTATCATCAAGAGATTGGAGATCAGAGATGGGCGATTGAACTGCCCATCTCTGATCTCTAATCTCGCCTCTCGCCTAAAATTTCCGCTCCCACGTCCCCAGCCAGCGTTCGACCACGACCTTGGTCTGCGTGAAGAATTCGACCGCGTGTTTGCCCTGCGCGTGCAGCGTGCCGAAGAAGCTGTTCTTCCAGCCGCTGAAGGGGAAGAAGGCCATGGGTGCGGCCACGCCGATGTTGATGCCGATGTTGCCGGCGTCGGCTTCGTAGCGGAACTTGCGCGCGGCCGCACCGCTGCTGGTGAAGACGCACGCCATGTTGCCATACTCGCCGCTGTTAACCAGCCGGATCGCATCTTCCACCGTGTCCACGCGCATGATGCCCAGCACCGGCCCGAAGAGTTCGGTCTTGGCGAGCGTGCCACCCACTGGGATGTCGCTGATGATCGTCGGGCGCAGGAAATTGCCTTGCGCGTAGCCAGGGATCGTGGGGCCGCGCCCGTCCAGCACCAACTCGGCGCCTTCGTCCAACCCCTGCTGGATCAGCCCTTCGATGCGCTCTTCTTGCGGCGTGATGACAGGCCCCATGTGCACGCCTTGCTCCAGCCCGTTGCCGACGACGCGCGATCCGGCGTATTCCGCCAGCGCCGGCACGAAGATGCGGTCGGCATCGGCCACGGTGATCGCCAGCGAGGCAGCCAGGCAGCGCTGGCCCGCGTTGCCAAACGCGCTGTCGGTTACGATGCTCGTGGTCAGTTCCACGTCCGCGTCGGGCAGCAGGATGATCGGGTTCTTGGCGCCGCCTTGCGCCTGCACGCGCTTGCCGTTGGCCGACGCTCGCGCATAGACGTGCCGCGCCACTGCGGTCGAGCCGACGAAGGTCACCGCCGCGATGGCCGGGTGATCGAGCAGCGCGTTGACGGTGTCCGCGCCGCCATTAACCAGGTTCACCACGCCGGGTGGGAAACCGACCTCTTCGAGCAGGCGGAAGACCTTTTGCAGCGTGATCGGGCAGCGCTCCGACGGCTTGACGATGACCGTGTTGCCGCACGCCAGCGCGTAGGGCAGGTACCAGAAGGGAATCATGCCCGGGAAGTTGAACGGGCAGATGATCGCGGCCACGCCCACCGGCTGGCGGATCATGTACTCGTCCACCCCGCGCGCCACATCCTCG
Organism: Candidatus Caldilinea saccharophila; assembly: GCA_016710365.1. Taxonomy (GTDB): domain Bacteria; phylum Chloroflexota; class Anaerolineae; order Caldilineales; family Caldilineaceae; genus Caldilinea; species Caldilinea saccharophila. The sequence continues at coordinate 66,606 of JADJVW010000007.1, read as the reverse complement.
GCGAAGTCGCCCAGCATCAGCATGGGGATGCCGCAGGCCACCTCCACGTTCTCGATGGCGCGGCGCATTTCTCCGCGCGCGTCGTCGAGAATCTTGCCATTTTCCAGCGTGATGGAGCGGGCCAGGTCCTCGAAGTGCTCCTCCATCAACATCTTGAGCTTGAAGAGATATTGGATGCGCGCCGGCGCGGGCGTGCGCCGCCAAGCCGGGAACGCCTCCGCCGCCATGCGCGCCGCCTCATCCACCTCAGCAGGCGGAGAGAGCGGCGTCCGCGCTAACACCTCGGCTGTAGCCGGGTTTGGCACATCCAGATAGCGTTCGGCGGCGGATTCGCGCCACGCGCCATTGACATAGTTCAACAGTTTTTCAGCCATGCCTGTCTTTGCTCCTGCATTTAGAAAGTAAAATCAACTGCTAATTGGTAAGTAACGGTTCAGCCAGGCTTCAATTGGCCACGGATTAGTACAGGTGGGCATAATTCTGCCGTAGATTTGGTAGGGACAGGCCCCCGTGCCTGTCCGGCCCCCGTGCCTGTCCGGCTTCCGGGCGCACACGGGGGGGCGCCCCTACCAAGCAACCAATGAGGTATTTTAGCCCGTGTGTACTAGGCGGATCACTACGGATGTTTTTGGATAAAAATTCGCCAAATCCGCTTCATCCGTGGTCTATTTTTTGCGCTGGCTTGCATCCCGACACTTATTCCAGGAAATAGCGCTCCTTGACTCGCATCTCCTCATATTCCTCGCGCGCGGCCTGCACCGCCTCGCGCTCGCTCACCTCCGGCACGGCCACATCCCACCACGTTTCATAGCCGGGGACGCCGTGCAGCCGGTCGTTCTTGATCACAACGACGGTGGTGCGCTCGGCTTTTTTGGCCGCTTTGAGCGCCGCCACATAGTCGTCGCGCGTCGCGCACTCGATCACGTTGGCGCCGAGGCTGCGCGCGTTCATGGCAAAGTCGATCGATAATGGCGCAACCGCGCTGCCCACGTCGTCGCCTACCAACAGGCCAGCCTGCGGCTCGACGAAGCGCGTGCCAAAGCCTTCCAGCCCCAGCGAACGGCTGAGCGAGCCGATGCTCTTATAGCCGCTGTTGTCCCACAGCAGCACGATCAGCTTGACGCCCTGTTGCACTGCGGTCACCAGTTCGGACGAAAGCATCAGCCACGTGCCGTCGCCGATGATCACGTAGACATCGCGCTCCGGCGCGGCCAGCTTGGCGCCCAGCCCGCCGGCGATCTCGTAGCCCATGCAACTGTTGCCATATTCCAGGTGAAAGTTTTTGGGATGCGTCGCGCGCCAGAGCTTGTGCAGGTCGCCCGGCATGGAGCCGGCCGCGTTGAGCATGATAGCGTCTGGCCCGGACAGCTCATTGATCACGCCGATCAGTTCGCCCTGGCTGGGCAGCGGGTCGAGGCGAATGTCGTAGATGCGCTGGACCTCGGCGTCCCATTCGTCGTGGAGGCGCTGCGCCTCCGCGCGATAGGCAGGATCGACGGCGTAGCCTGCCAGCAGCTCGCTCAACTCCGCCAACGTCTCGCGCGCATCGCCGACGACGGCCAGCCCGTGATGCTTGCCCGCGTCAAACTCGGTGACATTGATGTTGACAAAGCGTACGTCCGGGTGCTGCCACGCGGTCTTGGACGCGGTGGTGAAGTCGCTATAGCGCGTGCCGATTCCGATCACCAGGTCCGCGTCCCTGGCGATGCGGTTGGCGGCCAGCGTGCCGGTCGCCCCGATCGCACCCAGGTTGAGCGGATGATCCCAGCGCAGGCTGCCCTTGCCCGCCATCGTCTCGCCAACGGAGATGCCGGTGGCGTCGACAAAGGCGCGCAGCGTCTCGGTGGCTTCCGCGTAGATCACGCCGCCGCCGGCCACGATCATCGGCTGTTTGGCGCCACGAATCATCTCTGCTGCGGCCTGCAGCGTAGATTGGTCGGCGCGGTTGCGCATGATGCGCCAGACGCGCTTGCGGAAGAACGCGACCGGATAGTTATAAGCCTCGGTTTGTACGTCTTGCGGCAATGCCAGCGTCACCGCGCCGGTCTCGCTGGGGCTGGTCAGTACGCGCAGCGCTTCGGGCAGCGCGGTCAGCAACTGATCGGGCCGGTTGATACGATCCCAATATTTGCTCACCGGCTTGAAGCAGTCGTTGACCGAGAAATCCTGGCTCTGCGCCGACTCAAGCTGCTGCAGCACCGGCGCCACATTGCGCCGCGCGAAGATGTCGCTCGGCAGCAGCAGCACCGGCAGCCGGTTGGTCGTCGCCAGCGCCGCGCCGGTGATCATGTTCGTCGCGCCCGGCCCGATCGACGAGAGACAGGCGAAGGTTTGCAAGCGGTTCTTGACCTTGGCGTAGGCCGCGGCCGCGTGCACTGCGCCCTGCTCATTGCGCACCTGGTAGTAACGGAAGTCCGGGTTCTCCAGCAGCGCCTCGCCCACGCCGGCGACGCAGCCGTGGCCAAAGATGCCAAAGCAGCCGGCAAAGAAGGGCGTCTCCACGCCGTCGCGCGCGACGTACTGGTTTTTAAGAAAGCGGATCAAGGCCTGCGCCATAGTCAGGCGCACGGTTGATGTTGTCATGTGTGAAAACTCCCGTTTGAAGCGGATGAAAGCTTTGACGCAGAAGCGCAGAGATGCAGAGAAAAAAGTAGAGAAAGAGACAAAAGAATCATTTCCCTGAAAAGGCTTCTCTGTAAATCTCTGCCGCTCGGCGTCTCTGCGTTAAAAATTCGGTCAGTCAGCGTTTACCGGATAGAGCGGAATGCGCGGGTCTGTGCTCTGGTAGGTTTGCTTGACCCAGGCGTAATCCGGGTCATCGACGGCGGTCAGGCTCTGCGCGCTGCCGGCCAACACATTCAAGTAGTAGGTCGTATAGCCAACTGGGCTGGAGACGGGATGGTAGCCTTCCGGGATCAGCACCACGTCGTCGTTGCGGGCGATGACCGCCGCGTCGATGGGGTAGCCGGCCCGGTGCAAAGGCGAGCTGGCGTCGGTATAGACACGTTGGAGGGCATAGCCTTCGGGGCGGTCGATCTTGTAGTAGTAGGTCTCGTCCAGGTCGGCTTCCAGCAGCGCGCCCGCGCCATCTTCGCGGTGCACGTCGTGCTTGTGTGGCGGGTAGCTCGACCAGTTGCCGCCGGGCGTGTAGACCTCCACCACCACCAGCCGTGCGCAGGGGAAGCCGGGCGGGATGATATTGTTGATCTGGCGCGTGGCGTGGCCGCCGCCGCGGATTTCGGTGCGCACATCAGCCGGCGTAATCGCCACCGGCGCGTGCTCGGCGTTCGATGCGACCCAGGTGACGGCAAACTCACACTCGGTTGCGGCCGTTACGGTGAAGGCAGTCTGCGGCGGCAGGTAGAGCGCGTGCGGCGGCCCGGCAAAGACATCGGCGCGCCCGCCGACCTGCTGCCACGCGCCGCGGTTCGAGGTCACATCGACCACGCCGCCTAGCATCACCAACGCCAGCTCGTTGGCGCCGCTGTCAAACGACCACACCTGGTCGGCCCGCAGCCGCCGCGCCTGAAAGTGAATGGTGCCCCAGCCCGCCGCCTCGGGCGTCACCTCGACAACAACATCCGGATCGCCGGAGTTGCCGGAATGGATGACCAGATTGTTGGCTGTGTATTGTTTCATCAGCTTTTTCCTTGCATGGGAGATTGGAGATTAGGAGATTAGAGATTGGAGATTAACTTGTGCGACGTCTCTAATCCCTAATCTCCCAATCTCCTAATCTCTACTCCACATCCGGATTCGGCAGCATAAAATCCCGGATTACGCCGTTCAGGTCGTGCACCGCGGCGATGAAGGTGCGCAGCGTGCGCACGGTGGCGCCGTACCCTTCAAACTCGACGGGCGTCATGCCGTCGGGGTCGTAGGCGCGACGGAAATCAGGAATCGTGTACAGCGCCTCGACGATCTGGGGATCGACCGGGGTCTGCATCCGTTCCTTCACTTCGATGTCAGAAGCGTTGATCTTGAGCTGCCATTCGTAAGGGATCGTGAGCACCACATCGCCGCCGATCAGCTCCGACCAGTGGCCGAGGTGACGATAGGCGGCGGCCAGCAGGCGCACGCGGTAGCCGCGCTCCTGCCAGAGGCGGTAGGCGTGCTTGAAGACGGCAATCCCGGCCCAATCCAGATAGGCCGGGTCGATGGCGTTGCCATCGCGCTTGGCCGCTATTTTGACCCAGTCGTCGGTGCGGCCGATCATGATCGTGCAGACCGGGCGCATATTGCTTACGTCCTTACCCTCGGCCGCGCGGCGGTTCAACCCGCGCTCGACCGCTTCGGCGACGGCGACGGCCTGCGGCACGGTGAAGCTGACGGTGGCGTTGACGTTGACGCCGTGATAGGTCGATTCCTCAATAGCTTCGACGCCGGCGCGCGTGACCGGCATCTTAACCTGCATGTTCGGCGCCAGCGTGTTGAAATGGCGCGCCTGCGCCACAATCGCCTCGCAGTTGCGGTAGAACATGGGGTTGGTCTGGATCGAGAGGCGGCCTTTGTGCCCGCCGTTGCGCTCCCAGGTGGGCTGCAGCAGGTCGGCGCCGCGCACGGCCATCTCTTCGATCAGCTTCCACGAAACCTCCGCCTCCGTCCAGGTCGGGTTCTCGGCGATGATGGCGTGGATGCGATCCTCCCACAGGTGCATCTCTTTGGTGAGCACGTTGAGCACGATGTTGGGATTGGTCGTCGCCCCGACCGCGCCGTGGCCGATGGCGTAGGTCAGCTCTTCGATCGAGCAGGAATCGTTCCAATAGTCGGTCGGCGTCGCAACGGTCTTGAGCAGCGGGCTAGAGATCGTCATACAAATCCTCCGATAGAATCAAGCGCCAACCGTCGACCCGGATCGGCGCCCAAATTGGCAGCGCAGAAGTCGGCGTCAGCTAATTGGATGCACACGGCGGCGCATGGATAAATGGATCAAATTAACTTGGGGATAGAGATAGTGCACACGTGTGCACAGCCTTGCATACAGTAGCACAGCCGGAACGGGTTGTCAATCCCCAAAAATTGCCGGCGTGCGGCGGGGCGAGGCAGTGCTTTCACGCACGACCAGGTCATTGGCCAGCACCCGGCTCTGCACCGGTCGTCCTTCCAGGATGTCGAGCAACATCTGCATGGCCATCTCGCCTAGCCGCAGCTTTGGCTGGTGGATGGTGGTCAGCGAAGGCGTGACATAACGGGCAATATCAACGTCATCATAGCCGACTACGCTCAACTGCGCCGGCGTTGCAATGCCACGCTCGCGACAGGCCAGCAATACGCCAACGGCAATCAGATCGTTGTAGCAAAAGACCGCGGTCACGCCGGTTGGCAGGAGCGCGGGCAACATCGCCTGCCCGTCAAGCACATCGTCGGCATGGACATTGTTCACCGTCGGTGTGATACGCACCCACTGCGCGTCGACCGCAATCCCGGCTGCCGAAAGCGTATCGCAGTAACCGGCAAAGCGGCGCCGGTTTGACTGCCTGCGGTTGCCGACCCCCAGGTAGCCGATCTTGCGATGGCCCAGCGCCAGCAAGTGCTCGACCGCCTGGCGCGCGCCGTCGTAGTCGTCGGCGTCCACAGAGTGCAGCCGGTCAGCCTCAGACTCGGCCTGCTGATTGATCAGCACCGTCGGCATCTTGATCTGCGCCAGGCGCTCGACGTAGGCGCCCCCCATCTGAGCGCTGGCGCTGATCACGCCGTCGACGCGACGCCGGTGAAAAGTCTCGATGATCTCCAGTTCGCGCTCCGGATCATTGTGTGAGAGACTGAGGAAGAGGCTGGTGTGATGCGCCTGCGCGACCTCCTCGACCCCGCGCACCACGCGCCCGGCAAAAGGGTCGGAGATCGAAGCGATGATCAGCCCCACGGTATTGGTGCGCTGACCTTTCAAGCTTTGGGCCACGGCATTGGGGGTGTAGCCCATCTCCTGCGCTAGCTGCTGGATGCGCTGGCGCACTTCGGGCCGGATCAGGTCGCTGTTGTGCAGCGCGCGCGAAACAGTTGAATGGGAGACGCCGGCCGCGGACGCGATATCCTGGATCGAGATAGGTCTGCGGCTCATGGCTTTTTCTGGATTGCGTGTTTTGGACAAGTTCACCTCGACGCAGCAACTAGAGGGGGCTTGCACACGTGTGCAGTATACAGGGGCGGCATGGGTCTGTCAAGGAATCAAATAGATTTATGTTAATGCAAGGCGCCGCAGGATTCACGCACGATCAACTCTCCGTAAACGACGCTCTTCACGGCAATCTCCGCTTCTCCTTGAATGATGCGATGTAGTCTCTGCATAGCAAGCACGCCCATATCACGTTTAGGAATGTGATAGGTAGTCAAGGGTGGGTGAGTATAAAGACTGTCGGCGACGTTGTCGATGCTAACAATGGCAATGTCATCCGGGATCGACAGGCCAGTTTCACAGATGGCGCTCATAGCGCCGAACGCGGTCTTATCGCTGATAGCGACGACTGCGGTCGGCTTCTGCGGCAGCGCAAGAATCCTCTTCATCTGCATGTAGCCTTTTTGTGGGTGCTCAACTACAGGAGGCGGCAGAAACTGCTCGGGAATTGTCAGCGCCGATTCAGCAGCGGCCGCCAGGCAACCGTGTAACCGGTCAACCAAGCTGCTATATTTCCCAGGACCGCGCAGAATCGCAATGTCGCGATGGCCCAGTGCAAGCAGATGGCGCATGACCGTGTACCCGGCGGTGAAGTTGTCGCCCAATATGCTGGGGAGCCGATGCCCCTCAACGTGATTCTCGATCAGGACGAGCGGAATGTTTGCGTCCTCCAACTGTACAACCATTTCCGGCGTGATGTCGCCGTCATTCGCAATGATCAGCCCTTGCACGCGCTCTGCCAGGTTGGATTGTATCGCGTCCAAACCTTCGTTGTGCCGGTCATACATGTGCAACAGCACTTGGTAGCCAAGCCGCTGCGCCTCAGTTTGAAAGCCGCGAATGATATCTCCATAGAAAATATCCAACAATGCGTGCATCGAACCCTGTTCGATCAGTAAGCCAATGGTATTGCTCGTTTGCTGATTCTGGACAGAAGGTGTGAGCTCGTAGCCAAGTTTGGCGGCAGCTTCAAGCACGCGCGACCGGGTCTGAGTTGAAATGCCAGGTCGATCATTGAGAACAAGCGATACAGTCGAAACTGAGACGCCTGTACTGACAGCAATATCATGAAGGGAAGGCCGCTTGCTCAATTGAATGATCCATCAAACTTGGGCGGTATTGCGCCGCTGGGCTATTAGAAAATTTTAGTAGAAATCTATCTAAAAAGGGTGTTGACAATTCTAAAATAATTCAATATAGTTTAGTCATTCCCTTTCTTGCCGTCAAGCACTATAAAGTATTGCCAACAATTTTCAATTTGACGAATTGCTGGGGTGAGTGAGAATGAGAGAAGTGAATAGGCTAGAGGCAGAAAGGGTCTAGGACGTGGACTTTCTCTCATTGAAGCAGATGATAGATGTGTTGCAGGGTGCGTTCGATGAGTTGCCAGATCATCCTTCTGTAAGTCCCACAAATCTTATTTTTGCGAACTGTCTTGGAGCGCTTTGGCAGCAACGCAATTGCATATTGTTCGATGTAGATGATCTGTTCCCGCAAATCACAGATTATCGTTATGTGTTGGTGTTTACTAGCTGCCCACCGCGGGCCAGCAAGTTCGGATTTTCCATTGGAGTCACTTTGAACAGCACCGGTAGGCGCCGGCGCCATTGAATCAATGTCATGCTCGCTCACCTTTGGAGGAAAAGATGGGAAAACACTTGAGTACGAGACGTGAGTTCATGAAGCAAGCAGCCGTATTTGCTGCCGCCACTGCAGCACTTTCCGCCTGCGTAGCCCCCACCACTGGAGGCGCACCGGGCGCGGCGCCCGGCGCGGCGCCGGCAGACGCGGGCAAGGAAATCCAGCCGGGTGTGCTCCGCAGCGAGACCCTGATCCTGGAAAACCCAACCGGGCGCGTCACGCCGGCAGATGATTTTAACCGCTGGCGGCCCGGCAGTATGACCGCTTCAACCGGCCTGCAGCAGATCGGGCTCGATGCGTTGTGGTATATCGACCCCGACGCGGGCATCGATGGCGTTTGGGACAACGCGCTGGCGGCTGAGAAGCCGATCTACAACGACGACTTCACCCAGATGACGGTCAAACTTCGCGAGGGGCTCTACTGGAGCGACGGCGTGGAGTTCACGGCGGACGACCTCTACTATACCGTCGACACCCAGATGAAGATTCCAGGGTTTAACTCCTCCGGCACCTTCAACGGCAATATCGAAAGTATGGAGATGCCTGACAAGTATACGGTTGTCTTTACCCTGAAGGAACCCAACTCGCGCTTCCACGCTTTCTTCACCGTGCGCTGGGGGGCTGTCTTCATGATGCCCAAGCATATCTTTGAAAAGGAGGCCGATCCGCTGGCGTTCAAGTTCAATCCGCCGATCAGCCTCAGTGCGTATACGCTCAAGGACTTCGATCCCAACGGCTCCTGGTACCTGTGGCAGCGCCGCGAAGACTGGCAGAGAACCTCGCTCGGCCGCTTTGGCGAACCCGGGCCCAAGTACGCGATGTACATCGACCCTGGCCCAAGCGACAAGCGTGTCATCGCCCAGATGGCGCATGAACTGGATGTGATCCACGATATCACGCCTGAAGGCCGCATCACCCTGGCGAAGAACAGCCCGACTTCCGTAGGCTGGTTCGAGTCGTTCCCTTGGGCGCATCCCGATCCAACACTCCCGGCTGTCATTTACAACAATGAAAAGCCCGGCCTGGACAAGAAGGAAGTTCGCTGGGCGTTGACGCTGGCGATCGATATCGTGCGCGTCGCCATGGCCTCCTACCGCGGCGCCGCGACCATCTCTGCGATTCATGTTCCGCCGACCGGTATGTATCCCCAATACTACTTCGAACCGCTGGAAGGCTGGTTGAATGAGTTCACGATCGATGTCGGCGGCACACCGTACAAGGCCTTTGACCCAGAATCCGGCAACCGCATCGCCGAAGAGGCGCGCAAGACCCTGGGCGACCTGGTGCCCACAGATCCTGCGGAAATCAAGAAGTCTATCGGCGCCGGTTGGTGGAAGTACGATCTCGCGGCCGCCGAGCAGTTGATGCTGGACGCCGGCATGACGCGTGACGGCTCGGGCAAATGGCTGCTGCCGGATGGGACACTATTCAAAGTGCCGCTGATGAGCATGAATGAATCTAACCCGACGATGAACCGCTGCGCCAGCATGGTGGTTGAGTGCTGGAAGGAATTTGGCATCGACACCCTGCTTGACTCGCAAGCCGCGCCGTGGCAAATCATGCAGATGGGTAACTACAGCGCCAACCTGGCGTGGACGATTGAGACCTGGGGTGGGCATCCTGACCTCTCCTTTTTCCTTTCGTCCTGGCACTCGAAGTTCTACAGACCAAGCGGTGAACAGTCAGCGGGCAGCAACAACATGCGCTGGAAAAACCCTGAGCTCGACGCGATCATTGAGAGCATCCAGAAGGTCAGCTTCGACGACCCAAAGGGCATCGAGTTCGGTCAGGAATTCATCAAGCTCGCGGCGGCGGAGATGCCGATCACCCCGCTGATGGCCTACAACGTCTTCACCGTGTGTGATACAACGTATTGGCAAGGCTTCCCGACTTCGAAAGATCCCTACACCGATCCGGTGCCGAACTGGGCCAATACCAAGTATATGTACGTCAAGGTCAAGCCACAGGGGGCATAGTCTTGCCGCTGCATAGATTCTGCCGCGACCTGGTCCAGGGCAAGGAATCGTACGCGATGATCGAGGCAGAAGAGCATTAACTACGTGCTTCCTCTCCACAGCGGTTACGTTAGCCACATCCGCTGTGGAGGGGCTTTTTTTTGCGGAGTGATTCTCAATGCGAAAGTTTTTGTTAGGCTATTTGTTTCCACGAATCCTTCAATATCTCACCGTTTGTTTTATCGGGATCACGGCGGTTTTCATTATTCCCCGGCTCTCGCCCCTCAGCCCGGTTGAAGCACAGATCAGCATGATCACGTCGAGTGGCTCGGCGGTCGACCCAGCGGCCATCGCCAGCCTGCGCGTTGCGCTGACCGAGTTGTACGGGCTGTCCGGCAGCCCGTTCGAGCAGTATCTGGCGTTCTGGGGCCGGTTGCTTCGTGGCGACCTTGGACCCTCTCTCTCTACCTTTCCAACACCGGTCACCGAGTTGATTGGCCGGGCATTGCCGTGGACCCTGGCCCTGTTGTTAAGCGCCGTGATCGTTTCGTGGATCCTTGGCAACCTCTTTGGTGTCCTGAGCAGCTACTATCCCAAACACAAAATGATCTTTGCAATCGATATGCTAAGCCAGGCGGTGCGCCCGATCCCATACTATGTTGTGGCGCTGGTTCTGCTGGTGGTGTTTTCCTACTTTATACCCATCTTTCCATTCAGCGGCGCCTACCCGGTCGGGACGCGTCCCAATCTCTCCTTCGAGTTCGCGCAGACATACCTTTGGCATGCGGCGCTGCCGTTTCTCACACTGGTCCTCATCGGGTTTGGCGGCTGGTTTCTCGGCATGAAGTCACTCACCTCCAATATTATCTCCGAGGACTATGTAGTCTATGCCGAAACCGCCGGGATTAGAGAGAACAAAATCCTTTACCATTACGTGGGCCGGAATGCATTGCTGCCGCAACTCACTGGACTGGCCTTGTCGCTCGGGACCGTCTTCAGTGGGGCCCTCATCATGGAGGTGGTCTTTGGCTACCCAGGGATGGGGATGCTAACCGTTCAGGCCATTTACAGGAACGACTATTCACTGATTATGGGGATCGCCATCTACTCAATCATCGGCGTTGCCACTTGCGTCTTCATCATGGACTTGATCTATCCACTGTTCGATCCGCGGGTGCGGTACCAATAGGAGCTCGAACTATGTTCAAAGTTATTCGCGATCTACTCAAATACGACGGCCGCTTCCGCGTGGCTTGTGTTTTCCTGGGCGCCGTGGCAGTGATGATGCTTTTGTCGTTCGTCTCGGCCGAGGATCCAAACAAAACGTTTGTAACTGCGCTGGACTTGCCCCCCTCACTGGAACACATCTTCGGCACCAGCTCGCGTGGTCAGGATATTTTCTGGTGGATGACATTTGCCGTGCGCAACTCGATCCTTATCGCGGCAGTGGCGGCAATTGTGTCGCGCATCATCGCCATCTTCGTCGGGCTGACCGCTGGGTACCGGGGCGGGGGGATCGACAAGGGGCTGATGGCGTTCAACGACAGCTTCGTGGTCATACCGCTGCTGCCCATTCTAATCCTGCTCAGCTTCCTGCTGCGCGACCAGATGAATCTGCTGTTCCTGGGCATCATCCTGGGCTTGTTTGGCTGGCCGTGGGATGCGCGCCTGATCCGCTCGCAGGTGCTGAGCTTGAAGGAGCGCTCGTTCTCACGCACCGCGATCTATTCCGGGGTCAGCCCATTCTGGATCACGCGCCACCAGCACCTGCCCTTTGTGATGCCCATCGTCTTCGCCACTACCATCAACAACATGCTCTGGGCAATTGGCATGGAAGTGACGCTGAGCATCCTGGGTCTCACGGACCTGGGCACGCCGACTCTGGGCACTGCGCTCTTCTGGGCCAACCAGCACGGCGCATTGGTGGCCGGCGTTTGGTGGTGGATCGCTGCGCCGGTGCTGGTGGCCATCGTTCTCTTCCTCGGTCTGCACCTCCTCTTCTCGAGCCTGAACGAATATACCGATCCGCGAACACGTTTACGGTTGATTGGAGGTTGACCCGTGCCCTTACTGAGCGTGCAGAACCTAAGCGCTTATTACCAGACCGAGGTATATGGAGTCTCGCGGACGGTGCGCGCCGTCGACGGCGTCTCCTTCGAACTTTATCCCAACGAGATTTATGGAGTGGCGGGCGAGTCGAGCTGTGGGAAGACGACGCTGATTAAGGTGATCTCCGGCTCGATCAAGCCCCCGCTGAAGGCGCATGCGGGGAGCGTCAACTTTCAGTTCGGCGCCTACGAAATCGATATGCTGAAGATTTCTCAGGCTGAACTGCGGGAGAACATCCGCTGGAAGGAAATATCGTACGTCATGCAGGGATCGATGAGCGTGCTGAACCCGGTGCGCAAGGTGATAAAGACCTTCGAAGACATCGTCGATTCGCACCAGCCGATTACCAACAAAAAGCTATTCCTCGCCGAGACCCAGGCGCACATCAACCGGCTGGGCTTGACTGACGACGTGCTGGACGCGTACCCGCACCAGCTTTCGGGTGGCATGCGGCAGCGCGTAGCGATCGCCCTGGCCACCGTGTTCCACCCCAGCCTGATCATCGCCGATGAACCCACCACAGCGCTGGACGTGGTGGTGCAACGCGGGGTGTTGCAGACCATCAAGGAAATCCAAGCCGAAAGCGGCAATACCGTGCTGCTCGTCACCCACGATATCGCCGTACACGCCAATGTCGCCGACCGGTTGATGATCATGTACGCTGGCCGCATTGCGGAGGAGGCCCCGACCGAGAACATTTTTGCCGCGCCACTCCATCCCTACACCCAACACCTGGTCAGCTCGCTGCCCGTGATCGGGGAACGATCGACCAAAGCCAGTCTGAAAGGCGCGCCGCCCAACCTCGCCAACCCGCCGGCCGGCTGCCGTTTTCACCCGCGCTGCCCGCTTGCTATCGATATCTGCCGGACGGACGTACCCGAGATGCTCCAGGTCGCCGAACGCCATCGCGTGGCCTGTCACCTGGTCAAGGATGGCTCGCAATGAACACAGAACCCAAGCTGCTCGATGTTCAACATGTCACCGTCGAGTTTCATACCGGCAATATATTTAGTGGCACGCGCATGGTGGCCGTCAATGACATATCGTTCTCGCTAGAGCGCGATAAACCGGAGATTTACACCCTGGCCGGTGAAAGTGGGAGCGGCAAGACCACGCTTTCACGCCTGCTGCTGCGCGACCTGGACCCCACAACGGGCAATGTGTTTTTCGAAGGCCGCAATCTAGCAACCATCCGCAAGCGGAGCGATTTCAAAGAGTTTATGAAGAAGGTCCAGCCGGTGTTCCAGAACCCGTTTGAGACCTTCAGCCCATTGCGACACGTCGATACTTACCTGTTTGAAACCGCCATCAACTTCGGGATGGCGCCGAACCAGCGGGCGGCGGCCCCTATCGTGGATGAAGCACTCCATAACGTGGGGCTGTCGTTGGATGAAGTGGCCAAGCGCTATCCCCACGAACTCTCCGGCGGCCAGATCCAGCGCGTGTCGGTCGCCCGGGCGTTGATCCCGCACCCACGGCTGATCCTGGCCGATGAGCCGGTTTCGATGGTTGATGCTTCGCTACGTATGGAAATTGTGAATCTGTTCCGCAAGCTGCGCGATGAGCAACAGGTAAGTGTTATTTATCTGACCCATGACCTGCCCACGGCCTACTACATCACTGATCGGATCGCGATCATGCTCCGTGGGTATGTTGTGGAATCCGCCCCGGTTGAAGCGGTGCTGGATAACCCGCTCCACCCCTATTCACAATTGCTAAAGGCGTCGATTCCGAAACCGCAGCCCACGGAAAAAGCGGCATGGGCCGCGCACATTGACCTTGGGGCGACCGAAGTGAAGGAATACGGCAGGGTGGGTTGTAAGTTGCGGGCCGCTGTCCGCATGTAATGGACATCTGCCGCAAGGCTGATCCGCCCGACGTGCAGGTTGAGCAACGAACAGTGAAGTGCTATTTGTATGGCTAGCGAATGGGGCGCGTACTGCCCGGAAAGCAGGCAAGGATGACTTTCTCGGCATCCGTCTATGTTGATCCATATCGCGGAAGTAAGCCCTATAACCCAATGATCTTCGGCCAGTTCCTGGAGCATTTTCACCGCCAGGTGTACGGTGGCGTCTTCGACCCAGGTTCGCCGTTGGCCGATGCGGAAGGCTTTCGCACTGACGTCATCGAGGCCCTGCGCGAATTGCGGGCGCCGGTGGTGCGCTGGCCCGGAGGCTGCTTTGTCAGCGCCTATCACTGGCAGGATGGCGTCGGGCTACAGCGCCGGCCAGCCTTTGACAAAGCCTGGCGCGTCGAAGATCCCAACACATTTGGCACCGACGAATTTGTCGCGTGGTGTCACAAAATCGGGGCGGAACCTTACATCTGCACCAACGCCGGCGCCGGTGCGCCAGAAGAGATGAGCGATTGGGTCGAGTACTGCAATCTGCCCGCAGCTGGCCCTTGGGCAAAACTGCGCCAGGCAAACGGTCACATGCAGCCACACGCTGTCCGCTACTGGTCGATCGGCAACGAGAACTACGGTGACTGGGAGATAGGCGCCAAGACAGCCGCAGAATGGGGCCGCTTCGTGGCCGAGTCAGCGAAGATGATGAAACGCGTGGATCCCTCAATCCGGCTGCTGGCCGCCGCCCTGCCCGATGTGGACTGGACGCTTAACCTGCTGCGCCACGCAGGGAAATACCTGGATATGGTTTCGATCCACGGTTACTACGATCCTCTCTGGCAGAAAGATGAACCCAGCGACTACGCTACCTGTGTCGTGCGTTCGGGCCAGGTCGAGGATGCTATTCGTCTGACCGAACAGATCATCGGGGTGGCCGGCTTTGCCGGGAAGTTGGGCATCGCCTTCGATGAATGGAACCTGCGTGGCTGGCACCACCCAGATGGCAACTCATCGGCGGCCATCCAGGCCCGCGACCGCAACGACATCAACGCCACCTATACCATGGCTGATGGCGTCTTTGCCGCCGGTTTTCTCAACACCTGCCTGCGCCACGCAGACACGGTATGGATGGCCAACATGGCGCCTATTGTGAACACGCGCGGGCCGCTCTTTGTGCATCCTGCGGGCGTTGTACGACGCACAACCTTTCACGTGCTCGCCATGTATGCCAACCTGCTTGGCAGCCGGATCGCTGACGCCTTTGTTGACTGTGATGCGTTTGTGCACGGCTCATCATCCGTGCCGTCGCTGGACGTCGTTGCCACCTGCAATGATACACAGCAGGGATGGCGGCTGGCCCTGGTCAATCGCTTGCCCGCCAGCGAATTGATGTGCCAAATCCACTTTGCGGGCGCACCCCTGCAAGGCGCCTATCAAGCGACAGTGCTCAGCGGCGACAGCCCCGACGCCTTCAACGACATCGATGCGCCCGCCCGTGTCGCGCCCCAACAGGTAGAGTTGCTGTTCTCTGCCGGCGTGACGTCTCTTCCGCCCCATTCCCTGACCATCCTGGCAGTGTGAACTGGGTGCGAGAACACGGAATTATCCGTCATCTCCCACGCCAGACAGACATTCTGCCTCCTGTCCCTCGAAACCGCGCACGTCGGGCAGCATCCGAGCATTATCCAAAATGATGAGCCCCAGAACCCTTGAAATTCTGGCCCCAGCCTGGCTGGGTCAGACGATCGCAAGCACCACTACGGACTTGGGCGGCAGTTTGAGCGTGATGCCAGCCTCGGTATGTATTGCACCGTTGAAGGACACGGGTCGCACCTCGTCGGGCTGGTCGAAGCTGTTGTGGGCGTCCATCGTCGGGCCTGTCAGTACGCGCCCGGTAATCTGTTTGCCTGCCAGGCCGCGTAGCTCACAAGCCATCTCTACGGGCTGGTTGGGATTCAGGTTGGCGAGCGTCACATGAACAACGCCGTCCGCGTTGCGCGAGGCGGAGCCACTGACGCCTGGGAGTGAGGACCCGCCGAAGCTGTATTCAGGACATTGGATGTCCAGCGGCAGCAAGGTGGCATCCTGATGCACCTTGTACATCTCAAAGACATGGTAGGTGGGCGTCAACAAGATGCGCCCAGCTCCGTCTGCACTCGCCGGGTCAGTCAGGATCATGGCCTGCAGGACGTTGATAGTCTGGGCAATGTTGGCCATGTGAACCCGGTCGCAGTGTTGGTTAAAGACATTCAGGTGAATGGCGGCGACCAGCGCGTCGCGTAATGAGTTCTGCTGGTAAAGAAAGCCTGGGTTCGTGTCGGCTTCCACCTGATACCACGTACCCCATTCGTCCACAATCAACCCAATTTCCTGCTCCGGGTCATATTTGTCCATCACCGTGCTGTGACGGGTGAGCAGTTCGTCCATCCGGAGTGCATCGCGCAGCACCGGGAACCATTGATCTTCGCCAAAACCGGTGGCGGTGAGCTTGTTTTGCCAGGCGGCGCCCAGGGTGTAATAGTGCAGCGACAAGCCAGCGGCCAGCCAGCGATTGCCCTGGTTCTTGAGCTGGCTCATCAACACCTCGGTCCAGTGGGTATCCCCATCATGAGGGCCGCCGGCAATCTTGTAGAGACGATTCTCCCCAAAGTCACGGAGATAGGTGGCATAGCGGCGATACTCGTTGATATAGTATTCGGCCGACATGTTGCCGCCACAGCCCCAGTTTTCGTTGCCCACACCCCAGTACTTCAGCCGCCAGGGCTGCTCGCGCCCATTCTGGCGCCGCAGATCAGCCATTGGGCTTTGGCCGTCGAAGGTAATGTACTCCACCCACTGCTGCATCTCGTGCACTGTTCCGCTGCCTACATTGCCGCAAATGTAGGGTTCGCAGGCCAACTGTTCGCACAGATCCAGGAATTCGTGCGTGCCAAACTGGTTATTCTCGGTCACGCCACCCCAGTGGGTGTTGACCATCGAAGGGCGTTTGTCCCGCGGACCGATGCCATCTTGCCAGTGATATTCGTCGGCAAAACAGCCACCAGGCCAACGCAGATTGGGGATATTGGTGGTGCGCAAGGCCTGCACGACATCGTTACGGATGCCACGCGTGTTGCTTGTGGAGGATTCTTCGCCCACCCAAAACCCGCCGTAAATACAATTGCCCAGGTGTTCGGAAAAGTGACCATAAATGTGGCGGCTAATCGTGTGCTGGCCAAGGTCGGCGTTGATCACAATGCGATTCATGATTGTATGCTCCAAAACCCGGTAAGCCGGAACCAGAGAGGAAAACGGATGGATGGAAAGCGATACCTTCCTGCTTTCTCAATCATAGCAAGCGTGCCCGCGTCTGGCAAACCATGATCGAACGCAGCAGGGTGCGTACAGTAGCGACCGACAAGGCTGGGAGAAGATTGATCTCATAATAGCGATAAACTGAGGGGTGTGCAGAATGTCAGGTGAAAGCGGTAGCCATTTCAGAGATGGTGCGGCCCAGCGTTGCCTGCTTCAGCGACAGTCAGGACATCGTTTCCCAGCCTGCGCAGCTCCTGCACGACGGCGTAGGGGAAATTCTCGTTGGCATAGAGGCGCGCCATTGTCGTTACGCCGCTTCCTGCTCGCGCAAGGCGCGTTCGATCTCCGTCGGATAGGCCGCAGCATACGCCCAGGCTTGGGCCAGATCTGCCTGGCGGAGGGTGGGGAAGTTTTCCAAAATCTGCGCGTCACTCCAGCCCAGACGACGATACTGCACCAACGCCCAGACGGGGATACGCGTGCGCATGACGCATGCATCACCGCCTACCACGCCAGGCGTTTGTTCAATCGCCGGCCAAAGATGGGCCAGAGAGAAAAAGAGCGTCTGAAGCAGATGCAGCTTGTCGGCCAGTGGTAAATTGCTAAGCTCCTGCTCGATCTGTTGAAGTGTCTTACTGGTTTGTCCCCTTGGCGGCACTACAGTACTGCCAGCTTTGCCTGGCATTGTACAATCACCACATTGCCCTGCTTGCGCCCATCTTCGACATAACGGTGCGCATCCGCGGCCTGCTCCAGCGGAAAAGTGCGGTCGACGATCGACTCGTACTGGCCCGCCTCGATCAATTCCTTCAGAAAAACCAGGTCGGCCGGCTGCTCGTTGGATAGCGCGCAGACGACCTTCTTGTCGCCGGCCATGCTTGTCCACAACATCTGCATCACAGCCTTCATCTTAAAGCTGGCCAGCAAGTAGATGCCGTGCGCCGTCAGGGATTGCTTGCAGCGGGCAAAGGAGCTGCGTCCCAGGATGTCGAAGATCAGGTCGTAGCGCTCTCCAGTGCGGGTGAAGTCCTCGCGTGTATAATCGATCACCTTGTCTGCACCGAGCGCTTTCACGTAGGCGACGCGTGGGGTGCTGCACACGCCGGTGACTTCAGCCCCGTCGTGCTTGGCAAGCTGCACGGCCGCTGCGCCAATGCCGCCGCTGGCGCCGTTGATCAGCACCTTCTGCCCTGGCTGGATAGCTACTTTCCTGAGCAAGGTGAGCGCAGTGAGTCCGCCGTAGGGCACTGCCGCCGCTTCAGCGAAGCTCAGGGTGACCGGCATGGGCGCCACCATGCCATCCGCGGCGATGCACAGATACTCTGCATAGGCGCCCATGCTCTGCCCGCGATAGCCGAAGACCGCGTCGCCCGGCTGGAAGCAGGTCACGCTTGCGCCGGTCGCCTCGACCACGCCGGCAAACTCGCTGCCCAGGATCGGCTTCTTCGGCTTGCTCCAGCCAAAGGCGAGGCGCGCCGGAAAGTAGAGCGGCGCCGGCATATTAAACTCGTTCATCGGGGTGTTGCCGAAGTTGCGCGCGATCAGGTCGCCATAGTTCACCGGCGTGGCGTGCACTTTGACCAGGATCTCGTTGGCCGCGGGCGCCGGCTTCTCTACTTCTTGGAGATGGAGAACATCGGGTGGCCCATACTGCGTGTAGACGATGGCTTTCATAGTTCTATCGACCTCCTTATGATGTCCACTTCCACGCGTACCAGATGGTCATCGCGTTGAACACGAGACTCACCCCGAGCAGGAAGCGGTCGTACCACGAAGCATAGCTCGGCAGCCCTACAAGATTGAACAACAGAAAGAAGATTGCCACGATGATGTTCAGCCAGCGGTTGACCGGCTGCCCCACCGTCAGCGTCAGCACGATCATGACGATGGGAATCACCATCAGCATCGCGATCCCCAGCCACATTACCTGTGACGCCTGCATGCCCATGATCTCGCCGGGCTTGAAGTCGCCGCTGAAGATGCGCAACACGTCGCCCAGCAGATAGACCAGCATCAGTGCGATCCACAGCGCCGTCAGCTTGAGTTGAATGGCGTCCATGTCACACGCTCCGGCCCGTGGCGGCATCGTCCGTCACCGTAATGATGATCTTCCCGCGTGCATGCCCTTCGCCAAGATAGCGGAGCGCGTCGGCGGTTTGGTGCAGCGGATAGCAGCGGTCGATAACCGGCTTGAGCTTGCCGGCCTCGATCCACTCGTTGAGCACGCGCAGGTCCGGCACGCTGGCGTGCGCCATGACGTTGGTCAGTTTCTTGTCGCCGCCCCTGGAGTACCACGCACCCAGCAACATCGCCTCGAAGATTTGCCGCGTTTTGCCGCCGGCCATCACATAGACGCCGCCCGGCGCCAGCGCGCGCTTGTAGGCGCCGAGCGAGTGGTAGCCGTTGGCCGCCAGGATCAAGTCGTACTGCTGGCCGCTCTGCGTGAAATCCGCCTGGGTGTAGTCGATGACGTTGTCGGCGCCAAGCGCCCGCGCCTGTGCCACGGTGCGTGTGCTGCACACGGCGGTGACCTCCGCATCGAAGGCCTTGGCGATCTGCACGGCGAAGGAGCCGACCCCGCCCGACGCACCGTTGATCAGCACGCGCTGCCCGGCCGCAATCTTGCCAACATCGCGCAGCCCTTGCAGCGCAGTGAGCGCGGCCACGGGCAGCGCCGCCGCCTCGGCAAAGGTTGCGTTTTGCGGCATGGGCGCCAGGGCCGTTGCGGGAATCGCTGCATATTCGGCAAACGCGCCGCTGCCAAAGGGTTCGATGTCGCCGTAGACCGCATCGCCCGGCTGAAAGAGCGTCACGCCGCTGCCCACCGCCTCGACGCGCCCGGCCATGTCCGCGCCGAGCCGGTTGCGCTTGGGCTTGAAGAGTCCTTCGCTAAACCGCACCACAAAGATGTCGGCGGTCAGCAGATGCCAGTCCAACGCATTGACCGACGCCGCGTGAATCCTGACCAGCACTTCGCCCGCTTGGGGGGTGGGCTTCTCCACCTCCTGGAGCTGGAGCACATCGGGCGAGCCGTATTGGGTGTAGGTGATTGCTTTCATTGATCGTGTTTTCCTGTTCGGTAAGTGTGTGCTCGGTTAAACAATGACACACGGATGGCGCGGATCGGGCGGATTTTCGCTGATCTGATCCGCAAATATCTGCCGGATCCGCGTTATCCGCGTTCTATTTCCATCCGGCTGAATCAAACTTGCGTATTCGGGTTTGGCCACCGCCACGCGATCCCGATGATCAGCAAGAGGCAGACAATTTCCACCGCTGCGATAAAGAGGTAATGGGGATAGGTCGATCCGCCACCGACGATAAATGCAATCGTGAAAATGGCTACAAGGATGTTCGCCCACCGGTTGATCCTGTACGTCAACACGCGCGCAAGGATATCCGCCTTCAGCATGTTGATCATCACGACTATCCATAATGTCGAGAGCAACGCTCTCGCTTCGATTGTTTCTATGCTCTTTCCTCGGCTGATCATTTTTACTGCTCCTGTTTGAACGGTTATAAGCTATTTTGTGGGTAACTCTACACCCATCACAAAGATAGACTCAGTACTTCACGAAACTCACACAAAGCCACCAAGAGCACAAAGGGCGCTATCTTTAACTTTGTGCCTTTGTGTCTCCGTGTGAGGCAAAATTGTGAACTACTGAGACTGCGGATTAGACGGATTAGACGGGTACAACCGGATACTTTCCGGAAAAATCCGCGAGAATCCGCCTAATCCGCCTCATCCGTGGTCTATGAAACCAAGCTACCCAGTTACTTTTGTGAGACTCACCCTGGATCACGGAAGGCGCCCTCCTGGCTGCCGACGACAAGGTTGACGGCGAGCAGCGGCAGCCCCAGATCGCGCACCTTGCGCAGCAAGCCGTGCAGCGCACTCTGGTCGGCGACCGGCCCGATCAGGAGCGTGTCGCCATGCGGCGCCGGCATGATCGCCAGGCCGTCAAACCAATCGCTCCACTCGGCGCCTAACTGCCCTTTGACCTGGATGCAGTAGACCGCAGCCTCTTCCGGCGCTCTCTGTGCGTTGCCTTCGTCCGCCATTGCGCGCTCTCTTGTTTGTACGTTCCCGGCACTGGTCAAGCGCGTTCCCAAAGAGCGCAGCCTGTGACCCAGTGCCGGGGACGTTTTCGCCAAACATCTGACACAAATCGGTGGCAGACTATGCAAGGAGTATAGCGGCGGCAGGGCGTCGGGGGATAGACACTTTGGTGTTGTCGCGAGGTGTTGTTTTCTTAGAAGCTGTTTGAAAAGCTCTACCACGAAGTCACAAAGGGCACAAAGGGGCACGAAGATGAGAATCGCAGAGACGGCTTCCAGGTGCTTCTTTGTGCAGCTTAGCGTACTTGGCGTTTTCGTGGTTACTTTTCAAGCAGTACCTTAGCGATGATCGGGCAGGAGCCGCAATGCCCTCGCCTTGGCGACGGCTTCGGTGCGCCGCTGCACCTGGAGTTTCTCGAAGATGCGGCGATTGTGCCCCTTTACCGTGTCCAGGGCGAGGAAGAGCCGCGCGGCGATTGCCTGGTTCGACAGCCCCGCGGCGATCAAGGTCAGCACTTCCAGCTCGCGGGCGCTCAGTGGCTCAACCAGTAGCCGGACCGACGCGGCGGTCTGGTGCAGCGCATCTTCATCACCAAATGCAGCGCGCAACCTGTCCACATATGCTGGCATCAACCCGCGTGCGGCGGCGAGCAGGTGCGCCATTGGCTCACCTTCGTCCACAAAGAGGCGGATAAAGCCGCTGGGTGCGGCTAGCGCCAGCGCCTCGCCCAGGCGCCGCTGCGCGGTGTCCGCGTCGCCGTCGGCCGCGTGAGCGATCGCCTGCAGCACGATCGCCTGCAGCCGCTCCTCGGCCCAGCCCTTGGCCTCAGCGCTCTCCCGCGCCGGTGCGAGCAGCACACAATGCTGCCGCCGCATCGCCCTGCGCAAGCTGCACGCGCGCCTGGCTGACGGGCAGCGCGTGCGTCCGCGCCACCTGGGCGGCGGCGATGCGGTTGCTCTGATGCAGCAGCGCCAGCACCTGCATTTCCGCCACCTCCGCGCTGCGCAGCACGAAGTTGTGTTGGTGCACGGCCTGTTCGGCTTGCGCCAGCAGCGCAATCGACCCCGCGGCGTCACCCTGCACCAGCTTCAGGCGCGCCAGAAAAACCTGGCTGGAGATAAAACGGTCGGTCTTTTCGATCTGCTGCGCCAGGTGCAGGCTGCGCTGCGCGTGCGTCGCGGCCGCGTCTAGTTCGTTGCGGGCGTAGGCGATGCGCGCCAGTCCCAGGTGGGCATCGCACACAGTCGGCTGTGGCGGGTCGCCGGCCAGATCGATGGCGCGGCGGTAGGTCTCCGCGGCCGTATCCAATTCGGTGTCACTCTCCTGCACCGCGCCCAGGCCGATCGTCGCCATCAGCGTGATGATAAAATGGCCGATCGATTGGCTGGCGGCGATGGCAGCGGTGTAGGCCTGACGCGCGGCGCCGCGCTCCTTGCGCAGTTGGTGGGCATAGCCCAGCGCCCAGGTGGCGGCGGTGCGCACCGGCAGATTCTCCGGATGCAGATACTCCAGCGCGCGGCGCGCCTGGGCGACGATCGTCTCCGCCTGGTGCTGTGAACCTGCCACGGTGGCGCGAATCAGGGCGATGTGGCCGATCAGGTCACGGCTCCGGGCATCAAGTTCGACATGTTGCAGCGCCGCCTCCGCCGCCTGCAACTTCTCCTCAATGCCAGCGATGCGGCTGACAAAGAGCAGGGCTGATGCGTACATCACCCACAGCGCGGGGCGAAGATCCAGCGCGGCGTGTGGCAACGCGGCCAGCCAGTTGAGCACCGGTGCAATTGCGCCGCGGAAGAGCAGTGGCATGCCACGGCCTGCGGCCAGGCGCGCCGCGCGATCCGTGTCGTGGGCAGCGACGGCATGGTGAAAGGCTTCCAGTTCCAGGTTATTCGCCTCGAACCACTGGCTGGCGCGGATGTGGAGAGCGTTCATCGCATCAGGATCGCTCTGCAGCAGGCGCTGGCGCAGCAGGTCGCCGAAGAGGTGGTGATAGCGATACCAGCGCCGTTCGTCATCCAGCGGCACGAGGAAAAGATTGGCGCGTTCGAGCCAGGCCAGCGTCTCCTGTCCGGTGGTCGCCCCAGCGCCGACGACTGCATCACAGAGCGGGCCGCACAGCCGTTCCAGGATCGCGGTGCGCAGCAGAAAGGTCTGCACGGCGGCCGGCTGTTGTTGTAGCACCTCCTCGACCAGGTAGTCCATCACAAAGCGGTGGCTGCCGGTGAACGCCTGGATGAAGCTGTCCGTATCCTGCGGACTGCCTTGCATCGAGATAGCGGCAAGCTGCAGCCCGGCGATCCAGCCCTCGGTGCGTTCTTCCAGCGCCGCAAGGTGCTCCGCGGTCAGCTTCAATCCCATGCAGTGTTCGAGGAACGCAGCCGCCTCGTCGCGCGTGAAGCGCAGGTCGGTCCCCCGCACTTCGTGGAGTTGACCGCGCGCGCGCAGGCGCGCCAGCGGCAGCGGCGGATCTTCGCGCGTGGCGATCACCAGGTGCAGGGGCGGCGGCAGGTGGTCGAGCAGGAACGCAAGGACGGCGCCAACGTCGGCGGATTCAAGCACGTGATAATCGTCGAGGACAAGGATGGCCGGCTCTGTCAGTGTGACGAACTCGTTGACCAGCGCGGTCTGGAGCGCAGCAATCGGCAGCGGTTGCGGGGAGCGCAGGCCGCGCATCACCCCCTGGCCCAGACCTGGCGCAATCCGTTGCATCGCCGCCGTGACATAGGTTAGAAAGCACAGCGGGTCGTTGTCGCCCGCGTCGAGCGCAAGCCAGGCGACCGGCCGTTGGCACATTGACACCCAGGTGCTCGCCAGCGTCGTCTTACCAAAGCCGGCCGGCGCGGAGATCAGCGTCAGCTTGCCCTGCAGTCCGGCATCGAGCCGCGCCAGCAGGCGCGGGCGCAACACGGCGTTGGGTCGCGGCGGCGGGATGTAGAGCTTGGTGGTCAACAAAGGTGCAGTCATCGTGCCTACGATGGTTTGATGAATTGCTAGAGAACGGCGATCAGACAGAGGATGTCGAATCGCGAGTTTCGAGGAACGCCGCCCTGTGCTGAAATTCCGGCGCGAAGGTCGTCATCAGCTCGCCGCAGCAGAGTGTGAGGTGCTCCTGGTTGAGCGTGTAGAAGCGGTAGCGTCCCTCCTGCCGCACAGCCACCAGGCCGGCCTCTTCCAACTTCTTGAGGTGGTGGCTGACCGTCGGCTGGTTGACGCGTCCTTCCATCTGCTCGACGAGGTCGTTGACGTTGAGCCAGCAACAGCAGAGTCGCTTCATGATCTCCTGGCGGGTTTCGTCGGCCAGGGCTTTGGCAAAGAGGACAGGATCGACTGGCATAACGCCCAGTTTGATCGACGTTTGTCGATTTGTCAACTCGAAATTGGCATCGGGCGCGTTCAGGAATTTTGGCGAGAACATCCCCGGCGCTGGTCAGGCGCAACTCTGTTTTACCACGCCCCCTTGACCAGCGCCGGGGACGTGGCAAAACACTGGGGACGCGCCCTTGACGTTCCACCTCCCCAGTGCACCCGTGCTATACTCGTGATCGTGGTCACACAACAGGCTGGAAAAACCGTTTCCCATACCAACCGGCGCGGCTTTGCGCACGCACCATGGATGCTGCTCATAGCTGCACTGCTGGCGATAAGCGGATGTCGCCCTGTGTCCGCGCCGACGCCGCTGGTGACGCGGTCCCTCGCCCCGTTGCCAAGCGGCGACTATACGCCAGCAGTCGAGCCGGCGCAATGCCCATTTACTTTGCCCGGGGAAACAGAAGGTGAGGAGTACGCTTGCGGCATTCTGCGCGTGCCCCAGTTGCGGAGCGACCCGCAAGGGGTGCAGGTTGGCGTCTTTTTTGCCCGCTTGTCTGCCACTGCCCCAGCGTCCGTCGCACCGCCGCTGCTCTTTTTGGCTGGCGGGCCTGGCGCCTCAGGTGTGTATGATGCGCCGCTGCTGGCGTCTACACTTGCCCCGCTGCGCAGAACACGCGACCTTCTTTTCTTCGATATCCGCGGCGCGGGTTTTTCTCAGCCGCGGCTCGACTGCGCGGCCTTTGCGGTTGGCGACGCCGGCCCGGCGTGTATGGCGAAATTGCGCGCCCAGGGCATCGAGCCGCTGGCGTTCAACACCACGCAAAACGCCAGCGACGCCGCCGATCTGTTGGCCGCGCTCGGATACGCACAAGCCGATTTGCTGGGCGTCTCCTACGGCACACGGCTGGCGTTGGAGATGGTGCGCACGCAGCCGCAGGCAGTGCGCGCCGTGGTGCTGGATTCGACCGTGGCGCCCGAAACGCTCACCTATGAATTGCAGGCGCTTGGCGACTATGAGGCCAAGCTGTGGCCTTTTGCCGACTGCGAACAAACCCCTGCGTGCCGCGGGCGTTTTGGTGAGATGGCGGGTCGGTTTGTGGCGCTGATCAACCGGCTTGACGAGGAGGGTGCGGCGCTGACGGTCGGCGATACCCTGCTTGACGCCGGCGCACTGTACAATATCACCAACCTTGCTCTCAACCGTCCCGACCTGATCACCCTGCTGCCGCTGATTGTCGATGAGTTGGATCGCGGCGCCACTGCCACTTATCAGGCTTTGCTCGACCATGAGTTCGATGCCATCCCGCAGCGCGCCGCAACGCCGGTCTATGCCTTCGAGCAGTTCATTCCACGCTTCGATGCCTATTTGCGTACACTGCCAGCGTCGAGCGCCGCGGGTCTGCGCGCACGTCTGGCTGCCCTGCCCGTGGATGACGGCCAACCTGCGGCGCTTGCCGAGTTCGTCGAGAACGACATCGCCGAGCCACTCGCTACACAGTTGCGTGACCTTGTCGTGCGGATGACGCCCTACGAGTACAGCCGTGTACTGGCCGCCTATGGCGCCGAGCTTTCGCTCTACGACCCCCACGGCTTTGGCGATGTCAAGATGATCATCGACTGCCAGGAAGAAATTCCCTTCGTCGATCCCGATGCGGTGCGCAAGAATCAAGCGGTCATCCCGGCGCCCTCACTGCTGCCACCCTATGACTTTTACGAAAGCGTGCGCGGCGAACAGCGCGTCTGTCTCGACCAGGGAATTGCCCCTGCACCGGCAACCTTCAAAGATGCAGTGGTGAGTGACAAGCCAGTGCTGCTCCTGTCAGGCGCGCAGGATACGGTCACGCCGGCGCTGTGGGCCAAACTCGCGGCTGCGTCGCTGTCCAACGCCCACCTGGTGACCTTTCCCGCCTATGGTCATGCCTTGCTGTACAACAACGGCGCCTGTGTGGTGCAAGTCGCGACCGGCTTTCTGGACGACCCGACGCGCCCGGTGGACACTACCTGCGCGCCGAGAATCGACTATATAGTGGAGCAGCCGGAGCGGGTGGCGCTGACGGGTCGCATGTGGCGCTTGCAAGGCTGGGCGGGAAAAGCCACCAGCGATCTGCCTGTGACCGCTTTTTTCAGCGGCGGCATGGTGGGTGGGCTTGGCGGTTGCGGCGCGCAGCGGCGAATTCACCCTTGCTGGCGATCGCCTGAGCATCGCTCGGCTTGCTGCGCCGGTTGGCGGCTGCTCGGCCGACGCACGCAGCCTGCAAGATGCTTTTCTCGCCGCATTTGGCCAGGCGCAATCGGTCTTCATGCGTGGCAATCGCATGTTGTTGACCACGGCGACGGGAGATCTGCTCGTCTTTACCGTGGAGACCAATCTGCCGCTGGAAGCCACCCTCTGGACCTTAGTGGCCGCTGCTACGGCCGGCGAGAACGCGCTGGCGCCTGTCTTGCCAGATGTTGCGGTCACCGCGCGTTTTGCGGAGGGCGTGCTGATGGGCGCACTGGGCTGTAATCTCTATGAAGCGACCTACGCGCGGCAGGATGACCTCATATTGCAAGACGCGCGACGCGTAGGCGACGATGTCTGTAAAGCGCCTGCGGGCATCATGCAACAGGAGCAGGCAGTGCTGGCGCTGCTTGGTGCTGTCCGCAGCTATCGCGTCATCGGCCGCGAGTTGTTGCTTTACGGTGACGCGGCCGAGCCACTGTTCGTTTTCTATGCAGCAACGCCATAGGATTTTACCCGGTGACAGGTTTTTTAGTGACAACCGTGCTCAAATTTTGGCGCTTTCTCAGGTGACAGTCACTTTGTGGAGTGACTGTCACCTGAGAAAGCGCCACACAGACGTTGAGGTAGCGTTATGATGGACTTATTCAGTATCACCGATTTCATCCTGATTGGCCTGGCGGCCGTGGCGGCTGGCTTGATCAATGCCATCGCTGGCGGCGGCACGTTGATCAGCTTTCCGGTGCTGATCGCCGTGGGGGTGCCGCCGGTGGCGGCGAATGTCACCAACACCGTGGCGCTCGTGCCGGGCTATCTTGGCGCCACCTTTGCCCAACTCAAAGACCTGTCCGGGCAGGGCAGGCGGTTGCGCCTCTTGATCCCAGTTGGCGCGGTGGGCGGGTTGGCGGGTGGATTGCTGCTTCTCAATACCAGCGAGAAATTGTTCAACGACCTGGTGCCCTATTTGATCCTGCTGGCGGCGGGGCTGTTGGCTGTGCAAGACATCGTGCGCAAGTGGGTGACGCGGCGTATCGAAGCGTCGGGCGGTTCGGCAACCAGCGAAGTCTGGGCGATCGGCCCCGTCTTTCTGGCGGCGATCTACGGCGGCTACTTTGGCGCCGGCCTGAGCGTCATCGTGTTGGCGGTGCTAGGTCTGGTGATCGACGATACGCTGACGCGGCTCAACGGGTTGAAACAGATCATCGCTTTTTCCGTTAATGTGGCCGCGGCCATCTTTTTTGTCTTCTCCGGGCAAGTCGTGTGGATCGCGGCTGCGGTCATGGCGGTGGGCGCCATTCTGGGTGGCGTGCTGGGCGGCAAGCTGGCGGGTCGCATCAAGCCACAGGTGCTGCGTGCGGTCGTCGTGACGATTGCGGTGATTGTAGCGATCATTTACCTGGTGCGGTGAGACAAACCTAAACAGATAATGGATCTGCTCTACACGGTGCAGCAGCAGGGCGGTGTTCCCGCTCACGTCTATATCCTCTTTGAGCACAAGAGCTATGCCGACCGCTTGACAAGCTTCCAACTGCTGCGTTATCTGGTGCGCATCTGGGAGCGGATGCTGCGTCAGGGTGAGCCGCTGGCGCCAGTTATCCCACTGGTCTTCTACCATGGCGTGGAGAGGTGGAATGCGCCGCGCAGCTTCGCCGAGCTCCTTGTTACGCCGGATGCACTCGCAGCCTATACGCCGCACTTTGCGTATGAATTACTCGATCTGTCAGCCATTCCTGAAGATGATATCAAAGGCGAGGTGATGCTGCGGGCTGTCCTGTTGGCCTTTCGCAGCGTGTTGCGCCCAAACGTCGGCGTGCGTCTGTTCGACATGGTGCGCATGTTGAGCGAATTGACGCCTGAGCGCAGCGCGCTACAATATATCGAGACGCTGTTGCGCTATCTCATCGCAGCGCCAAGCGATCTGACCATCGAGCAGATTCGCACGGTATTGGAGACTGTCGGAAAGGAGAAGCAGAGCATGTTGATTTCACCCGCTGCCCAAGAGTGGCTTGAACAAGGACGAGAACAAGGACGAGAACAAGGGCTGGAACAAGGGCTGGAACAAGGAAAGCGACAACTTCTGCTGGATTTGCTCACCTATCGTTTTGGTGAGCCTGACGAAGCCCAGCGGGCAGCGCTGGAGGCATGCAATCTAGAGCAGTTGTCTGCAGTCAGCCGCGTCCTGCTGGATGCAGATAGCGCGGCGGAGGTATTGCTCAACATTCGGAAGATATTGGCTGCAGACGCTCAATGAGCATGCGTTTGTTTAGCTCACTCAACTCAGGTTCCCAAAACCGCTCAAACTCATAGCAGAACTCCTGGACGCTGTGGAACACGCGCTGCCGCGTGACCTGATGCTCTACAACCTGGAAGGGGCGGCGCTCCTCCGTGCCGGCGAGATCGCTGTCGCCCGCAAAGCATTGCCGGTGGCAGAGCGCAAGGCGCTGGTTGAGGGCGTATTGCGCCTGTAGATGGCATAGATCGCTACGTCGAAACCGTGCTGGAGCAGACCAACCTGCCGGTGCAGAGCATTGGAGAGGACATGCTTTTACTGGCGTCGGACGTGATGGCGTGGCCATCGATGCCGCCGGCGGCGCGAGCGCAGTTGGCGGCGTTTGTGGATCGGAATCGGGAATGATGCTGTAGACGAGCAGAAAACGTGGGCTGCAACCATAATAATAACTCGCCTCTCGCCCCTCCTCATTCACCCACAATCCGCCCATCACTCAGATTGATGATGCGGTCGACATAGTCGTCGGCCAGGGTGTCGTGCGTTGCCATCAGCATAGTGGCGTTGCGCTCGCGCACGATGGCGCGAAAGAGCGCCAACACACTGTGCGCGGTTTTGGAATCGAGGTTACCGGTCGGCTCGTCGGCAATGAGCAGCCGCGGGCTACCGGCCAGCGCGCGGGCAATGGCCACGCGTTGTTGCTGGCCGCCGGACAACTCGTAGGGGCGATGGTCGTTCCATTTGGTCAGCCCGACCAGTTCCAATGCTTCCAGGGTCGCCTTGTGACGCTCGCTTGCGCCGACGCCGTTGAGGCGCAGCACAAGCTCCACGTTTTCGTAGGCCGACAGCACGGGCAGCAACCCCAACGATTGAAAAATAAAGCCGACCTGCTCGCGCCGCCATGTCGTACGCCGTCCTTCCGACCACGCGCCGATTTCGTCGCCAAAGACGCGTACGACGCCCGCGGTTGGCTGATCCAGCCCGCTGATGCAGTTGAGCAGCGTGGTCTTGCCGCTGCCCGAACGCCCCTTGATGGCAACAAACTGACCTGCGCCGATGGTAAGGTCTACGTTGTCTAGTGCGTGCACCTTCTGTTGACCGCGCCGGTAGACGCGATCGAGTCCCTGTGTCTCAACTGCCAGCACAGAGGCGTCCGCAAGATGGGTCGCGGTTTGCGGAGATAGGGTCGTCATTTACGTCTTCTTTCCTGGCCGGCGCCCAAAGAGACCGCGCAGCCCGCCGCTTTTCTGGGTCTCTGTGACAGTCTCAGCCACGACTACCTGCGATCGCTCGGCGCCATCTTCGGCCGGGCGGATGAGGATGCCGTCCGCCGTGACTTCCAGCCGGGCGCGGCCGCGAATTTGCACCTGTTCTAAATATTCGGGTGGAATGTGGACGCGCCCCGCTTTGTCGAGCACGACCCATTCCTCGAAGGTGACAGCGTGATGTTCGCTGCTGGCCGCATGGCCGTTCTCGGCCAGCCATTCCGGGGTGCGCACGACCGTCTGGCGCACCGTCTCGCTGGCCAGCATCCCGTCGCGGATGGCGACGACGCGGTCGACCTGGCGCGCCACGCCTGGATCATGGCTGACGATGATCGTGGTGACGCCCATCTCGCGCGTCAAGGTGCGGAAGGTGTTGTAGATCAGCTCGGCGGTGGCGGTGTCCACTTCGCCGGTTGGCTCATCGGCGAGCAGGAGCGGCGGGTCGTTGGCAAGCCCGACCGCGATGGCAACGCGTTGCTGTTCGCCGCCCGAAAGCTCCGAGAGTCGGTGGTGCATGCGGTTGCCCAGCCCGACCAACGTCAGCAATTCGGCGGCGTGTTGCCGGCTGCGTTTCATCTTGCCGGCGACGGTCATCGGCAGCACCACATTGTCGATGGCGTTGAGATAGGGGATCAGGTTGCGCGTGCTCTGCTGCCAGATAAAGCCGACGCGCTCGCGGCGATAGCGGTTGAGCTGGCCGTCAGACATGCGCAGCAGATCCTGCTTGTCCACCAGCACGCGCCCAGCCGAGGGCCGATCCAGCCCGCCGAGGATATTCATCAGCGTGGTCTTGCCACTGCCGCTGGCGCCGACGATTGCCATCAGTTCGCCTGGCTGCACGCTCAAGTTGAGTTCGCGCAGCGCCACCTGCTCCAGCCCGGCAATCTTATAGATTTTGACCAGCCCATCGCAGAGAATAAAAGGTTCCGCCAAAGAAAATCTCCATTTATAAAAGAGATTGGGAGATTGGAGATTACACGCCGAAATCTCCAATCTCCCAATCTCCAATCTCCCTACCCTACACCGTCTCTCCCAGCTTGATCGCCTGGAAGACCTTCATGCGCATCAGGAGCACGATCAGGACGATAAACGCCACAAAGAACAAGACCCCGAACAGCATGTGTAGCCGCGTCACCGCAAACCACGCAATTTCGACTGTAAAGGGTGGGATGTTAGCCGCCGGGCCGCTGCCGACTTGGAAATACGGGATAAACAACTCGCTGATCAACGCGCCGATGCCGGTGCCCGCGCCCAACCCCAGCAGAATCAGGAAGGCCAGTTCGCACGACAAGAAGATGGCAAGCTGTCGGGTCGAAAGGCCGATGGCGCGCAACGTGCCCAGTTCGATAAAACGCCGACGGAA
This sequence comes from Candidatus Caldilinea saccharophila, assembly GCA_016710365.1. Taxonomy (GTDB): domain Bacteria; phylum Chloroflexota; class Anaerolineae; order Caldilineales; family Caldilineaceae; genus Caldilinea; species Caldilinea saccharophila. The sequence goes on along the minus strand of JADJVW010000007.1, from coordinate 35,201 downwards.
GGAAAAGAGCGCATAGAGCAGAAAGCCCAGCACGGTTAGCAAGGCCGAAGCCAGGAAACCGACCGAAAGCACACCAAAGAGTCCCTGGCGCTCCGGCCGGCGCAGTTCCTCGGCGATGCGCACAGAGGACGCCTGATAATCGAGCACGCTGATCTCGTAGGTGCGCAACTCGTGGACCATCTGCTCGAAATCGATCGCCGGCGTCGTTTTGATCCAAACATCATAAGGTCGCTCGCCGCCGGTCTGCTCGAAGATCCAGTCGAGGTTGGCGACCATCAGAGGCTTGCCTTCTTCTTCGGGGCTATACCAGGTCGGGAAATAGCGGAAGTCGCCAACGATGCGCATGGGCACGCCGTCCTTGGCGTTCGCAGCATTCAGACGCAATTGGATGGCGTCGCCCACGCGCAACCCCTGTTGGCGCATAAAGGAACGCTCGATCAGCACACCGTCTGACGCAATGGCGAGTGAGTTCATCAGCGCACCCAGGCTGGCTGACGCAAAATCTCGCCGCCAAAACGCCACCTGGGGAAAGTCCACGCGGTCGACGCCGATCATCGTGGCGGGCTGCCAGCGATCTTGCATCTGGACGGCTGCGTCGAATTTTCCTACGCGCGTGGCGGCTTCGATATCCTTGACATTCAGATGTTCGCCGACAGGAATGAACACCCACTCCGGCCCCGTAATCTCGGTGATCGCGCTCTGCTCGGTGGGCGCGGCCGCGGGCGTGGCCTCGGCATCGCCTTGACCTGCAGCCTGAAAACCTGCGCTGCCAAACGCACTTTCCCCGCGTTGCCGGCCGCACCTAGTTCCACCAACCGGGCATCGGCGCCGATGGTGTAGTAACTTTGGTCAAAGAGGTGATTGTCGAGGGTTTGCGCCAGCGATGCGGTGAAGACTGACAATCCCAACGTCAACATCAACAGCACCAGTGGCGTGGTGTAGAGACCCGGTTCGCGCGCCAGGTAACGCGTCGCCAGCAGGAAGCCGACGCTGCTCGTGCGCGCCGCGAGCCAGGCAATCAACGCCATCAACAGGGGCAACAAGCGCAGGATCAGCAGCGTTAACGCCAGCGCCACCAGCGCCGGCAACAGGATCAACAGCGGGTTCTCAAAAATGTCGCCGGCGGATGCGCCTGCGGGCGTCAGGATCGTCCCTTGCTGACGCACGAGATAGATGCCATAGACGGCAGGGATCAACAGCAGCACGTCAAGCCAGGCGCGTTGCCACCAGGGTCGCGCCACCGTACGCGCCAACTCTTGTTTGTAGCTGACGATTGTGTGCCGCGCCGCGCCGATCGAAGGCAGCACCTGCGCCAGCAGCGTCACGCCAACCGCAATCAGGCCGAACTGCACGGGGCTGGCCGTCACTTGTATGCGCAAGTTGGAGTCGAGCGAAAAATTGAGAAAAGAGCGCGTCGCGCCAAATGCCTGCGCCACCCAGGCGCTCAACGGCACGGCCACGGCCAGCGCAATTAACCCCAACACGGCGGCTTCCAGAAACGCCACGGCTGCGATCTGAATCGCCGTGGCGCCGCGGCTGCGCAGCACCGCGATCTCATTGCGTTGGCGGCTGACCGCCAGCCCCACCACCAGCCCGATAAAGGCCAGCAGCAACGCCACGATCGGGATGCTGAATGCATAAAGCAGCACCGTGAGCAGCCGCGCGGACGCCTGGTACTTCTTGAGCGCGTCATAAGGCGAACTATCGAGGCGCGTATTCGGCAACAGGGTGGCCGCGCGCTGCGAAACTTGATCGATGCGCGCCACCAACGCGGGCGCATCGGCAGCGGTGACGTTGGAGCCATCAACCACCCAATACCACACCATCAGCGCAACCTCATCTTTAAGGAGTGAGGCGATGCGTCCTTCGAAAGTGGCGAACGGCACGAGTAATTGCTCGTCGAAGGCGCGTGGGCGGTAAAACCAGTAACCCTCCTCGGGGTCGATAGGGGCCCAGACGCCGCTCACCCGCACAGGCAGTTGCACCGTGCGCTGCCCCGCGTCCGTTTCCATGTTGCGAAAGGTCAGAAATTCCTCGCCGACCTGGATGCCCAGCGTTTCGGCCAGCACGCCGCTGACGGCGACTTCGATCGGATCGGCGGGGTCGGTGGAGGCCGGCGCCGGCGCCGCGCCTTCGAGCCAGGTCACGTGCTCTTCCAACTGCTCGAGCGCGCCAAAGCTCACCCATTCGAGTGGATCCTGGGCATTGGCGTAGTTTTGGCTGGTGTTGGCTGGGAAGAGACGGAAGTTGTCGGTTTTGACGTACCGCACGACATTTTTGACCGGCAGCCCCAATTGCTGAGGGGCCGGGCCGGAGAGATAGGCATCGACCGGCTCGATCTCATTCCATTCTTTGACGCCGTAGATCGAGCCGATGTTGCGAAAGACAAAGGCAAAAGCCTGCGGATCATCCTTGACGCCCTGCCCGGATTTTGCCAGCTCGTCCTGCAACACTCGGTAATAGACAGCATCCGCATAGAGTGGAATGCTCATGATCAGCGTGATCGCTGCAACCAGGCCAAGGATGGTGGCGATCGCCAGCCAGCGCTGCGCCATGACGCGTCGCACCGCGATCAGCAACGTTGCCCAGGTACGGAGGAGGAAATTCATACGCGCTGCGCCGTGTCTCTCATGGGCCGACGACGACCTGGTCTTCCTCGACGCCTTCGAGAATTTCCACGCGATCCTCTGCCTCGACGCCGATGCGCACATCGACGCGGCGCTGCACATCGCCATCTTGCACCACGACGAAAAGACGGCCATTGAAGTTGCGGATTGCCTGCGGGGGCAGCCAGAGCACATCTGCGGCGCGTTCGACTTCGGCGGTGACGCGCACCAGGTCGCCGATGGCGTAGTTGCCAGTTTGCGCCGATTCGTCGATCGTGATGCGTGTGCTTTTATCTTTGGCCTCAATCGTCTGACCGCTGCCGCCGCTGCCGTAGGGATAGGGCAGGCGGCGGATGACGCCATGAAGCGTGTCGCCAGGTCGCGATGACAGCACAAAGGTCACCGGCATGGCCTCCGCCAGCAGCTGCAACTGGTTGCTGAGCAGGTCGGCGCTGATCTCCATGGCGCTGTCGTCCGCCACCGAAGCGACCGGCTGGTAGCCCGTCACAGCTTGACCAGGCGTCAGCGAGAGCGACAGCAAAATGCCGTCGAAGGGAGCGATGATCTGCGCCTCGGCGATCTCTTGCTTCAGCTTCTCCACGGCATAGCGCGCCCGCGTCAGATCGTTTTGGAGCAGCGGGCTAACGCTGCCGCCGAGACGATCGACCTCGATCTGAGCCAGATCGACATCTTTTTGGTAGGCTTCCACGCCCGCGCGCGAGACATTGGGATCCCGATCGGCGCCATCCAGCATAATTTGGGCGCGTTCGAGCCGGGTCTGCGCCTCGCGCTGGTCAAGTTCGAGATTGCGCATCGCCTCATCCAGCGTCACCTGCGCGCGCTCCAGTTCTAAATCGGCGGCTGTCAATTCGCGTTCCAGCGCATCGATCTCGAACTCGGCAATCACGTCCCCTTGTTTGACCAGCTCGTTGCGTTTGAAAAACACAGTGCGGATACGCCCGTCGGTGCGAAAATAGAGGGCTTCCTCTTTTTGCGGCGAAACTCGGCCCGAAAAGGTGGTCGTGTCAATCACCTCGCCCTGCTGCACCCGATAGGTGGGCTTGAGGGCGATTTGCGCGGTTGGAATGGGCGTGGGCGTTGCTTCGGCGGCGCTTTGTTCGGTGCGCGTGGCCGGCATCAATGCACAGCCGCCCAGCATCAGCGCCGCGCCGATGGCTGAAACCGCTTTCACAAACTGCCTACGAATCACTTGATTTCCTCAATGCTATAGCCTAACAACGTTGGGAAAAAAACTTGCCATTCACGAGGCCATCCTGGGAATGCAACACACCAATTGTAAATCATACACGATCCATTGCCAAAGGCTCGGTCATCGTTCATTCTCATTACCTGTGCGGTCGAGAGGAGATAGTTATTCCTGAGCAGCAAACGAAGCCTCAACAAAGCAATGGCGGGACAATGCGTCAATTGTCCCGCCATTGCTCTCTGTCAAGTCGCGCCGCAACCTAAATCAAAGCGCCCGTTCGTAGGGCGCAACTGCTTCATAGGCAGCAATGGCTGCTTCTTTAGAACCGATGTAGCCGAGGTCATCCAACCCTTCGAGCAGGCAGATCTTGCGGAACGGGTCGATGGCAAAGCTGTGCTGCTGACCGTCCGACAGCGTCACAGTCTGGCTCTGGAGATCGACGACGATGGTGGTCTCCGGGTCTTCCTCGACCAAGTCCCACAGCATGTTGACCACCTCTTCAGGCAGCGTCACCGGCAGCAGCCCATTCTTGAGGCTGTTGTTGTAGAAGATGTCGGCAAAGCCCGGCGAGATCACACAGCGGAAGCCGAAGTCGGTCAGCGCCCAGACCGCGTGCTCGCGGCTGGAGCCGCTGCCAAAGTTGCGCCCGGCGATCAATATCTCGGCGCCCTGGTACTCCAGCATGTTGGTCACAAAGTCGGCCTTGGGCGTGCCGTCAGGGTTGTAGCGAATCCACGAAAAAAGACCTTTGCCCATGCCTTCTTTGGTTACGGCGGTCAGATATTTGGCGGGATGATCTGGTCGGTGTCCACATTTTCCATGCGCAGCGGCACGGCGGTGGCGGAGAGAGATTGAAAAGGGTTCATATTGATTGTCGCCTTAATAAATAATTAGGGAATATCTAGAGTATGGCTAGCCATTGCAGCAGACTGCGCCTTACTGGCTAGATAGTGATCCATTCAGTTTGGTCTGTCCAGTCCTCAAGTTGTGAAGCTTCCCAGTAAACAAAAAGCGCGTCCGCAAGTTGTTTGTACCCAATACTTTTGTCAATAATGAATATACCCCAATGATGTCCTCCAGCCTGATTGTGTGTTAGCACATGACCGGGCATACTTTTGCGATTGTCGGTAACGAGAATTCTGTGGTGGGATTCAACGAAGCGAAGGATATCCGGATCGCTTACCCCAAGGCTCGGAGCCCCTTCGCCGCCGACGCGTAGCACATCTACTGCTGGATAGTGGCGTTGCATGGTGCGCACAAAACGCGGATCAAGATTCTCATCGAGTAGATATTGAATCCTCACGGCGTATAATTGGCTTCAGCGCGTTCACGCAGGACAACGCCGATAAGACGTGAAGTCGGCGTACGCGAACGCTCCCATACTTCTCTGGACTCGATCGAGCTTTGCTCCAACCGTTCGATATACTCATCAATCTGCCCTCTGTTGGTAAGGTAGTAGGCAACCAGCAGATAGACTGTGCGCAACTCTATCCCGGGAAACCGTAACACGATTTCCTCAGGCGTCTCGCCACTATTGAAAGCATATACGATATGCTCAATACCGATGCGGTGACCGTGAATGCGAATATCGTCCGATGCTAAGATATCCAACAGCGGAACAATCTGCAAAGGTGCTAAAGGTATCGGCGCTTCAACTGTCATATCCATACTCCCAGACTCTATGGTTAACCGATCAGATCGCGCACATCGATCACGCGACCATTGATCGCCGCCGCCGCCGCCATGATCGGACTCATCAGCAGGCTGCGCGCGCCCGGTCCCTGGCGCCCCTGGAAATTGCGGTTGCTGGTGCTGGCGACATATTTCCCAGCGCCGGCCTTGTCATCGTTCATGGCGAGACACATGCTGCAGCCGGCGCCGCGCCACTCAAAGCCCGCTTCGCTGAAGATGCGGTTCAGCCCTTCGGACTCCGCCTGCGCCTTGACGGCCTTGGAGCCGGGTACGACGATGGCCTGCACGCTGTCCGCCACACGCTTGCCCTGCACGATCTGCGCCGCCTCGCGCAGATCTTCGATACGACCATTGGTGCACGAGCCGATGAAGACGATATCGACCGGCTGGCCTTCCATTGGCTGGCCCGGCTTCAATCCCATGTATTCCATCGCACTGAGCAGACTGCGCCGCTCGGCCGGGTCGTCCAGTTGCTCGGGCAGCGGGATGCGACCGGTGACTGCCACACCTTGCCCTGGATTGGTGCCGTAGGTCACCATCGGCTGGAGTTGGTTGGCATCCAGCTTCAACTCACGATCAAAAACGGCGTCCTCGTCCGTGACGAGCGTTTGCCAGTAGGCGACCGCACGCTGCCAGGCTTCGCCCTGCGGTGCATAGGGGCGGCCCTTGATATAGTCGAAAGTCGTCTCGTCCGGCGCAATCATGCCGGCGCGCGCGCCACCTTCGATGCTCATGTTGCAGATCGTCATGCGGTTGGCCATGCTCAGCCGGCGGATCGCACTGCCCCGATACTCGAAAACGTAGCCTGTGCCGCCGGCCGCGCCATTCTGCGCGATGATTGCAAGGATAATGTCCTTGGCCGTCACGCCTTTGCCAGTTCGCCATCGACGGTGATCGCCATCGTCTTGGGTTTCATCTGCAACAGACACTGCGACGCCAGCACATGACCGACTTCGCTCGTGCCGATGCCAAAGGCCAGCGCGCCGAACGCGCCGTGCGTGCTCGTGTGGCTGTCGCCACAGACGATGGTCATGCCGGGCTGCGTCACGCCCATCTCCGGCCCGACCACATGCACGATGCCCTGCACCGGCCCGTTGATGTCCCACAGCGTGATGCCGAACTCTTCGCAGTTCTCGCGCAGCGTGCGCACCTGCGTCGCCGCGTCGGCCGGCCACAGCGCGATGTCCACATTGCGCGTCGGGATCGCGTGATCCATCGTCGCAAAGGTCTTTTCCGGCCGGCGCACGGTCAGCCCCTGCTCGCGCAGCATGTTGAAGGCCTGCGGCGAGGTGACCTCGTGGATCAGGTGCGCGTCGATGTACAGCACCGCGGGCGCGCCGTCGTCGTGTGCGACGACATGCGCATCCCAGACTTTTTCAAAGAGCGTTTTTGCCACAATCTGACTCCCCAGGTTTAAATGTATTCAATGTGATTCGCCATCTCTTCTGGCGTGTAAACAGCGCACAGCAGATCCAGCGCATTCACCCAATCACCGATTTTGTGTGTTGTCTGTTCGCCAAACGCGATACCCCAATGGTGTTGTCCCGCAGCCGCCATCACCAAAAAGTCGACATCTGCCGTTACCAGCACTCGCCGGAGACGAGCCGCACGCGCCAGATGGTTCTCATCTGTATCACCTGCCACGCCTAGATCATGAACGGTGACCACATCCACCCCACGCCTGCGCAGTTGATCCGCAATTCTTGGCGACAGGTTTTCATCTAAATAGAGATGGATGGCGGCTGCCAGTGCGTTTCTCCTTCATCTCTTCGGCAAGTTTGCGCCGCTGCTCGATGCTGAGGTCGATTTCAGCTTTGTGGTCGTAATAGAATGCCAGCGCTGAATAGACCTGCGCCAGCGTCAGACGATAGTAGTCTGCTATCTCTTCGGCCTCCATCATCATGAAGACCCTGGCGACCGCAATATCGGCTACTGTGATCGTTGTGCCGATGATGAACGGTCGCCCACTGCGCACACGCGGGTTCGTGGCAATCTGGTCGATGGTTTGGATTGTGTTGATGGACATGCTTCGCTTCTCCGAAACCTTTACGCCGTTTTCAACACTGGGACGAAAACCTGCGGCAGCACTTCCGATTCGGCCACGCTTAGCCGGGCAAACGCAACAGTGTATGCCCCGCTGCCGCTTGGCCATTGCGATGCCGACCATTCATGACTTGACAATCTGCTGATGCTCTGCAATCCTCAGCCTGTTTTTCGATAATAGCTTTACTGAGTTGTTTTTCTTCATTCGACTCACCAAAAAGTCTGAGTCCAATAAAGACCAATCCCGCACCAACTAATATCGAGAGCAATCCTGACCCAAAATATGATGCGCCCCCAGCAAGTAGACCAATGATACCTGCAACGGCAAGAAATCCGCCGCAGCCGGCTGTGCCCGACAGCCAATTTTCTCGTGGAGCCGCTCTGCTAGATAGGCGCTCGCTAAGTGCATTAACTTCCTTCTGTAGCCGCACAATCGCCAACTCCGACGCCGTCTTGTCAACCCCCTTCTCGACGCGCTTCAGTCCCTCCACCATCGGCGACAGAGAGACTACCCCCCCCACGATTCACGGCGAATTCGCTGCCGCAATAGCCGCAGGCGAAGCGCTCCAAATCCTTGCCGATCTGCAATTTGCCGTTGCATGACGGACAGGTCAACGAAACAAAGTCAGCCATGATACACTCCTCATTCGGTTCTGATTGATAGACATAAATTCACACAGGCGAGTAAGTTACGCCTTTTACAAATCGATCAGGATGCGGAGCATCTCTTCCACCTGCTGCATCGTCTCCGCTGACACTGTTCCCCATGCAGAACCAACGAACCGATCTTTTGAGATCGAACGGATGGCATCACACAATACATAACTACGTGTTTTGACGCCTCCCTCCGGCGGATCGACGGGGATGTGCGCCGGAATCCGCCGATCGGTGCGCGTCAATGGCAGGATGAAAACCAATCCTGCCGGCCCTTGGTTGAAGGTATCGTTGGAAACAACCAGCGCCGGCCGCGTACCAGCCTGCTCATGTCCACGGATTGGATTCAGATCAATCAGCCAGATCTGTCCCCGCAGTGGCTGGATGTCCATCTATTGCTCCAGGCTATCTGGCAGGGTCACATCCCACGCCGCCCGCTCCTCCTGCAACTGATCCCACTCAACAGGATTCTCGCGCAGTGCCGCATAGGCCGCATTGAGCGTCTCAAGCTGCTGCTGCCGACGATACACAGCAACTGCCTGCTCCAGGACTTGCAGCATGGTCAACCCTGATTGTCCCGCCATGTCACGCAGCGCTGCGTGGGTTTGGTGCGATATACGAATTGTTGTGGTGGTCACAAGCTACCTCGCAAGTCACAAATCAGTTCACTACCTTGTAGATTAGTGTATCATGCGACAGCGGAATTTCAACTATCGACTTGCAACTTCGCTATCTCCGGGTTGTCGGTGACCATTCCTTACGCTTTGACCGCATCTTCTTCTTCCTCGCTCTCCGCCGACCCCTCCGTGGTCGCCTCGATCTGTCCGACATCGGCCTTGGGCAGCACATGCCAGAAGAACTGGCGCTGCGTCTCCCAGTTGTCGAGCAGCATCTGCGCCCTCTGCGAACCGGTTTTTTCGAGATGTTCCACGATCAGCGCCTTGAGATGTTGCTCGTAGGCGTCTCCTCTGAGCCGGGCAATGGCGATCAGCTCCTGGTTGTAACGCCGTTCGAAGGTTTCGTTCACATCGTAGACAAAGCCCTGCCCGCCTGTCATGCCTGCGCCAAAATTGCGCCCCGTCTCGCCCAGCACGACCACACAGCCGCCGGTCATGTATTCGCAGCAGTGTTCGCCCGCGCCTTCGATGACCCCAGTGGCGCCGCTGTTGCGCACGCCAAAGCGCTCGCCCGCCATGCCCGCGGCCAGCAGCTTGCCCGCGGTCGCGCCGTAGAGCGCGGTGTTGCCCAGGATCACGCTCTGGTGCGGCACGAAGCGTGCGTCCTCTGACGGGCGCAGTACGATTTCGCCGCCGCCTAGCCCCTTGCCGACATAATCGTTGGCAGTTCCCCACAGACGCAGCGCCAGCCCGCGCAGCGCAAACGCGCCAAAACTCTGACCGGCTGTCCCTTCGAATTCCACCTGGATCTGGCTGTCGGGCAGGCCGGCGTCGCCGTAGCGTAGCGCAAGCTGGCCGGAAATCCGCGCGCCCACCGTGCGGTCAGTGTTGTGAATCTTGTGCGCCAGATGCACCGGCGCGTCGGGGTTGGCCTGCAAGCCAGCCAGCACCTGCTCGGTAAGGCGGTCGCTGAGCGACATATCCAGCGCCACAACTTCGTTGCGCGGCAGCACATTGCGCCGCGGTGTGCCTGTATCCGGCACATAGAGCAGCGGCGACAGGTCGAGAAAGCCCGCCTCGCGTCCGTGAATAACCTGCTCCAGATATTCAGGATGTCCCACCACCTCGTCCAGGCTGCGGAAGCCAAGCTCGGCCAGAATTTCGCGCACGTCCTCGGCGAGCGCCGTCATAAAGCGCATGACATCTTCCGGCGTGCCCGTGAATTTCTTGCGCAGCTCCGGGTCCTGCGTGGCGACGCCGACCGGACAGGTGTTCTTGTGGCAGACGCGCGCCATGATGCAGCCTTCGGCGATCATGGCGCTGGTGCCAAAGCTCACCTCGTCGGCCCCGAGCATCGTTGCCATCACCACATCGCGGCCGGTGGCGAGGCCGCCGTCCGCGCGCACGGTGACGCGCGTGCGCATTCCATTAGCGAGCAACACCTGGTGCGTCTCGGCCAGGCCAATCTCGAAGGGCAATCCCGCATTTTTGATGCTGCTGAGCGGGCTGGCGCCGGTGCCGCCCGACGCGCCGGAGAGGTGGATCACATCCGCCAGCCCCTTGGCGACGCCGGCCGCAATCGTGCCGACGCCCATCTCGGAGACGAGCTTGACGCTCACCTTGGCGTTCGGGTTGATCGCCTTCAGATCCCAGATGAGTTGCGCCAGATCTTCGATCGAGTAGATATCGTGGTGAGGGGGCGGGCTGATCAGCGCCACGCCAGGCGTGCTGTGGCGCAGGATCGCAATCTCCGCGGTGACTTTGTGGCCGGGAAGCTGGCCGCCCTCACCTGGTTTGGAACCCTGCGCCACCTTGATCTGCAATTCCTCGGCGCTCATCAGGTACTCCGGGGTCACGCCAAAGCGGCCCGACGCGACCTGCTTGATTTTGCTGGCGCGCTCGGTGAAGTAGCGTTCTTTGGCCTCGCCGCCCTCGCCGCTGTTGCTCATGGCGCCCAGCCGATTCATGGCGATGGCGAGCGTCTCGTGCGCCTCCGGGCTGAGCGCGCCCAGGCTCATGGCCGCGGTCGAAAAACGGCGCAGGATGCGCGCCACCGGCTCTACCTGCGTCACGGGGATCGCCGGGCGCGTGCGGCGGAACTCGAGCAGATGGCGCGGCGCCACGCCCGATGCATTGGCGAGATCGGCATATTTGCGGTAGTTCGCCAGGACATCTTCCTGCTTTTTGGGCCGGCTGACCGCGGTGAGCGCCTGCACCACTTGCGGGCTCCATGCGTGCATTTCGCCCCCGCGGCGCGATTTGTAGATGCCCCACGTCACCAGCTTGGCAGGGTTGGCGTCGTGCGTTGCATAACCGTATTCATGCCAGGCCAGCACATCCTCGGCCACGCTGGCAAAGCCGACGCCGCCCAGCAGGCTCGGTGTATCGACAAAGGCCACGTCTAGCAACTCCTGGCCGATGCCCAGCGCCTCGAAGATCTGCGCGCCGCAGTAGGCGTCCACCGTGCTGATGCCCATCTTGCTCATCACCTTGAGCAGCCCCTTGTCCGCGGCCTTGACAAAGTTCTTGCGCGCCTGCGCGGGCGTGAGGTCGCCCGTCTTGCGTCCCTCGTGGACAATTTCGTCAACGGTTGCATAGGCCAAATAAGGATAGACCGCGTTGGCGCCGTAGCCGATCAGACAGGCGATATGGTGCACCTCGCGCGGCTCGCCGCTGACGCTGACCAGGCTGGCGCGCATCCGCAACCCCTGGCGGATCAGATGATGGTGCACCGCGCCGATCGCCAGCAGTGACGGGATCGGCAACGTCTGCACGTCGGCTTTTTCGTCGCTGATGAAGAGAATAGACGCGCCATCGCGTACGGCTGCGTCCGCGTCGAGGCAAAGCTTTTCGACCGCCGCCCGCAAGGTCGCACCGGCTACTTCCGGTGTTGTCCTCTCATCGCTCGGCGCCGGCCAGGTGGCGTCGAGTGTTGCCACGCGGAAATCGGCCAGCCGTTGGCTTTGCAGCGCCTGCATCTGTTCGGGCAGCAAGACAGGCGACTTGAGCGCAATCAGCCGCGTGGCCTCCGGCGTTTCAGCGAGCAGATTGGCGCGGCCGCGGCACGCGCAGGCTCATCACCATCTCCTCGCGCAGCGGGTCGATGGGCGGGTTGGTCACTTCGGCAAAGCGCTGTTTGAAGTAGCTGAAGAGCGGTCGCGGCAACTTACTCATCACCGCGGGCGGCGTGTCGTCGCCCATCGCGCCGACCGGTTCGTGGCCGGTTGTCAGCATGGGGCGCAGCGACGATTATCTCTTCCGAGGTGTAGCCGAAGGATGCCTGGCGGTTGGAGAGCGGAATGGAATTGTGAATGGTGGCTGTGTGGCCGTTGCCGCCGTTGGTGGGGGAGGCCGGTGCACTGCCGCTACTCTGGGCGACAAGGCTGTCGATCTGCACTAGATTTTCCTGCACCCAGCGGTCGTAGGGGCGCCGGGCGGCGAACTTCTGCGTGATTTCTTCGTCGTCCATGATCACGCCGCGCGTGGTGTCGACGCAGAAGATCTGGCCGGGCGCAATGCGTCCCTTGCGCAGGACGCGACCTTCGTCGTAGGCGACCGCGCCGGTTTCACTGCCACAGATCACGAGGCCGTTGTCAAGCACGACGTAACGCGCCGGACGCAGCCCGTTGCGATCCATCGCGGTGCCGACGACGCGGCCATCAGTGTAGGTGAGCGCGGCCGGCCCATCCCACGGCTCCATCAGCGCGCTGTGATAGGCGTAGAAGGCGCGCCGCTCCGGCGTCACCTCGCCTTCCGGCAGCCGTTCCCACGCTTCAGGCGTCATCATCATCAGCGCATGGCGAATATCGCGGCCGCTGCGCACCAGCAGCTCCAGCGCATTGTCAAACTTGCCGCTGTCGCTGCCCTCCTTGCCGATGATCGGGAGCAACTGCGCGGCTGGATCCTCCCAGTAAGGGCTTGCCAGGTCAGCCTCACGCGCGCGCATCCAGTTTTCATTGCCTTGCAGCGTGTTGATCTCGCCGTTGTGACAGACGAGACGGAACGGCTGTGCGCGCTCCCAGGTGGGAAAGGTGTTGGTGCTGTAGCGCTGATGGAAGACCGCAATTGCCGTCTTGTATTCTGGGTCGCTCAGGTCGGGGTAGAAGTGCGCCAGTTCCTCGGCCAGCACCAGCCCTTTGTAGACAAGGGTGCGGCTGCTGAGGCTGGCGATATAGAGTCGCTGAATGGAGCGGTTGTGTGCGGTGTTGATGATGCGCTTGCGCGCTACATAGAGCAAGCGCTCGAAGGCGTCGCCTGCTTCACAGGCCGCGTCGGTGCGGCGCACCAGCACCTGTCCCAGCCAGGGGCGGCTGTGCAGTGCGCGCTGGCCCAGCGCCGACTCGATCACCGGCACGGAGCGAAACGCCAGCACCTCCAGCTTCAACTCGCCGAGAATCTCCTGAATCAACTCGCGCGCCAGCGCCCGATCCTCGCCGTTGCCTTTGTTGAAAAAAATCTGCCCGACAGCCAGATCGCCTTGCGCCGGTGGTTTGATCCCCATGCGCCGCAGCTCGCGGCTGAAAAACTCATGCGGAAGTTGCGTCAGAATGCCGGCGCCGTCGCCTGTTTTGCGGTCGTCCGCCACCGCGCCACGATGCGCGTGGTTGCGCAATGCCTCCAGCCCCATCTCCAGCACGCGATGGCTGCGCTTGCCCTCCACGTGCGCGACAAAGCCGATGCCGCACGCGTCGTGTTCGAAGCGCGGGTCATAGAGACCCTGGCGGGGTGGCAATGTCCAGTTTGATTGTACGGTGCTATGCATAGTCGTTCCTCTCGTCGTCGACTTGGCTTTCGTTCATACACTGATTTTCTATCTTTGCAGTCTTCGTCGCTGCCCAGAGGTGCAGTCACTTCCAAAAGTGACTGTCACCTGAGAAAGTGCCATGATGGGTACTGATTGTATCGTGTGGATCGACGCCGGTAAATTTTGCAGGGTGCTCTGACTACGATCTCTTAGCGGGAATAAATTCGTCTGGCCCACCCTGTCGACAACGACGGGAGACCTTCTGCTTTGAAGGGAAAATGCGGAGCTTTCCAACAGGGAACAATCAGCAAATTGGACGTCAAATGATACCACAGCAGCGCTGCGGTGTAAAAAAGGCAGGCAGGGGAGGGTGCGTCGAGCTTTTGTTGCGCCCCTGCCGCTGGTCAGACGCGGCCTGTTCAACCAAGCCCTCTTGACCAGCCCCGGGGGCGTTCTTACCAAAATTCTGACACGCACCGGGAAGGGGAGGCGATGACCTATACAATAACTTTACCCCAACCCTGAAGTAGACCCGAAACTCCCGTGCTGGTTGCAGTTCACGCCGGGTTATCCTATAATCTGGCGGGTGATGTGGCTGAATCGATCACCCGCATCGATCATCGGTGTAGAGATACGCAAAGCACTGCAACGAAACCCACCCTCCACCCCGCCAGCGAGCCAGCACGCCATGCCGTCGAACCAAAGCACAGCCCGCAAACAGATCGAGACGCTGATCCAGCGCTACAACGCGTTGGACGCCGACCAGCGCAAAACCATGACCGAGGCCGGCGTCGTGCACCAGTTTGTCGATCCGCTGCTGCAAGCGCTGGGCTGGCCGATCGAGGAGCCGCAACGCTACAAGTACGAACTCTACACCGAGGCCGGTCGGCCCGACATCACGCTGCTGCCCGAAGGAGGCGCGGCGATCTTTGTGGAGGCCAAGCGTTTCGGGCTGATCAAAGAGTTGAAGGAGGCCAGCAAGACGATCACCGGCATCGTGACGCCGGGCCAGCTTGCCCTGCCGGGCATGGCCGTGGATCGCACGCCACAGGAGCAGCAGGCGATCAACTATGCGTTCCAGAATGGTGGGGTGTGGGCGATCCTGACCAACTTTGAGAAGCTGCGTCTCTTCAACGCACGCCGCGACTGGCTGGTGCTCTCATTTGAGGCGCCTTTTGCCTATCTCGATGAATTCGATCAGCTCTGGCAGCTTTCCTATGAACGGGTGCTCGACGGCGGGCTGGAGCGGCTGAGCGACCAGCGCCACCGCGCCGATGTGGACGAGGCCTATCTCCAATTTATCAACACCTGGCGCGAGCGGCTGGCGCAGGACATCGTCGCCAACCGCGCTGCCAATCCGTGGGTTGTGCGGGAGGATGGCAGCTTCGACGTACAGACGCTGCGTTCGGTGGTGCAGCGCATTCTGGACCGGCTGGTGGTGGTGCGCTTTGCCGAAGATCACCTGATCGCACCACCGGGAACCTTGCAGAGCATCTACGACCTGCGCCAGCGCAACCCCTACACCTTCCCGCTCAACCAGTCCTACGCGCAGCTTTTCCGCGTTTTCGACGACCTGCACAACTCTGGCCTCTTTGCCTACGGGCTGGCCGACCAGGCGGTGGTGAGCGATGCTGTGCTGGGCGAACTGACGGCCAAGCTCTACGAGGCGCGCTACCGGGCGCTCTCCGCCGACATCATGGGCAACACCTACGAGCAATACCTGGGCAAGACGCTGGTGCAGGTGGGCGGCGCGGTGGTGACGGCGGACAATCTGGAGACGCGCAAGAAGCAAGGCTCCTACTACACGCCGCAGGTGATCGTGCAGTATCTGGTCGATAACTCGCTGGGGCGCTATCTCTACGGCACGGCGGACGGCAAGCCCGACGGCGCGGCGCTGCCCGACGCCACACGCCTGACCGCAACAGAAATCCGCCATCTGCGCGTGATCGACATGGCGTGCGGCTCCGGCAGCTTTCTGATCTACGCCTATCAGGTGCTGGCCGCGTTCTACCGCAGCGAGCTCGAGCGGCTGGAGCAAGCGCGCCGCACGGAGTACGCCGCCCTGCTCAAACAGGGCATCACCACGCCTTTCGAGTGGGAGCTGCGTCTGGCGCGGTGGACGGCCGAACTGGATCGATTGCAGAATTATCCCAGCTACATTCTGGAAAACCACCTCTACGGCGTGGACCTCGACCCGCAGGCCGCGGAGATCGCGACGGTCAACCTGATGATGCGCGCCATCGCCGACATGCCCTCCAGCCAGCGCCGGCTGCCGCTGATTCTCAACCAGAATGTCAAGGTGGGCAATTCGCTGATCGGCGCGGGGCCGGACGACGCGCGGCTGGAGGCGCACGCCGCGGCGCTGGCGGAGTTGCGCGCTGCGGCTGGCGCTGGCCGGAAAGCGAGAACGACCCGCACGACGCCACGCTGGAGACTATCCGCGACCTGACTGTGCAGGTGACGGCCAGCCTCGGCGCGGATCTGGCCGGCGCTTTGGCGACGTCGCGGCGCAGCGTCCCCTTTCACTGGGTGGCGGAGTTCCCTGAAGTCTTTGTCGACGCGCAGGGGCAGTCGCTGGGCGAGGCGGGCGGCTTTGAAATCATCGTAGGCAACCCGCCGTGGGAGATCGTCAAGCCCGACCTGCGCGAGTATTATGCTCAATTCGACGAACGCATCGAGAGCAAGCTGACGCGCGGCGAGGTGGAGGCGCGCATCGCGGAACTGAACGCCGGCGACGCCGCGATCCTGGCGGGATGGGCGCGGCAGCAGCGACGCATCGAGGCGGCCGCGGCCTATTACAAACAATCGTCCGACTTTGTGCGCCAGGGGCGCGGGGACACGGCCACGCACAAGCTCTTCGTGGAGCGATCCTACACGTTGCTCGAACGCAGCGGGCGGCTGGCGCTGGTGATCCCGTCGGGCATCTACACTGACCTGGGTACGAAGGCGCTGCGCCAGATGCTCTTTGAGGAAGGGCGCATCGAGTACCTGTACAGCTTCAGCAACGAGCGCTTCTTCTTCACCGAAGTGCATCACTCGTTCAAATTTACCCTACTGGGCGCGCAGCGCGGCAAGTCCAGCGATGGCTTCTGGGCAACATTTCGGTTCAACCCACGCGTGGCGGTGGCGCCGGAAGACATGGGAGAGTTTGTGACGAATGAGAAGAATCTGGTCTATGTTCGCCTGGACTCTATCGCACGCTATAGCCCTGATTCGCTGAGCGTTATGGAATTTCAAACACAGAAAGACGCCGACGTAGTTTCTCGCATCTATGGCGCTTTCCCTTTGTTGGGCCATCGAACGGATCAGTGGAATATCAAATTAAACCGAGAATTTGACGTTGCAAATGATCGAAAACTGCTCAATCAACATGGATCGGGACTCGTCTTCTACGAAGGGAAGATGATCCATCAGTTCGATGCACACTTTGCCCAGCCGGCGTATTGGATTGCCGAGAATATCTTTACGACATTGCCTGAGGCTAAGCAAGAACAGTTAAACACCTATCGAGTTGCACATCGACGAATTGCCAGAACCACCGATGAACGGACGCTAATTTCTGCAATCGTCCCCCGTCACACAGCGTGCGAGAATAACGCAACTACCGTGCTTGTCGAAGACAACGCCGACGAGCGAATCAAGCTTTTTGTTTGCAGCCTTCTGAATTCATTCGTGCTCGATTTTGTAATTCGTTACCGCGTGAGCACGACACTCAACATGTTCTATCTGCAAGAATTGCCACTGCCGCGATTCTCACCCGGCGATCCCATCTTTGACGCCATCGTCCCCCGCGCCGCCCGCCTCACCTGCACGCGACCGGAATTTGCCGCACTCTGGCAGGCGGTGATGGGCGAGGCGTGGACGCCGGCCAGCGGCGCCACTGACCCCACCGCACGCCAGCGCCTGCGCGACGAACTGGACGCGCTGGTCGCCCATCTCTGCGGGTTGACGCGCGGCGAATTCGCCCACATCCTGCACACCTTCCCGCTGCTCTTCCCCGACGATGCAGCGGGCAAGGCCAAGCGCGCGGCGCTGCTGGCAGTGTATGACGGGATGAGGTAAGCAATACAACAGCGGATGCAGTTACCACGTCGGGTTGATAACCCGACCTACGTTTGCGCTCGCCTTCCCCGTAGGTCAGGCTACCAGCCTGACAGCGCCTCTCCCAATCAGATCATCCACCCGGTTCAACAGGCTACGTCGGGTTGATAACCCGACCTACGTTTGCGCTTCCCCGTAGGTCAGGCTACCAGCCTGACATTGCTTCCAATCAGATCATGCACCCGGTTCAACAGGCTACGTCGGGTTGATAACCCGACCTACGTTTGCGCTCACCTTCCCCGTAGTAGGTCAGGCTACCAGCCTGACATTGCTTCCAATCAGATCATGCACCCGGTTCAACAGGCTACGTCGGGTTGATAACCCGACCTACGTTTGCGCTCACCTTCCCCGTAGTAGGTCAGGCTACCAGCCTGACATTGCTTCAATCAGATCATGCACCCGATTCAACGGGCTCGTCGGGTTGATAACCCGACCTACGTTTGCGCTCACCTTCCCCGTAGTAGGTCAGGCTACCAGCCTGACAGCCCTCTCCCAATCAGATCATCCACCCGGTTCAACAGGCTACGTCGGGTTGATAACCCGACCTACGTTTGCGCTCACCTTCCCCGTAGGTCAGGCTACCAGCCTGACAGCGCCTCTCCCGATCAGATCATCCACCCGGTTCAACAGGCCACGTCGGGTTAATAACCCGACCTACGTTTGCGCTTACCTATTGCGTTGCCGACCGCGGCGCCAGGCCGCCCCACCGGCGCCGACCGCGCCGACGAGCAGCAATAGCACGATCAACAGGCTGGGATCCACCGGCGCACGGTTGACAGGGGGCGCGGTTTCCAATTCGACCGCGCCCGCCTGATTCAAAGCAATTTCTGCTGAGGGCGCGGCGGCGATGGCTGGCGCGAGCGGCGCGGGGCTGCGCAATGCTTCCACCGAAACCCGGCCTTCAACCACGTCCTCTGCAATCGTCTGCGGCTGCTGGCCCGGCAGGAGCAGATACCCCGCCAGCCAGTCGAGGTCAGCCACCGGCTCGACTGCGACCAGCTTGGCAAGCACGTCGCCCGGCAGGTCGAGCAGCGCGGCGCTTGTCCGCGGGGAGCGCCAGCAGCTTCTGCGCATCGGCGGCCTCGTTCAGGGTCATCAGCATGGCAAAGGTTGCCGCGGTGAAATCGGCCCGGCTGCGCCTGGCGATGAATGCCCCACGCCGCCACGCGATCGAGCTGATCGCCCGCCAGCGTGGCCCAGGCGATAGTCTCCGCGGTGCTGTGGCTCTCGCTGAGCACGGTCAACGCCGCGTCGGGCATGGCAAGCAGCATCGTCAGCGTGCCGTCGGCCAGCGCGCGATCCAGCTCGGCGCGACCCAGTTGGCGCATGTAGAAGTTGACCAACGCGGCGACGCTGTCCATTTCACTCAGCGTGACTTCACCCAGCAGCCGTTGGAAGCTGTCATTCTCCTCGGCTACGGCACAGACATACTCGTAGGCAGTGCAGAAGCCCTGCCATTGCTCGCTCAGGCTGACGGCAGTTTCGAGCGCGATGATCGACGCCTGTTGCGGCAGATCATCCTTGACTGCGTCGGCGATCTCCTGCTGAATCTTGAGCTTGACTTCCTGGCTTTGCAGCCCCTCCTGGATCTGTGGCAGCGCGCCCTGACCGCCTTCCCACAGGTCGTACACGATCATACCGATGCCCAGAATCCACCCGGCGATGGGGATGAACGAGGAGCCGGCCTTGCCCAGAATGCGCCCGACCACTTTGCCCGCCACGCGCTGGGCGATCTTCTGGCCCAGTTTCTGGCTCAGGCGATAGACAAGCTGCGTCGCCAGAATTGTGCCCACGCCGGCGAGCGCGAGGCGATGATCGGTCAGGGCGCTCACTTCGGGCGCGGCCAGCGGCTCCAGATCGAGCGTCTGCGCCTCATGCTGCACGCGCTGCGCAAAAAGGGAGAAGAAGGATTGCGAATATTGCTCGCCGACATAGACTTGCAGGCAGAGCAGCGCCACCGAGGCGGCCTGGGCGAACTGCGCCTCGACCTGTTTGGCGACCTCGCCGCCGATCGTGGTCGAAAGCTGGTCTAGCTTGGCGCGGAAGCCGGGCGAGCCAAACGCATCATTGGCGACGCGCTCGGCGTATTCCTGCGCCTTCTCGCCCCACCAGCCGGAGATGAGCCGGTTGAGGTAATCCTCGCTCGTCATGATGTCGTCGACCGCCGCGCTGACCGCCGCGTCGACGGCTGCATCCATACCCACTTCCGCCCAGGCGCGCGCCACGATCTCATCGACATCGAGCGGGGTCGCTTCGTTTTGCAACACTGCCAGCACGTGCCCTTCGATCTCATTGCGCAGTTGGGCGCGGTCGATGCGACCGCAGTCGCCTACCGTATACTGGGCGCCGGCGCCGGTTTGCGCCGCCGGCGCGGCGGAAACCGACGTCGCCGACAACGCTGAATTGCTGATCAGCAGGACGCCGACCAGCACCCCGCTCAGGCAACGCTGCAACCGTTTGTTGCAAATCTTCATACCCCTCACCTTTTCAGCCGTCGAGCGCATTTGCCGCACGTCGGACGATGTGGAAAGCGTTGCCATATACGACGACCTCGACGCCGCCCTCCACGACCACCGGGTTGGCGATCTTGACGCCGATCACGCCGTCGTAGCCGTTGGCCAGCGCCTGGGCGTCCAACTCCGCCAGCGCCGCATTGACGGCATCGCGTATCAGCGCCTCGTAATGCGTCATGCGCCCGCCAACCAGGTTGCGGATATTTTCGCGGATGTCCTTGACGACATTCGCCGCCTTCACGTGCACGACTGTCAGCAACTCGCCCAGTTCAATCTCGGCGGACGGATGCGAATCAAGTGCAATCAACATATTGGAATACTCCTCGGAAATGGCACGCGGATGACGCGGATTGGACGGATTTGCACGGATTTGATCAGCGTTGATCCGCCCAATCCGCGTCATCCGTATGCTATCGCTTCTCTATTTTCGCCGACGCAGGAGGCCGAGCGGCTGGAAGAGCCAACTGAGCAGCCCCCACGCGATGCGCAGCGCCACCAGCAGGATCATCATCAGCCCGACGCTGCCGCCAACCGTCGGCCACAGTCCATATTTGGCCCAAAATAACTGGGGCGCGACCGCACCGGTTAGCACGGCGCCGCTGTCGGCCCAATAGTCAAGCCCTTCATGCGCGCTGGTCAAGAAGGTGATCGCGGCGTCGAGATTGTCTGCGCCGGCCAGCGGAGCGACGTTGTCCAGCCGTTGCAGCGATTCGATCACCGCGGGCTGGCTCAGCAGGCGCGCGACAAGCTGGTTGCGTTGCGCCGCGGACAGGGCCGGCAACTGTATAGCAAGCCACGCCAGGTCGTCGGGCGTAAGCAGATTCGCCAGCGCGGTGAGATTAGCGTCGGCCAGTTTGAGCAATTCCGCGGCCTGTGCGGGCGACAAGAGCGCCAATCGCGCCACCGCAGTCTTGTCATGCAGCGCCAGCAATGTCTCAAGCTGCGTGCGATCCACCTGATCGGGCGACAGATGTTTGTGTAGCTCCAGCGCCACAACCTCGCTCAGCCGGCTGCCTACCGCGGCATCCCAGGCGAGTGCGGTTTGGAGTGACCCACTGTCGCGCACCAACGTCACCGCGGCGTCGGGCAAGGCGACCACCTTTTGCAGCGAGCCGTCGGCAATGGCCGCGTCGAGTGCGGCCTGACCACCTGCATTTTGCACGATGCCGACGAGTTGCACGAGCTTCGCCAATTGTTCCTGCGACTGGAGCGACCCAAGCAACTCGGCAAAGGCCGCATCCTCTGCCGCCAGCTCCAGCACCTGCCGGATGGTGCGCTTGACCGTGCGCCACTCGGTAAAGAGGTCATTTGCCACTGTGCGCGCCAACTCCGGGACTTCGCTTTGCAACTCCGGCCGGATCGAGGCGGCGATCTCATCGCGAATCCCCGCCTTCACCGCAGCGGAGGTCAGCGAGGTCTGGATTTGCGGGAGCGCGCCGTCGCGGCTGTCGTAGAGGTCGTAGGCGATCATGCCTGCCCCGATGATCCAGCCGGCGAGCGGCACGACAGTCGTCCCCACGCGGCCGAGGACGCGGCCGGCGATGCGTCCGGCCACCCGCTGCGAAATGCGTTGGGCGACGCTGGTCATGATCTTGCGCGTGATCTGGGCGGCGATAATGACGCCGACGCCGCCCAACGCCATCTGATGCTCGCCGATCATCGCCAGGATGTCTGGGCTGGCCGCGCCGGCATCGACGATCTGCGCGCTGGTGGTCGCGGCTTCGACGCGACTCTCGAACGCTCGCACCAATGCCGCCGAATAATTCGCGCCGATAAAGGTCTGCATACAGAAAAGCGCGGCCGACGCCGAATCGGCCGACGCCAGCACCAGGTCGCCGGCAATGTCGCGCGAGACCGCGGCGGCGAGTCCCTCCAGCGCGGTGCGGAAGGTGGGTGCGTCGAGGGTGTAGGTTGCCACGGATAACGTCAACTCGCGCGCCAGGTCGGGCGACCACGCGGACAGAAACTTGTTCCACAGATCGGTTTCGCTCTGCACGCGCGCCACCGCCAGCGCCACCGCCTCGTCCATCGCGCCATCCAGCTCCAGCGTGACCCATTGCCGGGCAATGATCGCGTCGAGGTCAAGCGCCTGCACCTGCGCGGAGAAGATCTGCTGGGTGACAGTGTTGAGTTCGTCCTGTAGCGTCTCTTCGGTGACGGCGCTGCAATCCCGCAACGCGTCTCCAGTCTGGAGATGGGGAGCAGCAATGGCATTGCCAGCAGGCAGCACGAGCGCAACGGCCAGCAGCGCGCTCAGAATCCGCATTTGCCAGCGACGAAACTTCGTTCCCATCTCGTCCATCGTCTTTTCTGCCACTCCGTCACCCATTCAGGCGTATCGCTCTCGGTTCAGCGCGCCGATATTACACAAATAAGGCATTGCCTGCGTGGCAATGCCTTTTCTGGCGCTATAGATACGTATTTCGGCGTGAAAAGGTTTCAGGTTAAGGCAAGCTTGTCTCGCCCATCAGCCAGCGATCCACCTCGCGCGCGGCGCCGCGGCCTTCGTTGATCGCCCACACGACCAGGCTCTGCCCGCGGCGCATGTCGCCGGCCGCGAAGATGCCTTCGAGGCTGGTGCGGAACTTGCCGTGCTCCGCCGCCACGTTGGAGCGAGCATCGCGCGCCACGCCCAGCGACTCGACCAGAAAATCCTCCGGCCCGCGAAAGCCCATCGCCAGCAGCACCAGTTGCGCCGGCCACACTTCTTCGGAGCCGGGGATCGTCTCAAAGTTCATGCGGCCATCTTTGAAGAGCATGTTGACCTTGACCGTATGCAGTTCCTTGACGTGACCGTGCTCGTCGCCCACAAATTTGGTCGTCGAGATCTGGTAGGTGCGCGGGTCGGCGCCAAAGCGTGCGGCTGCCTCTTGTTGGCCATAGTCCGTCCGGAAGATGCGCGGCCATTGCGGCCAGGGATTATCGGGCGTACGCTCATCGGGCGGGCGCGGCACGATCTCGAATTGAGCCAGGCTGCGACAGCCGTGGCGCAGCGAGGTGCCGACGCAGTCCGTGCCGGTGTCGCCGCCGCCGATCACGATGACATCCTTGCCCGCGGCCGAGATAAAGTGACCGTTGGCCGAAAGACCGTTGCGTTCGTCGAGCAGGTGTTTGGTGTTGCCGCGCAGGAAATCCATCGCAAAGTGGATGCCCTTGAGTTCGCGGCCCGGAATCGGCAAGTCGTTGGGCTTGGTGGCGCCGCCGCAGAGCACAATGGCGTCGAAGCGGGCGCGCAGCTTATCGACCGGATACTCCTTGCCCACTTCGGTGCTGGTGATGAAACGAACGCCCTCTGCATCCAGCAGATCGACGCGGCGCTGTACGACGCGCTCCTTGTCGAGCTTCATGTTGGGGATGCCATACATCAGCAATCCACCGACGCGGTCGGCGCGCTCGAAAACTGTCACCCAGTGGCCGGCGCGGTTCAGTTGCGCGGCGCACGCCAGACCCGCCGGCCCCGACCCGACGACCGCCACCTTCTTGCCGGTGCGCACGGGCGGCGCTTCGGGGACGATCCAGCCTTCCTCGAAGCCGCGGTCGACGATGGCGCGTTCGATGCTCTTGATCGTCACCGGCGGTTCCACCAGGCCCACCGTGCACGACCCTTCGCACGGCGCCGGGCAGACGCGGCCGGTAAACTCCGGGAAGTTGTTGGTCGCGTGCAGCCGGTCGAGCGCCTCGCGCCACAGCCCGCGATAGACCAGGTCGTTCCACTCTGGGATCAGGTTGTTGACCGGACAGCCCGAGGCCATGCCGTTGATGAGCTGGCCGGTGTGACAGAAGGGAATGCCGCAGTCCATACAGCGCGCACCCTGCGTGCGCAGCTTATCGTCGCTCAAATGCAGATGAAACTCGTCCCAATCCGCCAGCCGCGCAATCGGATCGCGGTCCGCAGGTAGTTCACGTTGATATTCCAGAAATCCAGTTGGTTTACCCATAATTTTGATTCTCTCCAAAATGCTTAACCACGAAGTCGCAAAGTTCACAAAGGGGCACAAAGAATATCAAACGCGCTTCCTTATGCTTTGTCGTGCTCATTGAGACTTCATGGTGGCCTACCTCACAAGCCGGGTGATTCCATCTTTCATCAATCGGCTGTGGAAGTTGAGCAAGTATCCCAGACGCTTGTTGGCGAGCCGCAAGTAACTGAGCGTCTGCGCAATGAAGACATCATCCATGTTGGACACAGCTTTGACCTCACAGATGACTAATCCTTCGACCAGCACATCGAGCCGGAATCCTTCGTCGAATAAGATGCCGTCATAGACAACAGGTACGCGCACCTGCCGCTCGACAATCAACCTTCGTTTTTCTAATTCATGGCAGAAACAGACTTCATAGACGCGCTCCAGCAGCCCAGGCCCCAATGAACGATGCACCGCTATCGCTGCATCAACAACGAGCCGCCCAATTTCCTCTTCTCGTTCCGTTAATAGCGCAAACGATGCTTTTGCCATGCGTAGTTCTTGTAGATGAAAAGCTTTACCCCAGATACCTTGAAAAAGCTCAGCCCACCACTAAAAATTCACATCTCTTCGTGCCTCTTGGTGGTCTTCGAGTCTTTGTGGTTCTAATTTCCCCCCACGCGCGACGCATCGCGTTTGTTCTGCTCGAAGGCCGCCATCACCGCTTCGTCGCCGCTCAACCCTTGCGCCTGCACTTGGGCGAACGCTTCCAGCACGCGCTTGTAATCCTTCGGCATTACCTTGATAAACTGCGGCAGCATTTCTTCCCAGCGAATGAGCACGCGCCACGCCAGTTCGCTGTTGGTCAGGTCGGCGTGCTTCTGCACCATGGCTTTGACCGCCGCGATCTCGTCTGCATCCTGCAACGGTTCAAGTTCGACCATCTCGTAGTTGACGCGCGTCGCAAAATCGCCGTCCCAGTCGATCACGTAGGCGACGCCGCCCGACATGCCCGCGGCAAAGTTGCGTCCGGCGCGGCCCAGCACCACGACGCTGCCGCCCGTCATGTATTCGCAGCCGTGGTCGCCCACGCCTTCGACGACCGCGCGCACGCCGGAGTTGCGCACGCCAAAACGCTCACCCGCCATGCCGCGGATGTACGCTTCGCCGGCCGTGGCCCCGTAGAGCGCCACGTTGCCGATGATGATGTTCTCCTCGGCGCGAAAGGTGCTGCCGGCAGGCGGGTAGACGATCAGCTTGCCGCCCGACAGCCCCTTGCCAAAGTAGTCGTTGGCGTCGCCTTCCAACTCCAGCGTCATGCCCGGCGGGACGAAAGCGCCAAAGCTCTGCCCGGCCGACCCCTGGAAGTGGAAGTGAATCGTGTCGTCGGGCAGACCGTCGGGGCCATAGGTGCGCGTCACTTCGCTGCCGACCATCGTGCCGACGACGCGGTTGACATTGCGGATCGGTACGGTCGCCTTGACCGCGGCGCCGTGTTCCAAAGCCGGTTGCGCCAGCGCGAGCAGCGTGGTGCGATCCAGCGACTGCGCCAGCCCGTGATCCTGGGCGATGGAACAGTAGAGGCCGACCTCCTCGCCCACATCCGGCTTCCAGAGCAGCGCGGAGAGGTCCAGCCCGGTCGCCTTCCAGTGGTTGATGGCCTTGCGCGGCTCCAGCTTATCAACGCGCCCGACCATCTCGTTGAGGGTGCGGAAGCCGAGCCGCGCCATGATCTCGCGCAGTTCCTCGGCGATGAAGAACATGAAGTTCTCGACGTCCTCCGGTTGGCCGACGAAATGCTTGCGCAGCTCCGGATTCTGGGTGGCGACGCCGGCGGGGCAGGTGTCGAGATGACAGACGCGCATCATGATGCAACCCATGCTCACCAGCGCGGTGGTGGCGAAGCCGAACTCCTCCGCGCCGAGCAGCGCGGCGACTGCGACGTCGCGGCCGGTCTTGAGCTGACCGTCGGTCTCCAGCGCCACGCGGCTGCGCAGGTTGTTGAGCACGAGCGTCTGATGCGTCTCCGCCACGCCCAGCTCCCACGGCAGGCCCGCGTGCTTGATGCTCGACTGCGGCGACGCGCCGGTGCCGCCATCGTGGCCGGAGATGAGGATCACATCGGCATGGCCCTTGGCGACGCCCGCGGCGATCGTGCCGACGCCCACTTCCGACACCAGCTTGACGCTGATGCGGGCGTGATGGTTGGCGTTCTTGAGGTCGTGGATCAGCTCGGCCAGGTCCTCGATCGAGTAGATGTCGTGGTGCGGGGGCGGCGAGATCAGCCCGACGCCGGGCGTCGAGTGGCGCACCTTCGCGATCCAGGGGTAGACCTTGGCGCCCGGCAACTGGCCGCCTTCGCCCGGTTTGGCGCCCTGCGCCATCTTGATCTGAAGCTCCCTGGCGCTCACCAAATACTGGCTGGTGACGCCAAAACGCCCCGACGCTACCTGTTTGATCGCACTGTTTTTGGAGTCGCCGCGCTCGTTGGTCCAGGTAAAACGTTCGGCGTCCTCGCCGCCTTCGCCGGTGTTGCTCTTGCCGCCAATGCGGTTCATGGCGATCGCCATCGTCTCGTGCGCTTCTTTGGAGATCGAGCCGTAGCTCATGGCGCCGGTCTTGAAACGTCTGACGATTGCGCTGGCCGGTTCGACTTCCTCCAGCGGGATCGGCGTCTCCGCAAAGCGCAGTTCGAGCATCCCCGCAGGGTGCCAAACGCCTCTTCCTGGGCATTGACGAGCGCCAGTATTCCTTGAAGGTTTTGTAGCCGCGCACCCACACTTCGTCCGCGCGTGTGCGCACCGCACTTTGCAGCTTGTGAATGGTCATGGGCGTGAACAGATGACGCTCGCCCTCGGCGCGCCACTGGTAGTCGCCGCCGGCGACCAGCACGCCGGGCGCGTCGTCGCGTTCAGGATACGCGCGCTGATGACGGCGCCGCACTTCATGGTAGATTTCGCGCAGCCCGATCCCTTCGATGCGCGTCGGCGTCCACGTGAAATATTTGTCGATCAGCGCCTGGCTGATGCCCAGCGCCTCGAAGATCTGAGCGCCGCAATAGCTCTGCAAGGTGCTGATGCCCATCTTGGAGCAGACCTTGATCACGCCCTTGCTGGCCGCTTTGATGTAATTGTATTTGGCCTTTTCATAGACGATGTCGGTCACCAACCCCTGCGCGATCATGTCGTAGATCGTTTCGTAGGCCATGTAGGGGTTGACGGCCGTGGCGCCATAGCCGATGAGCAGCGCAAAGTGATGCACCTCGCGCGGTTCGCCGGACTCGACGACGATGGCGCATTGCGTGCGCGTCTCCCGCCGGATCAGGTGATGGTGCAGCCCGGCCGTCGCCAGCAGAGCCGGGATCGGCGCCATCTCACGGCTCACGCCACGGTCGGAGAGGATGAAGATGTTGACGCCCTGCTCGATGGCCTCGTCGGCCAGCATGAAGAGATAATCCAGCGCCTTTTCCAGCCCTTCCGGCCCTGAATGCACCGGGAAGAGCATCGGCAACTTTTGCGTCTTGAACCCGGGCTCTTTGACGTGCGCCAGCTTGGCCAGTTGCTCGTTAGTCAAAATTGGATTCTTGAGGCGGATTTGGTGGCAATTCTCCGGGATCGTCTCCAGCAAGTTGCCCTCGGTGCCCAGCATGACATCGGTGGCGGTGACCAACGCCTCGCGGATTGCGTCGAGCGGCGGGTTGGTCACCTGGGCGAAAAGCTGGCGGAAGTAAGTGTAGAGCAACTGCGCCCGGTCGGAGAGCGCGGCGATCGGCGCGTCGTCGCCCATGCTGCCCAACGCCTCGACGCCGTTCTTTGCCATCGGCGCCAGCAGCGTGCGCAGCGTCTCGAAGGTGTAGCCGAAAATATGCTGGCGATGCAGCACGCTGCCGTGCTGGTCGGCCTGATAGAGATCGGGCGGGGAGGGCAGGTTGTCCAGTTCCACGAGATTGCGGTCAAGCCACTCCTGGTAAGGATGCGCCGCGGCCAGCGTGTCCTTGATCTCGTCGTCGCCGATGATGCGGCCCTGCGCGGTATCGACCAGGAACATGCGCCCCGGCTGCAGGCGCGCCTTGTACGCCACATTTTCCGGCGGAATCGCGTCGCCAAGCACGCCCACCTCAGAGGCCATCACGACGATATCGTCTTTGGTCACGTAGTAGCGCGAGGGCCGCAGGCCGTTGCGGTCGAGCACCGCGCCCACGACACGCCGTCGGTGAAGACGATCGACGCCGGCCCGTCCCAGGGTTCCATCAGCGTGGCGTGGTATTCGTAGAACGCCTTACGTGCGGGCGACATGCTTTCGTGGTTGCTCCACGGCTCGGGGATCATCATCATGGCGACATGGTGCAGCGGGCGGCCGGCCAGATGCAGGAACTCCAGCGCGTTGTCGAACTGGGCGCTGTCGGAGCCGTCGGGGTCGATGATCTGGCGCTTGAACTTCTCCAGGTCCGGCCCGAACAACTCCGACTCCAGCACCGACTGGCGCGCGTACATCCAGTTCACATTGCCGCGAATCGTGTTGATCTCGCCGTTGTGAATCAGGTAGCGATAGGGATGCGCGCGTTCCCACGACGGGAAGGTGTTCGTGCTGAAGCGCGAGTGCACGACTGCAATCGCCGCTTCCATCTCCGGGTCGAGCAGATCAGGATAGTAGGCGTCAACCTGA
Source organism: Candidatus Caldilinea saccharophila (assembly GCA_016710365.1). Classification (GTDB taxonomy): domain Bacteria; phylum Chloroflexota; class Anaerolineae; order Caldilineales; family Caldilineaceae; genus Caldilinea; species Caldilinea saccharophila. The sequence goes on along the minus strand of JADJVW010000007.1, from coordinate 6,454 downwards.
TCCGCCAGCAACATGCCTTTGTAAACGATGGTGCGGCTCGACAGGCTGGCCAGGTAGAAGCGGTTGCCTTCTTCGTGCCCATTGTAGCGGATGGCGCGTTCGGCGCGCTTGCGGATGACGTAGAGTTTGCGCTCGAAGGCCAGCGCGTCGCCGCCGATCAGCGCGTCGGCGTTGCGGCCGATAAAGACCTGACGCACGAACGGCTCGCCGGCAATAGCCGTGGCGCCGAGCGAACTGTTGTCGGTCGGCACGGTGCGCCAACCCAACAGCGTCTGTCCCTCTTCATGCACGATCTGGGCAAACTCACGCTCGAACGCCGCGCGGCGCTCCGCATCTTTGGGCAGAAAGACCATGCCAACGCCATATTCACCCACCGGCGGCAGTGCAAAACCCGCCGCGGTCGCGGCTTTGCGCAAAAATTTGTCGGGCATTTGCATGTTGACGCCCGCGCCGTCGCCCGTGTTCGGCTCGCAGCCACACGCGCCGCGGTGATTCAAATTGACGAGCACCTGCATGGCGTGGCGCACGATCGTATGCGATTGTCTGCCCTTGATGTTGACGACAAATCCCACGCCACAGGCATCTTTTTCGTAGGCCGGATCGTAAAGCCCTTGCTTGGGGGGGTATCCGCTGGGAAGCTGAGATTCGCTGTTCAAAGCACACTCCTTCATGCAAACGAAGCCCATCGTTGATGGGCAATGAACGGACAATCAATTGTTGCGTTCACGGAGCAATGTGAAGGAGAGGCTGTCTGCGCGCAGCGCCGCGCGACCTCACGCAATCTGACGAAGCGAACGGAGTAGAACAAGAGGAACGGAGTTGCCGTACGTTCGTAGCGTCAATTGTACACGATGTTACAGGCAACGATCAAACTGCGCAAAAAGAAGGACACATGGATTGGACAAATTGACGCAATCTACAGAACTCGTTACCATTGCTTGCCGATTGCCCGCGCGGTGCAAAGCGCCTGGTCGAATCGGTTAGCAATCTGTCGAAGCTTTACACTCCACCTGATGATGGAAGGAACACCATGCAGCGCAAACAAGCGTTACTCCTTTTTTTGCTCGCGGTCGTTGTCGTCATGCTGGCGGCGTGCGCGATGCCCGTCGCACCTGCTACACCTGCTGCGGATGCGTTATCTCCTGCCTCTGCTGAGACGCCCCTGAAGGTGATTCTCTTTGTCAACGGCGCGCTGGGCGACAAGTCCTTCTTTGACTCCGCACAGCGTGGCGTGGCGCGGGCGGTGGCTGAACTTGGCGTCCAGGCCAAGACGGTTGAAGTCTCATTTGACACGACGCAGTGGGAGGCCGCCATTGTGGATGTGTTGGCGAATGAAGATTTCGACGTGATGGTGCTTGGCGCCCCGCCGATGGTGGAGTATGTCCAGAAATATGCGCCACAGCATCCTGACAAACGCTTTATCTTCTTTGACGCGGCCGTCGATTACGCGGCGTGTGAAGACAATTGCGCCAACGTTTATTCGATCCTCTACAAGCAAAATGAAGGCTCTTACCTGGCGGGCGTCTATGCGGCGGCAATGACCACGCAGGAGATCGATGGCATGAACCCAGACGCGATCATCGGCGCCGTGGGCGGTCAGGAGATTCCCGTGATCCTCGACTTCCTGGTTGGCTACGAGCAAGGCGCCAAGGATACCAACCCGGATATCCAGGTGATCCGCCAGTTTGCCAACAGTTGGAACGACCCGGCCAAGGGCAAGGAACTGGCCAAAGCCCAATACAGCCAGGGCGCCGATATTGTTTTTCAGATCGCCGCGGGCACCGGTCAAGGCGTCATCGAAGCGGCGGCTGAGGATGGCAAGTTTGCCATCGGCGTCGACTCCGACCAGGCGTTGATGCTGGAAAGCGCCAACCCAGAGCAGGCCGCGCACATCCTCACGTCGATGCTGAAAAACGTGGACAACTCGATCTTCCGCGCTATTCAAAAGCATCTCGACGGCAGCCTGCCCTACGGTGCGGTCGAAGTGCTGGGCATTGCTGAGGGCGGCGTCGGCCTGGCGCGCAACAAGTTCTACGAGGCCAACACGCCCGACGCGGTCAAGGCGCTGGTGGAGGCTGCCGAGCAGCAGATTACCGCGGGCGAGATCACGGTGGCGACCGCGTTTCAATAAGGACAACGCCCATGTCCGCACGCGTTGCCATGCAGCAGATCAGCAAAGTCTACCCCAATGGTGTGGTCGCCAATCATAAGGTGGATTTTGCGGTGGAGAAAGGTGAAATCCACGCGCTGGTCGGTGAAAACGGCGCGGGCAAAAGCACCTTGATGAAGCTGCTCTATGGGCTGGAGCAGCCGACGCACGGCGCGATCTTCTTGGAGGGCCGCCGCGTCGAGATCGCCAATCCGCAGCGCGCCATCCGCCTGGGCATCGGCATGGTGCATCAACACTTCATGCTCGCACCCTCGTTTACAATTGCCGAAAACGTCGTGCTGGGCAACGAGCCACGCAAGGGGCGCCTGCTGGATCACAAACGCGCCATCGCCATCACCGCGGCGCTCAGCACGCAGTTTGGATTGCAGGTCGATCCCACGGCGCGCATCGAAACGACGCCCGTAGGGATGCGCCAGCGCGCCGAGATCCTCAAGACGCTTTTCCGCGGCGCCGACTTGTTGATCCTCGACGAGCCGACCGCCGTGCTTACGCCGCAGGAGACCGACGAGCTTTTTGTGGCGGTGCGCAAACTTGTCGACCAGGGAAAGACGGTGATTTTCATCACGCATAAGCTGGGCGAGGTCAAGGAAATCTCCGACCGCGTCACTGTGATGCGGCAGGGCGAGGTGACCGGACGCGTCGCCACCCGCGAGGTCACCGAAGCCGACCTCGCACGCATGATGGTGGGGCGCGCCGTCCTGCTGCGGGTCGCCAGGCCGCCGGCTGTGCGCGGCAAAGTCGTCGCCGCGGTGCGCAACCTGGGTTGCATCGACGAGATGGGCCGGCCGGTGCTGCGCAACGTGACCTTCGCTGTCCACGCCGGCGAAATTTTGGGCGTGGCCGGTGTAGAAGGCAACGGTCAAAGCGAACTCGTCGAAGTGATGACCGGCCTGCGCGCCGTTGCTACAGGCGAAATCCGCATCAACGGGAGGGCGGTGCAGGGGGCCAGGGTGCGCGACTTGCGCGCTGCCGGCGTCGCCCACATCCCCGCAGACAGGCTGACCAATCTAGTGGCGCTCGACGCCTCCATCGCCGAGAACCTGGTGGTGGATCGCTATCATCGCCCGCCGTTTACACGCCGCGGTGTGCTTTGGCCGCGTGTCGTGCGGCAACATGCCACAGCCCTGATGCGGCAATTCGACATCCGCGGCGCCGGCTCCTGACGCTGCCATGCGTTCGCTCCCTCCGGCGGCAACCAGCAGAAGGTCGTGGCAGCGCGTGAGTTCTCCGCGGCGCCGGCGTTGCTCATCGCCGCGCAGCCGACGCGCGGCGTGGACATCGGCGCCACTGAATTTGTGCACGGCCAGTTGCTGGCAAAGCGCAACGCGGGCGCGGCAGTGTTGCTTGTTTCCGCCGATCTGGACGAAGTGCTGCGCCTCGCCGACCGTATCGCGGTGATGATCAAGGGTGAAATGGTGGGCATTCTGGAGAACGGGCCGCAACTCACAGCAGAGACGCTTGGCGTCTACATGCTTGGCCTCGACCAGCATACGCTCTCATCCGCGCGCGATTGCTTGGTCTAGAACAAGCTTATGATTCACATAAAAAATCATAAGACACTCACCGAGTTGCTTCGTCTCGCTGCAATTGTGATGATTGCGCTTGTGATCGGTTTCGTGATCACGGCGAGCGTGAGCAAGGAGCCGGTGCGCGCCTACACGGCGTTGCTGACCGGGCCGCTGCCCAGGGTTTCCTTTGCGCATGGGGTTGAAATCACCAACCTCAACCGCTTCGGCAACTGGCTGGAGGAGAGCACGACGCTCATCTTGCTTGGCCTGGCCGTTTCGCTGGTCTTTCGAGCGCGGCAGTTCAGCCTGGGCGCAGAAGGACAGGTATTGCTCGGTGCGCTGGCTGCGGCAGCCGTTGCGGTGAAAGCACCGGCGCCCTTTCCGCTGCATCTGCTCCTGGCGTTGGGCGCCGCCGGGATGGCAGGCTTTCTGTGGGGGCTGATCCCCGGCTTGCTCAAGGCTTATCTCGCGGTGGACGAGATCGTGTGCACGTTGATGCTCAATGTGATTGCCCTGCAACTGTTTGACCTGGTGCTTCTGAATTGGCTGCGCGACCCAAGCGCCGGCTTCCTGGGCACGGCGGCGTTTCCTGCTTCGGCCGTGTTGCCGCTGCTGATCCCTGGCACGCGCGTGTCGTGGATGCTGGTCGTCATGCTGGCGGCTGTCTTTGCGGTATGGTTTCTGATGGAGCGCACGCCTTTTGGCTATGCCTTGAAGATGGTGGGCGCTAACCGCAAGTTCGCCGAATATGGCGGCATCAACGCCAGGCGCGTCATCGCCCTCAGCATGGCGGTCAGCGGCATCCTGGCCGGGCTGGCCGGCGCGCATCTCAGCCTGGGACTGCTCAAGCGGCTTACGGTCAGCCTGGCGCCTGGGCTGGGCTTCGAGGGCATCGTCGTGGCGCTGCTGGCGCGCAACGACCCGCGCGGGGTGCTGGTGACCGGTCTCTTCTACGGCTATCTGCGCACCGGCGCCCAGATCATGGAGCGCTCGTCGGATGTGACGCGCGAGGTCGTGCTGATCATTCAGGCCGTCATTATTCTGCTCATCACCGCCGAGCGGTTGTTCCCACCATTCCAACAGTGGCGGCGCACGCGCAACGATGGCGGAGCAATTGCCATCGATCACGAATTTGGCGGATGAGATGGATGCGCGAGCAGTACAAAGCTAGAGATCGGGATCCTGAGAGTATTCGATGTCACACTATAGTTGTTCTGCAAAGCATCTTTTCCGCCGCGTTTATTGCCACGGTAATCCGCATCTCGACGCCGCTGATCCTGGCGGCGATGGGCGGCCTGTTGTCCGAACTGGGCGGCGTGCTCAACATTGCGCTGGAGGGAATCATGCTGGCCGCGGCCTTTACCGGCGTGATCGTCAGCGGCCTGGCGCCCCAGTGGGCCGCCTTCGGCCGGCTTTCCCGATATGAGCAGTCCACGCTGGCCGGCGTCGGCATCGGCATGGCGATGGGCTGGCTGATCGCATTTTTCCACCTCGAACTCAAGACCGACCTCATTCTGACCGGCCTCGCCATGAACATCCTGGCCGCGGGCGGCACGGTCTTTCTGCTGTTTGCGCTGACGGGCGACAAGGGCAGCACCGCATCCCTTGCCAGCGCGCGGTTGCCCGCGGTGCAACTTCCTTTTGTCAACCAGTTTCCCCTCGTAGGGACGCTGCTCAACGGTGCAAACGGCGCCGGCTATCACATCATGAGCTACAGCGCCTTGCTGCTGGTGTTTGCGATCTGGCTCTTTCTCTACCACATGCCGGCCGGCGCGCATCTACGCGCCACAGGCGAGGCGGCGGACGCCGCCCAGTCCGCGGGCATCGATATTCGCCGGGTGCGTTATCGGGCGCTGGTGGCGAGTAGTTTCTGCGCTGCGCTCGGTGGCCTCTACCTGAGCATGGGCTACCTGAGCCTCTTCCAGGCCAACATGACGGCCGGGCGTGGCTTTATTGCGCTGGCGGTCGTCTACCTGGGCAATCGCAACCCGGTCGGCGTTTTGATCGCCGCCTTGCTCTTTGGGACGGCCACGGCGCTGGGCGCACAGGTGGGCACATTGGCGATTCCCCCGCAGCTTGTCGAGATGATCCCGCCGGTGGTGACGATTGCGGCGCTGATCCTGTACTCCATCCGCCGCCGCGCTCGCATCGCCGCGGCTGCCCGTCGCTTTCAGGAGCAGGCCGTCAACGAATCTTCTGGAACAGATTGAACGAAAGGAATGATTGCCATCTGGTATAGTAGAGCCAGTAAACGACACGAAATCCAGAAAGGAAGGTGACACGATGGAGACTCGCGACGCAATCAGCACACAGCAGCCGCTCCTCTCTGCAACCGAAGGGGATGACATCCGCTGGCTGCTTGACCATGCCATGCTGGAGCAAGGCGCGGCGATCAGCCGGACCTATGCCGGCAAGGGCTTCATGTGGCAGCGGCCCTACGCCGCCACCCAGCCGCGCGCGGCCGCGGCGTTGGCGTCGGTCTGGTTTGCCGCGTATCCGCCCGCCATTATCACGCGGCCAGGCGATTCGGTTTTGCAGACGTTGGGCGATCCCATGCTCTGGCAGGCCTTTGCGGAGATCGGCATCCAGGCGGTAGGCACAGTGCTGATGAAACGCGCCGGTGGTGTGAGCGGCCGCGACTTCACGCCTTCCATCGACGGCAATTTCGACCGCATCGGGCTGGACATCGATCCTGGGCTGGGTGCGACCGCGGAGTTTATCGCCATGAGCCGCACGGCCAAAGCCAGCGGCGCCGTGGTGATCGACGACATCGTGC
>JADJVW010000006.1 GCA_016710365.1 Candidatus Caldilinea saccharophila | reverse complement strand
CCTCGAAGGGTTCCTCCAGCGCCACGCCGCGCTCGATCAGCACACCCCGCGCCGCGGCGATGTCGGCCACGGCAAAGACGAGCATCGGCGCGTCCTCGCCCAACCGCTGTTGCCCACCACTGTGCAGCGCCAGCTTGGTGGCGCCCGTGCCCAGGACAACCCAGTTTTCAGCGCTACAATCCTCCAGGTCGGCGGGTTCCTCGACGTGCAGCCCAAGCTGGTCGCGGTAGAAGCGCACCATCGCCCCCATCTCCTGCACATATAGGATCACTTCGTGCAAACCCGCCAGCACCGGTTCGGCTTCCGCCCGCTGCGTCGCCGCAGCCGGATCAACGGCGCCCTCCAGCTTCTCGATCAGGCGCACCAGGTCGGTGCGGCTGACGACGCCGACCACTGCACCCTCATCCACGACGGGTAACATCGTCACTTTAGGGTCGAGCATCAACTCCATCGCCTGCTCCAGCGGCGTTTCCGGCGCGACGGTGGGGATGTCCGGCTCCGTCATGTCGCCGGCAGTGACGGCCATCGTGTGACGCAACTGCTCCTTGTAGTGGCGGTGCTCCTCCAAATTCAGCGGAATATAGCCGGAGAGGATCGCAAAATAGCGCGGCTCGCGCACCGGCGCGCGCAAAATCAGGTCGTGGTCGGTGACGATGCCGAGCAATGCGCCGTTGTCGTCGAGCACCGGCAACCCGCTGATCTGGTGGGCGCGCAGCAAACGGGCGACCTCGGGGATGTGGGTGGCTGCCGTCACGGTGATGGCAGGGCTGGTCATGATGTCGCGGACAAACATAATTGCCTCCAACTTTTGTAGGTTTTTTTACGCAATAACGAACTGGCCGTCTTTGTAAAAAAGTTCGCCATCCACCCGGATTTCGCTGTCAGTGCGCATGTCGCAGATGAAATCCCAGTGGATGCTCGACTCGTTGCGGCTGCCGGTTTCTGGGTAGCCCGCCCCCAGCGCGACATGCAGCGTGCCGCCGATCTTTTCGTCGTAAAGAATGTTTTTGGTAAAGCGCTGAATCTGGTAATTCGTGCCGACGGCGAATTCACCCAGATAGCGTGCGCCCGCGTCGCTGTCGAGCTGGCTCAGCAGATAGGCTTCGTTCTTGCTCGCCTTCGCTTCCACGACGCGCCCCTGGGCGAAGACCAGTTCCACCCCATCCACCTCGCGCCCACCGCGCAACGCCGGGTAGCTGAAGCGTATCCATCCTTCCACCGAATCCTCGACCGGGCCGGTGAAGATTTCGCCGCTGGGCATGTTGCGCTTGCCGTCGCTGTTGATGAAGGTGCGCCCGGCAATTGATAGGCGCAGATCGACATGGGGGCCGCGCACCGCTACGTCCGACTTGCCCGCCAGCCACTCCACCAGACGCTGCTGCCGGTCGTGCACAGCCTGCCATGCGGCCATTGGGTCGGGCTGGTCGGCATAGGTGGCGGCGTAGACAAATTCCTCGAACGCGGCCAGGCTCAGGTCGGCCTCTTGCGCCAGGGCGGGACATGGATAGTTCGTCACCACCCAGCGATGCGCGCCCGTGGCCGCCCGTTTCCGGTAGCGGTCAAGCACAGGCTTCTGCGCCAGTTGATGAAGGCGTTGTGCGCCGGGGTCAACGCCGGTGAGCGCCCGTGTGTTGGACGGGGCGCGGATTACGATGCGGGCATCGACGCGTGCGGCCAGCAGCTCGTCCGCCGGCGAGAGCCAGCGCAATTGTTCTGGGCTGGCAGTGCGGTAGAACGCCTCTTCCAACCGGTCGTCCCCATAGAGCACCGTGGGCTGCCCACCTGCCTGCAACACGTGGGCATAGACGCGCTCGACCAGCGGCTGTGCGGCCAGGTCGCCGCGGATCAACACCCAGTCGCCGGGGCGCGTGGCGACGCAGTAATTCACCAATAAACGGGCAAGACCATCGACGCGTGCGTCAAACAAGGGATTCCTCCTGGATCGCGTTGCTTTGCATAGCCGGATTATACCTGACGCTGAATGCGTCTGGAAATCACCTTTGAAAACTTTTACCAGATGACAATTGACATGTTGCATCCCCCATGACAAAATTTGCACTGGTTCATGACAAAGCTTCGACTTGAAAGCTTCGACTTGAAAATCGCTTTGACGCAGAGTCGCAGAGATGCAGAGGCGCGCAGAGAAAAGCGATTTTTATCGTTCATTGGCGCCCCAGAAGGGGATGGACGCCGACCACTTGAAAGGGAATCGCACCATATGTCGTTTCAGACGCCAGATTGGGTAAAAGACGCTGTTTTCTATCAAATTTATCCAGATCGCTTTGCACGCAGTCAAAGTGCGTTGCACAGCCCTGGGCTTAACTTCAAACCCTGGGGGTCTCCGCCGGAGGAGCAAGGCTTCCAGGGGGGCGATCTGCTTGGCATCGTGGAGCGCTTGGATTATCTGCAGGATTTGGGCGTCAATGCTCTCTACCTGAACCCCATCTTTGCGTCTGCTGCCAACCACCGCTATCACACCTATGACTACATGCAGATTGACCCGCTGCTGGGCGGCAATGCCGCGTTGCGCGCACTGCTCGACGCAGCGCACGCACGCAACATGCATGTGATTTTGGATGGCGTTTTCAACCACGCCAGTCGCGGCTTCTGGGCTTTTCACCACATTTTGGAATGTGGCGGCAATTCGCCCTACATTGATTGGTTCACCGTCCACGGGTGGCCGCTGCGCCCCTACGAACATGACGCTGAAAATCCGCACAATTACGATGCATGGTGGAATATTCCGGCGCTGCCCAAGTTCAATGTCGCCAACCCCGGCGTGCGCCAATATCTGCTCGACGTGGCGCGCTACTGGATCGACTTTGGCATCGATGGATGGCGGCTCGACGTGCCCGAAGAGATCGACGACGCCACATTCTGGCAGGCGTTCCGCGCCACAGTCAAGGCGGGCAACCCTGACGCTTATATCGTCGGCGAAATCTGGCATGAGGCGCGCGAATGGCTGCGCGGCGACCGCTTCGACGCAGTCATGAACTATGTCTTCAGCCGGCTGGCGCTGGGCTTCTTTGGCGCCGAGACGTTGCGCACCGATTACAAACCGGGGGGCTATACGCTGGTCACCTTGGATGCGCGCGACCTGGAAGTCGGCATTCATCACATGTACAGCATCTACGCGTGGGAAGTCGCCCAGGTGCAGATGAACCTGCTTGACAGCCACGACACAGCGCGCACGCTGTGGACGGTGGATGGCGATGAAAGCGCGTTGCGCCTCGTCACGCTCTTTCAGATGACGATGCCGGGCGCGCCGTGCATCTATTACGGCGATGAGATCGGCATGACCGGCGCCACCGACCCCTTTTCGCGCGGCGCGTTCCCGTGGCGCGACATGACCGTGTGGAATCAGGAGCTTCTACAATTCTTCCAGCAGGCCATCTCTCTGCGTCGCCAACATGCGGTCCTGCGCACCGGCGCGTATAAAACCATTTACGCCGAGGCGGGCGTTTTCGGCTTTATGCGCACGCTGGGCGCGCAACACGCCATCGTGCTCTTCAACAGCACCCGGGATCATCAGCGCGTGGATGTAACGCTGCCGGAGGGAGTCGCTTCGCCCCACTTTTCGGCGATCTGGAACAAAGGCAGTTATTCCGCCGTCAATGGGAAACTGTTGCACGTAACCATTCCCGCGCGTGAGGCCGTCATCTTGCTGAGCGAATCAACGTAAGTCGCGCGGGTGTAATTGTAACGATTCAGCCATCACCAGCATAGACCACGGATGGGGCGGATTAGGCGGATGCTCACGGATTGCCATCCGAAATATATCCGGATTTTTCCGTCTACTCTGTCTAATCCGTGGTCTATAGAATTGGGCTGAATCGTTACGTGTCATTTTGCTAAGTAACGGTTTGGAAAAATCGTTACTTTAGTTCTTGTCCTCAATCCAATACTTGTACGCCGCCGGCTCCGTCGTGACCGGCGTCAGCGCGCTGATGGCGAGCACGGCATTGCGCTGACCGCCAAGCTCGCCACCGTCGATCTGTGCGCTGCCGTCAGCCCCCACCGGCACGCGCGTCACGTCGATCAGCCGGCCGCGGTCGAAGGTCATCCATTGCAGCAGCCAACGCTGCGGCAATTGGTTGTCGGTCAACACCCAGCCCTCGCTCGTCCAGCCCGCGGCGTCGCCTGCAAAGTCGTCGGCATAGCCCAATGCCGGGATCGCCATTGTCGACAAACCAGCCTTCGGTGTTGACGGCGTCATCGGTGACATAGCTGAACTGCACCCACAAGGGGCCGCCGGCAAAAGCGCTCAGATCGTAGACTTCCTGCACCCAGCCCGGCGTATCGCCATCGCCGCTGACGCCGGTGTAGCCGGCCCCCAACGCGTTGCCGGTCGGGTTGTCGGTGCGCGTGTGCTGTCCAGGCAGGATCGTCCATTCCTCGCCGTCGCGGCTTGCCATCACATAGCCGTAGTCGTAGGTTTCCTCGATGTTCCACCAGGCGTCCACGGTCATCGTGACCGGCGCGCCTGCCGTCAACCCGCTCAGATCGAATTGACGCGTCAGGCGTGGATTGGCGTCATCGCCGCGGTTGCTCCACCAGCGGCGCCCGTCGCCTCCTGGCGGCAGGTCGGCTAAGCGCGTCTGGACGGCCCCCTGGAAGTCAAAGACAAAGCTCCCCTCACCGTCCAGCACAAGATAATCCGTGCCATAATTGGAGACCTCGGCGGCTGTTTCGACCACCGGATAACTGACAATCGTCGCCGCTGCGCGCGCATCTGACAAATCGATCCGTCGATAGCCATAGCGTCCGCCGGCATCCAGCACGCCCGGGTCATCGACCCAATTGGCGACCACCCAATCGGCAAACAGATTATCGAAAGTAACGTCAGCGCCGACCGCTGCCAGCGCATGGGCGACGCCCACCGCGCCGTTGCTCTGCTCCGCCACCAACTGGCTCAGGAATTCATCGCCAAAACGCTGCGCCAGATACGCGACAAAGAGATACGAGGCGCCGTAATGGGGGGCGTTTGCATTGGGGTCGGCGCTCCAGGTCGTCAGCGACAGATCCGGCTCGGCGAGGAAGGCAACCGCAAACCCCAGATCCGGGTCGTACTGCGCCACCTCTTGTGCATATTCGCTGAGTCCCTCATTGAGCCACAGATCCTCCCCGCGATCCTGGCTCCAATGGATCATGTGTTGAAATTCGTGCGCCAGCACCGTTTCGTAAACTGTGTAATCACCCAGACGGTTGAGCCAATTGAGGTTGATAAAGAAGATCTCTTTTTCGTTGGAAAAAGGGTTGACGGCAGTCGTGTACTTGTCGGCGCTGTAAAAGTAGCCGGCCACACCCGCGCCCATTTGCGCCGTGTGCAACACATGCAAGCGCGGATCGCCGTCGATGCCCGGTTCGCTTCGCTGCCAAAGGTGCGCACCAGCGCCGGGTAAGCTACGCGGCTGAAGCGGTCGATCGACCGCTTGATGCGCTCTGCATCAAAGGAATGCGCTGCCTCCACCCATACGTTGGCGACCTCCGTCTGGTAGATCAGCTCGGCCTCGATTTCAATGTTACGCTTGGCGTCTGAATTGTGCACCCAGAAGGACGCGCGGTCGCCCACGGCATAGTGCTTTGGCTCAGCCAGGAGCGGCACGGCGCCGATCGCAGGGTTCAGGCGTTCGGTCAGTTGCACCGGGTCGCGCCGCGGCAGCTCGACCAACTCCAACTGGGCGGCAGTGTCCAGTGTCGCCAAAACCTCAGCCGGAATGAGCGTTGGCTCGGCAAGCAAAGCGGGCGCAGCCACGGCAGGCGCAACGATAGCCATAGGTGATGCAGGCTGCGCGCCCGGCGTCATGCAGGCCGTCAGCGTCACCACGGTCAGCACGATCATGAAGAGACGCGCCCGCGCCTGCCAGATGCGCATCTCTTCGGCGGACTGCGAATAGACAAGTTGGGGGTCAGCCTTGCGACGCCACCCTCGCACCAGCCGCCGCCAACCCTGCACGAACCATGAGCCAGATTGCGCCGCGTCTTCTAGGCTTTCTTTTTTTTCTCTGCGTGTCTCTACGTCTCTGCGTCCCTGCGTCAAAATTCTGCTCCTCAAGTATTCGTTCTGTGTCGCCCCTCGCCCCTCGCAACTCGCCCCCGTTCACCGAAGCTGGCTGACCGCCATACGCCAGAGCGACACCGTGCACGCACGCGTGTCGCTGGCCGCGATGAAGAGTTGGTCGCCGAGCGCCAGCGTGGCGATGCCGGTCGGCGTGTCTAATTGTTCAGTATAGACAAACTGCTGCAATGGTTTGCCGCTGGGGGCAAAGGTCGTAAAGGTGCGCCGCAGCGGGTCGCTCACGACCAGACCGCCGGTTGGCAAGGCGGCAAGCTGCGGGCCATCGATGGTATTGGTCGGCTGCACCGCGGTCAGACCGCCGTCGATGCTGAGATTCGACAGACGCCCATCTTCGGCGCTGACCGCCCACAACCCCGACGCACCGAGCAGCGTATCGACCGGCTGGCCGCGCGCCAACAGCGTGTCGATGCCGCCGAATTGTGACTGAACGACGCCCTCCGCAGTGAGCGTGACCACGCGCCCGCCGCCGGTGTCCGCCACCGCCACCACGCCTTCATCACCCACGTCGAAGCCGCGCGGCCGGTAAAAAGTCGTTTGGATGGGGAGCGCAACCGGCGCGCCATCCGCCCCGATACGATACAGCGGGCCGGCCACCGCGTCCAGCACCAGCAGCGCGCCGTCGGGAGCAAAGGCGACATCTACCGGCTCCTCGAAGACAGGCGCGGCAATCTGGCCGCGGAAACCGCCATCCAGGTCGAGCATCTGCACGCGCCGGTTGCCGGCGTCGGCCACATAGAGCTGCCCACTCGCCGGGTCGAATGCCACTCCATGCGGTGCGTTTAGCTGATTCTCGCCCGCGCCACAGCCCGCGCCTGCCGTCCACAAGGTTTCCAGCGGCAGCGGCTCCAGGTTTGTGGGCGGGATGCGCACGTCTGGCTGCCAAATGCTGGCGGCGCGCGTCAGGGCAAACGCATCGTCGCCCAGCGCGGGATCGAGCAGCGGCGGCGCAGGCGGCGGTGTTTTGTCGGCCAGGCTCACCTCGCCGGTCGTCGGCAACAGGAAAGCGCCGGTCAGCGCGCTGGGGCTGGCGCCCGGCGGCTGCCACAGCAATCGAAACTCCGGCGCGTCGCTTTGCGGCGTGTAGCGCAGCTCGATCTCGTGCCAGCCTGGCGCCAGATATATCAGCCCCTCGTGATAGGCGTTGTCGGCGGCAGGGTCACTCTCGACGCCCGTCCGGCCATCGATGACAAGCATCCCATCTACAGACATCTGATTTGGCCCATCCGAAAGCGTAGCGAGCAAGTACTCGCCTGCGCGCGTGACGCCAATTTTGCCCTGCCAATGCACGTTGAATGGTTGCGCCAGGCCAAAGTCAAAGCCGATCACGCGGTCCTTGCGCTGCGTCAGCATCATGCCGTTGGCGTCGCCGCCTTCCCGATAATCGCCCAACAGCCCGGCGTCGGTCAGCACAGGCAGGTGCAGGGCCGTGGACGGCAACGGCGTCGGGGCGGTGGCGCCGGACGGCTGCCAGAAAATGGTGACATCGGCAGGCTGGCTGCCGCTGTGATAGGTGACAGTCAGCCGGTAAATGCCCTGCGCCAGCGCCAACGTCTGTTGCGTCAGTCCAAGCTGCGTGTCGAGCACCAACAGGTCGTCGAGCTTCATCATCAGCGAACCTGCCGCGATGTCGGTCGAAAACATCACCATGCCGGCCTCTGGGATCGACAGCGACGAGGTCAGCTCGGCGTAGAAAGGCGGCGACAGCGGTGGGAAGCTCTGCCAACCCAGGGGAAACGCTGGCGCCACCCCATCCAAATCAGCCGCGCCTGGACGTGCTTCACTGCCGCGATAGGCGAGCAAGTGCAGCGCCTGGCTATCCAGGATCGTTTGCCGCGACGCCGTCAGCACAGAGAAGAGGGCGCGGCGTCCCTCCAGCGTCCAGGCGTTATCGGGCGCACCGTTTGCCATCGCTGCGTCGGGGTACATCTGCCGCAGTTGGTCGAGCACCTGGCTTTGCTCGACGGGGACGAGATAGATCACATCGCCGGGCGGCGTCGCGGCGTAGGGCATGGTCGTCGCTAAATCGAGGCGTTGGACGCGTCCTTGCTCGATCGCGGCGCCGGCGAGCAGACGCATACTCGGATGATTCAACACGCCAGCAGGCACGACATACGTCTGCAGCGCGCCGGTCATCGCTTGCGGCGCGGCCGCTAGTTGGTCGGCCACAAAGCGGGCGATTTCGTTCGGCAGCGATCCCTGGCCTGCTCCCTGCATAGCGTTCAATGCGCCGGCAAAGCGCGCCGCACCAATGCCCAGAATCGCCAGCAGGAGCAGGCCGGTCGCCGCGGCCAACTGCGCAGGTCGCACCAGCCGCCCCCATGCCTGCACGAGCATGGTGAGCAAGCGATCCAGCGCGAGGAGCGCGGTTGTCAGCAGCAGCGGCAAGCTGGGCAAGAGCAGGCTGCGCGGCGCCGTCACGGTCAAGTCGGCGGTGAGCGAGGCCGCGACGGCCAGGAGCAGCCCCGCGCCGATCACGAGCGCGGCGTGCTGGCGCACACTGCGCACCAGCACGCCCAATCCGAGCAGGGTCAACGCGGCGACCAGCGCCGATAACAGTCCGCTGCCCGCGAGCGCGCCGTCGAGCGTCACGTCGGGACGCAGCAAGGCGCCGGCTACTGTAGCCGCCTGCGCCCATTGTGCGCCAACGCCACTGTCGCCAGCTTGCGCGCCACTGAGCATGCCCGCAAGGAACATGGGCGCGGCAACGCCCACCAGGGCAGCCAGCGCACCGCCCATGGCGGCCATCCGCGACCGCCACGCGCCGCCGATCCACAGACCGCCCCCCAGGATCACCCCGCTCCACAACAACACTGCCACGCGCAGTGAGGGCGCTTCCACCCAGAGCAAGCCCAGCGCCAGTCCGGCCATTGTCCACCAGCGCACATCTCCGTGCGCCAGCGCCTCCAGCACCAGCCAGAGCGCCAGCGTCACCAGCAAGGCGGGAACAAGCCAGCCGTCGGAGACGCGCGACGCCCAGATATGCCACGGGTTGACCGCCAGCAAGAGCAGCGCAGGCGCTACAAAAATCGGCGGCGTCAAACGCCTGGCCACGCCTGCAAAAATCACCAGGGTCAGGCTGCCCAGCCCCGCACCCGCCAGGCGCAGGCTGAGGACGCCGTCGCCGGTGAAGTTGAGCAGCAGATGCGCCAGACGCTCGTAGAAGTTGAACGCGCCCGGTTGGGAAAAGGTGAGCATCTGGCCATCGACCAGCCGCAGACCGTCGATGCACTCGCCGCCCACACAACCTGCCGGCAGCTCAGCCAGATTCCAAAAACGCAACACAACGCCCAGCATCACGACGGCCAAGGCCCAGCCCCACGCGCCCCGCTTCGACGTCGGCGACAACGGCTCGGCTTGTACGCCGCCAATCGGCGTGCGCACGAATTGGCCGCGCGCATCTCTTTCCCAGCGATAGGCAGGCGGTGTGTAGTCAATGGCCGCGCCCGGCCACCAGGCGCCTGCCACGCTCAGCACAAAGCCAAGCCCCCAGACCAGGTTTGCTGCCAGGTTTGCAAACCCGCTCCCAGGGTCGAGGGGGGAAAAGCCGGCGCCAACGCCGCCAGTTAGCAGGCAGACCAGGCCGGTCAGCCACAAGAGCTGGCCCACAGAAGATAAGCGCGTGACGCGACGCAGGGCAGCAACAGGGCGCCAGCTTCCGCTCTGCCAGGCAAAGAGCACGGCCGCAGGCAGTGCGACAAGCAATGCGTCGCGCAGCAGGTAGGTGGAAAAAGTATCCGCCGTGGTGACGATGCGCACTGCGCCTGACATCATCAACAGGGCAAGCAATTGCAGGGAAAGTCGACGCATGGCTCAAGTGTACCACAGGTGCAAACGGCAGCCTGAGATCCTACCCGCATCCGCAACAATCCCTGTGGTCGAGCGCGGGATGTGGGTCAGTTGGGGGCAGGCATCGTAGGTCACGCCGGAGGCGATGACCTACAAAATAACTTCGCCCCAACCGTACAGTGGACCCCTCAATGAGAAGGGCGGGTCGACATCAATCCAGCCGTGTTACAATTCAGTTGGTAGATTGGTTGAAATCATCAGCGCGCGTCTCTCCAAGACGAAAAATGGGAACGTGATGTTTTGTCCAGCTCAGTCCATCGGAACTGGCTGGCGTCGTCCTCATTGCGTTTTATAACAGGAATCGGTAAAGCCATGACCCAAATTGAGCGCAAATCACAGGTAGATGGTGGTATGCAGCCCTTGCCAGCAGTTGCATCGTTCGTGCGCCGGATCGAGCTGACGCAGCACAAGCTCGTGCTCTTTCTCTACGACGCACAACCCGGCGATTCGCGGCGCACTCCGCTCTTGCTCGTGCACGGACTGGGCGACGAAGCAGATACATGGCGCCATGTGTTGCCTGCGCTGGCCGCACAACAGCGTGTGCTGGCGGTCGATCTGCCGGGCTTCGGGCGCAGCGACAAGCCGGATGCGTCTTACACCGTGCCCTGGTACGCGGCGGTGCTCTGCGACTTGCTCGACACGCTCCACATCGAACGCGCGGCAGTGGTCGGGCACTCGCTGGGCGCGATCACAGCGCACTGGCTGGCGTTGGAGCATCCTGAACGGGTGGAGCGGCTGGCGCTGCTGGCCGGCGGGCTGGTGGCGCCGACACGCAAACCGGACATCAGCACGCTGCTGCTGTTGACGCCCGGCCTCGGCGAATGGCTCTACACACGGCTGCGTAAAAGTCCCCAAGCCGCTTATGACTCCCTGCGCCCTTTCTACGCCAACCTCGATGGCTTGCCGCAGGCGGACCGGGATTTTTTGTTTCGTAGAGTGAACGAACGCGTGGGAAACGACGACCAGCGCCGCGCCTTCTTTCGCACTTTGCGCGCGCTGGCGAAGTGGCTGCCTGCACAGCAAAAGACCCTGGCCAGCCGCCTGGCTGAGTGTAAAACGCCGACCACGGTGCTGTGGGGCGAACTCGACCACGTTGCCAGCGTGGAAAATGGCCGCGCACTCGCTGCCCTTTATCCACCGGCGCAGCTAACTATCCTTTCCGACACAGGCCATAACCTCCAGCAGGAACGCCTGAGGCTGTCATCGCCACAATTTCCATCGGAAGCTGACCGTGTAAGGGGGGCGCAAGGGGCCGTGCGTGAAGAGAGTGAGGCAAGCGCAAGCGGCGTTGGCGGCAGTCCACCGGGAGCTGGACGAGATCACTTCATTGCTGCATTGCTGTAATAGTGCAGTCCATGACCTGTCAATTTTCTTTGCTGTCGTCGCCAGTGGCCGCACTGAGCAACCGGCGCGCGGTTAGATGATCGGTCACCAGCACGTTCACCCACCCCCCGCGCACCGCGCCAAGGATAGCCCGGTACTTGCGCTCGCCGCCGGCCACGCCGATCGACCGGTCCACCCGGCGCAACTGCTCCAGCCGCATCGAAATTACGCGCTGATCGAGCGGCGTACCGACCGGCATACCGTGCGCGTCGAAGAAACGCAGCAGGACGTCGCCCACCGCGCCACGTGCGCGCAGCTCATCCAATTCGGCAATTGAAAAATGGTTGCCACTGTCCGCCAGCAGCTTGGATGGCTCAATCGCGCCGATCCCGACGAGCGCCGTCGTCACCTGGTCGAATAGATCCAGGGCGCCGCGCACGTAATGATCGGCGGTGATCGCCTCCATCGCGGCGGCCGAACCGACGATCCCCGGCGCGGGCAGGTAGATCGCGGCGCCGCCCAGCAAATCCGCCAGGCGCGAGGTCAGCCGTCCGGCGTGCGCCTCCGCCGAAGGCGACCCTACGCCGCCGAGAATCTGCACGACGCGCACATCGCCTTTGCGCGGCGCCGGATGCATCGCGTCGACCAGCGCCAGCAGCGTTGCACTCCACGAGGAAATCCCCACGACTTCATTTGGGCGCAGCGCCGACTCCAGGTAATAGGCGGCCGCCGCGCCGATCTGCCGTTCGATGAAGCGTTCGTCGCTCTCACCGCTGCAATCGACCACGATGGCATCGCGCAGCCGGTACTGCTTGACCAACTGCTCCTCCAGGTCAGTGTAAATGCCCTGCGGCACATTGACCGAAATACGGATGATCCCCTCGCTCTTGGCCTGCTGCAGCAGCCGCGAAACAGTCGGTTGCGACAGCCCAAGTTGCCTGGCGATCGCCGCCTGCTTTACATCCCACTCGTAATACATGCGCGCCACCCTCACAATCAAGCGCATTTCATCTAGTTGGGCCATCCGTCACTCCTGGATATTCACCAATGCATATTTATTCAAATTTGCTTGTGCTTGTGCGATTCTGTCTGTAGAATAGTTCATACTGAATCAAATTTCAAAATTGAATAATTATTCAGGTTTATCCCGGAAAGGGCGACAACCATGCAAATTCCTGAACTGGAACGCAAGTCGATCCACTACCGCAAGACGATCTTGTCGAGCATTGCGCAGGCCGGCGCTTGCCATACGGGTGGCAGCCTTTCCTGCACCGACATTCTCAACGTGCTCTACAATCACGTGATGCGCGTCGATCCGCAAAATCCTGCGTGGGCGGGGCGCGACCGTTACATCCACAGCAAGGGGCACTCCGTCGAGGCGCTCTACACCGTGCTGGCAGACAAGGGTTTTTTCCCAGCGGAAAAGCTTGCCACGATGGGGCGCGCCGGCTCGCACTGGGTGGGCCACCCGACGCGCAAGGTGCCGGGTGTGGAGCAGAACACGGGCGCGCTGGGGCACGGACTCTCGGTTGCGGTCGGCATGGCGCTCGCCGCCAAACAGGATGGCCATGCGTCTCGCGTCTTTACGCTGATGGGTGACGGTGAGTTGACCGAAGGCTCGATCTGGGAAGCGTCGATGAGCGCTGCCTTCTACAAGCTTGACAATCTCACGGTGATCATCGACCGCAACACGCTGCAGATCAGCGGGCGCACGGAGACCGTGATGGCGTTGGAGCCGCTGGCGGAACGCTTTGCGGCGTTTGGCTACGCCGTGCGCACTGTCGACGGCAACGATGTGGCCGCGCTGGTCGATGTTTTTGCGCAGATGCCGTTCGAGGCGGGCAAACCCAACCTGATCCTTGCGCGCACGACCAAGGGCAAGGGCGTCAGCTTCATCGAAGACGCCGCCGACTGGCACCATCACGTGCCGACCGCTGCCGAACTGGCGATCGCGCTGGCAGAATTGAATCAAGCCGAAGAACGCTGGCAGGAACGCTATGCAACCATTACAACCCGGTAGTCCCAATCAACAGGTCTTTTCCGATACGCTGCTCAAGCTGGCCGAACATGACCGTAATGTGTTGGTCGTGACCAGTGACTCGCGCGGCTCCGGACGTCTGGTTGCCTTTGGCAAACAGTTACCCGCCCAGATTGTGGAGGTGGGCATCGCCGAGCAGAACCTGGTCGGTGTGGCCGCCGGGCTGGCTGCCTCCGGCAAGTGCGTCTTTGCCGTGTCACCCGCCTGCTTCCTGACCGCGCGCGGGCTGGAGCAGATCAAGAACGACGTGGCCTACTCGGATCAGCCGGTCAAGCTGGTGGGCATCAGCGCGGGGGTCAGCTACGGCGCGCTGGGCACGACGCACCACTCGCTGCACGACCTGGCAGTGCTGCAGGCATTCAACAACATCGACATCGTGATCCCTGCCGATAACTTCGAGACGCGTGCCGCGCTGGAAGCGGCGATCACCCACCCGCGGCCGCTGTATATCCGGCTGGGCAAGAAGGCAATGCACCACCTGCACGCGCCGGAGACGCCTTTCGCCATCGGCAAAGCGATCCCGGTGCGCCGCGGCGGCGACGCGGCGTTTCTCGCCACCGGCGAAACCGTCGAGATCGCGGTGCAGGCCGCCGACGCGCTGGCGGAGCGCGGCATCCGCGCCGAGGTGCTCAGTATTCACAGCCTGCGCCCCTTCGACGAAGCCGCGGTGCTGGAGACCGCGCGGCGCGTGGCGGCGATTGTCACGGTGGAGGAGCACAGCGTCCACGGCGGGCTGGGCAGCCGCGTGGCGACGTTGCTGATGCAGGCCGGCGTGACGCCCGCGCTGCGTATCGTGGGCATCCCGGATGAATACACCTACACCGGCAGTCAGCAGGAGATTTTTGCGCATTATGCGATTACGCCGGCCGGGCTGGCAGCGACGGCAGAATCGTTGCTGGAGGGTAAGCAGAGCTAGTAGACCGTCAAGTGCAAAACTTTGAGTAGAGTGACAGCGAGAGAACGCAGATAGGCGCAGATAAAGACGGATATGCGCAGATAAGAGCAAAGCCAGCAAAGCATCTGCGTTTATCTGAGGCTATCGGCGTTTATCTGTGTTCCCTGATCGAGTTTGCTGTTTCCACTGCTCCTTACACACAGCAAAGAGACGCGACGCTTTCGAGGCGATGCACGATGAATTCTACCGAGCCATTGATCCTGGCTATCGATCAAGGTACGACCAACACGAAGGCAATTTTGGTGGACGCGGCCGGGCAGGTGACGGCGCGCGCATCGACGACGCTGAGCGTTGCCTATCCGCAACCGTCGTGGGTGGAGCAGGACGCGCGCGCGATCTGGCAGAGCGTCGTGCAGTGCGCGGCCGAGGTGCTGGCGGATGCCGCGTCGACACCCGTTGCACTGGGCATTTCCAACCAGCGCGAGTCGGTGGTGCTGTGGGAGCGCGCCACGGGCGAGCCATTAGCGCCGTGCGTTGATCTGGCAGTGCCAGCGCGGCAATGCCCTGGTCGAGACGCTCAGGCAGCCGGGCGTCGCCGAAGATGTCCATCGCCGCACCGGGCTGGCGCTCGATCCGATGTTCTCGGCCAGCAAGATGCGCTGGCTGCTCGACAACACGCCGGGGGCGCGGCAACGTGCCGAACAAGGCGAACTCTGTCTTGGCACGATCGATAGCTGGCTGCTCTTCAAGCTGACTGGCGGGCGCGTCCACGCCTGCGACATGACCAACGCGTCGCGCACGCTGCTCTTCAACCTGCACACGCTGGCGTGGGACGCGGAGCTGCTGGCGCTGTTCGGCATCCCGCGTCAGGCGCTGCCTATCGTACAGCCATCCACCGGCGTGGCCGGCCCACACAGCGCCGGGTGGCGCGCTGCCGGCCGGCATCCCAATCGCCGGGCTGATCGGCGATTCACACGCCGCGCTGATCGGGCACGCCGGCTTTGCGCCGGGCGCGGTCAAGGCGACCTACGGCACCGGCTCTTCCGTGATGACGCCGGTCGCGGCGCCGATCCTTTCGCAGCGCGGGCTTTCCACCACGATTGCCTGGTCGCGTCCGGGGCAGGTGACCTACGCGTTGGAAGGGAATATCTACGCCACCGGCGCCACCATCGCCTGGCTCGGCAAGCTGATGGGCTGGGAAGACGCCGCGGCGACGGTGACGGAGCTGGCGGCCGCCTGCCCTGACAACGAGGGCGTTTACCTGGCGCCGGCCTTTGTGGGCTTGGGCGCGCCGTGGTGGAATGCCCGCGCGCGCGGCATGATCTACGGGCTGACGCTGGGCAGCGGCGCGGCGCACCTCGCCCGCGCCGCGCTGGAGTCGATCGCCTCATCGGATCGGCGACATCTTCGCCGCGGTGCAGGAAGCGTGCAGCATCCCGCTCACGACGCTGCACGCCGACGGCGGCGCCAGCGCCAACGCGCTGCTGATGCAGTTCCAGGCCGACCTGGTGCAGTGCCCGGTGCTGGCCAGCACATCGACGGATGTCTCGGCGCTGGGTGCGGCCTACCTGGCCGGGCTGGGCGTGGGCGTATGGTCTTCGACGGAGGCGCTCGGCGCGCTGCACCGCGGGGAGCAGCGCTACACGCCGTCGATGGCTGATGCGCGGCGCAGTGCGCTGCTGGCAGGCTGGCGCGACGCATTGGCGCGGGTGTTGCAAGAATAGACAGGATCGACCGGGCGGCAGTCAATTCGACAAACGACTGTCGCCTTTCAACGAGGTGAGCCGATGAAGAAATACCTACCCTGGATTATCACGCTGGTGCTGGTGGCGGCCTTTATTGCGGTATTGCCGTCGTCGGTGACCATCGTGCCGATCGCCGAGGTGGAGGCAAGGCAGCAAAGCGAGGCCTTCGACCCGGTGGCCTTTGTGGAGGGCATTTGGAGCAGCCAGATCGTTCCGACCGTCACCGAAAAGGCCGTCGACCTGGCCGCCATTCTCAATCAATTTGAGGTGGATGCAGAGGGACGCGCCAAAAAAGAACAACTTACCGCGATCGCGCAAGAGAACGGTCTCATCACCGTCGGCGAGGCGCACGTCTATCTGGTCAAGGGCGCGGGCGTCGTGACGGCTGTAGACACAGAATCGCGCGTGGGAACGTTGACCCTGCAATTGGACGGCTACGATGGCCCGATCACGGTCAAGCTCTACAGCGGGCCGCGCATCCCCAGCGACGAAACCGCCGCACGCGATGCAGTGGGCTTTATCAACTTTGGCGACTTTCGCGACCAGACCGAGTACGGCAAGGTAGGGTCGGAGTTGAACAAGCGCATCGCCAGCGAAGTATTGGGCGGGTTGGATGTCGGCGCGCTGGAAGGCAAGCGCATCAGCTTTTACGGTGCGATGGGGATTCGCACCTTCAACCTGATCGACATCGACGTCAGCACACTCACCGTCGTCCCGATCCAGGTCGAGGTTTTGGAGTAACTTTCATGGCAAATGCAGCCGGCGCCGAGACGACTATGCCCGCAGCGCACGCCGCTCCAGATGACGGCGACGTCGTGCTGCGCGCCGAGCAGATCACCAAGGTCTTTCCTGGCACGATGGCGCTCGACCACGTCGATTTCAACGTCTATCGCAGCACAGTCAACGCGCTGATCGGCGAAAACGGTGCAGGCAAATCGACCCTGATGAAGATCGTCGCCGGCGTGGAGCGCCCGACCAGCGGGCGGCTGCTGCTGGACGGCAAGCCGATCCAACTGCGCTCGCCGTTGCACGCCGAACAGTTTGGCATCGGCATCATCTATCAGGAGATGAATCTCTGCCCCAACTTGAGCGTGGCCGAGAACATCTTTCTGGGGCGTGAAGTGGCGCCGACGGGGCTGGTCGTCGATCAGAAGACGCAGCGCGCGCGGACACGCGTCCTGATGCAACGGCTCGAACACGACATCGACCCCAATGCCCTGGTCAGCGAGCTGCGCATCGGTCAGCAGCAGATTGTGGAGATCGCCAAGGCGTTGGCGCAGGATGTGCGGATTCTGATCATGGACGAGCCGACCTCGGCGCTGAGCGCGGCGGAGGTCGAGGTGCTTTTCAAGGTGATCGCCGACCTCAAGGCGCACGGCGTCTCGATCATCTACATCTCGCACAAGCTGGAAGAGATCACGCGCATCAGCGACTATGTCACGGTGCTGCGCGACGGAAAATTGGTGGCGGAAGCGCGCACGGCCGCCATCGACGTGCCGTGGATCATCGAGAAGATGGTCGGCAAGAATCCGGCGAATCTCTTTCACAAGGGGCGCGCCGAAGTTGGCGACGAGATATTGCGCATCGAAGAGATGACGCTGCCGCGGGTGGGCGGCGGTTTTATGGTCGATCATGTCACCTTGACGCTGCGCAAGGGCGAGGTCGTCGGTCTCTACGGGCTGATGGGCGCGGGCCGCTCCGAGTTGTTTGAATGTCTGGCGGGGGTGCGGCCGGAGGCGCGCGGGCGGGTCTACCTCGATGGCAAGCTGCTGCCGGCGAGTTCGGTGGCCGATCGCATCAGCGCGGGCATCGTGCTGGTGCCGGAAGATCGCCAGCGCGAAGGGCTGGTGCAGTCGATCTCCGTTGCGCACAACATGCTGCTCGCCAGTCTGCGCAGCTATTTCAACGGCCTCTTTCTGACGCAGCGCAAAGAGCGCGCCGCCGTCACCGAGATGATCAAGGGGCTGTCGATCAAGGTCGCCGACCCGGGGCAGATCATCACGTCGTTGAGCGGCGGCAACCAGCAGAAGGTGGTCGTCGCCAAGGGGCTGCTCACCGCGCCCAAGATTCTGCTGCTGGACGAGCCGAGCCGCGGCATCGACGTGGCCGCCAAGTCGGAGATTTTTGCGATTATGGAGCGGCTGGCGGAGCAGGGCTTTGGCGTGTTGTTTATTTCCTCCGAATTGAAGGAAGTCATGGCGATGTCCGACCGCATCCTGGTCATGTCGAAGGGCAAGATCACGGGCGAGTTCCTGCGTGAGGAGGCGAGCGAGGCGGCGTTGGTGGCCGCGTCGGCGATCGGGCATGGCGCGGGCGAAAACGGCGACAAGCGCACACGCGGCGCACGTGCAGAAACATCACAAGCACAGGCAGGGAGAGCATGAGCGAAGCAAGCGCAGTTGCGATCAATAAACCAAGAAGGATTACCTCGACCGACGTACAGCAGCTTCTGCTGCGCGGGCGCGCGTTTATCGCGCTGATCCTGGTGGTGGTCGTCTTCACGATCATCGCGCCCAACTTCCTGGCGGCGGCAAACATCGAGATCATGGCGAAACATGTCGCCATCAACGCCATCCTGGGCATCGGCATGACCTTTGTCATCCTGACCGGCGGCATCGATCTTTCGGTGGGGTCGCTGGTAGGCCTTGAGCGCAATGATCGCCGGCATGTTGATCAACAAGGGCATCATCCTGCCATCGTTGGGTGTGATCGTTTACCCGCACACATGGCTGATCATGTTCATCGCCATCGTCGCCGGCACATTGATGGGCGGCATCACTGGCCTGATCATCACCCGCTTCAATGTGGCGCCCTTTATCGCCACGCTGGGCATGCTCTACGTGGCGCGCGGCATGGCGCTGCTGATCAACAACGGCTACACCTTTCCGAATCTTGTCGGCCGGCCCGAACTGGGCAACACCGGCTTCCCGGCGCTGGGCGCCGGCTCCTTCCTCGTCAACTACTCGATCTGGATCATGATTGGGTTTGCGCTGGTGGCAGCTTTTGTGGCGCAGCGCACGCCCTTTGGCCGCCAGGTCTACGCCATCGGCGGCAACGAGCGCGCGGCCGAGTTGTCCGGCGTCAAGGTCAAGCGCGTCAAGCTGCTGGTCTACATGATCAGCGGCTTCTGCTCGGCGGTCGTCGGGCTGATCATCGCCTCGCAGTTGGTGGCGGCGCATCCGGCCACAGGTCAGTTCTTCGAGCTGAACGCGATCGCCGCGGTCGTGCTCGGCGGCACCAGCCTGTCGGGCGGGCGCGGCAGCATCGGCGGCACGATCATCGGCGCGTTTGTGATCGGCGTATTGGGCGATGGGCTGGTGATGGTCGGCGTCTCATCCTTCTGGCAGCAGGTGATCAAAGGCCTGGTCATCGTCTTGGCCGTGATCATCGACCAGATGCAGGCGCGCATGCAGACGCGCATCGCGCTGCAGAAGCAGCAGGAACTTGGGTAGTTTTGCTTTGTCGAATACGTCCGGCGGCGTTCGTCTTTTTGCACAGCCCTGCGCCGCAGGCGTCTTCATCAACAACTTGATCGGTCGTCCTGGTTCCGCCATCACAGAGGAGGTGATCGATCCCAGCATCGCAGACCTGTCAGTCCACAGTCAGTTCGGCCCCGGCAGGGGCAGCAAACCTTTTATCAATGTTCCAAAAGAGGAGAATTCGTATGCGTGTTCCCAAGAGTTTGAAGGTTTTCGGAATGCTGTTAATCCTGGCGTTGGTCTTCAGCGGCTGCCAGGCTGCCGCGCCGGCGCGCCGGCCGCCCCGGTGCAAGAAGCCGCCGCGACCGAAGCCCCAGCCGCAGAGGCTGCTCCGGCCGAAGCCGCGGCCCCGGCCGAAGCTGCCAGCGGCGCGCAGTTGATCTGCGTCATCGTGCCGCCGGTGGAGAATCCGTTCTTTGGCGCCATGTCTGAAATCGCCGCGGCCAAGGCCACGGAACTCGGCTACGACGTGTTGCAACTCGTCCATGACGACGACGCCAACAAACAGATGGAACTCTTTGAGACCTGTATCGCCCGCGCGGCGTCGGCGATCATCCTGGACAACGCGGGCGCCGACGCCTCGGTCGCCGCCGTGCAGAAGGCCAAGGACGCCGGCATCCCCAGCTTCCTGGTCGACCGCGAGATCACCCAGGAAGGCGTAGCCGTTGCGCAGATCGTCTCCAACAACTACCAGGGCGCCACGATCCTGGCTGAGTACTTTGTCGAAATGGTGGGCGAGGAAGGCAACTTCGTCGAACTGACCGGTCGCGACACCGACACCAACGCGCATATCCGCTCGCAGGGCTACCACGATGTCATCGACGAGTACCCAGGGCTGGTCATGGTCGCACAGCAGACCGCCAACTGGAGCCAGACCGAAGCCTACGGCGTGATGGAGAGCATCCTTCAGGCGAATCCCGAGATCAAGGGCGTGATCGCCGGCAACGACACGATGGCGCTGGGCGCGCAGGCTGCGCTGCTGGCCGCGGGTCGTGACGACGTGATCGTGATGGGCTTCGACGGCAGCGACGACGCCATCCAGTCGATCATGGGCGGCGAACTCAAGGCCACCTCGCTCCAGCCGGTCGCCGAAATGGCGAATCAGGCTGCGATCCAGGCCGACGCCTACATCAAGAGCGGCAGCAGCGACAAGCCCGAAAAGCAGTCCATCGACATGGTGCTGCTCACCGCGGAGAATGCCTGCCAGTACGAGACCTTTGCCCCGACCGGCTCGACCGAGCCGTGTGAGGTCGCGCAGTAGACGCTTGCACTTTTGCCAGGTGACAGTCACGTGTGAAGGTGACTGTCACCTGGCAGTCACTTATTCACGCATTATGCCAATTACCTCGATTGCGTCGTGCAACTGGATTTTGTTCCCCCTTCACATGTTACTCAGATTTAGCGTCCAATATTTTGCTTGAGGCAATATCGTGGACGGCCGCTGACCGGCGCGACAATCGCCGCGTGGTGGTACGACCCGCGCACCGGCGTCGCCCGCAGCCTGGGCCACATGCCGAAAACGTCGCGCATGACCTTCACCCCACCGCAGGGTGGCCCGGATTGGGTGCTGATGTTGGACGATGCAGGGTGCGGTTTCCCTGCGCTCGGGCGCTTGTAGCAATCTGTGACCTCTTCCTGGAAGCTGCGAGCCTCCAGGAAGATATTGGCGAATCTGGACACAAGTCAACAGGAAGGGAAACGACAATGTCTGACCCAAGCAACCTTTCGGCACAGCCCTGGCGTGAGATCGAACTCACGCTGACCGCGGCGCAGGAGTACGCAAACGCCTATACCGATGTCGAGGTGTGGGCCGACTTCACCCATGACGACGGCGCCCTGTTGCGCCGCCCCGCATTTTGGGACGGCGGCAGGATATGGAAAATCCGCTTTGCCGCGCCGCGTGCCGGCGGGCGCTGGACGTGGCGCAGCTTCAGCTCGACGGGCGATGCAGGGCTTGCCGGGCAATCGGGCGTCATTGCATCTGAGACTGGACCGCCGACGGCGAATCACTTCTATCGCCACGGTTTCTGGCGCATGTCGCCGGGCAAGCGCAGCCTCGTCCACGCCGACGGTCGCGCGGCGGTGCTGGCCGGCGACACGGCCTGGGGGCTGCCCTGGCGCGCCACCCACGAGCAGTGCCGGGTCTACGCCGCAGACCGCCAGGCCAAGGGCTTCAACGCCGTGCTGCTGATGAGCGTTCAGCCCGACATGGGCGCACAGGGGCCACGCGACCGCAGCGCGGACGAGGGTTTTGACGTCGGCTTTGAGGATCTGCCCGACGGCCACCTCAACCAGCTCAACCCGGCCTATTTCCAGTATCTTGACGGTCTCAGCGCGATCCTGGCCGAGCATGAGATCGTCGCGGTGTGGCAGCCGGTCTTTCACGGCTTTGGCTGGAAGGGGCTGCAAACCGCCGGCCCGGTCGTGCTGCCTGAAGAATATGCGCGCTACTGCCGCTATCTCGTCGCCCGCTACGGCGCGCGCCCGGCCATCTACCTGGTGGGCGGCGACGGCTCCGGCCGCGAGCCGCAGATCGCGGCGGGAGGCGAGGAGGTCGAACGCTGGGACGCGTACCAGCAGCCGGCCGGCATTCACTACCGCCCGCACATCGTCGCCAACGCGTCGCAGGATGCAGATTGGCTCGATTTTCAGTGGTGCCAGACCGGACACAGCGGCGAGCATGTCCCCGAACGCGTTGCCGATATGGGACGCAACGTGCCTGTCAAGGCCGTCGCCAACGGTGAGCCAACCTACGAGCATGGCGGGCGGCAGGGGCGCGCGGCCGGCTGGTGGCAGGGCCACGAAGCGTGGAGTAATCTCTGCGCGGGCGGCACAATGGGCGTCGTCTACGGCGCGGGCAGCCTCTGGCAGTGGGCGCACCGCGGGGACGAATCCGGCCAGTCGGACTTCTTCCTGGCGCCGGGCGCGGGCTGGCGTGAGGCGCTGGACTTCGAGGGTTCGCGCTACGTCGGTCTGGTGGCGCGCATCCTCGACGGGCTGCCCACTGCGGATATGGCGCCAAACTGGGAAGTGACACTGGGCCGCCGCGGGCTGCTCGTCCCCGGCAAGTTCTTCCTCTGCTATAGCGAGGAAGGCGGGCCCCTGCTGATCTTCGGCGACGACGTGCCGCAGCACTATCGTATCGTCGAGCCACGCACCGGCGCCGTCGTGCGCAGCGGCGTCCGCCCGCGCGAGCAACGTGAGTGGATTCCCGCCGAGTGGGGCGCGCCGCTGCTCTACATCTTCTGCGACGAATAGAACACGGATGGCGCGGATTAGGCAGATTTGCGCGGATTAAAAGAAATCCAGTAATTTACGATTTGCCTCACACGGAGATACAGAGTCACAAAATTGAAGATGGCGTCCTTTGTGCTCTTGGCGACTTTGTGTGAGTTTCGTGAAGTACTGAAATCCGCGTTGATCCGCTCAATCCGCGTCATCCGCGTGCCATTACTCGATTGACTTGCAAACGTTACCAAAAGGAGAATGCTATGACACGCGCAACATTGGCGGTGATTGTTGGCAACCGCGACTTTTTCCCCGACAAGCTGGTGACGGAGGCGCGCCAGGACATCCTGGCGCTCTTTGCCGAGATGGATATCGAAGCCGTGATGCTGGACGAAAATGCGACCAAACTCGGCGGCGTGGAGACGTGGGACGACGCCAAACGCTGCGCCGAGCTGTTCCGCCAGCACGCCGGCCGCATCGACGGCATCCTGGTCTGCCTGCCCAACTTCGGCGACGAAAAGGGCGTGGCCGACACGGTCAAGCTCTCCGGGCTGGACGTGCCGATCCTGGTGCAAGCCTATCCCGACGACTTGGATCTGTTCACAGTCGAACGCCGGCGCGATGCCTTCTGCGGCAAGGTCTCGGTCTGCAACAACCTGCGCCAGTACGGCTATCCCTTCACGCTGACCGACTTGCATACGGTGCATCCGCGCACGCCTGAGTTCCGGCAGGATCTGGAGCGCTTCCTTGGCGTCTGCCGCATCGTCAACGGCCTGCGTAGTGCGCGCCTGGGTGCGATCGGCGCGCGGCCGGGCGCGTTCAACACGGTGCGCTACAGCGAGAAGCTGCTCCAGGCGCACGGCATGAGCGTGCAAACCCTCGATCTCTCCGAGGTGCTGGGCTGGGTGCAACGCCTGCCCGAAGAAGACGGCCGCGTAGAGAAAAAGCTGGCCGACATCAAGGCCTATGCCGACTACGGCAGCGTGCCGCCGCCCTCGCTGGTGAAGATGGCGCGGCTTGGCGTCGTCATCGAGGATTGGATGGACAGGAACGACCTGATCGCCACCGCGATCCAGTGCTGGACGTCCTTGCAGCGCAACTTTGGCGTCAACGTCTGCACGTTGATGAGCATCATGAGCGAGCGGCTGCTGCCCTCGGCGTGCGAGGTGGACATCACCGGCGTCGTGTCGATGTATGCGCTACAACTGGCGTCCAATTCGCCTAGCGCGCTGGTGGACTGGAACAACAACTACGGCAGCGACCCGGACAAGTGCGTGCTCTTCCACTGTGGGAACTGGGCCAAGGCCTTTATCCCCGACGCCGCGATCAAGACGGCGCCCATCCTCGGCACGACGCTGGGTGAGGAGAACACCTACGGCGCCATGGCCGGGCGCACGCCGGCCGGCCCGGTCACCTTTGGCCGTGTCAGCACCGATGATACGTCCGGCGTCATCCGCACCTATGTGGGCCAGGGCCTCTTCACCGACGACCCGCTTGACACCTTCGGCACGCGCGCCGTCGTCCAGGTC
The DNA here is from genome assembly GCA_016710365.1 of Candidatus Caldilinea saccharophila. Lineage (GTDB taxonomy): Bacteria > Chloroflexota > Anaerolineae > Caldilineales > Caldilineaceae > Caldilinea > Caldilinea saccharophila. The sequence goes on along the minus strand of JADJVW010000006.1, from coordinate 204,892 downwards.
CCCGGTCTGCAGCGGCTGATGAAGCATGTGTGCAAGAATGGCTTCGAACATCACGTGGCGATGAATGCATCGCATACGGCGGATGTGGCGGCCGAAGCATTCGCCACCTATTTTGGCTGGGATGTCTATATGCACACGGCTTGAGTCGCTGCGCGCCCTATTGGGATGAAGATGTCCTGCTGAGCTTCACTTTCTATAACAAAGCTGCTGCTTCACGCCAGTGCAGAATTTGGGGAGGACGGCGCGCTACCCTCGTTCTCTATGCCGGCTGCAACGATGGTCGATTCGGAAAGGCTGAGATCACCTTTTGAATTGGTGGAGAGTTCAATAGAGATAGAGCGGAGACTCAGCAGATCGTAGGAATAGATTTCCCGGATCAGCACTATCAGCGTCGCCAGCAAGGGGACAGTGAGCAGCAGGCCGAGCGCGCCAAAGGCAATTGTGATCAAAAGCTGGAAGACCAGCAGCCCGCCCATCGGGATCTTACAGCACCCGTTTTATAAATTCGCCAAACGTCATCCCGTTGCTCCTTTTTACCCTCCGTCTTGCAATCGAAGGCGCATTTGACAACCGATCTACAAAGACGTATACTAAGTATACAATACCGACCGACGGTCAGTCAAAAAGGATGTAAGAAAATGGTGCGTGTTGTCAAAGAGTACGATGAACGGTATGCCGAATTTCTCGCCGTTGCGCAAGAACTCTTCTACAGCAAAGGCTATGAGCAAACCTCCGTCCAGGAGATCATCGACAAGGTCGGTGTGGCGAAAGGCACTTTCTATCACTACTTTGGATCCAAGGTGGATCTATTGGAAGCGCTGGTGGCGCACCTGACGACCCAGGCGGCGACAGCCCTGCAGCCGTTGGTCACAGATTCATCGTTACCTGCGATGGAGAAGCTTGCGCGCTTTTTTGAACAGGTGAACACCTTTGAAGTGACCAACCGCGACTTTCTGCTCGACACGATGCGCGTGCTCTATCAAGAGGAAAATGTCCTCCTGCGCGTGAAAGTGCAGGCGCAATCCACCGCGCTGCTGGCGCCGCTGCTGGCGCAGATCATTCATCAGGGCATCGATGAGGGAGTCTTCAGCCTGGATTACCCGGACGCCACCGCCGAAATTTTAATCGGGATGGGCCAGGGGGTTTCCGCCGCGTTCGAGCGGCTGATCGTGGCCGGCGAGACCACGGTGATCGCGGTGGCGCGCGTCAAGCGCAAGGTGGCGGCCTACGAACGCGGCGTCGAACGCATCCTGGGCGCGCCCGCTGAGTCACTTTGTCTCATCGATCCCAGTGTGCTGGCGATTTGGTTGCCACCGGTTCAGACAGAATCCGACAGCGGAGGTGGAAGATGACAAGTAGTCGGGTAATCAAATGGTTGGCAGAACTGGACAAATCTGCACTGGCTCTGGCCGGCGGCAAAGGCGCCAATCTAGGTGAGTTGACCCAGGCCGGGTTTCCTATCCCGCCCGGCTTTGTCATCACGACGCCAGCCTACGACGCTTTTGTGATAGCTAACGGGCTACAAACGCAGATCATCGATCTGGCGGCGCAGACGCGGAGGGATGAACCGGCCACTTTTGGAGTCGCCGCGGAGAAGATTCGTGCGCGCTTTGCACAGGGTGCGCTGCCGGCCGATCTGGAGCAGGCGATCACACACGCGTATCGCGATCTGGTCGCGGAGGGTGGGCTGGCGGTGGCGGTGCGCTCCTCCGCCACCGCCGAAGACCTGCCGGGCGCCAGCTTTGCCGGTCAGCAGGAGAGCTATCTCAACATCCAAGGGGAGCAGGCGCTGCTGGAGGCAGTGAAGCGCTGTTGGGCCAGCCTGTGGACGGCGCGCGCCATCGCCTACCGGGCGCGGCAAGGCATCGATCCCAGCGAGGTCAGCCTGGCCGTCGTCGTGCAGACGATGGTGGAAGCCGAGGCCGCGGGCATTCTCTTCACTGCCAATCCGCTGGATGGCGAGCGCAACCAGCTTGTGATCAACGCCGCGTGGGGGCTAGGCGAGGCGATTGTCGGCGGGCTGGTGACGCCCGATACGGTGGTGGTGGCGAAATCAACCGGCAAGATTTTGTCCCGCGAGACAACGACAAAAACGATGATGACGGTGCGGACGCAGACAGGGACGGAAGCGCAGGCGGCGCCTGTTGAAAAGCAAAACGAGGCAGTATTGGATGAGAAAACGGCCGTTGCCCTGACCAAACTCGGCGCACAAATTGAAACCTATTACTGCCGGGGGCGGGCTTTCCCCTCCTTTTTTTTTCTCCGTCTCCTCCTTTTTTTGCTTTTTTGGGGGGGGGCCCCGGACCGTCGGTCGCCCCCGGGTCCCCCCCCCCTCTTGGGCCCCCCCCCCGGTCGGGGCCGCTCCTTCCCTCGGGGGGGGGGGCGCCCCCCCGCGGGGGCCGGGTGGGGCGGGGGGGCGCCCGGCCCCCCCCCCCCGGGGGGCCCCCTGCGGCGTGCCCCGGGCCGGGCGGCGGCAGTCCCCCCCGCCCCGCCCCCCCGTCGGCGCGGGGGCGCCGCGGCCGGCGGGCCCCGCCGGGCCCCGGGCGGCGCGCGGGCCCCCCGGCGGCCGCCCCGGGCCCGCCCGCCCGCCCCCCGGCCTCCCCGCCCCCGCCCCCGCCCGGCCGCCCCCCCCCGCCCCGCCCCGCCCTGGGCACGCGCCGGGCGGGGGTTCGGGCCGCGGGGCCGCCCCCCCGGGGCCCCCCGCCCGGCCCGGCCCCCCCCCCGCGCCGCCCCCCCCCCCCCCCCCCCCCCCCTTCCCCGCCCCCCCGCCCGGGGCGCAACAACATGCCGATGGACATCGAATGGGCCATCGCCGATGGGGAAATTGCCATCCTGCAGGCGCGGCCGATCACCGCATTGCCGCCAGCCCCGCTCAAACATGTGGTCTGGGAACCGCCCGCCCCCAACACGATGTGGATGCGCCGCCAGATTGTCGAACACATGCCCGCACCGCTCTCGCCGCTCTTTGAAGACCTTTATCTGAGGCAAGGTTTAAGCCAGACTCTCGATAAGCTGCTTAATACATTTGGTGAGATCGCCAACGCTCATTTCGACCTTGACCCCGTCATGCCACACGGATTTGCCGACACCATCAACGGCTACGCCTACACAACGGCCAGCTACAGCCTAAATGCGCAAACCTTAAAAGCGGCTTTAAAAGTTTACTCGCGCATCCCTAAAATGCTGACTATGCCCGCCTTCGACTGGGATGGGCACGTCTTGCCCACCTATCAAGCCCTGATTGCCCGTTGGGATGCGCTTGATTTGGATGCGGCCGAATCCGCAACTCTCCTGCAAGGCATCAGCGAGATGGCAGCCGCCGACAGCGGCTACTGGTTTGGATCGGCTGCCAATTTAGGACTTTCACGCTTTTTTGACCCAGTTTTTGATAAACTCTTAAAAACAGTTTTTCGCTCTGCACTGCCCAAAGCGGGACTTGGCAGCTCTGCTTTTTTGCGCGGCTTCGACTCGAAGGCGTTAGATGCCCAGGCTGCGATGGAGAGCATAGCCAACTCTGTCCGCAGCAACGAATCATTGCGGAAACTTATTCTCAACACGACGGCCAATCATCTGCTCCCAGCCTTGGCCAGCCATCCTGACGGGCGACCTGTGCTAACCGGCATCAACCATTATCTTGGTGAATACGGCCATCAAATCTACAATCTCGATTTTGTTGATCCGACCCAAAGTGAAAACCCCTTGCCGATGATTTTGAGCCTCAAAGCGCTGGTCAGACAACCACCGGCGCAAGCGGTGCGGGTGCGACAGGCACAGATGGCGGCTGAACGGGATGCTCTCGTCGCACAAACGGCGCAGGCGCTCAACCCCGTGTCGCGGCGCTTCTTTGCGTGGCTGTGGAAGTGGACGAAGAAGTACGCGCCTTATCGCGAACATGTGATGTTTTACATGGGCGCGGCCTGGCCGACGGTGCGCAAGTTGGCGCGTGAGTTGGGGCAGCGCCTGACCGATGCCGGCATCATCGCCAATCCCGATGATCTCTACTACCTGCATCGCGACGAAATCACAACGGCGCTTGAAGCCCGCGCCAACGGACAGAATATTCCGGCGTATGCGCAACTGGCCCAAGAGCGACGCGAATTGCGCGAGGCCCGGATGCAGCTCACTCCACCACCCAAAGTTCCGGAGCGCAGCGCACTCAAGCTTGGCCCTATCAAGATTTCCATTTTCGATCCGACGCCGACTGATGCCATCCACGATGGGCCGGTTTTGAAGGGTTATGCCGTCAGCACCGGTCGTCACTGCTCCGGCCAGCGTCATCCACTCAGCAGAAGATTTTAACCAGATGCAGCCTGGCGCTATCCTGGTCTGCACGACGACGACCCCCGCTTGGACGCCGCTCTTTTCGCAAGCAAAGGGGCTGGTGACCGACGTGGGCGGCGCGTTGGCGCATGGCTCCATCGTGGCGCGCGAATATGGCATCCCGGCCGTGATGGGGACAGGCGTGGCCACAGCACGCATCAAGTCCGGGATGATGCTGGCTGTCGACGGCGACGCCGGCACGGTGACGCTGGTGGACGAAGCCGGCGCGACCGTCGACGCGCCGGCGGTGGAGACGCAAGCCGCCGCCAATGGCCGCAACAAGGCGCTGCTCCTTCTGGCGGTCGGCGCAGTGGTGGGGCTGGTAGTATGGTGGAAGCGACGGGGGCGGCGAATTCACCACCTTGCGTGAGGATAATGGGCATGGATTTTCTGGTCGCCCGTGACCAAGATGTCGTCGTTCAAAGTGGCCTGCGCGACGAGGATGCGGTCAAAGGGATCGCACGTCCAGGTAAGCTGATTCGCAACCGAGATCACATCGTTAAAGGGCTTCGGACAAATGCTCAGCCCCACCCGTTGAGAGAGGCTGGCCAGCATGGCGTCCGCGGTGGGATTGATACGGCCGATTTCATGCAAATAGTGCAATTCCAGGCGCACGATCGGCGAGATCATCCAATCGTGTTGGTTCATCAATGCCTGAATGGACTTTGAGAAACGCTGCTTGTCACTGGCGTAGTACCAGACGACGATATGCGTATCAAGGTAGATCAAGGCTGTACTCCCACTCGATGTGCACGAGGTCGCCCGGATCCCCGTTGATCACATCAGGGCGGAATTCCATGTCGGCAAATTTATCGACCGGTTCGACCGGAGCAATGCGCAGCTTGCGCCCTCCCTTGGTCACTTCGAGCGGAATGCCGGTTGCAAGCACCTCTTCCAGCAGATTGTAGATGTCGCTGCGCAATTCTGTCGCCGTGATGGTTTTCATTGGTTCACCTCACGCGTACGTTCCTTTAGCTACACACGTACGTCCATTGTAAAGCGAGCATAGGGGTCTGTCAAACGCCGCTTCGGTTCATAAATATCCAGCGCTCAAAGTATGGAATTCATGCAGAGCAAGGTTTGCAAATGCTTGACAACCGGCCGAAAAAACATTATACTATTCATCACCGACCGACGGTCAGTCAATATCTGGTCACTCAAGCAGTGCGATCTTTGCACTGGTTACAAGACTAAATTTTCTAGGAGCACCATGGCGTACACTCTTTCTTTTCACGATGTGGACAGCAACGACATCGTCCTTGCCGGAGGCAAGGGCGCCAACCTGGGCGAGATGACAGCAGCGGGGTTCCCCGTGCCGCCCGGCTTTGTGCTGACGACCGCCGCCTACGCTGCGTTTGTTGAGGCGAATGGCTTGCAGGAGAAGATCGTGCAGGCGGCGGCCAGCGTTCAGATCGACGATCCCCAATCGAGCGAGCGGGCATCCGCAACGATCAAGGCGCTCTTTTTGCAGGGCGCCATGCCGCCTGCCATTGCCGAGGCCGTGCTGGCCGCTCACGTTGATTTGCAGGCAGATGCAGTGGCCGTGCGATCTTCCGCCACGGCCGAAGATCTGCAAGATGCCAGTTTTGCCGGACAGCAGGAAACCTTCCTGAATGTGCAGGGCAAGGAGACACTGCTCGACGCCGTCGTACGCTGCTGGGCCAGCCTGTGGACGGCACGCGCCATCACCTATCGGCTCAAACAGAACATCGTCCCCGACGAAGTCAGTCTGGCGGTGGTGGTGCAGAAGCAGATCGAGTCGGAGGTGAGCGGGGTGGCCTTTTCATTGAACCCCAACAACAACGATTACGATGAAGCGGTCATCAACAGCAACTTTGGGCTGGGCGAGTCGGTGGTGTCGGGGCAGGTGACGCCGGACAGTTTCGTGGTCAACAAAGTCACCAACCAGATTATTGAGAAACAACTGGCGAGTAAAGAGTATGTGCTGGTCAGCAAAGACGGCGGCGGCATGGAGAAATCAACCCTGGCTGACCCCAACGCCGCTTCTTTGACCGATGCCCAGGTCATCGCCGTGACCGCACTCGTCACCAAAGTGGAAGCGCATTACAAGCTGCCGAGGGACAGCGAATGGGCCTATGCCGAGGGCGAGCTTTACCTCCTGCAAGCGCGTCCGATTACGACTTATGTGCCGCTGCCAGAAATGATGATTACCAAACCCAAGGCGCCGAAAAGTATCTTTACATGGATCTGATCGTCCTGACGCAGGGATTTCAGGACTCACTTTCGGTCTTGGGGAACGAAACTTGGGGCAAGATGCTGGAAGCCATCAAAGGGGATGTCGGCATGTTTGATGCGGGCATGGAAGGTGGCGTCATCAACAGTGAAGGTCGTCAATATTTGAACCTATCGAATTTGATGGCAGGTCTTGGTACAGGGACAGCATCTCGGATGCTTAGTTCTTATGACGACCCGACCCGTGACGCGATTGCAACGCTGGACTTGGATTCGTATGTTCCAGCCGAAACACCCCCAGCGATGCGGGGGATGAAGTGGAGAGCCGCAAAAACGGTAGGGCCTATGATTGGGCCTTTCGTTTCCGGCATATTTAACCAGAGCAAGGCTGAGAAAAAGTATGTGGCGCAATTTGAGAAAGAAGTCGTAGCCTCTAAACAATTGGCAACGCAAGATATACCATTCAGTAATTTAGTTGAGCAACTCAACGCGCTCTTTGCCGGTCAGATGACTAACATTGCGAGTGTGATGCTTCCCGCTGTGGTGGGGCAGGCACGGATGAGTCGTCTGTTTAAGGGGGACGATGTTGACGATTTGTTGGTCTCCTTAAACATTGATCTCAATGGCAATCCTACCTCAGAGATGGGACATCTGATGTTTGACCTGGCGAAATATCCCGAAGTACAAGATACAGCAACGGGTGAAGAATTTGCCACGAAACTTGCCAACAAACAATTTTCACCTGAATTCCAGACCGCATTTGACCACTATATGGACAGATTCGGTTGTCGTGGCATTCGCGAGATCGACATTGCAACAGAACGCGCCCATGAAAATGTGCCGGCATTTTTCAACCAACTCAAAGCGATAGACATCAATAGTGATATGCTGGCTAAAGTCGCCCAACGTCGCCAAGATGCCTACGATCAATTACTGGCGCTTGCCAATCAGAAGGGCAAGGGCAACTTTTTCAAGAAGCAATCCGCCCTCCACTACAATCTGGGCTACCGTGAAATGCCCAAATATTTCTTTATCATCACGCTTGACCTGATGCGCCAACGTGCCTTGCAATTAGGGGAAGAATTCGTGGCCCAAGGTCGCCTGGATGACAAAAAACAGGTGTTTGACTTGAACGTGAGCCAATTAACACAAGCCCAACAAAATAGCACACTGGATCTTCGCGCCATCATCGCCAAGAACCTTGCTCCCCGCGAAAAACAGGCACAGGTGAACAATTGGCCGCGTATCATGAATTCTCGCGGCCGGATTATACGCGCCCCACAGAAGCCTGCTAAAGAAGGCGAATTGGTAGGCCAAGCGGTTGCCCCTGGCGTTATTCGTGGCATTGCCAACGTCTTGCACTCGCCCTATGAAAAACCACTCAACAAAGGCGAAATTCTGGTCACGCGGGCCACCGATCCCGGCTGGACACCCCTCTTTATGAATGCCAGTGGCGTTGTGCTGGAAATCGGTGGCGCGCTGCAACATGGTGCAGTCATCGCCCGCGAATACGGCTTACCCTGTGTTTCTGGTATAGAAAATGCTGTCATGAACATCCCCGATGGCGCAATGATTGAGGTGGATGGCAGCAATGGGATTGTGCGGCTCGTAGAAGAAGAGGCTGAATTAGTCCCAGCGATTTAGGCATAGGAAGAGACATTCCACAAAGGGGTGTCTCTTCCCATCATTCTCGCGCGGGCAGAAATCCAAAGGAGATTTAGAAATGAAAGTTCATTATGTAGAGATTGTATCTAAGACCGTTAAGCAGCAGTGTAATGCCTTGGAACAAGTTCATGGGGTGTCATTTGGTGCCGAGGTTCAAGATCTCGGTCAGGCCAAAGTCGCAGAAACAGCGAGCGGAACCTTGATAGGCGTTCGTGCCCCATTAGCTGAGCATGAGCAGCCAATCGTTCGGACATACTTCGCTGTCGATGACATCACAAAGGCTGTCGAGGCAGCCGAGGCGGCTGGTGCTATGATCGCATATCCTCCAACCAAACAGGGAGAAACTGGAACTTGGGCAATCTACATTCTTGACGAAATCCAATATGGATTGTGGCAGCAATAGTAGGGCGTTATCCGTGGCGTTGCCAATGTACTTAATGCTCCCTATGAAAAACCGCTCAATAAGGGTGAGATTCTGGTGACTCGTGCGACAGACCCCGGTTGGACACCCCTCTTTATGAATGCCAGTGGTGTTGTGTTGGAAGTGGGCGGCGCATTGCAGCACGGCGCGGTCATCGCCCGTGAGTATGGCTTGCCCTGTGTCTCCAGTGTGGAAAATGCTGTCGCGAATATCCCTGATGGCGCAATGATTGGGTGGATGGCAGCAATGGGATTGTGCGGCTGGTGGAAGCGGCGTAATGATCCTGAAAAACGATTGTGGCGCGTCTATGAAACGAAACGTCGGTTGGGGGATGGTTCACCCACTACTGATCGACTGATTGTTGGCGTATACGATATCGTGGGTCATGCGTGGACGTCCCCAATAATTAGACGCATACGAACCAACAATCATGTAAGGGATACCCAATGAATTTAGCGTATCAAGAACAGTGGCGAATACACTATTTTGAATCATGATTTTCTAGGCCTTGGTCGCGTTCGTTGATATACGCCTCAACTTGCAGAAAGAGGGGGCGGGGCAATAATCGACGACGCATTTCGCGCTCTAGTTCGATTGCCGAAAACTCAGGATGCCGATCAAGGATGGCAGAGCGCATATTGGCGATACCCTCTTCATAAAGCTGGGCAGCAATGAGCATGCGCGCTTGTGGCGTCATTTGGCGATAAATGTTCACGCGCATCGGCTCAGTTTTCGGATCGCGGACGGCCATTAATCATTCCTTTGTATTCGACATCGTTGGTTCAAATTGCCCAAATTATACCACAGCTATTGACAGCAATGGCTCCGTTAGTGCAGATTTTTCAGGAGGAGTAGTGACAATGACAACCGATCTACACATTCATTCCCGCTATTCTTCAGGTACGCAAACCCCCGAAGAAGCTATCCAGGAAGCCCTTTCAAAGGGCATCACGTTCATCTCATTCACCGATGACGACACGATGGATGCTTATTTGGAATTGGGTGATCTTGCCAAAAAATATGGCGTTACCTACATCAAAGGCGTCCAGATAAGCGCCAGCCGCAACAGCCAATTATTTCGCTTGCTGGCGTATGATTGTGACCCGCAGAATAAACCTCTGCAAGAGCTTTTCAAAGAGAATCAGGCAAATTGGGATGAGATCGGTTTGCAGATTCTCAAGGTGATGAGCGAAGAGCGCAGCGAACTGTCGCTAGACGAATACAGCATTTATGAGCGAAACCCCAAGCTGGGCGGATTCAAGTTCCAAAACTATCTCTACTCCAAGGGACTCGATGGAGGCGACGATGCGAGTACACAGTGGTTTCTAGAATACCGTGAACAGATGGCCACCATCATGCAAGGCCTGCCATTTCGCCCGGTCGAAAAAGTCATCGACATGATCCATGATGCGGGCGGTTACGCGATTGTTGCAGGGGGCTATTTGCACAATCCCGACACATTGATTGCCGATGTTGAGCAACTGGTTGCGCTAGGGATAGACGGCCTAGAAGGATTTAGTGCCAGCCATAGTCCAGAAACGGCAACCACCCTGCGCGACTATGCCAAAGCGCACGACCTGCTTCTCACGGGCGGCGGCGATGGGCACGGCACATTTGCCAGTCAGGAAAAGTATGCGATTGGCATTGCGGACGTTGATGATCGGTCGCTTAACTTGGGGGCGATCAAGATATACGCAAGCTAAACGGATATTCGCTGGGAGGCGCTTTTTGCAATACCAGTAGATCACGAAAGTTGGCTATTGTCATTCCTGCCTTCGCAGGAATGACAAGTCTAGCAACCCCCGAAATCGTGAAGTACTGAATACAGGAGATGGAAAATGAATATCGACTACCAAAAGATTATGGAAATTTCTTCAACCGCCAAGCAGACACAAATGGGCGGACGCAGCCAAATCGAAGCCCAGCAACTCGGCAATCTTCGTCGATTGGTGGAAAAGGTCAGGCGCAAATCCCCGCTCTTTGCCGAGCTATATGAACATGCGCCCCCATCGGACACCGTTCAACTGCAGGATCTACCGATCACGCGTAAACCGGAACTCATGATCGAATTTGACAGGTGGCTGACAGATCGAAGCCTGACTCGGGCGCGGGCGCTTGAACATATGGAAGACATGAGCAACCTTGGCGTTCCGATCAATGATTGCCTGGTTTATCGAACATCAGGAACATCGGGCGAACCGCTTATTGTAGCAAGTTCTATTTATGCACTGTTTGAATTACCCCAGGGAGTTGAAGCGGTACGGACGGATGAAGCCCAAATGGCAAAATTTCAAAAACTGTCCGACGAATTGAAAAATGGAACTGGCGTCCCCGTGGCGATTACCGGTGGAAACGGGCATTTTGCCGGTAATACCATGACCCAGCTAATGCAAAATCTCAATAATGGCCCTTCAAACTTCGCTTTCATTTCGGCTGAAGAACCCATAGAAGACATCGTAGAGCAACTGAATGCGTTTGGAAATGTACCATCGATTAGGACGTATCCAAGCGTACTGAGCATTCTCATCCGCGAAAAGGAAGCGGGACGATTACATATTAACCCCATATCTTTAAGCCTGAGCGGAGAGACACTCACGGAAGAGCTACGGCAACGAGCGCTAACTGTATTTCCTGACGCTTTTCTCTCAAGTGCGTATTCAAGCTCAGAATGTGTGTTGCTGGGAAAGGAATGTAGCCATGGACGTTTCCACCTAAATGAGGACTGGGTCGTCTTGGAGGCGGTCGATGAAAATGAGCAACCGGTGGCTGATGGCGTACTTTCTGATGCTGTGCTATTGACCTATCTTGCCAACGATGTACAACCCTTTATCCGCTATAAAATGGGTGATCGGGTTCGATTCTACACTGATCCCTGCCCGTGCGGTTCACCCTTCCGCAGCTATCGCGTCGAGGGGCGTCAGGCCACCATCCTGCACATTGGCGACGTTGCATTATCCGCATTGGCTTTCGATCTGGAACATGAGCAAGCTTCACGGGTTCAGTTGGTGCAAACTGGAGAAAGAGCATTCGAGATCCGGGCAGAGATCAGAGCGGGGGCAGATGTCGCGGCTGTTTTTGACAAGATTATTGCGGAGGTGCAGGATTTGCTGCGTGACAATGGCGTATCGGATGCCGTCATTCGCAAGAGCCATCAAGCACCAAAGCTCGGCAATAGCGGCAAGTTTCAGGAAGTTGTGCCCATAAATTGATGGATTGGCTGCCTTGATTTGGTGTAGACAGGATCACAAAATGACATCGACAGAAGAGTCAATTGACACCAACAGCGCGGCCGGAACAGGCTACGCCCCAACATTTATCGTGGCGGTGGAACAAAATTTCCCCGCCGAACAGCGCATTATTGAGGATAGCCTTGCGCCACAAATTCTATCGCGCTCAAATCGGTTCATGGTCAATATGACCCGGATCCCCGCACTACGAAACTGGATGGTGAGTTTCACAGATAAAGCGATTCAGGGTGGCTGGAGCGCCTTTCTGGTTCGCAAGCGCTATATTGATGAGCGCCTTATCGAGGCAGTTGCGGAGAAACAGGTTGATGCTGTGGTCAACCTCGGTGCGGGCTATGATACGCGCCTATACCGACTGCCCGCCCTTCAGAATGTCCCGGCGTGGGAAGTCGATCAAGCCGTGAATATCGATGCCAAACGCAAGCATCTGCACAGGGTCTTGGGTGCAATACCCGATCACGTGATATTAGTCTCCATGAATTTCATGGAACAGAGCGTAGGTGATGTACTGAGTGAACAGGGTTATTCAGGGGAGGATAAAACCTTCTTCATCTGGGAAGCTGTTTCACAGTATCTGACTGAGTCGGCCGTTGGCAAGATGTTTGACTTCTTTGCCAAAGCGCCTGCCGGAAGCCGATTGGCATTCACCTACGTGCTCAAAGATTTTGTGAAAGGCGAAAATTTTTATGGAGATGAAAAGTTTCATAAGCAAGTCGCTGACATCTGGCATTTTGGCTTTGACCCCGCTCATCTGGCGGATTTCCTCAACGACTATGGTTGGCGCTTGATCGAGGATTTGAGCTATGAGGAGCTTGGGAATCGGTATGTGAAGCCAACGGGGCGGCAGCTTATGTCCATGCAGATTGAGCGCATGGTCTTTGCCGAAAAATTGTAAAAAATTGGGTTCTCTGACGTTTTGTGTGGTCGACCGCCACCGAATCAATTCGGTGGCTGACATGGGAAACCCGCTTCAGCGGGTTGACGCTCGACGTTGACAACGTGCTTCAGCACGTTTCCCGTAGCAGGCGGCGAATTCATTCGCTGCCGCCACCGGCAATTGCTCAAAGAGCCAGAAATTGAAACCCCCCTTTCAACGACCGGCGCCATCACATTTTAGGAGAACAGCCATGAGGAATATTCTCGCCCTTATCGTCTTCATCCCTCTACAAATTCTATTCATCCCGCTGACCATTATCGGTGTGATTTGGGTTACTTATAAGCAACTGATTGTGAGCAGGCGACTGGGCGTTTCACAAACGGCGATTGAGATCATCAACGGACGCTGGACCATGCACATTTTTGGCTTGCGTGATGACCCGGCCGCCGCAAAACTAGCCCCGGCCCTGCCCAACACGTCAACATTCGGCTTGTGGCTGGCGCTCTTCCCGCTCTATGTCTATTCCCGCATCGCTGGTTCAGTCAAGTGGTATCCCGTGATTGCAAAATTGGGTGAAGAAGGCGTTGGCAATCTTGTCACCAACCGCACAGGCTATTTCGACAGCATCATCGACAACGCCAAAGACGACGCCGAGCAATTTGTGTTGATGGGGGCGGGGCTGGATACCCGCGCCTATAACCATCTAAAAGATAGCGGAATGAAAATATTCGAGTTGGACCAAGCCACAATTCAGCAGCTTAAACGACACTCTCTGCAAAAAGCGGGGATTGATACAGCCCATGTCACCTTTGTAGAAACCAACTTTTCGCAGGCAGATTGGTTTAGCGCCTTGACAGCGGCAGGCTATGACCCAGGCAAACGCACGATCTTCCTCTGGGAAGGGGTGACGCTATATCTTGGCGAAGAATCGGTACGCAATACGTTACGCACAGTAAAAGCGAATGCGCTTGCAGGCTCTGTGATTGCCGCCGATATCTATGCCAGAAGCTTTGTGACCGGAGAATATGCTCGCGGCATGAAAGCAACATTACCCGTACTTGACATGACCGATGAGCAATTGAGTTTTGGCATTGAGATGACAGGTGACTACCAACACGCACTTGACTCATTTGTCACCAGCGAAGGACTGGCGTTAGGTGAAACCTACTTCATGGGCTACAAAACGGAAAAAGGCGCGTGGATGGTGGTGGCGGAACTGAAGGTGTGATCATACAGATGCGAACGCACTTTTGCCCTGGAGGGATAGAGGCTGCTATAGGTGCAGGCGGGGAGCCACATGAATTTGGCATGATGCGTATGCAGGCTGGCGCCAGTGCCATGCCGTGCGTCGGCAAGCCGGAGGAGTTGGCCAACGTTGCGCTGATGCTGGTCTCGGATGAGGCCAGCTTTGTCAATGGTTCAATCGTTTTTCAGGAGAGCTCAATGAACTTCAATGAATTATTTATCGAACCTGAAGGGGTTGTCGACAAAAGAAGACGACAGAGCGCCAGTTATCTGCGCAGGGAATTTGTGATTGAGCATGAAATTGCAAAAGCCACGCTCACCATCACGGCTTGTGGAATTTATAAAGCCTACATCAACGGCGCCCCCATCTCAGAAGAACAATTTATGCCCGGTTGCACCTATTATATGGAGCGGCTTCAATACCAAACCGTTGATGTAACTTCGTTCCTCAAGCAGGGTGTCAATGTGATTGCGGCTGTCGTCGGTGATGGCTGGTGGCGCGGCAAACTGGGGGCCAATTCAAAACGCAATGTTTATGGCGATAAGCTCAAGCTGATGGCCGCGCTCGAAATTGAGCATGAGGATGGCGCCCAAACCATCCTGGCCACCGATGAGCGCTGGAAAGCAACTCAACAGGGGCCGATTCGGGAAAACGACTGGAAGGATGGCGAAGTTTACGATGCCACTATGGAAATGCCCGGCTGGACAGAAGCCGGTTTTGATGATCGCGCATGGCATCCGGTCTATCTATCGGCCTATGCCGGCAAGGTAGTGTCCTCCGCAGGCGAAAAGATTCTTGAGCATGAACGGTTTATGCCGAAAGTGCTGACGACGCCAGATGGCTCTGCTGTGCTCGATTTTGTCCAGAATATTTTTGGCTATGTGGAGTTTACCGTGTCTGGGCCAAGGGGACACAAGGTGAAACTCCGTCATGGGGAGACGCTTGACGAAAAGGGCAGCTTTACCCTGGAGAACCTGAACATCGGTGGCCCTATCCAAGACAAACTGCTTCAGGAGGTTGATTACACGTTAAAAGAAGGAACCCAAAGCTATAAACCATCCTTCACCGCGCATGGGTTTCGCTACGTCAAGCTGATCAACTGGCCCGAAGCGATCATGCCGGAGCATTTCACCGCCATCGCTGTCTACTCGGATATGAAAGAGACCGGCTTTTTTGAATGTTCCCATCCCCAGGTCAACCAGCTTGTCCACAATGCCAAATGGAGTCAAAAAGGCAATTTTCTGGATGTTCCGACCGATTGCCCCACACGGGAGCGGGCGGGTTGGACGGGCGACATTGCCGTGTTTTGCGAGGCCGGCAGCTATCAGTTTGACACCTATACCTTCTTAACAAAATGGCTGAAGGATCTGGCTGCCCAGCAGAAACCCAATGGGTCAGTCGCCAATATTGTGCCGTCCGTGGGATTTTGGGAATTTATCGACGGCAGCGCGGCGTGGGGAGACGCTGCGGTCATTGTCCCCTATACGCTCTACAAAATGTTCGGCAAGCAGGAAGTCTTGGAAACCCAGTACACCAGCATCAAGAAATGGCTGGGTTTTCTCGAAAACCGCGCCCATCAGTCGAACTTCGTGAACCGTTTCAATCGCAACCCTTATCAGGAGTATATCATTGACGTCGGCTACCACTGGGGCGAATGGCTGGAGCCAGGGCACACGATGGCAAAAGACTTCATGCGCAACTTGGTCATCCCCGATTCGGAGGTAGCGACGGCCTATTATGCGTATGCTGCGGGATTATTGTCCGAAATCGCAGCGATATTGGGCGATGAAGAAACGTCCAGTAAATATCGTGCACTGTCGCAGAAGGTCAAAGAAGCCTACCGTTACACCTTTACGAAGGATGGGGTTGTCCAATCTGATCGGCAGGCGAGATATGTGCGGCGATTGCCTTGAATCTGCTTTCCGACCCAGAGAAAGCGCAAAATGCCGCACTGCTGAATGAGATGGTTGTCAAAAATGCGTATTGCATCGGCGCCGGTTTTCTGACCACCCCTTTTATCTTGCCGGTCTTGACCGATTACGGTTATGTGGACACGGCCTACAAGATGATTGAGAACACCAAACGACCCGGTTGGTTATACAATGTATCAAAAGGCGCGACCACCATCTGGGAGAACTGGAACGGCATCGACGATCGCGGGAAGCCCACCGATTCCTTTAACCATTATGCCTTTGGCGCGGTCACGCAGTGGTTCTTCACTAGAGTTGCCGGCATCACGCCGCTGGAACCCGGCTTTGCAAAGATCCAAATCAAACCGATTCCCGGTGGCAGCTTCGACTGGGTCAAGTGCACGTTTGAAAGCGTACAGGGGCCGATCCAAAGCAATTGGCGCATCGACAACGGCCAATTCTTGTTGAACATCGAAGTCCCCGCTCCAACCGAAGTGCATCTGCCGAATGGGCAAAAGCATTCTGTTGAACGAGGGCAATACGAGTTTAGGATGTAAATGCGGATTTTTGAGCAGTTCGGGCAGCACAAGCTTTGCTTGACAACTTGTCAAGCAAAGCTTGTGCTATTTGCAAAACATTTCCAGTTGGCGAATTCAAAGCACATTTCGCAGAAATCATGAAGCAAGTTCGGGCTGGTGAAGAAATCATCATCCGCTATGACAAGAAAAAGAGAATGTTAGAGATCGGAGATCAGTTACCTCGGCGGCGCGGCATTAAAGACGCGGTTGAGAATGTCGGTGCGCTCTTCCGGCGTGGCCCAGCGTGGTTGGGCGAAATCTTCCAACACCATCGTCAGCAATTCCGTGTTGATTACCCGTCCATCGAAGATCGTATGGCGCGCCGCCAGTTCTGTACGCGTTTCCCAGCTCCACATTTGATCGAAGAAAAGGTTGCCCAGGCCGTAGGTGATGAAGCCAGGGCCGCCGACATCATCGGCGCCGTAAGGCTCCTGCGCCTGGGGCACGTGACTTTGCACGCCGGTGACGATGTCCGCGCCCGCCTCGCGCAACGCGCGGAAATCGGCAATCTGCGAGGCGATGGGGTACGGTTCATAGGTTTCGGTGTGTTGTAGCTCGACCGCGACCACATCCACAAAGGTGGACAACTGACGCACCAATTCAAGGATTGTCGCCTGGTTGTCGTAATAGTAGCAGGCGCCCGGCTGATCCGCCGTCGCCCAGGCGCCTTCCGGGTAGAAGGCCAGCGCAGCGATAAAGGCGAAAGTATTGCCGTGATCCTCCCACAGCAGCGGCGCGCACGCTTCGTTGACATCGAAGCCGCTGCCGTAGCTCGGAATGCCGTTGTCGCGATACCAGGTCAGCGAGCGCCGCGCGCCGTCGCGGCCAAAATCGTTGACGTGGTTGCCGCTCAACCCGACGATGTCTGTGCCCAAGGCCGCCAACGCGGCCCAATAGTTGGGATGGCTGCAGAGGATCAGATTATTCTCCGCCGGATTTGCCACGCAGTCGTCCAAAAAGGGAACCTCGTTGCTGATGTGCGTGATGTCGGCGGCGGCAAAGACATCGGAGATCACCTGCGCCGGATAGTCGTAGCCCTGCTGATCCATCCTGAGCGCGGTGACGCGCGACATGGCGGTGACGCCTGTCATGATCAGTTGCGTCAAGCGGGACGCGTCACGGTTTGTGTACGGCTGGACGACAGCTTGCAACAGTGGGCGGACCGCACTGGCGCCAATTCCTTCCACGCTCAACGCCACCGCCAGCGGATATTCCAGCACGCTGAACTGATTGCTGAGCACGTTGACGCCATCGACGGTCAGCGCCTTGAAGCGCGGGTCGAGCTGGTCGAACGGCAGCACCGCCCACGCGCCGGGCGTACTCTCGACTGCTGCCAGTAATTCCGCCTGAGGAGCCAGATTGCCGGCATAGACGCCCAGCACAGGGCGCAATAACGTTGCGGTTTCGTCGGTCGTGTAAAGCGCGGGCGCACCGGTCTGCCAGGCCGTTGTCAATTCGGCCAGCGTGATATCATCGCGGATCGTGGCAAAGGGCGTGGCCACAGCAAAGATGCGCTCGCCCAGCGGCGCGGTCGCCTGGGTGTAGGGCCGCAGCGTCACGACGGACGCGGCCAGCGACGCCTGGTCGAGCACACGCAGCGGCTGTGGGCCGGTCGCCGTCTGCACCGCATCGGTCTGATTGAGCCGCGCCAGCAGCGCCGTCGCCCATGCCTCGGGCAGCGACGCGTCGAGACCGACCGTCACCGTCCCCTCAATCACTTCCAGCGTCGGCGTCGGTGCAGGGAAGGCGCTGCCGGCATCTGGCGTAGGCGGCTGTTCGACGACCGGCGGCAGCACCAGCGTCAACGGCGGCGTGGGCGAGGGAAAGACCGATATTCCCAGCGGCGGAATTGGTGCGTTGGCCGGGGTGACAGGTTGAATGGGGCGACAGGCGGCAAGCAGCAGGACGGCGAGCACCGTTACCAGGGCGCCAGCAAGACGGCGTCGATTGTGAGAACGAATCATGCACGGTTCACTTTCAAAAGACGATGACATTATCAATAGCAAACAGTTGCGAGTATATCCTAATCAGGAGAGGGATCCCAAAGTTTACAGTGCGATCGCACAGCGGGTCATACCAAGTTTTTTGGTGGCGCGTCACATCTTTGGGCTACGCGCCGTAGGTCGGGCTACCAGCCCGACAGTGTTGCTACACGCCGTAGGTCCGGCTGCCAGCCCGACGGTGTTGCTACACGCCCGTAGGTCGGGCTGCCAGCCCGACGGTGTTGCTACGCGCCGTAGGTCCGGCTACCAGCCCGACAGTGTTGCGTCAACGATCCGGAAGGCATCAAGATGATGAAAGCTACGTCGGGCTGATAGCCCAGCCTACGAATCGGGCCGCCAAATTTTTAGGGCGCACTTCGCGGACATTGCTCTTTGATTTGTGAGGGCCTAACCGCTAGAATAGGCGATATGTCGCTCACCTTCCACCCGCCCAATCCCGCGCAGCGCGCAGTGAAGCATATCGCAGCGTTGGCGCCGGTCGCCTGGCTGCTGGCGCGGACGTTGCGTCCCCTTGACCGCGCCGTGATGAGCCTTGCGGGCGGGCGCACCACCGCTACCAGCCTCTTCACCGGCCTGCCGGTGATTCACCTGACGACAACCGGCGCCAAGAGCGGGCAACCGCGCACGACGCCGCTGATCTGCGGCGTCGATGGCGACCGCCTGGTGCTCTTTGCCACCAATTTTGGCGGTGACAAGAATCCGGCCTGGAGCTATAATCTACGCGCCTATCCGGTTGCCACCGTTGCCTATCAGGGACGGTCGGCCGCCTACCACAGCCGTGAGGCCACGCCCGCCGAACGCGCACGCTACTGGCCGCTGGCCGATGCGATCTATCCCGGCTATGCTGCGTACCGTGAACGCGCGGCGCAGCGGGACATACCGGTGTTTGTGCTGGAGAAAGTAGGAGATTAAAGAGATTGGAGATTAGGAGATTGGGTTCATCACCGGATCCTCAATCTCCAATCTCTCAATCTCCTAATACACAAGGAGGTCGATCCACCATGCTGATCCTCACCCGCCACGATGTTGAAGCGTTGCTGACCATGCCCGATGCGATTGATGCGGTCGAGGCTGGTTTTCGCCAGCTTGCCGCCGGCGCGGTGGAGATGCCGCAGCGGCTGGCGACGGTGGTGGCGCCGCACAACGGCATCCATCTCTCGATGCCGGCCTTCGTCGCGGGCGATCCGGATCGCGACGATCCAGGCACGTTGACGATCAAAGTGGTCACCGTCTACAACGACAACCGCACGCACTATGACCTCCCGACGATCCACGCCGTGCTGCTGCTGCACGATGCACGCACGGGCAAGCCGCTGGCGCTGATGGACGCCGAACACCTCACTGCCATGCGCACCGGTGCGGTGAGCGGCGTGGCGACGCGCTACATGGCGCGGCCCGATGCCAGCGTCGTGACGCTCTTCGGCGCGGGCGCGCAGGCGGGGCCGCAGTTGCTGGCGATGGCCGCGGTGCGCCCGATCCGGCAAGTATACGTCGTGGCGCTGGGCGATCTCGCCGGGTTTGTGGCGCGCATGACAGCCGAACTTGGCATCCTGGTGACGGCCACGGGGGACGTGCGCGCCGCGGTTGCCGCTGCCGACATCCTCTGCACGGCGACCAACAGCCCGACGCCACTCTTTGACGGCGCGTGGCTGAAACCAGGCGCGCACGTCAACGCCATCGGCGCGTACACGAAGACCATGCGCGAGCTCGATACCGCGACTGTACGCCGCAGCCGCGTCGTCGTCGATCGGCGACAGGCCGCCCAGGTCGAGGCCGGCGACATCGTCATCCCCACGGAGGAGGGCGCCATCGGGCCGGATCACGTCGTGGGCGAGCTGGCGGAAGTCGTCACCGGCGCCATTCCTGGCCGCACCGCGCCGCAGGAGATCACACTCTTCAAGTCGGTGGGGCTGGCGCTGCAGGACGCGATGGCAGCAGCGCTGGTTTACCGGCGCGCAGTGGAGCAGGGAATGGGACAGGCGGTCAACCTATAGATGCAAATACCCCTCCGATTGCTGCGCCTTTGCATCACAGCGTATTTGCGTTGAACAAGCCTCGTCCCTTCCAAAAATTGCCGCGCAAGAAATCAAGTGCACAGGCATGGCGCAACGGTTATGATTGGTGCATAATCCATCAAGACCAAGCTAGAAGGAGCTGCACGATGCCAGGCGCTGCCAACATGACAGATACAAACACGACAGATACAGCAACACCACTATCCTTTACCACCGAGGATGCGCGCTGGGTGGCCGTATGCACCAAAGACTCGGCTGCCGAGGGCAATTTTTGGTTCGCCGTCACCACGACCGGCGTCTACTGCCGGCCAACCTGCCGCTCGCGCCAGCCGTTGCGCCAGAATGTGCGCTTTTTTGACTCGCCGGCCACAGCGGAGGCGGCTGGCTTTCGTCCTTGCAAGCGCTGCCAGCCGCATCAGCCTGAACCGTACATAGAGGGGGAACACGTCCAGGCCATCGAGCAGGCGTGCGCGCTGATCCGCAACAGCGAGTCAGCCCCGACCCTGGCGACGCTGGCCGCCACTGTGGGCATGAGTCCCTATCACTTCCAGCGTATCTTCAAGGCGCGCCTCGGCGTGACGCCCAAACAATACGCCATGACTCTCCGTCGCCAGCGCGCGGCGGAGATGCTCCCGGAGGCGGACAGCGTGACGGCCGCGATTTTTGATGCCGGCTATAACAACGGCGGCCACTTCTACAGCGAAAGCAACGACACGATCGGCATGACGCCCACGACCTATCGACGCGGCGCGGCGGGCGAAACGATCCGCCTTGGTGTGGCGGAATGTTACCTCGGCTGGGTGCTGGTTGCAGCAACGCCGCGCGGCCTCTGTGCGATCGACCTGGGCGACGATCCGCACGCACTCGAGGCCGGGCTGCGCAGCCGGTTTTCTAAGGCAGAGATCGCACGCGACGCCAGCCTGGCCGCGTGGATGCAACAGGTGGTGCGTTTCCTCGACGCGCCGGAAAGTGGGCTGCGCCTGCCGCTCGACATTCAGGGCACGGCCTTTCAACAACGGGTGTGGGCTGCGCTGCGCGAGATCCCGGCGGGCAGCACGTTGAGCTACACTGAGGTTGCCGAGCGCATCGGCGCGCCGTCGGCCGTGCGTGCGGTGGCCGCTGCGTGCGCCGCTAACAAGCTGGCAGTGGCCATTCCCTGTCACCGCGTGGTGCGACAAAACGGCGAACTCAGCGGCTATCGATGGGGGATCGAGCGCAAGCGGCGGCTGCTGGCGCGTGAAAGACAAAAATAGAGAGCGTTGCTAAAGCCATGCCTTTGCCCCAACTCGTTTTCCAATAGGCGGCTGAACTCGTCACCTAACATTTTGATGAACCGCACGCGTTCGCGCAACGTTTATTTGCGTAAATCGTTGAGGAAAGGGTAACACTACGAAATAGCGTGGATTAAGCAATGAGAGCGCCTCTGAGTGAGGTAGAATCGTAACTATTCAGGCTGAGGCAGGCACAGGGAAAGGAATGAAGGGCTGACCAGCCAAAGCATCATAGAGTGCGGCAATGACGTTTGCGCCTTGTTTGCGGGTGACTGAGCGCATGATCGTGGACTGGCGTGAGACGGTGTGGCAACATGCGGTGGCGCTGCTTGCAGCGCCCGATGCAGAGGCTTACGAACACCAGCGCGTGGCAGTGGAAAGAGTTGCCTTGCAGCGCGCAGAATGGATGCTCGGGCGCGTCCGCCCCTGAGCGGTTGGTCGAAATAAACATCGGGGCGTAAAGGACATGCGGCGGCGCCAAGCATTACTCAAAATGATCTTTGGTCGCTCGCTCGCGCCGCTTGCTTGGATATCTTTGTGGCGGTGGGTTTAGGTTCAGGAGCAATGATGGCACTTCAGAATGAGCATTTTGCCCGCCGGTCGCTGTTGTTCATGCCCGGCGACAGCATGAAGAAGATCCAGAAGGCCGCGGGCTGGGAAGTCGACAGCGTCATTCTGGATTTAGAAGATGGCGTGGCGCAGAAGCGCAAAGTGGAGGCGCGCACGACGGTGAGCGAGGCGCTGCAGACGCTCGACTTCGGCGGCCGCGAGCGGCTGGTGCGTCTCAACCACGTCAGCACCGGCCTGCCGCCTGCCGAAATCGAGGCCACGGCGGCCCGGCGGCCCGACGGCTACATTATCCCCAAAGCTGAGGAAGCCGCCGACCTTCACGCCATCGACCGGCTGCTGGAGGCCGCAGAGCTGCGACTGGGCCTGGAGGCTGGCGCGCTTCGCCTGTTTGCCATGATCGAGACCGCGCTCGGTGTGATGAACCTCCAGGAGATCGCCCGCGCCACCCCACGGCTGGAGGGGCTGATCTTCGGCGCCGAGGATCTGGCCGGCGACATCGGTGCGGTGCGCACGCCGGCGGCATGGGAAGTCTTTTATGCACGCAGCGCGGTCGTGACGGCGGCGGCCGCGTACAACCTGCAAGCCTTCGACATGGTCTTCACCGACTTCCACGACGACGCCGGGCTGGAAGCGGAGAGTCGCTTTGCCCGCCAGCTTGGCTACACCGGCAAGACCTGCATCCACCCCAACCAGACGCCGATCGTCAACCGCGCCTTCTCCCCTTCCCCCGCAGAGCTCGACCATGCCCAACGGCTGATCGAAGCCTTTGAGACGCAGCAGGCCGCCGGCGCCGGCGCCTTCACCTTCAACGGCAAGATGGTCGACATGCCCATGCTGGTAGCCGCGCGTAAGGTCTTGGAACGAGCCACATAGTACAGTTCAGCATAATTTCCATAGGCCACGGATTTGACGGAAAAAGCCGAATGCCTTTTGGAGTACATCCGTGAAAATTCGCCTCATCCGTCTAATCCGTGGTCGATTTTTGGCAAGGGCTGTATCGTTACATCTACGATAGTAATAGGCGGCCAAAGTGGTTTGCCACAAGCTTGTACTGTGCTAAGATCGCAATCAGTCGACTGGAATGAAAAAAGTGAGGTGTGATGGAACATGCAGTATTGCTGACAAAGCAGCCCGACAACGGCTATACCGCTCGCTCCTTGCTGCTGCCTGACATCGTCGTGAGCGGCGATGATGAAACCAGCACGTTGGCGCAACTACATATGGGCTAAATGGATCAACGGTAGGGACATCGATATCACTGCGGGCGCAAGGCGCTGTTGATTGACTTGCGCTGTTGTACACTAGTAGACCGTCAAGCATAAAACTTTGGGTAGAGCGACAGCAAGCGCACGCAGATAGGCGCAGATGAAGTCGGATCAGCGCAGATAGGAGCCAAGCAGCCAGGCATCTGCGTCTATCTGGGTCTATCGGCGTTTATCTGTGTTCCCTTTCCATCAGCCAAACCCAAGCTTCTTGGTTGACAGACCATCAGGCTGACCAAGCGCTCTGCTGGCAACACTACAGTTCCCCATCCATCCCTAACAACTGAGTCTCCACAACTGCCAGCCATCTTTTGATTTCATCGGATTGCCCAGAACCGGTGGACTGTTTGCCTTGCACTTTGTCCAGCAGCCAACGCGTCTCCGCGCCAGGATCGGTTACTGCGGCCAGTGTACGGTAGAGCACAGCCTGAACTTCCGACACGCCCCGTTCTTGCCGCCACGCAGCGACCGCCGCGGCAAACTCCGCGTCGCCCAGATTTGACGTTTCCTCGCGCCAGCGCCCGCCAAAGCCGTTGAGTGCGTCCAGCACGCGCGTGCGGCGCTCCGACGACGGCAGCGGCGCCAGCATTTCCGGCAGCAGCGGCGCGCCGACCAGGAAGTCCTGCTGGCCGTAATCGACCGGGAAGGCCAGCGGCTCGCTCACCGGCGTCACCGGCAGCCCGCCGGCAAAGCGCAGCGGCATAATCGGCACATTCTTGGCCACGGCCAGATCGATCAGCGCGGTGCTGACCACCTCCACCGGCTGGCGTGCGGCGAGCGCATGTTTGCCCTCCACATGCACCAGCAGCGAATTGTTCGCGATGCGCGTGCGCTCCAGCGCGTCGGCCAGCGCCTGGAAGACCGCCTCCGGGCTGTCGCGGTCGATCAGCAGCAGCATGTGCGGGTCCGCGATCTGCGGGTGCTGGAAGCAGATATCGAAATACGGCCCGATCCACGATTCGCCCAACTCTTGGCGGGCGATCGCTGTCGTGACCGTGCCTTGCACCGTCGCAATCAGCGACACAAAGAGCGCCGACTCCAGGTCAAGCTGGTGGTTGGCCAGGTAGAGCACGCCGCGTCCATGCAGCGCGGCAAAGGCCGCGGGATCGGCAATTTCCACGCGACGGATGAAGCGCTGCATGAGCGCCAGCGTCATATCTTCGACCAGCGTACCGCCGGCGTTGGCGCGCTCGCGCCAGAAGCGCTGGACGCCGCTCAGATCGAGGGCGCTGGCATCGCCGGCATCAGCCACACGCCACATCTCCGCGTCACGCCATACCTGCACCTGCGCCCGCTGCAACGGCAGTTGCGGCGAAGTCACCTCAGCGACGGTCGCGTCAGAAATCTCAGAAACCGAGTTTCTCAAAGAAACTCGGTTTCTCGCTTCTCTGCCCACCACCACCTGCGCCGGATGCACCTGCCACTGCCGCGCGACATGCTCCTTGATCGCCACGATCTGAGCAAGCGCTTCTGCATCAAGCGGCATTTCGCGCAGTTCTGGCGCATAGATCGATGCCACGGTGCCGGCCAGCCAGTCGCTGGCCTGGACGTCGGCGACGCGCAGGCTGGTCACGCCTTCGTCGTCGAAGCTGGAAAGCGCCAGGCCCGGCACAAAGCGTCGTTCGCTGAGAAAGGCGCGCCGCGCGGCCGGCTCGGCTTGCCCCAGCGGTCCTTTGGGAAAGAGCGTCTCGACCAGCATAAACTCGGCCCAGACTTCATCCGCGGCGATGATCTGCACGCGAATCATGGGGAAGCGGCGATCGTCACCCTGGAAGCCGGCGAAGCGCGCCTCGCAGCGCACGCGGCCGCTCACCGGCGTTGGCCCGAAGAACTGAGCCGACGGGATCGCCACCGGATAGGCCGCCACATCCGCCGGAATCTCCGCACTCCAGCGCCAGAGCGCATCATGCGGGATGCCGTGCGTCGCCGCATCGAGCAGCCCCTGGTTGAGCGCACCCACGGGCACGCCGCTGGCATCCAGATCCAGCCAGCACGTAGCGCCGCTGTCGCCGATCTGGAGGTCAGTGAGCAGTTGATAGGACGGGCCGTGGAAGAGCACCCCCGCCGCATAAGGGTTCGGTTCCGGCTGCGCATCGGCCAGCGCGGGCCACGGGCGACCAGCCAGTTGCCAGTGCTCGGTGAGCATCACTTCACCGCTGGCGACCTGCACGAAGCGCTGCGTCTCCTCTTCCCAGAGCAGCAGGTGCATGGCGACAGTGTCAGCGCCCACCGGCCGGCCCAACGTCTTGACGCGCTGTGCGCCGCCAGCAAAGCTCAGCCAGCGATGCACGCGCACGTTGCGCAGCCCGACCACCTGGCGCCCCGGCGCACGGATCAACGCACCCGCTGCCAGCCGATCCACCATCGACATCATCGCCAGCGCCGGCGCCGTCCACGTCGGGCAGTGGTCGCCCAGCCACGCTTCCTGCGCCGGGTCGAGCACGTTATCGCCGGTCGTGCGCTCCTCGCCCCTCGCCCCTCGCCCCTCCTCCACAATCCGCATGCCGAGCCGCGCCGCCTCATAGATGCGCAGCCCATCCACCCACAGCGAGGCATTGGCGACGGCATAATCGTCACCCGTTTCGACGATCTCCAGATCAACCGTGACGCGCGTGGCCGTCGGCAGCACTTGGCCGCGATACTTCCACGTCATCGCCTCCCCGATCTGGATCGGCTCGAAGCGCGGCCGCCCCTCGCCCCTCGTCCCTCGTCCCTCCAGCATTAGGAACTGCAACGCCTGGATC
Organism: Candidatus Caldilinea saccharophila; assembly: GCA_016710365.1. Taxonomy (GTDB): domain Bacteria; phylum Chloroflexota; class Anaerolineae; order Caldilineales; family Caldilineaceae; genus Caldilinea; species Caldilinea saccharophila. The sequence continues at coordinate 178,572 of JADJVW010000006.1, read as the reverse complement.
ATCGCCTCGATTCCCAGCGACCCCGGCTGTACCGAGTCGCCCATGAAGTGGCACTTGAAGAACCAATCCTGTGGGTTGACGTCGATCTCGGCGCGCACGCGGCCCAGTCCGGCTTGGCCGCCATCGGGCCAGTAGCCGGTGATGCGGTCGAGCAGCAGCAGCATGGGGCCGGGCAGCGCCGGCCGCGTGTTGAAATAGCGCGGCGGCCGTGGGCGCAGCTCGCGGCGGAAGTCGCTCGGCGCAGCCAATTTTTCGCGCAGCGCGTCGGTGACGGGCAGACCGGCCTGGCTTGCCAGCGCCGCCGCAGGGAAAAAGCCAAAGGTCGTCGTCATGTCAAAGACGAGCGCGTCGCCGACGAAACATTCGACCTCAAAGCCGACGATGGTCATCGCACCGAGCCGGCTGAGGCTGGTGTTGCGGACGTGCGTGCGCAGCAGGCCATCCTCCGGGAAGACTTCGCAATGCTGCGTTGCCGTGCCATCGAGGTTGCGGAAGTAGAGTTCCTCGTCGCTGTGCAGCACCGACCCCTTGTAGGAGGCGAACCAGCCGCACGGTTGCAGCGCGGCCTCGAGCAGTACGGCATAGGGCATGGTGCGGGCGCCGTTCTCGCTGAAATACCAGGCGTCCGGTGGGATCTGATACTCGGCCTCCAGCGTCCCGCCGCTGACCGGCATCCCTTTTGGCGCGTCGATGGCCGTGATGCGCGTCATGAAGAGATAGGGTGGCCCCGGCAGGCGCGGGCAGCGTTCCGGCCCGTCGAAGCGCGCAAAGAGTTCGCCGAACGCATCCGACGGCGCGCCCCACGCACACGCAGCAATGGAGCGCGGGTCGTAGACATGGTCGGGCGTGCGCGCGTTGCGTGCAGGGTCCGGGTCGTGCAGTTCCACGCCATCCAGCAGCGATTGGCGGCTTTCCAGCGGGAAGGCTGGAACCAGACGCAGCCCCATGCGCCGGCAGTGAAACGCCGCCAGCCCGTCGACCGTCACCAGCAGGTCGGCGTAGAGCGTCGGCGTCGGCCCGTGGATCACCTCTTCCACGAAAACTTCGTAGACGACATGCTTGTTGGACGGAATCACCTGGCCGCGGCAGACGAGCTTGTACAGTTCGTCCTGCACCGGCTCAAAACGCCAGCCATCGCGATCCAGCGTATAGCCGAGGCCCGCCATGTAGAAGGCCATGGTCTGCAAACAGCCTTCGAACATCATCGTGCCGGGCATGCAGGGGTCGTTCTTGAAGTGGCCGTGGAAGAACCACTTGTCGGGCGTCAAATGGTCGTCGGCGCGCAGATAGCCACGCCCCCACGGCCCGCCGGTCGGGTCGAAAGTCACCACCTCTTGGAAGAACAACATGCGCCCGCGCGCGATGGCAGGCGTGCGCACATGCGTTTCGGCGGCGCGGAAGGTCTCGCCAAAGCACTCGACAACGCGACCCTCCGAGAAGGCGATCACCTGCTCCGCGGTGAAGGAATTGCGCGTACAGCGCACGGCCGGCGCGTCGAGCCGCGGGGTCTGGACGATCTCCGCGGTGCGTGCGTCCCAGATCACGCCGTTGGAGTGGGTCAGTTCGTCGTCGGTGAAGAAGCCGGCCTGCCCCTCACGCACGGAGAAGATCAGCCGGTCGCCGCTGAAGCAGTCGTAGTGAAAGAAAAAGATGCGCACAGGGCCGTGCTGGGCATAGCCGTCCAGGTGAATCTCATACTGTAGCGTCTCACCCACCTGCGGCAGTTCGGCGCGAAAGGTCACCTCGCAGCCCAGCAGCCGGTAGACGCGCTCGCCCTTGTTGACAAAGTCGGCGCCGAGATAGGAAACCAGCAGCAGATCGGCCTGCCCCGACTCGATGAGCACGCCCACGGGCATGCGCCCGTTGTGCAGATACCACGCATCCGGCGCGATGTCGGTCTCCGTCCAGATCACACCCTTCTGCCCGACCGCACCGGCTTCGGCGTCGATGCCCAGCACACGGTCGGCCAGCAGCAGCGGCGGCATGGGCATACGCACCTGGCGCACAAAGTCATCCTGCTGCGCAAAGATCGGCCCCAGCACCTCGGAAATCTTGCCCGACGCCACGTGTTCGAGCTGCCTGCGATCCAGCGACGGGCCGGGATAGCGGTTGCGATGCTGGCGTACGGGCGAGGGGCGAGGGGCGAGGGGCGAGGGGGGGGCTCCAGGAATTGTGGATTGTGAATGGTGAATTGTGGATTGTGAAGTTGGGGGCGCTGAAGGCGTCTCGTTCGCACGGTCTGTCACCGCAGGCGCAGCCTTGCCAGCCCCAGCCATGCCCGGCTCGACCCGTTGTTGCTCCGCAGCAAGCTGAGTTGCCGAATCCGTTTCTGTTCGTAGAGATTGCAGTGCGGACGTGCGAGGCGCAGTGCTGGCTGCTTCTACCGCTGGCTGTTGCGCTCCCGGATCAGACAGAGGCGCGTCCGTTGCCGTCTCCGGCCCCAGGGATATGGACGGTGGCATCGTCGCTGCCCCGCCGTACAGTGCGGCCAATAGCTCCATCGCCCGCGCCTGCTGCGCCAGGAAGTGCTGATGCGCTGCCGACACCTTGCCGTGAAAGGTGGTCAGTTGCTCCACCATCTGCGCGTGGATAGGCTCCGGCCGGGGCGTGGGTGCTGGCGCGATAGAGGGGCTGACGGGGGCGTTGATGCGCGGCGCAGCAACAGACGCCGCGGGTGGCGGCGGTGGGGCGGCGGCTTGAACAGGCGCCGGGGCGGGCCGCGGCGCGGGCTGTGTAGGACTGATCGGTGGCAGGTTGCGTGGACTCTGGCTGGCGGCGGCGGCCAACACCGGCGGCAGCGGCGGCGGTGGCGCCATGCGTTGGATAGTCGGTTGCATTGGGATCGCTTCTCTCGGCGCAGCGGGCTGTGACGTACGCAGCGGTGCGGGCGCAGGCAGGATGACGGGCGGGTAATGAGCAGGCAAGGAAAGGGTGCGCGTGGACGGCGCGGTTGATGCCGGCTGCGGCGACGGTGCAGCCAGGGCATCGTTGAGCGCGCGATAATCGACGGCGACGCCGGCAGCCACCAGTTGCGCCACCGCATCGAGCAGTTGCTCGACGCCATGCTGCGGTCGATCCAGCGCGACGGCGAGATGCGCCCGCTCGCCCAGGATGCTGCGGATCCAGCCGCTGCACACATTGCGCGGCCCGTGCTCGACAAAGATGCGCACGCCATCGTGCCACGCCGCCTCGACCACGCGGCGAAAGTCAACGCCGGCGGTCGCCTGGTCGGTCAGGGCATCGGCCACCGTCTCACGGTCCGGCGCGTAGACGCCGCTGCGCGCGTTGGAATAGAAGCGCACGCCTGCCACCGGCTGTGTTTCCCGGTGATGGATGGCGCGCCATTCGGCTTCCCAACTCTTCACGGCCGGGTGATGGGCGATGATCTCGTTGGCGTTTTCGACACAGCGATGCACGCCGATCTTCGCGACGACGCGGCGGCATGCGGCCGCCTGACCCGCTACCAGGCAGTCGGCCGGGGCGTTGATCATGGTGAGGTAGGCAAATTCCTCGCCTGCCAGCGCCGCTTCGACCTCGGCCACCGGCGCCAGCACGCGCCACCCAGCCCACTCGATCGGCCCGGGATCGCGATCCTGCCAGGCCCGTTTGGCGGCGCGATACTCGCCAGCGATCTCTCGCGTGTACATCCCGGAGGCATCAATCTCGGCGAACATGGCGTCCATGTCGTGCCAGGCGCCGGTGGCAAACATCGAATTGGTCTCACCCGACGACACGCCGAGCACTGCGTCGGGCTTGAGGCTAAGCCAATCCTGTGTCAGCGTGGCGTGCAGTTGCGAAAGCAGCGCGCAGCCCTGCAAAATCTGGAACGGGTCGCCGGTCACCGGACGTGGCACGGTGGCCAGCCAATCCTGCGTGCGCGCCAGGCATGGAAATTTGCCGAGCACCTGGTCGCCCAGCGACGGCAAGGCAAAGAGCAGTTCGCGTCCCATGCCCTGGTAAGCAGCCGCAGCCGGTGTAAAGACAAAGCCCACCGCGCTGGTCATCGGCGCGGGCGACCAGTAGATGCCTTTGGCGATGGGCGAGGGGCGAAGGGCGAGTTGGGCAGGGGCGAGGGGCGATGGGCGAGGGGCGACACGCGCCAGCGCAGCGCGTGCAGTAGCTCGCTGCTGCTCGAGTGTGGCGTCGCCGTGAACGACGATCACGAGGCGCGCTGGGTCAGTATTCGACTCCTCGTTGCGTTCCAACGCTTCTGCAACCGTTGCTGCGTCGGCCCCTGAAAATACATGGAGGGCGCCAGCCCAGAAACCGAGTTTCTTCAAGAAACTCGGTTTCTCTTGCTTTTCCTCTCTTTTGATTTTTTCTGCGTCTCCGCGCCTCTGCGTTGAAAAAAGCTTCCTGCAAGATCACCGTGCTCGCCTGGCCGCCCAGCGCATCGACCGACACGCGCACCCTGCGCCCGCCCGCGGCCAGCCACGGCTCGGCCGGCTCAAGCAGCCCATCCGCGTTGGCGGAGAGGCGCACGCGTTCATGCAGACAGAGCGCGGCCACGGCCACCTGCAGCAGCCCGGAGGCCGCATGGGCATGGCCAAAGGAGCGGCTCAGAGCCGGGAGTGTATACACAGAGGGGCGAGGAGCGAGGGGCGAGGGGCGTTGATCCCCGTCCATGATGGCTAGAATGTCGTCTCCCTCGCGGTGGGCGTCTGCGGCGCGCTTGAGTAGCAGCACCACGGCGGCGTCACCCGGCGTCTGCTGCTGGGCATCGAGCAGTTCGGCCGCGGCCGCCTGATGGACTACTTCAACCGACAGGTCAACCGCGCCGACCAGCGCCGCGTCGATTTCGCCGCGCTGCAACGCATCCACTGCACACGCCAACGCACGCAAGCCAGAGAGTTCTTCGGCGGAAACCGTGTGGCTTGGCCCAAGATAGTTGAGTTGCGCGTTGATGCGGTTGGCCGGAATGTTGGGCATCGTGCCGATGACGCCCGCAGCTTCCAGACCGGGGATCAGCGCGGCCTTGGCAGCAGCGATCCATTCCGGCGAGACCGGCTTGCCCTCGGCCGCCCAGCGACTGGCCCATTCGTCCAGCCGCCACCGCATGGAGTAGCGCGCAATCTCCGGATCGCAGCCCATGCCGATGTAGACGGCCGTGCGTTCTGGCGCCAGGTCGGCATGGTTGGCGGCCAGCTTGCGCGCCACTTCCAGGATCAGCAGTTGCTGCGGCAGCGTATGCTTCAGGTCGTTGGGCGGAAAGCGCAGCCCGGTGAGATTGATATCGATCGTTGTGGTGGTCGTGCCGCCGTGCCCGTCGAGCAGCGCCTGCGTCAGGGCCGCAAAGGTTGGGTAAGGGCCGACGGTGGCTTCGATGCCGACGATGGCGATGGGGAGGGGCGAGGGGCGAGGGGCGACAACCTCTTCTTTGTGCCTCTGTGTCTTTGTGTGAGTGACAGCGGGACGCAGAGCGAGCGGCTGCCATTCTTCCACAATGAGATGCGCATTGTTGCCGCCAAAGCCAAACGCGCTGATTGCGGCGCGGCGCGGGACGCCATCTTGCGTTGCCCACGGCTCAGGCGCTTGCAGCAGGCGAAAGGGCGAACTTGCCAGCGCGGCCAGCGGCTTCTCCACCGGCCGCGAGGGGGGGCGCGTGCCGGTGCGCAGCGCGCCCAGCACCTTGATCAGCCCGGCCGCACCCGCCGCGGTGATCAGATGGCCCAGGTTGGCCTTGAGCGAGCCGATGGGCACATTCGCCATGCCGTGAAAGAGCTGCGCCGCACTCTCGATCTCGGTGGCATCGCCGACCGCGGTGCCGGTGGCATGGCATTCCAACAGCGAGATGTCGCCCGGCGTCAGCCCGGCCATCGCATAGGCCGCCTCCATGGCGCGCACCTGGCCGGCCGCAGAGGGCGACAGGAAGCCCCCGGCGTTGCCGTCGTTGGAAAGACCAACCCCGCGGATCACGCCCAGAATCTCATCGCCGGCGGCAACCGCATCGTCCAGCCGCTTGAGCACGACGAAGGCGGCGCCCTCGCCGGGCACCAGGCCGTCGGCATCGGCGGCAAAGGGGCGACTCTCGCCGCGGCGGCTCATGGCCTGCAGCGCACAGAAGCCGATGTGGATGAAGAGATCGTCGGTGCGATTGACTGCGCCGGCGACCATAACATCGGCGCGGCGATCGTGGAGACGGTCACACGCCAGTTTGATGGCGTAGAGCGAAGAGGCGCACGCGGCATCGAGGGCAAAGGCATCGCCGCGGAGGTTGAGCGCTTGTGCCGCCAGATGAGCAGGCAGGCCGGAGGAAAAGCGATTGCGCGCATGGGGCGTGCTCATGTCCGGTGGCCGCGGAATCGCCTCAGATTGGGCCGCAAACCAGGTTGCCTCGGCAAACTGCACCAAACCGGCGGTAGGATAGGAGAGGTTGCCCAAGATCAGGCCGGTGGGCGGCGCACGCTCCGGCAGCGGTGCAGTGAGCTTTGCGCTGTGCAGCGCTTCGCGCACGCCGTGCAGCGTCCATTGAAAGACGGGATCGAGCGCCTTGATTTCGTCCGCGGGCAGCAAAAAACCTGCCGGGTCAAAGCGCTCGGCAAAGCCACGCACATAGCCGCCGCGGTCCGACCAGGCGCGATCCTGCATCGTGGCGCCGGGGCCGGCGAGAATACGCTGCTTTTCGATGCGCCACGCGTCGTCCGGCGCCAGCGTGACCATATCCCGCCCGTGCAGGACGATTTCCCACAGTTCGGCCGGGTCCAGCGCGCCGGGCAGCACACAGGAGTGGCCAATGATCGCAATCGGTTCGAACTGCATCTACTGCGCGCCCCCGTTTTGCGCGGAAGTGAGCGGAGCCTCGCTCGATACGTACATTTCGAGCCCGCGTACGGCGGCGATGAGGAGACCGCTCTCTGCATCCACAAACCAGAGATCGGAGCGCGTGCCCGACTGGCCGATGGGTTTGCCGGCGACGATGCAGCGTACCGTGCGGTCAGCGGCGAGCAGGCCCGGTTCATACACGGCAACCGCCTCAACCGCGGTGGGCAGCGTCGGCTTATTCAGCAGCGCATAGCCCCATACACGCGCCAGTTGCAAGCCGCCGTCGAGCAGCGCCGGATCGGTGCGCCAGGAAGGGGCGAGGGGCGAGGGGCGAGGGGCGTCCCAGCCCACTGCGCGACTCACACTCAAATTGGCCCGCGCGCCGCGCTCAGCCAAACGATCTATGGACTCGATAGTGGCAAAGGCTGGCCCGTGAAAGAGCTGCCCGCCGTAGAGGTCGGCGCCGGCGCTCTTGGCTGCCGGCCATGCCTCACTCTCTTCGACGATCGTCTCGGAAGCGGCGAAGTTTCCAGGAAGATGGCCGACGATCTGTGTGGCAAAGCGCGCCACGCCCGTGGCGTCGTAGAGCGTCGCATTCAACACAGCAGGGTCGCTGGCGTCCGGATCAATGCAGATGCGCAGCCGTGTAGGCTGATCGCCAAACGCGGGCAGCGGGATGCCCTTGAGGACGCGCAGTTTGTGGAGAAACCGAGTTTCTTCAAGATACTCGGTTTCTGCGTAGGCATTGGCTGCGCGTAGGAACCACTCCTGCACCATCACCAGCGGCACGACCACCACACCGTTGACTTCGTGGCTGTACAAGGAAGGATCGGTCGCGGCGCTGACCACCACGTCGAAGATCGTTGACGGCGCAGCGCCGGCCTGCTGTGGATTGATCAGCGGCGCATTTTGCGGCATCCCGCCGATCACGACCTCGACTTCGGCCGGGGCGGCCTGCTGCAACTCGGCGACAAAATGACGCGCGCCGGAGGCCAGCGGGATCAGCGGTACGCCCATCTCGTCGAACTTGGCCTTGAGCACCGGCGTCACCATGCCGCCTTCCCACGGCCCTAGCCGATGCTTTTGACGACACAGCCGGCGCGCGTCTTGGCGAGTTCGTTGGCCACGCGGTTCAGCACCTCGTTGGCCATCGCATAGTCGGATTGACCGGCGTTGCCTGTGCGCTGCCACCGATGAGAAGAGACAGATGACATTTAGTGGATCGGCGGCGTGGCGGCCAACAACGTGCGCAGGCCGCCGATCTTCGTGCCAAAGACACGCTGGAAATCGTCGCCGCTCTTTTCGGCCAGGCGCTTGTCGGCCAGCACGCCCGCGCCGTGGACGATGCCGGTGATCGGCCCCCACTGGGCGCGCACCTGGTCCAGCGCGGCCGCGGTCGCTGCCGGGTCGGTGATGTCGCAGGAAAGATAGATCGCTTCGGCGCCGGCCGCGTGCAACTGCTGCAGCGTGGCGCGGATTTCACGCGCGGCCAGAATCCGGTCGGTGGCGGCGCCCAGATCGCGCGGAGTCAGGCGTTCACCATTGGCCTGGGCCGCAGCCAGCAGCGCCTTCTTCAACCCGGCGTCGTCGGTGATGGTCTTCAACGCGACCGGTTCTTCTTCGAGCACGGAGCGACCGAGTAAGGCGATGCGCGGCTGGGCGCTGCGGGCCAGTTCGATGACCGCCGCGGCCGTGACACCGCGCCCGCCGCCGGAGACCACGATGACGGCATCCGGCGTGACGACTTCGGCGCCACCGGTCGCTTTGCGTTCGGCCGAGACAAAGGCGTACCGTTTGCCATCGGCGGTCAGCCCGATCTCGCGATCGGCGGCGCCGGTCAGCAGTTCGTGGGCAAGGCGGTCGGCGGCGGCGGCTGGCGTCAGGTGGGTCGTCGCCAGATCGATGGTGCGCACGACAGCTTTGGGCCACTCCTGAGCCGCGGTCTTGGCCAGCCCGGAGAGGCCACCGAGCCAGGCGCGTTCGCCATTCTGGGTGTGCAGCCCAAAGTCGCCGCCGGTGTCCTGCACGGCGACAAAGAGACCGCCATCCGCTTCCATGCCGGCCGCGAGAGTTGTGGCAATCTGGAACGCCTCAGCGTTGGCAGCCAGCGCGGTATCGCTATCTTGCACCGTACGCAAACCGGCCAGGCAGATCACAGCCCGTGCGTCTGTGGGCGCCGTCGTGGTGACACTCACCTGCGCGCCGGCCCGCGCCAGGCGTTCGGCCAGCAGCGCTGCAATCCCGGCGCCGTCGTCGGTGATGTAGACTGGTGTCCCATCAACGAGGAAAGGCGGCGCCAGGCCGGGCGAAGGCTGGGGCGTCATCTCCAGCACATAGCGGCGGATGGGAGCAGGGGCGAGGGGCGAGGGGCGAGGAGCGGTCTCCCCCTCTCCTCCTCTCCCAGTCTCCTGGTCTCCTTGTCTCTCCCCGCCAAGCTGGCTGTCCATGTACGCCACGATCTCGCCCAGCGTGCGCAATCCGGCCATCACCGTCGTGTCAAACTCCGGCAGGCTGGGCACACGCTCGCGCACCGCAGCCAGAATCTCCACACGCTTGATCGAGTCGATGCCCAGGTCGGTGTCGAGCGCCATGCCCGGCTCCAGCATCTCGGTCGGATAGCCGGTCTTTTCGGTGACGACCGCCATCATGGTGGCGTGGAGATCAGGGTCGAGGGGGCGAGGGCGAGGGGCGGCGACGCTTCCTGTCTCTCCCCTCTCCTTGTCTTCCCCGCCCCCAAGCTGCGCGTCCATGTACGCCACAATCTCGCCGAGGGGCCCGAGTCCGGCCATGACATTCGTGTCGAACTCCGGCAGGCTGGGCACACGCTCGCACCGCGGCCAGAATCTCCACACGCTTGATCGAGTCGATGCCCAGGTCGGTGTCGAGCGCCATGCCCGGCTCCAGCATCTCCGGTCGGGTAGCCGGTCTTCTCGGTGACGACCGCCATCATGGTGGCGTGGAGATCAGGGGCGAGGGGCGAGGGGCGAGGGGCGGCGACGCTCCCTGTCTCCCCCTCTTTTTGTCTCCTTGTCTCCTGGTCTCCTTGTCTTCCCGCGCCCCCAAGCTGCGCGTCCATGTACGCCACGATCTCGCCGAGCGTGCGCAATCCGGCCATCACCGTCGTGTCGAACTCCGGCAGGCTGGGCACGCGCTCGCGCATCGCAGCGAGAATCTCCACGCGCTTGATCGAGTCGATGCCCAGATCAGTGTCGAGCGCCATGCCCGGCTCCAGCATCTCGGTCGGGTAGCCGGTCTTTTCGGTGACGACCGCCATCATCGTGGCGTGGAGATCAGGGGCGCGGGGCGCGGGGCGCGGGGCGGTAGAGGTCTCCCCCTCTCCCCCTCTCCCAGTCTCCCGGTCTCCTTGTCTCTGCCCCCCCAACTGCGCATCCATGTACGCCACGATCTCGCCGAGGGTCCGCAGTCCGGCCATGACATTCGTGTCGAACTCCGGCAGGCTGGGCACGCGCTCGCGCATCGCAGCGAGGATCTCCACACGCTTGATCGAGTCGATGCCCAGGTCGGTGTCGAGCGCCATGCCCGGCTCCAGCATCTCGGTCGGGTAGCCGGTCTTCTCGGTGACGACCGCCATCATGGTGGCGTGGAGATCAGGGGCGAGGGGCGAGGGGCGAGGGGCGGCGACGCTTCCTGTCTCTCCTTCTCGCGGTTCGAGGGAAGGTGAGATTGAAAAATTTAGAGATTGGAGGGCAGGAGGCAGTGTCGCTCCCTCACCCTCTTTGCTTGCCTTGTCTCCCTCTCTCGCTGTCTCCTGGTCTCCTGCTCTCCTGGTCTCATCTCGCGTGGCAGCCGGCGCGGGGCTAAACGTGGCCACGGGCGCCGAACTCGCTCCTCGCCCCTCGCCTCTCCCAATCATCGCTTCCAGGCTGCGCATCGACTGTTCGGCGACGCGCAGGAAAGCCATGTGGGCGTCGGCGGTCTGCTGCTGGAGATTCTGCAGCGCATTGACCCAGCTGAGCGAGTCACCTGCTGCGGCGGTTGGGGCAGCCGGTGCAGCAGCAATCGGTGTGGGCGAGGGGCGAGGGGCGAGGGGTGACGTCAACGTTGGCGCCGCCACAGGCGCGGGTGGGGCTGCGACGGGAGCAGCGGGTTGTTGTGATGGTGGTGGTGGGGTCATGGGCGGCAGCGTCGGCGCGACTGGCTGAGTGAAACGCGGCGTAATCGACGCATCTAAATCATGGCTGGCAGCGCGGCCATTTTCAACCGCGGATTTTTCTGGCGCAGCAGGCTGATGAGTGGCCGGCGCATAATTCCCATTTCCATTGCGGGAAGGATTGGGTGCGGCAAGGCCAGCAACGCCGCCGGTTGGCGGGTAGGGCTTGGCGTAATTGACGCCACTGAGATTGACCGCGAGTTTGGGCGTTTTGCGCAGTCGCGGATCATCCCCAGAAGCGACGCCTTCCCACAACTGCTCCATAGCCGCCGATACGCCAGCGACGGCCAGTTGCGCCACCCCTTGCCACAAACTGGTCAACCCATTTTGTCCCTTGCGATCCAGCGCGATGGCGTTATGGGGGCGATCCTTCAATGCGCTATTGACCAGATTCGTCAGAACGGCGCCGGGGCCAACTTCGACAAAGGTGCGTACGCCTGCCGCGTACATGGCCTCGATCTGTTCGGCAAAGCGCACCGGCTCGGCAATCTGGCCGGCGAGCGTCTCGCGGATAGCGTCCGGTGCGCTCGAATAAACGGCGGCTGTGCTGTTGGCATAGACCGGCACCAGCGGATTGCCGATCGTGATGTGGTCCAGAAAGGCGCGGAACGGTGCAGCCGCCGGTCGCACGACCGCCGAGTGGAAGGCGGTCGAAACTGGCAGGCGCTGGAAGCGGATGGCAGCCTCGCGCAGCTTTTCCTCGGTCGCCTGAATCGCACTTTCGATGCCGGAAATGACCACCTGGTCGGGGCTATTGTGGTTGGCAATCACGACGCCGGTGTTCCAATTGGCGATCAACGACGCCACCGCGTCCGCGGCATGGGAAATTGCCGTCATCGCACCGGGGAACATGGCGGCCGCCTCGGCCATCAATTCGCCGCGCTTGCGTGCAATCGAGAAGAAGGCTTTGCGATCGAGCACGCCGGCTGTGTGCAACGCCGTCACTTCGCCAAAGCTGTGGCCGCCGACCGCATCCGGTGTGATGCCCAGCTTCGACAAGAGCGTCAGCAGGCTCAGGCTCGTCACGCCTATCGCCGGCTGCGCCCACTCGATGGCGCGCAGCCGAGTTTCCTGTGCGGCCCGGTCAGCCTCGGTGAAGACCGGCTGCGGAAAGACCACTTCATGCAGACGGCCCCCTTGCTCGAATTCCAGATTGGCGGCTTCGTCCCAGACGGTGCGGCTCTGGTCAAAAGCAAGCGCAAGGTCGGCCCCCATCCCCACATACTGGCTGCCCTGGCCCGGAAACAGAAAGGCCAATTTGTTCGTGCGTGCCGGGGTGCTGTCGCCCGAGTAAAACCAGCCGCCAGGCGCCTGTTGGGCGCCGGCAGCATCGCGTTCGATCGCCTTGATGGCCGCGTCCAGCTTGGCGCGCAGATCGGAGAAATCGCGCGCCACAATAGCCAGGCGCAACCGGTGGGAAGATTCAAAGGTCAATTGGCTGGAGCGGGCCAGGAACTGGAAGCCGCCCGTATCGTCAAAGCCCGTGGTCAAATGCCGCGCCGCGGTGATGATTTCCGGGACGGTGTCACGGCTGATGAGAAATAACTCGGTCGGCGAGGGACGGAACGCGTCCTTGTGGCCTGCGGGGCCAATATATTCTTCGAGCGTAACGTGAAAATTGCTGCCGCCAAAGCCAAAGGAGGAAACACCTGCTCGGCGCGGATGACTGCCGTCACGGACCCACGGACGCGCCTGCGTGTTGATATAGAAAGGACTCTCTTCGACGGCGAGGTTGGGGTTCGGACGCTCAACCTTGATTGTGGGTGGCAATACCTTGTGATGGAGCGCCAGGACCGCTTTGATCAGCGAGGCGGCGCCGGCCGCACCCTTGGTGTGACCGATCTGCGACTTGACCGAGCCGATGGCGCACCACTGCTTGCTCTCCGGATCGGCTTCGGCAAAGACGCTGCTGGCGCCGCTGAATTCGGCCGCATCGCCCGCTTTGGTGGCGGTGCCGTGCGCTTCAAGCAGTTCCACCGTGCGCGGCGAATAACCGGCCACCGCATAGGCGCGGCGCAGCGTGCGCCTGTCCGGAGGCTTTGGGGGCATAGACGGCGGTGCCTTTACCGTCGGAACTGGAGCCCAGCCCGCGGATCACAGCGTAGATGCGGTCGCCGTCGCGTTCGGCGTCCTCCAGCCGGCGCAACGCCAACATTCCCAACCCTTCGCCCAGGATCGTGCCGTCCGCCTGGTCGGAGAAGGGGCGGCAGTCGCCGCTGGCCGAGAGCGCGGGCGTTTTGCTGAAGCACATATACATCAGAATGTCGTTGAGCGTGTCCACGCCGCCGACGATCACCATGTCCGCCTGGTGCAGGTGGAGTTCGCTCAGCCCCATCGCCAGTGCGGAGAGCGAACTGGCGCACGCGGCATCGACGACACAGTTGGTGCCGCCCAGGTCAAACTTGTTGGCAATGCGTCCGGCGATCACATTGCCGAGCAGCCCAGGGAAGGAAGCCTCGGTCCAAGGCACGTAGGAATCGGCGATGCGGTTGCAGATGGCCTGCGCTTCGTCCTCAGGGATGCCATTGGCGCGCAGCGCGTTGAGCCAGATCGGGCGCTGCAAACGCGAGCCGAGATGGACGACCAGTTCCGTGGCGCCGGTGGCGCCCAGGATGACGCTGATGCGGCTCTTGTCGAGGTGCTGAAAATCGCCACCCGCGGCATCCTCCAGCACTTGCTGCGCCACGATCAGACCAAGCAGTTGGCTGGTGTCCGTTTGCTGGACGACATTGGGTGGGACGCCGTAAGCCATAGCGTCGAAAGGCACTTCACCGAGAAAAGCGCCGCGTTTGCCATACGTTTTATCGGGGGCGGCGGGGTCGGGGTCGTAATAGTCCTCGATCAGCCAATAATTGGAGGGAATTTCTTTGATCTGATCCTGGCCTTCGAGAATGCTGCGCCAAAATCCACGCACATCACTCGAACCAGGAAAGAGTGCACTGACACCGACGACTGCAATGGCTGGGGAGGCAGACTCACGGTGTTCTCTTTGGTTACTCATTGATTGTTTTTAGTCCTTATGAACCTGACGCATCACTTTTAATCCCGTCCGACATTGACGAGGGACGAATAGTTGCCAATTTATTCTAGTTTGTCTGGGGCGATGGAATGGAGGATGCCACAGCTTTCAGACTGAAAACCCCGACCTACTGCAATGGTCGCGGCGGAAAGGCGAAAGCTGCCGCAGGAACCGGGACGCCGTAGCTGCGCAGTTGAGACGCGCGCGTGACATACGCTGCGCCTTCGAGAAGGTTACGCGCCACCTGCACCACCGTCCGGTTTTCCGGTTTTTCCAAAAAAGAGCCTTTGACCCAGGCGTTGAACGCGCCCATGGCCGGGCCACACCAGATTTGATAGTCGAGACGCCGGCTGCTGTCGCCGTCGATCGGCCAGCGGCTGGAGCGTCCCAGATAGGAGCGAAAGACGAGCGCCATCTTGTGCTTGGGGTCGCGCTCGGCGCGTTCGATCTCATGCGGGGCGCGCACCTCGAAGAACTGGCGTGCATCCTCCCATACCTCGCCCACCGGCTGGCGGAAGATCTGCTGCTCGATGCGCGCCAACTCGTCGGCCGGGATGGCTTCGAGTGAAGGGAAACGGGTGTACAGGCTGTAGAGGGTGGCGGCGCGGGAGGCAAACATCGTGCCTCGTTTGAGCACCTGCACCTTGACGCCCAGTTCAAACATGTCGGCGGAAGGCGCCATCGTCATGTCGGCGAGCTCGGCCAGGGCCAGCATTGCCTTGACGTCGTCGGAGACGCCGGCCTCGCGGCAGCTTTGGTTGACCGAACCGGTGAGCACATAGGCTGCACCCAACGCAAAGGCGGACGCCACGGATTCCGGTGTGCCCAACCCGCCGGCGGCGCCCACGCGGATCGGGCGCGTATAGCCAAAACGCGCGCTCAGCTCGTCGCGCAACTGGGCGATCGTCGGGAAGAGCGAGCCGAGCGGCCGGTTGTCGGTGTGTCCGCCTGAATCGGACTCTACGGTGATGTCCTCCGCCACAGGCAAGTAACGGGCCAGCGCAGCTTCCTCTGCGGTCAGTTCGCCGGCCTGCACCAACGCGTCGAGCATGGCCTGCGGTGGCGGTGACATGAAATGCTGGGCCACTTCGGGGCGTGAGATTTTGGCGAAGACGTGATTGGTGCGGTAAACCTGCCCGGCGCCGTCGCGTACGACGCCGCTAAAAGCATAGCGCACCACCGCCGTCGTGAGTGACATAAAGGCCGAGGCCTCCACACGGCGCACCTGGTAGCGCAGCAACAGCGCGACGACGGTGCTCTCCAGCGTGGGCTCTTGCGGCGAGTGGATCAGATTGCAGCCCCAGGGCAGCGCGTCGCCAAGCGTCTCGCGCAGCGCGGCAAGCGCCTGTTCGACGCGCGCCGGGCTTAGCCCGCCCGCGCCAAAAAAGCCCAACATCCTGCCACGCGCCATTTCGATGACCAGCGCTTCTGAGGCGATGCCGCGCGCCATCGCACCAGCCACGTAGGGGAAACGCAGGCCGTGAGCTTCGAGAAAAGCCCGGTCACCCAACCATTCGGGATAGAGGGCAGGGAGGATGCCGAGACACGGATAATCAAGGCCGTTGGCGCCATTTACACGTGCGGGCGACTGTACAGCGCCGCCGATGCCAACGCCTACAGAACCCGCAGGCCCGTCGCGCACCACGAAAGCAGGCGAGCGGTAGGCTGCGATGGCGGCCGGCAAGCGGTCGGGCGTCAAATAGACGGCGCCGCCTGTGCTAACCCATTCCCCGATCACGGGTAAACCGTTGTTCAAGAGTGCTCCTTCCTAAACTGGCGCAAACGTTCCTGATCCTGCTTGTCTCTAGAGTGGTCCCGACAACAAAGCGTGCTCCACGATAAGCGCATTGTTACGCGTTCGATGGTTGGAATTGACTGACAGAAGAGCAAAGCCAGTGGTGGGCGGCGCGTGGTGGGAAGTCGCGTCGCGTCATAAGCCGCACGATGTCAGCAAAACCGATTCACTCTACCATACTCGTGGGATGCAGAATAATTGTGGAGGGCGCGTGTGACTTCTTACCTGAGCAAAATTAACGTCGGGACACGTCAGGACACGTCGGGCTGATAGCCCGACCTACGGATCGCTGGGTGATTCATCTACTTCGACCAACAACTGTCCTCGCTCGACGACTTCACCCGGCTTGACATGGATGCGGGTGACTTGTCCGTCGGCGGCCGCCTGGATGCGCAATTCCATTTTCATCGCTTCCAGCAGCACCAGCGTAGCTCCGCGCTTGACCGCGTCGCCTGCAGCGACCAGGACATCCAGGACGCGACCGGGCATAGCGGCTTCGAGTGCGCCGCCGCTGGCAAGCGGTTGGGCGCTGCGCCGGCGCGGGTCGGGTTTGTCCAGCGTCCATACGTCGCCGTCGAGCCAGACGTAGGTGCGGTCGCGCTGGCGCGCCGCATAGACGCGGCGCCACTGGCCATCCACGCACAGATCAAGGCGGCCTGCCTCGCCCGCCTGCGCGGTCAGCGTCAAGGCGCGCTCGCCTATGCGCACCAGCCATTGCTCGCCTTCTCGCTCCACCTGCACGGTGCGTTCGTCGTCGCCAAGCTTGAACTGAAATGTCCGTGACATGCAAACTCCTCATTCGTCCGAATCAATGGGATAGCACGCGGATGACGCGGATTTGGCGGATCAACGCGGATCAAAAGCAGAAAAGCCAGCGCGAATCCGCTCGATTCGCGCTGGCCGCGCACCATCTTTTCTCATTCCGTGCGCACGATCTTTACCAGCCGCTTAGCGCGCACGTCGTACAAATCGGAGCGGCGGTCGTACAGGTGGCGCACGGTGGCGAGATCACGTTGTTGCACCAGCGAGGTGAGGTCAAGGTCGGTGATGAGCACGGTTTCGACGTTGGCCTCGCTGGCGCCTGCCGTCGCCGCGGGCGGGAAGGCAAAGTCACTGGGCGTGAAGACGCCGGCCTGTCCGTAGTTGATTAGGTAATTTTTGGACGCGGGCAGATTGCCCACGTTGCCCGCGATCACTGTGTAGATGAAATTCTCGACCGCGCGCGCCTGCGCGGTGTAGCGGATGCGGTCAAAAGCTTTGCGTTCGTCGGTGCTATAGGGGATGAAAATGATCTCCGCGCCGGAGAGCGTCTGCAGGCGCGACAATTCGGGGAACTCGACGTCGTACCCGACCTGGATGCCGATGCGCGCCAGCGGCGTGTCAAAGACCTTGATCTCCTCACCCGGCTCGATGTCGAAGTCGGTGCGCTCGATCGGCGGAATGTGCAGTGCATCCTGGCTGTAATATTGGCCGCTCGGCGTGAAGAGATAGGCCACGTTGTAGATCTCCCCATCGCGCAGTTCAGGCTGCGAGCCGGCGATGATGTAGAGGCCGTGCTTCTCCGCCAGGTCGCGGAAGAGGGCAATGTAGCGGTCGGTCATTGAAGCCAGCCGGCGGATGGCAGCACGCGAGTCTAAATCTGGCGGCATAATTGTGAAAAGTTGTGCTGTAAAAAGTTCCGGGAAGAGCAGAAAGTGCGAGTGATAGGTGTTGGCCGTGTCGACAAAAAAGTTGACGGTCTGCTCGAACTCATCCCAGGAGTGGATGGGGCGCATGAACCACTGCGCCGCACAGACACGGATGCGTCGCACCACGCGTTGCAGCGGCGCCGCGGCGATCTTGCGCTTTTCCGGCTGGTAGTTTGGGTTGGGCATTTCCAGCAGCGTGGAATAATTGAGGCTGGAATCATCCCACAGAAAGTCGAGCAGGACGCGGCGCACCGTGTATCCCGCACGCAAATGTGCGGACAACGACGGATCGGTCAGCTCACCGGCCAAGACTTTTTGCACATATTCTTCAGCCGTCATCTTGCCGGCGAACTCGGTGTAGCCGGGGATGCGACCATAGGCGACCATGCGGCGCAGATTGTAGCGTTTCATCAACGAAATGCGCTTTTCATAGAGCGCCTTCGAAACGCCCATGCGCCGATACTCGATGCGGACGCCGATGTCAGCGCCGTAAAGGGTGTCGCCGGATGGGTCGTGCGTGCTAAAGGTGCCGCCGCCGGTGATCTCCTCGTAAGTGTACCAGTGGGCGTCGTCGTCAAGCTGGACGATCAACGAAGTGACGTAGCCTACGATGATGCCATCCGCTTCGGCGAGATATTGCCCTTCGGGAAAGGCGGCGTATTGCATCTCATAAAAGCGCTCGTTGTAATAGGCGCTTTTGGGATATTCAGGATAGGCGGCGCGGTGACACGCCACGATGCCAGGGATGTCTTCTGGCGTCCACATACGTACGACGATGCGAGGCTTGCGTTTTCGAACACTCATGGTTCGTCCGTTGGGTGAAGCTCGCGCCAGGCGCGGCGTGCGGCCTGCCGGGCAATGGCAAAGTTGAAACCACGTCGGGCCAGGAAAGTAATAATTTTTTGTTCGAGTTCTTCTTCTGCCAATTCCTGCCAGCGGTTGAGCTTGTTTTCTACAGCAGTCCAGGCTGCGGCGACTTCGTCCAACTCTTCCGTCGCCGCCTGGATGGACTCGGCGTCCACGCCTTTCTGGCGCAGCTCGTAGCGCAAAGCGGCCGCGCTGCGTGGGCGAAAACGGCTGCGATTGTCCACCCAGTACGTGGCAAAGGCGTCGTCGTCGACATAGTCGCGCTGTTCGAGGCGGCTCAGCGCGGCGGCGATGGCTTCGGGCGCATGACCTTTGTGCTCCAGGCGGCGCTCCACTTCGGCGCGGCTGCGCGGCCGCGTCGCCAGAAAATGGAGCGCCGCCTGATACGCCTTATCGACATCGTCCTGCGTGCGTAAACCGTCAATTTCAGCGTCGCTCAGATGCTGTCCTTTATGGAGTCGAGCAGCGACATCCAGCGTCACGCCAAAGGCGTACTCGCCGTCCAGAAAAACGCTGACGCGCTCCTGGTTATTCTTCTGCACTTTCAGTGTTGTGATCACACCTGCCATCATCTGGCCTCGACTGCTGGCAGTCTACGTTGTTGGTTCAGCCACGCGGCCGCGGCGACGAAGACCAGGGTGATGCCAAGCCCCACTGCGCCGATGGCGATCATGCCGCCGCTGGCAAAGATGGCCCCGGTCGAGAGGCTGCCGGCGCCCGACGCCAGCGCCACCAACGTGTCGTTGGCGCCCTGGACGCGCCCGCGTTCGGTTGGATGGAGAGCGCTGGTCAGCAGCGACGAACCGGCGACGAAGCAGAAGCTCCATCCCAGCCCCAGCAGAAAGAGCGCCACAACCAACGCCAGCAGATTTGCCGCCACCGCCACCATAACGCTGGAAATCACGAGCACGGCTGCGCCAAACGCGATCATGGGCAGCGCGCCCAGTTGGCCGATCAGCCAGCCGGTGAGAAAGGCAAAGCCAAACATGCCCAGCGTATGCGCCATGAATACCAGGGAAATCTCACCGTTGGAATGGTTGGCGTGGTGCATGTGCACAGGCGTAATCACCATGATCAGCGTCATCACCAACTGGCCGACCACCATCGATGCCACGGCAAGCTGTACGGTGTGGTTGGCAAAGATGGCGCGCATAGGCCGGCTAGCCAACTCGTTGCCCTCGGCGTCGAGCGATGGTGTGTCGAACTGCTTGCCAAAACGCAGCGGGTCGGGGCGCAAAAACACCATCACCGTCAGTGCAGAGATTGCCAACAAACCCACACCAAGCAAATACGGCCCGGCGTTTGGCTCAAAGCCCAACTGTACTGCCAGCGCCGAAGTCGGCGCTACGAGCAGCGGCCCACCCACCGCGCCCACCGTGCCGGCAAAGACAATAAAGCCGATGATCCGGGCGCGCTGATGAGGCGGCCACACCTCCG
Source organism: Candidatus Caldilinea saccharophila (assembly GCA_016710365.1). GTDB lineage: Bacteria > Chloroflexota > Anaerolineae > Caldilineales > Caldilineaceae > Caldilinea > Caldilinea saccharophila. The sequence continues at coordinate 158,833 of JADJVW010000006.1, read as the reverse complement.
CGGCGACAAAGCGCGCTTGCTGGCTGGTGGCGTTGTTGACGCCGATGATGGCCGTACTCACACACAGCAAGACAAACGAAAAAGTCTGCACAGCCAGGATGCCGGTCACCATGCCGAGCACACCCATGCTGTAGCCAAGCACCATGCCTGTCCGGCGTCCGGAACGATCCATCAGCCAGCCCATCGGCACCGCCAGCGTTGCGCGCCCGACCAGACCCAGCGTCGTCGGCAGGCCGGCCAGCGTATCTGTGCCGCTCAGCAGAGACGCGTTGACGGAGAGCAGCGTCACCGTCGCAATCAATGCCGCGCTGAAGATGCTTTCGCTGAAAAAGATCGTGCCGGTGATACGCCGCGATACAACCGATGGGCTTCTAGTCATTCCCTGCATCATGAGTTCCTGAGTGGAATTGGTGGGCGGAATGTGATTGCAGGTAGTATAGATCAGCGGGCAAGAGAGGAGAAACACGTGGAGGCAGAGGAAACGCTCCGGCAAATTGCCGGAGCGTTTCCTCACAACCTATTCAACCCACACCACGAAGGAGAAAGGAGAACCCAGATCAGGCGGCAACCACTTCCGCCTGTTCCACAGGAGTTTCAAGCACTGCATCAATTTCGCGCAAGACGGTGACGCGATTCTTGTTCGCGATCTCGTACTCACGCACCTTCAGCAACATTTCCTTCGAGAATGAAGGGAGCATGGCGATCACATCTTTGGCAGGCATCTCGTCGTAGCCCTCGACCACGGCCTCAGCGATCGCAGCCTGCACTTCGATGGCGACGTCCTTCACTGCTGATTGTACATTCGTCCCTGGTTGGAATTGGCCCAAGAATTTCTCGACCTCAGCCACGACCGACTTTGCATTCTTGCCTACATGGTCGACCTGATCTTCGACATAGTCGACAACCCGCTTGACTTCGGGCTTTTCCTGCACCTTGTTGAACTGATTCATCCAGCCGGTTTCGAGTTCTTCACCGCGCTTTTCGGCTTTCTCGATCAGCTTGCCGCCCTCGGCCCAGAATTCCTGCGCTTTGTCATAGGCAAGGCCCCACATACCAGCGTAGGCCAACACGGCTTTGCGGCTAAAGGTCTGCGCCTGCTTGACGCTATCCTCAACCTGTTCCTGCACATTGCGTAAGTCGATGTTCATGGTTACTTTGTCACTCATTATTGTTACTCCTCGAATTTCAGAACGATTCTGCGTTCATACATTTTATACGCTAACGTTTATAACGCAGTGCGTTACAATCAGCAGTATAACGCAATGCGTCATGGCTGTCAATACCTTGGACTATGAAATTGGCGCCTATCAGAATTTGGTGAGAACGCCCCCGGCACCGATCGCGCACACCCTGTTGCGCCAGACCCTTTGCGTCAGCGTCGAAGGGGGCGGCAAACACTTGTGGCGCCTCCCAGCTAGAGAGTGCAATTTTTTCCGCAGCAGCAGTAGACGTATAGAGCGTGACATTAGTTCCAGCAGGACGCACCTCTTTACGATAGAGTGATGGAAAAATCGGTGCGAGTTGTGAGAGGATGTCTACAATGGCTTATCGACAAGTGCGCCGGTTCTTGATCCTGGCCGTGACAGCGCTGGTGGTTGCGGCGTGGACGGGTGTGTTGATGCGCTTTGGCATGGTTTATGGCTTTCCCACATGGGCGCAAAATTTTGGCGCAATACGGCACGCCCACAGCCATCTGATGTACTTTGGCTGGGTGACGCTGGCGCTGATGGCGATGATTTGGGCCGACTTGCCGCGCCACACTGGTCGCCCCTTGCCGCGCGGGGTCAGCGTGCAGATGGCGCTGACCGCGGGCATGGCGTTTCTGAGCTTTCCGGCGTTCTGGGCAAATGGCTATGGGCTGACGACCATCGGCGCGGCGCGGCTGCCGCTTGGCGCGATGGTGTCCACCATGAATGGCTTGACCTGGTTCTATTTTGTCGGTCTCTATGTATTTACCACACGCAGACTGACCACCCGCTCCCTTGCGGTGCAGTTGTGGGACTGGGCGCTTGCGTTGCTGCTGCTGGCGTCGCTGGGCGCGGTAGGGTTGGTGGGCGTGGTGTTCACCCGCGCCGAGCATCCATTTTTGCAGCAGTTGTTTCTCCATCAGTTTCTGGATTTGTTTGCCGTTGGGTGGTTTGGTCTGGCGCTGCTGGGGCTGCTCTGGTCGCATGTGGACGCAACGGGTTCAACACCGCAGGGGTGGCGACCGACTTTCAGCCTGGCGCTGCTCCTCGCGCCAACCTTTCTGCTGGGCATGTCGCCGGCTGTGTTGCCTGCCTCGCTGTTTTGGGTGGCCGCGGTGGCGAACGCCAGCGCCGCCCTCTTGCTCGGTGTGCATGGGGTCCAGTTCTGGCGGCATCGGCGCAAATTCCCGCAACTACTGTGGCTGGCGGGAGCGGGCCTGGCAAGTGTGATCGCGGTCGCCGCATTTCTGTTGTGGCCTGGCGTCTGGCAACAAAGCGCGGGCGGGCAACTACGAATTTTCTATCTGCATGTGTTTCTGTTGATGTGGGTGAGCACCGCGCTGCTTGGTCTGCTGGAGGCGCGGCTGTTGTCGGCCTCGGCTCTGGTGCGTTGGCTCAACGCGCTGTGGGTGGGCGGCGTACTTGTGATGGTGGGCGGCCTGCTGGGGTTGGGCGTGGCGCCGATGCTAGGCTGGCCGCAATTGCTCTGGCTCAATGTGTCGGCGTGGGGAAGTCTGGCGGTGGCGTTGAGTGCCACGTTGCTCCTCGTCGCTCTACTGCTACGCGGCAGTGCTATTGTGCCCCGGTAATGATTGTGTCCCAGCAATGACCGTGTGCTTCAGGTTGATCGGCGTCTCTGAGGGTGTTTCCTGGAGTTCCGGCAGCCACAGCGTGAAGGTGCTGCCCACGCCGACCTGGCTGGAAACCGTGATCTTGCCGTTGTGCGCGTGGGCGATGCGTTGCGCAATGCTCAGGCCAAGCCCGCTGCCGCCCAGTTCGCGGCTGCGCGCCTTGTCGCTGCGATAGAAGCGGTCGAAGATCAGCGCCTGCTGTTCCGCGCTGATTCCAATGCCGGTATCGGCCACGCTGATGAGCACCCAGCCCGTCTGATTTTCCAGGCTGAAGGTGACGACGCCTCCCTCATGCGTATACTTGACGGCGTTCTCGGCGAGGTTGACCAGCACCTGGCGTAAGCGGTCGCGGTCGCCGCGCACAAGCGCTTGATCTTCACTGCCCAGCCTTATCTCCAATGCATCGGCCCGCCCTTTGTGGTGCTCGACCAGCCGTCGGGTCTGGCGATAAACCTCAAGCAGCACCGTATCCATCTCGACGCCCGCCATTTGAATCTGGAGTGCGCCGCTGTCGGCCTGTGCCAGCAGCAGCAGGTCGCCGATCATCTTGTTCATACGTTCGGATTCGGCCTGAACTTCGCCTAGGGACTCTTTGAACAATTCGGCCGCGGTTTCAAGGCGCAACGCCCCGCCGGAAGGCGAAGCCGCCATACGTTGCAGCAATTCGATATTGCCCTGGATCGTCGTGAGCGGGGTGCGTAATTCGTGGCTTACATCGCCGATGAGCCGCTCCTGGGCTTGGAACAGGCGCTGAATCCGATCCAGCATTTCGTTAAATGTAGCCGCCAGGCGACCGACCTCGCTGGCATTGTCGCGGATGTCGATGCGGTTGCCCAGGTCACGCGTGCGCGTGATGGCGTTAGCCGTTTCGGTAATCGTGTCGATCGGGGCCAACGCGCGGCGCGCCAGAAAGGCCCCGACAATCGCTGCCAGCAGGATGCTGATCGTAGTGCCGAGAATCAGGTACCGATTCACTTGTGTCAGCGCAGTCAAAGCGGTGGTTACAGACTGGATGAGTTGCACCGCGCCCATCAACTCATCGTTGACTACCAGGGGCACCGTATAGACCAGGAAGGCGGCGCCCTCAGAGGTTACATAGTAGAAGCGATCGTCTTTCCGGGCATGGATGTGGGGCATCGTCTCGGCGTGATGGGGGATCGGGATGTCGCCGAGGTTTTCACTGCGTTTGAGGACGTTGCCGTCGATGTCTAAAAGCTGGGCGCCAACTGAGGAGGCGAATAGCTCCACCTGGGGAAAGAAAACGTTGTCGGCGCGATTGCGAAAGACGACCACATCCCCTTGAAATTGCTGGACGACGGCGCTGGCAATGTTACGCGCCTGCAGCGCGGCGCTCTGTTCAAGTTGGAAACGCACGTTGGCAGTCAACGCCGAATAGACGGTGACGCTAAATAGAATCAGCGTAATGCCGAGAAGCGCCGTGTACCACAGGGTGAGACGAAGACGAATAGTCATGTGAGATGGTTGGGCCGTTCAGTTTGGCGGCTTATGACAACCGCCATCCACGCCGCCATGTCCACCGCGTCCGGCGGCATGGGTCTGGCCTTTCCTCAATTGTCACGCAGCGCGTAGCCGACGCCGCGCACGGTCTGGATCAGGCGAGACTTGCCGCCGGCTTCCAGTTTGGTGCGCAGATAGCGAACATACACCTCAATGATGTTGCTTTCTCCGCCAAAATCATACTCCCAGATATGCTCATAGATCATTTCACGCGTCAGCACCTGACTTGGGTGGCGCAAGAAAAGCTCAAGCAGATCGAACTCCTTGGCGGTCAACTCGATCAAATCGCCGTTACGAAAGACTTGGCGCGAGCGCGGGTTCAGTTCGAGATCCCCATAGCGATAGACGTCGGGGGCGGTTTCCATGCGGTGACGTCGGAAAAGCGAGCGCAGACGAGCCAGCAATTCGTCGAAGGCAAAAGGTTTGACCATGTAGTCATCAGCGCCGGCGTCCAACCCGGTGACGCGATCCGGCACAGAATCGCGCGCCGTCAACATCATAATCGGGACGTTCGAGGCGCTGCGCAGACGACGGCAAACTTCCAGGCCGTCCATTTTGGGCAACATGATATCCAGAATCACAGCGTCTGGCGGTGTTTCGCGTGCGACGTGCAGCGCGGTTTCGCCATCCTCAGCAGTGTCAACGCTATAGCCTTCAAAGATCAGCCCACGCCGCAACAAGTCGCGGATGCGACGATCGTCCTCGACAACTAAGATACGTTCGGCCATGTAGGATTCCAGTTCGTTCGGTTTTGGCGTAGTAAACCATTCGCGATTGTAGACAAGCCCAAGCAGCATGTCAAATCGAAAAGAAAGCTCGGAACGTGGAGGCACATTCCGAGCTTTCTGATGATTCGTTTCAGATCTGATGCGTCAGCATACTGGATTTGCAGTTCTGAATCCAGGTGACTTTCGCCGATCCAATTGAGAAGCTATTCAGTTGTTAAAAGCAGCAACAGAACCGGGAGTTACATGCCGGCCATGCTGATCGTGATGTTGCCATCGTCCGTCATGACATCGGCGGCCACGCCAACACCGGCCAGCGCGCCGTTGATGTAGCTGCTGATCAAGCCCATCAGCGGGCCACTGACCATCATGCCATTGGCGCCGGCGTCGGTCATGTCAACCATCACGCGGCCATCCTTCACCATGATCTTGCCCGTAAGATCAATGTTATTGCCACCCAGCAATACACCGTCCTTGAGCGCGATGCGCGCATGAACCATGTTGTCCGGCTCGAGCCATACGGTGATGGCGTCCACCGGCTGGTTCGGGCCTGTGTTTGCCCGCAGCAGCTCAGTGAGGAAACTGCTCAGTTGAGCCTCGCTCCAGGTGACCTTCCCTGCCATCAGACCAGCCATCCCTGCGTTTTGCCCTTCGAGGGCAGCATCGACGCTGATTGGCACTTCGCGATCAGGCGCAGCAACATCGCCTATCGCGCAGCCGGCCAAACTCGACATCAACAGCAGAGCGACCAGCGCTACAACCCAAATCCTCCGGTTAAGCATAGAAACCTCCCCTTGTCGTGGAAATCGTGGAATATATTTGGACTTTGCACAGCCCTCGTGATGGGAAATCAACAGCACAAATAGTATACCGCATTTTTTCCATCAGCAAAAACTGCAAATTCGACCACTTATGTCGATGGTAAATCTACCTTCTTTTAGTCACGCGTGTAGGTTCAGCATTATAGCAGCTTGATTCAGGCATTGCAAGGCCAAAAAAAGCTAGGGGTGCGTGTCAGAATTTTGGTGAGAACGTCCCCGGCACTGGTCAAGCGGACTTGGTTGAACAGGGCCGCGTCTGACCAGTGCCGGGGACGTAACAAAAACTTGAAACGGACCCCAAAGCCAGCCGGTCCGGGGGTGTGGCGATCTCAGACCATAACACGCCATGTTTAGCAGCGCCCGACGGCTAACCGGCGATTTGATGTCAAGCACAGATCAGCTACAGACAGCCACTCAACCATGCGGCCCCTCTACTACTTTGGCGTCTGCGCTCATCTCAACTTCATAGCCCTCCAATACAGCATAGAGCACTTCGTCGAGAAAGTGATCGAGCAACCGTTCGACGCGGATGTCGTCGATATCGGGCTGCTCGGTCTCACTGGAGCGCACCGTGCCGATCAGGTGTTTGCGAAAAAACTGCACCGCCCGCCCGGTCTCCGCCAGTGTGATGCTGCTCAGCGCGGCTTCTACGCCATACTGTCTGCCCAACTCGCGCCCCGCTTCAAGCAGATTGCCGCGCTGCTGGGGTTTCATTACAAAGGAGATCGCCAGTGCAAATAATGTGCGCCCGCGCTCGCGCCGCATCTGGTCAACGGTGGCGTCGACTGAATGATGCCAACGCTGCGTCCCGAAATCGACGCGCTGCAATTCGGCGCGGGCTCTGCCCACTGCCGCTTCCACCCACATACTCCCATTGGGCGCCGGCAGTGTTTGCGCACGTTCGGCCAAGAAGCGGCGCAGATCGTCATGGCTGAAGCGCCGATGACCGCCCGGCGTCCGAAACACGGGGATCGTCCCCCGATCCGCCCACCCGCGCAATGTGGTGAAGTGCACTCCCAAAAATTCACTTGCTTCTTTGAGCGTGAGCCATCTATGCTGGGCGGTGGATGCGGGCAAGCTCTCCATGTCTTTGGATCGGTTTGACTCGTGTGAGTTCATGGCATGAGATTGTAGGGAGATAGGTTTGTCCTGTCAAACGCACAAAAAACACCTGTTTCGCCTTGATGTCCACCATGCTATAAAAGTGAAAGCGGGTCAACATCGACGCGCCATCCAAAGGGGATTTCCAGACCGCGCAACACGGCGGATGGATCCGGGGCGCGCAAGATCAATTGCCAGCGATAATAGCCGCGATAGCGCTCGAAAAATGCCGGCGCCGGCCCAAGCACACTGGCTGCCTGTCCTTCCAATCCCAGGGTCTGCAGCCGATGACGCAGGGTCGCTGCCATGCGATTCGTTTCCTGCTTAACGTGATCCAGCCGCTTCTCCCAGTAGATAAGACGCGCCAACCGACGCAGCGGCGGATAGCCGTGCTCGCGGCGAAACGCAAGTTCACGCGCGTAGAAGCCCTGATAATCGTGACGCGCCGCGGCCTGGATAACATAGTGATCGGGCTGGTAAGTCTGGATCACAACGCGGCCGCCGCGCGCGCTGCGACCGGCGCGACCGGCCACCTGCGTGAGCAATTGGAAAGTGCGTTCGCTGCTGCGAAAATCCGGCAGGAACAGGCCAATATCTGCCGAGACGACGCCAACTAATGTCACCAAGGGCAGATCCAGCCCTTTGGCGATCATTTGGGTGCCGATCAGGATGTCAGCCTCGTGGGCGGCAAAGGCGGCCATGATCTGCTCGTGACTGCCTTTGCGCATCGTGGTGTCGGCGTCCCATCGCAAAACGCGCGCCGCGGGGAGAATCTCTTTGACTGCCTCTTCGATCCGTTCGGTGCCGGCGCCAAAGAAGCGGATGCGTTTGCTCTTGCAGGCGGGGCAGATCTGCGGCACAGGATACGTCCGGTTGCAATGATGGCAGACAAGTCGCGCCGTGCTGCCCGTCGCATCCGTGTGGTAGGTGAGCGGCGCATCGCAGGATTTGCACATTTCCACGTACCCGCAATCGCGACACAGGATAAATGTGTTCGTGCCACGCCGGTTGAGAAAGAGGATCGCCTGTTCGCGCCCTTCCAGCGTGCTTAGCAGTTGCGACGACAGGCTGCGGCTAAAAATGCTGCGGTTGTTGGCGCGCAGCTCCTGGCGCATATCCACCACTTCCACCGGCGGCAATTCAGCATATGGCGTCTCGGCCCCGGCGTCGCCGGCATCCATGCTGCGGTGCCCCAGGACGCGCTGCGCCATTTCCAGCAGGATGATCTCCCCCTGTTGCGCGGCCCAATAGGTTTCCAGACTTGGCGTCGCCGAACCAAAAATCAGGGTGCAGCCTAAAGTGGCCGCCATGCGTCGCGCCACAGTGCGGGCATCGTAGAAGGCTCTGGCCCCACCCCATGCTTCTGTATCGTGTTTGTAGGTAGCCTCATGCTCCTCATCGATGACAAGCAGTCCTAACGCGGGCACAGGAGCAAACAGCGCGCTGCGCGGACCGATGACAATATCATACCGACCCTCACGGATGCCGCGCCAGACATCATAGCGTTCGCCCGTGCTCAATTCCGAGTGAATCACTGTCACGCGGTCGGGAAAGCGCCCGGCAAAGCGCGCCACGGTCTGTGGGGTGAGTGCGATCTCCGGCACCAGCACAATCGCTTGCTGTCCACGCTGTATGGTCGCATCGATGGCGCGCAGGTAAATCTCGGTTTTGCCGCTGCCGGTGACGCCGTGCAACAAAAAGGTTGCACCACCGGGCTTGCCCATGCCTTCGCGCCGAATGTGAGCCCAGACGGTGGCTTGTTCCGAAGTGAGCGCGGGCGCCTGTGTGATGGGATAGCTGCGTCCGAGCAGCGGGTCGCGGAAGAAGACCTCCTCGCGCAGGGTGAGGATGCCGGCGGCCTGCAACTCGCGCAACACTGACAGCCCGGCGGGCGCCAGCGCGTTCAGCTCTTGCTTCCAAAGCGGCTGTCCAGCCGTAGCCAGTGCATCGATAATCGGGCGATACTTGGCGGCGCCGCGTAGATTCAGGAGCAGTTCCGTGGCGGCGGCGTCATCTATCTGCAAGGCAACTTGCCGCTTTTCGACGGCAACAGCGCCATGCTTTTTTAGTGATTGAATCGCGCTGTCAGAGCGCAGACCGCAAGCCGCCTGCAACTCGGCCACCGACGCCGTCTCCTGGCGATGCGCCAGCAGCCAAGCCAGCACATCGGCTTGAGCCGTGGCGCGCCCCAGGGTGACAAGCTGTGTGCGCGCGGCTTCCGGCATCGTGGCCAGCCCCACGCGTAGCTCGCGGCGCACACGCGCGGCTGGGGCGCGCGTCGCTCTGCTCAACAACCCAGGCGGCAGGAACAGCCGGATCGTTTCAGAGAAAGGCGCCACGTACATTTCCGCAATCCAGGCGGCAAGCTCGATTTGCGACGTGGTCAGCACCGGTTCGGGACGCGCCAGACGCAGGATGGCTTTTGTCTGCACCGGCGTCGTTGGGGCAAGACGCAGGACGATCGCTTGCACTTCCTGTGCGCCAAACGGCGCCCACACCAGATGGCCCGGCGCGACGACATTTTCAAGCTCCGGCGGCAGGTGATAGTGATAAGTCTGAAGCGTTTCCCCGTTTTCTTCACCATCCTCTGGGGGCGGCGCGGTCTGGGGTCGAAAGCTGCGTCGGATCGGAACGTTGACGACGACTTCTATATAGGTCATGGCGAGGTCAGGTCAGTCATGAGGTTAAGTAAGTCATGAGGACGATGCTATCCCGCTTAGCGGGCGCCGTATAGCCATTCCTGGCTAAATCCTGCCATAAACGCAGCGAGCGCAGGGAGCAAACTGACCCAGAAATTGGCGCCATCCAGACCAAGAAAATGACAGGCGGTCGCCCAAAGCAGCGCCAGCAACAGTCCAAAGATCGCGCCTAGCAAAGGCAATAACAACCCGCGCAGTCCATATTTCCGGTCGAAATAACCATATTCTTTTGCCGCGTGGGCGCATGTTGAGCAGAATGCCCAATGCCGCACCCAATGCACCGGCAAAGAAGGCGCCGATCGCCATCGGCCCATACTGCACCCAGGGCGCGTCGCCGCCCGTCCAAAAAAATTCTTCCAACAAGGCAAGCAGTTCGGCTTGAAGAAGATAGCGCGCCGCCAGCACAGTGATCGCAAGCGCTGCCCAGGCTGCCAGGTATAGGATCAGCCGCCGGTGATAAAGCGTGGAATAGGTGTTCGTTTGCCGTGTGCGCTGTACAATCCGGCGCACTTGTTGCAGATAATAATCGACTTCGGCGGTCCGCGATGGATCATTCTGAAGGATGTTTTGCGCTTTGTTCAGCAGGTGCTGGCCGCGTTCAGCGGCCTCGTGGCCGACCGGCAAGGTGGCCGATATTTCGCTCGACAGCGCAGTGATTTCCTGCGCGGCCGTATCGACATCCACCTCGATCGCGCGCGGTAGGAGCGTTGAGCGCAGATTGGCGCGTCCGCCCACGGTCATCGTGCTGGCAAGCGATGCAGATTGGCGGCGCACCGCGCTACTTCCTTGCGACGGGTGTCCGTTGGCCGAAGCCGCGGCATAGTCGGCCGCTGGCGCGGCAGGGCGGGCGTAGCGAGCTTCAGCGGGGGTCAACTGGGCGTCGCGCTGTGGTGGGTCATCCGGGATAGGCGCAAATAACGATTCTGGGTGGGTCTGTCGCCATGACGAGGACGCGGACAAGGCGCTGTCAGATGCAGCCAAATTATCCATCGATCTCACATCTTTACGCTCTGACCGGGGTTGTTCCTCGGCATAGGGCGCACTCCCCTGACCCATTATCGGCTCATGTTGATGGATGCCATTTTCGGTGAAGCCATTCGTATAAGTTGCATCGAGCGTTTCGCCTGATAGGAAGCTCGGTTCGTGCGTCGTATCACCACCCGCTACATCGACGCCGTTCAGCATCATTTCGTCAAGCAGCGCGTCGGCGCGCCGACGCAGTGCATCAGCACTTTCGTCGACGGATGTACGCGTTGCTGCAGAACGTCGCGCGTACTCTAGCTCATGATTGGGCACAGATTTATAATCAGGCACAGACGTCTCTGTGGACCTCAATACAATTTGCCTCCGCTTCGCGTCCTATCGACGCGATACAACTTCAGGGCGATCAACCTAGATAGTACCACGCAATCGATCCGGTTGCCAATCTTCTGGCAATTTTTGCCCTACAAATAGCAGGGCGCAAAGCTGACGAAACACCGACGACAGCACGATGCACTCTGGCCGGTGAGAATCGAAGCGCCGAAAACATGCGTTGGATTTGACAGGTGAAAAAGCTGACACGTATAATACCGCTTTGACACTCGCACGTATAGGCATGGGAATGCCTAAATAAGCGCTTGAAACTGTTTCTGACAGGAGCAAATAAATTATGTCGACAAAACGAACTTGGCAGCCAAAAGTACGCAAACGCTTGAAAACCCACGGCTTCCGCAAACGAATGTCATCTCCCACTGGTCGCAATGTACTTAGGCGCCGCCGGCTCAAGGGTCGCGCTCGTCTGACCGTCGAGTTGACCAATCGCAAATCGATCTACTAGTCGACTCGGCGTCGGCTCTATGGCGGCAAGTGAGGAAATCGTCAATTGCGGCAACCGTACTAACGCGTGAAGCGGCGCTACCGAGTCCGCACGGACAAACGATTCCAGGAGATTCGGCGGCAAGGGCGGTCGTATGCGAATCAATCGCTCGTCCTGTGCGCTTTGCCGAACGATCTTCCTTATAGCCGATTTGGCTTTACGGTCAATAGCCGCATTGGGAATGCTGTGCGTCGTAACCGCATCAAACGACGATTGCGCGAAATTTTGCGGTTGCAGCAAGACGATCTCCAACCTGGCTGGGATATTGTCTTGATTGCCAGACAGCCGATTCGCAGTGCGGACTATCAGGAGATGGAAATCGCCTGCGCCCGCCTGCTTCGGCGGGCGCAGCTATTCCGAGTGGATAGCTGTCAATCGGGCGACGCCGACCCTGCGGGTTCCGGAGGATGAGCGCACCAAAGCGGGTTGTAAGCTACTCTTTCCGTCTGTGAGTGATCGCTATGCGCGTAATTGTGTTGGCGCTGATTGGCTTTTATCAAAGATTCATCTCACCGATGCTGGGCAGCAACTGTCGCTTTTACCCGACCTGCTCTTCCTACACCTATCAAGCCATCGAAAAGTACGGCGTTGTTAAAGGCAGTTGGATGGGGTTCAAACGCATCCTGCGCTGTAATCCCTGGAATAAAGGTGGGTTTGACCCGGTGCCCTGAGCAGGGTCGGGCTTTCCATGTAAGGAGACACCTCTGTGAAGCAAAGACATTGGATTATTCTGGCCGTGCTCGTATTGGCGGCAATGACGCTGACGGGCTGCGGCGTGCCCCATGAAGGCGTGGATGTCACAATCACGCAGCCGGATGGCCCTTGGCAGACATTTGTCGTGTGGCCGCTTGCCAATATTTTGATCTGGCTGAATACAATCCTGAAGCAGATCGGCGTCTTCTATAGTTGGGGCTGGGCGATCATTCTCTTTACCATCGGCATCAAGGCGATCACCTTCCCACTGAACCTCAGCCAAATCCGCGGTATGCAAGCACAGAAAGATCTGCAGCCGTTGCTGGCAGACCTTCAGAAAAAGTACGGCAAGGATCGCGAGCGGCTCGCCCAGGAGCAAATGAAGCTCTACAAAGAGGCAGGCGTCAATCCATTGAGCGGCTGTTTGCCTCTCGTGGTTCAGATGCCGATCTTGTTTGGCCTCTACGCTGCTCTGGTGGCGGTTGGCCCCATGCTGGCGAATTCCGGTTTCTACTGGATTCCTGACCTCAGCTTTCCCAAATTTGGCAGCAGCCAGGGCATCATTCCTGGGTGGATCCCGGCTTTTTGGCAGGCGGGCGACTACGGGCTGTTAATTGCCTATCTGGTCTTGCCTGTCCTGCTGATGGTCTCCCAGGTTTTCATGCAGAAGTGGATGACCCCGGCGCCAGCGGGCAATTCCGAGCAAGCCGGCATGACGCAAAACATGAGCATGATCATGACGCTCTTCTTTGGCTATTTCACCTTGCAAGTTCCTGCCGGTCTTACCCTCTACTGGGTGACCAGCAACCTGCTGCAGATGTTTCAGCAATGGGCGGTCACACGCTTCTTTCTGAAGAAGCCTGCCGTCGTTGCCGCAGCCGCGACTTCCAGTGGCGCCGTGACGATCGATGCCAAACCAGAAAGCGCCAAGCCGGTCAAGTCCACTCCACCACCCACGAATGCAAAGCGTGCAAAGGCGAAGGGAAAGTAAGCCATGTCCGGTGAATCCATCTTTACGGGCAAGAGCGTCGACGAGGCGATTGCCGAAGGATTACGTGCGTTAGGTCTGACCGCGGACACGGCTGAAATCGAAGTGATCAGCCGTGGCAGCCGGGGAATTTTCGGCCTCGGCAGCGAGCCGGCGCAAGTGCGCATCACGCGGCGCAGACCTGCATCGCCTTCCGTTGCTAAGCCAGCCGCCGTCACACCGCCTGCCGTCACACCGCCTGCCATCACGCCGCCTGCCGTCACACCAGCCATTGCGGCTGAAGATGAGGCCGCTGTTGAAGCAGAAGACGCCGAAGCGTCTTTCATCGAACCACCGACTGCAGCAATCTCCGCACCGACGGCGACCAGAACTGATAAGCCGGCGTCCGAAGATGACGCCGAATCAAGCGAGGCCCCCTCGACGCCCGAAGAAGATGCACAACTGGCGGCGCTCGCTACAGAATTCCTCAATAAGCTCGTCGAATTGATGGGATTTGAAGCAGACGTCATCGCCGAATGGCGCGAATCGGACGCCGACAACGAACATCGTTATCTTCTCCTCGACCTGCAGGGCCGCGATTTAAGTCCGCTGATCGGACGGCGCGGGGATACGCTCAGTAATATGCAGTATCTCGTGCGCCTTATGATCAACCAGCGCCTGCATCGGTGGAAAAACATCGTGGTGGATGTCGAAGGCTATCGCCAACGCCGCATCGAACATCTCTCGCAATTGGCGCTTCGCTCCGCCCAACAGGTCGCGCAGAGCGGACGGCCCTTTTCACTTGAGCCGATGCCCGCCAGCGAGCGCCGTATTATCCATCTTGCGTTGCGCGATCACGCAGAGGTTTATACCGAGAGCATTGGCGAAGGAACGCGACGCAAGGTGCAGATTCTGCCGCACCAGTAGTGTCGGTCAATCCAGACGCCGGCAGACAAGGCTGCATGGTTTTATCCTTGATTTGGGTTGTTCCGACCTGTGTTTGGGAGGGGGCGAAAAACGTTCATGCCCCAACACACCCTCTCTGTGGAAGTCCCTCGACCGCCGATCTCATTTGATCAAACCGCCTGCGGATGGTAGAGTCATCTACTCTAGGTGTGTCGCGGCGGCGCCGGGATCATCGTCTTGTAGACTCCAATCAGGGGATCGTTCATGAATGACGCTTCGACGCCTGTCGCCTCTGTCGATATCTTGTTGATTGGTAATGTGACGCGTGACCTCATCACCGAACACGACTTCGACCATTACCGGCTTGGCGGAACGGTGACCTTTGCCGCGGTCGTCGCCGACCGTCTGGGCCGGCGCCCAACGGTCATCACGCGCGCCGCGCCGGAAACTGATCTCTCGGCGATGCCGCGGTCAGCGCAGGTGTGTGTGCTGCCTTCGACGATGACGACGACCTTTGCCAATATCTACACTCCCCATGGCCGCGTACAATATTGTTACACACCCGCCCCTCCTATCAGCGCCGTCGATATTCCTCATGAAATGCGCAGCCCTGACATCGTATTGCTCGGCCCCATCGCCGATGAAATTGCAGGCGATGTCCCGGTTGTGTTTGCCGAAGCGAGCGTGGTGGCCGCGGTGCCGCAAGGATGGATGCGCCGGTGGGACGCGCGCGGGCGCGTCCACAGCAAGCAGTGGGAGAGCGCCGAGCAGATTCTGCCGCATCTGGATGCCCTGATCCTGTCGCTGGAAGACATCGATTACGAATGGGAGCGTCTAGCGTCAGCTTTTGAGCATGTGCCGCTGATCGTCGTCACTGAATATCGCGACGGCTCGACCGTCTTCCAGCGTCAATCCGACGGCCGCGTCCACGAGACCAAGATTCCGCCGCGTCCGGCCACGGAAGTCGACCCGACCGGCGCCGGCGACATCTTTACCACTGCGTTTTTGATCCGCCTGGAAGAGACCGGCGACCCGATGCATGCGGCGCGCTTTGGCAACGTGGCCGCTTCCATGAGCGTCGAATACGTCGGGACCACCGGCGTGCCAACACGCGAAGAAATTCTGCGCTACATGGACGCTCATCCATTTGAGCCGGAGCCGGTGGAACAGTCGAAATTTTAATAAGGTGCAAGTTGCGAGGGGCGAGTTGCGCATCACACCTCACGCATTTACGCATTAAGCATTTACGCATTACCGCATTGACATCACCATGACAGCGCGCATCTATTGCTTTGCCAACCAAAAAGGCGGCGTCGCCAAAACCACGACGGCAGTTAACCTTGGCGCCTACGTGGCCGCGACCGGACGGCGCGTCCTGTTGGTGGACACTGACCCGCAGAGCAACGCCACGACCAGCCTGGGCGTCAATCCGCGCACGCTCACCACCAGCCTGTACGATGTGCTCATTGATGGTCGCCCTGTCCAGGACGCGCTTACCCTGACCGAATGGATGAATCTCGACCTGCTGCCATCCAGCACCGATCTGGCGGGCGCCGAGGTGGAGATGGCGGGCGTCATGGCGCGCGAACGCCTGCTGACGCGCAGCCTCGCTGCTGTTGCCGAAAAATATGATTACATCTTTATCGATGAACCGCCGAGCCTGGGACTCCTCACTATCAATGGTTTGACCGCGGCCACGCACGGCGTGGTCATTCCTGTGCAGTGTGAGTACCTGGCGCTGGAAGGACTCAGCTTGCTCGTCAATACGATCCGTCAGGTGCGCGAGATTCTGAATGAGCATCTGAAGATCGCCGGGGTTGTGCTCACGATGTACGATGCACGCACCAATCTGGGCCAGGATGTCGTGGAGGAGGTGCGCCGCTTCTTCCCCAACGAGGTCTTTCAGACGATCATCCCGCGTAACGTGCGCTTGAGTGAGGCGCCCTCCCACGGCAAAACGATCTTGAGCTATGCGCCCATGAGCGCGGGGGCCATGGCGTATCAAGCGCTGGCGCAGGAGTTCATTCTGCGCGCGGAGGGCGTCCGCGCCGACATGGCCTCGCTGTCACAACCGCGCACCTGACCTGCCAATCGCTTTGACGCAGAGTCGCAGCGATGCAGAGGCTCGCAGAGAAAAGAAATTTTCATTGCTCATTGTGCCTGCAGGAGCATCGACGCTGACCCGAGCGCACTAGCTGGCCTGAATGCACTGCGCCGGCGCAAGAAGGAGTCTTGATGACCGCTGAACCTAAGAAACGTGGGCTGGGGCGTGGGCTGGGCGCCCTGATCATGGACACTGCGCTCACCCCCGCCAGCCCGGAAATCATCGCCCAGGCGGAGGCCGGCGGCGTGCAGATGCTTGGCATCGACCTGCTGCTGCCCAATCCCCATCAGCCGCGCGCCACGTTTGAATCAGCCGCGCTCGACGAACTCGCCGCTTCGATCCGCACCCACGGCATCATTCAGCCGCTGGTGGTGACAGCGGCGCCTGATCACCGGGGACGTTACTGGCTGATCGCCGGCGAACGCCGCTGGCGCGCCGCGCGGCTTGCCGGTCTGCACGAGGTTCCCGTCATTGTGCGCGAGGCAACACCGCAGCAACTGATGGAATGGGCGCTTGTCGAGAATGTCCAGCGCGCTGATTTGAACGCCCTCGAAGAGGCTGCGGCTTACCAGGCGCTGATGGAGGAATTTGGCCTGACCCAGGTTGAAGTGGCCGCGCGCGTGGGGAAAAGTCGCCCGGCGATCGCCAATACGGTGCGCCTGCTGGGGTTGCCTATCGAGGCGCAGCAGGCCGTCATCGACGCAGTGATCACGGCAGGCCATGCGCGTGCGCTGCTCGGCCTGCCCAACCACGCTGCCATCCGCCGCGCGCTGGCGGAAGTCACCAAGCGTGACCTGACTGTGCGCCAGACCGAGGCGCTTGTGCGGCGTTTGTGCGCACCTCCTCCGCCCGAACCAGCGCCTACGGTCGAAAATCCTGAAATGCAGCATCATCTTCAACACCTGGAGGATCGTTTCCGCGCGGCCTTGGGCACCAAGGTAAGCCTGAACCGCAATCAAGATGGCGCCGGCAAGCTGGTAGTGCATTTCTACAACGACGACGACCTCGACTCGCTTTATCAACTGATTGCAGGCGAGGAGCATGACTGACGCGCCCTTGCGCCGGTTGACTTTACGCAAAATTGATGACCGCTCGGTTGGTTTTCTGGTCGCCGGCGCCAGTGCGGTGGCGGCGCGCTGGATGCTCGACGCGATCTGGGGGCAGCCGCCTGCGATCGGGGGGAGCGATGTCGCCGGCGCCTATGTGGTTGCCCTGCACAGCCACAACGCACGCTTTGCCCAGCGCTTTGCCGACGCCCACGGCGTTGTCCATGCCGGCGATGATTTGGACGCACTGCTGGCGCGGCGCGCGATTCGCTGCGTTTATGTCGGCAACCACCCGCGCCATCACGCTGAAACGGTGCGCGCAGCGTTGCTGGCGGGCAAGCACGTCCTGTGTGAGCCGCTTCTGTCCATCGATCCGCAAGAGTGCCAGGAACTGGAACAGATGGCGCATCATCGCGGGTTGGTGATCGCGTTGAACTACACCTGGCGGGCGACTGGCGTCATGCGCCGCCTACGCGAGCAACTGCATGCAGAAGCCATCGGCGAAGTGCTTGGCATCCGCATCGACAACACCGCGGCGCTGCCGCTGGAGCGGCAAACCTGGCGTGTGCAGAGACCCTTTGGCGGCGTGCTGTGGGAGCGCTGCCTGCATGATATTGACTTACTTGCGTTTCTTTTGTTGAGCTCCCCTGCGGAAATTCACGCCCATGCGCTGCAAAATCTTCTCGGCAGCGAAGTCGAAGAGGATGTGCTGAGCGTGCTGCGGCTGCGCAATGGCTTACCGGCAGTGCTGCACGATTCGTTTGTGCTGCCCCATGCGGCGACGCGCGTCACCGTCTTTGGCAGCACGGGCGCCCTGTACGCCGTCAATATCATGCCCGGCAGCACAACGAGCCATCTGGCATTGCAACGCGGCGAACAAACGCAGGCATTGGAGCTCGAACCGATCGATCCCTACCGGGCATCGGTTGCACGCTTTTTGGCGGCAGTGCGGTTGGGCGAGGCGCCGCTGGCAACACCTTTTGACGACCGGCGCGCAATAGTGGCGGTGCTGGCGGCAAAGCACTCATTACAACACCGGCAGCACGCCGCCATTCCGCCCGAGCGATAACGGTTACGTAAACTGCAATTGGGTTGATCCCCGTAAAAGACTGTGCTAAGATTGCATAAGATTGGCGCAATCTGTAGACTGACATGAATTTTTCCGACAGCACGGGCCAAACCCGACCAACCCAAGAGAAGGTGGAAACAGAGGTGGTGACAGCGATTCGGCTCAACGAGTACTCAACCGCACCCCTTTACAACATCAAGGCAGTTGTCCAATCCACGAGTATCAGCCCCAGCACGCTGCGCGCCTGGGAACGCCGGTACAACATGTGCAAACCGCAGCGATCGGAAAGCGGCTATCGCCTCTATTCTGACCGGGATGTGGCTGTTATTCGCTGGCTCAAGGCGCAGGTGGACGCCGGCATGTCGATCAGCCAGGCAGTGTCGTGGCTACAGTCGCTTACCGATCAGGCCGCGCCTGACGAGCAGACGACGTTACCCGACCCAACCGGGCGCGCCGTCGAAACACCGGCGCCGACGGCATTGTCGCGGCTGGAACTTGAAGATTTTTCGCGCTTCCAGGAGCGGGTGCTGCTTGGGTTGCTCAACTACAACGAGGACGGCGCCGAGTCGGCATTGGCGCACGCGTTTACACTCTACCCTGTCGAGCATGTAGGTGAACACATTATCATGCCGGTGCTGGTCGAGATCGGCGAGCGCTGGCATCGCGGCGAGTTGAGCATCACGCGCGAGCATTATGCGACCAACTATCTGATGCAGAGGCTGGCCGCAATCCTGCGCACGGTGCCCAATGCCACTGTGCGGCCAATCATTTGGGTGGGATGTGCGCCGGGTGAGTTGCACGAAATCGGCGATGTTGCTTTCGATCTACTTGCGCCGCGCAGGGTATACTGTGCGCTATCTGGGACAGAACCTGCCTATGGATGATCTGGTAGCTGAGGTGAGTGTGGCAAAGCCAGATATGGTCTTGTTCAGCGCCACTACGAGTGGTGCGGCGCTCCATCTGCGCCAGCTCTGCGAGTTGCTGGCAGGCATCGAGCCGCCGCGCCCAATTATCGGTTATGGCGGGCGCGCCTTCAATTTACGGCCCGAGTTGCGCGATGAGATTGCAGGGGTTTACCTGGGAGCAACTGCAGCCGAGGCCGTCGAAAGTATGGATGATTTGCTGACGGAGCGCGCACGGCGTGGCGTGCGCAACGTCTAGCCACCAAAGCAAGGCGCGTTTGCCGAATGTCAAATCGATCGATAAGCGACCCAGATCAGCGCGCAAGCGCATATCAAGATCTCCTGGCTGAATTGGCTGAAGTGGAACACCACCTTCACACCGCCATCGCCAACCTTTTTCCCCCGTTCAGTCAGATGGTTGCAGCCCAACTACGCAACAGTCAGCCACGGCGCCGAGCTGCCGTCGTGTTGACGGCCGGTGTGGCCGCGCCAGACAACGAGACGGTGCGCAGCCAGCGTGTGCTCCTGGGGGCGGCGTTGGAAATGCTGCATCTAGCGATCACGGTGCACATGATACTCGCAGATTCGGAATCCAGCGACACTCCTAATCGCTCTCTGCTGGGGAGTACGATCCTGGCCGGCGATTACTGCTTCAGCCGTTCCGCCAGCCTGGCTGTGCGCACGGGCAATTCGACGGTGGTTGAAATTTTTTCCGATGCGCTCAAACGAGTAAGCGAAGGGCGGTTGCGCAACTTCTTTGACCCCTCCGATGACAGTTATAACGAAGATCAGGAACTTTTCGTGGCGGGCGCGACCGCGGCCATGCATCTTGCCCATACGCCGGCGCACGCACGCAGCGAGGTGATCCGCTTCGTTGCGGAGTTCGCTCACCTGGAAGCGTCGAGTCCGGCCAGAACTCTCGCATCATCCCTGGCCGATGTGCTGGATGCTTATCAAAGTGATCGTTGGCTGGCGCTGTTAGGTTGGCAGATGACGAATAACGTGTAGCAAAGAAACGCCGGCAGCGTTTTGTACAACTTTTGCACGGGAATCGGCATGATTGTTATCTGGTAGTTGAGAATCCTTCCCTCAAAAATAGTCGTCCACTTCTGCAGAATTGTGACCTCGCTAACAATTCGCGAACTTTTTTCCAATTTGCACTTAATCTTTATCAGGTATGATCTAGGTCATGCAGGGGGTGTGCTGTGTGATATTTGTTGCCTAACCTCTTTAGGGTAGCAATATCTTGCGTAGGCTACACCTGTTCGGGGCGAAAAGAGTTGGGGCAGCACGAGACTTCCTCTTTTCTGCAAAGTTCAAAGAGATGAGAAATCTCTCATATTTTGGGGCTAGACATTTCTGCAAAAATATGGTTAAATAATTGCAAAGGTTTTGCACTGGTAAGGCAGCAGATACTAGCAAATAAATACCACACAGAGTTAATTTGTCGATAAAATGTCCAGCACTGAGACTCTCAATTACAGTACGGCCTACAGCCGGAACCGCCTACAAGGATAAGCAAGATGAAATCAAGTTTGCGTGAACTTCAGAATAATTCGTTCAGCGCCCCGGCGCCCGTCAATACGTTGGCCGCCTCTAATAATTTGCGGATGGCAAGTGTGCCACAGATGATCTCGGCGTTGCGCGAAGATGATCCGGCCTTTGACAAGGTCATTGCCACGCAACGGGCGGAACGCGGCCAGCAGATTGCATCGCCGGAAGCCATGGCATCCCGTATGTACGTATTGATGAGCGGCAAAGTCAACCTGCTATGCACCAATAACGAGGGGCGCCGTCTTGTAATCGCCACGTTGGAGCCAGGCGCAATTTTTGGCGAAGGGGCGCTGAGCAGCATGAGTGACCCCAATGTCTTTGCGGAAGCGGCCGAGGATGTCGTCGTGTGGGTGATTCCCAGCAGTGAAGCGCGCGATATGACCATGCGGCACCCGATCCTGGGGTGGGGCTTGCTGCAGACATACGGTATGCGTTTGATGCAAGTGGAGAATAGCCTGGAAGATGTCGCTTACAAAAAATTACCTGAGCGATTGGCGTCTTTGCTGATCGACCTTGACCAGGATGGCGGCGTCATCAAGGGGGTCAGCCATCAGGCGTTGGCTGATCGTCTAGGCACCTATCGAGAAACGGTGAGCGCGATCCTGCGAGACTTCAAGCGGCAAGGACTGGTCGAACTTGGTTATCGACGAATTCGACTGATTGACCACGAAACTTTGCGCGACGTGGCCGGTATATGGGATTGGTAAACTGAGAATTGTCGCAAAGTTTCTTCGCCGCCAGGGGATCACAGAGTAACGTGATCCCCTTTTTGCTGATTATGGAAAAAGCGAGTAATATCCAAACGAAGTTTGGATGAGTTGACGTTAAGGCTATCTACTGCTATAATTGAATTCACCTTAGGGTCAAACCTATATTTTGGTTTGGCCATCCCCTAAGTGTTATTTCCCAGACGTCCACAAGGAAAGATTAAATTACTCCCACTCAGTAATACAGCATTGCTGTAGTTTCAACCGCCAGTCAAATAGATTCATGCTTCTCGCCCATCTGTCGGCAACCTCAACTCGTGTGGTGTTGCAATAGATTCGATATAAACTCCAGAGCGCATCTACCTACAGCAAAGACTTGCTGGCATTTTTGTACATAAAATGGACAAAGCCATGTCCATTTACAGTTTGTTTCGTCAAAGACTTATAGGCGTAATCGCCTGCACAGTTCTGCACTATAAAGGATGATTGGATATGCCGGACTCGAGCATTCCCCTGGAACAAATGACTATTGGTCAACTGGAAGAGCTTAACCTGGACGAACTGCGCGACATTGCGCGAACGGCCAATATTACAGGCTATACACGTCTCAAAAAGTATGACCTTGTGATGCGTTTGCTGCGCGCCAATGCGGAGCAACAAGGCTTCATTTTTGGCGGAGGCATCCTGGAAGTCGTTCAGGATAACATCGGTTTCTTGCGCAGTGACCACCTTCTGCCCGGGCCGGAGGATGTGTACGTCAGCCAAAGCCAGATTCGCCGCTTTGGATTGCGCACCGGCGATCTGATTATCGGTCAGGTTCGCCCGCCAAAGGAGACCGAGAAGTATCATGGCTTGCTGAAGGTCGAAGCCGTCAACGGGCTTGATCCTGAGGAAGCCAAGAAGCGACCCACCTTTGAGAAGATGACGCCGATCTTCCCGAACGAGCAGATCCTCCTGGAAACACGGCCAAATGTCATCTCGACCAGAATGATCGACTTGCTCTCGCCCATTGGGCGCGGGCAGCGCGGCCTGATCGTCAGCCCGCCCAAGGCAGGTAAAACGACGATTCTCAAACGAATTGCCAACGGTGTTACGACGAACTACAAAGACATTCACCTGATGGTGGTGTTGATCGGTGAGCGCCCCGAAGAAGTCACCGATATGGATCGCTCCGTGGAAGCTGAAGTGGTCAGCAGTACTTTTGACGAACCGGTGCAGAACCATGTGCGCGTGGCCGAAATGGCGCTTGATCGCGCAAAGCGCCTCGTTGAGGGACGCAAAGATGTTGTCATCCTGCTGGATAGCATTACGCGCCTGTCGCGCGCCTACAACCTCACGGTGCCGCCTTCCGGCCGCACACTTTCGGGCGGCATCGACCCGGCCGCGCTCTACCCGCCGAAACACTTTTTCGGCGCGGCGCGTAACCTCGAAGAGGGGGGAAGTCTGACGATTATCGCCACCTGTCTGGTCGATACCGGCAGCCGTATGGATGACGTCATCTATGAAGAGTTCAAAGGCACGGGCAACATGGAGTTGCACCTCAGCCGCAAGTTGTCGGAGCGGCGTATTTTCCCGGCCTTCGACATCGAACGCAGCGGCACCCGCGCCGAGGAAAAGTTGCTCGACGCCGAGACGCTCTCAAAGGTGTATACATTGCGCAGAATGATCGACGCAATGGGCGGCGGCGGGGAAGCCATCCTCCCCATCATCGAGCGCATGAGCCGGACGCGCGACAATCGCGAATTTCTGGAAACCTTGACCAAACGCTAATACGCAGCCTCAATGGGAGCTGCGTGCAGCGGAGCGCCATTAGCCGGCGATGCCCGCACACGCTGCAGCACAAGCCCGTCTGCCTACGCCAAACCTACGATTTGACGACGATCTCTACACAATGTGTGGGGATCGTCCTGTTTTCAGGGCGCAAAGTTGCCCCGGCCACTTGGCAAGCTATATAGAAAATGCTAGAATCTTCAATTGTCATGGGGCAATTCGGCCTATGAGAACTGATTTTCTAGACGCTTGGCAGGCTGTGCTAGGGCAATTTGCAAAGTACCCATCCAGGTTAAGCCCGTAAAAACCTGACGCTCTGGAGATAGTGTGTATGATAAATGAAGGCAGTCCCGATCTGGGTAAAAACCATTCAGGACGTACAAAGCCATATCACATTGAATTGCAACAAGAAATTATCTCTCCAAAAACTTTAGACTACACCCCCCTCATTCCCTCATCGACCAATCTGAGACCTTTGCAGCTCGACCATGCGTCAGGCGCGGCCTACACGACGCTGTCGCCGCGCCAAGAGGCAAACTTCGGTCAGATGGGCGTCATATCCCAGATGATCCAGACTACGTCCGAACAGGTGCACAGCGTACTGGCTGACCAGGTGACGCCGCTTCGGCTAGCCGGCCATCTGTCCGTGTTGATGATTGCTGCGATCGTGCTGATTTTGAGCCAGATCACCATCCCTGAATGGGAGTTGAGCCTCGAACCGACGCCAGCCGCCGATTCGGCGGTAATGTTGGCAGGCGCGGCGCAGGATAGCGGCCGGCGGATCGGCGTTGCTGAATTTGGCGATGGTTCCTTAAAGCCCAATATTACGTTGGTGGATACGAAGAAACCAAGCGTCGTCACTCAGGAAGCGTCTGGCGCTGGAGAAGAAGTGCTTTATTACAACGTCAAACCGGGTGACACCGTGTTGGCGATTGCTGAGAAATTTGGACTACAGCCCGAGACCCTGATGTGGTCTAATTCTCTCATCGAGCAGAATCCCGATCGGCTGAGCATCGGCGACCAGTTGCGCATCCTGCCCGTCAATGGTGTCTTACACGTCGTCAAGCGCGGAGACACCCTTTCCAGCATTGCCGAAAAATATGAAGCCAATATGCAAGACATTGTTGCCTATGCGGCTAATGAGATGACTGACGCCGACGCTGCGCTTGCCATCGGCAAGGAGATCGTGGTGCCGGGTGGAACTAAGCCCTTCGTAGCCACATCGGTCGGCGCCTCGACTGCTTATTCGGTGCAACGACCCTCAGGCGCTTTGGCCGGTTCTGGCAACTTCAGTTGGCCGACCGCCGGCTACGTCAGCCAGGGCTACTGGGGTGGACATCCTGCGGTCGATATTGCCGGTTGGCTGGGCGCACCAGTGACGGCAGCAGACGCTGGCTATGTCGTGTTGGCAGGCGGCGGTTGGAACAGCGGCTATGGCAATTACGTCATCGTGGATCATGGCAACGGCTTCTCGACGCTCTACGCCCACTTGAACTCGGTCTTTGTGACGCCGGGTGAGACCGTCAGCCGCGGCCAGCAGGTGGGCACGATGGGCAACACCGGCAACAGCACCGGGCCTCATCTCCATTTCGAGATTCGCTACGACGGTGTTTCTTACAACCCGTCCGGCTATCTCAAATAGACCACACAAAGCAAAAAAGAAGGCTCCAGTCACGCTGACTGGAGCCTTCTTTTTTGCTCGCTGCCTCTACTCGTGGATGCCGCCTTCGGTCAAGCCGCGCGGCGCCAGGATGCGATCTAGCTCCTCACCCGACAGTTCTGTCTCTTCCAGAGCAACTTCCTTCAGCGAACGGCCTTCCGCATAAGCGCGCTTGGCGATCTTCGCGCCCTTTTCATAGCCGATGACCGGGTTAAGCGCGGTCACCAGGATGGGATTGCGTCCGACCAGACCGTTGATGCGCTCCTCGTTAACCGTGAAGCCGGCGATGGCTTGGTCGGCCAGGATGCGGCTGCCCGCGGCAAGCAGCGAAATGCTTTGCAGCAGGTTGTATGCAATCACCGGCAGCATGACGTTGAGTTGGAAATTGCCCGCCTGACCACCGATGGTGACAGTGACATGATTGCCAATGACCTGGGCGCACACCATCGTCACTGCTTCGGGGATGACCGGATTCACCTTGCCCGGCATGATGCTTGACCCTGGCTGCAGCGCTGGCAGCGCGATTTCGCCGAAACCCGCGATGGGGCCGCTGTTCATCCAGCGCAGATCGTTGGAGATTTTCATCAAGCTGGTGGCGACTGTATTGAGTTGGCCGCTCAACTCGACCGCGGCGTCCTGTGTGCTGAGAGACTCAAAATAGTTTGGGCTGGTTACCAGTGGCAGTCCGGTCCATTCGGCCAATTTGGCCGCGATGGCGCGCCCAAACTCAGGGTGAGCGTTGATGCCAGTGCCGACCGCGGTGCCGCCTTGCGCCAGCTCTGCTAAGCGCGGCAGCGACGCCTCAATGCGGTCGACGCCGTGTTGGACCTGGCTCGCCCATCCGCCCAGAATCTGGCTCATGCGCACGGGCATGGCGTCCATCAGGTGGGTTCGCCCAGTCGTGACCACATGATCGGTGGCCTCGGCCTTGGCGAGCAATGTCTGGTGCAGGTGATCGAGCGCGGGCAGTAAGTCATCGTGGACAGCCAGATAGGCGCTGAGATGAATCGCGGTCGGAATCACATCGTTGCTGCTTTGGCTCATGTTGATGTGATCGTTCTGATGCACCTTGCGCCCCAGCTTGGCCGAGGCCAGGGTCGCCAGCACTTCATTGACGTTCATGTTGGTGCTGGTGCCAGAGCCGGTCTGGAAGATGTCGAGCACAAAATGCTCGTCGTACGCTCCATCCGCCACCTGCCAGGCAACGGCCTGGATGGCGGCCGACATATCCGCCTCCATCAGCCCCAAATCTTCGTTGACCGCTGCTGCCGCGCCTTTGATCAAACCCAGGGCGCGGATGAACATGCGCGGAAAGCGCAGGTCACTGACAGGGAAATTATCAACGGCGCGCTGGGTTTGGGCGCCGTACAGCGCATTGGCAGGAACTTTGACTTCCCCCATGCTATCGCGTTCGATGCGATATGCTGGTTCAGGCATGGAATATCTCCTTTGATGGACAATGTATTTTTACTTGATTTTTACTTGAATTGACAGAATATAGGAATCGATAAACCCATTGCTATCCATTACACCCGCTGCTATAGGCGTCAGCGGCAGGCAATAGTACGATTGTAGCACTGCTCACAACTCAGAGGAAAAAGCTAGATTCACTTCTAAAGTATGTTGATAAAAGAGGGAAGAATAGGATGGTTGACGACCCTCTTCCTCGAAACTCTGCTATACTTCTCTGCGACATTGGTCTATCTCTGGGTTTTTCTGGGGGCGAGTTGTAGATCGATAGGCGCTGCTTCACTTTAGTTGCTGACGGATTCTCACCCCCCATGGCTCTGAATTCAAACTGTTTTTACAAGCTTGTTTTATAAAAAGAGGAAACCGACGTGGCCGAGATTTACAACACCATCGAGACGCCAACCTTGCTCTTAGACGCGGCGCGTGCGCAGCGCAATATCGCGCGCATGGCCAAGAAGGCGCGTGACAATCGTCTCCGCTTTCGTCCACATTTCAAGACGCACCAGTCCGCCGCCATCGGAGAATGGTTTCGCCAGGCAGGAGTCTCCGCCATTACAGTGTCGTCCGTGGCGATGGCGCGCTATTTTGCCGACCATGGGTGGGATGATATTACGATCGCGTTTCCCGTCAATCTGCGCGAAATGGATAAAATCAACGATTTGGCGCACCGTGTGCGACTGCATTTGCTGGTGGACAACCTGGCGGTTGTGGAGTTCCTGTCAAGTCATCTGACCGCGCCTGTGGCCATATGGATTGAGGTCGATGCCGGCTATCGGCGCAGTGGCGTGCTGTGGAACGATGATTCCAGCCTGGCCGAGATCGCGGGCCGCATTGTCGCCTGTGATCGGATGGAGTTGCAAGGAGTGCTCACCCACGATGGCAGCACGTACGCGGCGCGTACATACGCGCAGATTGCCGACGCCTACACCATGACCACCAGCCGCCTCAACCAGGCGCGTCACAGGTTGATGGAGCACGGCTTTTTGCAACTTGAACTCTCAACTGGAGACACGCCGGCTTGCAGTGTGTTGGAGCAGTTCGGCAAGGTGGACGAGATCCGCCCGGGGAATTTTGTTTTCTACGATTGGACGCAGGTCGAAATCGGGGCGTGCACATGGGATGATGTCGCAACGGTTGTCGCTTGTCCCATCGTATCCATCCACCCAGAGCGCCGCGAAGTGATACTTTATGGCGGGGCCGTCCATTTCTCAAAGGAGAGTTTGCGACGTGACGATGGCGCACAAACCTTTGGCGCGATCGTGCATCTACAAAACGGTGGTTGGAGTGCGCCGACGCCTGGCGCCTGGGTGCGCTCGATCTCCCAGGAGCATGGCGTGGTGCACGCGGAGGAAGCTACGTTTGCGACGTTGGTGCAGCAGATCGAGGTTGGCGGGTTGCTGGGCGTGATTCCCATTCATTCCTGCTTGACCGCCAACCTGCTGAAGCGTTATCTGACCTTCGACGGTGAGTCAATCGCAATGGCTTCGATTCCCGCCTGAAGCCAATTGAACCGGAAAAGTTGAAAATAGATGCGCATTGTCGTGGGTTCAATTTGACCGGCTTTTCGGCCTTATGTTATATTCTCAGTTCGTGGGTCTCGCACGCCCACATGTCAAGATATTTGCGCCGGAGAAATTGTTGGTGCGAGCGTTGAACCGGCGCACTTGGATCGAAGCAAAAGTTGCAGCCTATCAAAACAATGGCTGTTTTTTGAACCGATAGTGGTAGTTTCAGTATTTGCAGTTTCAGGCAATGCGAGCCTTGATTGGTAAGCCCGCTTGAAAAGTGGAGGGACGTTTGCCGACCATCAATCAACTGGTCCGCAAGGGCCGCAAAGACGTCGCAAAGAAAGAAAAAGCGCCTGCGTTGCGTTTTACGCAGAACTCGCTGACCGGGCGGACGCGCAGGATGAAACTGGGCAATCCCCAGAAGCGTGGCGTCTGCACACAGGTGCGCACGACCACGCCGAAGAAGCCTAATTCGGCGCTGCGCAAAGTAGCGCGTGTACGCTTGTCCAATGGCATTGAGGTAACAGCCTACATTCCGGGCGAAGGTCACAACCTTCAGGAACACAGCGTCGTGCTTGTGCGCGGCGGTCGTGTCAAGGACTTGCCAGGCGTGCGCTATCACATCGTGCGCGGCGCGCTGGACAGCCAGGGTGTCGACAAGCGCAAGCGCGGCCGCAGCAAATACGGGACGAAACGTCCTAAGAAATAGGCGAGGAGTAAAACCATGCGAAGAAATCGTGCTGAATTACGCAATGTGATCCCCGATCCTCGCTACCATAGCGAAGTGATCGCCAAATTTGTCAACAATGTCATGGAGCGCGGCAAAAAAAGCCTGGCCACCAGCGTTGTCTATGACGCGTTTGAGATTATCGAAGAGCGCACCAAGCGATCTGGCGTCGAAGTTTTCGAGGAAGCGCTGAAGAATGCTACGCCGCTGGTTGAAGTGAAGCCGCGACGCGTTGGCGGTGCGACTTATCAGATCCCGATGGAGATCGGCTCTGCTCGCCGCCAAGCGTTGGCGATGCGTTGGCTGATCGATAACTCTCGCAAGCGCAGTGGCCGCGATATGGCCGCGCGTCTGGCGGGTGAATTGATGGATGCTGCGCGCAACGAAGGCGCCACCATCAAAAAGCGCGAAGATACGCACAGGATGGCCGAGGCCAATCAGGCGTTTGCTCATTTCCGCTTTTAAAGAAGTCGATAATATAGGATCTCATGGCTGGTGATTAGCCGGCAGTTTGGTCTGCTCGGTTTTCACTTGTTCATGAGTGGGTGTTATCCGTGCAATACAGGGTTGACCTGAATCGATGCGGCGCCCACCTGTAAGCCGACCGCTCTCCACCTGTCACAGTGTGTTTTGCGTTGTGACGCGTGTTCTCAGCGTTCGTGGCTGCAGGTTCAGGCGCCGCATCATTTTGTGTGTAAATATGTTGGACGGTTAGGAAATGTAAGATATGTCGAACCAATATCCCATCGAGCGCATGCGCAACATCGGCATCATTGCCCATATTGATGCCGGCAAAACGACGACCACGGAACGCATTCTGTTCTATTCCGGTCGCATCCACCGGATGGGCGAGGTGCATGAAGGCACCGCCGTGACGGACTGGATGGTGCAGGAGCGCGAGCGCGGCATTACCATCACGGCGGCTGCCATCACCACTTCGTGGACCGATCGCATCACCGGTGAAGAATGCCAGGTTAATATCATTGATACGCCAGGGCATATTGACTTCACCGCGGAGGTGCAGCGTAGTCTGCGCGTGCTCGACGGCGGAGTTGTGGTGTTCGATGCCGTCGCTGGCGTCGAGCCGCAGTCGGAAACCGTCTGGCGCCAGGCTGATCGCTATCAGGTGCCGCGCATCTGTTTTGTCAATAAAATGGATCGCATCGGCGCCAGCTTTGAACGCACGATTGGGATGATCATCGACCGGCTGGGCGCGAATCCGCTGCCCATCCAGCTTCCCCTCGGCGTTGAAGACACCTTCCAGGGCGTCATCGATCTCTTTGGGATGAATGCCTACACCTTCTCCGACGAATTGGGCGCTGCGCCGCTCATTATCGACATCCCGGCTGAATATGCCGAAGCCGCCGCGGCAGCGCGCGAGTACATGGTCGAGCGCATTGCCGAAACAGATGACGAACTGACGCTCAAGTTTTTGGAAGGCGAGCAAATCAGCAATGAGGAGCTTTATGCGGCGCTGCGCAAGGCAGTTTGCGCCAATAAGATTGTCCCGATTCTCTGCGGCACGTCGCTGCGCAACAAGGGCGTGCAGCTCTTGCTCGATGCCGTCGTCCGTTATCTGCCCAGCCCGCGCGACGTGCCGCCGGTGATAGGCGTCAACCCCGATACGGGCGCTGAAGAGTCCCGCGAGCCGAATGATAATGAACCTTTCGCCGGTCTGGTCTTTAAGATCGTGACCGATCCGTTTGTGGGGCGGCTGGCGTATGTGCGCGTCTACTCGGGCGTGCTGCGTTCCGGCGAAACGGTGTACAACACCAATCGCGGCCGGCGCGAACGCATCGGTCGCCTGGTGCGTATGCACGCGGATAAGCGCGAAGACGTCAAAGAAGTCTGCGCCGGTGATATTGCCGCCATCGTTGGCCCCAAAGAATCCTACACCGGTGAAACGCTTTCCGATGCGAAATCGCAGATTTTGCTGGAGACAATCGAATTCCCCGAACCTGTCATCAAGGTGGCCGTGGAGCCAAAATCCAAGGGCGATCAGGACAAGCTGACCGAGGCCTTGATCAAGCTGGCCGAGGAGGACCCGACCTTCCGCGTCCAGTATGACGACCAGACCGGCCAGACCGTCATCTCCGGGATGGGTGAATTGCACCTCGACATTATCGTCGACCGCCTCAAGCGCGAGTTTCGCGTGCAGTGTAACGTCGGCCGGCCCCAGGTGGCTTACCGTGAGACAATCACACGCCCTGTCCGGATCGAGGGTCGTTTCGTCCGCCAGTCGGGTGGCCGCGGTCAGTACGGTCATGTCTGGCTGCAAATGGAGCCGAACCAACCGGGCGCGGGCTTTCTCTTCGAGGATAAGATCGTCGGCGGCTCCGTGCCGCGCGAATATATTACCCCCGTACAAAAAGGCATCGTTGAGGCCATGGAAAGCGGCGTGCTCGCCGGCTATCCGGTGGTCGATGTCAAGGTTGCGTTGGTCGACGGCAGCTATCATGAAGTGGACTCAAGCGAAATGGCCTTCAAGATCGCCGGCAGTATGGCGTTTAAGGATGGCGCGCAGAAGGCAGGCCCCGTCTTGCTCGAGCCGATGATGAGGGTCGAGACCACCGTGCCAGACGAGTTCGTCGGCGATGTGGTGGGTGATTTCTCGTCGCGGCGCGGTCAGGTCGAAGGCATGGAGTCGCGCAGCGGCAATGTTCAGGCCGTGCACGCGTTGGTGCCGCTGTCCGAGATGTTTGGCTATGCCACGGACGTGCGTTCGATGACCAGCGGGCGCGGCAGCTTCAGCATGCAATTTGAGAAATACATGCCGGTGAGCCAGAGCATTGCCGAAAAGGTGCTCAAGGGAATTGCATAAACGTGATCGTTTTGTCAAGCTACCAATTTGGAGCTCCAGAGCGGCTCAGGTATACTACCTAGCTTGTGACGGCTGGCTATGTCAGCCGTCCTAAAGATTGTTGTGCCTTGCACCGCCGAGAACACCTGCGGCGGTGCAATTGTGCCATAGACGGTAAAATAAACGCTGATTCATCCAGTGTAGGAGGATAATTTCATGTCCAAGGCAGTATTCCAGCGGACGAAGACCCACGTCAATGTGGGGACGATTGGTCACATCGACCACGGCAAGACAAGTCTGACGGCCGCGATCACGAAGGTGCTGGCGATGAAGGGGTGGGCGGACTACCGCCAGTTTGACAGCATCGACAATGCGCCGGAAGAGAAGGCGCGCGGGATCACGATTGCGATTTCGCACGTGGAGTATCAGACGGCGACGCGGCACTATGCGCACGTGGACTGTCCGGGTCATGCGGACTACATCAAGAACATGATCACGGGAGCGGCGCAGATGGACGGCGCGATCCTGGTGGTGGCGGCGCCGGATGGGCCGATGCCGCAGACGCGCGAGCACATCTTGCTGGCGCGTCAGGTGGAAGTGCCGGCGATGGTGGTCTTCCTGAACAAGGTGGACATGATGGATGACGAGGAGTTGCTGGAGCTCGTGGAGATGGAAATGCGCGAGTTGCTGAGCAGCTACAAATTTCCCGGCGACGACATTCCGTTTGTGCGCGGGAGTGCGCTGAACGTGCTGGAGTCGACGAGCACGGATCCGAATGCACCGGAGTATGCGTGCATTTGGGAGTTGATGCGCGTGGTGGACGAGTACATTCCGACGCCGGTGCGCGAGACGGAGAAGCCGTTCCTGATGCCGATCGAAGATGTGTTTAGCATCAAGGGTCGTGGGACGGTGGTGACGGGCCGCATCGAGCGCGGGATGATCAAGCCGATGGAAGAAGCGGAGATCGTGGGGCTGGCGCCGACGCGCAAGACGGTGGTGACGGGCGTGGAAATGTTCCGCAAGCTGCTGGACCAGGGGATTGCGGGGGACAACGTGGGTTGTCTGCTGCGCGGCATCCAGCGCGACGAGATCGAGCGTGGGCAGGTGTTGGCGAAGCCAGGGAGCATCACGCCGCACACGGAGTTCAACGCCGAGGTGTACGTGCTGAAGAAGGAAGAGGGAGGGCGTCACACGCCGTTCTTCAAGGGGTATCGCCCGCAGTTCTACATCCGCACGATGGACATCACGGGCGAGATCGAGTTGCCGGCGGGCGTGGAGATGGTGATGCCTGGCGACAACATCAAGATGGGCGTGAGGCTGATTTCGCCGATTGCCCTGGAAGCCGGCAGTCGCTTCGCCATCCGTGAGGGTGGTCGCACGGTCGGCGCCGGCGTCATCACCGAGATTCTTAAGTAGTGAGAAAGGGTGGGAGGTAGAAGGTAGAAAGTAGAAGATGTGCAACTCAACTTCTACTTTCTACCTTCTACTTTCTGCTATTGACAGCATTTCAAGAGAGAGTAGATATGGCAAAGCAGAAGATCCGCATCAAGCTCAAGGCGTATGACCATCGGGTGTTGGACGCTTCGGTCCGCCAGATTGTCGATGCCGCTGAGCAGACAGGCGCCCAGGTCGTGGGGCCAGTGCCTCTGCCGACCAGCATCGAGAAGTTTACGGTAATGCGCTCGACTTTCATCGACAAGGACAGCCGTGAGCAGTTCGAGGTGCGCACGCACAAGCGTCTGATCGATGTCGTCGATCCGGGCAGCAAGACGATTGAGAATCTCACCCGTTTGAACCTTCCGGCCGGCGTTGACATTGAGATCAAGTTGTAATTGTCAACCATAGCGTGCGTTTCGTAATACGCGAGACGTAACGAGTGGTTGACCAATCTTTAGGGGATGATGCGGTAAGCAGCGTTTTGGCGAAACGAATTGCGTTTGGGTTGCACGCAGCGCTCGTCAATAACGCTTCAGCCGACAGTCCCAGGGGGACGAGATGAGAGGAATTTTAGGGAAGAAGGTAGGCATGACGCAGCTCTTTGACAAGAGCGGCGCCGTGGTTCCGGTCACTATCATTGAAGCTGGCCCCTGCTACGTCACCCAGGTTAAGACTGCGGAGACAGACGGCTACAATGCAGTTCAGATCGGGTATGAAGAAGTGGTTGAGCGCAAGCTCACCAAAGGGCAACGCGGCCATCTGCTCAAAGCGGGTGCGCCGATGATGCGTCGTCTGCGCGAAATGCGCTACACCGCAGCGCCATCCCTCAGCGTGGGTGACGTTGTCAAGGCTGATATCTTTGCCGAGGGCGAGCTGGTGGATGTGTCGGGCGTCTCCAAAGGGCGCGGTTTTTCCGGCGCAGTCAGGCGGCACGGCTTTGCGGGTGGCCCCAAAACGCACGGTCAGTCGGATCGTCATCGCGCAACTGGTTCGCGCGGCGCTGGCACAACGCCCGGCCATACGATGCCAGGCAAGTTGGCGCCGGGCCAGTTTGGCAACACCAGCACCACCGTTCAGAACCTGAAGGTGGCATTGGTTGATGCCGAACGCAATCTGATTGCGGTGCGTGGCGCCATTCCTGGCCCGCGCGGCGCTCGTGGTCGTGCGCGAGTCGGTGAAAAAATTGCGACGAGCAGAGCAAGCCAAGTAAGGCGCGCGCAGGATTGACGAAGGAGTAACAGACCATGCTTATACCTGTGAAAAACATGAGCGGGCAGCAGGTTGGCGAAGTCGAACTGAGCGACGCCGTCTTTGCCGCCCCAATCAACACGACCGTGATGCATCAGGCTCTGATGCGACAGTTATCAAACGCGCGCCTGGGCACCCACGACACCAAGGTGCGCAGTGAAGTTTCAGGCGGCGGCAAAAAGCCCTGGCGTCAGAAGGGCACCGGGCGCGCCCGCCAAGGTTCGACGCGTGCGCCGAACTGGGTGGGTGGCGGCGCCGTCTTTGGCCCGACGCCACGCAAGTACACAAAATCGCTGCCCAAAAAGATGCAGCGTCTTGCCTTGCGCGGCGCCTTGTCGGTAAAAGTCGCCAACGATCAGATGATCGTGCTTGACCAACTTGCTATCGACGCGCCGAAGACCAAGACTGCTATCAAGATGTTGTCGGCGCTGGGCGCGGATGGGCGCAGCGTGCTGTTGGTGGCGCCGGAGAAGAATATCCCGGTTTGGAAGAGCGTTCACAATATCCCGCAGGTCAGGGTGCTGCAAGCCGGATATCTAAATATCCGCGACCTTCTGGGCTACGACCTGGTCGTGCTGACGCGTGACGCCGTGGACGCCATCGAGTTGTGGCTTGGGGCGGATGCGCCATCCACCACAATGACGGGCGCCGCAGTGACGGCTCCAGAAATGACGGAGGCATAATCCATGCACGTTTATGAGATTCTGAAGCGCCCTATCGTTACGGAAAAAACGATGACCGCCACCGACGAACAGAACAAGGTGACGTTCGAGGTGGACATGCGCGCCAATAAGCTCCAGGTCAAGGATGCGGTGCAGACGGCCTTCAAGGTAGATGTGATGGAAGTGCGTATTTTAGTGATGCCAGCTAAAACCACACGGCGCGGCAAGCAGATTCGCATCCGTCAGTCGAAGTGGAAGAAGGCCGTTGTCACCCTGGCGCCTGGCGCCAGCATCCAACTGTTTGAAGGCGTATAACGGGGAGAGTTCTAATGGCTATTAAAATTTATCGTCCGACTTCGGCGGGACGCCGCAACATGAGCGTCTCGACCTTTGACGAAGTGACCCGCACTAAGCCGGAACGGTCGCTGCTGGCGCCGCTGAAGAAGAGCGCCGGTCGCAACAACCGCGGTGTTGTCACGACCCGGCATCGCGGCGGCGGACATAAGCGCCGCTATCGCATCATCGATTTTCGGCGCGACAAATTTGGCGTCGCGGGCAAGATCGAGTCAATTGAATACGACCCAAATCGCAGTGCGCGCATTGCGCTGGTGGTGTACACCGACGGCGACCGCCGCTATATTCTGGCCGCGCAGGGTTTGCAGGTAGGCGACGCGGTGATGTCCGGGCCGACTGCCGACATTCGCCTCGGCAATACGCTGCCGATCCGCAATATCCCATTGGGTACGGTGGTTCACAACATCGAGATTTACCCGGGGCGCGGCGGTCAGTTGGTGCGCAGCGCGGGATTGGGCGCCCAGTTGCTGGCCAAGGAAGGCACAATGGCGCAGGTTCGCCTTCCCAGCGGCGAAGTTCGCTACGTCGATATGAACTGTTTGGCGACGATCGGCTCTGTGTCGAACTCTGACCACGGCAACATAAAACTGGGCAAGGCGGGCCGCAAGCGCTGGCTCGGCATCCGCCCGGGCACGCGTGGCGTCGCGATGGATCCGGGTTCCCATCCGCATGGCGGTGGTGAAGGCCGTTCGCCGATTGGCATGAAGGCGCCGAAGACGCCGTGGGGCAAGCCGGCGCTGGGTAAGAAGACGCGCCGTAACAAGCGGACCGAGAAATTCATCGTGCGCCGCGGTGGCAAGGCATAAAGGATAGGAGTGAAAGATGTCACGATCACTGAAAAAAGGCCCTTTTGTCAGCCCAAAGCTGCTGAAGCGCGTTGAGGAAATGAATCGGAAGGGCGAGCGCAAAGTTCTCAAGACCTGGTCGCGCGCCTCGACGATCTTTCCGCAGTTTGTAGGTCACACGCTCGCCGTGCATGATGGCAGACGCCATGTTCCCGTCTATATTTCGGAAAACATGGTCGGCCACAAGCTGGGCGAGTTTGCGCCGACGCGCTTCTTCCGCGGCCATGTCAGGTCCGAAAAGGCAACCAGGGTCCTTCGTAAGTAGGCGACGGCCAGGTAAAGAAACGGAGAACGGACGATGGAAGTCGTTGCTAAGATGAAATTCACCGGCCTCAGTGCGCAGAAAACGCGCCTGGTGGTCAACGAAGTGCGTGGGCGTCAAGCTGAGGAAGCGTTGGCAATCCTCGGTTATATGCCGCAGTCGGCGGCGCAGTTTGTCGCTAAGACGGTAAAGAGCGCCTTGTCCAACGCAGTCGAGAACTTTGGCTACGATGCCAAAGATATGGTCATCACCAAAATCTATGCCGATGACGCACCGATCCGCAAATGGCGGCGCTTTGGTGCGCGAGGTCGCTTCAAACCATGGCTGCGTCGCTCTTCTCACATCACGGTGGTGCTGGAAGAACGCGCCCCGGCCATTGGTGTGGCTGGCGGCAAGGCGAATAGCAACTAAGGGAGGTTCACTTGGGTCGCAAAGTTAATCCCATCGGGTTTCGCCTGGGAATTATCAAAGAGCACAAAAGCCGTTGGTTTGCCACCGGCAAGCAGTACACCGATCAACTGAGCGAGGATCGACAGATCCGCAGCCTTGTCTTTGAAGCGTTGAACAAAGAAGAACGCGGGGGCCGTGATAGCCGCCAATCTACGAAGAACAAGGCCGGCATCAGCAATATCGATATCGAGCGCCAGCCCAACCAGGTGCACATCATTATCGATACGGCGCGGCCGGGCGTGATCATCGGACGCAAAGGCGCCAGCGTCAATCTTCTGCGCCAGCAGTTGCAGGATCTGACGCAGAAGAAGGTCAAGATCGATGTGCGCGAGATTTCCAAGCCAGAGCTTGATGCACGTCTGGTGGCGGAGAGCGTCGCCGAGCAGATCGAGCGCCGCGTCAGTTGGAAGCGCGCCATGAAACAGGCCGCGCAGAAGACGATGCGTGCGGGTGGGCGTGGCATCATGGTGACGGTTTCTGGGCGTCTGGGCGGCAGTGATATGGGCCGCGTCGACTCGGTGCGGGAAGGGCGTATTCCGCGCCACACCTTCCGCGCTGATATCGACTATGGCACGGCTGAAGCCAACACTACCTTTGGCGTCATTGGCGTGAAAGTGTGGATTTACTTGGGGGAGGTGCTGCCGGGCCAGGAGTATCACGCCAAGTATGTAGCAGCCGAGAATTAGAGAGTTTGTTGATTGGTGGCGATTGCGTGTTCAGGCATGTGCTTTCTCAGGCCGGCCAGTGCACCAACCATCTGCCTACCACATGTGCAAAGTCGATATAGTTCTTGCGAGACCGTGGCTCTTTGCCATCTGAAATGACTCGTGAGAAAACGTATCGAAAGAGATAGACGGAGAATCGACTATGTTGATGCCAAAACGTGTGAAGTATCGCAAACTGCAGCGTGGACGCTTGAAAGGCAAAGCGTACCGCGGCAGCTCGGTGGCGTTTGGCACCTATGGCCTTCAGTCATTGGAGGGTCATTACGTCACCAGCCGCCAAATTGAAGCGGCGCGTCGCGCGATCGTGCGTTACGTGCGCCGCGGCGGTAAGATTTGGATCCGAATTTTCCCGTCACGACCGGTCACGAAGCGAGCGGCGGAAACTCGCATGGGTTCTGGTAAGGGAAGTGTGGATCACTGGGTCGCGCCGGTGCGACCTGGGCGCATCGTCTTGGAGATCGCGGGCGTTCGTGAGGATCAGGCGCGTGAGGCATTTCGCCTGGCGGCAGCCAAGTTGCCCATGAAGACCCAGTTCATCGCTCGTGAAGAGCACGGGGCCTGAGGAGCTGCATCATGACTGCTATCGAACTGCGAGCACAAAACAACGCCGAATTGGCGCGTAAATTGGATGATGCCTACCAGGAACTGTTCAACCTGCGCTTTCAGCGTGCGACGGGCAAGCTCGCCAATACTGCGCGTTTCCAAGTAGTAAAACGGGAGATCGCCCGGATCAAAACGATCCTGCGCGAGCGCGAGCTGGCGGGTGAATAAGGAGATGCAAGATGCGTGAGCAACGCAGGGCGCTGGTGGGAACGGTTACCAGCAACAAGATGGATAAAACCGTTATCGTAACAATTGAGCGCGTCACCCGCCACCCACTTTATGGCAAAATCGTGCGCCGCAATAAGAAGTACAAGGTGCACGATGAAAGCAATACTTGTCAGATGGGCGATGTGGTGCGCATCCGCGAATGCCGACCGATCAGCAAGGACAAGAAGTTTTTTGTCGAAGAGATCCTGCAGCGGGCGGTCATCGTTGACGAAGCCAACGTCTAGTCATCGAGGAGTTGCGCCATGATTCAGCAGGAAAGCCGGCTCAAAGTAGCCGACAACACGGGAGCGAAAGAGCTCTTGACCATTCGTGTCCGTGGTGGCAGTTCTCGCCGTTACGCTGCCATCGGTGATGTCATCGTAGCCACGGTCAAGGCTGCCAGCCCAACCGGCAGCGTCAAAAAGGGGGATGTCGTGCGCGCGGTGATCGTGCGAACGACGCGCCCCGTGCGCCGCGCCGATGGGAGCTACATCCGCTTCGACGAGAACGCCGCCGTGATCATCGACGACAACAAGAATCCGCGCGGCACACGCATTTTCGGGCCGGTGGCGCGCGAACTGCGTGAAGGCGGTTATATGAAAATCGTCTCGCTGGCGCCGGAAGTGCTGTGAGGAAGGGGCGGAAATGAAAGTCAAAATTACTAAGGGCGATACAGTCGAAGTCATCGCCGGCGACGACAAAGGACACCGCGGCGAGGTGCAGCGTGTGATCCGCAAAAAAAATACCGATGGGACCTATGACCCCAACCGTGTATTTGTGGTTGTGACGGGCGCTAACCTGGTCATCCGCCATCAGCGGCCGACCGGTCGCGTCGGCACGCAGACGGGGCGCATCGAACGCGAAGCTCCGCTCCACATTAGCAATGTGATGTTGGTAGGCTCCGACGGCAAGCCCAGTCGCGCGGCCTACGAAGTTGCCAACGATGGCAGCAAAGAACGCGTCGATCGCAAGACCGGTGCGCCGTTACCGAAACCGAAGAAATAATCATCTGTTTGCCTGACCTTTCGCCAGGCCGTGTTTCGCCGGATTGTGTTCGCCACACTGTGTTTCGCAACGCGTGATGGGCGGCGCTGGGATGGGCGATGCGGGCGGCGTCTGCGGGCGAGGAGCAAAAAATACCATGACTGAACAACAAGCAACGCGACCTGCGCCCCGGCTCAAGATGCGTTACCGAGAAGAAATCGTACCTGCCTTGATGAAGGAATTCAACTATAGCAGCGTCATGCAGGCGCCGCGCGTTCAGAAGATCGCCGTCAACATTGGCATGGGCGAAGCGCTTCAGAACAGCAAGGCGATGGAAGCTGCGGCAGGCGACCTGGCAATTGTTACGGGACAGAAGCCGGTCATCACCAAGGCGCGCAACTCGATCGCTGCTTTCAAGCTGCGCGAGGGCATGCCCGTCGGCGTGAAAGTCACCCTGCGCGGTGATCGGATGTGGGATTTTCTGGATCGCCTGATCAGCATTGTCCTGCCGCGCCAGCGCGGCCGCATCCGACGAAGAAGCGCGCCGCATGTTGGCGCTGATGGATATGCCGTTCAAGCGGTAAAGGGGATTGCTGTGGCTAAGAAGTCGATGGTTATCAAAGAAGGCCGGAAGAAGTATGAAGTGCGCGTCCGCAACCGCTGCAAAGTGTGTGGACGTTCGCGCGGATATATGCGCCGGTTTGGTCTGTGCCGCATCTGTTTCCGTCAGGAAGCTTTGCAGGGCAAGTTGCCGGGCGTCGTGAAGTCGAGCTGGTAAATAGAGCATCAAGCCGACCGCACAAGGCGGGCGAGGCGCACTGTGACCTATGTGCCAGTGCGAGCGACGAACGTCCACGGTCTTCAGTTGCTCGGTTGCTAACTACAACTTCACTCAAATACTGAGGTTGCAAGAGTAGCCTGAGGAGAAAATCAAATGGTAAATGATCCAATTGCCGACATGTTGACCCGTATTCGCAACGGCAGCATGGTCAAACAGAAGCAAGTTGTAATGCCCAGTTCAAAAATCAAAATGAGCATTGCGCAAATTCTGGCCGAAGAAGGGTTCGTTGCGGGTTATGCGGTGACCGATGAAATGCCGCAGCCCAAGTTGATCGTGCGTCTTAAATACACCCCACAAGGACGTCCGGTGATTTCCGGCCTTGATCGCGTCAGCCGTCCTGGCCGTCGCCATTACAGTGGGGCCAAGGACATTCCGTGGGTGCGCAGTGGTCTGGGGATTAACATCGTCTCCACGCCGAAGGGGCTGATGACGGGGCGCAAGGCGCGCCGCGAACGCCTCGGCGGTGAGATCCTCTGCAACGTTTGGTAGGGGAGGATAGCCATGTCTCGTATTGGAAAAATGCCGATTGCGCTGCCGGCCAAAGTGACGGTCAGCGTGGACAAAGGAAATCTTGTTACAGTAAGCGGGCCTAAGGGCACGCTCAAGCAACAATTTGATCCCGACATGACGATCGATGTTGAGGGCAATGAGGTGAAGGTGCTGCGCCCGACGGACCAACGTGAACACCGCGCACAGCATGGGCTAACGCGCGCGCTGCTCGCCAATATGGTGCAGGGTGTTGATCAAGGCTTTCGACGCCGCCTTGAAATTCGCGGGGTCGGCTATCGCGCGGAGAAGCGTGGCAGCAACTTGATCCTTTCGGTGGGGAAAAGCCACCCGGTGGAGTTTGTCCCGCCAGCGCCTGACATTGCGTTCGAGGTGGATAAGGATGGTCGCGGGTTTATCATCAGCGGCATTGACAAAGCAGTCGTTGGCGAGCTGGCCGCCGAGATCCGGCGCACACGCCCCCCCGAACCTTACCAGGGCAAGGGCATTCGCTATCAAGGCGAATATGTGCGACAAAAGGCGGGTAAGACTGGCAAGGCCGGGAAGAAATAGGAGTAACCAACAATGGCGAAAGTGAGTCGTGCAGTTGCACGCGAACGGCGTCACGCACGTGTGCGCACAAAAGTGCATGGAACAACCGACCGGCCGCGCTTGAATGTCTTCCGCAGCCTGGAGCACATCTATGCCCAGGTGATTGACGACACCACAGGGACAACGCTGGCGGCTGCCTCTACGGTGGATCGCGATCTGCGTGGTCAGGTGGCTTCGCTCACCAAGATTGAGCAGGCCAAGGCCATCGGTCAGGCCGTGGCGGAGCGGGCCAAGGCAAAAGGCGTCACCCGCGTGGTGTTCGATCGCGGTGGGTACCCGTATCATGGCCGTGTGAAAGCATTGGCAGACAGCAGCCGCGAAGGCGGGCTGGAATTCTAATCGGCAGTTGCTGGGAGAATAAAGATGGCGAAGAAAGAACGAAAGAGCAAAGAGCGCGAGAAAGAGCGCGAAGATCGTCGCGATGAGTTTGAAGAGCGCGTCGTCCATCTCACCCGCACTGCGAAGGTAGTGAAGGGTGGTCGCCGTTTTGCCTTCCGCGCAGTGGTGGTGGTGGGCGACAAACAGGGACGCGTCGGCGTCGGTATTGGCAAGGCGCGTGAAGTGCCGGATGCCATCCGTAAGGCGTCGGATCGTGCGAAGAAGACGATGATCAGTGTGCCGCGGTTGGGAAACACCATTCCGCATGAGGTCACTGCCAAATTCGGCTCAGGCCAGGTCATGCTGAAACCGGCAAGCCCGGGCACAGGCGTGATTGCCGGCGGTGGCGTGCGCGCGGTGGTCGAAGCGGCTGGCGTCAGCGACATTTTGAGCAAATCGCTGGGCAGCGACAATATCCTCAATGTGGTGCAGGCGACCTTTACCGCGTTGACGCAATTGCAAGACTTCCGCGCCGAAGCGGCTTACCGCGGTGTAGATCCGCGTCAATTGGCGCCATTTTGGTATAAGGAGGAGACGCATGGCTGAGCAGAAGCAGGCCAAGACGATCCGTATCAAGCTGGTGCGCAGTCCGATTGGCTATACGGAAAGCCAGAAACGCACCGTCATTGCGTTGGGGCTTTCCAAGCTCAATCAGATCGTCGAAAAGTCGGATAACCCGGCGGTGCGTGGCATGATCAACACCGTGTCACACATGTTGGAAATAAGCGAATAACCGAATCAAGCGAGAGACTGGCTTTTGCACAGTTGTCGAAACCCAGTCTCTTTTGCAAGGTTCGCTCCAGATGACAAGGATATTTATGAAACTTCATGACCTGCGTCCCGCCGAGGGTGCAACGCAAAAGCGCAAGCGAGTAGGTCGTGGCACTGGTTCCGGTAAGGGCAAAACCAGTGGCCGCGGTCAAAAGGGACAAAATTCCCGCTCAGGCGGTTCGGTGCGGATTAACTTCGAGGGCGGTCAGTTGCCCTTGACCAAGCGCCTGCCCAAACTGCGCGGCTTTAACAATCGGTTCAAAGTCTATTATGTGCCTGTCAACCTCGACCAGATCGAACGGTTGTTTGACGCTCAGGCCGAGGTTTCGCAGGCAACATTGGCGTCTGCTGGTCTGCTGGGCAACGTCGCCGACCCGGTGGTCGTGCTGGCGCGTGGCGAAGTGACGAAGCCGCTGACGCTCAAGGTGCAACGCATCAGCGTTACGGCGCGCCAGAAGATCGAGGCTGCGGGCGGCTCTGTCGAAGTGCTGGAATATGCAGCCAACAAGCGAATGCCGCGGTCATAAAACTGTAGGCAAATGGTGAGAGATGTGCGGAATGGCGTTTCACCATTCTGGGCGTCTGTTCACCGTGTATCGATCCTTTTAGAAAGGAACTAGCCGAATGCTTGAAGCCGTACGCAATGCATTCCGATTGCCAGATCTGCGTCAGAAGCTGTTTGTTACTTTCAGTCTTCTCGCGTTCTATCGTCTTCCTGCTAATATTCCGTTGCCCGGCGTCGATCATCAAGCGCTGTCCTCGATTTTTCAGCAAAACGACAATATTTTGCTGAATTTCCTGAACTTCTTCAGCGGTGGCGGTTTGTCGCGCATGGGGGTCATGGCGCTAGGCGTCTACCCATACATCACGGCGTCGATTATCTTGCAGTTGCTCATTCCCATTATTCCTGCTTTGGAAGAGCTCAGCAAGGAAGGCGAAGGCGGACGCGCTAAGATCAACCAATACACCCTGTGGATGACGATTCCATTAGCCATCCTCCAGGCTATCGCCCAAGGCACGTTGCTGAGCAGCAATGCCGTGGGCAATATTCCGGTGTTGCCGAACTGGGGGTTCTCCCCCGGCGACCTGATGTCGACCGTCACGATCATTGTCGGCATGACAGCCGGCACCATGCTCGGCGTCTGGATTGGCCAGTTGATCACAGAGCAAGGCATCGGCAACGGTATCTCGCTGATCATTTTTGCGGGCATCTTGTCTAATGTGCCCTTCCAATTGCAGTTGCTGTCGCAGAATCCAGTGCTGCTGGCGGTCTTTATCGTCGTCACCATCGCCACGATCGTGTTGATCGTCTGGGTGCAGGAAGGTCAACGCCGCATTCCAGTGCAATATGGCAAGCGTGTGCGCACGATGCGCGGCAACCGGATGATGATGGTTGGCGGGCAGAGCACGTACATTCCGCTGCGCGTCAACACCGCCGGCATGATTCCGCTGATTTTCTCGCAGAGTCTGCTCATTCTGCCCAGTACGCTCGCCAGCTATTTTGTCGGGCGCACCGACTGGATCGGGGCCATCGCCAATGCGATCCTGCAGTTCTTCAGCCCAACGAACGCCTTCTACTGGGTCTTCTACTTCCTGTTGACGGCAGCGTTTACGTACTTCTACACGGATGTGATGTTCCGCCAGCAGAATCTGCCGGAGACGTTGCAGAAGCAAGGCGGCTTCATTCCTGGCATTCGCCCGGGACCGCGTACGGAGCAGTATCTGAACAATGTGCTGGGGCGTATTACGCTTGTCGGCGCGCTGTTCCTGGGCTTCATGGCTGTGCTGCCCTTCGTGATCGGCAGCTTGGTTGACCTGCTTTTTGGCGGTGGAACTGGTGTAATGACCAATTACAACTCGCTGATTATCAGCAGTTCCGGTATGCTCATCGTGGTTGGCGTCGTGCTGGATACGATGAAGCAGATCGAGGCGCAGTTGATGATGCGCAACTATGAAGGGTTCATTCGGTAAGCGGTTAGGGAAGTCAGACGCCCCAACCATCGATGTCGAGAAGAGTGGAGACCGGAGGTGCAAACCCCGGTCTCTTGTTCCTTAGATTTCTCTAACTTGAGCTTCTCTATCTCGATCACACTAGGAGACCGTTATGAGCGAGCAGCGTATCTTCGTCGTTTTGCTAGGGGTGCCTGGCGCCGGTAAAGGCACTCAGGCCAAGCTGTTGGAGCAATCCACCGGTCTGCCGCAAATCTCGACGGGTGATATCTTCCGCTACAATCTGAAGAATCAAACCGAGTTGGGCAAGCTGGCCAAAAGCTACATGGATCGCGGGGATCTTGTCCCGGACAACGTGACCATCCGCATGGTGGAGGATCGTCTCCAACAGCCGGATTGCGAGCGCGGCGCCATTATGGATGGCTTCCCGCGCAATCTGATGCAGGCGACTGCTTTCGACAAAATGACGGCCCCCTACGGTGGCGTACACGTGACGCCGCTGATCCAGGTGGAGGACGACGAGAC
This sequence comes from Candidatus Caldilinea saccharophila, assembly GCA_016710365.1. Lineage (GTDB taxonomy): Bacteria > Chloroflexota > Anaerolineae > Caldilineales > Caldilineaceae > Caldilinea > Caldilinea saccharophila. Next base: position 114,070 of record JADJVW010000006.1, on the reverse strand, counting down.
CATCCGGCGCATCACTGGCCGGCGTTCTTGTCGCACCTGTGGTGCGGTCTATCACGTACTTTACAACCCGTCTAAACGGGTGGGCGTCTGCAATGTTGATGGCGGCGAGTTGTATCAGCGCGACGATGACCAGGAAGCGACTGTGCGCAATCGCCTGTTTGTCTATTACAAACAAACGGCGCCGCTGATCGGTTATTACTACGCCAAAGGCATCTTGCGCGAAGTGGATGGGACGCAATCGATCGAGGGCGTGCAACAGGCGCTGCGTGCAGTGGTGGCGATATGAACATGTTTCGACGGCAGAATAGCCAGGCATTACGGCGTCCGGCGCCATCCGCGCAGCGCCCTGAAGTCCAACTGAAAAGCCCGCGCGAGATTCAAATCATGCGTGAAGCGGGGCGGATCGTGGCGCGGGTTCATGCTGCGCTGCGCGAAGCCATCCATCCTGGCGTCAGCACCCTGGAGCTGGACAGTCTTGCCGTCGAGACCATGAGCAAGTACAACGCGACTTCCTGTTTCTTAGGGTATCGTGGCTTTCCTGCCCATATCTGCGCCAGCATCAACGAAGAGTTGGTGCACGGCATCCCCAAAGCGGATCGCGTGCTCCAGGAAGGCGACATCATCAGCATCGACGTAGGGGTGCGCTATCGCGGCTTTATCGGCGACAGTGCGTGGGCCTACGCTGTGGGCGGAATCAGCCCGGATGCGCAGGAACTGATGCGCGTCACGGAGCAGGGACTCTACGAGGGCATTGACCAAGCGCACGTCGGCAAACGCATCGTGGACGTCAGTCGCGCGGTGCAACGCTATGTCGAGGCGCACAAGATGCATATCGTGCGCGAATATACAGGCCACGGCGTTGGCCGTCAGATGCTGAGGCGCCCCAGGTGCTTAACTACGAAAGCCAGGATCCGGACGGACAGACCATTTTGCGACCGGGATTGGTGATTGCCCTTGAGCCGATGGTGCAGCTTGGCACCTGGCAGACGCGCACGCTGCGTGACAAGTGGACGGTGATCAGCAAGGATCACAGCTTGACCGCGACTTCGAGCACACAATTGCAATTACCAATAACGGGCCTGAAATTTTGACCCTGCCCTAAGGTTATGGTAGAGTGGTAGAGTTGCGCTTAGCGCCCGTATACAATGTGCATTTGGTGCGTCACTGTAGCGGGTTGTAAAACGAAACAAGACGTGATGGATGCAACGCCGTGGTGTCTTTGTTGATACATTAGAAAACGGCGGCGTATATCACGGTATTGATAGTCAGAGGTGAAGCATGAAAGTTCGTCCGTCTGTTAAAAAAATCTGTGAGAACTGCAAAATCGTGCGCCGGCGTGGTGTGCTTTACGTGATCTGCAAGAATCCGAAGCACAAACAACGCCAGGGCTAAAGGATCGCGCAGCGAAGGGGAGCAATTGCCATGGCACGTATTTCCGGTGTTGATATTCCGCGTGACAAGCGAGTGGTCATCTCTTTGACCTACATCTACGGGATCGGCAAGGCCACCAGCCAGAAGATTCTGTCCGCCACGGGAATCGATGAGAGCAAGCGGGTCAAAGACCTGGACGAAGCTGAAGTAACGCGGCTTCGTGATTACATCGACCGCAATCATTTGGTCGAAGGCGATTTGCGCCGCGAAGTAAACATGAATATCAAGCGGCTGATCGAGATCGGCTGCTACCGGGGTATGCGCCATCGCCGCAATCTGCCGGCGCGTGGTCAGCGCACCCGCACCAATGCGCGTACACGACGTGGCACGCGTAAGACCGTCGCCGGTAAGAAGAAGGCGCCGCGCAAGTAATGGATTGCCATCTCCTGATGGTGGGTGGGCGCCAGTTTTTTGCCCTTTCCGTCATCAGGAGAGACGAGATTGTCAGATTGTGGAGAAATAAGCAATGGCTCGACCTCAACGTACGCGGCGCGATCGTCGCACAGCGCGCAAAGAAAAGAAAAATGTGCCAACTGGTCAGGTGCATGTGTACGCATCGTTCAACAACACGATCGTGACCATCACCGACTTGCAGGGCAACACGCTTTGTTGGGCAAGCAGCGGCAGCGCCGGTTTCAAAGGCAGCCGCAAGTCAACGCCGTTTGCGGGGCAGCTTGCCGCGCAGAGCGCGGCGCAATCTGCCCGCGCAGATTTCAACATGCGCGAAGTAGATATCTTCGTCAAAGGGCCTGGCCCCGGTCGCGAGAGTTCTGTCCGTTCCGTGCAGGCGGCTGGGCTGATCGTCCGTTCCATTACGGATATTACCCCGCTTCCTCACAATGGATGCAGACCGCCCAAGAAGCGGCGCGTCTAACCCGAATTCTGGTGCAGGAAGGCCGTCGGGAATCATTTCGACACGGACAGGTGGCGCAGCAGATGCGCCATCTGTTTTGGCGCACAGGAGATGGTGCGCCACGCTACTTTGTGGCAAGCGCGACGTGCGTCTGTCACCGGCTTAAACAATAAACGAGCACGAACGCTGTAAAGCAAATCGCTGCGGAGGAAAAATGGCACGATATACAGAATCGGTTTGCAAACTGTGCCGGCGGGAAGGGCAGAAATTATTTCTAAAGGGTGACCGCTGCCTCTCGCCCAAGTGTGCAATGGAGCGCCGCGCTTTCCCACCAGGGATGCACGGCAAGAAACAAACGTTCCGGCGCAAGACATCAGATTATGGTCTGCAATTGCGCGAAAAGCAAAAGGCGCGTCGCATCTATGGCGTGTTGGAGCGCCAATTCCGGCGCTACTTTGAGGAAGCCAATCGCGCCACCGGCATGACCGGCGTGAACCTGCTGGCCATGCTGGAGCGCCGGCTGGATAACGTCGTCTACCGCATGGGCTTTGCAGACAGCCGCGCCCAGGCGCGTCAGTTGGTGCGCCACGGCCACTTCGAAGTCAACGGGCGCAAGACGGACATTCCATCGTTCCAGGTCAGTATCGGTGATGTGATCGCGGTGCGGGAACCGGCGCGCAGCAAAGAGTACTTCAAGGAACGTGCGCAGCTTATGCAAGGCGCCTCCGGCAGCGTTCCAACCTGGTTGCGTTCGAGCGTGGTCGACATGAAGGGTGAGGTGCTCAATACGCCGGCGCGCGAGGATGTTGAAATCCCGCTGAACGAGCAGCTCATCGTCGAGTATTACAGCCGCTAACGAACGGTTAGGCTGCGAGAGGTTCGGATGGCTGATGTAACAGCCATAAGGTGGAATTGTTCGCAAGCCAAATTAGCGCTACCGGGAGGATGCCCTTGTTAAACATGGTATTACCCAAAATTGAGGTCGAGGCAAGCTCCCAGAATTACGGCCACTTTGTTGTGAGCCCTCTGGAAAGCGGATACGGCATCACGCTGGGCAATGCATTGCGCCGCGTGTTGCTGTCAGGCCTGCCAGGCGCCGCCGTCACTTCGATCCGCGTCAGTGGAATTCATCATGAATTCACGGCGATTCCGCATGTGCGTGAGGACATGGCGCGGCTCATCTTGAATGTCAAGCAGATCCGCTTTCGCGCACAGACGGAAGATTCTGTGCGCATTCATGTCGAGGTCGCCAACGAGGGGCCGATTACGGCCGGTGACTTGAACTGCCCCCCAGAAGTGGAAGTGATCAATGCAGATCAATATCTGCTGACGGCTGACTCCAATGACATTGATCTCGATATCGAGATGGTTGTCAGCGTGGGGCGCGGGTACAGCCCCGCCGAGGAACGTGGGCGCTTGCCGCTTGGTGAGATCCCTGTGGATGCGATTTACAGCCCGATCCGCAAGGCCGCGTATCGCGTTGAGCGCACACGCATCGGCCAGCAGACGGATTACGATAAGCTGCATCTGGAGATTTGGACGGATGGGACGATTTCGCCTGACGACGCACTGCGGCGTTCGGCCACTCTGCTTGTACAGCATCTGACGCTGTTGGCAGGCACCGAAATTTCCATCGCTGAGCAGCCAGAAGACACGGCTGAAGGGATTCCGGGACGCGTCTTTGACGCTCCGATCGAGGAATTGGAACTTACCGTGCGCGCCTACAATTGTCTTAAGCGCGCAGGCATCACCAAGATCGGCGAAATTCTTAAGCGCATGGAAAAAGGCGAAGATGAAATGCTTGCCATTCGCAATTTTGGCAAGAAATCGCTCGATGAACTGGTCGATAAGTTGCACGAGAAGAATTGCCTGACCGTGCCGGGCGTTGACCTGAGCGCCTATATCGGTGACGCTTATCGACCACTCACTGAGAGTGATAATACGGAAGATTAAGGTAGAGGAGTAGAAGGTATGCGCCATCGAGTCTCTGGATATCACTTAGGACGCACCTCGGATCAACGCAGAGCGCTGTTCCGCAACCTGGTGCGAGAATTATATTTGCACGAACGCATTGTGACGACGGAAGCCAAGGCGCGCGCCATTCGTGGCGATGCCGAACGCCTGATTACCAAAGCAAAGCGAAGCGCCGCCACCGAGGGAAGCCGTGTGCATGCGCAACGTCAGGTCGTTTCTTATTTGAATGACAAGACCGTTGCCAAAAAAGTCTTCGATGTGTTTGCCCCGCGCTATGCTGCCCGCAACGGTGGCTATACGCGCATGATTAAGCTGGGCAAGCGCCACGGCGATGCAGCGGACATGGTGATTCTGGAATTGGTGGACCGTTCGGTCGCATAAGTGTGACGAACGGCTGAACCGGATGGCTGAGCCAAGGTCATGCCGCCTGTAGCGCCTCTGATGCGCACGATCTGCGCACTGGTCGCCTACGATGGCGCCGACTTTCGTGGGTTCCAGTATCAGGCCAATGCACCGAGCGTGCAGGGCGTGCTGGAACAAGCGCTGGATCGGATCTGTCCGTGGCGAGGACGCGTCTCAGGCGCCGGTCGCACGGATGCCGGCGTCCACGCCAATGGGCAGGTCATCATGGTGCAGGTGCTGTGGGCGCATGACATGGCTGCACTGCAGCGTGCCTGGAATGCTCATTTGCCGGACTCGACCAGTGTGCGTTGTGTGCGTGAAGCGCCTGCCGGGTTTCATCCACGGTTCAGCGCCATCAGCCGCACGTACCGCTATACGGTGCAGTGGCACTGCCCACCGACTGGCTTTTCGGCGCCGCGCTTTTCACCGCTGACGGGTCGGTTTGCACTCTTCGAGACGCGCTCGCTCGATGTAGCGGCGATGAATCAGGCGGCGGAACTGTTCGTGGGCGTGCACGACTTCGCCACGTTTGGTTATGCGACGCAAGGTGAGAGCACCGAGCGGCGCGTGATGACGGCAACGTGGCAGGAAAACATCAGTTCACTGCCCGCGTTGGATGGCTTTCCGGGCCGGCAACTGGTGTTCACCATCACGGCCAATGCGTTTTTGCGGCAGATGGTGCGCAAGGTGGTCGGCGTCTTGCTGGCGGTAGGTAGAGGCGATGCGACGCTCGAGGCGGCCAAAGAGGCGCTCGACGCGCGTGACCGCAGCTATGCGACCCCGCCCGTCGCCCCACAAGGGCTGGTGTTAGAAAGAGTCACCTATCCCTCTGAGTTGGATAGATGGATTCATGCAAAATCATTGGACTGAACTTCGTTTGCCAGATGGCACGAGACTTTTTGGATAGAGGAGTAAGTACGTGAAGACGGTTACGCCAAATCAAGCAGAGGCCCTGCAGAGCCGTGAGTGGCGCGTGGTTGATGCCACGGGCAAGACGCTAGGACGTCTGGCTTCGGAAATTTCCCAGGTTTTGCGTGGTAAGCACAAGCCCACCTATTCGCCGAATATCGACACCGGTGACTTTGTCGTCGTGATCAATTGCGAACGCATTGTCGTGACGGGCGATAAGCTCGACAACGTGCGCTATTATCGGCATTCCCGCTACCCTGGCGGCTTGAAGAGCCGGACCATGCGCGAAATGATGGCGACCTTCCCGGATCGCATCATCTACGAGGCCGTGCGCGGTATGATGCCAAAAACCAAGCTCGGACGCGCGCAAATGAAGAAGCTGCGCGTCTATGCCGGTAATCAACATCCCCATGCCGCGCAGCAGCCGCAGGCGTTGGAACTCTAAGCGAGAATTTGAAGACGGAGATTCACATGACTGAATATGTAGAAGCAATCGGTCGCCGCAAAGAAGCCAGCGCACGCGTGCGGCTCTATCCTGGCACCGGCGAGATTGTCGTCAACGACAAGCCAGCCAACGTCTACTTTGGCCGCGCGCTGGATCAGATGATCCTGCGCCAGCCCCTTTCCTTGACCGGCACCGAGGCGTCGTTCAATATCAGCGTCAAGGTGCACGGCGGCGGTGAAGGCGGTCAGGCTTCGGCGGTGCGCTTGGGCATTGCCCGCGCGCTGATCGAACAGGACGCCAACCTGCGTCCGCCGCTCAAGGCAGCCGGTTTCCTGACGCGCGACGCACGCGCCAAGGAGCGCAAGAAACCCGGCCTCAAGCGCGCCCGCAAGGCTCCGCAATACACGAAGCGCTAAGACGAGTTTATCGGCTCGGTCGCTTTCTCGTGAAATTAAAAACGCAGACGAACGCAGGCGCTTGTTGCTGCTGGGTTCGTCTGCGTTTTTTTGATCGGCAAGCTACGTAGGTTACGCTATCCGCGTGATGCGAGTCGTTGGCGCAACACGTCGGGCTACTAGCCCGACCTACGTGTCGTGGTAGCCATTTTGCGTAGCTCACGCTATCTGCGTGATGCGGGTCGTTGGCGCAACACCGTCGGGCTAGTAGCCCGACCTACGTCTACGTGTCGAAAAGAGAGCAGGGCGCGGCCAAAGGCGATCAGATGATTAAAACAGGGTTATTGTGCGTCCCAGCTTATGATGAAGCGGCGGTCGATGCGGTGCGCCGGCTTTTGCACCGCGCCATGCCTGCGCTGGCTATGCTGGCCGATCGCCATGTCGAGAGCCGGCGCTACCTGGTTGAGGAAGTGCTCCGCCGCTGGTGCGATGAGGAGGATCTCGACCTGATTCTCACGATTGGGGGGACACTGCCCGCGCCCGGCCCCAGCGCGCATGAAATCGTGCCCGAAGCGACGCACGCTGTACTCGAGCGCGCGTTGCCGGGGCTGCCAGAAGCCATGCGTGCGTATGCTTCCGAGGAAACCCCGCTGGCTTTGCTTGACCGCAGCACGGCCGGCATCCGCGGACGCACGGTGATTGTCAACCTGCCTGCCGGTGAGAAAGCCGCAGCGCTGTTTCTCGCCGCGATCGTCGATGTGCTCCCCGCGGTGATCGCCCATCTCCAGGAAGCGAGCGCTGCGCCCAGCCTGGAAGCGACGCTGACCGCGCAACTCATGCTAGGCGTCGCCGCGGAAGCTAGCGCTGCGCCGGACGCGGCTGTGGCAACGCCTGCTGCCGAAAAACGCCCTGGCCGCACACTCGACGCGACGGAGTTCGCCACGTTTTTGCAGCGCAGCGCAGGCAAGGCCGACCCCGGCGCCGGGTGAACCGTGCCGCCCCTGGTGAATCGATGCACCGGTTGGGAGGGGCGCACCCTTGCGGTCGCCCTGGGCGTCGGCAGTAGCTGGCGCATAACGGCAACACTCGCTATACTTCATGACATATTGACCAACCCAATCACAGCAAGGAGTCCCCGATGGAGTGGTTTGCCGCCCTGCCGGCTGCTTTGCAGCAACTACTGATCGGCGCCGCCGCCGAATATGCCGCTCTGGCCGGGCCAGCCATCTTTGGCGCGGCGCGCACCCGGCTTGCCGCCCGCCGCGGCGATCAGCAGCAACAGGCTGCGATCGAGGCGGCGATCCAACGCGCGCTGCAAGACGCGCTGCTGGAGACGCTGCCTTTGCTCACCGATGATCCCGATCAGTTGCGCCACAATCTTGACATGCTCGGCGCGTGGCTTGTGCGGCCGGCCGTGGCTGGGTGTTACGCACGGCTGATTGCGCCAACGCCGCAGGCCGACATTGACATCGACCGCCTGCGCAGCGAGTTCGACGCGGCCGGCTACGATCCCGACACGCTGGCACAGCCCTTCGCGACCATCGCCGACAGCATCGGCGCCGCGTTTATCGAGTCGGCGGCGCGGGAACGCGACTTGCAGGACGCCATCGGCATCGGCGTGCAGCGTACGATCGCGGAACGGCTGGCGCGGCTGGCGCCGCTTGACCTCGACGAGCTGGAGCAACATTATCTCAACCAGGTCTATGGCGAGTGCAACGCGCTGCCGCTGGCCGATGTCGAGAAGGGGGAGCGCCAGCCGCGTCTGCAACGTGTCTTCGTTAACGTGCGCGTGCGCGACGCCGCCCCCACCTACGAACAGGTGATGGCGCGTCTGGGGCTCTTCGACTACCGCCGCGCCCGCGCCGGACGGCTGGTGAAGGCGGCGCTGACCGACCACGGGGATGACCGCCGGCGGATGATGCGCCCTCCCACGGACATAGCGGGGGCGATGGAGAGCGACGCCGGCTGGACGCAGGTCGTGCGTCAGTTGGACAATGAAACCTTCGTCCAGTTGGCGGCGGCGCTGGCCGTCGCTCCTGACGAGTTCCGGCGCGCGTTGGAGAATCTGACCCCGCTCGAAGTGCTGGCCGAACGACCTGCGCCGCGCCTGGCGCTGCTGGGCGACCCCGGCAGCGGCAAGAGCACGCTGACGCGGCGCTGGGCGGGTGTGTTGGCGGCGTTGGGCCAACCCGACTGCCGCCGCGACTGGGTGGAGGACGAGGAACTGGCCGCCGACGAGCTGCTGCGGCTCTTCGGGCGCTGGTTGCTGCCGGTGCGCGTTGTGCTCAGCCAGTGGGCGCAGCAGTTGCCCGACTTCGTTCCCAACAGCAGGGACAACGCCTGCGCCGCCCATCTGCTCGACGAGTGCTGGCGCATCTATAACCGCACGGCGAAGCTCGACGACGGCGAGGCCAAAGCGCGCTTCGTGGGCAAGTTCGTGGGTGACGCGCCCGCTGTGATGCTGCTGCTCGACGGCCTCGACGAGGTGACCGACCCGCAGCGCCGATTTGCGGCGCTGCATGCACTCGAAGACTTTGCGCTCGCCTATCCGCACGTCCCCGTCATCGTGACCAGCCGTAGCCGCCCCTACGACGCGCTGCGCCGCGCAAAAGGGGCGCTGGCCTGGCCTGCGGCCACGCTCGACCGCCTGACCGCAGGCGCGGTCGCGCACTTTGTCGACCGCTGGCATGACGAACTGGTCGCCACGCACGCCTGGGAGAAAGCGCAAGCCGTCGACCGCGGCCGCCACTTCACAAATGCGCTGGCCGAAGCGCACCGCAATGAACTGCGCGAGATGGCGGGCACGCCGCTGCTGCTGACGATGATGGTCAAGGTCAACTACAAGGAGCGCCTGCCCGACAGCCGCGCCGAACTCTACGAAGTCTTTGTCCGGCAACTGCTCTTCGAGTGGGAACGCGCCAAGCACAGCGACGGCGACGACGCCACGACGCTGGATCGCCTGCTCGCCGAGGCCGGCATTCCCGAAGACCAATTCGTCTACCGGCTCAACGCGCTGGCCTATGCGATCCACGAAGGCGCCCACCGCGACACGGTTGATATTCCCGCACACGCCTTCAACCGTATGTTGATGGCGCTCTACATCGGCGACCTGGATGACGGCGACGACCCCGAAGCACACGCCGACGACAAGGTGGTGAGCGCAGCCTATGCCTGGGCGCGCCGGGTGATGCGCCTGATCGCCGAGCGGTCGGGGTTGATCAACTGGGAGGATCACGGCGTCTACAAGTTCTCACACCGTTCGTTCCAGGAGTATCTGGCTGCACGCTGGATGGCGACCGGCCGGGACTTCCGCGATAAATTCGAGGAACGACGCGACGACGAAAATTGGCGCGAGACCGTGCTGCTGGCGATTGGCTACCAGTGCAAGGTGCGCGGCGCGCCTTATGACGACACAATCGACGTGCTCGACGAATTGTGGCCGGAGCAGTTGGGGACAGCCGCCGCAACCTACCGGGCGCTGCTGGTGGGCGAAGCCTTTGTCTACCAATTGGGTGTGCAGCGGCTGGGCAAACGCAAGGCGGCGCGCGAGCTGCACACCGAGGTCGTGACTGGCTTGACCGCGCTGATGCAGCAGCCCGCTCTTACCGCCTACCTGGATGACGCCAAAGCGCAGGCGCGCACGCGGCTGGCCGCCGGCCTGCTCCTGGCCGACCTGGACGCGCTGCCGCCCGACCTCGACGACCTGGTGGAGATTCCCGACACTGATTTTCGCATCGCCAAGTATCCGGTCACCAACGCCCAGTACCGCCATTTTGTCGACGAGGGCGGCGACAAGGCGCCACCGGAAGGCGGGCGCAACCGCTGGTGGAGCGAGGAGGGATGGCAATGGCGTGACAAAGGGGGTTGGTCGGCGCCGCTGCGGCGGGACGATAAGCGATTCAACCGTAGCACGCAGCCCGTCACCGGTGCGACGTGGTACGAGACTGAGGCGTACTGTAACTGGTTGACCGAACGCTGGCGCAGAGAGGGTGTGATCGGCGCCGAGGAGCAGGTGCGACTGCCCACGCAGGCAGAATGGGAACAGGCGGCGCGCCACGGCGACCCGGCGCCCGCCGATGCAGCCATCGACTATCCCTGGCGCGGCCCGTTTGCGAGCTGGCGCGCCAACACCAAGGAGAGCAACCTCGACCAGACCACGCCCGTCCACATGTACCCCGACGGGCGCACGGCAGGCGGCGTGTGGGACATGAGCGGGAATGCGTGGGAATGGACGTGCGACCTGCACAGTCGGGACAAAGATGGCGACGCATGGTACTGGATGAAGGGTGGTGCTTACTGGCGTGACGCCGAGAGCGCCCAGGCGTCCGCCGCCGACTGGTACCCCGCCAGGCGCTGGTTCGTCTCCATCGGGTTTCGGGTGGTGGTCGTCCCCATCTCTCGCTCCGCCTAGTTCTGATTGCTGATTTCTGTGTTCTGTGTTCTGATCCGATGGGGCGTTCGCCCCATCGGGTTTCTGAATTCTTCGCTGCGCTTGCCGCAGGCAAGCGCAGCGATCGAATTTTTTGGAAAAATCGCCGAAGCGGTGTACAACCGTACTGCAACGTCACATACGCCAACCGTAGATGCGGTTCGTAACCGCATTTCGTCTTCGACCCAGAGCGTGCGGCTGCGAGCCGCACCTACGCAGTGGCCGAACGGTTTGTCGATTGGCAATGGCAATCGCAGTGCGCAAGCGCCGTTGTTGCGGGGTCAGGCTGAAGCGTCCGCCGCCGACAGGAACAACGCCAGGAACAGGAACAACAACAGGAACAGGAACAACAACAGGGGTTGTCGGGTGGTAGTCGTCCACGCCTCTCGCGAGGCTGGCGCCAGAAACTAGAAACCGAGTTTCTTTAAGAAACTCGGTTTCTGTACAGTTTCCATGCAGCGCCCCCGGCTTGGTGTTGTCACAGACAACGTCCCCGGCACGCCGCAGGAATTGTCTACACTGCGAATTGACAGTGCGGCGTGCCGGGGACGTTACCTGATCTTGCATAGAGATGGCGATACTGTTTTGACATGAGTTTGCCACACGTTCCTGTCATCGCAATGCCGCAACGATGCGTGATTGTGTTCACAGGAATGCGGCAAACTCGACGTTATGAGTTAACGCGCCGCCCAGTTCCCCTCACGCGGACGCCAAGGCCCTTGCGTCGCTCCTCGATCACGTCGAGCAACTCCACAAAGAGTCGGCAAACTTCTTGACGCCCTCCTTCTCCAATGCCGCGGTGACTTCATCCATCACAATGCCTGCTTCGGCCAGCGCGGCCAGCGTCTGACGCGCGGCGGCCACCTCCTGCGTCACCGTGCACGCCGCAACGCCGTGATCCTGCAGCGCGTCCAGCGTTTGCGGCGGCATCGTGTTGACCGTGTGGGGGCCGATCAAGGGGTCAACATAGAGCAGATCGGGATAGTTTGGATTCTTGGTGCTGGTGCTCGCCCACAGCGGACGTTGGACGCGTGCGCCTGCGGCAGCCAATGCCTCCCAGCGCGCGCCGGCAAATTTCTCTTCAAACTGAGCGTAAGCCAGCTTGGCGTTGGCGACGGCGGCCTTGCCTTGCAGGGCTTTGTAGCGCGCGGCCCGGTCAGGATGCTGCGCGGCCAGCTTGTCGAGCTGGCCGTCGATGTTGACATCAACGCGGCTGACAAAGAAGCTCGCCACCGACGCGATGCGGTCGATGGGCAGACCGGCCTCCAGGCGCGTTTCCAGCCCCTGGATGAAAGCTTCCTTGACCTCGGCGTAGCGATCCAGGCTAAAGATCAGCGTCACGTTGATGTTGATGCCATCGGCGATCAACTGGCGAATGGCGGGGATGCCGGCCTGGGTCGCGGGCACCTTGACCATCAGGTTGGGGCGCGCCACGGCTGCGTGCAGACGTCGCGCCTCGGCAATCGTGGCCGCGGTGTCATACGCCAGGTCGGGTGCGACTTCCAGGCTGACAAAGCCGTCGTGTCCCTGGTTTGCGTCATAGACCGGACGCATCACATCGGCGGCTGCCTGAATGTCAGCGATGGCGAGTCCCTCGAAAATCGTCTTGGCGTCATCTGTCGTCGCGGCCAGACGGCGCAGGTCGTCTTGGTAGGCGTCGCTCTTGGCGATGGCTTGCTGGAAGATGGTGGGGTTGGAGGTGACGCCGGCCACGCCCTTATCCACCAGCGCCTGCAACTCCCCTGAAATCCAGCCAGATGCTTTGACCGAGTTGATGTAACTGTTGAATGCGATTCATATTAGCTCCTTCTTAATTCGGGACAAATCTCTTCTTTCATTATACTCGATTGCTGAAGGACTGACGAAGTCTTGGAGAATTCATCCCGTCAGACCTCCGACTTTGACAAATGATCGCGCAGAGTGTACTATGTTTTTTGTAGCGACGCCTACTGCCACCTGCTCGTCTTCTAAGCATAATGAGACTATATGCTGCTGTATGACTGATGCAACCGAGATAGGGGTCGTTTAGGTGGAACGCAACAGAAAGATTTCGTACTGATTGATTGAGGAGAACAAAAATGGCGAAGCCAATTGTCGTGACAGACGGCACTTTTGATGATTTAGTTGTAAATGCCGACAAGCCCATTCTGGTCGATTTCTGGGCGGAATGGTGTGGGCCGTGCAAGATGATCGCCCCCGTGCTCGAAGAACTGGCGGGTGAGTTGGACGGCCAGTTGACGATCGGCAAACTGGATGTGGATAACAACCAGAATACGGCCTATGCGTTCGGCGTGATGAGCATCCCGACCTTGCTGCTGTTCAAGAACGGCGAACCGGTCGACCGCATTGTCGGCTATCAGCCCAAGCCAGCGTTGAAGAATCGCCTGCAGAAGCACCTGGGGTAGGGTAAAGAAGGGGAGAGGTGGAGACAAGGAGAGATTTGGTGCGATAGAAATTTGTAGCATCTACATTTTTCATCGACAATCATCCCAGTCTCCCAGTCTCCCAGTCTCCCAGTCTCCCAGTCTCCCAGTCTCCCAGTCTCCCAGTCTCCCAGTCTCCCAGTCTCCCAGTCTCCCAGTCTCCCAGTCTCCCAGTCTCCCAGTCTCCCAGTCTCCCAGTCTCCCAGTCTCCCAGTCTCCCAGTCTCACCGCTGGCGTCGCAACAGCCCTTCAAGCGGCCACAGCACCGCCAGCAGCAGCCCATCCAGCACGAGCAGAAAAATCAATGCGCCGACTGTGATTTCGATGGCCGGCGCGATCCAGCCTAGCAGCATCGTCATTGGCTCCAACGGCAGCCCCACCACCACATAAATCAACGCAGCGAAGATCGTGTAGAGCAGCACCGGCTTGAAAGGCTCCCGATCGCTGGCGCTTGGCATCATGCTGTTGCCGACGGCAAAGACCGCATACGCCCAGACCAGGCCGTCTGCTGTGCGCAGCGCGTCAAAAAGCTCCCGACGACCGCCGCCAATTCGCCGGTGGCCAGTACGCCAAGCAGCGCAGGCGTGGCAAAGACGCGCCAGCCAATCAACGCCAGCACCGCATTACCAGCCAGCAACGGTGCAACCCCCACCAGGCTTTCACGCCAGATGTCGGCGCGCTCCACGCTGACGCTGCCCAGCCCGATGTAATTGCCCCGTTTCGACGGCCAGACCCGAAACTTGCCAGTGCGCAGCCCCACCGCACGCGCGGTCAGCCAGTGCGCGCCTTCATGCAGAAACACGCCGGGCAGCAGCAGCAGAAAAATGACGACGCTTGCCAGATCGCCGGAGCCGGTTACATAGTAAGTGACCGCCTGCACGCGCAGGCTGACCAGCCGGCTCAATCCAGCCAACGCCAGCAGGCTCAGCAGCAGCAGGCTGAGAATGGTCAACGTGTGAATGTCCAACGTGGTCACGACGATTCCAGGTTGTAGGTCAGGCTCTCGATCAGCCAGCACTTCCCTTGCTTACTCAGCACCCAGCGGTCGCCGGCAGGCGCGACTTCGTCCCCAATGCGCGTCGTGGCTGTGACGACCGCGCGGCCCGCGTCGATCTCGATGGCAAGCTCTGCGGGAGCCGCGGCGGCCGGCGCGCCGGGAAAGACGGTGCGCACATAGCGATGCCGGATCGCATCCTTGCCGCGCCAGAACTGATCGTCGCTGGCGTCGCGTGCAGTGTTTTTCGCATTGGCGACAAATGCATCTTCCGCCCACAGCGCCATCAGGTCCTCGATCGCCTGGGCAACGACCAGACTGCCCTCGGCTTCGAGCACGGCGCGGATCGCGGTGGCGTCGTCGCTGCCATCCGCAAGGTCCAGTCCACAGGAGCCAGCCGTCGAAGCGGCTGCGCCGCCACAGCCAGACAACCCACCGACAAACAGGATGGACGCAGCCAGCACCAGGCGCATGGTGGCAAATAATTTGAGCGCGCGGTTGAAAGTTCGGCGGAGCAGGGCGGCGGGTGGTTGCATGGCGTCATCTCAGGGAAGCGATCAGGAGGAGGCGCCAGCCGCCAACTCGGCCGGGCTGCCTGCTTTGCGGAAGAGCGTGCGGACAAACTCCTCATGCAGCTTGAGCGTCTCTTCCAGCGTCCCATAGCGCGCCGAGGTGAGTTTGAACAGTACGATCCCATCCGCCTGGTTGCGCTGCGCGTCTGGGAAGAGGTAGAAATAGTAGACGACATGCTCGGCTGGCTCTGCCTCGCCTGGAAATTGCTTTTTACCGTGCAGCCAGAGTCCGTAAATTTCCCCGCCTTCGTCCAGCTTTGTGGCGTGAGAGCCGAGGTCATATTGCCAGCCGTCGGCGTCATAGCAGATGTCCGGCGCGTGAAAGGGCTGCGAACTGCGCCCGCCGACCATGCTCAACCACAGAGATCGCCCCGCGTCGTCGTGGTAAAGACGCTGGATATACTGTTCCGGCTCCAGCAGGATCATGACTTCCTGGTTTGTCTCCGGGTCGTCGACGCCCGTCCAATCGCCGATTGTGAGCGGCACATCGTTGAGATCGTGCTGAAGGTCGAAACGCGCGTTGGCGACCACCGCGCGCTCACGGGGAGTGCGCTGCCAGAAATCGAGATCGGTGATGTA
The DNA here is from genome assembly GCA_016710365.1 of Candidatus Caldilinea saccharophila. GTDB lineage: Bacteria > Chloroflexota > Anaerolineae > Caldilineales > Caldilineaceae > Caldilinea > Caldilinea saccharophila. Next base: position 98,664 of record JADJVW010000006.1, on the reverse strand, counting down.
CGTCAGCTCATCGGCCGCAGCCAGCGTGGTGGATGCCCCCGAGTTGGTGAGAAAGGGCGGCAGATAGACAGCAGCCAGGCCGATCGCCAACAACAAGGCAACGGCCAGCGCCGTGAGCGTGGAGCGTTTGATCATCAGATGACTTCAGCGCGCAACGCGCCAAATTGCAGCGCCCGCGTGATCGGGATGATCAGCGCCAGCACCGCGACAAAGAAGAGAATGCCCGAATAATCGTGATAGAAGGTGAAAGCCGCCTCTGCGCCCCACGCACGCGCCACAAAGAGCAGCGTCGCCACGCGCAAAATATTGCCCAGCAGCGCCAGCGGGATCGCCAGCAGCACCAGCAGGATGCGCGACCACGCTGGCCCGTCGAGCAGATAGGCCACCAGCACCAGCAGCGCCACCAGCGTGATCAGCGAGTTTACCCCGCTGCACTGCGCCCCGATCACCAGATCGGCGTTGGGCAGCGCGATGGCATTGCCGGTGATCGCAATATCCATCCCCAGAAACTGGACGAGCGAACCGGAGCAGTAGCCGGTAAAGAGCGCCAGCGGCAAGGTGATCCGGTCGAGCAGCGGGAGCGGGATCATGAGCGCCAGATAGCCGATCGGAAACGCCAGCTTGCGCAGCACCGCCGCGCCGGCCATCGCCCAGACCAGACCGGCCGCCATGCCGATCATGGCGAACGCTGCCAGATAATACGCGCGCTGCTGGAGCGCGTAGAGATAGGCGGCCAGCGCGACTGCCAGAAGTAGGACGCCCCAGCCACTGCCTTGACCCGGCGTGTAGACAAAGGCTTGGTCGTTGCGCACGCGCTGGACCGCCAGAAAGATCGCCACGGGCAGAATCAGCAGGCCGTGGCTGTAATAATCGTTCGACATCCACTCGAACCAAAGCCACTGCCAGACCGGCCAGGTGACGGCGGCAAAGCCCACCAGCGCCAGCAGAGGCAGCCACCATGTTCGAGTTGGAATACGCGCCATGCGAGTCAATCCTTAAATCAAGCAAGTAGAGATTGGAGATTAAGAGATTGTGAGATTAAGGAAACGGTCTACCCAATCTCCAATCTCTTAATCTTTCAATCGCCTATTCTCCCTGATACACCTCATCCGTCGTCTTGACCATGGCGACGTAGCTTTCCACCTTGAGCGCGGCGCCGCCGATCAGCGCGCCGTCGATGTCAGGCTGCGTCATGATCTCGCCGATGTTCTTGTCGTTGGTGCTGCCGCCGTAGAGGATGCGAATCGTCGCCGCGGCCTCGTCGCCCAGCAGTTCGCCGACGGCCTGGCGCACCACGCCGCCACAGATGTCATTGGCCTGCTCTGCGGTCGCCGCCTTGCCGGTGCCGATCGCCCAGATCGGCTCGTAGGCGATGACGATATCCGCCATCTGCGCCGCGGCGAGGCCAGCCAGCGCGGCCTTGACCTGCTCGCTGACAAAGGCCTGCGTCTCACCGTTTTCGTTCTGCTCCAGCGACTCGCCCACGCAGATGATCGGTGTGATCCCGGCGGCCAGCGCGGCCAGCGCCTTCTGGTTGACTGTCTCGTTGGTCTCCGCAAAGTACTGGCGCCGCTCGCTGTGGCCGACGATTACATAGGTGACGAGATTTTTCAACATCGGCGCGCTGATCTCGCCGGTGTAGGCGCCACTCTCGGCCCAGTGCATGTTCTGCGCGCCGACGGCGATGTTGCTTCCCATCAACTCGGCGCTCACCATCGGGATGTCGATAAAGGGCGGGCACAGCACGCGATCCACGCTGTTGACGTCATTGACCTGCTCGCGGATGGCGCGCGCCAGCGTCACCGCCTCGTTGATCGTCTTGTTCATCTTCCAGTTGCCGGCCATCATAGGTTTACGCATAAAATTACTCCTTAGATTTGTTCTGATTTCTGACGACGCATCGCTCAGAAATTGATGGAGAAGCTTTTGACTTTGACGCAGAGTCGCGGAACGGCGGAGGTGCGCAGAGGAAAAGCAAGCAGCTCGCTGCAAGTATTTCTCTGCACTTTCTCTGAGCCTTTTCTCTCTGCAACTCTGCGTCTCTGCATCAAAAAAATGTCACTCTTTCAAACCGGGCCTGTGCTGTCGTCAGCTTCAGGATTGGTGGTGGAGGGTAGGAAATCTTGCGCCGTATCGAGCTGACTTGCCGCAGCTTCTGCTTCGGCAGCCTGCCGCGCGGCTTCCTCGGCCTCAGCAGCTTGACGCGCGACCTCGGCGGCATATTCTTCGGCCGTCAACCAGCGCCCGCCCTGCACTTCCTGCTCGACGATGCGCTTTTTGCTGTCCAGCCAAAGCTGCACTTCCACCTGGCTGAAGCAGCGCTGCTCTCCCGAAGTGTGCAGCACCTTGCGCACAAAGTAACCGCCGCCTGTTTCCTCCTCCACCACGCTCAGCTCGTTCAGCAGGTCGATCTGACCGGCGATCGGTTCGCGGCAGCGGTGGTCGATGACGTAGATCGGCAGGTAGCGGTCACTCCCGCCGGGCGCTTTGCCGCTAAAGATCGCAGCAAGTCGTGAAAAGATTCCCATGATCCTCCAATCTATCTGTCGTTGAGTGCGGCCACGCCCGGCAACTCGATCCCTTCCAGGAACTCCAGGCTGGCGCCGCCGCCGGTGCTGACGTGCGACATCTTCGCTTCCAGCCCCGCGTCGCGGATCGCCGCCGCGCTGTCGCCGCCGCCGATAATTGTCGTCGCGTTCTTCAAGCCACCCAGAATCTCGGCGATGGCAAAGGTGCCCTGGGCAAACTTCGGGAATTCGAAGACACCCATCGGCCCGTTCCAGACGACGGTCTTGGCGCCGGCCAGACGGTTGGAATAGTGGGCGATGGTCGCCGGCCCGATGTCGAGCGCCATCCAGTCAGCAGGCACATCGTCGGCGTCGACCACCCTGTCGGCGGCGTCGGCGGCAAAAGCTTCGGCCACGCGCAGGTCAACCGGCAACTGAATCATTTCGCCGCCCTTGGCCATCAGGTCGCGCGCCATTTCGAGCGATTCTGCCTCGACCAGACTTTTGCCCATGGCCATGCCTTGCGCGGCCAGGAAAGTATTGGCCATGCCGCCGCCGATCAAGATCGCGTCGACTTTGGTCAACAGGTTGGAGATGACCCCGATCTTGTCGCTGATCTTGGCGCCGCCCAAGATTGCCACAAAGGGGCGCTCCGGGCTTTCCAGCGCCTTGCCCAGGAAGGCCAGTTCTTTTTCCATCAGGAAGCCGGCGACGGCTGGCAGGTTGCGCGCCACACCCTCGGTGCTGGCGTGGGCGCGATGCGCGCTGCCAAAAGCGTCGTTGACATAGACGTCGCCCAGCTTGGCCAGCGCGGCCGCCATGCTCGCGTCATTCTTGGTCTCGCGCTTGTCGAAGCGAGTGTTCTCCAGCACCAGCACCTCGCCCGGCTTGAGCGCGGCGGCCGCGGCTTCCGCTTCGGCGCCGGTCGTCTGCCCGACAAACTTCACCGGCGCTGAGATCAGCGTGGCGAGATGGTCGGCAGTCACTTTCATGCTGTATTTGGGGTCGGGGCCATCTTTCGGTCGCCCCAGATGGCTCATCAAGATCACGGCCGCGCCGTGGTCGAGCAGATACTGAATGGTGGGCAAGGCGGCGCGGATACGGGCGTCGTCAGTGATGGCGCCGGTGGCCTTGTCCTGCGGCACATTGAAATCGACGCGCACGAGGGCCTTTTTGCCCTGCCAGTTCACGTCTTTCACACTTTTTTTGTTCATGGAAGTGGCCTTTCCACCGTGTTAAAAAAACGTGGCGCACAGCAGTCCGCGCGCCACGTTCAAACTATCCAGGGCTGAAAATTAGAGATTGAAGATGGGAGATTGTGATCTGCCTGCGCAATGCTCGCAATCGCATCACCTTTCAATCTCTGCTCTCCAATCTCAGCATCGCCTTTTCGCTCAGATGCCCTTCTTGGCAATGAAATCGATCAGGTCGGCGACGCGCGAGCTGTAACCCCATTCGTTGTCGTACCAGGTCACAACCTTGACCATGTTGCCGTAAACGTTGGTGAATTCGTAGTCGACCGAGCTGCTCAGCGGGCTGCCCTTGAAGTCGATGCTCACCAGCGGCTCGCGCACGACCTGCAGCACACCCTTCATGGGGCCTGCGGCCGCGGCGTCAAAAGCGGCGAAGAGTTCTTCCTTGGTGACAGGCTTGTCAACGGTCGCCACAAAGTCCACCACGGAGACCGTGGAAGTCGGCACGCGCATGGCGTAGCCGTCGAACTTGCCCTTGAGTTCCGGGATGACCAGGGAGACCGCCTTGGCGGCGCCGGTCGTCGTCGGGATGATGCTCATGGCCGCGGCGCGAGCGCGGCGCAGGTCGCTGTGGACGAGGTCCAGGATGCGCTGGTCGTTGGTGTAGGCGTGAATCGTGGTCATCAGCGCTTGCTGAATGCCGGCCAAATCGTTGAGCACCTTAGCCGCCGGCGCCAGACAGTTGGTCGTGCAGCTCGCGTTGCTGATGATGTTGTGATTGGCCGGGTCGTATTTGTCTTCGTTGACGCCGAGCACGATCGTCAAGTCTTCGCCCTTGGCCGGTGCGCTGATGATCACCTTCTTGGCGCCGGCATGAATGTGAAGCCCCGCCTTCTCGCGTGAGGTGAAGATGCCTGTGCTCTCGACCACGATATCGACGCCGAGGTCGCCCCACGGCAACTTGCTGGGGTCTCGCTCCGCGAGCACCTTGATGCGGTCGCCGTCGATGACCAGATCGCCGTCCTTGACCTCAACCGTGCCCGGGAAGGTGCCATAGTTGCTGTCATACTTGAAGAGGTGAGCGTTGGTGGCGGTGTCGCTCAGGTCGTTGACGGCCACCAGATCGAACTTGCCGCGATAATTCTCAAACAGAGCTTTTGTGACCTGCCGGCCGATACGGCCAAACCCATTGATTGCTACTTTGACTGCCATTAGAATCTCTCCTTACTGTAGAAAAACGAATTTCTTTATCGACTTGCTTTGAAAAGCTTTTCCATCACGTATTCTGGCGCCAGGCGCGTCCATCCTTGCATGACCCCGCCAGAATCCAGTGAGCCAAAACACAGTGACGAGTATGTGTCTATCTTACCATTACTTCCCACAAATTGTGTAGTTTACACTTTGGCCGATTTTGTGGTGAGTTCTGCGTAGACTTCCATCAACCTGGCGGCAAGTTTGGCCGAGTCGTGACGCCAGGGACGCGCCACGTCCACTACGTCGCCGGTGAAGATTTGAAATTCCGTGGCTTCGCCCGCCGCCGGCAAAGTGACCCAGGTGGCATTGTGGGCCGGCGGCTTTTCCAGCGTGTAATTGTCATTGGCCAGCGCCATCGTAAAGGCATCGCCGGCATGTTGGCGCAACTTGTGCAGGTGATCGATGACGCTGTATTGATCCGTCTCGCCAGATTCGGTGGCAACGTTGCAGATATAGAGGCGCACAGCCGACGATGCCGCGATCGCATCATGGATCGCCTCGACCAGCAAGTTGGGCAGCACGCTGGTGAAAAAGCTGCCCGGCCCCGCCACGATCAAATCGGCTTGCAGGATGGCGCGGATCGCTTCGGGGTAGGCGCGGGCGTGGGCGGGCTTCAGGTAAACGCGCTCCACCTGCCCGTGCGCTTCCGGCAGATTGCTCTCCCCTTCGACCATCAACCATTCGGTCTGCCCATCGGGCGTGGTGCGCTTGATCTCGGCGCAAAGGGTGACATTCTCCAGCGTACTCGGCAAGATGCGCCCGCGCACCGCCAGCACGCGGCTGCTTTCGGCAATGCCGGACTCGAAGCTGCCGGTGATCGCCGCCATGGTCGTGATGAATAAGTTGCCAAAGCTGTGGCCGGCCAATTCGCTGCGCAGCTCGCCGGTATCCGTGACGTCGCTCTCGGCAAAACGATACTGAAAGAGGCGCGTCATCAGCCCCTCCGCTTCGCTGAGCGCGGCAATGTTGTTGCGAAAGTCGCCGGGCGGCAGCGTGCCCGTCTGCCGGCGCAGCCGGCCGCTGCTGCCGCCGTCATCGGCGACGGTGACGATGGCCGTGATGTTGTCCGTATAGGCGCGCAGCCCGCGCAGCAATTGCGGCATACCCGTGCCGCCGCCGATCGCCACGACGCGCGGCCCATTCCGGCGCTGCTGCCGGTTGAGAAACGCACGCACCGCGGTCTGCGCCTCCGGCGTGCGAAATTCCGGCCACACCTCGCGCAGGATAATCTGGTGCAGCCGGAACGCGCCCACCAGCCCGACGGCCAGACCCAGTAGCAGAAAGAGCAGCGCACGCAGCCACGGCGGCAGGAAGCCAAGCGTCAACCAATGCAAGGGCCCGGTCTGCACGAACAGCAGTAGCAGCAAGGCCAGCCCCGCGCTTGTCAACAGAATGCCGACCAGCGCGGCCAGCAGCCAGCGTTTGACGCCGATGCCGGGGCGCAATAATAGTCTCCATGTCTGCTCAAGTTGGGGAGGCGATGGTTTGCGTTTGGTCATACAATTGAGATTATAGTCCGATCGCTGTGAAGTTCTTAATCTGCCGGACTAGGATACACGCACCGGCAATACTATAATGGGCGCAAAGTAGCATGGCAGAATACGCGTCAGTTGTTGCACAAAGAAAGCTATAATCTCTGTGACCTTTCATCGTCGCTATGCGACCATTGCCACCGATGAACTACAGAACTTGCTCGCCGCAGGCGCATCCGCGCGTATAGCCTTGTTGCCTGCGAAAACGTCAAAGCAGACATTGGCGGAGACCCTGGCGGCAATGGCCAATGCCGGCGGTGGCGTGGCCATCCTCGGCGTGACCGCGAAGGGCGCGTTGCAAGCAGGCGCCGATGCGGCCGCTTTGCGCGACGCGCTGGTCGAGGCCAGCCTGCTCCCCGATCCGCCGCTCATCCTGCCGAGCGCCCAGCATGTCGCGCTGGACGGCGGCGAAGTCGTCGTCGCCCAGATTCCGGCGGGGCTGCCCAATGTCTACAATGTGCGCGGCGTTTACTTGACGCGCACTGGCAGCCAGAACCGCCCGCTGACGACCGCGGAGTTGCGCCAACTTCTGCTCGATCGCGGCGAAAGCGGCTACGAAAGCCAGCCGGTCGAGAGCGCCATGCTTGCCGATCTTGACGACGCGCGCGTCAGTCGCTATCTCGACCAGGTGGGCTTGCCGCCCGACGAGGCGCTGATCGACGCCCTGCTCAGCCGCGGCTGCGTCACGCGGCGGGGTGTAGAGGGGTCTGCCCGTCGAGGAGCCGTTGCCAACAGTGGCCGGTTTGCTTCTCTTCGGGCGCGCGCCACAGCGTTTTCTGCGCAGCGCCGAAGTCATCTGTGTGCGCTATGCCGGCGCCGTGATGGGCGACGAATTCGTGCGCCAGGAGATCGGCGGTGTGCTGGTGGAGCAGGCGCAGCAGGCTGAGGTGTTTGTGCTCGGCAACATGCCTCGCGGCATGCGCTTCCGCGGCATGGCGCGCGAGGAGACGACCGAGTACCCGGCCGCGGTGGTGCGTGAAGCGATCGTCAACGCCATTGCCCATCGGGATTACAGTATCCGCGGCGAGGGCATCCGCCTGCTCATGTTCAGCGACCGGCTCGAAGTCTACAGCCCTGGACGGCTGCCCGGTCATGTCACGCTGGAGAACATTAAAGACGAGCGTTACAGCCGCAACGAAGCCATCGTGTCCGTGCTGACCGACCTCGGTTACATCGAGCGGCTCGGCTATGGCATCGACCGCATGATCGCGGCCATGCAGGAAGCCGGCCTGCCCGCGCCGGAGTTCGAGGAGACCGTCGCGGGCTTTCGCGTCACGCTGCGCTCGGCCAGCGAAGATCTGGTCAGCGCACAGCCGCAGACGCAGCGCTGGCATCATGCCTTTCTCAACGAGCGCCAGGAAGCCGCGCTGGCCTTTGTGCGCGAGCAGGGGCGCATCACCAACAGTGACCTCCAGGCGCTGACCCCGGACGTGCACGCGGAGACGATCCGCCGCGACCTCGCCGACCTGGTGGACAAAAATCTGCTCATCCGCATCGGGTCAAAACGCGCCACCTATTACATTTTGAAATAAGCGTTGAAGTGAGGACCTCATGCAACACCAGACCATCGCCGTGCTCGACTACGGCAGCCAGTACAGCCAATTGATTTGCCGCCGCGTGCGCGAAGCCAACGTCTACGCCGAGCTGATCTCCTGGGAGCGCGCCGCGGAGGTGCTGCCCCGGCTCAAGCCACAGGGCATCATCCTCTCCGGCGGCCCCAACAGTGTGTACGATGACGCTGCGCCGACGCTGCCCGCGATTGTGCTGGAGAGCGGCGCGCCGGTGCTGGGCATCTGCTACGGCCTGCAACTGCTGGCGCACGCGCTGGGCGGACGTGTGACGCCGGCGCAGGAGCGTGAATATGGCGCGGCGCGCATTCATGTCACGGGGACGAATGCAGGCGCCGAAAGTCCGCTCTTTGCCGACCTGCCTGCCACCTTGCAGGTGTGGATGAGTCACGGCGACCGCGTCGAACAGTTGCCCGACGGTTTCCTGTCGGTGGCGCACAGCAGCAACTCGCCGCTGGCCGCGATTGCAGACGAAAAGCGCCGCCTGTACGGGCTGCAATTTCATCCCGAGGTGGTGCACACGCCGCACGGCCGCGACTTGCTCGCCAACTTTGTCAAACGCATCTGCGGCTGCACCGGCGATCGGACAGCCGGCAACTTTATCGAAGAATCGGTCGCGCACATTCGGCAGGTGGTAGGGCCAACAGGTCATGTGATCTGCGGATTGAGCGGCGGCGTCGACAGCGCGGTGGCGGCGACGTTGGTGCACCGCCATCGGCGACCGGCTGGCGTGCGTCTTTGTCGATCACGGCCTCTTGCGCCAGGGCGAGCCGGAACAGGTGATCGAGACCTTTGAGCGCCACCAAGGGATGCGGCTGATCGCCGTGGACGCCAAAGAGGAGGTTCTCACCGATCTGGCCGATGTCACCGACCCAGAGCGCAAGCGCAAGCTGATCGGCGCGCGCTTTGTGCGCGTCTTCGAGGGGGAGGCAGCGCGTCTAGCCGTGGCGTGGGGCGTCGATGCGCCCGCTTTCCTGGCGCAGGGCACGCTCTACCCCGACGTGATCGAGTCGGCCAGCAACGAGGAGACCAAGCACGCGCGCACGATCAAGACGCATCACAACGTCGGCGGCCTGCCCGCTGACATGACGTTCGCCCTGATCGAGCCGTTGCGGATGCTCTTCAAGGACGAGGTGCGCACCGTCGGCGAGGCGTTGGGGCTGCCCGAAGAGATCGTCTGGCGCCATCCCTTCCCGGGGCCGGGGCTGGCGATTCGCTGTCTGGGTGAGGTGACGTGGGAGCGGCTGGAAACCCTGCGCCACGCCGACGACATTTTTCTGAGCGAACTGCGCGCGGCCGGCCTCTACCGCCAGACGAGCCAGGTCTTCGCCGTGCTGCTGCCCGTGCGCTCGGTCGGCGTGATGGGGGACGGGCGCACCTACGCCAACGCGCTCGCCCTGCGCGCGGTCACGACCGATGACTTCATGACGGCGGACTGGGCGCGGCTGCCCTACGACCTGCTGGCGCACATCAGCAGCCGCATCGTTAACGAAGTCGCCGGCGTCAATCGCGTTGTCTATGACATCAGCAGCAAGCCGCCGGCGACGATTGAGTGGGAATGAAGAATTAGAAGTCGATTTGTGATAAACTACCGGAAACTGGCGGGCAAGACGATTGTGTAGTGAGCGTAAAAATGCTAACTAAAGAGACGATTGTGCATCGGCTACAGGAGAGTTATCCCTATCTCATGACCGAGTATGGCGTAAAGCGAATCGGTCTATTTGGTTCATTTGCCAGCGGAACAGCCAACGAAGCCAGCGATATTGACGTGATCGTAGAATTTCAGCGTCCTATCGGTTTCAAGTTTATCGAACTCGTTGATTATTTAGAACGACTATTGGGACGAGAAGTCGATGTCCTTACCCCTGTCGGGGTGCAAGGGATTCGCGTGAGTGAGGTGGCGAGCAAAATCACGGCAAGCGTCGTGTATGTCTAGCCGCAGCGATTACCAGCTTCTAGAAGATATTCTGGAAGCTATCCGCCGAGCGAACACATATGTGGACGGTATGGGCTATGAAGAATTTCTAGCCGATCTGAAAACACAGGATGCTGTGGTGCGAACCTTGGAGATCGTTGGCGAAGCAACCAAGCGACTTTCATCGGAAACCCGTGAGCATTATTCTACCGTACCCTGGAAGAATATGGCAGGTGCACGCGACAGGCTGATTCATGATTATTTTGGCGTAAACTTTGATATCGTCTGGCAGATTGTTCGTGACGAGTTGCCAGCAGTTGCGGTTGAGGTTGGGCAGATACTCACGACAATGTCAAAGTAAAGCCACTGCACCGCCGAAAATCTATTGCTGCCGATTGTACTTTACAGGCGATATCAAATGGAGATCCACCAAGGCGCCATCTACTGGCTTCGGTCAGCAGCATTGGGAGAGACGGAGGCTGACTATGCGCATCCCTATGTGGTCATTCAGGATGATGTTATCAATCATAGCCGCATCAGCACGGTGGTGGTGTGTGCGCTGACATCGAACAAAAATCGGATGATTGAACCTGGCAACGTGTTACTGGAGCCAGGCGAAGCAAATCTGCCCAAGCAAAGCGTCGTGGTCGTTTCGCAGATCGATGTGGTGGAAGAGACGCAGTTGGGCGACTATATTGGGTCGCTGAGCAAAGCGCGGATCGAGCAGATATTGGCGGGGATGCGCTTTCAGCAATCGTCATTTTTTGCTCGCTGAAGATACATTCTACCGCTATGCGCCGTCACCGTCTCCCTTCCGCCCGTTTTATCAATTTCACACTGTTGCTCGTGGTGCTGCTGTCGCTCTTTCCTCTGTACAGCTACTACAAGCAGATCGCCGCACCGATCCCGCCGGGCGTGCGGTTGGGCGGCGTCGATGTCACGGGCATGGAGACGGTGGACGCGATGCGCGCCCACCTCGACCCCATCTATCACGAACTGGTCGGCGTGCGTTTTCAGCACCGCCTGCTCACACTCGACCCCGATGAATTTGACTTTACCGTCGATTTCGACCAGATGGTCGCCGATGCCGGGCGTTACCTGGGCGGCTGGGCGTTTGTCGATATTGCCGTGCGCGAGGCGATCGGGCTGCCGCAGCAATTCCGCAACGTGCCGGTGCGCTATACTCTCGACGAAGCAAAGCTGCGCGCCTGGCTGGAGCGCGTGGCAACGCAATTAAACACGACGCCGGTCGCCGCGCGCGTGGTCGATGCCGCAGACGCGCCCACCGGTGCGCTGCCCACGCCACTCTATCCCGCGACAGTGCCACAGCCGCGGCGCGGCTTGCAGTGGATGCCCGGCGCGCCCGGCTATGAGATCGACATTGACGCCAGCATGGCGCGGATCATCGCCGCACTGACCAGTTACGACGCTCGCGAGGTCGAGTTGGTGATCCGCGAAGTCGCGCCGCCCATCCCGACCATGCGCGATCTGGAGCCGCAACTTGTCCGTCTGCTCGACGACTACCCCGCCTTCACGACATTAAGCGTGATCGACCTTCAGCACGGCGATATGGCCGGCGTGGACGGCGACGCAGCCTTTTCGGCGATGGCGACGCTACGCCTTGCGCTGGCCGCCGCGGCGATGGAGAAACTCCCCAACGGCATTGCCGCCAACGACGAGGAGGCGCAACAAGTGGGGCAATGGCTCGATCTGGCGCTGGGCAAGGATCCGAACGAACCGGCCAACGCCGCGCTGGCGTGGTTGGGAGACGGCAGCACCGCAGCCGGCGCCCAGCGCTTGACGGCTTTTGTGCGCAGCCTGGGGTTGGAGAACACCTTCACCCAGGGCGAATTTGGCGGCGCGGCCCAGACGCCGCTTACGACGCCCTCCAACCAGCGCGAGCGCCCCAACACGCGTCCCGACGCCACCATGCAAACCACGCCAGAGGATATGGCAACGCTGCTGGCCGCCATCTACGCATGTACGCAAGACGCCGGCCTGTTGCGCACCACCTTCCCAGCGACAGTTACACCAGACGAGTGCGCCGCCATCCTCTTCTACATGACGCACAATGAACTGCGCGACGCGGTCTGGCGCGGGCTGCCGGACTGGGACGCGCGTTGGAGCGTCCATCGTCACGGACTGCTGCCGGCCCAACATGGCGACGTTGCGCTCGTGTGGGGGCCGACCGGACCTTATGTGATCAGCGTGTTTACCTTCAATCCAGGGCTGGTGGGGTGGGAAGTCGCCAACCAGGCGGTGGCCGACCTCAGCCGCATTGTGTGGGAATTCTTCGAGTTTCAGCGCGGCCAAGGGAGTCCCGCGGCGGGCGCGCTGCCGAAGTTGGAACCGCCGCCCGGCTATGTCGCAGTCGACGATGAATATGCACCGTCGTCGGCCAATCCGTCAGCGCGCTGAGCACACAGGGATACTCGAGGCTACACTGGCGCTCGCACCGTCACCCCCTGAGACGCCCTCCGATGCGAGAACCTGACCCCATGCGTTCCAAAAATTTGGCGGCCCGATTCGTAAAGGGCTATCAGCTATCAGTAGGTCGGGCTACTAGCCCGACGGCGCTTCCATCATCTTGTGACGCAGCACCGTTGGGCTAACAGCCCGACTTCCGGTGCTGTGCTCCAAGAATTTGACACGCTCCCAAAAGACTGGGACAGACCCGACAGATCCCTGCTTGACACTATCCCCATCACGCGGTAGACTCAAAATACCGGTGCGTAACCGGTTACTTCTCTCTCAACTTAGGCTCAAGCAGTGGATATGCGTAAGCAGTCAGTGTCGACCATCCGCGATGTGGCGCGGGCGCCAATGTGAGCACGGCGACAGTGTCGCATGTGTTCAACGACACGCGCAATGTCACTGACCAGACGCGCCAGGCCGTGCTCGACGCAGCCAACCGTCTCCACTATCGACCCAGCGCCATTGCGCGCAGCCTGACAACACGGCGCACCTTCACCGTCGGAGTGGTCGTGGCTGACGTGCTCAACCCCTTCTTTGCCGGCATCATCCGCGGCGTCGAAGATTTGCTGTGGCAGCAAGGGCGCAGCTTAGTTGTCTGCAGCACCGACGAACAGCCGGAGAAAGAAGCGTACTACCTGCATCTGCTGCTCGAACGCCGCGTCGATGGCGTCCTGGTGGCGCCCACCGGCGCCGACCTGCCGGTCTACGCTGCGCTGCGCCACCATCAGATTCCACTGGTTTTTATCGACCGCCGGCCGCCGCAGCCGTGGGGGCCGGTCGTCGAGACGGACAATGTGCAGGCTGGCTATCTGGCGACCCGTTACTTGCTCGACCTGGGGCACACGCGCATCGCCATCCTGGGACGCCATCAGGCGCTCTCGACCGTAACGGGAAGATTCGCCGGGTATCGACAGGCGCTGACCGAAGCGGGTATCGCGCCCGACCCGGCCTTGATCATCACGGTCGATGCGCAGCAAGAGGCAGCCTATCAAGGCGCCACGGCGCTGCTTGCACAACTTGATGCGCCTACTGCGCTGATCGCCACCAATCACGTCATGGCGTTGGGCGTGGTCAGTGCGGTGCAGGCGTCGGGCCGGCGCTGTCCGCAGGACATTTCCATCATTGCCTTCGACGACCTGCCCTGGCTGGCGCTCTACTCGCCGCCGCTGACCGCGGTTCGCCACGCCACTGCCGAGATTTGCAGACAGGCCGTGGCGCTGTTGCTGGCTTCGCTCGCAGGCCATGACGCCGAAACTGCTGACATGGTGGAAAGCTATCCCGTGGTCATGCTGCCGGCCGAGTTGATCGAGCGCGCCAGTTGTGGCCGCGCATAAGGTGCTCGGATGAAATCTGCGAGAATTCGCCTAATCCGTTTCAGGTGAGATTTATCTTTGCAATGGCCGGAATCTTCACGATCAATGCCTTATTCGTAGGAACTCTTTCATGAAAATCGCTGCGTTTCCTAAGTGTTACTTAGAGGATATCTCCCAGCATCGCACGATGACCGTTTTCGACTGGATCGAGCAGTCGCGCGTGCTGAACGCGGAGGGGCTGGAGATGTACGAAGGCTTCTTCACCAGCCTGGACGACGCCTATATCGATAGCATAGGTGAGGCAATTGCTGCGACCGGCTGCGCGATGCCGATGCTCTGCTGTTCCCCCGACTTCACCAACCCAGACGCGGACGCGCGCAAACGGGCGCTCGACCATGAAGCCGAAATGATCCGCGTGACGCGACGGTTGGGTGGGCCGCGCGCCGCGTGTCGCGTGCTCAGCGGGCAGCGCTATCCGGAGGTGGCGCGCGCGCAGGGCGTCGCCTGGGTGGTGGAGTCGATTCAGGCGCTGCTGCCCGTGGCGCGCGAGTACGACGTCGTGCTGGCGATGGAAAACCACTACAAGGATGGCTACTGGCGCTGGCCGGAGTTTGCTCAAAAGATGGACGTCTTCCTGGAGATCGTCGAAGCCATTGACGACCGCACCCATTTCGGCGTACAGTACGATCCATCCAACGCCATCGTCGCCGGCGATGACCCCATCGAGCTGCTGGAGCGGGTCAAGGAGCGCGTCGTCACTATGCACGCCAGCGACCGCTATCTGGAGCCGGGCGCCACGCTCGACGAACTGCGCGAGACCGACGGCACGATCGGCTACTTCAGCAAGCTCAAACACGGCGTCACCGGCAAGGGGCTCAATGACTACGACCGCATCTTTACGATCCTGAAGTCGGCCAATTATCAGGGCTGGATCAGCATCGAGGACGGCATGAACGGCATGGGCGAGATGAAAGCATCGATAGACTTCCTGAAACAAATGCGCGCCCAGTATTTTGATGAAAGACCTTGACGCGGAGAGGCGGAGAAAGACGGGAGAAAAAGCGAGCAATCTTTTCTCTCTTCAACTTTGCGCACCTCTGTCTCTCTGCGCCTCTGCGTCGAAATGATCTATTGCTATCATGATTGAAAGCTGGAACAGAAAATGAAAGCAGTCGTGAAGTATGGGCGGCAGCCCGGCAACGTAGCAGTGCGAGAAGTGGCTGAACCTTCGATCAACCCGGATCAAGTGTTGGTGGAGGTGGGCGCGGTCGGCGTTTGTGGCAGCGACATCCACCTCTGGCATGAAAACCAGAGTTGGACGATCCAGTGTCCGGTCATCCTGGGGCACGAATGGGCGGGCACGATCGTCGAAGTCGGCGAAAATGTGGCCGGCTGGACCGTGGGCGAGCGCGTGGCCGTGGAGACCGCGGCCTTTGTCTGCGGCCAGTGCAGCTATTGCCTGACCGGCGCCTATCACATGTGCCCGCACCGCAAAGGCTACGGCAACTTGATCGACGGCGCCATGACGAAATATGTAGCAGTGCGGCCGGGCATTCTGCATCGCATCCCGCGGGCGGTCTCCTTTGAACATGCCGCGCTGACCGAACCCGCGTGCGTCGCCACCCAGGCGTTGACCGTCAACAGTCGCATCAAGCCGGGCGACACGGTCGTGATCCAGGGTGTGGGCACGATCGGCATCATGGCGCTGCAGATCGCGCGCATCTCTGGCGCCGGTGTGATCCTCATGCTGGGCACGGATGTTGACGCACAGCGGCTGGAGGTGGCAGAGGAATTGGGCGCCGACTACACGGTCAATGTACAGCGTGATGACGCGCCGGTCTGCTGCACTCGCTCGGCGACGGCTTTGGCGCCGATGTTGTGGTCGATTGTACGGGCGTCAGTGCGGCGCTCAAACAGGCGCTCGACCTGGTGCGGCCGCTCGGCGCTGTCGTCAAGATCGGGTGGGGGCCGCAGCCGCTCAACTTCAGCCTCGACCCGCTGGTGGCCAAGGCCGCCACGTTGCAAGGCTCCTTCAGCCACACCTACGCCACGTGGGAGCGCGTGCTGCAACTGATGGCGACCGGCCAGCTCAACCTCGACCCCATGATCGGCGGCGTCTACCCGCTCGATGACTGGGAAGTGGGTTTCCACGCCATGGCGTCTGGGGAAAATGTGAAGTCAGTCTTGGTGTACGAATGAGTGGCGAGGGGCGAGTGGCGAGGAGCGACGCCGTAGCCGGTGGTTTTCATCCCGTCGATGCGGGCTGAACGCTGCGCTTCCACCAACGCACAACTTCACACTTCACAATTGATTGTTCACAATTCACAATTACGACAGAAGAATCTTCATGGAACCGATTATTCAAATTTCACTTGACCTGACCAATATCGACGAGGCGTTGGAGGTGGCGCGCGCCGCGGTGCGCGCGGGCGTGGATTGGCTGGAGGCCGGCACGCCGCTGATCCTGGCCGAAGGCTTGCACGGCGTGCGTGCGCTGCGTCGCGAATTTCCCGACAAGTCCATCGTCGCCGATCTCAAGACGATGGACGGCGCCGGGCTGGAGGCGGAGATGATGTTCCAGGCCGGCGCCAATATGGTAGTGGTGATGGGGCAGGCGCACGACGCCAGCATCATCGAGCAGGTGAAGATGGCCGAGCAATATGGCGGCAAAGTGATGTGCGACGTCATGCTCTGCCCGGACATGCCCGGCCGCGCCCGTCGCGCCCAGGAGTTGGGCGTCGATTACATCATCGTCCACACCGGCTTTGACGAGCGCAACATGATCCAGGGACTCAGCCCGCTCAACGACCTGCCCGGCGTGCTGGCCGCGGTGACCATTCCCGTGCAGGCGGTCGGCGGCCTCAGCATCGACCAGGCGATCCAGACGTTGGAGATGGGCGCGGAAATCGTGGTCTTCGGCGCGCCGCTGGTGATCAGCGGCACGGAGTTCAAGCCCGCCGACCCCGACTTCGAGCCGATCATCCGCAACATCGTGGAGCGGGTCAAGCGGACGCAGGTGGGGAGAGTTGCGAGGGGCGAGGGGCGGAGCGGGTGAGCCAGCCAGTTTTGACGCAGAGGCGCAAAGGACGCAGAGGTGCACAGAGAAAAACAGGCTCAGATGCTCTTCTCTGCGAAGCTCTGCATCTCCGCGCCTCTGCGTCAAAATTAATGCTTGACGAAAGTAAGCCGAAATTATGAACGATCAGCTTGTTGAGCAGGTGAGCAGCCTGCACTTTCCGGCGCAGTTGCCGGAAACGCTGTTGGAGGTTGAGCAGCACTTTGACGCCCCGCGCATCGACGATGCGCCGGCCGCGGTGCGTGCGGCGTTGCGTGGCAGCCGGCCCATGCAGCGTATCCGTCCTGGTATGCGCGTGGCGGTGGGTGCGGGCAGCCGCGGCGTCACCAATTTGCCTGCCATTGTGCGCACTGTGGTCGAGGAGGTACACGCAATCGGCGCTGACCCCTTTGTCTTTCCGGCGATGGGCAGCCACGGCGGCGCCACCGCGCCCGGCCAAATCGAGATGCTCGCCAGCCTGGGCGTGACGCAGGAAAGTGTGGGCGCCGAAATTCTGGCGACGATGGAGGTCAAGGAGATCGGCCGGCTGCCCGACGGCCCGCCGCTCTACCAGGATGCCAACGCGGCCGCGGCCGACGCCACATTGCTCGTCAACCGCATCAAGCCGCACACCGATTTTCACGGCAATCTCGAGAGCGGCCTGGCCAAGATGGCCGTCATCGGCATGGGTAAGGACACGGGCGCTCAGCTTGTGCATGTCTATGGCGCACGCGGCTTTATCCGTTTTCTGGCGCCGGCCGCGCGTATTTACGAAGCCAACACCAACCTGATCGGCGGGCTGGCGCTGCTGGAGAACGCCTTTGGCGAGACGGCCGAAGTGCACGCGCTGGACGTGACCGAGGTCGGCGCCGCGATCGAGACCGCACTGCTGGAGAAGGCGCGTGCGCTGATGCCGCGGCTGCCCTTCGACGCCATCGATATCCTGGTCATCAAGGAGATCGGCAAGAACTTCAGCGGCACGGGCATGGACACCAATGTGGTCGGCCGCATCATGATCCCGCGCATGGCGGAGGATCACCGGCCCGACGTGGCCGTGATCGCCGTGCTCGACATCGCCGAGGAGAGCCACGGCAACGCGGCCGGCATCGGGCTGGCGAATGTCACCACGCTGCGCGCGGTCAACCTCATCGACTGGACGGCGACCTACACCAATTCGGTGACGTCGGGCATTTTCGGCATGCAGCGCGTCAACGTGCCCATCACCATGGCCGACGACCGTCGCGCGCTGGAGGTGGCGTTGCGCTGCTGCGGCGAACCTGCGCCCCAGGCGACGTGGGTCTGGATCAACAACACCAGCAAGTTGCGCCAGCTTTGGGTCAGCCCGAACCTGCGCCAGGCGGTGGCGGGGAGCGCCCATCTGCGCCTGGTGCGTGAGGTAGCGCTGCAATTTGATGAACAGGGCAAGTTAGTGAGTCCGTGGGAGATGCCGGAGAAATGAGATGAGGAGATTAGAGAGTTGGAGATTGGAGATTGAGCGAGCATGATGCTAATCTCCAATCTCCAACTCTCGGTGTGGCTGTTGTCCTCCCGTTGTCCTTGCAAAAAGGTTCATTTGTGAACTGGGTGGTTTTTAAGGGGGATTAAGTTGTTTTTTTTTTCAAGTTTTTTGTTTTTGCCGGTTTCTTTTTTTTTTTTTTTTTTTGGGTCTTTTTTGCCCTCTTCCCCCTTCCCCCCCCGCGCCCCCCCAACCTTTTTTTTCAAGGCCTCCTCCCTCCCCCTCCCCCAGCCCCAAACAA
This sequence comes from Candidatus Caldilinea saccharophila, assembly GCA_016710365.1. Lineage (GTDB taxonomy): Bacteria > Chloroflexota > Anaerolineae > Caldilineales > Caldilineaceae > Caldilinea > Caldilinea saccharophila. The sequence continues at coordinate 80,095 of JADJVW010000006.1, read as the reverse complement.
CTTTTCTAAAATTTCTTTCCCGGGAAACAAAAGGGCTCCAGGGAATCCTTTACCGGCCCCCCCCCCGGCCCCCCAAGAAGCTTTTTTTCCCATCTCCAAATCCCTCTACTCTCCAATCTCCAATCTCGGGTTCCATACAATACACAATTTCATTCACAGGAGGTCAGAAGCATGAAAGTGTTGCACAAGTTGCTCCCATTGTTGTTGTTGGCGTTGGTGGCAGGATGCGCCGCTCCGGTGGCAGCGCCATCTGCGCCCGCCGGCGGTGAGGCCGCCGCGCCCGCCGGCGACATGCCCTATGCCGGTACGACGTTGCGCCTGGTCGGCGCCAACCATCCGTGGCAGGTGGCGATCACCCCGCTGCTGGCCGACTTCGAGGCCGCGACCGGCATCAAGGTCAACTTCGAGGCGTATGGCGAGGATCAGCTCAATCAGAAGCTGACCACCGAGTTCACGGCCGGCGGGTCGGACATCGACGTCTTCATGCAGCGCCCGTTGCAGGAAGCGCGCGTCATGCAGATGAACGGCTGGTACGAGGACCTCGCCAACTGCGTAAGCGACCCTGACTACGACTTTGCTGACTTCGCCGACGGCGCGGTGGGCACGGAGATGGTCGACGGCGTGCTCACCGGCGTGCCGATCGTCACCGAAGCTGAAGTGCTTTATTACCGCAAAGATTTGCTTGAGGCGGCTGGCATTGCTGTGCCGACAACCCTTGACGAATTGAAGGCGGCGGCTGAGGCATTGACCGACAAGGACAACGCGATGTACGGCTTCGTGGCCCGCGGCCAGCGCAGCCCGCTGGTGACGCAGTTCTCCAGCTTCCTCTACAGCAGCGGCGGCGACTGGTTCGACGCTGACCGTCAGGCCACCATCAACACGCCGGAAGCGCTGGCCGCCATCGATCTGTACGGCACGCTGTTGCGCGAATACGGGCCTCCGGGCGTGCTCAACATGTCGTGGCCGCAGGCCGTGGCGATCTTCGCGCAGGGCAATGCCGCCATGTACACCGATGCCAGCTCGATCTACGCCAATGTGCTCGATCCGGAGCTTTCCGCGGTGGCCGACAAGACCGGCGTCGCCGTCTTCCCGGCTGGCCCGGCTGGCCCGATCATGTACAACGTGACAAGTTGGGGGCTTGCCATCCCGTCCGGCTCGCAAAACAAAGAAGCGGCTTGTGAGTTCATCAAGTGGGCCACGAGCAAAGACATCGTGCTCAAGACGCAGGGTGAAGGCGCAGTGCCCGGCGCACGCGACTCCGTATGGGCCGACCCGGCTGGCTCGGCGGCCTTCCCGGCCGACTGGGTGACCGCGGTGGCTGCTTCGTCGAATGGCCGTGGCTACGACCGCCCGTTGGTGACCGCTGTGACCGAAGCGCGCGACATCATCGGCGGCGCGGTCACGGTGTCGATCGAAGGCGGCGACTTCGAGACGGCCGCCAACGACGCCAATGCGCAGTTCCAGGCGCTGCTCGACGGCGAACAGTAGGTTATTTTTCAATCTCCAATCTCTAATCTCAAAGTTCCTTTGAGATTAGAGATTGGAGATTACCTGGTTCTCTACGAGGCTCCCCATGCTCACACGTTTCATCGACCGCCACCAACGCTGGTTGTTCCCGGCGCCGGCTGTGATCTTCATCTTGCTGATGATGATCTTTCCGCTGGGCTACACCCTGTGGAATTCCTTTTCGGGATGGAGCCTGACCGCAGGGCGGCCCAACACCTTGATCGGGCCGCAGAACTATATCAACCTGATGAGTGATGCGCGTTTCTGGAACGCGGTGCTGAACACCTTTTACTTCACGGCGCTGGCGATGGCGCTGGAACTGGCGTTGGGCGTGTCGATTGCGCTGCTGCTTGATGCCAAAGACTATCCTGGCAAGCGGCTCGTCACCTCGATCCTGCTGCTGCCGATGATGGCGACGCCGGTGGCCGTGGCGATGGTCTGGCTGCTGATGTTCGAGCCAACGGCCGGCGTCATTAACTTTGTGCTGGACGAACTCAGCCTGCCCGAACCCTTGTGGATCGCCGGCTCCAACAGCGTCATCCCGTCGCTGGCGCTGGTCGATATCTGGGAATGGACGCCGCTGATCACCTTGATCGTGCTGGCCGGGCTGACCGGACTGCCCAACGAGCCGTTCGAGGCCGCCCGCGTCGATGGCGCTTCCTACTGGCAGACGCTGCGACGCGTCACGCTGCCCATGCTGCTGCCGACGATCAGCGTGGCGGGGTTGCTGCGCTTCATCGACTGCATCAAGACTTTCGACATCATCTACGCGATGACTGGCGGCGGGCCTGGCTTCAGTTCGGAGACGCTGAACATCTACACCTACAATCAGGCGTTCTATTACTTCAACTTTGGCTACGCGTCGGCGCTGCTTGTCATCTTCTTCACCATCGTGACCGGCGTCAGCTTGCTGGTGACCTATTCGCGCCGCCGTCTGGAGGTGTAACGCATGGCAACACAATCCACGCGCTTGACGCATCGCCCGCGCCGCAACCGTTCACGCCGCTTGTTTGGCAACCTGCTCTATGCGCTGGTGCTGGCGCTTGTCGTCTTCTTCCTGCTGACGCCTTTTCTGTGGATGGTGCTCAACGCCTTCAAGACGCCGTTGCAGATCATCAAACTGCCGCCGGAGCTGATCTTCCAGCCCACGCTGCGTAACTTCGAGAATGTCTTCGGTACGCAGAACTTCATGCGCTACATCCTAAACAGCGTGATCATCGGCGCGGGCTGCACATTGGTGGGGCTGTTGATCGGCCTGCCCGCGGCCTACAGCATCGCTCGCTATCGCCAGAACCGGCTGGCCGTTATCATCCTCATGGCGCGCATGGTGCCGGGCATCACCTTTCTGGTGCCGCTCTTTATCATCTTCCGCCGCCTGGGTCTGATCGACACGTACACGTCGCTGATCCTGGCGCACATGCTCGTCGGGCTGCCCTTCATCGTGTGGGTGATGGTGCCCTTCTTTGAGAGCATCCCGCGCGAGTTGACCGAAGCCGCGGTGATGGACGGCGCCAGTGCGCTGCGCACCTTTGTCACCGTCGTGCTGCCCTTGAGCGGCCCCGGCATCGTGACCGCGTCGATCCTCTCGTTTGTCTTCTCGTGGAACAACTTCATGTTTTCCATCGTGCTGGCGTCGAATCGCACACGCACGGTGCCGGTGGCGATCTACAATTTTATCTCCTACGCGCAGATCGATTGGGGCGGGCTGATGGCCGCGGCCGTGGTGATCACGCTGCCGGTGCTCGTGCTGGCGATCATCACCCAACGCTACGTGATCCGCGGGTTGACGGCCGGTGCGGTCAAGGGGTGAGTTCCACCGCTACAGCCAACGCACAGAGGATTGTCTGTCTAGCGCGCTTTCCGGCACGAGATCAATTTCAAACCGAAGTGCGTCGCCAAGCTCCTGCTCAAGCGCAAAAAAATGCTCCAGATCAGGCGTGGTCTCGAAACGCGCGACAAGGCGCACCAGCCCAGAGGGAGGCGCCGGCGACAAGATAACCCCGATCGCGCGCGCCCCAAACTGTGCGTGCAGCGTTGGCGCCAACTGACGTACGCGTGCTTCGAGTTCTTCTATCCTTGTGGCGGCGTCGATCAACCCTGGCGGCTCGGCCGCGTATTCACTGGCCAGCCGGTAGTGCACCCCGCGCCCTTTCCCCTCCATGCGCAGATAACCTTGCTCTACCAGCGCGCTCAGACGCCGCGTGGCGGTGGCACGGCTGACGTGGAGCACCTCAATGAGCCGCTGCGCCGTGATCTTGTGTTCGCGCTGCGCCAGCTCCAGCACAGTTGCCGCCTCAGGGTCGAGCGCCTCCGGTGGTGCGGCGCTGGCTGCTTGCATAGGCTGGGATGGCAGCAACGGCAAAGCAAGCGCGGCGCCCAGTTCGATGAAATCCTGCGCCTGGTCGTCAAAGGCGTGCTGATGGCAAAGCGAGTAGCCTAGCTGCCAGTGCTCGCTTGCCACTGCCGGCCGGCCCAGCGCAGCATATGCTTCCGCCAGATTGTATTGCACCTTGATCTCGAGCAGCGCCAGACCGAGCATCTGGCTGATCGCCAGCGACGCCCGATAGCGCCGCACCGCTTCTTCAACATCACCGCTCAGAAAAAAGGCGGCCCCGATGTTGAGCAGCGCCACTGCGACCAGTTCCTGGTTGCCGATGCGCGCATAGGTGGACATGGCTTCGGTGTATGCGGCGATCGCGTGCGCATAGTCGCCAACTGAGCGGTAGAGCAGCCCCAGGTTGCCGTGAGACTTGGCGACGCCCAGCAGATCGCCCTCTTCCTCACGCAGGGCGAGGGCAAGCTCGGCATAGCGCACTGCGCGGGCAGGCTCCTCGGTCTTGCGGTAGAGATTCGCCATTGCGTCGTAGATGGCGCCTTGCAGGGCGCGAGCATCGGCGGTCATTACATCCAGCGCACGCAGCAGATCCGCCTCTGCGTCTTGCCATTCCTGGCGCAGAAAATAGAGCCAGCCGCGATCTTTGAGCGCTTCGGCCAGCTCCGGTGCATCCGGCGCAAAACGCTCGATGGCTTGTTGGTAGTAACGGAGGGCGTGCTGCTGGTTGCGGCTTTCGTACAGCTTACCGATGCGCCGGTAGACGCGCGCCTGCTCCTCCGCCGTCCTGGCGGCTGGCAGCGCCTGCCGGCACGCGGCCAACGCCTCCTCCGGCTTGCCGGTGCGGTGCAGGAGATCGCTCAGGAGCAGCGCAATAGCATAGCGCTCACCGTTCTCAAGCTGACGCAGGTTGAAAGCTTGCAGCAGGTCAATCAGCACGGCCGGCTGAATTTCCCGGAACAGGGTGGCGGCGGCTGGCAGCAGCAACCGCGCCGCGCTGCCATCATCTCCGCCGCGCTGATGGTGGCGCACTGCGGGCAGCAGACGTCCTTCCGCCTCGTTGCGGGCCGCGATCAACCGATGGCGACGCTGCATCTCGCCAGTGGGTTGGCGGGCGTAGAGATAGGCGCGTAGCACCGGCGAGAGCCAGAGGTTGGCGCCGCCATCGTCGGTGAGGAGAAAACGCCCGGCGATCACGTCATCCAGCACTTGTTCGGCGCGGTCGATGTCCTTGCGCCGGGCCAGTTCAAGCAACTGCTCGCGTGCGAAAACATCGTCGAAGATGGCGGCCATCGCCAACAACTGGCCGGCCTGGGAGTGCCTTTTTACCGGTGCCAGCGCCTCCTGGATAGCAAGTTGTTGCAGCTCACCGCTGTAAGCGTCGTCCAGCAGTTGCCGGCGCAGCCACTCGGCGACTTCGTGGATCGCGCGATTGCGCTCGTCAAAGAAGGCGTCGGCGCTGCTGATGCCGGTCAGCGCCAGCAGCGTCTCGGTGAAACGGCCGCCGCCGACAAAGTCATCCGGGTGCAACGGTTCCAGATAGCGGTGACGCAGAATGTTGTAACGCCACCACAGCGGGTCGCGCCAGGTGGGGTCGTCCAGCGGGCGGAAGACGCCGAGCGGGAAAGCCGGCGGCGCGGGCGCAAGCTGATTGACCGCCCACTGCAGCACGAGGCGCAACCCATGCCCGCGCTCTTCCACCGTGGGCGACGCGTCGTCTTTGACGAGCACCGGCGTGACCAGCACGGAATTAGCCAGCGCCGAGCGTGACAGGGCGAGCGTGTTCTGATAGGTGCGCAGCGCCTCATCGACCAACTGCGTCAAGAATGCAGAGTCGGCGAGCCGCTCAACTGCAACCGTGCGCACCGTTATGCTGGATAAATCCGGCGTGCTTCTATTCATCTGACGCGTTTTTGACGCAATTCCTTCCAGCAACAGCCATCCACAACGCAAAAAAGTGCGTACAATGGAGACAGAGAAATGCCTGAATTGACGGAGGAGAAACAACCCATGTCATCGACGCAATTGAATCGTGTAGAGCGGCCGGCGCTATGGACGCGGCGCCGTATGCTCGCGCTGGCAACAAGCAGCGCCTTGCTGGCATGCTTGACGCTGCTCATCCTGCTGCAGCCGCCGGCGTTGCTGGCAAGCGCCGCGCCACAGCCAAACCGGCAAGCCCAAGTCACCGGCTGCAGCACGGTCACGGCGGTTGCCGCGCGTGAGTGCGACGCGCTGGTGGAATTCTACACCGCCACCAACGGCGCCGGCTGGCTCAACAGCACGAACTGGCTGGCGTTTGATGCTAGTGCGCCCTGCACCTGGCACGGAGTGAGCTGTAGCAGCGGCCACGTCACTGAGTTGATCCTACCGGCCAATCACGTAAGTGGGACACTGCCCGCCGCTCTGGGCAACTTGACCGGTCTCACGCGGCTGCGCCTGGAAAACAACGCGTTGCTCGGGCGCATCCCGCCGTCCTTGTGTACGCTGACTGCAAGGCTGACCGAGATGAGTCTGGCGTACAACGCGCTCTTCAGCCGCAGTGCCAGCGCCACGCGCTGCGCCGATCAACTGGACAGCGACTGGTTGGCGACCCAGACCGCGCCGGTGACTGATCTGCGCCCCACGGAATTTTACACCAATGCGGTGCGTCTCGCATGGGCGCCGATTGCCTACATCGCTGACGGCGGTTTCTACGAGGTTGCGATCAGCACGCAGCGCAACGGCCCCTTCACACCACACGGCCAGACCAGCGGCAAGGATATCGGCGCCTATCTTGTGGATGGACTGACGCCGGGAGAGAGTTACTTCTTTGCAGTGCGCACGGTCACGCCCGCACACGGCGACCAGCCGGACGCGCTGGTGAGCGCACCAAGCTTTAGCGCGGGCGCAACGTTGGCCGCAAACGGCGAACGCGTGCTGGTCGCCGCCTACTTCCCGGCGGACAACGACCTGGCGCCGGAGATCCCCTACGTTGTCGAACGCCTGCGCCGCGGCACGGCGCTCAATCCCAACGTCCAGGTCGTGCTGCTGGTGGATGGGGCCGGTGACGGCGACACCAGGATCATGGAACTGGCGGCGGCGCGGTTACACAGACTGATGCGGTAATGGGGCGCTGGGGCATGAACGAGCTGGACACCGCCGACACCGCCGTACTCACCTGGTTCCTGCAGTATGCGCGCACGCGCTATCCCGCGCAGCGCGAGGGTGCAGCGCTGATGGGCCACGGCATCTCGGCCGTGCCGGAGCTGAGCTGGGCGACGGCGGAGGTGGCCGCGTCCGGCGTGGCGGGCAAGCTGCCGCCGCTGCCCAAGGAGCACGAATTCACGCCTTCCGACCTCACCAGCGGCAGCTTCATGAGCACGGTGAGCCTGGGGCAGGCGCTGCTGGCCGCCACCGTGCAGGGCAGCGACCCTTTCGATGTGATCTTTTTCGACCAATGCTTTCAGGGCAGCATCGACATTCTCTACGAAGTCGCGCCGGCCGCGCGCTATCTGGTCGCCTCGCCCAACTATGCCTGGCTGGTGGCTGCCTACGACAAATACATAACTCGTTTCGTTCCTACGGCGACCCCGGAAGAGCTGGCGACCAGCATCATCAACGGCTACGAGGGCTCGCTCGACGAGCGCCACCCGAACGCCATCTTTGCGGTCAAGGCCAGCGAGATCGCCGGGATCGCCGCGGCGATCAGTGACCTGGGCGACGCGCTGGGTCGAGCGCTGCAGGCGGGCGAGAACGAACGCATCGCCGCCGCGGTGCAGCAGGGACAGTACGTCGATACGACGCAATGTAGCCGGCAGAACTTGCAGCTTGGCCCGCCCGACGAGCTGATCGGCGCTGACAGCTTTGCGCAGAAGCTGCAGGAGAGCTTTGGCGCGGGCGATCCAGCCGGCGTCTATGTCGCAGCAGACGCGCTGCGCAACGCGCTGCAAGGGGTGAAGAAGCAAGTGCAGACGGGCAGCCCCTATCTGGCGCCCGACGAATTCTGGGATTATCGCGATGCGATCACGCTGCTGGCGCCGCTGCCGCGCAACACGCCGGCGCTGGTCGCCTGGCACGCCAGCATCTATCGCGACGGCGCGCCCTTTGCCGCACGCTGGGCCATCGACCCAACCCAGGGCGTCACCGTCACGCAGAGCCTGGCTTTTGTGCGCGACGGGCGCTGGGACGAGTTCTTGCAGGCATGGTTTACGGGGCTGACCCCGACCGTCGGCGCGTGGTGCAACTATATCCCACCGGAACAGGTGCTGCTGCCCGCCAGCGAGAGCATTACGCTGACCGCGGCGATCAGTGGCAGCGACGCCATTCACCTGACGTGGACGCCGGCGGATGATAGCAGCGCCACGGAGGCCCGGCTCTACATCGTCGCACCGAACGCAGTCAGTTGGCGCGTGGCGGACGCCTTTCCGATCAGCCAGACCAGCGTCACGCTCACTGGCTTGGCGACCGGCGATTATCGCTTTGGCCTGCTGGCGCGCGATGCAGAGTTTGCCGGCGTCGGCCGCTCGAACGACCTGACGGTCACGCTGCCGGCCGCGCCGAGCCTCTATCTGCCGTGGGTCAGCCGGTAGGCGTCTAAACTGCCTCACCACGAAGGCGCAAAGGGGTGCGAAGAAGAACCAAGTCTTCTTTGCGCCCCTTTGTGTTTGTAGCGCCGATGTGGCCGCTGTTCTGCTTCGGCTAATTCTTCACCACGAAGTGTGGAGGACGGGTTTACGTCCCCACGTGAAATACACGCGTTAGGATGGTGTCAGTTGAGAAAGTCTGTCAAATCGGCTAGTATGGGATTGCTGGGTGGGGGGATTGTGTCCGCAACGTCGCTCTACGATTTTGACCGTTGACCGTTCAAGGAAGTCCATATGGCAATTCAGGATCTTCAATTGGATGCACTTGTTAAAGCAGGCATCTTTCGCAGCCGTACAGAGGCTATTGCAGAAGCGATTCAGATGCTCTTTGTCACGCGGCCGCAACTCAAGTTGGAGGCGTCGCTACAACTCTATCTCGATGGAGAGACGACGCTAGGCAGAGCTGCCGAGATTGCCGGCATGACGCGCTGGGAATTCGAATCGATCCTCGCGGACCGTGGCATCGAACGCGTTGTTGAAAGCGATCCGGTCGAGAAACTTGAGCGCCAGTCGCAACGCCTGCAAAATGATGAGTAACGTCATTCTGGCCGACACGAATATACTCTCGACATTTGCCAAGGTTGGTCGCATATCGCTGCTGCTACAGTTGCTCAAAGCAAACCGCCTGGGTGTGACGCCAGCCGTTTATGAGGAATTCCAAATTGGCGTAACCAAAGGATATACCGTCCTTCAGCCGGTAATCGATCTGATCGAGCAGGAACAAATCGAACTACTTGTGCCCAATGCCCAAGAAATCCTTCAAAAGAGCGCGCTGCCCTCCTCGTTCGATACGGGCGAGCGCGAGACATTGATCGTTGCCAGGTCACGATCACTTGGCGTCTTGACAAATGAGCGCCATGTCAAGAACTGGTGTCTTCGCGAACAAGTCGAAACCTGGGATTTACCCGGCATCCTCCGTGCTTTATGGCGGCACAATGTGATAAATCGAGAGCAGGTGCGCCGCCTCATTGAGGAAATCGAGGCAAAGGATCGCGTCGTTTTTAGAAACAAAGAACAAATCCTCGCCGAGTGAACTGTTTATCTATCGCTGCACTTGCCCAACAAACCGCCCCTTGATGCGATTCTGACGCGTTTCTCTCCACTCCCTGCCACAAAAGCAGCATTCTGCCCGCTATGCTGTGCGTGCGTGTGAAATCCCTCAGCACGCAAGCACAACACAAGGAGCTGTTTTACCAAGGAGAGAACCAAATGTCCAAGCAATTCACTCATTTCTGGCTCAGCATGACAACGCGACTCGTTCTGCTGGGCATGCTGCTGGCGTTGCTGCTGCCCGCCAGCGGGCTGTCCGCCGCACCGGCAGCACTTACCTTCAGCGTCGAGATTCCTGCCAGCGGCGACGCCGGCGCGATCGAGAGCGTCCCGACCTTCACCGCTCCGGGCAATCCCTACTTCGTGCTCAACGCCCGGCCGGGCGGCGACTTCGACTACAACTTTGTGCAATTCGATCTCTCGGTGCTGCCCGCCAACGCCACCATCGACAGTGCGGTCTTCCGGCTGCACGTCAACGCTTCGGCCAACCCGCTCGACATCGAGCTGGGCCGCGTCGATGGGGCGTGGGATGAGGCGACGCTCACCTGGAACGGCAAGCCCGCCGTCACTTGGGGTGGCGCCGTGCAGAACGCACCGGTCGCCGGCAATGTGGACTGGCCGATCAAGCCGCTGCTGAGCAGTTGGTTGGACGGGACGCAGCCCAGCTACGGCATCGTGCTGCGCGGGCTGACGCCGACCACCGGCGGCGTGCGCGCCGACACCCGTGAAGGCGCCGTAGCCCCCCGCCTGGTTATCACCTACACGCTGCCACCCGACGAAGGCCCGCGCCCCGACCTGGGCGACGCGCCCGACTCCAGCAACCATCACGGCGTCGTCAACAGCGCCTACGCAGGCGTGCCGGGCAACTTCCCCACCGTGTGGGATGTTCCCGCCGGCCAGATCGCCGGCCCGCGCCACCTCAATCAGACGATGGAAGGCTGGCTCGGCCAACATCTCTCGCGCGAGGCGGAAGCCGACCAGGGCCCCGACCAGGATGGCCCCAACAATATCCTGCGCAACGCAGCCGGCGTGATCGGCGATGTGGCCAACCAGGATCGCGGGGATGACGGCTGGCGCAACCGCCAGATTCGCTTCTTCGACTGCCGCCGCACCACGCTGGAAGTGCGCGTCAGCAAGGACGCCGCGGCTACACGCAGCTTCCTGTACCTGAACGTCTGGTTCGACGGCAACCGCGACGGCGACTGGGCAGACATCAATCTCTGCCCGCAGACGGAAGCCGAACCGGCGCAGACCGGCTACGAATGGATCGTGCAAAACTATGTCGTGGATATGACGGCGATCCCGGCCGGCGGCTGGCGCGACTTCCTGGTCAACACCGAGAAGGTCTTCAACAGCACCCAGGTCCAGCCCCACTGGATGCGCTTTACGTTGAGCGAGGCGCCGGCTGTCCAGCCGGCGCCGGGCAGCGATGGTCCCGGTCTGCCCGACGGCGCGGCCCGCATCCCACCAGTGCGTTTGCTTCCTACCGCTTTGGCGAGACCGAAGACATCTTGCAGAAGCCGTCGCCCGCCGGCGAGGAGGGTGTGCTGAAGTTGGAAAAGCGCGTCATCACCCCCAACGGCGAGCCGGTCGACTATGCGGATCAGGTTACTTACCAGATCCGGCTGCGTCACGTTGGCGGCAGCCAGCCGATCCAGGCGCAGATTCGCGACGAACTGCCTTACCCGCTGCATCTGCTTCCAACCATTGACGGCGGCAACGTTGTCTATGTCAAAGTGGAAAGCCCGACCAACGGCGCTATGCCGCTGCAGGCGACGCTCGACTGGACGGGGAATCCACAGTTGCAGCAGGTGGTGAAATGGGAAGGTTCGATCCTGCCCGATGCCGAAGTCGTGCTGACCTTTACCGTCCACGTGCATCCACTCTGCCAGGCAAATCAGCAGACATTCACATTCACCAACACGGCGCAGGCGCGCACGCCCGGCGGCCCGGAATTGGTCGACGCGACCACCTTCACGGCCAAGTGCCCTGGCTACGACGCGACCAGCTTCGACTTCGAGCTCGATCCTATCACCCACACGCTGGATCTGGACGATCTGACCAATGTGCCGGTGCGCCTGCGTATCAACAGCCGCGCCGCGGTCAGCGCCACGCTGGGCCTCTTTCAGCAGCCGGACGGGGCTGGTGCGACGCCGCGCTTCCTCGACCGCGTGACGCTCGATCCGAACGTCCTCACCACAGTCGACCTCGACCTGCGCATGGAAGCGGAAGTCTCGGATGAACTGGCGCTGCCCGACGATTACACGCCGAGCGCGCATCGTCTTCTGCGTGCTGCCCGGCGAGGACAACCGCTGCCCGGACACGCAGCAGTTCCCGCACCTCAACGGCGAACTGCCGCCGCTGAACATCCCCATCCGCCCGCATGATCTCGGCGACGCGCCGGACAGCAGCAACCACACGGCCGGCGCCAACATGGCGGCCTATCCGGGCGTGCAGGCGTTCTTCCCCACCGTCTTCGACCCGGCGACCGGTCTGCCCGAAGGCCCGCTGCATCGCCATCCGCGCCCCTTCCACCTGGGCAAGCGCGTCAGCCTGGAAGCCGAAGCCGACGTCGGGCCGGACCAGGATCCGCTGCACAACATCGAGCCGGCGGCTAACGACCCCGACAACGACCGCGGTGACGACGGCACAAACCTGGCGCTGTGGAATCTAAACAACTGCCAGACCACTACCCTGCCTGTGAAAGTCTTCATCAGCCCGCAGGCGGTGGCCTACTTCCAGCAATTGGGCGGACCGGGGTACATCAACATCTGGCTGGACAGCAACCGTGACGGCGACTGGGCAGATGCCACCCAGTGTGGCGGCCAGCCGGCCGTCGAGCACATCGTGATCGATCAGCCCGTCAATGTCGTGGGGCTGGGCGCGGGGCTGCACCTTGTCAACGTCCCGACCGGGCTTGTGCCGTGGCAGAATCCCAATCCGCCGGCGTGGGTGCGCATCACCCTGAGCGAACGCCCGTCCAACAAGACGCTGGCCGCGGGTGGCCTCAGCTACGGTGACGGTCGCGGCTATCCGGTTCCGTTCAAGACCGGCGAGACCGAAGATTACATCTACCGCCCGGCGCAGGCAGATGGCGCGGGGCCGGACATGGACGTACTGCTGACTGCCAACAGCCGGCGCAGTGTAGGGCAGGTGGGCAGCGTGCAGAGCGCGGCCGCGGACAAACTCGGCAACTTCGAGATTCAAGACTTCAAGATCGAGTATGGCAACCGCGGCACGCGGCCGGCGCAGGGTGCAACCCTCACCTTCCAGATTCCGCCGCAACTACGCGGCAACCAGCTCGTGACCTTGCAGGCGCCAGGCATTGCGTCCGGCAGCATCGTGCGCCAGCTCGACTCGATCCAGTTTGCGCTGCCTGTGCTGCAGCCAGGCGAGAGCGGTGAGATCGTGCTTGGTTGGTACGGCTGTCTGACCTGTACGGTGGCCGCCAGCAATGCCAGTGACGTGCAGATGGATGTGCAGGCCGCGGCGCAGGTAACGCTGGCGGGCGATATCGACTCCGTCAACAACCAGAGCAGCGCCACGGCCTACGGCTTGCTCAGCTCGCCGATCATCGGTGCATTCATGGATTACAGCGACGACGCGCTGCTCGACCGCACCTTCACCGGCGCGCCGCCACCTGTCGCGCCGGGCAGATGTTGCATGGCCGTGCAGAACCCAATCGCACCATTGCCATTCTCATCGGCCTGGTGCAGGTCGGTGTGACCACCAGCGACGCCAATGGCGACTTCAGCTATACGGCGACGCTGCCTAACGGCGTCCATCAGATCAGCGCACGTTATGCCCAAGTATCGGTCAATGCCGCTCAAGCAACGATTACATCGCCGCGCGATGTTGCCTCCGGCCAGGCAACCGGCATCCTGGTCAATGACGCGCTGCCCTTCGACCCGATGAGCGTCACCTTCACCGACAGCCAGGGCCGCACGATTGCCGTGCCGACCTTTGGCTTCTCGTGGGGAGTCAGCCAAACCAGCGCCTTCCTGCGCAGCGGCGAATCCTATCAGATCGGCGTCGACCGCTGTGGCAGCGACCCGAATACGCAGATGCGCGTCGTGTTCAACGACCTGGTCATCTCCTCGCTGATGGATGCGGATGGCGACGGCCGCTACACCGGCAGTTTCATCTACGGCCCGGCAGTCAGCAGCGCCGGCATTGCCGCTGCGCCTGTGTTACAACTGGTTGCCACCCGCAACGGTGCGCAGCAGGTCTACGCGGCCAGCGTGCAGGCGCCGCCGGTCGGTAGCGTGCGCAACCTGCTCAACGGCCAGCCGGTCGCCAATGCCAGCGTCGCCGCGCTGCTGGCGCGCGCCTCGGCTGCGGCCGGCGCCGTCTTCGACCTGCTGACGGCGAGCGAACTGGGTCAGACGAACCCGGCCGTGACCGGCGGCGACGGCAGCTACAGCTTCACGGCGCCAGCGGGAACCTACCGGCTTGACGTGACGCAGAATGGCTATCAACCCTACCGCAGCGGTGACATCGATGTTGCCGACGATGGGTTGGCCGCCGACCTTGCGCTGACGCCTGTCGTGGCCGAAGCCGCCACGCACACCATCTACATGACGGCCAACGGCTTCGACCCCGCGGTGCTCACCGTGCGGCCCGACAGCGTGGTCGAATGGGTCAACCTTGACCTGGCCGAGCACAGCACCCTGCGCGGCGGCGGCTGGGACAGCGGTCTCCTGGCCGCGGGCGAGCGCTACAAGATCAAACTGGCGAGTGAAGGATCATTCCTCTACGCGGACGGGCAAAACCCGTTCAATCGCGGCGCCGTTGTGGTGAGCCTGAACGCTGCCCCCACGGGCAATCAGCTCTTTCTGCCTGTGGTTACACGGTAATCCCCCCTCTTGACAGCTAGCTTCCAGGCATACCTTCACTGCCTGGAAGCTAAATTGTATTGACAACCATACGAGATCCGGTTGACCCAATTATGATTTCTATAGCGTCCAGACTTGATTGACAAAGATGGCATCGAGAATGTATAAGTAGGTATTGGGCTGTGACCTGGGGTTTCACCTTTTCGTCGCGCCGTGCTGGCGCGTAATCGGCTTTAGTCCAACGCGCGGGCACGCCTCATCACCTCCCATTTGCAACGTAATCAAAAACGAAAGACCAGATGTTATGCTACTCTACATCGTCATGCTCGGGAGCGCGATCGCCATGGCGGGCATCTTTCTGGTGGGTTTGCTTCTCGGCGAAATTGCCGTTGACAGGATCGTTTTTGACGGGAGTAGTCTCTGGACTTTGGCCCAGTACGATCTGGGTATCGCGCTCTTTGAGGAAATTGTCTCACGCTCGCTGCAACAGAACGGCGTCTATATTTTGCTCGGTCTCATCAGCGCGCTCGTGGTGACAAACTCGCTTGGGGGCACGTACACCAGCCGGATCGATAAAGTGCTTGTCTGGTGCAAATGGCCGGCCATTTTGGCGATCGCGGCGCTCTTTGGCTGGGTGCATATTCGCAATCCCGGCGCCAGCCCGGTCACGGCATTTGGCAACGCGCTGGGTGGCTTGATGTACGGCATTGCCTTCTTCGGCGGCCGCAACATCTGGCTCCCGCTCGGCATGCACTTTGCCTGGAACTTCTTCCAGGGGCCAATCTTTGGCTTTTCCGTCAGCGGGCTTGTACGACCCAGCGTGATTGTCCAGCAGGGCGTTGGCTCCGACCTGCTGATGGGCGGCGCGTATGGCCCGGAAGGCGGCTGGTGGGCATGGCGTTCCGCTTTGTGGTCATTGCCCTGGTGCTCGTCTACCTCTATGTGCGCGCCGGGCGGCGTGGCAACGTGGCGCGCCTTGAATTCCCCATCGCCATCTACGACAATCCACCGGGTTCGGCCAAACCTCTCTTCCGCCGCAAACCAAAGGCTACAACCGCCTCGGCATAAAGCTCTCAACCAGCCAAACGCACCGCCGTGAAAGGCATTAAACGATGAACAGATGGTATCGGATTGTCCAATTCGCTCTTCTGCTTGCCCTGCTGGCCTTGCTGGCAGGCTGCGCTCCCAAACTTATCCAGCCAGAAAATAACGCCATCACGGATGAAGGCAACAACATCTACTTTGTCGACGGCACGCAGGAAGCGCTCCCCAACCTGCTTGCGGAAGACGAACTTGCCAGGCTCACCGCGCTGCGCAGCGCGCCCCTAGGACCTACGTACAAAGTTGACAGCGCGATCAGTCCCGATGGTCAGGCCGTGCTGGCGCACCAAAAGGGCGACTACTTTTTCGTCGATCTGCACAGCGAGGATGCCACCAGCGCTATCGTGCCGCTGAACTCTGAAAAACCGCCGGGCGCCTTTACCAACTACATCTGGCTCGATAACTACACCCTGGGCTACCTGAAGTCTGCGCCATTGGAGCAATCCGATGCGAGCTATGTAGGCGCCAGCATCGATCGGCGCACCGGCGCTGTCAATGAAAGTGAAACGCGCCTGGCCGCGGCAGCCGGACGCGTCAGTAAACAGGTGTTACCATTGTTATTCTCACCTGACGGGAGCAAGTTGCTCGTGGTCGACACAACCAACGCCCAAGCGGTGAAGCTGGGGGCGGTTGCTCCCTCCGCGCTCGGCGACGCAAGCATCGACCCGCTGAGCACCAACCGCCAGCTCTCATCGAATGCGTTTTTCGCCTCCGTTCTCGATGGTGACGCGTTTGACCGAGCCGCCGGATCTCCTGGCTCCGGCGCACGAAGCACTGCCGCCGCTCGCTCGTTTCTTCATCACCGAGGGCGAAATTCTTGGTGATCGACGTGGAATCCGGTGTGACGCATGAAGTGCTGACCGTTATCCTCAACGCCGTCATTCCCGACGCCTCGTTCAGCAATGACGGCGCAAAGATCAGCATCACCACACTCTCAAGCGGCGACTCCATGGAGCGGACCTTTGACGGCGTCAGGTTCCCGAATTCTCCTACCGCGATGCGGCTGGGCGCGCCCTGCCACCCGACGAGAATATCTTCTACCAGAACAGCGTCGTCACGGTGCTGGACTTTCCCAGCGGCGAGGTGCGCACACTGCGCGCGGCCGACGGGGCGGCGGATGGCGACTTCGTGATGTTCAGCGGTGCGAGCTGGAGCAGCGACAACCAGTGGATGCTTGTTGAGGTCAACACACCGGGGAATGCTGCGGGCCGAACTTATCCCCAGTTCCTGGGCGACTTCCACAGCGGCGGCAGCCTGCGTTTCTACGATGCTGAGCTGCGCGAGGTGCGGCGGATCGAGCGCCCGGAGGTCGATTCGCCGATGAAGGATGCCCGCTTCTTCTCCGCGGACGAAGTGCTGATCCAGGCCCGCTACGGCATGAACGGGCACCCCTATTACTACAATGTTCGCACCGATGAATTCCGCAACATCGCCGACCGGCCCCGGCGCGTTCTACGAAGTCACGCCTTCCGCCGAGTCGGGCGAAATCGTCTTCGTCTACACCACCTACACCGACCCGCCGGAGTTCGGTCGCATGAGTCTGGACGGCACAGACTTCACGCGGCTGACGAACATAAACGAAACAGCGCGTGCGGTCAGTCAGGCGACGGAATATCCTGTCTCATTCACACTTCAAAACGGCGAAACCTTTGAAGGCATCCTGATTCTGCCGGTGACGGTTGCATTTCCGCCGCAGAACATACCGATTGTCGTCTGGATAGCCGGCGGGCCGACAGAACCGGTGGTGAGCACCTGGCAGAATACGGTCGAGATCCCCACCGCATTGCTGCCCAACTTCGGCTTCGGTGTGCTGGTCACGCCGCTCTACGGGCGCTATGGCTTTGGCGCTGAGCGCTTCAATGCCCTGGCCGACAATCGTAACTTCGGCCAGATCGACATTGACGCCCAGGCTGAAATTGTGGATCTGGTGCGTGCGCTGGGCTGGGCCGACAAGGTGGGGATTGCCGGCTGCTCGTATGGCGGCTATGTTGTCACGCAAAGCATCACACGTCACCCCACCACCTATGACGCCGCCCACACCATGTGCTCCATTGTGGATATGGTGACCGAGTGGAGCCGCGGCGATGGCCGGCTGCTGCCCTGGTTGATGGGTATGACCATCTACGATGCTCCCGAAGAATTTGTGCGCGTCTCTCCCATTTATCATGCGCAGGCAGTGCAGACGCCGTTGCTGGCCTTTCATGGCACGAAGGACTTTCTGCCCATCGCCGTAATGGAGAACTTTATGCTCCAGATCACGGAGAATGGCGTGCCAAACAAGCTCTTCAAGTTTCAGGATGCCACTCATGGCTTTGCCAACCTGTCGCCAGAGACGCTTGCCAACGCTTACGAGTTCTATGGCGCGCAGGAACAGCTTCTGTGGTTCCGCGAACACCTGGGCCAGTAACAATCACAACACCTGTCAGGGCCGACTCTTTTACCATCGCTCGCTCGATGGCGCTGGAACGCCCTGTGCAGGTTTTACACCTTTAACTCTCTTGGCAAACTTTTCAAATGATCGGAAGTCATGGCGAAACTGAAGCTTGACTTGCACGACATCTACAATCGCGGCGATCAAATCGAGACCGAGCTCCAGCGTATCGTACAGGAAGCGCTGGAGCGGCGTATCGAGCTGGTGGAGATCATTCCCGGCAAGGGCAGCGGCCAGTTGAAGAAGCGCGTGCTGCGCTTTCTCAACCAGCCCGACATCCGCACCCTCTATCACCGCGTTGAAAAGGACGACAAGAATTTCGGGCGCATCTTCGTCCACTTCCGGCATTAAAATCTTCAGCGTCGAAAGGCTTCTTCCCCGCGTCCAGGCGTCAGTTTTGACGCAAAGGCGCCGAGAATAAGCGTTCAGTCCGGCTTGAAGAGGGTGGTGACAGCGTGTAGGAAAACCGCTGCTGCTGCCGTGCGCGCATCGACAAGCTCAAAGTGGCCGGCGTCGGGCAGCGTCAGCACAGCCGCCTGGTCGCCGGCTTGGCGCGTGTAAGAAACATAGCGTCGCACGCTCTCTACTGGCACAACTTCGTCATCTTCGCCATGAATGTGGAGATGGCGCACGCCTAGCGGCGTCAGCGCGTACGGCGAGGCCGCGGCGTAGCGCTCCGTCCTCTGTTGCGGCGACCCGCCAAGCAGGTCGCTCACCGCCGCGCCACAGATGCCCTCCCGTGCGGCCGCTGCCAGGTCGGGAATACCTGCCAGCGAGATGACGCCATGCACGGGCAACGGCGCCGGCGCATACAGCGGGCTGTGGACGGACAGCCGCCATCGCCCCGCCAGCCACAGCGCCAGATGTCCGCCGGCCGAGTGCCCTGCGGTCACCACTCGGCTGAGGTCGAGGCATGCAGCTTTGGCGATGGTGAGCAGAAAGTCGAGCGCCGCGCCCGCATCGAGCAAAGTGTGCGGCCAGCCACCGCCATTGCCCAGCCGGCGATATTCGATATTCCACACAGCGATGTCTTGTGCGGTGATGGCGCGGGCAAGCTGGCCCAGTGGCTCCAGGCCATAAGCCGCCTGCCAACAGCCGCCGTGGATCAGCACAAGGACTGGATGGGGGCCAGGCGCGGCGGGAAGGAAAAGATCAGCGAAGTGGCTGGCGTCGGGGCCGTAAGCGTATCGGTGGTCAGCCGGAGCGGAGGGTAAACGTTTGTACTCTTCAACCGTTTGGAGCGCCATACGTGCGAACCTAACTCACCTGTCCACCGATGGATGCATTGCGACGGCAACCGGCTTTTGCGCGATAAATGCTGACGGCGGACAGCCCTTGACGCTGCGGAAGACTGTCGCGAAGTATTGGCTGGAGTTGAATCCACACGTATAAGCAACCTCGGTGATGCTCGCGCCTGGCTGTTCGACCAACATGCGCGCCGCCATCTCCACCCGGCACTGGGTCAGATACTGCATCGGCGTCATGTTGGTGGCGTGGCGGCAATATTCGGAAAATTGGCTGCGCGACAGGCCGCATTGGCGCGCCATCGAAGCCAGATCCCAATCGGCTGCCGCGTGCTGTGGCAGCGCACGCAAAAACATCTGCACGGCGCGTTCGGTGGTCGAAAGGTACTCGTCGAGCGGGATGTGCTCGCGCTCCAGCATTTCCATAATGGCCAGCAGCAGTCCGTTGATCGCCAGTTTCAGTCTGGACTCGCTCTCCAATGGGTCGCTCTCCTGCACCAACTCGGCTAACCTATCAAACCAACGCTCAAGTTCCTCATCTGCCTGCCACACCGGTTGCTCGTTGTAGCTCAGCAGTTGCGTCAGCTTCTGCAGCTCGGCCTGCGAACAGACCAGCCACTCCGGCCAGCGCCAGGTCTGATTGGGGCGCCGCACCCCCACGTCGAGAATCAGCCAGATCAGCCGGCCCGCGCCGATATGTGGCGCGCCTACGCGGTGAAACTGCCAGGGGCGCGTCACGGTGAGGGCGCCCTTGCGCAGCAGCCACTGCTTGCCATCCACCTCAAAGGCGAGCTTGCCGCGCTGGAGATAGGTGAACTCGATGCCTTCGTTACAGTGCAGGTCCAATCCCCACGACTGGTTTTTGGGTGCATCCCACACCCCGACCGAACGCACAGCCGGCAGATAGCTGCGCGGCAGCAAGGCGCCGGGATAGAGTGCGTGCGCCCAGGCGGCCAGTTGCACGTCCCCCTTGTCGGCAGCCGACTTGAGCGGCTCGCAGGTATCGGCAAAGTAGGTCTGTTTTCCGTCCTGGAAAATCGCAGGCAATTCTTTCACAAGGACTCCTCCTGATTTGGCGCCAGGGGGATGTTCAAAATTTACCGGTGGAAAGTAGCGGACGATCCTGCAAGACTATAGCGCCCTTTTGGGGTATCGTCAAGTCGCTCCCGTGTGCTTCCCACTTTGTCTTGTTTTGTACAGCCTGAATTTAGAGTTCCAAGTTTACGTGTTTGCTGCTTTAGATGTTCTTAGTTCATGCCACGTATGCCGCATCGGATCGCCTGATATTTTTACGTAACTTTCCAGTTATAGGAGGAACAAATGAATGGCTTGAGTCGTCGCGATTTTCTCAAGGCAGTCGGCATCGGTAGTGTAGGCGTGATGGTGGCGGCCTGTGCGCCGGGGAGCGCACCCGCTGCGGGAGACGCCGCACCAGCCGAAGCTGCCAGGAAACTGGTGGTTGCCAGCTTCTACGCCGTGGACCAGACCGCAGGCTGGGCCGGGCTGGTAGACCAGTTTGAGCAGGATAACCCCGGCGTGACGGTGGAAACGCAGGTTACTCCTTCAGAGGAATACCTGCCCAAGATTCTGACCCAGATCGCTGCCGATACACCGCCGGACGTGCTGGGTGTGGAGAACACGCCGTTCATCCAGTTTGTGCGCAAGAATGTGCTGCTTGACCTTACGCCGCTGCTGGAGGCGGACCAGGTTTTCAAAGCGACCGACTTTTTCCCCAAGTTGATCGGTCGTTACACGGTGGACGGCAAGGTCTGGGGTATTCCCTATGACGTCCAGCCGATCTGCTGCCTCTTCTACAACAAGGATCACTTCGACGCCGCTGGTCTTGATTATCCGACCAACGAGTGGCGCAACGCTGATCTGCTGGCGGCGGCACAGGCCACGACCAAGACCGAGGGTGACCGCACGAGTCAGTACGGTTTCCATCTGGCAGAGACCGCCGCCGATCGCAACCTGTTCGTTTACAGCAACGGCGGCACAGTGGCCGACAGCGTCGAAACACCGACCAAAGCTACGTTTGATGATCCCAAGACGGTCGAGGGGATGCAGTTCTGGTCCGACCTGATTCACACCCACAAGGTCGCTCCCAGTCCTGGATTCTTCCAGCAGGGCGGCATGGGTGGCGCTGATCTCTTTGCCACCGGGCGGCTTGCCATGTTTGTCGGCGGCTACTGGGAGCTAGTCTTCGCCCCGGACAAGTTTGGCCAGGTGCCGTTTGGCATGCAGATCGCACCCGCCGGCGCCGATGGCACACGCGGCTACGCCACGGGCGGCACCGCCTATTGCGCCAGCCAAACCACCAAGAACCCGGACACCGCCTGGGAGTTCATTAAGTACTTCATGGGCATGCCGGGCTATGAAGCAGCCTTTGCTGCAGCGCCCAAGGGCATCATCTACCCGCCCGCCTACATCCCGGCCTACGAGTCCGAGGTCTATCTTGCCAACCCCAACCCGCCGGTGGAGAACCTCAACATCAACGGCGATGCGGCGGAATATGCCTGGTTTACACCGCATTACGAGAAGTGGGTGGAGCTGCGCGATACGGTGATCATCCCGGAGACCGGGTTGATCGGCAATGGCGAAAAGACGGTCGAAGAGGCGCTGGCGGTGATGCAGAAGGCAGTTGAGGAAGCCTTTGCAAGCAACTGATTGCAGATAGCGGCTCTTAGGAAAAACATCTATGACACGCACGAATCGGCAGCATCTGATCGTGGGCTTCACCTTCATTGCGCCCAACTTTATCGCTTTCCTGATCTTTGTCGCCGGGCCGGTGGTTGCCGGCCTGGTGCTGAGTTTCACGGAATGGGACCTGCTGTCATCTCCGCAGTGGGTGGGCATAAGCAACTATGTGACGTTGTTGACCAGGGATAACCTCTTCTGGACAAGTCTCTGGAACACAGTCTACTATGCCCTGCTGACGGTGCCTGTCGGTATCGTGGTCTCGCTCGGCCTGGCGCTCCTCATGAATCTGGGGCTGCGCGGCACGCGCATCTATCGCACACTCTTCTTCATCCCGGTCGTGGCCTCTACCATTGCGGTGGCGCTGGCCTGGAAGTGGTTCTATAACGGCGAGTTTGGGGTGCTGAACTGGATCACTTCCTGGTTCGGCATCCCGCCGCAGAACTGGATCACCGACAGCCGGTGGGCGATGCCAGCGGTGGCGCTGACCGTCATTTGGAAGAGCATGGGCTACAACATGGTGATCTTCCTGGCCGGTCTGCAGGATGTGCCGCAGTCGTTGCATGAGGCCGCCGCCATCGATGGCGCCAATAGTTGGCAGCGCTTCTGGTCAATTACGTTGCCGCTACTGAGTCCTCACCTCTTCTTTGTACTGGTGATTTCACTGATCGGCGCCTTTCAAGCTTTTGACATAGTGTACGTGATGACAGGTGGCGGACCAGGCAACGCCACGCGTGTCTACAACTACTACATCTGGGAGAACGCCTTCAAATTCTTCAAGATGGGGTATGCCTCGGCGATGGCGTACATCCTCTTTGTGCTGATTTTTGTGATCACACTTGTACAGGTGCGCTATCTGGCCGCCAAACCTACTATGAGCTGGGGTGAAGAGAGGCTTGCTATGAGTGCAACCAAAAATCGACTGCCTGCTCTTCAGTCTCCCCCAGCACCATCCACTCCTGCGGTTGATGTTGCACGTCGCGCTGGCCCGGTGATTGGGCGATTGACGGTGCATATCTTCCTGATCGCCCTCAGCATCTCCTGTCTGCTACCGCTGGTATGGATGATCAGCACGAGCTTCAAAGAGCAATTCCAAGTGTTCACCTACCCGCCACAGTGGCTTCCCAATCCGTGGACGTTGAAAGGTTATGAGCGTCTCTTCGCGATGTCCCCAATCGGCAATTGGCTTTTCAACAGCATAGTAGTTGCCGTGACGATTACAGCGTGCCAGCTTGTTTTTTCCTCACTGGCGGCCTACGCTTTTGCCCGCGTCCGCTTCCCCGGCCGCGATGTGATCTTCATGGGCTACCTTGCCACCATGATGATTCCGGGCCAGGTGACGTTGATTCCAGGTTATATCTTGATCAAGTACCTCGGCTGGATCGACACCTATTTCGCGCTGACAGTGCCGTTCCTCTTTGGCAGCGCCTTCGGCACCTTTTTGCTGCGCCAATTTTTCCAAACCATTCCCACCGAGTTGGAGGATGCAGCGCGCATCGACGGCGCCGGCTACTTTGCCATCTACTGGCGGATCATCCTGCCGCTGGCCAAGCCGGCCCTGGCAACGCTGGGCGTCTTCGTTTTTCTGCACTTCTGGAATGACTTCCTCTGGCCGCTGATCGTGATCAACACCAACGAACTGCGCACCCTGCCGGTGGGGCTGGCCGTCGTCTCGCGCAGCATGTTCGGGACCGACTGGCCGGCGCTGATGGGTGGCGCCGTGATTTCACTGGTGCCAATCCTGACGATCTTCTTTTTTGCTCAACGCTACTTTGTACAAGGCATCACCCTGACCGGTCTCAAGGGATAAAGACCCTTATTTTGAAAGGATTCTCTAATGAAAGTCGGTTGTTTTGCTATCGTCGATCCCTTTGCCCTGCTGGAGCACCAACTGGGCCGTATTCGCGACATGGGCTTTCGCTATGCAGACGTCACGGACAACCACCGCGGCGGCTTGCTGGGCCGCGAGTTTGGCTTTGCCGCCACCGTCAGCTTGGACGACAACCCCTTTGACATCAAGCGCCTCTTTGAAAGCTACGGGTTGACGATTACCTCGTTCTGCGCCCACGCCAACCTGCTGGATCCAAGCTCGCCCGCACGCTATGCCACCAACGAGGTGATGCAGGCGGTGCGCCAGGCCGCGGCGATGGGCGTCAAGCACGTCATCACCACGGAAGGCGACCCCAAGTCCGCATGGGGGCACAAGTTGACCCACGACCAGCGCGTCTTTATTACGGCGGAGAAGCTCCACGAGCCGCTGCGTCTGGCCAACGACCTGGGCGTCTATCTCTTGCTGGAGCCGCACGGCATGCTGACCGACTCCATCTCGGGCATCCAGGATATCATGGAGATGCTGGGCGCGCCCGAAAATCTAGGCGTCAACCTGGACACGGGCAACTCGTGGCTGGGCGGCGCGGACCCGATGGAAATGGCGCGGGTCTTCAAAGACAAGATCATGCACGTGCACTGGAAGGATCTGCCGGCCGACTGGGAGGCCAAACGCGGCACAATGTACGGCTGTGGCTTTGGGCCGATCGCGCTGGGCGAAGGCGTGGTCGATATTGCCGGCGTCTACAACACGCTCAAGGACGCGCCGCACCTCGAATATTCCACTCTGGAAGTGGGCGGTGAAGACAATCTGAAGAAGAGCTATGCCTATCTGAAGACGCTGGGGGCGGAGTAGTGGCGACGCTCGTCTTTCATGTCGGCGGCCCGAGCTTTCATCCGGTTGCCGAACAGGCGCAGCAGATTGCAGGCTGGCTGGGCGCCGCGCATGAGTGCAAAATCATCGACGGAGCCGCCGCCTTTGACCAGCTCGACGAGTGCGATCTCTTTGTGGCGATGGGGCTGCACTGGACGGGGATGGATGCCGAGTGGGCGGGCAGTATGGTCTATCATCCGCTGCAAGCCCACCAGCAGGTCGCTTTCGAGGAGTATGTCGCCTCAGGTCGCCCAGTCATTGCTCATCACGGCGGGATCGCCTCCTACGATGACTGGCCGCGCTACGGCGAGTTGCTTGGCTTCACCTGGGTGTGGGGCGAGACCACCCACTCGCCACTGGGTGAACACAACGTCCACATCGGGCCGGTTGAGCATCCTGTTACAGCCGGCGTCAGCGACTATACGTTGTTTGATGAACTCTACTACAACGTGCGGGTGACTCCAGGCATGGAGACTCAGATTCTCGCCACAGCCGACTGGGAAGGCAATGCCCGGCCGATGATCATCACCGCCGAAGGGGGACGCATAGCCGGCGCCGGTCGCACAATCTATCTTGCCAACGGGCACGATCTGCGCGCCTTTGCCGCGCCGGTGCTACATCGCATCTGGCAGAGCACCGTGCGCTATGCGTTGGAAGGAGCATAAACAGTGGCGGAGACCGAACCTATCTACACAGCCGCGGTGATCGGAGCCGGCAAAGCCAAAGACGAAGGCTTTTTCAAAGGTGGCGGCCATCGCATCGGCTACACACACGGCGAGACCTACGGGCGCAGTCAGCGCACGCGTCTCATCGCCGTGGCGGACATCAACGCCGAAAATCTTCACGCCTACCAGGAAGCCTTTGACATCGATCAAGGCTTTGCTGACTACCGGGAGATGCTGGCCACGGTGCAGCCCGACATTGTCAGCATCTGCACCTACGTCGGGCTGCACCGGCAGATGATCGTCGACGCGTGCAACGCTGGCGTCAAAGGAATCATCTGCGAAAAGCCCTTTTTGGCCGCGCCGGCCGATCTTGCGGCGGTGGCTGCGGCTGCGGCCGCATCGGGAACCAAGATCGTCGTGCCGTACATCCGGCGCTATTTTCCAGCCTTTGCACGCGCCAAGGAGTTGTACACAGGCGGCGCGGTCGGTGAGCCGCTCATGTGCATCGCCGGTCTGCCGGACTGGGATCTGAGCGAGTGGGGATCGCACTGGCTGGACATGTTCCGCTTTTTCCACGACGACCAGCCGGTGCTGTGGGTTTTGGGCCAGGCACGCGTGCGCGACCAGCGCGGCTACGGCCATGCCATGGAGGATCACGCCGTCGCCTACTTTGCCTTCGCCAACGGCGGCAAAGCGATCCTGGACGGGGGTATGGCGATGAATGGCGAATGGACCATGACGCTTCTCGGCACGACCGGCGCGATTCGCATCCGCCGCGAGGATGAGATCGTGGTGGAGGATGCCGGCGGTCACCGGGTGGAATCCTTCGTAGACCATCCCGGCAGCAGCTATGCGGCGATCTGGAACTGCCTGCTGGCCGACCTGGTGGCATGGCTCGACGGCGGCGCGGAGCCGATGCTGGGCCTGACCAACGTGCTCGAGAGCAGCGAACTCAACCTGGCCGCGTACGTTTCGGCGTTGCGCGGCGATCGGGTCGACCTGCCACTGGTCGATGATCTGGCAGAGTGGCCCGTCGAAGCAATGGCAAGGCGAAACACACGATGAACGATCAGCAAACCACACTAACCACGAAAGAGCGCCAGCTTCTGCGCACGCTGGCGCAGCAGGTGGCGGAGCTGGCGGCGCGACCGATCGAGGCCGAAAAGCGCGACCTCTGGCGGCGCCACAACGCGCTGCAGTCCACGCGTCCCGTGATCTTCTGCGACCCGGAAAACGGCTGGCACGAGATCATCCGCCCCGAACAGCTTGCGTGCGAGAACGAACTGGCGCGTGAGTGGGAGTTTCGCCTGCGTCGCGAGATCTTCTGGGGGACGCAGATGTGCGACGACCGCGTGATCGTCCCCTTCTTTGACGTGGCCCACGTCGCCACCGAGAGTGACTGGGGCATGCATGAGACGCGCGTTGGCGGCCAACACGGCGGCGCCTACACCTGGGATCCGCCGCTCAAGGAGTACGCCGATCTGCTCAAGCTGCGCTTCCCGACGATTGCCGTGGACGCAGCCGCCACCCAACAGCGTGCAGCCCTGGCCGATGAAATTCTGGGCGATCTGCTCACCGTGCGCGTCAAGACGCTCTGGTGGTGGACGCTCGGCATGACCTGGACGCTGGTGAATCTGCGCGGGATGATGCAGATCATGTACGACATGGTAGATGCGCCGGACGAGCTGCACCAGGTGATGGCCTTCCTGCGTGACGGCCACTTGGCCAAGCTCGACTGGCTCGAACAGGAGGGGCTGCTCAGCCTCAACAACGACGGCACGTATGTCGGCTCCGGCGGCTTTGGCTGGACGGATGATCTGCCGCAGCCGGACTTCATCGGCCGCGTGCGCACGTGTGACCTGTGGGGCTTTGGCGAAAGCCAGGAAACGGTGGGCGTCTCGCCAAAAATGTTCGCCGAGTTTGTCCTGCCCTACCAACTGCCGATCTTGTCACGCTTTGGGCTGAACTGCTACGGCTGCTGCGAACCGCTCGACCAGCGCTGGGAGTACGTGAAGCAGATTCCACGCCTGCGCCGCGTCTCCGTCTCCCCGTGGAGCAACCGCGCTTTCATGGCGGAACAGTTGGGCGCCAACTACATCCTCTCGATGAAGCCCAACCCGGCCGATCTGGCGCGCGACAGCTTTGACGAAGAGAAAGTGCGCGGCATCCTGCGCGCAGACCTGCGCGCTACGCGCGACTGCCGCGTCGAGGTGATCATGAAGGACAACCACACCATCTGCAATGACCCGCATCGCGTCGTCCGCTGGGTGCAGATGGCGCGTGAAGAGGCAGAAAAGCTGTAAGAAGCGGCTCGAAAAGCCTCACCACGAAGACGCTAAGGGCACAAAGCAGCACAAAGATATCCACAGCAGACATCATTTTGGTGACTCTTTGTGCCCCTTTGTGTTCTTTGAGACTTCGTGGTTCCCTTTGTAAACTGCTCAAAACCTGCCCCTTCTCACTGGTAGATGATCAGGTTGGGGGTGACGCCGATCGCGTAGCCGGCCAGCCCCGGCTCGACGCCCAGCGCCTGCGCCTCGCTCAGCAGCGGCTCGTCATAGTCGTAGAAAAGTTTGAAGGCGGCAAAAGACGTGGCGCCATCGACGAGCGCGTTGTACTTGGTGATCTTGGCGTAGGGCGAGCCAAAGCCGTCGACCGAGAGCGTCAGCGCCACCTCGGGCAGCGTAGCGTCAAGCTGCTCCTTCTCCACAATCATCGTATTCTGGAACTGATGCACGAGCAGGACGCGCGGCCCCGCCAGCTTCTGTTC
Source organism: Candidatus Caldilinea saccharophila (assembly GCA_016710365.1). Lineage (GTDB taxonomy): Bacteria > Chloroflexota > Anaerolineae > Caldilineales > Caldilineaceae > Caldilinea > Caldilinea saccharophila. The sequence goes on along the minus strand of JADJVW010000006.1, from coordinate 52,141 downwards.
GCGCAGATACTCCGCCATCACCTGCTGCACCTCATTGACCTGCGCCGCCGTGACATAGCCGATCGGGTTGCCCGGCCACGCCTGCCCCGCCTCAACCATGGCAAACTCCGGGTCGATGGCGAGGTGCACGTTCGGATGGCGCAGAAAGGGCAGCGCACGCTGAATCGACTCGGCTGGGGTGTGGCCGCCGATCTGCACGTCGAGGATCACAGCCAGATTCTCGGCCAGCGCCACGTCGATGTATTGCTGCACCACCGCGTCGGGTAGATAGTTGACATGTTTGCCGTCGTCGCCGGGCGCCTTGGTCGCCATGCCGTAGACGAGATGGAAAGCAGGCGTCACGCCCAGTTCCGGGCCGTTGGCGGCATCGTAGGCCGCGGCCTGCGCGCGCAATTGCGCGGTGACGGTCAGCGGATCGTCCGCGCCCAGAATGCCCATGACCGGGATGCCGGGGCGGCCGTAATAGGTCAGCCAGGTAGTGCGGTGGAAGGGCGAGCCGGGCTGCGCCTGCTGCGCGGACGGCGTCATGCGCGCGGCGATGGCCGCGGCGTCGACCACGGGCGGCGGCAGTGGTGAACTCGGCTGCGTCAGCCCTGGTGGCGTCGTGCTCCCCGGCATGTGCAGCACCTGCCCCACCTCGATGATGTTCACATCGGCGAGCTGATTCGCGACGGCCAGCGCCTGCATATCGACGCCGAGCGTCTGTGCGATCTCGAACAAGGTGTCACCTGTTTTGACGACGTATGCGGTGTGTTCGGTGAGAGTGGCTGACGCGGCGACGACTGGTGTATTCAGCAGCGCGGTGATCGGTGCGGTGACGCTGAGCGGCGCGCCGGAATGGTCAGCGTAAAGGTGACGCCGGCGCTGGAGCGGATGCTGACCGTCTGGGTTGGCGGCGCATCGGCTGGATCGCTCAGCGCGTGCGCCGTAGCCAGACTCAGCATAAGCGCCGTCAGCGCCACGCCCGCTACGCTGCCCATGCGCGCCAGGCTATACAACACTTCCCTCCACTTGTGAGGCACTCTTCTCATGCTTGAAACAACGCTCGCCAACACAGACGCCGTTCCAGGTGGTTCGTGAATCCCTGAAACGGCGCCGATTTGTTTTATCTTCATGAAGTATGACAAGCTGCGCGTGAACGAAGCTTTCGCCCCTCGCAACTCCGCCTACTTTGCCGCCACGCGCTGCGGCGTCGCGCCCTCTTTCTGATCGCTTTTCATGTGGCAGCTCTTATATTTCTTGCCGCTGCCACACCAGCAAAGGTCGTTGCGCCCTAGTTCGGGGCCGCTCTTGCGCATAGTTTGCGGTTTGCTGTCGCCGCCGCCGTCACCGCGATTGGTGCGGATATTGCGAGCAATTGACGTGGGTGGCGGCGGCGCGGCCTGTTGCGCCTGTTGGCGTTGAAGCTGCACCGAGAAGACCGCTCTGACCGTGTCGCTGCGGATGGCCTCGATCATTTCGTTGTACATCTCGAACGCCTCGCGCTTGTAGGCGACGACCGGATCCTGCTGCGCCAACGCACGCAAGCCGATGCCTTCGCGCAAGCGGTCAAGGTCGGTCAGGTGACGCACCCAGCGGCTGTCCACCGCCCACAACATGATCTGCTTCTCGGCATTGCGCAGGATCGCCTCGCCAACCTCGACTTCTTTGGCGGCATAGGCCTGATGCGCCAGCGCAATGGCGTCGGCCTCGATCTCGCTGCGCTTTTTGTTGTGCCAGCGTTCGGGGCCAAGATCGGCCGGGACGTGATGGGCCAGCGCGCGCACCGCTTTGGTCAGCTCGTCGAGTTGCCACTCGTCTTCGTATTCGCCGACCGTAAATTCTGCCACCAACACGCGCACCTCACTGGCGACCATGTCCTCAACGGTCAGCCGCAACGAAGGCTCGGTCAGGATGCGCCGGCGCTGGTCGTAGATGCGGTTGCGCTGCTCGTTGACTACCTCGTCGTAGCGCAGCACGTGTTTGCGGATGTCGAAGTTGTAGCCCTCGACTTTAGTCTGCGCGTTCTCGATGGCTTTGTTGACCAGCCCGGCCTCGATCGGCACGTCGTCCTCGACGCCCAGCCGCGCCATGACGCCGGAAATACGCTCGCCGCCAAACTTGCGCATCAGCTCATCTTCCAGGCTCAGGTAGAAGCGGCTGGAGCCGGGGTCGCCCAAACGGCCGGAGCGGCCGCGCAACTGGTTGTCGATGCGCCGCGCCTCGTGACGTTCCGTGCCGACGACGTGCAGGCCGCCCAGTCCGCGCACGGCCTCTTTGTCGCGTTCGACTGCGTGCCACTGCTCAGCGACCACCGCGGCCCATCGATCGTCAAAGGCCGTTGTCGGCTCCTGCCGATGCTTCAGCATATCGATGGCGCGGTTCCAGTCATTCTGATGAATGGCGGAAAGGTCGATTTGTTCCTTGCGCAGTTGTTCGCGCGCCAGCCCTTCGGCATTGCCGCCCAGCAGAATATCGACGCCGCGGCCGGCCATGTTGGTGGCGATGGTGACGGCGCCGGGGCGACCGGCCTGGGCAATGATCGTGGCCTCGCGTTCGTGGTTCTTGGCGTTCAACACCTCGTGCGGGATGCCATTGCGCTTGAGCAGGTTGCTGACGTACTCGCTGGTTTCGATCGCCACCGTCCCTACCAGCACAGGCTGTCCCGCCTGATATTTTTCTTTGATGTCTTCGAGCACCGCCTTGAATTTTGGCTCCTGCGTGCGATAGACCAGGTCGTCGTGATCGGCGCGGATGATCGGCTTGTAGGTCGGCACCTGCACCACTTCAAGCTCGTAGATGCGCTGGAACTCTTCCTCTTCGGTTTTAGCCGTGCCGGTCATGCCGGCCAGCTTGTTGAACATGCGGAAGAAGTTCTGGAAGGTGATCGTCGCCAGCGTCATCGATTCCTTTTGAACCTTGACGCCTTCCTTCGCCTCGATGGCCTGGTGCAGACCTTCGCTGTAGCGACGCCCTTCCATCAGGCGGCCGGTGAACTCATCGACGATGATCACTTCGCTGCCGCGCACGATGTAGTCTTTGTCGCGGCGGTAAAGTGCAACCGCGCGCAGCGCGTTGTCGAGATAGGGCAGCATATCAAAGTGTTCGGGATCGTAGAGGTTGTCGGTGCCTATCACGCGCTCCACGTAGGCGATGCCCTCTTCGGTCAACGTGGCTGCCATCTCCTTTTCGTTGATGACATAGTGCGTTTCGGGCGTCAGCCGCTTGGCCAGCGCGGCAAACTCAACGTAATAGTTGGAGCTTTCGCGCGCCTCGCCGGAAATGATCAGCGGCGTGCGCGCTTCGTCGATGAGGATGTTGTCGACCTCGTCAACGATGGCGTAGTGAAGCTCGCGCTGCACTGTGCGGGTGATGTCCTGCGCCATGTTGTCGCGCAGATAATCGAAGCCAAACTCATTGTTGGTGCCGTAGGTGATGTCGGCCTGATACGCGGCGCGACGTGAGATGGGCTTGAGGTACTGAAAGCGATCGTCAGCGTTGGGAAATTCCGGGTCGAAAAGAAAGCTGCCTTGATCCGGGTTGCCCGCGCTGTTTTGAATGACCGACGCACTCAAGCCCAACAGGTGATAGATCGGCCCCATGAGTTGGAGGCCAACTTTCGACAGATAGTCGTTGGGCGTGACGAGGTGTGAGCCGCGGCCGGTCAGCGCGTTGAGATAGAGCGGCAGGGTGGCGACAAGCGTCTTGCCTTCACCGGTTTTCATCTCGGCGATGCGACCGCCATGCAACACCATACCGCCCAACAACTGCACGTCATAATGGCGCAGACCGGTGGTGCGCTTGCTGGCTCGCGCACGGCGGCAAAGGCTTCCGGCAAAATTTCCCACAGCAACGCTTCTTCTTCCTTGCGCAGCTCCTTTTTGATGCGCTCCACCTCGACGCGCGCAAACTTCTGTTCTTCGGTGCCAAGCACATCGAGATATTCCTGCTCCGCCTCGGCCAGTTCGGCGCGCAGCTCCGTCGTCGCTTCGGCGATGCGCGTCTGGAAAGCTTGCGTCATGGCGCGCAACTCGTCGGGATTTTTGTCCTCGAACGCTTTTTCCAGGTTGTTGATCTCTTCTACAAGAGGCCGGTACTTTTTCAGCACCTTCTCGTTTGGATCGCCGGTGACGGCATAGTATAGCTTTTTGAACATAAATACGTTCCCTTGGTAGCTCTCGACCGGCGCACAACTGACCCGGCCGAACTTTCGCATACAAATCTGCCTGCGCACTCCAGGAATTCCAGGCCAGCAACAGTGCATTCTACCACGGACAAGCGCACGGTCAATGTAGGATGCATTCTGTCACAGCGGCAACATCGTAAAATCTGGTATGATAGTGACTGTCTGAGATGAATTCGTTCCACGGAGGTTTGTCAGGCGCATGGGTCAATGTCCCTCGCACGGAGTATAACTACTTCGTGCAGACCAACCCTGGCATGGGGCCAGGGCCCTATACTTTTCGGGTGACCGACCTCTATGGCAACGTTTTGGAAGACAGCAGCGTCCCACACCGTGAGGGCGGCGCAGTGGATGGCGCCTCGCAATTTCCGCTAGGGCCGTAGGTAATGCGTAATGCGTAATGTACTAAAGTGTCAGTCTGTTACGCGTCGCCCCTCGCCCCTCGCAACTCGCAACTCTCAATACGGCGGATTGGCCGGGCCGTTGTATTTGCAGCGCCCGGTGCGCGGCGAGTTGAAGCGCTTTTTGGGGCCGCCGTAGAGCGTGCAGTCGTGGCGTTTGGCATGATCCGCGCACAAATAGCAGCCCGGTTCACCCTGTTCGTAATAACACTGCAAGCAGATATGCGTCGCCGGCTCGCCACACTCGGTGCAGACATACGCCGGCATGAGATTGCGCGCCAGCAGGACGACCGGCTTTGTCGTCAGCGGCTTGCCTTCTCGCATCTCCACGACTTCGACCTTGAGTTCGGTCGGCGTCCCAAAGTCGTATTCATACTTCCCTTTGAGGCCGGGACGAAACACCTCGCCGATGGGGGTCGTGATGTTCTTCTGGTCGCCAAGCGCAAAGAAGCCGTCGATCAGTTCCTGATAGCGCGTCGTGCCAAAGACAAAATGGCTCATGTGGCCGCAACAATCGACCCAGATCGCACGCAGGTAGAGGTCAAGCTCCTGGAGCGTCGTGGCCGCGGGCGCCTCCAGGTGGAGCCAGTAAGTTCCATCCACCGTGTCGCGCACGACCAGGTGGTAGAGCGGCTGCGATTTCCGTTTGCCGGCCTCGGCCTTCTCGACGACACTCTGGCGCGCCGCACAAGTCGTCAAATGTTTGGTGATGCCGGCGGCCGCGACTTCACGGCCACAAAATGCGCAGGTTCCCGCCGGCGCACGCTTGCGCGCCATTACGCTTCTCCCTGCGCGTCGATAGAGTCGATAGAATGGACGGCAAACTCTTCAAACACCACCTCGAAGCCCTGACCGTCGGGCGCGGCGCACATCACGCCGACCCTGGCTGCTGCGCTGGGCAGCAGATAGGCGATGCGCAGCAGCGTGTAATTGGCGCGGTCAAGCGAGTAAAAGATCTCGACGGCTTCGGCTTTGCGCACCAATCGCAGCCAGAGGGAAGGCGGGTTCTGCAGCGGCGCGACTGACCAATCGGAGAAATCGTTGGTCACCACCGCGCTGACATACTGTATGCCGTGGACAAACTCGATGCCGGTTTTGATCCAGTGCGCGTCGTCGATGCGCACCATCAGCCCGGCCTGGTCGTAGAGGTCGCGATAGGCGCCGGTCACCTTGACTTCGACGCTGAAGTCACCGCTCGCTGTCTGATAGTAAACGTGGCCGTTATCGCGAATGAAGCCGTAATGCGTCTTGCGCCAGAAGTCAGTGCCGGCATCCACCGCGATGCGGATGGCGTCGTCGCTATGCTGCCATTGATGTGGCTCGTTCAACCATTGCATGATTTGTCTATTCCTCAGTGTTTATTGAAGATTGGCAATGCATTCTATCATCAAACATGAGGTTGTCCTGCTTTACACTCACCACTTTGTCACCTTATCGCCAAGGAGAGATCATGGCCAAATTCTACGAATCGATTACACCTGAACTGCGCACGTTCATCGAAGCGCAGCACCTCTTTTTCACTGCTTCCGCTACAGCCGAAAGCCGAGTCAACCTCTCGCCCAAAGGGATGGACACATTGCGCGTGCTCGACGAGCGCACAGTTGCTTATCTCGACCTTACAGGCAGCGGCAACGAGACAGCCGCGCATCTCAAAGCGGACGGCCGGTTGACGATCATGGTGTGCAGCTTTGAAGCCAACCCGCGCATCCTCCGTCTCTACGGCCGCGGCCGCTTGATCTTCCCGCGTGACGGGGCCTGGGCAGAGATGCACGCCTTGTTCCCTGACCTGCCTGGCGAGCGCCAGATCGTCGTGCTGGCGGTGGAGTCGCTGCAAACTTCCTGTGGGTTTGGCGTGCCGTTCTATGCGTACGCAGGGCCGCGACCGGCATTGGTGGACTGGGCCGAGAAAACAGGCTCTCCGGGTATAGCAGAGTATCAGTGGAACAAGAATCGGGTTAGTATCGATGGTTTACCGAGCGACACCGCCACCATGGTATGAGCAGTGACAATGGCATGAACATGGCATGAACAGGGACAGGGACCTTAAAAAAGATGGGCTGGACTCCCATTGATGAGTCCAGCCCATTGCAAACCAGATTACTGGCTCAAAGCCCCATTGCTCTGAAATAGCTTACTTGACCTGCACCTTGATCTGCTTGGGTTTGATTTCCTCAGCCTTGGGCACGCGCAGGATTAACACACCGTTGTCGTACGTCGCTTCAATGGCGTCGGCGTTCACCGGCACGTTGAAGGTGACTCGGCGCTCGAACGCGCCGTGATAAAGCTCACGCTTGAGGAAATCGACGCCTTCTGGCTGTGGCTCGAAATTGCCGCGAATCGTAAGTTCCTCACCCTCGAAAGTGATCTCGACATGCTCCGGGTTGACGCCAGGCACATAGGCGTTCAGCACAAAGGCATCCTCGGTGGCGTAGGCGTCGATCGGCAGGCGCAGCGTGCGTGACGCGGGCGCGCCTTCGCCGTCATGTCCGCCATTGCGAGCGTAGTCGTAGGGCGCAGTGCTCATGCGGCGATTTACGGCATCGGCCATCTCAACAAAGTCACGAACCATCTGATTGTAAGGATTGGTGCGCATCTGAATCTCTCCTTGTTTCTGAAAATCTGAAGTTGGTTTTTTCAACCTGTCTGTTTGCATTCAATGGTTACAACTTTACTCGGCTTGTGTTAGAAGGGCGCTTGCGCCGTGTTATCGAAAAATTTGCGCATTGTCAGCAAAGCATTTGCGCGCGGCCTACTTGGGGAGGAATGCGCTTTCGTCTATACTGCAACCGCTAACAAATGTCCGATTTGTGATTACGTGGAGCGAGATCACTTATGCGCGTCCTGTTGACCGGGATCGCCGGTTTTGCCGGCAGCCACCTCGCCGAGCTGTTGGTGCGCGAACCAGAGGTGGAATTGCATGGGGTGGTGCATCGACACGACCGCCGCATTGCGCATCTTGCCGGCCAGCTTGCTTTGCATCGCGGCGATCTGCGCAACGCCCTGTGGGTGAGCGAAGTGGTTGAGGCGGTGCGCCCCGACTATGCGTTGCATCTGGCCGCCTGGAGCGATGTAGGGGGAAGCTGGCAACAGCCCTGGACGACCTACGAACTCAATATTCAGTGCCAACTCAACTTGCTGGAGGCGTTGCGCCGCTGGCAGCCGACTTGCCGCACCCTGGTGGTTTCCTCCAACGAAATCTATGGCCTGGTCGAGCCGGCTGACCTGCCGATCGACGAAGAAACGCCCTTTCGTCCGAATTCGCCTTACGGGGTGAGCAAGATCACACAAGACATGATGGCGTTGCAATATTTCAACGGCCATCAATTGCCGACCATCCGCGCGCGCAGCTTCAACCATCTGGGGCCAGGACAGGCGGACGACTTCGCCGCCAGCGCCTTTGCCCGCCAGATCGTCGAGATCGAGCGTGGGCAGCGCGAGCCGGTGGTGCGCGTGGGCAACCTGAGCGCGGAGCGCGATTTCACCGATGTGCGCGACGTGGTGCGCGCGTACTGATGCTGGTGCAGCACGGCGAGGCGGGTCTCTGCTACAATATCGGCTCTGGCGCGCCGCGCTCGATTCGCTGGCTGCTCGAAACATTGCTGGAGTTGACGCCGGCGCAAATTACCGTAGAGGTCGACCCGGCGCGGCTGCGCCCCAGCGACGTGCCGCGCTCCTTTTGCGATAATCAGCGCCTGGTGCACGCCACCGGCTGGCAGCCCGCCATCGACCTGCGCGCCACGTTGCACGATCTGCTAGAAGGGTGGCGGCGCCAGCTCCGCTGATAACCCTGTTGGTAGGTCGGGCTACCAGCCCGACAAGGTTGTGGCAACGACCGCTGTCGCATTGTAGGTCGGGCTACCAGCCCGACAGAATTGTGGCAACGATTAAAACACGAGTGGTTGACTCGCCACGTCGGGCTACTAAAGTAAAGATACTTTCAGAATCATAGTTTTGCGGTATGGAGGTCTGGTAAAACCTTTCTGCGGTGTTGTACAGAGAGCAAGAGGAGGGCAGGAAGTGGCATGGAGAGCGCTGGGTTGGCCGGTTTCGGGAGCTCCGGGGTGATTGGCTGAGGTGGGTGCCGGGGCGAAGTGGACACCTGTGAAGTGGGTGCACCTCACTTTAAAGCGATTCAGCTATTCAACAAGTCAGCCTGCCCAGTGGGAGTGGCGAGGGTGGTTCTGATGAAGAAGTGTCGTGGTGAGTCGGGGGCGACGTTGAGCAAAGTGTTGCCGCTGTGAGCTGGAAGAAGTGCCAGAAAGTGCTCTGATCCCAAGCCGGTTTCCCGCCTTCAGAAACTTCGCAGGTGCCAGGCGGCTTGTGAGGCGCATCTTCTCGCGTCTGGGCTACCTGGGCGGGGAACCGCTGGCGGGCGCCCCCTTGCGGCGTCGCTGGCGCTTCCCGGAGTCTGAACAACCGCACGCCCTTCGCTCCTCCCCTCCCGCCCACCCCGCAGCACCCTTGAGCATCGCGCCGCTCAACCCAACCGTCCCTACCTGGACTCGAGAAATTCAAACTTAGCCCGACCTACGGTATTTATCAGCCCGACAGGGTTGCGGCTATTTTTGCACATTTCCATGTGAGGAACGAGGCGACGCAGGCGATCATTCGCTCCTTGCAACTCGCCCCTCGCCATTTTCAAAATTGATTCAGGAGTTACTACCTTTATGCCAACCGCATTGATTACCGGAGTCACCGGACAAGATGGCAGTTATCTGGCCGAGTTTCTACTGGAAAAAGGCTACACAGTCGTCGGCATGGTGCGTCGCACCAGCACCATCAACTTCGACCGCATTAAGGATATTCAGGACAAGATCGAGGTTATCCAGGGTGATTTGCTTGACCAGATGAGCCTGATCGGCATCTTGCATGAATATCACCCGGAAGAAGTGTACAATCTTGCCGCGCAAAGCTTTGTGCCGACGAGTTTTACCCAGCCTGTGCTGACCGGAGAATTCACCGCACTAGGCGTCACGCGTGTGCTGGAAGCCGTCCGCATCGTCGACCCGAAGATCCGCTTTTACCAGGCGTCCAGCAGCGAGATGTTTGGCAAGGTGGTCGAGGTGCCTCAGCGTGAGACAACCCCTTTTTACCCGCGCAGCCCCTACGGCGTCGCCAAAGTGTACGGTCATTGGATTACGGTCAACTACCGCGAAAGCTACAACATCTTTGGCTGTTCGGGCATTCTTTTCAACCACGAAAGCCCGCGTCGCGGGCTGGAGTTTGTAACTCACAAGATCACCCACACCGCCGCACGCATCAAGCTGGGGCTGGCCGATGAATTGCGGCTCGGTAATCTCGAATCACGGCGCGATTGGGGCTTTGCCGGCGACTACGTGCGCGCCATGTGGCTGATGCTCCAGCAGGAAGCTCCCGACGACTATGTCGTTGCGACCGGCGAGACGCACAGTGTCCAGGAGTTTGTCGAGGAAGCGTTCGGCTATCTCGACCTGGACTGGCAGCGTTATGTTGTGCAGGATCCGCGCTACTACCGGCCCGCCGAGGTGGACCTGCTGGTGGGCGACCCCAGCAAGGCCAGTGAAAAATTAGGCTGGGAGCCGGCGGTTGACTTTCGCCAGCTTGTCCGTATCATGGTGGACGCCGATATGGAGCAGCTTCAGCAAGGTCAGCACACGCCTAGAAATCCTTTGATCTAAGCAAGAGGTTGTATGGCAGCGAGCAACGCCACGCAGAGCAACGCCACGCAGAGCAACGCCACGCAGAGTAACGTCACGCAGAATAACGTCACGCAATCCGCGAGCGCCTATCAAACTGACGCCGAAGTGCAAGCCAGCAAGCGCACCTCGATCGGTCTCTCTGCGCATCGTCCCACCGCGCCTGACACCGTGCAAAGACCGCCCTATGCCGGCGTGCGACTGTCAGCGTGGTGGCTGGTTTTCTGTCTGGTGATCCTCATGGTTGCGGTCAGTCTGCTGGTGGCGGCGCGCGCGCTCGACCCGGCCACCACCTGGGACGAGCTGGCCGTCGTTGTCGGGCGCGTCGCTGATCAGCCGTCAGCCCCTCCTTACCCGGCTTCGGTCGTGCATTTCCACGATACGTTCAAAACCGATCAAGGGGTGCTGCGCTCTTTCGCTCTCCCCGGTCAGGCCGCGGCTACTGTGCTGCCGGACGAAGGCGTCTACCGGCTGGATACGTGGCCCGGTTATCTGGCCTGGAGCCGGTTCACCATTGACGACGCGGCCACGCTTGTGATCGACGCCCACGCCACAATCGAGGCGGACACACCGGACGCGGCAGCCGGTCTCATCGGGCGCTTTGCGGATGACGACAATTTCTACCTGTTTTTGATCGATGGACAGGGGCGCTTCAGCGTGGTGCGGTATCAGGCAGGCGTCGCCACAGAGCCCGCGCGCCGACCGCATTGGCGGCGCTCAACCAGGCCGGCGCGTCCAATCAATTGACATTGGAAGACAATGGGGCGACATTGCGCTTTCTCGGCAACGGCGCACCGTTGGTCGAGATTCCAGTCGCGCCCGCGGTTGCCTCGCGTCTAGGCGTTGGCGCGCTGGCCACAGGGGATGAAAGCATCACTGTCACCTTTGACGAGATCGGTGTGTACGAGCCATGAATGACAACACACGCATGACAACATTCCTTGCCGCTGTGGACGCCGACGTCGACGAGCGCGCCGAGCAACTTGCGTTTCAACTCACTGCAGATGATGAAGTTGCCTTGCTGGCGCTGCTGGCGTCGCCAAGCCTCGATCGGCGGTGGTGGGCGTTGCGCGGGCTTGCGCTCTGTGGCGCAGCGCGCACCGTCCCCGCTGTGGCCGATCGGCTTGCCGACGTTGACAGCAGCGTACGCGCGGCCGCGCTCTTGACGCTGGCGCACCTGCATCAGCGCGGTCCGGCCGCGGTCACGGCGCAGCTCGACCGTGCGGCGGAGTGTCTGAAAGACGATGACGGCATGGTGCGCCAGGTGGCGGCTGAGGCGCTCGCCATGTGTGGCGACGATGCGGTGCAGCCGCTCGCCAGCATCCTTTTTCAGCAGACGCACGAGGGCGCCCACCCGCAGGCCGCGGCGCGCTGCGCAAAATCGCCACGATGAAGGCAGCCGGCGTGCTCTATGCGTTGTTGAATGATCCAAATCATCTGGTGCGCGCCTACGCCTATGAAGGTCTCGACGACATGGGCTTGCTGGAGACGGTGCTCGTGACGCTGTAGTGCGCGTGACGCTGTAGTGCGCGTGACGCTGTAGTGCGCGTGACACTGTAGTGCGCGTGACACTGTAATGCGCGTGACATTGTGATGCGTGTGACACTGCAGTAATTGCCGAGCCTTGTTGTTTCTTTCCGCGTCATTGCTGATGCTATAATGGCCGTTGTGCCTGTTTCCGTCAGTTAGTTTAGGTTCGAGAAATGGCTTATGAATGGAAAATTGTTTGACAGTTCGCCCTGCTTCAAGGGAGAACGGCTGGTTCTGAAAAGTCGATTGGCCGTCATTTTGGCGCTGTTGATCATGACCGCTATGGTTGCCGGCGGCTGTGCAGCAGCGGCAGCCAATCTACCGGCTGCTGCACCACTCACCGACGCCGCGTTGCCCCCTCAGTCAACACCGTCATCGAGCCGCTGGACGCCTATCAGCGCCTGTCGATGAAACAAAGTCCCCCTGCCGACCCCAACCGCTACACCCGCCTCCGATGAGCAACTTCGCATCGTCATTGCAAGCCAGGTGCGCGCCAATCTACGCAGCGGGCCGGGCACGTCGTTCGATATCGTCGCCAAGGCCAACCCGGGCTTGACTTTCGACGTGCTGGGTCGCAGCGAAGATGGCAAATGGTATCAGGTCGCTACAAATGTCACCGGCATCACCAACGTCGAGGGCAAATCCGCCAAAGATGGCTGGGTGGCGGCGGAATTGGTGCGCGTAGCGGGCGAAGGGGATGCCCCGGTCGTTGCCGCGCCTACGCGCGATGAACTCCTGCTCAGCCCTGACCTGGCTGCCACGTGGTCGGTGAACTGGACGTGTGACTCGGATCGTTGCCAGATCAAGCAATGCGACGCCGAGGTGAAAGCGCTCGTCAATCGTCAGGCCAGCAGTGGCTTCCTGCCCGTAGAGCACACCGTGACCTGGGACGACGCTTGTTTCTCCACCGACGCCTGGACGTTCGATGTCGATCAGACCAACGGCAAAGAGCGCACCGGCGAGGCGGAGCAGAACTTCCTGTACGGCTACTGGCTGGGCGCCAAGCCCGGCGATGCCGTGGGCGTGTTTCCGCTTGACGACAAGGAAGGCGTCGAGGTCTATTGCTCTGGCCCGCATACGGTCGAGATCGAAGAAGGCGCCGGCTGGACCCACGGTCTATCAGGGCAACACCTGTCACGATGTCAACACCGGTATGCTTGTTTACATGAATTACACCAAACGCTGGCTCTACACCGGTGACTACGACGGCAAGACGTACACTCGCGCTTTTTTTGGCGACATCGAGCAACTTGAACAGCGTCTGGTGAAGGCAAACACGGCGCTTGCGCTGGTTGAGAAGAAGTAAACGCAGCCCCAAGTGGGTTATCTGCGTTAAATTGTAGGTCACGCTATCAGCGTGACATGGGTCTAAAAAGCCGAGCTTTTCCAAAAAGCTCGGCTTTTCTGTTGAGCACGCACCAAATCCATCGGTCTATGCCTGCACGACGCTGGCGTGCGTCCTGTAGAGTTCAGCCATCTGCTGATAATGCGCCGGCCCCTCGCCCAGCCGGTCGCTTTGCGATGCGCTGAGCGACCCGCGCACCGCCGCGGGCACGCCTGCCACCAAGACCGTCTCTGGGATGCGGCTGTTCTCGCGCACCACGGCCCCCGCCGCGATCAAGGCGCCCTTGCCGACTGTGGCGCCGCTGAGCAAAACCGCTCCCATCCCCACCAGCACGCTGTCGCCGATGGTGCAGCCTTCCAACACAGCGCCATGCCCGATCAGCACATCGTCGCCGATCAGCGTGTCGTGACGTTCGTTGACATGCACCACCACATTATCCTGCACACTGGTGCGCGCCCCGACGACGATGGCGCCCGTGTCGCCACGCAACACCGCGCCAAACCAGATGTTGGCGCCAGACTTGACCGTCACATTGCCAATCAGGACGGCAGTCGGCGCAATATACGCATCTTCTGCAACCGCAGGGCGAACTCCGTTCAACTCAATAATCATGAACGCCTCATCGTAGACACGAGAAATTGGACAAAGCTAAGACTCCTGAGATAGTCTACCACAGCGCAATCTTGAGCCCATTTTCAAGTCAACGAGCGATGAAAATCGCTTTTCTCGGCGGGTCTCTGCCTCTCTGCGACTCTGCGTCAAAGCTATTTTTAAGGTAGGACAACATCGATGGAAGCAACATTCAGCAGCGAGCAGGCGCGTGCATTAGATGCAGCCGATCCCCTGGCGCATTTTCGCCAACGCTTTGCCTTCCCCGAACCAGACCTGATCTACCTGGATGGCAATTCGCTGGGACGTTTGCCGCTGGCCAGCGAGGCGTTGGCGCACGAGCTGGTCACGCGGCAGTGGGGAGAGCGCCTGATCCGTAGCTGGAACGAAGGCTGGTTTACGCTGCCCGCACGTATCGGTGGCAAGCTGGCGCAACTCGTAGGCGCCGCGCCGGAGGAGGTCGTGATCGCCGATGCGACCTCGGTCAACCTCTTCAAGCTGGCGGTCGCCGCGCTCCAACAGCAGCGCGGGCGCACGCGCATCCTGACCGACGACCTCAACTTCCCGTCCGACCTCTATGTGCTGCAAGGCGTCATCGAGACGCTGAATGCAGGTCATCAACTCGAAATCATTCCCTCCGTGGATGGCGTGCACGGGCCGGTCGATGCGCTGTTGGCGCGGCTCGACGACGACGTGGCGCTGGTCGTCCTCTCGCACACGGTCTTCAAAAGCGGCTATGTCTACGATATGGCCGCGATTACGGCCGCGGTGCACGCGTCCGGCGCGCTGGTGCTGTGGGATCTCAGCCACTCGGCGGGCAGCGTTCCGGTCGACCTGGCCGGCGCCGGCGCGGATCTGGCGATCGGCTGCACGTACAAGTATATCAACGGTGGGCCGGGCGCGCCCGCGTTTCTCTACGTGCGCCGCGACCTGCAGCCGCTGCTCCAGAACCCGATCAGCGGCTGGATGGGTCAGCACGCGCCGTTCGACTTCGACCTGACTTATGTCGCGGAGCCGGGTATGCGCCATTTCTTGACGGGCACGCCGCCGGTGCTCTCGCTGGCGTTGATCGAGCCGGGCGTCGATCTGCTGCTTGACGCGGGCATGGCCGCGCTGCGCGCCAAGTCCGTGCAGCAAACGGAGTACTTTATCAGCCTGTGGGAAACGATGCTGGCGCCGCTCGGCTACACGCTCAACTCCCCGCGGCGGTCGGCGTGGCGCAGCTCGCACGTGTCGCTGAGGCACGCAGAGGCCTGGCGCATCAACCAGGCGCTGATTCACGAACTCAACGTGTTGCCCGATTTTCGCGCACCTGATACCATTCGGTTGGGCATGGCGCCGCTCTACACGACCTTTATCGATCTGTATCGCGCCGCCGAACGCCTGCGCTGCGCCGTGGAAGCACGCCTTTACGCTCGTTATGAAAATCGGCGGACGGCAGTCACATAAAAATAGCACGCGGATGACGCGGATCGGGCGGATGTCCGCTGATTTTCCATTCCTGCTGCGTCTTTATGCGCTGAATTGCATGATCCGCTTTGCTCCGTCCAATCCGCGTCATCCGCGTGCTATTGCGGCTGATTTCGCCAATCATCAGTAGGAGAGAAGAATGGTTTCTGCAGTGGTTTTGCTCAAATGCAAGCGCAACATGATCAACGCCGTAGCCGAGACCTTGGCCGGCATCGACGGCATCTCCGAGGTCTTTTCGGTGGCGGGCGCCTATGATCTGGTCGCGATCCTGCGTGTGCGCGACAACAACACGCTGGCCGACCTTGTCACCAGCGAGATGCTCCAGGTTGATGGCATCGTGGACTCGGAGACGCTGATCGCGTTCAAGGTCTTCTCGCGCCACGACCTGGAAAGCATGTTTGAGATTGGCTTCGAGAACGAATAAGGTGTTGGCTGACGCGCCACCTGCCCGACGCTTCTTTCATCAGGGGATTTCAGTCAGGGTGCGCAAGAATGCCTCAAGCTGCGTTGCTTCCTGCGCGGTGAGGTTCAGCGGCTCCAACTCGTTGTGCCCCTGGAGGGCGAAGCCACCGCTGTTGTAATGCTCGATCACGGCGGCCAGGGTGGCGAATTGGCCTGTGTGCATATAGGTCCCGGTTTCGGCGACGTTGCGCAGCGTAGGCGTCTTCATGCCGCCCAGCAACGTGTCGCCTGTTGTGACCATAAAGCGCAACCCGGTGCACGCCTCCGGCGCCGCGTCACTGTACGGCCCCAGACAGTTGAAGATGTCGGATTGGACGCGCGCAATGCCGTCGATGCGGCCGCGTTGCAGCGGAACGTCAGGCGCGCCGGGAATCGCAGTGTTGTGAAACGCGTCGTTGGTGAAGCGCGGCCCGTTGTGACAATTTGTACACTTGCCCTTGCCGATGAAGATGCGCAACCCCGCGATCTCGTCGTCGCTCAGGAGCGATTCGCCCTGAGGCCGACCGTTGGCGTCGAGCGAGGCGACGTAGCGGTCGAAGCGCGCTGGCTGGGGCAGCAACGTCCGCTCGTAGGCAGCCAGCGTCTTGCCCAGGTTGGCAAAGACGCGGTTGATCGCATTTTGGTCGGCGAAGGACATCTGCTCCCAGGCAAGGCTGGCCGCGATATCATCCACCGGGCCGGCGTTGCGTGGGAATCGCGTGGCGTCCGCCAGGTCGGGCAGTGGGCCGAAGAGCGCGGTATAGTCGCCGGCGTAGTGCTCGGCGAGCAGATGGGCGTACAGCGTGCGGTTGCCGCCGTGTTCCAGCGGATGCTCCAGCGGGTGCAGCACCTGCGCCCACTGGCTGTCGGCCTTGCCGTTCCAGGTTTGCCACGGGCTGTACGACGCGCCGACCAGCGTCATTGCGTTGAGCGGGATCACACCCATGCCCACGCCAAAGGGACGCCCGTCTGTGAAGTGACGCTCAGGCGCATGGCAGGAAGCACAGGAGACGGCGCCGTTGCCGCTGAAGCGGGCATCGAAGAAGATGCGCTCGCCCAACGCCGCCGCGCCGGGTTATCGGCGACCGCGTTGGAGGGATCGGGCGGCAGCGGCTTGAGTGCATCCAGCGACAAGGTGCGCAACTCGCGCAACTCGTCCTCCTGCCACACGCGCGTATCGGCGATCGGCGTCAGCGTGCAGGCAGCCAGCACAGCCAGCGCGAGCAGCAGCGCACCCGACCACAGCCAAACCTGGCGATGCAGCGTGCCGCGATGTAGTTTCGCCATGGACGCCTACTCCAGTTGCAGATTGAACATGACGCTGTCCTGCACCCCGCCGGCGTTGATGGTGAAGGTGACCGTCCACCAGCCGCCCATCTGAAACTGTATTCCCTCCACGCGATAGTCGCCGCCGCCCAACTCCTCCGTCACCTGAGGCTGGGTGGGCATGCCGTGGTTGTGTTCAGGCATGCCGCCGCTCACCGTGATGATAGCATTTTCCACCGGCGCGCCTTCCGTGGTTTCGACGTGCAACGTCCAGGCATGGAGTTCGTTGAGGGCAAATGAGTCTAGCTCGCTCGTGTACGTGGCGCGCAAGATGCCATTGTCACCCGTGCGCGTGCTGCTGTAATCACGGTCGACGGCAGGAGCGCCAGCAGGCTGACCCACCGGCGCCGCTGCGGGCGCAGTGCACGCGGCTGCCAACAATAAGATCAGCAGAATGGGCAAAATGGCGCGATAAGACATAGCATCTCCCTGGAATAGCACGCTTTATTCAACAGGATACCCCTGTTGCGCCCACGTTCCAATCCCACCCAGGTCGTAGATCTGCGGATAGCCCGCACGATCGAGAATCTGCGCTGCCTGGTTGCTGCGGTTGCCGCTGCGGCAATAGAGGACGACCGGTTTGTCTTGCGGGACTTCGTTTAAGCGCTGTGCAAGTTGCTCCACCGAGATGTTGACCGCGCCAGGAATGTGGCCGCCGGCGAATTCCTCCGGCGTGCGCACGTCGAGCAGCAGGTGCTCGGCGCCAGCGCCGAATTGCGCCTGATAGTCGGCAGGCGTGATCCTGGTGTTGATTTTGGTCGGCGCCTGGGCGGCTGCGGCTTGCGCCGGTTGGGATATGGTTGCGGCTGTGCTGCCAGCACAGCCGCCGACGGCAAAGACCAGCCCGGCGCCGACAAGCGTCAGTGCGAGATAACGACGCAGTAAAGTGATTGTGCTCCGCATAGAATACTCTCCATCTTGGCCGAATCAATTGAACGAGTTGTAGCGTCTTGCAAACTGTACCATTCTAAAGTGACTGGCGCTTTGAACCAAAGCTGCATAGACGGTCATCACTTTACACCTGTTTGCCTCTAGAGAAAGTCTGCCCTCTTCCTTATTGCATTCATAAGTAAATTCTTATAGTAGACGTTTAGCAGATGTACTTTGCCGACGTGTGTTCCACATTTCCAGCAGCGCATGTACGGCGCGCGCTGCGATTGTGATAGAATGCACGAAATTATTAGACGCGAGGCTGAAAAGGATCAGGTCAAACCATGATAGGGAACCGACGTTTTGCACAGTTTGCCTGGGGTGTGGTGGCAGCAAATGTGCTTGTGATTGTCTGGGGTGCGTTCGTGCGTGCGACCGGCTCCGGCGCAGGCTGCGGCGATAATTGGCCACTTTGTCAAGGAGAAGTGATCCCGCGCCCGGAGCGAATCGAGACGATCATCGAATTTTCACACCGTATCACCAGTGGGTTGGCGCTGCTGGCCGTGGTGGCGTTGCTCGTCTGGGCGTTTCGCGCGTATCCCAAAGACCATATCGTGCGCAAGGGCGCGGCGTTTTCGATGTTCTTTATGGTGTTGGAGGCTTTGATCGGCGCGGCGCTGGTATTATTGGAATATGTCGCCTTCAATGTCTCGGTGGGGCGCGCGATCTGGATGGCCGGCCATCTGGTCAACACGTTCTTGTTACTCGCCGCGCTGACGCTGACCGCCTGGTGGGGACAAGGCGGTCAGCCGCTGCAACTGCGCAGGCAAGGCGCGGTCGGCTGGACATTGCTCTCCGCCTTTGCCGGCATGTTGGTGTTGGGCATGAGCGGCGCGATCACGGCGCTGGGCGACACGCTCGTGCTGACGGGCGGCATTTCGCCCACTGAGAACACGCTGGTGGCGACGCTGGTCGAACTGCGCATCCTGCACCCGATCATTGCGTTTATCGTCGGTGCGCTGGTCGGGCTGGCGGCCTGGATGGCAATGCGGCGCCGGCCAGGCCGCGCCACGCAACAATTTGGCCGTCTGATCATCGGGCTGTATGTGATGCAGTTGCTGCTCGGCTCGCTCAACGTGGCGCTCAAGGCCCCGGTCTGGCTGCAATTGGTGCATCTGGCGGTCACGAGCACCATCTGGATCGTGCTGGTTTTGCTGGCTGCCGCGGCGCTGGCGCGTAAAGACGCGGTCAAGATCAGCGAAGCGCACCCATCTGTCGCCATGCAGGGATCGACGCTCGCTTGAGCGGATAAGAAATCTTACGCTTTCTCTACGGTTTACCAACGGACGGCAGCAGAGCGTCTGGATCCTGTCTGCCTCCAGACAGAATCGCCGGTCTGATAATTTGGGCATCGGCAGTGGACGGCCTACAATCAAGTCAGGAAATCTGATTGGTTAGGTGGATCGAACATGCCAAAAGAACTTTTCAGCAACACATTGCTCATGCTCGGCGTCGTTGCCTTGCTCACATTTGGGATCATGGAGGGGGTCGGGATTCACACCGATCCGCTGGTGCCGGCATTTGCGGCCTTCTTGATCGGGATGACCGCGGTGATGGATCGCGGTGGGTTTCGCCGTCTGCGCTGAATAGCAGCGTTGTGAAAAATTGCATAAAAAAGAGGGAGGATGCCAAACGGCATCCTCCCTCTTTTTTACCATGACTCACTCATTGCTGGCGCACACTTGCCCCACTGTGGCCGCAAGTTCGTCCAGCTTGGCGGTGGGCACAACGGCGACAGCGCTCACGAGCACGCCATCGTCAGCCATCCACAGATCGACGCTGTGGAGGCCGTCCTCCGCCACGCTGAGGAGCGCCGGGGAACTGGCTGCATCATCCAGCAGCGCCTGCCAGGTGAACCCTGGCGCGGCGGCGAACCCGGAAAGCGGAACCGGCGTCCCGTCATCGGCTAGCAGCGTGACGCCGTCGATGCCCGCGAATAACGCCTGATTGGAGACAGGGAAACTCACCCGCTCGGCATCGGCGTAGGTGGGCGCGCAGCCGCAAACCAGCAAAGCATAGTCGCCGGCTGCCAACGCCACATCAAAGCCAAGCGAGGGAGCGTCGGCAAGGTTGCTCACCGCCGCGTCGTCGAGCAGGCTGGCGTCGGCGCTGAGTGAGGCAGGCGTCAGCACCGCAGCGACGTTCGGACAATCGCCAAGATCGACCGGCGTCTGCCATGCATAGACGCTGAAGGCAGCGCTGCCGGGCAGGACGCGTGTAGCTGCATCTGCCGCCAGCGTAACGATCTCAGTCAGCGACGATGGTTGTGCAGCAGCTTCTTCGGTTGGCGCCTGGTCGGCGCCTGGCGTTTCCTCTTCTGCCACGCCTTCGTCAGTCTCGACGTTAGCTTCCTCTTCGGTCGGCATCGGCTCGACGACCCAGGTAATTGACCGTTGTGACGAGGATTCTTCCCCATCGCTGGCGGTTATCAGCACTGGATACGGACTGTTCTCCGCGGCATCGAGCGCAACCGTGCCGGAAATGACGCCGCCGAGTTTAAGAGCGTCACTCTCAAGACTGTCAAGTTCAGGAGTCTCAAGCTCAACACTGCCGAGATCAAAATAAACCAGATCGAGTGGTAGTGACTCCACCGTAATCGTGACCGGGTCGCCTTCCACGTCGGTTACGATCACAGGCAGATCCACAGTGTCGCCAACCGTGACCGTGTAGGTGTCTTCCATCTCGATGCGGGGAGCGTCGTTGATGGGGTTCACCGTGATCGCCACGGACGCTGTAATCTCACGTTGGAGTGAGTCGCTGATGTGAATCGTGAACTCATCTTCGCCGTAAAAGTCGGACAGTGGCTCGTAGGTAAAGGCGCCGCTTGCTTCGTCGATGGCGGTGATCGCGCCGTGCTCCGGCTCGCGCGCAATGCCAAACAACAGCGCGTCGCCTTCGGCGTGCTCGGCGGTCAGGACGCCTTCGAGCAGCGTGTCTTCGTCCGTGACAAACTGCAAGCCTTCAACGCGGAACGGGTTGGGATCGAGTTCCACGGTGATGGTGTAGCTTTGGGTGATCACAACGCCGGCGGCATCGGTGGCGATCAACTCGACCGGGTGCTCGCCTTCGTCTGTCTCCTGCGGCGTCCCGGTCAGGAGCACATCGCCGTTTTCTGTCGTCGTCAGCGCCAGCCAGGTGGGGCGCAGCGTGGTCTCAACCGTCAAAGCACCCTGGGCAGCGATGACGAAGGGCAGCGATTCAATGATGTCCTGCACTGCAAGCGCTTCCTCCTGCAGGCGCTTCCTCTGTGGGCGTCTCATCGCCTGTGCTTTCAGACGCGACCGCTTCCTCCGCGCCCTCCGCAGGAGTTGCTTCAGGCGTCGCCGCTTCCGTGACTTCTGCGTCCGGCTCTGCTGTGGGTTCTTCTTGTGCGGCGCTTTCCTCTTCAACCGGCGGCGTGACAGTCTCTTCGGCAGACGGTGCATCCATCTCGCTGTCGCTGGTCTCCGTCGCCTCCACCGGCGCAAAGGTCACGGTGTAGGTGTAGGTCTGGTTGAGATAGGCGACGGTCGGCGGCTCGACGTCGAATTGCCAGGCCGCGGTCGGTGCAACCGTTGCCGTCGGTGTGACTGTCTCAGTCGGTGTGACCTCCACGATAGCGATCTCCGTTGCCGTAGAGATCACAATAGGCGCAATTGTGGCCGTGGCTGTCTCAGTGGCCGTGGCTGTCTCAGTGGCCGTGGGTGAAGGTGTATGCGTGCCGGTGGCAGTTGCTGCCGGTGGCAGCGTCGCCGTAGCGGTTGCGGTGGCGGTTGCCGTCGGCGTCGGCAGCAGCGTGACAGTCCCCGTTGGCGTTGCCGTGGCGGTTCCGGTGGGTGTCTCCGTCGCCGTTGGCGTTGCCGTATCCGTTGTTGTGGCGGTTGCGGTGGCGGTCTCCGTCGGCGTTGGCAGCAGCGTGGCAGTCTCCGTCGGCGTTGCCGTGGCGGTTGCGGTGGGCGTCTCCGTCGGCGTCGGCAGCAGCGTCGGCGTCCACGTGGGTGTGGCAGTCCAGGTTGAGGTCGGGATCGGCGTCCAGGTTGGCGTAAGGACAGGCGTCCACGTCGGCGTAGCGATCAACGTAGGCGTCCAGGTGGGCGTCGAAGTCGACGCGTCGCCTGACGCGTCAGGCGCGTTCGTTGGCGGGACAGGTGTAGCTGTTGGCGGCGGCGTCCACGTATTGACCGGCGTCGGCGAAGCTTGCGCCGTGACGACGATCAAAATGGGCGTCAGGGTAGGAGGTGCAGTGGTGGCGGTGGGCGCGGGCGGCGGCTCCGTCGGTGCGATCACCGCGGTGGCGGTGGGTGGCGCGGGCGACGGCGTGAAGGTGGCAACCAGCGTGCGTTCAGCCTGAGGAGAAACCTGCGCCACCGAGGCGGGCGGCTCTGCCACAGGAAAGAGCGTAGCGCCGATCACATAGCCAATCAGCAGGAGCACGATGGCGCCCCCGCCAAAAACCGCCACGCGCGCCCATCGGCGATTGGACGGACGACCATCCCCTGTGTTCATCTTGATTTTTCCTCTCTCGTCGTCGAAGTGCTTTCAACTGTCTGCGCGATTGTTCGTGCGAAGTGCTGTGACCCGACACAATCATAACCGATCCTACGCTCAGCGTCATCAGCTTGACGAACTGTAGCCGTTTTCAGTTCCACACACAACCATCAAGACAACGCTTTCCATGCCGCGAGCGTATGTGACTGTATTATGGCAGAATTCAGCCTTGTACAACCATCTTGATTGCACTATACTACATCTGGTAGATAGAAATGTTTACCTGTATGACAAGTGCAAAATGAGATTTCTGTATTCATCTAACAAGGAATTGAAAAGGGAGTGAAATTATGACAGCAGTCGCAACGCAGGAAAAGCCACAAATTCAGTGGTGGCTAGTCCTGATTCAAGGCATCGCAACGCTTCTCATCGGTATTTTCTTGCTGACCAACCCGCTGCAGACCGCGTCGATTCTGGTCTTCTACATTGGTTTGCTGTGGTTGATCACCGGTGTGCTGTCGATCGTGCGCATCTTCACCGACCGCAGCAATTGGGTGTGGGAGTTGATATCTGGCGTCATCGGCATTGTGGCCGGCTGGTTCCTGGTGTCGAACATCGGGGACGGCGCGGTGGTGGCGTTCGGCCTTGCCGCCGTCGTGGTGCTCGCCATCCAGGGCATCATCATGGGCATCTTCGGATTGATTGAATCCTTCCAGGGCGCCGGTTGGGGCCCGGGCATTATGGGCGTCATCTCGATCATCATTGGCATCATGTTGCTGGGCCACCCGCTTGGCTACGCTGCTGTGCTGCCGTGGGTGATCGGCATCTTCGCCGTCGTTGGTGGCATCTTTACCATCATCATGGCTTTCCGCCTGAAGTAAGACGCCGGCAAGTCCTCCGACGAACGATATGAGGTTTACCAAAGGGCGGGTTCTATCCCGCCCTTTGCATTTCTTGCCTACGGCGCGCAGAAAACACAAAGGGAGCGCTGCGTTTACGTCACCATCTGAATCACCCAATTCTGACGGTGTAAACGCATGATGTATGATTGCGCTTTCAACCCTCCGCTTTGCATATCTGCGCCACTTCATTTTACGAGGCACATGCTCAATGACAGTTCACAACTCCATCGCGAAAACCACTGAGACCTCGCCGGCGCGCGCGAATCGCCTTACGACCGTGATTATTGTCGGCTTTCACATTTTGATCTATGCCCTAGCCGTGCAACTTGCGCTGTGGGTGTTGCCCGGTTTTCGCGATGATGGTGTATTTGGGATCGTGCGTTTTCTGCTCACCGGTCTGGTGTTTGGACTGCTCAATGTGTTTTTGCGGCCCGTGCTCGTACTCTTCACCGGGCGCCTGATCATCCGCTCGTTTGGTCTCTTTGTGGTTGTCATCAATGCCATGTTGCTGGCGGTCTTGGCGTGGTTGGGCAATTGGCAGGTCGCCAACGTGTTTACCTTGCTTTTCGGCGGCCTTGTGATCGGCATTGTCCTGGCGCTGCTCGACGCATTGCTTGGCGTCAATCGACCCTTTCTCAGGGATGCCGACGAACAGCCTCGGTTGTGGAGTTTTTTGGTCCGGCTCTCTGGAAACCGCAGCAACCAACTGATCGCAAATCTACGTTTCCAGCAGGTCTATGATTTGATTTATCGCTATCTGCTTGAAATCGGGCTGGATCGCCTGCCCTTTGTCGCACCCGTGCGCCAGTGGGTGGGCAAGCACATCTATGGCGACGCCCGGACGACGATCTCCGGCTTGAGCACGCCGGCGCAGGTGCGCGTGATGCTGCAAGAGCTGGGCCCCACCTTCGTCAAGTTCGGCCAGATGATCTCCAGCCGCGCCGAAGCTTTGCCCGACGACTGGCAGGTCGAGTTTAACAAGCTGCAAAGCAACGTCCCGCCTTTTCCTGGCCAGGAGGCCGTGGCGCTGGTCGAGAAGGCGCTGGGCAAGCCCATCCATGAATTGTACGCCGAGTTTGCCGTCGAGCCGTTTGCCGCCGCGTCTACGGCGCAGGTGCACCGGGCGAAACTCCACGACGGCGCCGACGTGGTGGTCAAGGTGCAACGCCCCAACATTGTGCCCAAAATCAAGGCCGATCTCCAGGTGCTGAATGATGTGCTACAGACCATTGCCGCGCGCGTCGAGTGGATGCGTGAAAATGACATCCTCGGCATCTTTGGCGAGTTTGCCAATAATCTGGTCAAAGAACTGGATTACCGCAACGAAGCCTTCAACGCCCGGCAACTGGCGGACACCATGTCGTCTTTCGCGGAGGTGGAGATCCCGACCATGTATCGTGAATACACCACGGCGAATGTCCTGACAATGAGCTATGTTGAAGGCGTCAAGATCATCAATGTGGAGAAGATCGCCGCGGCCGGACACGATCCCGAGCGCCTGGCGCGCACCTTCCTGCGCGTGATGATCAAGCAACTCATCTTTGACGGCTACTTCCATGGGGACGCACATCCCGGCAACATTCTGGTCAGCCTTGAGACGGGCAAAGTTATCTTCCTTGACATGGGGATGATGGGAATGCTCAACCAGCAGCAGCGCATCAACCTGGCCGACCTGATCTGGGTGCTCAACGGGCTGGATGCC
This sequence comes from Candidatus Caldilinea saccharophila, assembly GCA_016710365.1. Lineage (GTDB taxonomy): Bacteria > Chloroflexota > Anaerolineae > Caldilineales > Caldilineaceae > Caldilinea > Caldilinea saccharophila. The sequence goes on along the minus strand of JADJVW010000006.1, from coordinate 27,181 downwards.
TATGAAATAGCGGAGACGCTATTACGGCTGTGCACGCCGTTCCACGATGTGCACGTCGCACAGTTTCGTGAAGATATCGACCGCACGGTGGTGCGTTACATGCGCTATCCCGAAGAGGCAGGCTCGCTGTCGGCAGTGCTCAACGCCGTCTTTGAGGTGTTGGCAAGCAATGGGTTGCGTCTGGGCAGTGAACTGACGATGGCGCTCAAGACGCTGATCCAAGCCGAGGCTATTGTGCATACGCTCGACTATTGGCTCGATATCACGCGCGAAGCGTTTTCCATGATTCAGGGGTTCCTGGCAGAACAATTCAAAATAGAAAATGTCAAGACGACCGTGCAGACGCAATTGATGCGCTCCACGAAAGAGCTCGTGCGACGCATCCCCGATTTGCAGCAGGCGACGATGCAATGGATCAACCAGTATGAAAAAGGTAAGTTCGAAGTCGAAGTCAATACTGACGATTTGAACCAGCGTCTGGATATTTTCAACGTTGCGGCGCAACGACTTGCCGTCGGCATCATTCTGCTGGGGATGATCATCGGGGCCGGTTTTGCCACCAGCATGAACGGGGTATTCCTCGGCCTGGAGCTGTCGTCGATTGCGTTTCTGATCTTTGTCTTTTCGATCTTGGCTGGGTTGGTCATGTCCATCCGCATGATGCGCACGGTCGGCGAGAAGCCGCAGCGACGCCCGCGTATTCTGTATGATTGAGTGCTAGCCTGAGGAATGCCCATTTTGGCGCAGAGCCGCAGCGATGCAAAGGTGCGCAGAGAAAATCAAGTAAAGCAACAGGGAGTTTTCTCTGCACTTACTCTGCGACTCTGCGTCAGATGTAAGCAATGCTGAACGGCGTCGCTGTGTTGATGAAAGTTGCTGTATATGAGTGAAATCACGTCGCATCGGATCACCTACGTGGGCCACGCCACAGTGCTGATCGAGGTGAATGGAGTGCGCGTGTTGACTGACCCCATCCTGCGCTCGCGCATCATTCACCTGCGCCGGCGGCGTTCCCCCTTACTGGCGCAATGGCAGGAAAAACTGGATGCTGTGCTGATCTCTCACCTGCACTACGACCATCTCGACCTGCCCTCGCTGCGCAAGTTGGGGCGCACCGTGCGCCTGATCGTGCCGGTCGGCGCGGCCGCGCTGCTGCGGCGCCATGGCTTCACCAACGTCGAAGAATTGCGCGTCGGCGAGCGCACCCGCGTGAACGGGCTTCCGATCACGGCAACTAAGGCGTTGCACAGCGGCGCGCGCGGCCCGCTTGGCCCCATTGCCCAGTGCCTCGGCTTTATCGTCGGCCAGGACAAATTTCGCACCTATTTTGCGGGCGACACGGATCTCTTCCCGGAGATGGCGGAGATGGCGGGCAGCGTCGATGTCAGCTTGCTGCCGGTGTGGGGATGGGGGCCCGACTTTGGGCATCGGGCACATGGATCCATACTGCGCGGCGCAGGCGGGCCCAACTCATTGCGCCGCAGGTCGCCATCCCCATTCATTGGGGCACGCTCTATCCGCTGGCCGTCCACCGCCTCACCAAAACGTTTCTCGTCGATCCGCCACTGCTTTTTCGCGAGTTTATGCTGCGGATGGCGCCACAGACGGACGTGCGCATCTTGCAGCCGGGCGAGCACTTTGAATTCGTGTAAACCCTACGTCAGGAATTCTTCATCGCCTGCCGAGCAATGTGTCGCCCGATGCTCAGCGATGCGGTCGCCGCGGGTGACGGCGCGTTGAGTACGTGCGTCATCCGGTAGGCATCCACGATGTGAAAATCGTCCACCAGCTTGCCGTCGGGCGTCAATGCCTGCGCGCGTACTCCGGCGCCGGCCGGACGCAGATCCTGCACCTCAAGCTCCGGCGTCAGCGCGCACAGCGCGCGCCAGAACGCATATTTGCTGGCCGAGCGGTAGATCTCACCGATTCCTGTCTGCCAGTATCGCGCGGCCAGCTTCCAGAAGCCGCCGTAACTGAACGTATCGAAGAGATCGCGCACGGAAAGGCTGGTCTTGCGATACCCCTCACGCTGGAAAGCCAGCACCGCATTGGGCCCCGCCTCGATCGCGCCGTCGATCTTGCGTGTAAAATGTACGCCCAAAAAAGGAAAGTTTGGATTGGGTACGGGGTAGATCAGGTTGCGCACAAGCGAACGCGCACCCGGCGTCAGTTCGTAATACTCGCCGCGGAAGGGCACGATGCGCACCCCTGGCTCGACGCCACACAGCCGCGCCACGCGGTCGGCCTGCAACCCGGCGCAGGTGATCAGGTGGTTGCACGTAATTTCTTCGTCAGTCGTGGCCGCGAGCAGCAGGTGTTCGGGTTGGCGACGCACTGCCCCTAGCCGCCAACCGGTGCGCAATTCACCGCCCAAGGTGCGGATGCGGCGTGCATACGCGGCCGCCACTTCGTTGTAGTCGACAATGCCGGTCTCCGCCACCCACAAGCCGGCGACGCCCCGCACGTGCGGCTCATAATCGCGCAGTTCGCTGCCCGACAATGGGTTGGGCGTCAGGCCGTTCGCCCAGGCGCGCTCGGCCAACGCCGCCAGCCGCGCCCGCTCGGCTTCGTTGGTGGCGACGATCAGCTTGCCGCAGCGTTCATAGGCGATCCCTTCGGCCTCGCAAAAGGCATAGAGCGCCTCGCGCCCTTCGGCGCATAACTTTGCTTTGAGTGAGCCGGGGCGATAGTAGACGCCGGCATGGATCACGCCGCTGTTATGGCCGGTTTGATGGGCGGCGACCTTTCCCTCTGCTTCGAGCACAACCAGCGAACGAACGCCGGTTTCGAGTAACGCCAGCGCCGTCGCCAGCCCGACAATGCCACCTCCCACGATCGCAAAATCAAAATGCATGGTATCTGTTCCCCAAAGTTTGCCTGACAACATCTTTGCTCATTCTACCGAACGATAACCGCGCCTCGAAATCTCTCTCACGCAACGAATACTGGTATAATCAGTTACAGTCTAACCATCGCGAATGGCAATTACTACAAAGGAACGAGAAGATCATGGTTGATCTAATTCTAGACCACGCCACTGTGGTCGAACACGACAAGCAACAACTTCATCCTCTGCACCATCCAAAACAGCACGCGGATCCCCTTGTCGTCGACCGTGCGGAGGGCGTCTGGCTGCACACGACCGACGGTCGCACCGTGCTTGACGGCATGGGGGGCCTCTGGAATGTCAACATTGGCTACGGCAATCAGGAGTTGCCGGAGGTCGCCGCCCAGCAAATGCGCAAAATTGCGTTTACCTCCAACTTCGTGGGCATGACCACGCCGCCGGCCGCCGAGCTTGCCCACCGCATGGCCGGCATGGCGCATCCGACGCTCAACACCACCTTTTTTACGTCGGGCGGCTCGGAGGCGAACGATTCGGCCTTCAAAACCGTGCGTTATTATTGGTATCGGCTGGGCAGGAAGGATAAGTTCAAAATTATCTCGCGCCAGGCCGCCTATCACGGCATTACGGTCGCCGCCACCGCCGCCACCGGCATCCCGCGCTATCACACTATGTTTGGCCCGTTGTCGCCTGGTTTTTCGCACATCCCCGCGCCCAATCCTTACCGCTACACCGGCGATATCCAGCCCGGCGAGACGGTCGGTCAGGCTGCCGCGCGCGCGCTGGAAGAAGAAATTCTGCGCCAGGGGCCGGAGACGGTCGCCGCCTTTATCGCCGAACCGATCCAGGGCGTCGGCGGCGTCATCGTGCCGCCGGACGACTACTTCCCGCTGGTGCGCGCCATTTGCGACAAATATGACGTGTTGTTGATCGCCGACGAGGTGATCTGTGGCTTTGGGCGCACGGGGTTGTGGTTCGGCCAGCAGCACTGGGACTTGCGTCCCGACATCATGTCTTTTGCCAAAGGCGTCACCAGCGGCTATCTCCAGCTTGGCGGCATCCAGATCTCCGACGCCATCCGTGAAGTGATCGACAGTGCGCCGCCCGAAGACACCTGGATGCACGGTTACACCTACTCCGGCCATGCTGCGGCGTGTGCGGTTGGTCTTAAGAATATCGAGATCATCGAGCGCGAGCATCTGCTGGAGAACAGCCAGCGCATGGGCGAGCGTTTGCGCACAGGTTTTGCCAGGCTGCTCGACTTCAACATCGTCGGCGAAGTGCGCGGGCGCGGTCTGCTCTGCGGCGTCGAGATTGTCAAGGACAAAGAAACGCGTGAAGCCGACCCGGCCAAGGCGCTGGAAGTCTACAACGCCTGTATGGCGCGCGGGCTGCGCTCGCGCAACGTCGGCGCCACGATGGCCTTTGCGCCGCCGCTGGTCATCAATGCGGACGAGGTGGATCAGATCGTGGACATCCTGGGCAGCGTCATCGATGGGCTGGCTTGAAAACAGCTTTGACGCAGAGCTGCTGAGAGGCTGTTTGAAAAGTCCCACCACGAAGCCACAAGGGGCGCGAAGAGGAGAATCGCAGAGACGGCTTCCAGGTGTTTCTTTGCGCCGCTTTGCGCCGCTTTGCGCCGCTTTGCGCCGCTTTGCGCCGCTTTGCGTACTTCGTGGTTACTTTTCAAACAGTCGCTGAGAGGCAGAGACTCGGAGAGAAAAGCAATTTTCAGTACTTTATGATTTGGCCTCACACGAAGACACTAAGGCACAAAGTTGAAGATGGCGTCCTTTGTGCTCTTGGTGGCTTTGTGTGAGTTTCGTGAAGTACTGATTTTCAGGGTTGGTTGGCGCCTCGTAAGGGGATGGGGCGCTGAGTTGAAAGATAACGATCTGCCTTCTGATTGACAGATCACTTCTTCAAATTGGGGTGTTTGTGAGCGAACTACCGAAGATCACAGAGTCGTTGACCCGCCCTGCCTTCCAGTTGGCCGCAGCCGACGTCCTTGCCGCGCTGCAGAGCGATGCGAACATTGGTCTCTCCGACGCAGAGGCGCAACGGCGGCTGGCAGCTTACGGCCCAAATGAGCTTGCCTCCGAGCCGCCCATCCCACGCTGGCGTCGCTTGCTGGCGCAGTTCACGAACGTACTGGTGCTGCTACTGTTGGCGGCAACTGTCATCTCGGTGATCGCCTGGCTGTTGGAGGGCGCAGAAGGATTGCCTTACGAGGCATTTGCGATTATCGCCATTGTCATCGTCAACGCGCTGATCGGCTTCTTCCAGGAGGAACGCGCCGAAGATGCCGTCGCCGCGCTCAGAAAGATGACGACCGCGATGGCGGTGGTGTTGCGCGATGGGCGCCAGCAGCAGATCGATTCTCATGCGTTGACGCCCGGCGACATTCTGCTTGTGGAGGAAGGCAATGCTATCAGCGCCGATGGCCGCCTCATCGGCGTGACCTCGTTGCAGATGGCGGAAGCCGCGCTGACGGGCGAAAGTCAGCCGGTCACCAAAACCACCGCCCTCATCGACGGGAAGGCAGGCTTGGGTGACCGCACCAACATGATCTTCAGCGGCACGGTAGCCACCTTTGGCCGCGGCCGTGCGGTGGTGATCGCGACCGGTATGAACACCGAAATGGGCAAGATCGCCGGCCTCATGCAGGCCACGCCCGAGGAGAAGACGCCACTTTCGCTGGAGATTGAAGACGTCGGCCGTAAACTGGGCATTGGCGTCGTGCTGATTGCTGTCCTCGTGATCGTTACGATTTTGCTCGTAGACCGCGTGACTTCCTTCGCGGGCCTGGTGGAAACGCTGGTGTTGGGCGTCTCGTTGGCCGTAGCGGCCGTACCGGAAGGTCTGCCCACGATCCTCACGGTGGTGCTGGCGTTAGGTGTGCAGCGCATGGTGAAACGCAACGCCATCGTGCGCAAGCTGGCCGCCGTCGAGACGCTTGGCTCCGCGTCTGTCATCTGCTCGGACAAAACTGGCACGCTGACTAAGAACGAAATGACGGTGCGCACGGTCATCACGCCCAGCGGGCGCGTCGATGTGACCGGCATTGGCTACGCGCCCACCGGCGACTTGCTGCTGCATGGCTCCGATCAACCGGTTGCCGATCCGGTGCTGATCAATGAAGTGCGCCGCGCGCTGCAAGGTGGCGCGCTGGCCAACAACGCCGTGCTCGAAGAGAAGGAGAGCATCTGGGCCATTCAAGGCGACCCCACGGAGGCGGCGTTAGTCGTGGCCGCGCGCAAAATTGGGCTTAGCCTGACGAGTTGAATCGCCGCTTTCAGCGCGTCGGGGAAGTGCCTTTTTCCTCCGATCGCAAGCTGATGAGCACCGTGCAAACCGACGTCGACCACGCCAAGACAGTGGCAGTTGTCTCCAAAGGCGCCCCCGATGTTTTGCTGACGCGCTGTACGCACGAGCGGGTTGGAGATGAGATCGTCCCCTTGAGTAAGGAACGCTGCGCAGAGTTGCTCGTTGCCGTCGAGATGCTGGCCGGCGAAGCGTTGCGCACGCTCGGCATGGCCTATCGCCGCATCGCCGAAGAACATTACGATGAAGCCGACGAGGCGTTGGAGAACGAGCTGATCTTTGTCGGCATCGTCGGCATCATCGATCCCCCGCGGCCGGAAGCGCAAGAGGCGGTCGCCACCGCGCAGCGCGCCGGCATCCGCGTCATCATGATCACCGGCGATCATCCTGTCACCGCCGCCACCATTGCCGCCGAACTCAACATTGTGCCTGCCGGCGCCAAAGCGATCCGGGGTGCGGATCTGGAGCAAATGGGCAGCGACCAATTGCTGGCGGCGGTGCGCGAGCATTCCATCTACGCCCGCGTCAGCCCCGAACACAAGCTGCGCATCATCCAGGCCTTGCGCGCCGACGGCCATGTGGTGGCGATGACCGGGGACGGCGTCAACGACGCGCCGGCGCTCAAGCAGGCCGATATCGGCGTGGCGATGGGCATCACCGGCACCGATGTTTCCAAAGAAGCCGCAGACATGATCCTGACTGACGACAATTTTGCGACGATTGTCGCTGCGGTCGAGGAGGGGCGCTCGATCTTCGACAATATCCGCAAGTTCTTGCGTTATCTTATTTCCTCCAACATTGGCGAGGTGCTGACGATGTTTCTTGGCGTCGTGCTGGCTGGCTTTATCGGGCTGGTATCGGAGGCGGGCGAATTCTTTATTGTGCCGCTCCTGGCGACGCAGATCTTGTGGATCAACCTGCTGACGGATGCCGCGCCCGCGCTGGCCGTGGGGGTGGATCCGGTTGACCCGACGGTCATGCAGCGTGCGCCGCGCCCGCGCCACGACCGTGTGATCAACCGCGAAATGTGGCTTGGCTTTGGATTGACAGGCCTGGTCATGGCCGTGGTTACGCTGGCCGTCATGGACATCGCGCTCCCGGGCGGGTTGGCGCGGGGCAACGGCGAGATGGTCTTTGCACGCACGCTGGCCTTTACGACGCTGGTCTTCTGCCAGCTCTTTAATGTTTTCAACGCGCGTTCAGATTACACCAGCGCCTTTCGCTATCTCTTTTCCAATTGGATGCTGTGGGGGGCCGTGGCATTGTCGGCGGTTTTGCAAGTCGTTGTCGTCTACACACCGTTTCTCAACCAGGCCTTTGGCACGACGCCTATTGGCTTGATGGACTGGGTCTTGTGCATCGGCATGGCGAGCATGGTGCTCTGGGTGGATGAGATCAAGAAGCTGATCCTGCGCTCCACAGGCTACGCAGACCGGCGCCGGCAGCAGCGATTTGAACCTCAGCTCCACGCAAATCGTTAACCCTTGTTCGGCAGATGGTAAACATATTCAACGTGCAGTGGACTCACCATAGCTTTATCGATGCATAGGAGGTTCTAATGGCAAAAGTAACGCTCTCCAAAGGTAAACTCGCCGGCATCAACAGTTGCGCCAATGCGCGCGGCGTAATCGCTGCCGCGGCCATGGATCAGCGCGGCTCGCTGCAAAAGTCGATCAGCAAGGCGCGCGGCGGCGCGCCTGTCTCCACCGCGGAAATGACGCAGTTCAAGACGGCCGGTCACTCAGGTGCTGACCAAGCACGCCAGCGCGATCCTGATGGACCCGGAGTTTGGCTTGCCCGCGCTCAGGGTGCGCGCGCCTGGCACAGGTGTGCTGCTTTCCTATGAAAAGACCGGTTACGATACGACTGACGACAGCCGGATGCCCGACTTGCTGCCGGAGTGGAGCGTACGCCGGCTGGTCGCCGCGGGCGCCACCGCGATCAAGGTGCTGCTCTATTACAACCCCGCACATCCGGCGCGCGTGAACACCGCCAAGCAGGCGTTTATCGAGCGCGTCGGCAGTGAGTGCAAGGCGGAGGATGCACCCTTCTTTTTGGAGCCGCTCTGCTACAACGATGCATTGGGCGATGCCAAGGGGCTGGACTTCGCCAAGGCGAAACCGGCGATGGTCAAGGCGTACATGGCCGAGTTTTCCAAGCCAGAATATGGCGTTGATGTGCTCAAAGTTGAGGCGCCGATCAATATGAGCTACGTCGAGGGCGCGTCCACTTACAAGGGCGTCAAAGCGTATAGCAGAGCCGAGGCCATGGATCTCTTCCGCGACGCGGCCAGTGTGGCGCAGAAACCCTTTATCTACCTGAGCGCCGGCGTGAGCGACGACGTCTTCCGCGAGACGCTGGAACTGGCCGCGGAAGCAGGCGCACCTTTCTCTGGCGTGCTCTGTGGCCGCGCCACCTGGCAGGACGGCGTTCCGATTTTTGCGCAACAGGGTTTTGATGCGCTGGTCGATTGGCTGGAAGATCGCGGCGTACAGAATATCACCGCGTTGAACCAGGTTCTGATGAAGGGCGCCAAGCCATGGTGGGATTTTTACGGTGGTAAGGCCAATCTTGAAGTGGTTGAATGACCAACGGTTGTGTTATCTTAGCGTAATTCTTTTTTAAGTTCTGTGGGCGTGGATCGGTCTGGTCTTTATCCAGAAATTGGTGGCGATGTTTCGTGGCGCCCCTTTCCTATGAGATAGTTCGCAGGAATTTCTGAATAGACGCTTAGTCTGTGTGGCGCGCGCCCACCCAGTATCCGACAAGGAGTGAAATCATGTTACATTCTTCCGTCAGCGAGGCCATACAAACAGCCTCAAAACCATCAGTTGCGAACCACGATCGTGAGGCGGCGATCGATTATCTGGGCAGTCATCCCACCCCTGACGCGATCGACGCACTGATCGACCTCTTGGAGACCGATGATGCCGGCCTACGGTGGAGATCGGCTGATGCCCTGGCGCGGATGGGCAGACCCGCGCTGGCGCCGTTGCTGCACGCGCTCGTCGATAAGAGCGATAGCCGCTGGCTGCTCGAAGGCGCAACGCATGTCTTGCATGACAATCGCGATCATAAAGTGGCGAAAATGACCGAAGGGTTGCGCGCAGCCATGAAGGGATCAGGCGCGGCGGTGGCAACCGTCACAGTAGCAGGTGAGTTATTAGTCAAATTGGCGGGGAGGCTGCATGAGCAAGGTTTTGTCGAAAATACAGGGGACAGCCGCGACGGCTGGTCTAATCGTCGCGCTAGTCATAGCGTTATGGGTAGTCGCCGCATGTAGTATGCCCAGCCTGCCTACCCAGGAAGCGGCCAGTGAAGCAGCAACTGACGCCGTGGCGCCTGAAGCTGCCGCACAGGACACTGCTGCGTCAGAAGCTGCTGCGCCGGCCGGTGGGGACGCCGTGGCCGCGCGCGACGGCATGTACAGCGCCGCGCCGGAAATGACCATCGACCCGGCCAAGTATTATTACGCCACGCTCAAGACTGACCAGGGCGACATCAAGGTGCAGCTCTTCGCCGACCGTGCGCCGGCGACCGTCAATAACTTTGTCTTCCTGGCGCGTGAAGGCTTCTACGACAACACCACCTTCCACCGCGTGCTCGAAGATTTCATGGCGCAGGCTGGCGACCCCACGGGCACTGGCATGGGCGGGCCAGGCTATGAATTCGCCGACGAGTTCTGGCCGGGCGCCACCTTCGACCGCCGTGGTCTGCTGGCGATGGCAAACGCGGGGCCAGGCACCAACGGCAGCCAGTTCTTTATCACCTTTGCGCCGACGCCCTGGCTCGACGGCAACCACACCATTTTCGGCGAGGTGATCGAGGGTGACGACGTGCTGAGCAAACTCACGCTGCGCGATCCCGGCGCCAACCCCACCGAACCCGGCAACGTGATCCAGACCATCACCATCGAGGAGAGCGACGCAAGTCTGCTGCCGACGCCTACGCCGCTGCCGCCCACGCCGACTCCCTTCCCGCCCACCAGCATGGAGGGCGACCGCCCGTTGGCCGACTTGCCTGGCGAAGAAAAAGCCAACGTCTTCAACACCGCGCCGGAAATGGTGATCGACGCCGCCAAGACCTACACGGCAACCGTCGCCACCTCGCAGGGCGAGTTTGTCATCTCGCTCTTTGACGACGACGCGCCGGTGGCAGTCAACAACTTCGTCGTGCTGGCCAACCTGGGCTTCTACGACAATACCCCGGTCAACGACGTCAGCCCGGAGCAATTGGTGGTGATCGGCGCGCCGAGCAACGATCCCACCATGGATGCCGGCTACACCTTCAAGCCGGAGGTTGGCCTGCCTCAAACGCTGGACGCCGGGGCCGTCGCCTATCGTTCCTTGACGCAGGATGCCGACGGCAGTGTCATTGCCAGCGGCAGCCAGTTGTTCCTGGCGCTCTCGCCGCCGCCCGCCGACGTCAATGCGGCGTACAGCTTCTTTGGCAAAGTGGTCGAGGGCGTTGACATCCTGTCGAGCCTGACGATCAGCGACACAATCCAGACGATCACGATCGAAGAAGAATAAGCAAAAGCGCGGGGAAACAATTTGAATGGCGTACGTCGCTCCTATTGTTTTAGTGACGGCGTACGCCTGACAACAAGCAAAAGGATAGAAGCTAAGTTGCCTGTCATCAGCAGATTCTTGGGATCATAATTGCCATGTATTGGGACGATCATTCTCCTCCGCACTTTCATGCCAAATATGGGAACTACGAGATCACTGTTAACATCCTGTCAGGGGTGATTGGAGGAAAATTCCCCAGAAGAGCGTTGACTCATGTATTAGAATGGTATGCACTCCACAAAGACGAACTCTTGGATAACTGGGATGCTTGTCGCCGCAAGGAAAATCCAAGACCGATTGAACCTTTGGAATAGATTAAAATGTTTCTTCATGTGACCAAAGCAAAGCATGTCGAAGGGTATAAAGTCGAAGTCTCGTTCAACAACGGACAAACTGGAATTGCTGACTTGTCGACTGTCCTGAAAGGGCCAGTATTTGCTCCGCTTCGGGAACTAGAAGCTTTTGCTCAATTTCACGTAGATGAAGAACTCGCAACTATTGTTTGGCCTAATGGTGCTGATTTGGCGCCGGAATACCTATACTTTATTGCATTCAAAACTCGCCCGGATCTGCAATCTCAATTCAGGCGTTGGGGATATATTGCCTGAAGACAGTTGTGCCTCTCCACAACCACTTGGAACATTACTCACTTCCTGACCGTCCTCTCATTGGTTGCGCCTGCGCGAAAAACAGTCTATGATCGTGCGGGGTGCGCACCGCCTGAAGCATCACATCTTCATACGTTGATGAAAAAGCAGCCCCAGCCAGAGGAGGTCTTATGTACGTTCGTTTTATTTCGCGTCGCACCTTGCTGACCCTCGTCAGCACGCTTGTCGTCGTGTCGATCATTGCCGGCGCGGGATGGCCCGCGGGCGCCACAGTAGGCGCCACGGTGCGGGGTGACAGCCGTCCTGTGGCTGGATTGCAATCGTCCCTTTTACAGCCGCCTGCTTCCCCCATTTCACAGGAGGGAATGCCTGTGTCCACGAACGTAGAGCCGACGCCGGCCACCATCAACGGGCTGGAAGTGTTGCTGGGCGAAGGCGTCGCCGTGCCACAGCCGCCTTCGCTGCTGACAAGGGCGTCCTCCCAGCCGCTCGCCGCCGCCGCGGTGCAACCGATCCTGGAGCGGATGCCGCCCATCGAAGCGGAAGCCACCGACGTGGAGCCCTTCAAGCTGCCGCCGCAGTCGCTGCCGCCGGTGACCGCCAGCGAGGTCGTCACGCAGAGCTTCCCGCCGCCCGACAGCGGCATGATTGCGCCGGAGGTCAGCACTGGCCCGCTCGCCGTGCTGCGCTATGCCCCCGAAGGTGAGATTCCCATCGCACCTTTTATCAACGTCACCTTCAACCAGCCGATGGTTCCGCTCAACACACTCGACGCGCTGGCCGCTGAGGACGTCCCCGTCAAGGTGACGCCCGACCTGCCCGGCGTGTGGAAATGGCTGGGCGCGCAAACGCTTTCGTTTGAATATCACAGCGACGACCTGAACCGTTTCCCGATGGCGACGGAGTACACGGTCGAAGTGCCCGCGGGGACGACCTCCGCTACGGGCGGCATACTGGAAGACGCAGTGACGTGGAATTTCCGTACGCCGGCGCCCACTGCCGTGCAGGCGTATCCGACGTTTGGCCCGCAGCCGCGCGCGCCGCTGCTGTTCGTGGCCTTCGACCAGCGCATCGACCGCGACGCCGTGCTGGCGACAATGAGCGCGCTGGCCGGCGGGCGCACCTTGCGCGCTGCGTCTGGCGACCGCCGAGGAGATCGCCGCCGACAAAGAGGCCAGTCACTACGCCGCGCGCTACGCGGACGACCGCTGGCTGGCCTTCCGCGCCGAAGAAGCCTTTCCCGCTGACGCCACCGTTACGATCAACATGGGGCCGGGGACGCCTTCCGCCGAAGGCCCGCTGACGACGACGGACGTGCAGTCGTTCAGCTTCCAAACCTACGCCGCCCTGCGCGTGGTAGACCAGAACTGTCGGGGAGGCAGCGACGCTTGTTCGCCGGGCCAACCTTTCTATGTGCGCTTCAACAATCCGTTGAACGTTGAGAAGATCAGCAACGATCTCGTCACTGTCGAGCCGGCGATCGACAACATGGTCGTCAGCGGCGGGTATGACAGCCTGTCGATCAGCGGCCTGACCGCAGGGCGTGCGACCTATCAAGTCACGCTCAGCGACCAGATTGAGGACATCTTCGGCCAGACTTTGGGCGAACCGGTTGTCTTGACTTTCTACACCGGCAGCATGAGCGCCTTCATGACCGGGCCGAACCAGACGCTGATCACGCTTGACCCCACCGCGACCACGCCGGCCTTCCCAGTCTACTCGGTGAACATGCCCACGTTGCGCGTGCGCGGCTACGCGGTCACGCCGGAGGATTGGCCGGCGTATCTGACCTATCTCAACGAATATTATCGTGATCCAAATCGCAAGCCGCCCGGCCGCCCGGTCATCGACGCCACCGTCGATGTTGACGCGGAGCCTGACACGCTCACCGAGACCAACATCGACCTCACCGCGGCGCTGAACGGTCGCTTCGGCCATGTGATCGTCGTCATCGATACACCGCCTTCGCTGCTCGGTTTGCTCTTCCCCAACCGCTACGAGCCGGTCATCCAATCGTGGGTGCAGGTGACCAACATCGGCCTCGACGCCATCCACGACCAGGTGGAAATGGCCGCGTGGGCCACCGCGCTGGACACAGGCGAGCCGCTGGCAGGCGTCGCGTTGACGCTGCTGCCGAACGGTCAACAGGCGACAACGGACAGCGACGGCATGGCGCACTTCGAGCTGGCGAGCGCCCCGGACAAGCAGTTGGTCGCTCAACTGGGCGACGATGTCGCCTTCCTGCCCCAGTCCACCTACTACTGGAGCGATTCCGGCTGGCAGAAGGTGGATCGCATCGACCAGGCAAGCTGGTTTGTTTTCGACGACCGCCAGATGTACCGCCCCACCGAGGAGGTTCATCTCAAGGGCTGGATGCGCACGCTGGGCGCCGGCCCGACCGGCGACGTGCGTCTTGACGCCGTCAGCAAGGCAGTGGTCGATTACGTCGTCACCGACCCGCAAGGCAATCAGATCGCTCAGGGTGCGGCGCCGATGACCGACCTGGGCGGCTTCGATCTGGCCTTCACGATCCCGGAGAACAGCAATCTTGGCTACGCCAGCGTGCAGCTCAGCACGCGCAACACGCCGATTTATGGCAGCTACTATCACAGCTTCCAGATTCAGGAGTTCCGCCGCCCCGAATTCGAGGTAACTGCGCGCAACGAGAGCACCGGCCCCTACTACCTGGGGGATGAAGCCATCGTCGCGGTCTCGGCGCAATACTACGCCGGCGGCCCGCTGCCCGGCGCCGACGCAACCTGGAACGTCAGCGCCGATCCGACCTCCTACACGCCGCCCAACTGGTCGGACTTCATCTTTGGCGAATGGACGCCGTGGTGGTGGTACGGTGGGCGCGGTGGCGGCTACATCGACTACTATGCTGGCCCAGACAACAACGTCGGCAGCCAGAGCTATGCCACACGCACCGACCCGACCGGCAATCACTACCTGAAGATGACCTTCATCGCGTCGGAGAAGCCGCAGCCCTATAGCGTCAACGCCGACGCCGCGGTGATGGATGTCAACCGCCAGACCTGGGCTGCGCAGACCAACCTGATCGTTCACCCGTCTAAACTCTATGTCGGCCTGCGCAGCGACGCCTACTTCGCCGAACAGGGCGACCCGCTGGAATACGCGGTGATCGTCACCGATGTCGATGGCAATGTCGTCGTCGACGTCCCGGTCAGCGTGCGCAGTGTGCGGCTGGCGTGGGTCTTCGAGGGCGGCAAGTGGGTGCAGCAGGAAGTCGACGAGCAGCGCTGCGACTTGGCCTCGGCCGACGAGCCGGTGCAATGCTCGCTACCCACGGGCGACGGCGGCGAATATCGCGTCACCGCCGAAGTGCGCGACGATGCCGAGCGGCTCAACCGCACGGTGGTCACGGCGTGGGTCAGTGGCGGCGCGCGCGTACCTCGCGCGATCTGACGCAGCAGGAATTGGTGCTCGTGCCGGACAAGGAGAATTACACACCGGGCGACGCCGCGCGCATCCTGGTGCAGGCGCCCTTTGCCACAGGGTCAGGGCTGCTCACCGTGGCGCGCAGCGGCATTCTCTACACGGAGAACTTCTCGCTCGACGGCGGCACAGCCACGCTGGAGATCCCGATCGAGGAAGCGCATCTCCCCAACTTGAACATTCAGGTCGATGTCAACGGCATGGCCCCGCGGCTGGATGACAAGGGCAAGCCCATCGAGAACGCACCGGCGCAGCCGGCCTACGCCACGGGCACATTGCAACTGAACATCCCGCCGCTGAGCCGTGCGCTCACAGTCGAGATCACGCCGGATGCCACCAGCCTGGATCCAGGCGCTGAAACTGGCGTGACTGTCCAGGTGACGGATGCCCAGGGCGCCCCTGTGGAAGGGGCCGAACTCGCCATCGTCGTCGTCGATGAGGCGGTGCTGGCGTTGACCGGCTACCAACTCGCCGACCCGCTGGCAACTTTCTACAGCGCCCGCAGCGCCGACATCAGCAGTTATTACGGTCGCAACAGCCTGGTGCTCGCCAATCCGGACCTGCTCGCCGCCCAGAACGGCGCAGGCGGCATGGGCGGCGAGCCTGCCGCGACTGCCACCGCCGGCATGGTGATGGAAGACAGCGCCATGATGGCTATGCCTGCCGCGGCCCCTGCCGAGGCGATGGAGATGGAATTCGCCAGGGGGGAATCTGCGGCGAGCGATCAGGCCGCGGCCACGCCCATCGGTGTGCGCACGGACTTCAACGCGCTGGCGCTCTTTGCCCCGGCTGAACGCACTGGCGCCGACGGCATGGTCTACGTCACCTACAAACTGCCCGACAACCTGACGCGCTACCGGCTGATGGTCGTAGCAGTCACCGAAAAGCAATTCGGCTCCGCGGAAAGCAACCTCACCGCGCGGCTGCCTTTGATGGTGCGCCCCTCTGCGCCGCGCTTCCTCAACTTTGGCGACCACTTCGAGCTGCCCGTTGTCGTGCAGAACCAGACCGACGCGCCGATGACGGTCGATGTCGTAGCCGAAGCCACCAACCTCAGGCTTGATGGGGCACAGGGCCAGCGCATCGAAGTTCCTGCCAACGACCGCGTCGAGGTGCGCTTTGCCGCCTCGACCGACAGTGTGGGCACGGCGCGCGTCCAGTTCGCTGCGGTTTCAGGCGACTACGCCGACGCCGCCACCGCGGATCTGCCCGTCTACACGCCGGCAACGACGGAAGCTTTCGCCACCTACGGCGTGCTCAATGAAGGCGCGGTGGCGCAGCCGATCGCGCAGCCGCAGGATGTCTTCCCGCAGTTTGGCGGGCTGGAGCTGAGCACCTCCTCCACCGCGCTGGCGACGCTCACCGACGCCTTCCTCTATCTGCAAGCCTATCCGTTCGAGTGCTCCGAGCAGCTTGGCGCGCGCATCATGAGTGTGGCCGCGCTGCGCGATGTGCTGACCGCGTTCCAGTCGCCCGATCTCCCCTCCGACGAGGCGATCGTGGCGGCGATGCAGCGCGACATCGCCACGTTGCGGCTGATGCAAAACTGGGATGGGGGCTTCCCCTACTGGACCAAGGGCCGCGAGTCGATCCCGTACAACTCGGTTTTCGTCACCCACGCCCTGGTCACGGCGCGCATGAAGGATTATGCCGTGCCCCAGGAGATGCTGGACTCGGCGCTGAGTTACCTGCGCACCATCGAGCAATCCTATCCGGCTTGGTACAGCGCCAAGACGCGCCACGTCATCAGCAGCTATGCCGTCTACGTGCGCAACCTGATGGGCGACGCCGATTACATCAAGGCGCGCGACCTTTCCAATCAATTGCCGCTCGATGAGCAGTCGCTGGAGGCGCAGGCGTGGCTGTGGCAGGTACTCGCCGATGACCCGGCGGCAACGGACATGGTCGCCGCTATGCAGCGCAACATCCAGAACCGCGCGGTGGAGACGCCGGGCGCGGCCAACTTCATCACCTCCTACGACGACCAGGAGTGGGTGCTGCTACATTCCAACCGGCGCACCGACGCCATCGTGCTCGATGCGCTCATCCAGGAGACGCCCGCCAGTGACTTGATTCCCAAAGTCGTGGCCGGGCTGATGAATGGCCGCACGAATGGGCGCTGGAGCAACACGCAGGAGAATGTCTTCGTGCTGCTGGCGATGGATCGCTACTTCAACACCTTCGAGACGTCCACGCCCGACTTCGTGGCGCGCATGTGGCTGGGCGATGCCTACGTCGCCGAGCACACCCATGAAGGACGCACGACTGAAACGCAACAGAGCGTCGTGCCGATGAGCTTGCTGGTCGAGCAGCCGGGCACGCAGGATCTCGTCATCAGCAAGGAGGGGGACGGTCGCCTCTACTACCGGCTGGGTCTGCGCTACGCACCGACCGATCTCGGTCTCGACCCGCCGGATAGGGGTTTTGTCGTGCAACGCACTTACGAGGCAGTGGACGATCCCACAGACGTGCGGCTGGACGACGACGGCGTCTGGCACGTCAAAGCTGGCGCACGCGTGCGCATCCGCCTGACGCTGGTGGCAGTCAACCGCCGCTATCACGTGGCGCTGGTCGACCGCTTACCCGCGGGTCTGGAGATCATCAACCCGGACCTGGCTGTCTCCGAAAGCGTGCCTGACGACCCGAACGCCGCGGCTGGCGCCGGTGGCTACTGGCGGTGGTGGGGGCCGTGGTACGACCATCAGAACCTGCGCGACGCCGGCGCCGAAGCCTTCACGCCGCTGCTGTGGGATGGCGTCTACAACTACAGCTATGTGGCGCGCGCGACGACGCCGGGTGAGTTCGTCACACCGCCGGCCAAGGCGGAGGAGATGTACTCACCGGAAGTCTTTGGCCGCAGCGCCAGCGACCGGGTGATTGTGGAGTAGGGATTTATACACTACAACGGATTCGGGGAAGAAGCGGATTTGCTGATATCTAGTACACGCGGGCTGAAATACCTCATTGGTTGCCTGGTAGGGGCGCACCCCCGTGTGCGCCCGGAAGCCGGACAGGCACGGGGCCTGTCTCTACCAAATTTGCTGGCAGAATTAAGCCCACCTGTACTAGGTTGTAAATCATGCTGGTCTACAATCTTCCAGGAAGCTTCAAAGCTTCCTGGAAGATGTTCCGCATAAGTGTTCAACCTGGCGATCAGTACTCTCGACTTGGATGCAAGCCAGTGACGCGCAGAGCAAATCCGTTGTTTCCTTGAATCCGTTGTAGCGTTTGCCGCGACCCTGCCGCGCTTACTCCAAGCTGTTCTTCACATGAGCGTCGAAGAAGGCAATCGAGCGCGCCATCGCCTCGCTAAAGCCTTGCGCAATGTTGTGGTCGTCGTTGCGATAGGTGTAAAGCTCGGCTGACTGCGCCGCGGCCTCGACTTGATCAAGCAGCGTGGTTGAGAATTCGTACGGCACCGACTCATCCGCCGTCCCGTGGTGCAGTTGGAGCGGACCGGACAGGTCGTCCAGATAGCTGTTGGCTGAGATCGACGCGTAGAAGTCCGGGCTCTCTGCGGGCGTGCCGTACTGCTCTTGAAGCTGCGTGCGCCAGCGCCGCGCCTGCGAAGTGGCGACTGCCGGCGCCGGCGTGTTGTTCGGACGCCGCCAGCGCGTGAGTAAATCCGGATAGTTGGCGACGACGCCCGCCCAGATCACCCCCGCTTTGATGTCCGGATCGGTGACCATGGCGCGCAGCGTGATGTAGCCCCCCATCGAATGTCCCCACATGCCGATGCGATCCGGGTCCGCGGCAGGATAATTTTTCAGCGCGGCGGTGGCATTGAGCACATCAATCGTGTAGTCAGGATAGCCGTATGCGCCGCGCGTTCCCGTCGGAAAAGGCGTGTCCGCGATAGTCGGGACGAAAGACGATGTAACCGTTGCGCGCAAAGCCATCGACATAGGCGACATAGCGCTCGGTTGTGCGATACACATCGGGCGGAATATAGCCGTGGTTGAAGATGATCACCGGCCAGCCGCTCGCTGGCGCTTCGCCGCCCGGCACGGTCAGCAGCCCGTTGATGCGCAATCCTTCGGAAAGATAGGAGGCAATATAGCGGTCGTAGTTGGCGCCGGGCGTCAACTCTTCTTCGATGACAAGTTGCTGATCCGGGTAGCGCTGCGTGCGCAGGTAGTCGATCGTCAGCGCTTCGCCGTCAAATGGCTCGACCTCGGCCAGACCGCCTTCGTCTGCAGCGGCCGGCGCGGGCGCGCTGGCTGGGCTGGGCGTAGTCGCCGCGGCTGAGGTGCTTTGCGCTGCGCCGGGAATGCACAACTTCCAGCCGATGTTCAGGCGGTTGGCGCTTTCGATGGCGGCGAAGCTATTGTCGATGGCCGCGGCCTCCTTCGTGGCGGCGACGATCCGGTCGTAGGCGGCGGCATTGCCCAACGTGCGGCCGGCAATGGTGGAAAGAGTGTCGCCGGCTTGCACCGTTACTGTCTGGATGCAATTCGCAGCTTGCGCTGAAGCCGGTGCGGGCAAGAGCAGGGCGCCCCAAAGCGCCGTGATGGCTACTGCAAGTACAATTCGCTGTGTATACATAGTCTCCTCACTATTGAGAGCACGCCCGCGGGCGACAAGTTTCATTATCGTGGGTGTTTTCACTTTAGCAGGTGCTTGCGCTCGGAAAGTAGGCTTTCCCCTGATTGCTCCGCTGTTTTCCTGTTATCTTCGCGACAGCGACTGATCGTGTCTGCCTGTACATACGCACCGCCGCAGTATGCCATTGTACTGACCTGAGAACAGCTTTGACGCAGAGTTGCGGCGATGCAGAGGATCGCAGAAAAAGACTATTTCATGGTTTATTGTGGATACTGATAAGCGAACGCAATTTTGGGAATTTTTGGTTTGACAGGCGATGGGTGATGGTCAGGGGCAAGTAGAGCGTGTAAGCAAGCCTACCGGTTGAGGACAGGATAGCATGATAGAAAATGATAATGAAAACCGACTCTCTCAATGGCTGCGCAGATCGGCCGCTTGCGTGCGATGACAGCATCGCTCGTCAGGTGACCATCTATGTGACAAGTCACTGTCTCAACTGTGCCTACGCCTACGAGGTGGCCGCCTTCATCCGCCGCGAATTCCCGCAGGTCGCGGTGCGCATCATCGACCTGGCCGACGCAGGAGCCGGCGCCCGCCGTTGTCTTTGCCACGCCCACCTATCTGCTGGATGGCCGCGTCTGGTCACTCGGCAATCCTTCGTTGCAACAGGTGAGGGAAACTTTTCAACAGCCGTTGTGATGGTTAGATCCGCCCAAACGCCTTTTCCAGTTCATTTGCCGACAATTGAATCATCGTCGGGCGACCGTGCGGGCAGGTGCGCGGGGATTGACATTCCTCCAGTTGGCGCACCAACTCCTGCATTTCGAGGTCGCTGAGCAGTTGGCCGGCCTTGATCGCCGCGCGCTTGCACACCATCTTCACCAACTGCGCCTCCATGCCTTCGCCGACCAGGTTGCGTCGTTCGCCCAACGTGGCGACGATCTCCTCCAACACGCGCTGCGGGTCTTCGCCGGCGAGCAGGGCCGGCACGGCGCGCACCAGGAACGCGTCGCCGCCAAAGGGTTCAATATCAAAACCAACGTGCTGGAGCGCTTCCAGGTGCGCGGCGACCTGGCCGGTCAGCATAGCGCCGACATGCAGCGTCAACGGGTCGAGCAGATGTTGGCGTGCGACGGTGGATGGGCCGCCGGCGCGTTGCAGCATAAATTGCTCGTAGAGGATGCGCTCGTGTGCGGCGTGCTGGTCGATCAGAAAGAGACCCTGCGGTCCTTCGGCCACGACGTACATAGCGCCGACCTGACCAACCACGCGCAGCGGCGGCAGTTTGGGCGTGGCGCCTGCCAGTTGGGATGGCTGGCGGCTCGACGCAGGGACGGTAGGTTTTGCTGCATCTGAAGGCGTCTCCTCCTGCATTGCATCCTGCACAATGCCAGGCAGCAGGTGCGTGGACCGCGGCGGCGGTGCGATCAGGTCGAAGTGTGGCTGTGCGCCGGCGTCCAAGATCGCAGCGTGGCGCGCAGCCCATCCCGGCGGCAGCACGCCCGTCTCGCCTTCGGGACGCACCAGGCGACCTGCCTCGTCAACGCCCAGGTCGGGGATCGGCGCCACGCTGATGATCGTGCGCCGCACCGCCTTTTGCACGGCCGCAAAGATGCGCCGTTCCTCGACAAAGCGCACCTGCGTCTTCTGCGGATGCACGTTGACATCCACTTGCGACGGGTCGATCTCCACAAAGACCACGGCCACCGGATAGCGACCCACGGGCAGCAGGGTGTGATACGCCTGCACCACGGCGTGAGTCAGGCTGCGATCTTCGACGTAGCGGCGGTTGACAAACAAATCGATGGCGCTGCGGTTGGCGCGCGTGAGGCTGGGGAGGCTGGCATAACCGGTTACGCTCACAGCCTGGTGCTCGTCTTTGACCGGTCCACGCGCCAGCGCGTCGCCTCGGAAATCGACATCCAGCGCCAAATTGTCAAGCCCGGCAGGATTGTCGCGCGCGGCGCCGGTCAAGCTGACCATCTGCTGTGCGTTCTCGCGCCCGTAAATCATGATCAGCACATCGCGCAGGTCGCCGCTGCCCGTGGACTGAAACACCAGCCTGCTTTCGTTGATAAAGCTGAAACGGCGTTCTGGATAGGCCAGCGCATAATGCTGGACAATGGCGGCGATCTGTCCGGATTCGGTCGCGGCTGCGCGCAGAAACTTCTGGCGTGCGGGCACATTGAAGAAAAGGTGCTCCACACTGACCGTCGTGCCCACCGGCGCACCCGCGCGGGTCATCGGGTAGACAACGCCGCCATCAATGCGCACGCTGGCGCCATAGGCCTGGCTTACGTGGCGGCTGGTCAGCGTGACCTGGCTGACCGCACCGATGCTGAAGAGCGCCTCCCCGCGAAAGCCAAAGGTGGCGATGTGGTTGAGATCCTCGGCTGTGCTGAGCTTGCTGGTGGCGTGGCGCTCAAAGGCAAGCGGGATTTCCTGTTCTGGAATGCCATGCCCGTTGTCGATCACGCAGCAGGCGGCGTCCCCCTTCCCGCACTTCGACGCGAATCTCGGTGGCGCCGGCGTCGAGACTGTTCTCCACCAACTCCTTGACAGCGTTGGCAGGGCGCTCGACGACTTCGCCCGCGGCAATTTTAGAAGCGACTTCTGGCGCAAGAACTTTGATGGACATGCCGTGCATTATAGCAGATGAAATTGGTTTGCCCCGTTCGTCATGACTGACGTCAGATTTGCAAAGTGGTTGCTTATTTGGCCGCAAAAGCGCTATACTTTGCTTGTCTCAGTGATTTGTCCCGCTAAGCAGCTATCACCGCCGACCCTGACCGAGCATCGCTTGTTTTCATCGATCAACACAAATCTGCGTATCGTCTCACGTTGTGTGGTTCCGCTTTCTAAAAGGAGGCAGCTATGCTTTATCCTAGCCAACAGCGCCGCTTGATTGGCCGTAGTTTGGTTTATGTGGTCGGGTTCCTGTTGTTCATTGGGTTGGCGTCTTTGCAGTTTTGGCATGGAGAGGCGATGGCGCAGGGGTCAGATGCTGGCGTGGCTGTTGGAGGAACGACGCCAGGCACGATTCCGGGGACGGTGCCGCCACGCCTGCGGGCCCAAGTCACGATCCTACACGCGGCGCCCTTTGCCACACCACTCGCAGCCACGGCTATCGACATCTGCGACCAGGCAGACGCAGTGGTTGACGGGTTGGCCGGCATCCTCTTCCAGCAGGTCGCGCAAGTTGTTCTTGACCCAGGAACGTATGATTGGCACGTAGCAACGACAGGCAGCAATTGCGGTGGCGTGATCCTGGTGTTGCCCACGCTCAAGCTAGCCAATGCCAGCCACACGCTTGTCGCCATCACAGGCGACGGCGTCAACTATCCAGTCGAGAGTGTTGTCACCGCGCTGGATGCCGGCGGCGCCAACCTCTATCTGCCGCTCACTGCCAAATAGGGTGTGGTGCGGATGGTTGGTTTTCTGGTCAGCCGCCGGCAATGGCCGGCACAAAATGGATCTCGCACGGTGCATTCAGTCGCTGACGTAGCCCACGCGAGCTGAGCACCCCGTCGATGGCAACGGCGATGCCGGGGCGCAACTTGCCGTCGCGTGTGAGGCGCGCCGCCATGCCAGGAAAGCGCGCGTCAAGCGCCGCCACGGTCGCGCCGACTGTGGCGGCCTCCACCTGCACGCGTTCTACACCGGCGGTCAAATCCCGGTGTACGGGGGGAATCCAGACTTCGTGGATCATCGCTCAACTTCTGCCAACCTGGCGACGACGCGCGCCGGTGACATTGGCAACTCGTGCATGCGCGCCCCGGTGGCGTGATAGATCGCATTGGCGAGTGCAGCGGCCGGCGGCACGATCGGCACTTCACCGACGCCGCGCACCCCGTAAGGATGGCCGGGATTGGGAACCTCGACCAGCACCGTGTCGATCATGGGCAAGTCGAGCGTGGTCGGCATGCGATAGTCAAGCAGGCTCGTGTTGAGCAAACGGCCCTGTTCGTCGTAGACATATTCCTCATTGAGCGCCCAGCCCACGCCCTGCGCGGCGCCGCCCTGCAACTGCCCTTCGACGTAACTGGGATGAATCGCAGTGCCTACATCTTGCACCGCGGTGTAGCGCAGGATCGTCACTTTGCCTGTCTCAACATCGACCTCGACATCGACGATATGCAGCCCGAACCCCGGCCCATATCCCTGCGGATGGACGGAAGCGCTGACCGTCACGGGGACATCGAGCTTGCCGGCCAACTCGCGGAAGGTGAGTTTGTCGCCATTCTGGGTGAATATGCCGTTGTCCACTGCGACCGCCTCAACCGGCGCATCCCAATAATCGGCCGCGCGCTGGCGCATCTCGGCCAGCAGCTTGTTGCCGACCTCGTAGACGGCCCAGCCGGCGCCAAACGTTGTGCGGCTGCCCCCGGTGGCGTCGTTATAGCCGATGCTGGCCGTGCCCACCACCTGCGGACGGATGTCTTCGTAGGGAATGCCGAGCGTTTCGGCCAGTTGCATGGCGATCGAAGCGCGGCTGCCGCCGATGTCGGTGGAGCCTTCGATCAGGTTGACGGCGCCGTCGGCATTGACGCTGGCCGTGACGCTTGATTTTCCGCCCCAGTTGAACCAGAATCCAGCAGCCACGCCACGCCCGCGATGTTTGCCGGTCAGCGGCGTCTGGTAATGTGCGTGGCGGCCGCGGCTTCCAGCGTCTCGACATAGCCGATGCGATTGTACACAGGGCCCATCGGCCCGGCGGTCGCCTTCGCGCACGGCATTCTGTAGGCGAAAGGCGAGGGGTCAAGGCCAAGCTTTTCCGCCAGTTCGTCGACCACGCTCTCCGAGGCAAAAATGGCGTTCGTTCCCCCCGGTGCGCGGTACGCCGCCGACTTGGGACGGTTGACGACGACATCGTAACCGTCAACCTGGACATTCTCCAGTTTATACGGTGCAAAAATGCCCCCACAGCCGGAGTCTACGGGCGAGCCTGGATACGCGCCCGCTTCGTAGAGCAGTTCAGCCTCCGCCGCGGTGAGTGCGCCATCGCGGCCGGCGCCCATCTTGACGCGAATGTAAGATCCCGAGGTCGGTCCGGTGCCAGCCAGCACTTCAGCGCGCGTCATCGTCATCTTGACCGGACGGTGACCCGTCTTGCGCGAGAGCAGCGCGGCGACGGGCTCAAGGTAGACATTGATCTTGCCGCCGAAACCTCCGCCAATTTCCGTGGGGGTGACAACGATGCGGGAGGTCGGCATCTGCAACAACTCCGCCACCTGTTCCTGGACGTAGAAGGCGCCTTGCGTGCTGCACCAGATATGGAGCGTGTCGTCTTCATTCCACAGCACCGTGGCCGTTTGCGGCTCGATGTAGCCTTGATGCACCGTGGCCGTATGAAATGTACGCTCAACGATGACGTCGGCTTCAGCAAAGCCCTGCGCCAGGTCGCCGCGTTGGTGGCGAATATGGGCGGCGACGTTCGTCGGTGCGTCGCCCTGTTTGCCCAGTTCGTCGGTGCGCAGTTCAGGCAACAGGATGGGTGCGCCGGCGGTCATCGCCGCGCGCCCGTCGATCACGTGGGGCAGCACCTCGTACTCAACCTTGATCAGACGAAGCGCATCCTCAGCGATGTGGACGTTGTCCGCGGCGACTGCGGCCACCGCATGGCCGTAGTAGAGCACCTTCTCGCGTGCGAGGAGGTTGTTGCTGACATAGCGCAAATTGACAACCGACTCGCCCGAGTCCGCGATCTTGTCGCCGATCGCGGGCATGTCGTTTCCTGTCACCACCGCGCGCACGCCGGGCAAAGCACGCGCGGCCGAAGCATCGATAGAAAGAATGCGGGCATGGGCATGGGGGCTGCGCAGCACTTTGCCATGCAACATGCCGGGCAGCTTGACGTCGGCGCCGTAGATCGCGCGTCCCGTCACCTTGTCGATGCCGTCGGGGCGAACCGGACGGGTGCCGATCACTTTGTATTGAGGAGAAGTTACAGTCACTGGAGACCTCCAAGAAAACAACTGAAGTCGTTACCGACCCACAAGCGCATCCGTCGCGCACGTCTCAGGCGGCGTCCGCGGCGTCGAGCACCGCACGCACGATCTTGTCGTAGCCGGTGCAGCGGCAAAGGTTGCCGGCCAGCCAATGGCGCACGTCCGCTTCGGTCGGGTCCGGGTTGTGGTCGAGCAGCGCTTTGGCGGAAAGCAAGAAGCCGGGCGTGCAGATGCCACATTGCAGCGCCGCATGTTCCAGGAACTTCTGCTGCAAGGGATGCAACTGCCCGCCGGAAGCCAATCCTTCCACCGTCTCAATCCTATGTCCCTCCGCTTCGACGCCCAACACCAGACATGATTGACCAGCACGCCGTCCATCAGCACGTTGCACGCGCCGCAGTTGCCGTTGTTGCAGCCTTCCTTGGCGCCCGTTAAGCCCAACACTTCGCGCAATACTTCCAGCAGACTCTGGCGCGGTTCGCACAGGAATTCGAGTTCTTCGCCGTTGATGGTGGTCGTGACAATCATGCTTGATTTCATGCTGCTTGCTCCGTTTGCCTGCTTGCTCGCTCAATCGCCTTGTTCAGTGCACGCTGCGTCAGTACGCCCACCAGATGACGCCGAAACTCTGCTGTGCCGCGCATATCGCTGATGGGGCGGGCCGCGGCTTGTGCGATTTGCGCGGCGCGCGCAATTGCTGCTTCGCTCACGTCAGCGCCGACCAGCGCTTCGCCTGCTGCGCTCACCAAAATCGGCGTCGGCGCAACCGCGCCCAGCGCAATGCGCGCGGCGATGATGCGGCGCCGGCTTTCGTCAAGCTGCACGGACGCGCCGACGCCGACTACCGCGATATCCATTTCGTTGCGCGGGATAAAGCGCAGATAGGCCGCGCCGAAGCCAGGCGGCGGCGGCGGCAGATGCAGACTGGCGAGAAACTCGCCACGGCCGAGGACTGTTTTGCCGGGCGCAATGCAGAACTCCTCGACCGGCACGCGGCGCCGCGTCTGCGGCAAGGCGATGTCGCAGATGGCGTGGTGGACGATCAGCGCCGGGATCGAATCGGCCGCGGGCGAGGCGTTGCACAGGTTGCCGCCCAGGCTGGCTCGCCCCTGGATCTGGACGCCGCCGATCACACTGGCGGCATCGACGAGGCCAGGATAGTGCTGGACGACGCTGTCATTGCCATAGATGCGATAGCAGGAACCGCCGCCCCAATGCGCAACCCCTCTGCATTTTGCGTCAACTCATCGACCTCTGGAATGCCCTTAATGTCGATGACCAGATCGGTTTCCAGGCGGCGCTCGCGCAGCGCCACGATCAGGTCGGTGCCACCGGCCAGAATGCGTGCGCGGCCATCCTGCTGTTGCAGCAGCGTGGCCGCGTGTTCGACGTTCTGTGCGCGAATGTAACGGAATGATTGCATAGATGCCCCTGAAATTTCGATGGATGCGATTGCGTGCCTCAACGCCGGCCAGCTTGCGTCGCCATTATACACTATTACAACTATTGTGGCTCCAGCCGCAACACGTCCCCGCTCACCCTCTCCTGTCCAAAGAGCATGGGCAGATACGCCACGTCGCGATGCAGGCGGATGAGATCGTCGTAGTGCGGGCTGAGCACATTGCCCGAAAGCCCGGTGGTAATCATGAAGCGGCTATTGGCCATGTCACTCAGATCGACGATGTGGCGATAGCCGGGCGAGTGGGTCTGCACGTAGGGGTCGTCGAGATTCACCGGCGCCACGTTGACGGTGTAGCGGTCGCCGCCGTTGGCGATGGTGCGGTGAAAGAGCCACTTCAGATAACTTACCTGGCTAAAGGGATTGTGTGGATATTGCGTGATGTGGATGCGATCCCAGCGCCAGGCATTTGCGCCATTTTCCAT
>JADJVW010000005.1 GCA_016710365.1 Candidatus Caldilinea saccharophila | reverse complement strand
AGAGCCCAAAGAGCACAGAGATTTCTGCCCCTTCTTCTCCGCATTTTCTTTGTGTTCTCTGCGTTCTCTGTGGCCTTATCCAACTTTTTCGCCACAAAGAGCCCAAAGAGCACAGAGATTTTTGCCCCTTCTTCTCTGCATTTTCTTTGTGCTCTCTGCGTTCTCTGTGGCCTTATCCAACTTTTTCGCCACAAAGAGCCCAAAGAGCACAGAGATTTCTGCCCCTTCTTCTCCGCATTTTCTTTGTGTTCTCTGCGTTCTCTGTGGCCTTATCCAACTTTTTCACCACAAAGAGCCCAAAGAGCACAGAGATTTCTGTGCCTTCTTCTCTGCATTTTCTTTGTGCTCTCTGCGTGCTCTGTGGTCAGTTCATATTCTCTATCGGTTTGTTTGCATTCTACGCGAGAACTTCATCTCCGCCAACAGCCGTCGGCGCAGCCGCCATGTATCGGCATGGCTGGCATGTGCGATCCAGGCGCGCAGCGACTCCTGAAACCTGGCGTGCGTGAGTTGGCCGGCAAGCAGCAGGACGCGCTGGCGGTGCAGCCGCCGCCGCGCCAGCCGTACATTATCGGCGCGCAGCCGGCGATGGGTCGGGTAGACGCGGAAGCCGAGAAAGGGCACGCCGGTGCGCACCGGGTAGACCTGCGCCTTGTGAAAATTAAGACTGAGCCGCAGCCCGTGGAGATGCTCTTCGACGCCTGTTTTCCAGGCGTGCAGCGCACCCTTATCGTCGCCAAAGAGGAGAAAGTCGTCGCAGTAGCGCACATAGCCGGGACACTTGAGCTCGCGCTTGACAAAGTGATCGAGTGAGTTGAGATAAAAGTTGGCCACGTTTGCGAGGTGAGGTTGCCGATGGGCAGCCCGCGCGGGCGCGCCAGCGGCGTGAGCAGATCGTCGCCAACGAACCATTCCGGCGTGTAGACCGGCGCCAGCACACCCGCACCGCTCGCCAGGATCTGGTCGACCAGCGCCAGCACGCAGTCGTCGGCGATGAGGTGCGCCAGCTTGGCGCGCAGAATAGCGTGGTCGATAGCAGGAAAGAACTGATGCACGTCGCATTGCAGCACGTAGGGATAGCGCCGGCTGAATTGCTGGCAGCGGTCGAGCGCACGATGCGTGCCCTTGCCCACACGACAGGCGTAGACATCAAAGATATAGCGCGCTTCCAGGGGCGGGTCGATGACCGCACAAAGCGCGTGATGCACCACACGATCGCGAAAGGGCGCGGCGCTGATCAGCCGCACCTTGCGTTCGCGCACATAGAAGTTGCGATACGCGCCTGGTCGATAGACGCCGTCCCGCAGTTCCGCCTGCAACTGAAAGAGATTCTCCTCCAGGTCGTACTCGAAGGCTGCGACCTCCGGCCGCGCCCGCTTGCCACGCCGGGCGCGGCGAAACGCGGCATGAAGATTGGCGAAGTCGATAATGTCGGGAAACAGGTTGCGATAGCTCTTCATTGTCAGGTGCGCAAACACTACAACGGATTCAGGCAAACAGCGGATTTGATCGTGCCCCAGACAGAACCACTTCCCACCTCCCGCTCCCAAATCCGTTGTTTCCTCGCATCCGTTGTTGTGTTTTTTCAAATTTCGCGCGCCGCCTGCGGCGGCGCAACAGGGAACAGCCAACAGCAAACAGCGGACAACTGCCTCAAGAGAGAGTCCTGGCGAGGCGATATCCCAGGTAGTCGTCCCAGTACCCGGGATTGCCCCCGACTCGAAACCCCCCACGCACCATCTTGCGCACCGCCGTCCAGCCGCCGCCGCGGGCAATCCGCATGCCTGGACGGTCGGGGTCTTCCAGCGACCCATCGGCCCGGTAAGGATACTCGGTCTGCCACGTCGCCGTCCACTCCCACACGTTGCCGGCCAGATCGCAGATCCCGTCGGGCGTGGCGCCGTGCGGGTACGCGCCCACCGGTGTGGTGCGCATCACGCGGCTTCCAGGCTGTTGAGGCGATCGGCGTCCCAGCGGTTGCCCCAGGGATAGACGCGCGCCGCGGCGCGGCCCACTCCCACTCCGGTTCGGTCGGCAGCCGCCAGCCCTGACCCGTGAGCCGCGCCAGCCATGTCGCATAGGCCATGGCCTCGTACCACGTCACGCCGACCACCGGCTGGCTGGGGTGGTTGAAGGCGTCGTCGTCCCAATATTCGGGCTGTCGGCGCACTTGCCCAGTTCGATACCAGGAACGGAACAATACTGTTATCTCGTCTTCGGTCCAGGTGATCAACCGATGCCACTGCTCGGCGCCCTGCGGCGTATAAACGCTCTGCTTGAGGCGTTCATCGATTCGCTGCGGCCGCTCTCGATTGCGCCGCCACTGATCCATATACCAATCCACCGGGTCATTCTCCCCCGGCGCCGGCTCCCCGCGACGCCAGAACTGGCCGCCGGCCGTCCACAGCGTCTCCTCTTCGTAGCCGCCCGCCTGCATGAAACAGGCGAACTCGGCGTTGGTGACCGGATAGCGGCCGAGGGCGTAGGCGGCCAGCCTCACGTCGTGGCGCGGCTTCTCGTTCTTGTCGGCCAGCCGATCCAGCCAGTGGCTGCCGATCGTCGCCTTGCCGCCGGCAATCGCTGCCACGGGCGGCAGGATCACACGCACGTCATTGACCGTCTCCACCACAAAGCGCGGGTCGCCCAACCGCCCCAGCCATAACCCCGCCTCGATGCGGCTGCGCAGATGCACAGCCGGGCTGCCCAGCCGGTCGAGGAGGAGCGCGGAGATGCGGGATTGGAGATTGGCGATTGGAGATTGAGCGATTGACGACACAGCATGGTCAGTCTCCGACTCCTCACTCTCCAATCTCTTACTCTCCAATCTCCCAATCTCCACCACGCACGCCGCGGCCAGCGCCGGGTTGACCGCGGTCACCGCCTCGATCAACGCGGGATAGAGGCTGGCGGCCAGGATCGTCGTCTGTTCCCAGCGCGTGGGCGGGGGCGGCGGCAGCGGATCCCACTCCCCGCGCGGCGCGGGTGGCATCGCCTTCTGCGTGTAGGGCGTGCGCCACAGCGGCGCGAGATCCTCGCCCGCGGCGAAACGGCGCAGCAGCGCCTCCGCGGCGAAATACTCCTGCAGCAGGTGATGGACAAAGCGCAGCCCCTCCTCGGCGGTCGTCATCAGTAGGCTGGCGCCGTGCCCCAGCTCGAGCACAGCCGCGGGCGGCGTGACGACGGGTTGCGGGGCCGGCTGCGTCTCACTCGCGGGCAGCGTCACCGCGTCGGGCAGCACGTTGCACGCCCAGGCCTGGTCGACCAGGGTGCCTTCGCCCAGCGCCTGCATGGCGTAGGCCAGCTCGCTCAGCGCCAGGTGCTGTGCGGCCGCGGGCAGCCAGTGGGCATGGTTGCGATCCTCCTCGCGGCCAAAGAGACGCTGCACCCAACCCTCGAACAAGCGAGCGCGGTTGGCGGGCAGGTCGTGCTCCGCGGCGTAGATTTCGACCATCAGCAGCAGGTAGTAGGGCGTGCGCGCCAGCGGCAGCAGGGCGGCGTGGCGCGTGGCGAGCAGGTCGCGCAGGGCGCGGCCGGCCGCGGGGTCGTCGAGATAGCGGCCCGCGAACTCCTCGATCTGGTCGTCGGTCAGCGCGTCGATCTCGACCTGCGGCGCGGCCAGGTCGCCCTGATAGTCGAGCGTGCGGCTGGTGAAGATCGCGGCGTTGCCCGGCGGCAGGCCGCGCCAGAACGCCT
This sequence comes from Candidatus Caldilinea saccharophila, assembly GCA_016710365.1. Classification (GTDB taxonomy): domain Bacteria; phylum Chloroflexota; class Anaerolineae; order Caldilineales; family Caldilineaceae; genus Caldilinea; species Caldilinea saccharophila. The sequence continues at coordinate 222,408 of JADJVW010000005.1, read as the reverse complement.
TCCACTCCTGTACGCGTTCGGCGTAGCGCTCGCGGCGCGCTTCGTTGAGCGCGTCGCAGAGCAGACAGAGCCGTCCCTGCTTGAGCACCCCCGCCAACTCGGCTGCGGCTTCCTCCGGCGTGCAGGCCATCTCGATCTGCCACAGCCGCGCCAGAAAAGCGTGCGGGTCCTCATCGGGCTTCTGCGCGGCGAGCCGCACGAAAAAGGGGAGGCGCGCCGCGTCGCCGACGCACAGCGCACGGTGCGCCTCCCCCAGTGCGATCTTTTCAAGCACGGTCGTCTTCCCCGCGCCGGGCCGCGCTAGCACGATGAAGACGGCGTGCAGCGCCATCGCCTCCTGGATGTCCTTGAGCGGCCGGCGCTCGATCTGGCGTGCGGGACCGTCGCCGCGCACCAGCACCTCGCGATAGCGCGGGTCGAGCTGTGGCGCGGGGCGGTAGCCGCCGGTCAGCGCCACATAGCGCGTCGTCCAGCGGCGATAGGTCGGGTCGATGATCAGCCGCGTGAGATAGCGCTCCTCGCGTTGGCCGCGTTCGATGGCGGGGCGCGCGGCCAGGTACTTACCCAGCGCTTCAGCCTGCGCCATGCTCAGCGTCATCTCCTGGCTGCCGCCGCGCACGCGCCGTCGCGCACGGTCAGGCTCTGTTCGCGCAGCAACGGCAGCAGGCGTTCGAAGATCGCCTCCAGTTCGGCGCCGGTGAACTCGAGGCGCACGTTGAGGTCATTGCCGACGAAGATGTGAGTGCGGAGGTCTTGGATGTCCATGAATTGGGGCGCCTGTTCGCTCTGGGTGAAAACCGGTGGAATAGAAGAAAGGGATGCTGCCGGCGAGGAGGAGACTCCCGACCCGATCTGCGATCTTGCCTCCAGTGTACCCGATGGCGACGCCATGATGCAACGCACGCACAGGGAAGCGGGTGCACACCGGTCACCGCAAACTGAGCAAAGCTTACCGCCAGATCAAGAAGGATGCGCGAAGATCGGTTATTGTTGCAGTCAAATTTTAAGGAGAGAATTTATGGCGTCTGAAAATATTGTGGATCGACGTGGCGAGGTCATCATCCCTGACCCGCCGCTTGCGCGCTTCCTTTTTGCCTCGACAAAGATGGCGTGGGTGTGGCTGATCGTGCGTGTGTTCCTGGGCTGGCAGTGGCTTGAGTCGGGCTGGGGCAAGATCAGCGGCGGTACATGGGCGAGCGGAGAAGCGCTCAAAGGCTTCTGGACCAACGCTGTCCAGGTGCCGGAGCAGGGACGCCCACCGATCGCCTACGGCTGGTATCGCGACTTCATCCAGTTCATGCTCGACAATGGCTGGTACACCTGGTTTGCCAATGTGGTCATGTGGGGCGAGACGCTGATCGGCATTGCGCTGATCGTGGGCGCACTGACTGGCATTGCCGCCTTTTTTGGCGCCACCATGAACTGGAACTTCATCATGGCTGGGTCAGCGAGCACCAATGGCTTCCTGCTGGTGTTGGCGTTTTTAATCGTTTTGGCGTGGAAAAATGCGGGCTGGTTCGGTTTGGATCGCTGGCTGCTGCCGCTGCTGGGCACGCCGTGGTATCGACCGGAGGATCCGCCGCCGACGCAAAGTCAGCGGGTCGGCTCAGACTGACGAACAATTAACAGGGTCAAGCGGATCTCGTGTGGTTACGTGCCGGGGACGGGCTGATCGCTGTCTGCTCGACCGAAGCACCGCAAGCCCGTCCCCGGCACGTAAGACCCGACCACATGAATTCCGGTGGAGCCAATTAACAATTACACAGCGACTGTTTCTAATCGGCGCCCGTAAGGGCATCGATTTTGTTTGACCAGCATTCTTTGCAAACTTTATCCGATCGCACCGGCTGTACGTAATGCCTCCACTTCGGTTTGACCAAACCCCCACCCCAGCAGCACGGCTTCAGTGTCAGCGCCGGGGGTGGGCGGCGCGCCCTGGATGGCGGCCGGGGTGCGGCTGAGACGCGGGGCCGGCGCGGGCTGCACCACATCGTCCACCGTGACGAAGGTGGTGCGGGCGCGATTGTGGGGGTGCTCCGGCGCTTCGTCCATATCGAGCACGGGCGCGACGCAGGCGTCCGTGCCTTCGAGCAGCGCGCACCATGCGTCACGCGTGCGCGTGCGGAAGATGGCGGCCAGCTTCGCGCGCTGTTGCGGCCATGTGGACGGGTCGTAGTGATCGGCCAGGTCGGGGTCGTCGATGCCCATCTTTTCGCGAAAGAGCGCGTAAAACTGCGGCTCGATCGGGCCGATCGCCACAAACTTGCCGTCGCTGCACACATAGGTTCCATAGAAGAACGCGCCGCCGTCGAGCAGATTGGCGCCGCGTTGGTTGCTCCACAGCCCGGTCGCCTTGACGCCGTAGAGCATCGCCATCAGATAGGCGGCGCCGTCGGTCATGGCCGCGTCGACGACCTGCCCCTGCCCGGATCGCTGCGCCTCCCAGAGTGCGGCCATCATGCCCCAGGCCAGCATCATGGCGCCGCCGCCCAAGTCGCCGACGAGGTTGAGCGGCGGCAGCGGCTGCTCGGCTGTGCCGATAGCGTGCAGCGCGCCGCTGAGCGCAATGTAGGTGATATCGTGACCGGCGCTGTGGGCGAGCGGGCCTGTTTGTCCCCAGCCGGTCATGCGGCCATAGACCAGCTTGGGGTTGCGCGCCAAGCAGAGCTCTGGCCCCAGCCCCAGCCGCTCCATCACGCCGGGGCGAAAGCCTTCGATGAGCGCGTCGGCCTGGTCGATCAGCCGCCGCGCGGCGTCGCGGCCGGCAGCGCGCTTGATATCGAGCGCGACGCTGCGCCGGCCGCGGCTGGCAACATCCAGCGGGCCGAGGCTCAGCAGGCTCAACGATCGGCGCGCCGCGGACTTGCGCTCGATGCGCACCACTTCGGCGCCCATGTCGGCAAAGAGCATGGCGGCAAAAGGGCCGGGGCCGATGCCGGCGAATTCGATGATTTTGAGGCCGTGGAGAGGACCCATTAGGAATATCCTTGGCAATCGTTATTCAGACAGAAATTCTTCTATGGCAGCCAATACAATCAGTAGATCCAGCATCGGATCACCAGAAAGAGAGGAGGCAACTACAAAGCCATCAATCGTATGAAAATGATGTGGATATCAATCTGATCTAAAGCTGCTGCTTGCTGTTCAAACCGACTCGCAGCTTCAGAAGAAATTGACTGTACGACAACTCACGCGCTTCAACCAAGAAAATTGTCTGGCAAATTTCTGAAAATTCAAACACCGCTTTTACCTGGCTAAGCAGCGCAGGCATGGAGAGCGTCAACGATCTACCTCTTGCTGCAGACCAAGCCAGCTTTCCAACATCTCGTGTGCAGCTTTCCAGTCGATCCAATCATCTTCTTCGAGCATGATAGTTTGACTCAGCCGCCGGCGCCGATTCTCCGCCAATGCAGATGATTCAAGCAGGCGTGCTCTTGCATGAAGATATTGTTCAAATTGCGTAAATGACATGCTGTACTTGTGTTCGAACAGGGCAACGCTTTTCTTAGTTTCTTCAATCTGCCGCAGCATATAATCAAGCGCCAATTCGCGCACAGCCGTCTCTTCGTCTGGGAAAATATTGCGGGCGATCAGTGGGTAGAGGACCGATGCAACGGTCATAATGTAGCTCCTGACTTCAACGCATTGCGCAGCACAGCACTTGGCGACGACCACCTTACTCAGGTCGCACCAGATAGGCGGCAACTTCTTCCGGAGTCAATTCGGCCAGGGAGACCAGCCGATAGTGACCAGCTTGTCTTACGCCATCCTGGCCACCGCAGCACCACGACCTCTTCACGCAGTTGCTGTCTGGTAGCGGTGGCAAGTCGCGTACGGAACAGATCGATCCTGACCACTTCGTACCCAAGCGTGGCCGCAATTTCGCCTAAAAGCCGCCCAGTCTGGATCAAGACCTGTAAATAACCCAAGTTGCTACCTTGAGGGTGAGTTGAAAATGCCATGGAGTTCCGTTACTGTTACAGGTCGACAAACCAAGACAGAGAACGGAGAACTCCATGGACACCAACATTGTACTCGTATACTGCTTGTGCGACGACTTGCTGAAATGGCAACATCATCGAGATGATCCACAATGTGTGCTGAGCGACGCCGAAGTCATGACGATCGCCATGGTGGCTGCCATGTACTTTGGCGGCAATCAGGCAATGGCGTGCGTGCTGCTGTACGAACAGGGCTATCTCAAGAGAACAATCAGCCGCAGTCGCCTCTGTCGTCGTCTCAAGCGAGTGAAGCACCAGTTTATGACGCTTTTCCGGCTGGTGGGCGACGTTGCCAAAGAGCGCAACGACGGAAACATCTACATCATTGACAGCCTACCGGTCGCAGTCTGTGACAATTACCGATTCGCCGCTGCAAGCTTTATCGGGACAAAGCCTATCGAGGCTATCAAGCCAGCAAGAAACGCTACTTTTATGGACTCAAGATTCATCTGGTCGTCACCAAAGAGGGACTCCTGTCGAGTTCCTGCTCTCGCCCGGTGCGTTCAGCGATACGTCCGCACTCGACCAGTTCGATTTTGACCTTCCACCGCAGGCTTGGATCATCGGCGACAAAGCCTATAACGTCTACCACATCGAAGATGTCATGGCTGACTGCGACCGATTACTCTTGCCGATTCGCAAAGCCAACTCCAAACGACCGCGGGAGCCATGGATGACTTACCTGCTCGCCCACTATCGCAAACAAGTCGAAACCGCAGGCAGCCAGATCGAACGCCTCCTGCCCAAACACATTCACGCTGTCACGCCGATGGTTCTGAACTCAAGACCATCCTCTTCGTCCTGGCTCTTCCATCTTCTCTATCTTCCGCCCTTAGGTGGCAACTTGGGTTACTTTTATTGTTTTCGGCAACGAGTGATGCGTCAGCCGAAACCATATAGGCTTTGAATCGCCAAACGTCGAGGTTTTTACAGACTGCTCCCATCATACCGGCACCCCTCCTGCACCACCCACATCATCCACCGCATTCGCCCGACGCCCGTGCCTCGGCTAGTGACCCCGCGGTGGTGACGTGCAGCCTGCCGCTCTGCCCGGCCTTGGCGAAATCGCTGACGATGCGCCCGCGAATGGCGTCAGGGCTGCCGTTGCGCAGCAGGAAAGGCGGCAGTTGCCCGCAGATCAGCGCGTCCGGCATCTTCTCGCGGATCAGGCCGGCGTCCACGGTCGGGCCGTAGTTGACCTCGCGGATGCCGAGCGCGTACTGGTCGTCGAGCAGGTGGCCCATCGCGCTGTCGGAATGCTGGTAGCGCCGCGCACCGCCGGGCGCCAGCGCGTCGAGCACGCGCGCCAGCACCGGGTAGCAGTATTCGCGATAGAGCGGGCGATTGAGCAGCGCGCAGTTGTCGTCGGTGATCCACCAGCCCGGCGCCGTGTTGCCGCTGAGGGCGCGCAGCACTCTGTTCAGTTCGACCATCTTTTCGGCCAGGATCGTGCTGAAACGGTGCATCAAGTCCGGATGGTCGATCATCCAGAAGATGGCGGTCTCTGGCTGGAGCACCGAGGTGATGATCGTCGCAGGGCCGCGGCTGCCCGTTCCGAGCGCGGGCAGGGTTTTGCCGGCGCGCTGGCGCGCTTCCATTCGTCCGTAAATTCAGCCGGAAAAGCCCAGGTCGCCAGATCGATCGCCTCGGCGCGATCGAGGATGCGCCAAACTCGACCGGATCGTCGGTGAGGGGGACGAGCCAGGGCGTGCTGCCTTCGTGATAGGCAAACTCGCAGCCGAAGAGATTCTCAATGCGTTTGGGCGTGTGCTGCCAGGAGTCCTCGTCGAAGAAAGCTTTGCCGACGTACTGCTGCGTGATGCGGTTGGCCTCGCGATGCAGGCTGTCCCGGTGCGGCTTGTCCTGGTAATAGCGCACCGTGGAGGGAACCGGGAGGAACTCGAAGAGCCAGTGGTCGTCGGGCGAGAAGGAGGCGGCGCAGCGCGGCTTGGCAGGGGTGAAGGCGTGGCACTGTTCATTCTCGGCCCAGAAGGCCGCTACGTCGAGCGCAGCGGTCAGGTCAAGGAACCCCGATTCAATTACTGGCATGAGGCGTGATTCCTGTGGGATTCATGTCGCCTCAGGCTGTAGCCGCGGCTGGCTTGATGAGCCGCCACTGTGCCAGCCACTCGCCGTCAGCGTCGATGACTACATCGCCGCGCACAAAGTTGAGTTTTTGGGCGACACGGCTCGACGGCAGATTCTCCGGATTGATCTGAGCCAACACAATTTGTACTCTTTCACTCGCAAAGGCTATCTTGCACAGCTCGCGTACAGCGGTTGTGCCCGCACCGTGATTTTGCCAGGCAGGTGACACACCATAACCGATTTCGACCTCACCCTCGCGTGGCGGATGCTTGAAGCCACAGCCGCCGCTGACAACCCCATCTTCGTCTCTGACAATGTGGTAAACGCTGCACCACGGCTCTGCTTCCCCCGCGCGTAGATGATCCAGCGCGGTTTGTGCGACAACAGGCGGTGGCAGCGCGCCGTCGGCAAGCCGGCTGGCAAGCCTGTCCGGCAAAATCTCATTAGCGAGAAGTTGCAGTTCGGATTCGCTGATGCGTTGAAGAGTAAATGTCATTGCTGCTTCTCCGGTGAATATGATGCTATCCAGCAATCCCCGCCCGCTCGAACAGCCGCGTACACGCCGCCCGCGCCTCCGCCAGCAGCGCCTTTTCATCGACCACCAGCATTTGCTTGTCGCGCATGAGGATTGCCCCGTCGACGATCACCGTGTCCACGCTGCCGCTGTTGACGTTGTAGACCAGCGCCGACGGCACGCGGTGCACCGGCATGGCAAAGGGCGTGTCGAGATCGACCAGCACGACGTCCGCCTTCTTGCCTACCTCCAACGAACCGATGAAGGCTGGCTGGCCAAAGGCGTGCGACCCGCCGCGGCAGGCCATCCAGATCACCTCTTCCGGCAGCAGCGCCATCGCATCGAGGGTGCTCACCTTGCCCGACAACGCCGTGGTCTTGAGCACCTCGAGCATGTCCTGGTTGTTGTTGGAGCCAGGCCCGTCGGTCGCCAGCGCTACGGTGATGCCGCGGCGGCGCATCTCCGGCACGCGCGCCATGCCCGACGCCAGGTACATGTTGGCGACCGGGCAGTGCACCACCACGCCGCCATGTTCCACCAGCAGGTCGAGCTCGTGGTCGTCGAGCCAGACGCTGTGCACCAACTGCACGTCCGGGGCCGAGCGTGCCCAGGCTGGCCAGCCATTCGACATGGCGCAGCCCGCGCAGGTCGAGGTTCATCTCCACTTCTTTGCGCGTCTCGGCGATGTGGATCATGCAGCCGACGCCCCACGCCTTGCCCTGCGCGTAGGTGCGCTGCATGGTGGCGTCCGAGCAACCCCACGGGATCAGCGGCGCAAACTCGATGCGGATGCGCCCGTTGGCGCGGCCATGCCAGGCGGCGTGCAGGCGTTCCATCTCCGCCATGATCTGGCCGGGCGTCTCCATAAAGGCGGGATGATAGCCCATGTCGGTCCAGCCGCGCGCGAGCAGGAAGCGCACGCCGATCTCCTCGGCCGCGCGGCAGACGCCGTCATCGTTGCCCGGCTCGGTGTGGATGTATTGGTGGTCGATCACCGCGGTGGCGCCGCTGCGGAGGTTCTCCACCAGCCCCAGCTTGGCGGCGACGTAGGCTTCCTCTTCGGTCAGCGCCTGTGCGACGGGCCAGATCGCGGCGGCCAGCCAGTCGAGCAGCGGCTTGTCGTCGGCCAGGCCGCGCAGAAAGGTTTGGAAGAGGTGCGTGTGCGCGTTGACCATACCGGGCATCACCGCCATGCGCGTGGCGTCGATGATGGTAGACGCCGAGGAGCGCACGGCATCAGGCGCAACGCCGGGCGCAACCGCGACAATCGTGTCGCCCTCGATCAGCACATAACCCGGCTCGTGAAGGGTCGCCGCATCATTGACGGTCAGCACTGCACCGTTTTCAATCAAAATTGTACTCACAGGCGCCGTCTCTTTTCTGATGATGGGACAACAAATTCATGGCCTCACACGAAGACACGGAGGACACAAAGAAAAACGAAGCAAGAAATTCTCTTTGTGCGCTTTGCGTCTTTGTGTGAGGCAAAATTGTGAACTACTGAATCTGCGTGTATCCGCCAAATCCGCGCTTTTCCGCGTTCTATTGCATCTCACCACGCGATATGCGTCACGCGCTGTGGGTCATTGACCGAGGCCAGCACGATGCCGCCGAGGAACCCCTGCACGCGCTGGCCGGCGCTGACAAACTCGGCAGTGACCGGCATGCCCAGACCGGCGCGGCGCGCATACTCGGCCAGCACCGACCCCGGCCGCAGCTCGATGCCGGCGCGGCTCCACGCCCCGCCGCGGATCATTTCCAACACGGCTTGCGGCAGATCGGGCATAGGCGCAGCCGCGGAAGGTGCGGCCGCAGGGGCTTGCACATCGCTGGCGACAAACGGAATAAAAATGGTGTGATCCCACTCTGTCGGCTGTTCCGTGGGTTCCGGCGTCGGCGCAATCCATTGCTCCGCCGGCACGGCCTGCCAGACGACGAAGGTGGAGATATGCAGGTTGGCCGGCATGCCGCCGCCGCACATCACCTCGGCGGGCAGGCCGCGCGGCGTCCAGCACCACGGGCCTTGCTCGCCGCGCTCGGGCACATAGCTGGAGCCAAACATGACGATGTTGCCCCAGCCCGACTTCTCCTTGGTAATCGGATAGCGGTAATCGCCCGGGCCTTGGGCATAGCCGTCGTACGTTGGCTCGCCCAGCATCTCGAAGCCGTCCGACCAGTAGAGCAGATCTTGCATCTTAATTTTGTTGCCGTCGCGGTCGAGGATCAGCGCAAACAGGTGATGGTCGGCGCCCGCGTCGTCGAAATATTCGGGATCGCCGACGGGTTTGAGATAAGCTTCGCGCGCCCATGCGTCAATGCTGCCGTAAACGTTCGATGGCTCCCAACTGCTGTCGCGCGTCGTAAAGACATCCTTGATCAGGTAAACCTCATCGCCAGGCGCAACGGTGGGGTGGTCGGGGCGGTCGGAGATCGACTTGATCGATAGACGCATTGGGCTGACCCACGCGCCGCGTCTTCGCTCAAGGACAGGCGTTGGCGGCGTTGGCGGCGGTGTAGGAGGTGTGGGAGGTGTGGGAGGTGTGGGTGGCGTGGGTAGCGTGGGTTCTTCGTTGGTGGCAGTTGTCATTTGCCAGACGGCAAAGAGTGAGATGCTCTGGCCGTCGTGTGGCCGCCCGCCGCCGCACAGCGTCTCGGCCAGGCCAAGCGGCGCCCAGCACCACGGGCCTTGGTCGCCGATCGTAGGGTCATAGTTGCTGCTGCTGAACATGGTGAAGGTGGCCCAGCCGGTGGCGTCCTGCGTGGTGCGGTTGTTCGGCGCGTCTGGGTCGAAGCGATTGGTGAAGCGAATCACCTGCTGGGCGATCAGCGCACCGTTCGCATCGACTACTGCGGCGTAGAGATGGCTCTGTTTTTGCAGCTCCATCCTGCGCGCCGGCTGATCGTAGGCATCTTTTGCCCACTGTGGCAGCGCATAGCGGGCGTCGCCGGCTTCCCACGCCCCATCGATGGTCGTGAATACATCTTTGAGCAGATACACGGTGCTGCCAGCAGGCGGCGCATCGACTGCCTGCACGCTAAGATTGAGGTCGTCGAACCAGTCCGTCAGACGACGGGTCATGATGGTTTTGCTCATGAATGCTCCTTCTGCGTAACGGCTGGTGAAAGATGGAGCGCGGACGATGGCCTATCATACCGGAAGCTAGCCTGGTTGACAAAGCCTCCATTTTGAATAGACGCAAAGTGTGTTTAATATTGCACCTGCCGTGCATTGCGTTTGGGCGTGTGGTACAATCGTGCGCTATGGCTGGACGCAGAATCCTGGCCGCGCTGGCCGCAATGTTCATGGTGGTCCTGGCATTGATTGCCGGATATGCCGCCTACCCGCTGATCCACGCTCAACCCGTCACGGTGTTGGCGCCGCAACCTGCGGCCGATGCCATGGCGAATTACTGGCAGGTTTGGAGCCTGCTGGATCGCGACTTCTACGGAACCAAGCCTGACGATGTGCAACGCACCTACGGCGCCATTGCCGGCATGGTGCAACGTTTTGGCGATCCGTACACTTATTTCGTTGAACCGCAGCCGCGCGAACTAGAGCGCGACCAACTGGCGGGCAAGTTCGGCGGCATTGGCGCCACCCTTGAGCAGACGGCTGCTGGCTGGCTATTGCATCCACTGCCCGCACAGCCGGCCGCGCAGGCAGGCATCCTCGCCGGCGACCGGCTGCTCGAGGTGGATGGCGCATCGATCACGGCCACAATGTCCAGCGAGGAGATCGTCGTCCTCGTCCGTGGCGAGCCGGGTTCGCAGGTGACGCTCCTCGTCGAGCGCACGCCGGCGTCGGGCGGTGCGGCCGAGACATTGACCTTTACCGTCACGCGCGCCGAGATCGAGACGCCGAGTATCGAGTGGCGGCTGCTCGATGAGAATCCACAGACCGCCGACGTTGGCTATCTGCGCCACACGATTTTCTCCGAACGCAGCGCCGCAGAGATGCGCCAGGCGATCGAGGAACTGCAGGCGGCTGGCGCCACGCGCTATATCTGGGATCTGCGCGGCAATCCCGGTGGGTTGCTCAACATCGCTGTCGAGATGGCCGATCTCTGGCTGGACGAAGGCGTGATTTTGATCGAAGCCAAAGCGGACGGCACGCGCAAAGAGTTCACCGCCACGCCCGGCCAATTGGCTGCCAACGCGCCGCTGGTGCTCGTTGTGGACGGCGGGTCGGCCAGCGCCAGCGAGATCGTGGCCGGCGCGCTGCACGATCATGATCGCGCCCGGCTGATTGGCAGCCAGACCTTTGGCAAGGGCAGCGTCCAGTTGATCCATGAACTCGGCGACAGCAGCAGTCTGCACGTCACCAACGCCGAATGGCTGACGCCTACCGGCCGGCAGATCAGCGGCCAGGGGTTGACGCCGGATGTGCCCGTGGCCGAAGGTGACGACCCGCTTGCCGCCGCGATTGCCGCGTTGCCGCTCGTGCAGGAAGCCAGGAAGTAAGTTGATGATCAAATGCGTGATGAGGAAGCGAACATAGATGATTGAACCCGAACTGAACGCCCGCGCGGTGGGCGCGTCGAAATCTACGCGTATGCGGCCACTGCTGATTACTTGTCTGTCGATCGTGGTGGCTGGGCTGCTCTTTGTGGGTGGCCTGGGCATTGGCTTTGCCGCGGGCAAATGGAGCGACGCGCCGCCGGTCGCCACGGGCCAGGATGAAGGCGCCGCTGCCTCCCTGCGCGCCCGCTTCCCGCTCTTCTGGGAGGCGATCGACATCCTCTATCGCGACTTTTACGGGGAATTGCCCGCATCCGACGAAGCCACCTATGCCGCCATTCGCGGCGTGTTGAGCCAGGTCGAGGATCCGAACACTTCGTTTATGTCGCCCGACGAGGCGGAGTTTTTCCGCACCAATCTGCAGGGCAGCTTTGAAGGCATCGGCGCACGCGTCGATTGGGACATGAACTTCGACACCGTGCGCATCGTCGAACCCTTCGAGAACCAGCCTGCCTGGGAAGCCGGCATCAGGCGCGACGATCTGATTACGCACATCGACGGCGAGGAGATCATCGGCACAGACCTGACCTCGGCCATCGAGAAAATTCGCGGGCCGAAGGGCACCTCCGTCGTGCTGACCATTGTGCGGTTGACCGAAGAACAACCCTTCGACGTCGAAGTTGTGCGCGACCGCATCGAGATTCCAACGATTGAAACCGAAACCGTGGGCGGGGATATCGCCTACGTCAAGCTCAACACCTTCAACGAGAATGCGGGTCAACTCGTGCGCAATGCCGTGACGGCCGCGCTCGAACAGCAGCCATCCGCGCTGATCTTTGATTTGCGCGGCAATCCGGGCGGACTGCTGCGCCAGGCGGTCGAGGTCGCCAGCGTCTTTTTGCCCAAGGGCGAGAAGGTGCTGATCGAGCGTTTTGCCGACGGCAAACAAGATGTCTATGTGACTGAAGAAGATCCTGTGATGGGTGATTTGCCGATCGTCGTGTTGGTCAACGAAGGCAGCGCCAGCGCCAGCGAGATCGTGGCCGGCGCCATCCAGGATAGGAAGCGCGGGCAATTGGTGGGCGCTACGACCTATGGCAAGGGCAGCGTGCAGTTGCCGCAAACGTTGAGCGACGGCTCGATCCTGCGCGTGACCATCGCACGCTGGTTTACGCCCGACGACCGCACCATCGATGGCGCGGGGCTGGCGCCGGACGTGGCAGTGGAACTGACGGACGAGGATCGCCAGGCGCAGCGCGACCCGCAGCTCACCAAAGCCATCGAGTTGCTGGGCGGCGATCCGGAGTTGCCGCCGGTGCAGTAAGAGTCCGCGAGGTGACAGTCACTTCCAAAAGTGACTGTCACCTCGCTAAAGTGGAAAGATTGTCAAATAGTTGATCACTAGGAAATACAGTGGCAAACGTTAAGGAAGCAGCGCGTGGAGCGCGCACCGTGGCGACCAATCGTAAGGCTCGTCACGAATATTTTATCGAAGAAATCTATGAAGCGGGCATCGTGCTCACCGGCACCGAGATCAAGTCAGTGCGCGGTGGGCGCATCAGCTTGCAGGAGGGCTTTGTGCTCGTCAAAAATGGCGAGGCGTGGCTGCTCAACGTCAATATCGCCCACTATGAGCAGGGCAATCGCTTCAACCATGAGGAGCGCCGCGACCGCAAGCTGCTGCTCAACCGCCGCGAGATCAACGCCCTCCACGAAGCGGCCACGCGGCGCGGCTACACCCTCGTGCCGCTGCGCGTCTACATCAACGAGCGCGGCCGCGCCAAGGTTGAGGTGGGCGTGGCGCGCGGCAAGCAGCTTCACGACAAGCGCGACACCATTGCCAAACGTGACAACGAGCGCGATCTGCAGCGGGCGATTAAAGGTGACTGGTAGCCTGCGCCCCGTTATCGACCTTCCGCACGGCGCGCTGCCGCTGCCCGCGTTTCTGCCGGACGCCACGCTGGGCGTCGTGCGCGCCGTGGACAGCGCCGATGTCGAGGCCGCGGGCATCGACGCGCTGGTGATGAACACCTTCCACCTGATGCAGCAGCCGGGCACCTCCACAATCCAGGCGCTGGGCGGCCTCCACACAATGGCGGGCTGGCGAGGCCCTATCCTCACCGATTCGGGCGGCTTCCAGGCATACTCGCTGATCCGCGAACAGCCCAAACTCGGTTCGCTCACCGACAATGGCATTGTCGTGCGGCCGGAAGGGGCGGAGCGCAAGTTTCAGTTGACTCCGGAAAAGTGCGTCCAGCTTCAGATGAGCTATGGCGCGGACATTGTGATGTGTCTGGACGACTGCACGCACGTCGACGACCCGATGGACGTACAGGAGCTTTCGGTGCGGCGCACGCTTGCCTGGGCCAAACGCTGCCGCACGGAGTTCGACCATCTGTGCGCGCAAAAGAAGACGCCTGACCGCCGCCCGTTGCTCTTTGCCGTGGTGCAGGGCGGCGGCTCACCCGCACTGCGCACGCGCTGCGCCGAAGCGCTGCTGGAGATCGGCTTCGACGGCTACGGTTACGGCGGCTGGCCGCTCGATGCCCAGGGCAACCTGGTGCACGATATGCTGGCGCTGACGCGGTCGCTGATCCCTCCAGCCTATCCCCTGCATGGGCTGGGCATCGGCCATCCGGTCAACATTGCGGCGGCCGCGGCCCTCGGCTACCAGACTTTCGACAGTGCGCTGCCCACGCGCGACGCCCGTCGCGGCCGGCTGTACACCTTTGCAGGCGCCGCCCCTCGCCCCTCGCCTCTCGCCCCTGATAAATCCTGGTTCCGTTTTGTCTACATCACAGACGACAAGTACATCAAGGATGCGCGGCCGGTGGAGGAAGGCTGTGATTGCCTGACCTGCCGGCGTTACAGCCGCGGTTATCTGCGCCATCTTTATCGCGCCAATGAGGCGGCCTTTCAGCGGCTGGCGACGATCCACAACCTGCGTTTCATGGCGCGTTTGATGGAGCATCTGCGTCAGAGTTTATAAAAAGATTGGCTCACGCGGAGACACAAAGTGCACAAAGGGAATGCTTGTCCTTGCTTTTCTTGGTGTTCTCTGTGGCTTGGTGTGAGGTGAGGTTTGGTTTGCTCACACGGAGACACAAAGTGCACAAAGGGAATGCTTGTCCTTGCTTTTCTTGGTGTTCTCTGTGGCTTGGTGTGAGGTGAGGTTTGGTTTGCTCACACGGAGACACAAAGGACACAAAGGGTGGGAATGTGGCGTCGATAGAGGAAGTCGTGCAGGCAGTGTTGGCGAGCGCCAAATATGCGCAGATCGACCCGGCGTTGGCGGCCGAGATCGCCGCACAGGAGCTTGCCAAGGGCGCACGCGCCAAAGACGCCATCAAGCAGGTCAAGCGCCGGCTCCATCAAAGCGTGGCCGCATATTGGGACGGGCGCTCCGACTTTGCCGCGTGGCGTGCAACTCTCGATGCGGCGTCGGATGCAGCGTCGCTGCGCGCCACGTTGCTTTCCGTCATGCAGGCTCATCATTCCACGTGCGAACGATTGCCGATGCTTGATGAGTTCTATCACACCATCTTTGACGGTCTCGGCCCGATCCGCAGCGTGCTCGACCTGGGCTGCGGGTTGAACCCGTTGGCGCTGCCGTGGATGAAGCTGCCGAAGGACGCAGCGTATTTTGCGTGCGACGTGGATCGGGAGCAAATGGATTTTCTCGCCTGGTGGTTGGAGAAAAGTGGACGCCGCGGGCGCGCTTTTGTCTGGAACCTGCTCGACGGCGCGCCGCATCTGGATTGTTTGCAAGAGCACGATTTTGACGCAGAGATGCAGAACTGCGGAGACGCAGAGTCGTCTCCGCAGTTGCCTGAACCGATCGACGTGGCGCTGTTGCTCAAGATCGTGCCGTGCCTGGAGCAGTTGGACAAGCACATCGGGGAGCGTCTGCTCGACGGAGTGGCCGCATCGGTGTTGATCGTCTCTTTTCCGGCGCACAGCCTGGGCGGGCGGCGCAAGGGCATGGTCGAGCACTACACGGCGCGTATGGATGCCTTGCTTGAAGGCCGTGGCTGGGCGGTCGAACGCTTTGTGTTTGCCAGCGAACTGGTCTTTCGGCTACGCAGAAATGAAGAGGTGAGCCATGAGTCTTAATCCGTCCTCACCGGTGGCCGTGCTGCGTGGCCTGGCTGACGACCCCGCGGCCGCGTCAGCGCTGGCCGCGTCGATCCTTGCAGGCAGCCACAGCAAAGACATCTTGCTGGCCGCGCTCAAAGTGCTGGCCGAGCACCCTACCGACGCCGCGCGACCGGCGCTGCGCAAACTCTACGACCGCTTCAGCCGCGACAAGGGCAAGCACGATCAAGGCGGCTACATGCGCCGCGCCGTGTTGGATACGTTGCGTGCCGCCGCGCGACCGGCCGATGCGGACTGGCTGGCGCAGGCCTGTGAAACCTACGAATTCTGGCCGCCGGACTTTGCCGAGGATGCTGTGCTGCTCCGCGCCGCGGCGTTGGTGGCGCTGGTCGAGGTCAATGCCGATCTGGCGCGCTATCACGCCACCCGCCTGTTGGTCGATCCCTATACCGCGCGCATGACGGGCGAGCCCGCGGTGTCCGCGGCGCGCGTGCTGGGCGCGCTTGGCGAGAGTTTGCCGCTCTATCTGATCGCCTGTCAGAACACGCCGCGCAACGAGACTACCGCGACTGTCTTCCCTGAAGTGACGGCCGAATGTCTGCGGCAACTGACGATGCTTCCCGCCGCGCTGGTCGAGCGTCTGCTAGAGAAATATGCGTCCACACCGTCATCGATTCTGCGCATGGGGCTGTTTGACCTGCTGCTACATCACAGCGAAGGGCCGTTGGGCCGCGTCTATTTTACCCGCTTCCTTGACGAGACCACCGACTTCGACATTTATCGCTACTTGGTGATGTCCATCGTCGTGGCAGGACACGAGGAGTTGCTGCACGATCTGCGCCAGGCGGCCTATCGCGAGCGGCGGCGCGGCAAGCAGGAGATTCTGCTGGAGGCGGCCACGATCCTGGCGCACCGCCCCGAATTTGGCGAACTGGCGGCGCACCTGCGCAAGAAGCTGGTAAAGGCCTGACAAGGCGCTTTTACCACAGTCGTCGCTCGTTGTTGCTGCATGATATAATTTCAGCAGTTCAGGATTTGGTCTCACACGAAGACACAAATTCACAAAGTTGAAGCTAGCGTCCTTTGTGCTCTTGGTGGCTTTGTGTGAGTTTCGTGAAGTAATGAATTTCTGCCAAATTGAGTAAATTTCACAGAACAGCACTATTTCGCCTTATGCAGCATCGCCATCTCACGCATCAGGAATATACCCTAGCTGCTATCGATGACATCATTGCGCGCGGCAAACGTCGGGATTGGGCTGCATTACGCACAGCTCTGCTCACTGACCCAACTGTACGCGAGAAGGTGGTGCGTGTCTGCGCGGCGCACATCGCTGATCCATACGCTCAACGTTACCATTTCTGGAAGCATTATGCCGAACGAAACAATGCCTGAGTGGGAACAGGTGCTTGCCGCCGCTATTCACTTGCAACATCTTTTGCCTGGCGCCGTTTTGGTGGGTGGCACAGCTTCGGCAGTCTATGCACGACATCGTTTGTCGACTGACGCCGATCATGTTGTCACTGACTTGAGGTTACGCTTCGATCAGGTGCTTGTCGAATTGGAGGCTGTCGCCGGTTGGCAGACGGCGCGCGTCAAACGCCCTGTACAGATTCTTGGCAGTCTGGAGGGCATCGAGACAGGCGTGCGTCAGTTGATTAGAGATATCCCTCTAGAAGTAACTCAGATCGAAATTGGTGGAAAACTGCTCACCATCCCTACTGAGGCAGAGATTCTGCGTATCAAAGGCGTGCTGATTCTCAGGCGAAACGCAACGCGTGATTATCTCGATTTCGTTGCCTTGGCTGAGCACATGGGAGATGATCACGTTGTGCTTGCCTTACTTTCGTTTGATCGCTTCTATCCACAGCCGAACGACGAATCGGCCTTACAGCAGTTGCAGATTCAACTTGCGCAGCCGTTGCCTTACGACCTCGAGGTGGTGAAGCTTGCCGAGTACAAAAATCTTGCCCCGCGTTGGCAAGACTGGCAGATCGTACGTGCGGTTTGTGTCCACTGCGCCGACTTGATCTTTGACCAAATTGTTGGGCTAGAGGATTGAGCATCTTACCCACTGGCAAAGTCAGCTCCTCGCTCAGCCCTTGCCGCGCTGCCAAGCGACGCCGTTCAGCAGCGGCGCATAGAGGTCATCCTCGATGCTGGTGACCAGGGCCGCCAGTTCCTCCGGCGTCGGGTCGCGATTCTGAAACTCCACAAAGGGCGCGCCGGCGATGCGGGCGAGGGGCGTCTGTTCGCTGCCTTCGCCCATCACCAACACTGCGGCCGCGGCCAGCGCATCCGCAACGTTGGCCTGGGTCATCTGCAGCGGGCGGCCAAAAAGATCGGACTGGCCGCGGTAGTCGTACAAAGCCAGAAAACCGCTGTGCGCCACGGTGAAGCCGGTCACGCCCCAGCGCAGTGGCAGCGGGCGGCTGTCGGTGATAATCACCCCCACGCGATGCAGCCCAAAGCGTTGCTGAAGATAGCCGCGGATGGCCTTGGCGGCAGCCTGCGGCGCCTGCGGCCACAGGACATACTGTCCGTCGCTGTTCGACTCGTCGATGCCGGCAAAGGGCATCAGCGCGTGCGCCTTGATGGTGAGGTAGACCTCATAGCGGCTGAGCGTGGCCGGTAGAAAATAGGTCGATTCGGCCTCAATCAGCGCGGCCTTACTGGCCTCTGTCATAGGGATGGTGCGTCCCTGGCAGAGCGCGACGATCTTGGACGCAATCGCCAGGATCTCCCCTTCGTTGAATTCGGTCAGATATTGGTCAAGAATGGCAAAGAGGTCACGGTCGGTGGTGGTGATCTTGCGGGTTGTCAATGGCTGGATGTGCATCAAATTCTCATTTCATATCGTCAATCTGCGGCGTAGCTGCTGAGATGATACAATAGCGTTGAGCAGTCACCGAAGTGGAACGACAAGCGCGCACAACGAACATGAGACAGAACATGGCCACCGAAACCATTACGCGACGACAGGCATGGCTGCTGGCAGCGCGGCCAAAAACATTGCCGGCCGCGCTTTCCCCCGTCATTGTGGGGACCGCGCTGGCCTTTGCCGATAACACCCTGGCCTGGCTGCCGGCGCTGGCCGCGGCGTTGGGTGCGCTGCTGTTGCAAGTCCTGAGCAACTTTGCCAACGACTATTCCGACTTCTTCCGTGGCGCCGACCCGCATGATCGTCTGGGGCCGGTGCGTGTGACCAGCGCCGGCCTGATCACGCCCGCGGACCTGCGCAAGGGCATCATTGCCGTGATTGCGGCAGTCGCGCTGGTCGGCCTTTATCTCATCTGGGTGGGTGGCTGGCCAATTCTCATTGTGGGCGTGGCCGCGATCGTGGCGGCCCTGGCGTATACGGGCGGGCCTTTTCCTTTTGGCTACTACGGATTGGGTGAAGTTTTTGTCTTGCTCTTCTTCGGCGTGGTTGCCGTATGTGGAACTTACTACGTGCAGAGCCTGGCGCTGACTTCCGTCGTGGTGACGGCGTCGGTGGGCGTGGGCGCGCTGGTGACCGCGATCCTCATCGTCAACAACTACCGCGATATCGACACCGACCGCCGCGCGGGCAAGCGCACGCTGGCGGTGCGTCTGGGCCGGCGCGGCGCGCGGCTCGAATACGCACTTTTCGTGGCTGTCGCCTATGGCGTGACGCTGGTGCTCTGGCTGGTGGAGGGCGCGGGCGCGTGGGTGCTGCTGGCCTGGCTCACCGCGCCGCTGGCGGTGCAACTCGTGCGCACGCTGATGACGGCCACGGACGGCCCCACGCTCAATCACACGCTGGCCGGCACTGCACGGCTGGGTCTGTTGTATAGCTTATTGTTGGCCGCGGGGATTGTTTTGGGGCGATAAGAACATGGGGTCTTGGAGTTTTCCAACAAGGAGATGATTGTGGAGCCGAAGCTGAAAATTGTCATGATCTCATCGGAAGTCGTGCCTTTTGCCAAAACCGGCGGGCTGGCCGATGTCGTGGGCGCGCTGCCACAGGTGTTGCAACGGATGGGGCATGAGGTGATCGTCGTCATGCCGCGCTACGGCAGCATCGATGGGCCGCGCTACGGCTTGCGTCGTCACTTTGACGCGATGGGCGTGTGGATGGGCAACACGCAAGAGTGGTGCGCGGTCGATGTGGCGGACAGCGACGGCGTGCCGGTTTACTTTATCGAGAGCAACAAGTACTTCGAGCGCGCCGGCCTCTACCACGACGAGAATTTCAACGATTTCAGCCGACAATCCACAGCGTTTTGGCTTCTTGACGCGCGCCGGGCTGCAACTTTGTCAGGATTTGGGTTTTGCGCCCGACATCGTGCACGTGCATGACTGGCAAACCGCGCTGGCCGCGGCGTATCTGAAGATCTGGCACTGGAACGACCCGCTCCTCGGCGGCGCGGCCAGCGTGCTCACCATCCATAATATCGCCTACCAGGGCAAGTACGGCGCGTCGAATTTCGACTATCTCGGCTTGCAGTGGAGCAACTTCACCCCCGACAAATTTGAGGATTACGGCGCGGTCAACTTTCTCAAGGGCGGCATCGCCTACGCCGACGTCGTCAACACGGTCAGCCCCACCTACGCCAACGAAACGCGCACGCCGGCGCTCGGCTACGGCCTGGCGCCGTACCTCAACGACAGGGGCGAGGACTATGTCGGCATCCTCAACGGCGTCGATTACACGCAGTGGAACCCGGCGGTGGATAAATTGATCCCCGCGCGCTATACAGTGGACGACCTCACCGGCAAGCGCATCTGCAAGGCGGAGCTCCAGCGGCGCTTCCAGCTTGACGTGAATCCGAATATCCCGGTCATCGGCGTGGTCAGCCGGCTGGTGGCGCAGAAGGGGCTGGACCTGCTGGCCGCGACGATCGAGCGCATCGTCAGCGACATGGCCGTGCAGTTCGTTATTCTCGGTTCGGGCGATAAGGCGCTGGAAGGTTTCTACGCCGGCCTGCCCGCACGCTATCCGGGGCGCATCGGCAGCTTCATCGGTTACAGTAACCAACTCGCGCATTGGATCGAGGCGGGCGCTGACTTCTTCATCATGCCGTCGATCTACGAGCCGTGCGGCCTGAACCAGATCTACTCGCTCAAGTACGGCACGCTCCCCATCGTGCGCGCCACCGGCGGCCTCGACGACACCGTGCAGCAATATGTCGAGCGCACCGGAGACGGCGTCGGCTTCAAGTTCTGGGACGCCACGCCCGACGCCATTTACTACACGGTCGGCTGGGCGGTCAGCACCTATTACGACCGGCCGCAGCACATCGCCAAGATGATGCGCACCGCCATGCAGCAGGACTATTCGTGGGAGCGCAGCGCCGCGCAGTATGTAGAACTGTACGCGCAGGCGCTGCGGAACAAAGCGCGGGTGTAAAGGGGACACTACAACGGATTTTCGGAAACAACGGATTCACCAACATCTTCCAGGAAGCTCACAGCTTCCTGGAAGATTGTTGACGAGCGTCAAATTATTCCTTCACCGTGAGCGGCAAGAATAGCTCAAACGCGTTTTCGCCGGGTGCGTTGTCCTTCGCAACAAACGCCACGTCATCCAGGAAGAAGTTGCTGTTCCCCGTGGCGTTGAGCGTCGTGCGGAAGCGCAGCGTCACGGTCTGGCCGGCATAGGCGCTGAGGTCGATGGTCTCTAACGTCCAGTCACCGGTGTTCTTGTTCTGGCAAAGCTCGAAGCTTTTGACCGCGGTCTGGTCGACGAACACTTGCGTGCTACCCTGCCCGCACGTATCCTCGGAGCCGATCTGATAGTAGATAGTTGAGCACCGGCGTTGCGGCGGAGACGACGAGCGCCTGGCTTAATTCGCCCACCTCGTTGGCCGCGCCGCCCAGCCAGACCGCGTAGTCGCCCGAGATTTGCTCAGCCTGCCAACAAAGGATCGCCCTCTCGCGCCGCAACGCTCAGTGCTTCAAATTGCTTGTTCTTCCAACTTTACGGGCGACTGCGCCTTCAACTGCGTCCACGGTTGCCAATCCTCGGCGCGCCAGGGGCCGCCTTTGGCAGAAGGGACGGGCCGGTGGGCGTTGTCGCCGTAGCGGAAGGCCCAGCCGCGGTCGCACGCCTGGCAGGCCATACAGCCGGCGCTGTCGGGCGGGCAGCTCAGCCCGGTCTGATCCTGCGCGGCGCGGCGCAGTTCGTAGTGGAAGTAATTCTCGCTGACGTCGCTCTTCACCACATCCCACGGCAGCGGATTCCCGATCGTCCACGCGCCGATGTAGTGCTCCTTCTCCAGCCCGTACTCGGCCATCGCCGCAAAGAAAGATTTCACCGTCAGCCCGCCGGAGGGGATCGCCAGCAGCACGGCGGACAGGCTGCGGTCGCCGCGGCTGAGCACGGCCTGCACCTCGGCCCAGTCGGGCGAGTCCGCGCGCACCTCCACGCCGTGCCGCGCCAGCGCCTGGTAGACCCGCTTCTGTCGCGCACGCAGCGTAGTCACCGGCGTCATGCCTTCCCACTGGAAAGGCGTGTGCGCCTTGGGCACAAAGGGCGTGGCGTTGATGGCGATGCGCCGCTTGAAACGGCTGCGCGCGGCCAACGTGAAATCGATAATGGCCTGAATATCGTCGTCGGTCTCGGTGGGGTGGCCGACCATGAAGTAGAGCTTGAGCTGCGGGAAGCCAAACTCCTGCGCCAGCGCCACCGCGGCCATCATCTGCTCTTCGGTCTGCGTCTTGTTGATCACGTTGCGCAGCCGCTGCGAGCCGGCTTCGGGCGCCACGGTGAGATTCCTGGCGCCGGTCTCGGCCAGCGCGCGGATCAGCGGCACGGAGAGCGGATCCATGCGCATCGACGACGCGCTGAGGCTGGCGCCCATGCGCTGCAATTCGGTCGCCAGCGCGTCGATCTGGGTGTGGTCGGAGACAGCGGCGCTAACCAGCCCAACTTTCGTATAGCCAAGCGAAAGGGCGCGTTCCGCCGAGGCGAGCAAACGGTCGAGCGGCTGTTCGCGTGCGGGGCGGTAGACATAGCCGGCCAGACAGAAGCGGCAGCCGCGGCCACAGCCGCGCGCGATCTCCATCAGGTGCATGTTAGAGAACTCGGCGTCGGGTGTGTAGAGCGCGCTGCTGGTGTTGAAGTCGGGCAGGGTGCGCACCCACAGCCGTTTCACCTGGCGAAAGTGCGGGTGCGTGCGGTTGGAAGGGCGCAGGCTCGGCACATACCAGCCCGGGGTGCGATCCAGCTCCGCCAGCAGCGCGGCCGGATCATCCAGCCCTTCGCGGCACAGATCGATCAAGTGCGGCACGGCTTCCTCGCCTTCACCGATCAGGATCGCGTCGAAGAAGGGCGCCACCGGCTCTGGGTTCATCGTCACACCTGGCCCGCCCGCAACCAGCAGCGGCCACGGCGCGCCGTTCCACTGCCGCGATGCGGTGCGGTCGGCCGCCAGCGGCGGCATGCCGGACTGGCGCAGCAGTTCGACCACGTTGAAGTAGTCCATCTCCCACGAGATGGTGAAGGCCCACACGGCAAAGTCGGCCGCGGGCGACTCGCTCTCCAGCGAGAGCAGCGGCTTGCCTGCCTGCGCCGCGCCCTTTTCCCAGAAGATGCGCTCGCAAAGTACATCCGGCTCGGCGTTAAAGGTGCGGTAGAGAATCTGCAGCGCCAGGCTGCTCATGCCGACATAGTAGCTGTTGGGCATGGTCAGCGCGACGGCCAGCCGTCCGCCCCAATCCTTGTAGATGGCGCCGGTTTCGCTGCTGCCAGGCGCGGCCGCGTGACGGTGATCGGTTGTTTTATTGGCTTTCTGTTTTGAAACGCGATTTCGGCTCAATGCATCTTTATCCTTAGATTATTACGTGCTAATCGAGCCATCGATTGTAGCGGTAGTTTGCAGTAAGGTCAACGTAGAAGCATTCTGGCATTCTGAAAAGGTTACGCCCGGCAAATAGGGGATGCGCATGAACCTGACGCTGGAAGCGGCTGAGATAGCGGTTCTGGCTACAGGTAAGCGCTTTATCGATATGCTGACAAAACGCACAAGGTTCGTGCTTGACAGATTTTTAGTCTATGCTAAAATATATTTTAGGATTTATAGGCGAGTGTACCTGTAACACGACGGTATGCGATGCAGAGAAGGTTATCAAAGCATGACTACCAAAGCAGAAACGCTTGATCAACTACCGACAGGCGTGAAGGCGCGAGTGACATCGCTAACCCTGACCGGCGCCGAACGCCGGCGCATGATGGATCTCGGCCTGCTGCCCGGTGCGGCGATCGAGGTGGCGCTGGAAAATCCGCTTGGCGACCCGACCGCCTACCGTGTGCGCGGCGCCGTGATTGCGTTGCGCCGCGAGCAGGCGCAGCAGATCCAGATTGCGCGGGAGGAGACGCTCCCCCCGGACGCGCAGGGCGCCGCGTAAAGACATGAGCTTTTTGACGCTTGATTATTTTGATGGATCCGGTTCGACGGACGTACAGGAGAGACAACGATGAGCAATGCTCCAACTTCCACAGTACATGCTGCCGCTGCCTGCGCAACTTGCCCGATGTATAACGGCGCGCAGTTGACCAAGCTTGGCATCAACATGACCGACTGGGATTACATCATTGCGCTGGCGGGCAACCCCAACACCGGCAAGAGCACGGTTTTCAACGCGCTGACCGGGCTGCGCCAGCACACCGGCAACTGGCCGGGCAAGACCGTCGTGCGCGCCGAGGGCGGCTTTCTCTATGACGACAAGCGCTACAAGCTGGTTGATCTGCCGGGGACGTACTCGCTGCTCTCCACCAGCGCTGACGAAGAAGTGGCGCGCGATTTCATCCTCTTCGGACAGCCGTCGGTGACGGTGGTCGTGGTCGATGCGACGCGACTCGAACGCAACCTCAATCTGGCGCTGCAGGTGCTGGAGATCACCGACCGTGCGGTGATCGCGCTCAACCTGATGGACGAGGCAAAGCGTCACGGCATCGAGGTGGACGCGCGCCATCTGGCGCGCGAGCTGGGCGTGCCGGTGGTGCCGATGGCTGCCCGCCAAGGCGAGGGCATTCAGGATCTGCTCAAGGCCATCGCCGAGGTGGCGAGCGGCGCGTATGCGACGCGACCGCGCCGCATCAACCACCGCGACCCGCAGTTGGAAAGCGTCGTCGGCCAGCTTGTGCGCCAGGTCGAATATGCGTTCCCAGGGCTGCCCAACGCGCGCTGGGTGGCGCTGCGCCTGCTCGACGGCGACGAGAGCATCGAACGCGCGGTGGCGGATGGCACGCTAGGCCAGCTTGCCCAGGCAGACCCCGCAGCCCAAGGCCGCGATCCGGCTGGAGTTGGAGGCGGCGAATTATGGCGATTAACAACGACCAACTGCTCGACAGCGCGCGCAAGCTGCGCGGTGAAATTGGCCCTGACTATCACGACCGGCTGATGGCGTCGATGTACGCCGAGGCGGAGCAGATCGCCGGCCGCTCGGTCACGGTGGAAGGCGCCGGTGAGCACTCAACCTTCGACCGCACGCTCGACCGCATCCTCACCAGCAAAATGTGGGGCTTTCCCATGATGCTGTTGCTGTTGATGGGCGTCTTCTGGCTGACGATTGCTTGCGCCAATGTGCCGTCGCGGATGCTGGGCACGCTGCTGCTCGACTATGGCTACAACTGGCTGCATCAAGGCGCGGCGCTGCTGAGCGCGCCGGCCTGGCTCTCCGGCCTGTTGATCGACGGCGTCTACCTGGCGACGGCGTGGGTGATCGCCGTGATGTTGCCGCCGATGGCGATCTTCTTCCCGCTCTTTACGCTGCTGGAGGATTTTGGCTATCTGCCGCGTGTGGCCTTCAACCTGGATCGCCTTTTTCATAAGGCAGGCGCGCATGGCAAACAGTCGCTCTCCATGGTGATGGGCTATGGCTGCAACGCTGCCGGCGTGGTGGCGACGCGCATCATCGAAAGCCCGCGCGAGCGGCTGATCGCGATCATCACCAACAACTTCAGCATCTGCAACGGGCGCTGGCCGACCTTGATTTTAATGGGAACCATCTTTATCGGCGCCACTGCACCGCCGTTCCTGGCGAGCTTTATCGCCGCGGGCAGCGTGGTGGCGGTGGCGGTGATCGGCATCGTCGTGACGCTGCTCGTCTCGGCCTTTCTCTCGCGCACGTGGCTCAAGGGCGAGGCCTCGACCTTCAGCCTGGAACTGCCGCCCTACCGCCCGCCGCGCGTCTGGCAGACGATCTACACCTCGATGGTCGACCGCACGCTGATCGTACTCTGGCGCGCGGTGACGATGGCGGCGCCCGCCGGCGCGGTGATCTGGCTGAGCAGCAACATCTACATCGGCGACCTGAGCATTGCGGGCCACATGATTGCGTGGCTCAACCCTTTCGGTCTGCTGCTTGGGCTGAACGGCGTGATCCTCTTCGCCTACATCGTTGCGATTCCGGCCAACGAGATCGTCGTGCCGACGATCCTGATGCTGACGATGACGGTTGGCGCCACGGTGGCCGGCGCGCAGGCCGGCGTCATGCTGGAGCTGGACAACGCGCAGGTTTACAATGTGCTGGTGCAGGTAGGCGGCTGGACGATGTTGACCGCGGTCAACCTGATGCTTTTCAGCCTGTTGCACAATCCGTGCAGCACCACGATTCTGACGATCTGGAACGAGACCAAGAATCTGAAATGGACGGCGGTGGCTACACTGCTGCCGCTGGGGCTGGCCTTTGCCGTGACGTTGGGCACAGCTTCGATTGCTCGCATGTTTGGCTGGGTGTAAGCGCGTCTTTACGTGAAGTAGAGAATGCTCATCGTGAAGTTTTCGGCAAAGTGAACGACAAAGGAACGCGGATGTGCGCAGATAGATTCAGATAAGCGCAGATAAAACAAAGCATCTGTGGACATCTGAATTTATCCGCGTCTATCTGCGTTCCCTTTTTCCCTCCATCTGGCTGCGTCCGCTTCGCTGCATAAAGGCGGCCGTAAGATGCTTCCCCTGCCCCAATTGCTCCAATAGGGAGTACGCCAGTTTCACTATTTTCATTTATACTCATCCAATCCATCACAAATGTGATCGGTCAGCAAAAATCAACCGACGAGGAACAAAATGTTTGATACTCTTCCGATCTGGGCGATTTATGGATTGACGGTGCTCTTTACACTGGCATCGATCGAACTGGGGGTATTAGCTGGGCAAGCGGTGGCAGCGCAGCGCGCCCGGCGAAAAAGAAGGAGGCGTAGGGGCGCTGGCCGGCGCGACGCTCGGTTTGCTGGCCTTCTTGCTCGCCTTTACCGTAAGCATTGCATTAAACCGCTACGACACGCGCCGCCAACTGGTGGTAAGCGAAGCCAATGCGATCGGCACAACGTATCTGCGCGCTGGCTACCTGGATGAACCCCATCGCCAGGAAGTTCAGGATCTGCTGCGCACCTATGCGAATCTTCGAGTGGCAGCAGTTGGTTTAAGCGACTTGACAGAGGTGGCGGCCAAATCGGAAGAGATTCACACCGCTTTATGGACGCACGCCGAAACCCTGGCGCGCGCGCAGCCAGAATCGGAGATGATCGGGCTTTTTATCGTCTCACTCAATGATCTCATCGACCTGCATACGATTCGCGCGACGGCTGTCACGACGCAGTTGCCTTCTTCGTTATTGGTGCTGCTCTATGTGGTGACTTTTCTGGCGATGGTGCTGGTCGGTATGCAGAGCAGCTTCGGAAGCCGCCAGAATGTGTTGGCGCTTGTGTTGCTGGCCTTGGTCTTTGCGGCGGTCATGCTGCTGGTCGTCGACCTCAACCGCTCCCAGGAAGGCGTGCTGAATGTCAGCCAGCAGGCGATGATCGACTTGCAACGCCAGTTACAGCCCCCGACGCCGTAGCCACTTTCAAGTTGGGGAAGTATACCCGTTTCAACCCTCTACGATGCTGCGGTGGATTGATGTGTGAAAGGCTCCTTTTTTGCACCTTTCCGGTCGTGGATCTCTGTGGCATGATGTTGTATGCTGGATGCATCAATCCATCCGGCATCTCATCGTTTGCGCTGGGCGCGGTTCAATTGTAATTCGAGTGGCCCGGCCCTACGCGTTAGGGACGGGCTGCAAGCCGGCTGGTTGAACGAAAGCCTCGGCAGCCTGTTGCCGGCATATAACCACAAGACGCTCTCATGGACACAACATTCACACAACCTATCCTGACGCTGCGGCCGGAGAATGCACCGCCCGCCTTTCATCTGCTCGCCAAGCCGACCGGCGCGATCTGCAACCTCGACTGCGCCTACTGCTTCTTTCTCGACAAAGAGGTCTTTTACCCCGGCAGCAAGTTTCGCATGACCGACCCGCTGTTGGAGCAATACATCCGCCAGCTCATCGAGGCGCACCAGGGCGACAGCGTCAACATCGCCTGGCAGGGCGGCGAGCCGACGCTGATGGGGCTGGACTTCTACTGCCGCGCGATGACCCTGGTGGAGAAATACCGACGGCCTGGCATGACCTTTCTGCACACGATGCAGACCAACGGCACGCTGCTCGACGACGCGTGGGCGGCCTTCTTTGCCGAACACAACTTCCTGATCGGGATCAGCATCGACGGGCCGCGTGCCCTGCACGATGTCTATCGCGTGGACAAGGGCGGCAAGCCGACCTTCGACAACGTGATGCGCGGGGTGCGGCTGCTGCAGCAACACGGCGTCGACTTCAACGTGCTGACCACCGTCAACCGCGTCAACGGCGACTACCCGCTGGAGGTCTACCGCTTTCTGCGCGACGAGGTGGGTGCGACGTGGATGCAGTTCATCCCGGTGGTGGAGCGCATCAACAGCGACGGGCTAACGATCTACCAGGAAGGCGCCACCGTCTCCGACCGCTCGGTGGGCGCCGAGCAGTTTGGCCGCTTTCTCAGCGCGATCTTCGACGAGTGGGTGAGCCGCGATGTGGGCAGCATCTACGTGCAGACCTTTGAGGCGGCGCTGCGCAACTGGCTGGGCATGGGCGCGTCGGGGATGTGCGTCTTCAACGCGACCTGCGGCACAGGGCTGGCGATCGAGCACAACGGCGATCTCTACGCCTGCGACCACTTTGTCGAGCCGAAGTATCTGTTGGGCAACATCCAGCAGCAGCACATGATCGAGCTGGTTTCCTCGCCGCAGCAGATCAAGTTTGGCCAGGACAAGCGCGACACGCTGCCGCGCTACTGCCTGGACTGCGACGTGCGCTTTGCCTGCCACGGCGAATGTCCCAAGAACCGCTTTATCGAAACGCCGGACGGCGACCCTGGTCTCAACTATCTCTGCGCCGGCTTCAAGCACTTTTTCCATCACGCCGATTTTGCGATGAAGTTGATGGCCGGCCTGATTCGCCGCGGGCGCGACGCGCGCGAGGTAATGCCGATCCTGGCGCGCGCCTTTGCCGGCGTGCAGCGCAACGATTCGTGCCCGTGCGGCAGTGGCCGCAAGTTCAAGCAGTGTCACGGCCAGGCGCAGCCGCGCACCAGCATCACCGCGTTGCCGGCGCCGCTGGCGCGCTCCGCCATCGAGCGCTAAACCACCAAGCGGTAAACCACGAAGCCGCCAAGTTCACAAAGAGGCACAAAGAACTTAAGTAGTAGGGTCTTTCTTCGTGCCCCTTCGTGTCCTTTGCTTCTTGGTGTTAGGCTTTTTATAGGTTCTCAAGACAGTTTGTTCATTTTATAAGGAGAAACGCTTATGCCAAAGGGAAAACCGAATATCCTCGTAATCTGGGGCGACGACATCGGCATCACCAACCTGAGCTGCTACAGCGACGGGTTGATGGGCTACCGCACCCCCAACATCGACCGCATCGCCAACGAAGGGATGCGCTTCACCGACTCGTACGGCCAGCAGAGCTGCACCGCCGGCCGCGCCGCTTTCATCACCGGGCAGAATCCCTACCGCACCGGCCTGACCAAAGTGGGGATGCCGGGCGTGGACATCGGCCTGCAGGCGGAGGACGCCACGATTGCCGAGCTGCTCAAGCCGCTGGGCTATGCCACGGGCCAGTTCGGCAAGAACCATTTGGGCGACAAAAACGAGTACCTGCCCACCGCGCACGGCTTCGATGAATTCTTTGGCAATCTCTACCATCTCAACGCCGAGGAAGAACCGGAGAATATCGACTATCCGCCGGAAGCAGACTTTCCCAACTTCAAAAAGGTTTTCGGGCCGCGCGGCGTGATGCACACCTGGGCGACAGAAGAAGACGACCCGACCGAGCACGAGCGCTGGGGCCGCGTCGGCAAGCAGCGCATCGAGGACACCGGCCCGCTGACTAAGAAACGCATGGAGAGCGCCGACACCGAGTTCCTCGGCGCGGCGCAGGATTTCATCAAGCGCGCCCACGGCGACGACCAGCCCTTCTTTGTCTGGTTCAACACCACCTGGATGCACTTCCGCGTCCACCCGCCGGAGCATGTGCGCGGCCAGGCTGGGCGCTGGCAGTCCGAATATCATGATGTCATGGTGGAGCACGACAAGCACGTGGGGCAGATGCTCGACCTGCTCGATGAGCTGGGCATCGCCGACGACACCATCGTCATCTACAGCACCGACAACGGCCCGCACATGAACACCTGGCCCGACGGCGGCATGACGCCCTTCCGCAACGAGAAGAATTCCAACTGGGAAGGCGCCTTCCGCGTGCCGGAGCTGATCCGCTGGCCGGGCAAGATCAAGGCAGGCACGGTCTCCAACGAGATCATCAGCCACACCGACTGGCTGCCCACGCTGCTGGCCGCGGCCGGCGACCCGGAGATCTCCGAGAAGCTGGCGCAGGGTCATCAGGCAGGCGACAAGCACTTCAAGGTGCATATCGACGGCGAGAACTTCCTGCCTTATTTCACGGGAGAGGCGGAGAAGGGGCCGCGCAAGGGCATCATCTACTTCTCCGACGACGGCGACCTGGTGGCGCTGCGCTACGACAACTGGAAGGTCGTTTTTGCGGAGCAGCGCGTCGCCGGCACGCTCCAGGTCTGGGCGGAGCCATTTGTCTTCCTGCGCTTTCCCAAGATCTTCAACCTGCGCACCGACCCCTTCGAGCGGGCGGACATCACCTCCAACACCTATTATGACTGGATGATCGACCGCGCCTACATCATGTATGCAGCGCAGTTCCTGGTCCGGCAGTTCCTGGATACTTTCCAGGAGTTTCCGCCGCGTATGAAGCCGGCCAGCTTCAGCATCGACGATGCGCTGGCCAAGATGGAACAGGCGATGCACAGCAATTGATTGGAGAAAACCTTCCAGGAAGCTTCAACGCTTCCTGGAAGGTTGCAGAGAGTCTTCGAGTTAAGCAATGACGGAGGAAGCAGAACCAACCATAACGGACCGTGTGCAGGCCTTCTACGACCTGCACCCTATCCGCCGCCGGTGGATGAGCTCGACGCCTATCGCCGGCGCTGGCAGGATGAAAGCCGGCGCCGCGCCGACTTTCACCTGCACTGGCCGTGCCTTATCGCACCGGCTTGCAGGCGCTGATCGCCGGCTGCGGCACTTCGCAGGCGGCCAGACACGCGCTGCGCCAGCCCGACGATGCTGTCGTGGGCATCGATTTCAGCGCCGCGAGCGTGCGTCACAGCGAGACGCTCAAGCGCAAATACAATCTCGCCAATCTGGAAGTCCATCATCTGCCGATTGAGCGCGTGGGCGAGCTGGGCCGTTGCTTCGACAAGATCGTCTGCACGGGCGTGCTGCATCACCTGCCCGACCCGGACGCGGGGCTGGCCGCACTGCGCGAAGTGTTGCAGCCGGGCGGCGCGCTGCATCTGATGGTCTATGCGCCCTATGGCCGCGCCGGCGTCTACATGCTGCAGGAGTACTGCCGCCGGCTGGGCATCGGCCACACGGATGCGGAGATTCGCGATCTGGCCGTCACGCTCACCGCGCTGCCGCGCGCCCATCCGTTGGCGCGCCTGCTTGCCGAGTCGCCCGATTTTCAGCGCAAAGACGCGCTGGCCGACGCGCTGCTCAACCCGCAGGATCGCGCCTACAGCGTGCCGCAACTCTTCGATTGGCTAACCCGCAATGAGTTGCGCTTTGGGCGCTGGGTGCGCCAGGCCCCTTACCTGGCGCAGTGTGGCGCGCTGGCGCAGACGCCCCATGCGGCTCGGCTGGCAACGCTGCCGCCAGCCGAGCACTATGCCGCGGTCGAACTCCTCCGTGGCGTCATGGCGCGTCACAGCCTGATCGTTTATCATGCGGCGAGCCGTAATTCGTTGCCTCACTTTGATGGCGCTGGCTGGTTGAAGTACAGGCCGCTGCGTCTGCCGGAGAGCGTGGTCGTGCGCGAGCGGTTGCCAGCCGGCGCAGCCGCGGTGCTGATCAACCAAGCGCATACGGACCCCGATCTGTTCCTGCCCGTCGATAGGGTGGAGCTGCGGCAGGTCGAAGCGATCGATGGCCAGCGCTCCATTGCCGAGATCATCCAGCAGGTGGCGCAACATGCACGAAACAGTTCAACGCTTCAGCAGCAGGCGCGCTACTTTTTTACACGCCTTTGGCAGTGGGATCAGGTTGTCTTTGATGCTGCAGATGCAAGTGGAGAAAAAAATGAAAGATCACTTACTTAGTTGGCACGATACCCTGCTGAAACAGAACATTCTCGACTTTGTCACCGCTGTCACCGACGAATCCAGCCCCCAATATGTCCCAGTCGCCGATCGCATCGCCGTCTTCGACAACGACGGTACGCTGTGGTGCGAGAAACCGATGTACATCCAGCTCGATCTGATCCTGCGCAAGCTGGCCGCGGCCGCCGAGGCGGAGCCGGCGCTGCGCACGCGCCAGCCGTGGCAGGCGGCGTGGGTGCAGGATTTTGGTTGGTTTGGCGCGGTCGTCACTGCCCACTACCAGGGCGACGACCGCGCGCTGCACGAGTTGATGGCCGGCATCCTCACCCTCTCGAAGGATCGGCCGGTGGAGGCGGTCGAGGCGGAGGCGGCGGAGTTTATCGCCACCGCGCGCCACCCGTCGCTGGGTTTGCGCTACCGCCAGTGCATCTACCAGCCGATGGTCGAGTTGCTGCGCTATCTGGAGACGCACGACTTTACCAACTACATCGTTTCCGGTGGCGGCCGCGACTTCATGCGGCTTTGCGCAGGAACTCTACGGCATCCCGCGCGAGCGGGTGATCGGCAGCACCGTGGCCTATCGCTATGCCGAGGAAGCGGGCGGCGCCATTCTCCAGCAGCCGGAGCTGGGCGTGATCGACGATGGCCCCGGCAAGCCGATCCAGATCTGGAACGTGATCGGGCGGCGGCCGCTCGTGGCCGCGGGCAACTCCAACGGTGACCTGCTGATGCTGGCCTTTGCGGGCGGGCAGCAGCCTGCGCTGCGTCTGCTGGTCGTGCACGATGACGCGAACCGCGAGTTTGCCTACACCGCCGGCGCCGAGCAGGTGCTGCGCACGGCGCAAACGTTCGGCTGGACTGCGATCAGCATGAAAAGCGCGTGGCGGACGATCTTTCCCGCGTCGTGAACCACCCTCCAAGAGCCAGTGACAGTCATCTGCCTGTCCATCCTGTAGCGCCAAGAGAACTTGATGAAATCCACCATCGAAACCAAAGTACAGACATTGCGCCCTGACCGCTCCAATCTGAAATCCGACCTGATTGCTGGCCTTACCTTTGCCGTCGTCAACGTGCCCCAATCGATGGCGCATGCGCTGCTGGCGACGGTCAATCCCGTATTGGGCATCTATACGCTGATGGTGGCGGTTCCCGTCGGCGCCGTTTTCACCAGCTCGGTGTATATGAACGTTTCCACCACCAGCGCGCTTTCCGTGGCAACCGGCGCCGGGCTGGCCGAAGTGCCTGCGTTTCAGAAAGTGGAGGCGCTGGCGGTGCTGGTAGGCGTGATCCAGTTGCTGGCAGGGGTGTTGCGGCTCGGCTTCATTGTGCGCTTTGTCTCCAATGCGGTGATGACAGGCTTTCTCAACGGCATTGCCGTGCTGATCATCCTGGGGCAGTTGGGCGACCTGACCGGCTTTCAGAGCCGCTTTCCCAACAGCGTGGCGCGCACCCTTGATCTCCTGCTGCGCTTCGATCAGATCAACGCACCGACGACGATCATCGGCCTCCTGACGCTGGGCGGGATCGTGCTGCTGCTGATCACGCCGCTGCGCAAATTTGCTTTCATCATTGCGATAGCCGCGGCCACGCTGCTGCTGAAGATCCTGAGCCTGCCCTTCATGCCGACGGCCGACGCATTCGCGACGGTCAGGCAGGTGGGCGATGTCGCCACGATCCCGCGCTCGCTGCCGCAGTTTGTAATGCCGACGCCGGCCTTGATCGTGACGATGCTGGTGCCGGCCTTAGCAGTCGCCATGATCGGCCTGATTCAGGGTGCGGGCGTCAGCCAGGGCACGCCCAACCCCAACGGCAAGTATCCGAATGTCTCGCGCGACTTCTTTGGCCAGGGCGCGAACCTTGCCACAAGTTTCGTCGGCGGCCTCCCGGCCGGCGGGTCGATCTCCGGTACTGCGCTGTTGCTGGGCGCAGGCGCGCGTTCGCGCTGGGCCAACATCCTGAGCGGTCTCTTTGTCGCTGCCATCGTGCTGTTGGTGGCGCCGCTGGTCGAGCGTGTGCCGATGCCGGCGCTGGCCGCGCTGTTGATCGTAGCCGGCTTTCAAGGGTTGCGCATCCCGCAGGCGCAGATGACCTGGCGCACGGGCCGCGTGCCAGCGACGGTGATGCTGCTCACCTTCGTGGCCACACTCTTTGTGCCGCTGCAGTACGCCGTTCTGCTAGGCGTCGTTCTGAGCGTGTTGCTCTATGTCTTTCGCCAATCCAACAAAGTGGTAATCACCCAGTGGGTTCTGCAGCCGGTGGGCTTCCCGCTGGAGCAGCCCGCGCCCAAGTCGCTGTCCAGCCACCAGATTACGCTGCTGCACATCTACGGCAGCCTCTTCTTTGCCGGGGCCAAGGCGCTAGAAGAAATGCTGCCAGAGGTGGACGGGGCGACGCGCGCCGTGGTCATCATCAACCTGCGCGGCAAGAGTGAGATCGGCAGCACCTTCATCACCGTTTTGCAGCGCTATGCGACGGCGCTGCACGCCCGCAACAGCAAGCTGATGCTGGTCGGCATCGACAACGATGTGCGCAACCAGCTTGCCAAGACGGACGTGCTCATCCTGATCGGCGCGGAGAATCTCTTTCTGGCGACGCCGCAGATTGGCGCGGCCCTGAACGAGGCGATCGCCGCGGCCCACGCCTGGATCGAACCGTCGGCATCCGCTTGACCGGGCGCGGCCGCACCAGGTGTTGGTCTCTTCTGAGAGGCTGTTTGAAAAGGGGCAAATCCGACGCAGAGGCTCAGGGTGGCAGAGGCTCGCAGAGAAGAGCAATTTTCCGATCTCAGTAGTTCACGGTTTTGCCTCACACCAAGGCACAAAGCCGCAAGTTAAAGATAACTTCCTTTGCGCTCTTGGTGGCTCCGTGTGAGATGCGTGAATTACTGGATCTGAATTCATCCCAAGCATGGTGCATATTTGCATCTTTTCGGTGCAGGTTGGCTTGTGGTGGCAGTGGCATACTTTCAACCAGCCGCTGGAAACAGGCAGCGATGGCTGGGAATGAATTTATCCTCGCCGGCCACCTTCCCGCAAGCTTCCTGGAAGGTTTGAAGCTATCGAAAAAGGAGAACCACATGGCAGAAAATGGACAAACGCCGCGCCTGACATGGTACGACCCGGCTGACGGCTTTGGCGGCAAGATCGGGCGCACCGCGGCGGAATCTGAACCGGCCTGGCCGCGTCTCACCGAAGCGCCGGCGGGCGCGCCCAATGTGCTGATCATTGTCCTCGACGACACGGGCTTTGCGCAGCTTGGTTGCTTTGGCGGGCTGGGCGGGCGTGCCGAAACGCCGCACATGGATCGGCTGGCCGCGGGCGGGCTGCGCTACAACAACTGGCACACGACCGCGCTGTGCTCGCCGACGCGGGCCGCTGCTGACCGGGCGCAACCACCACTCGGTGGGCGTCGGCAACATCATGGAATACGCCACCGGCTATCCGGGCTAACGCGCAGATTCCGCACGCGGCGGTGATGCTGCCGGCGGTGCTGGTCGAGCATGGCTACAACACGATGGCGCTGGGCAAGTGGCACCTCGCGCCCGACGAGCACATCAGCGCGGCCGGCCCTTACGATCGCTGGCCGCTGGGCCGCGGCTTCGAGCGCTTCTACGGCTTCCTGCCCGGCGAGACCGACCAGTGGCATCCTGACCTTTGGTACGACAACCACCGCATCGAGCCGCCGCGCACGCCGGAAGAAGGCTATCACCTCTCGGCGGATTTGGTGGACAAGGCGATCGAGTTCATCAACGAGCAGAAGGCCGTCACCGCGGAGAAGCCCTTCTTCACCTATCTCGCCTTTGGCGCGCACCACGCGCCGCACCACGCGCCCAGGGAGTATATCGATCGCTATCAGGGACGCTTCGACGACGGCTGGGATGTGATCCACCAGGAGACGCTGGCGCGGCAGATCGAACTGGGCATCGTGCCAGCAGGGACGCAACTGCCGCCGCGCAACCCGGGCGTCAAGGCGTGGGACGCCCACACCGAAAACGAGCAACGCGTCCTTCGCCGCCAGATGGAGGTCTACGCCGCGTTCATGAGCCACACCGACGACCAGATTGGCCGGCTGCTGGAGTTCCTGGCGCACATCGGGCAGATGGAGAACACGCTGGTCATCCTGATAAGCGACAACGGCGCCAGCGGCGAGGGCGGCCCGATGGGGCTGGCTTCGGAGATGAGCTACTTCAACATGGCGAGCGAGTCCACCGAGGATATGCTGGCCGTGCTTGATCAATGGGGGATGCCGGGGCTTCATCCGCACTATGCCACCGGCTGGGCGATGGTGGGCAACACGCCGCAGCGCTGGTACAAGCAGCAGGTGCATGAGGGTGGCGTGCGCGACCCGCTGATCATCCACTGGCCGCGCATCCACGACCGCGGCGTCGTGCGCACGCAGTTTCACCACGTCACCGACATCTTCCCGACCATCCTGGAAGTGATCGGCATCGAGATGCCGGAGGTTGTGCGCGGCCACAAACAGATCCCGCTGGAAGGGGTCAGTATGGCCTACTCGCTGACCGAGGGCGCCGCGGCCACGCGCAAGACGCAGCAGTACTTCGAGATCTTCGGCCACCGCGCGCTCTGGAAGGATGGCTGGAAGGCCGTCACCTTCCACTGGACCAAATATCTGAACATGCTCTACAGCCGCGAAGGCGTCACCCACGATATGGATTTCGACGCTGACGACTGGGAACTTTACAACATGAACGAAGACTTCTCGGAGATGAACAGCTTGGCGCACACCCACTCCGACAAGCTGGAGGAGATGATCGAGGCGTGGAGGAGGCGCGCCACTGCTGCCGCTGGATGACAGCAACGCCGCTCGCCTGCAGGTGCCCTAGCCCGTGGTCTTCAAGCCGCGCGACCGCTACACCTTCTACGCGCCGGTCAGGATCGTGCGTCCCGCCTCGCCCGACGTGCGCCGCCGCACCCACAGCATCATCGCCTAGGTCACCATCCCCGAAGGCGGCTGCGAGGGCGCGATTGTCTCCAATGGCAGCCACGACGGCGGCTATACGCTCTACGTCAAGGATGGCAAGGCGCACTATCTGGTCAACTATCTGGCGCAGGAATACTACAGCGTCAGCTCAGAGCGCCTGCCCACTGGGCCGGTGACCCTCCGCGTCGACTTCGTGTCGAATGGCGACCTGTCGGGGCAGGCGACGCTCAGCGTCAATGGGCAGGCGGTGGGCGATGTCCTCGTGGAGAAGACGAATCCTGCCGCCTACGCCGTGGCCGAAGGGCTGGAGATCGGCGGCGACGGCTCCGTCGCGGTGGCGCCCGACTACGCATCGCCCTATCCGTTCACGGGTGTGATTCGGAAGGTAGAGCTTCTGATCGGCAAGGGGGCGGCTGCCGACCACGAGGCAGACGCGCGCGTGGCAGGCTATCGACAATAAGTGGCGCTGGTCGCCATCCCCCTTCCAGGAAAGGGGCAAAGCGCCTGCGCCATCGACCTCCGCACGCGCAGCGCGCCTTCTCCCAATCCTGACCTGGCTGCTGGCGCCGGGCTAGCCGTACAGTAAGAAGAAAGGACTCTCGTGTTTTCGTCTATCAATGCGAGCAATGCAGCCGGCAGCACAGTCCTGGTGTGGATCGAATATGCCGCCATCCTCATCGAGGTGTTGGCGGTGATCATCATCGTCTCCGCCATTGTGACGGCGCTGGCGCGCTATCTCGTGCAGCGTGTTGCCCAGCGTACGGCGGACGATTCGTATCATGAACTCAAGGTGAGTCTGGGCAAGTCTTTGTTGCTGGGGTTGGAGGTGCTGGTGGCGGCGGATGTCATCCACACGGTGGCATTGGAAGCGACGCCGCAAAGTGTGATCGTGCTGGGGTTGCTGGTGCTGATCCGCACCTTCCTAAGCTGGGCGCTGGTGGTTGAGATCGAGGGGCGCTGGCCCTGGCAGCAAGCCAAAAACATTCAACACAGGGATTG
Source organism: Candidatus Caldilinea saccharophila (assembly GCA_016710365.1). Classification (GTDB taxonomy): domain Bacteria; phylum Chloroflexota; class Anaerolineae; order Caldilineales; family Caldilineaceae; genus Caldilinea; species Caldilinea saccharophila. The sequence continues at coordinate 184,808 of JADJVW010000005.1, read as the reverse complement.
ACAAGCACGCGCACACATCGTGGCGTGATGTGTGCGCGTCGAGACCTGGTGCAGAATCAGCCAGACGTCGCCCCTTAGAAACTGTTTGAAAAGCCTCTTTACATTGACGCAGAGGCGCAGCGGCGCAAAGAAAACGCAGAGAAATGCTTGCAACAAGCGTTTGCTTTTCCTCTACGCACCTCTGCCACTCCGCGCCTCTGCGTCGAATTTGTTCCTTTTCAAACAGTCTCTTGGACATAGGTCAGGCGGCCATCGACCGCAGCGCGGCTTCGTCGATCACCGGCACGCCCAGTTGCCGCGCCTTGTCGAGCTTGCTGCCCGCGGCCTCGCCGGCCACGACAAAGCTTGTCTTGGCGCTGACGCTGCCCGCGACCTTGCCACCGTGCGCCTTGATAAAGGCGTGCGCCTCGTCGCGGCTAAAGCTGGGCAGCGTCCCCGTGACGACAAACGTGAGACCCGCCAGCGACTGCACACCGGCGGGCGCGGCCGGCGCGTCCGCGGCAACGCGCACGCCCAACGCGGCAAATTCCTCGATCAACGCCCGGTTCGACGCGACCGAAAAATACTCGACGATGCTTTCGGCAATTTTCGGGCCGATGCCCGCGATGTCGTTGAGTTGCTCCGACGTCGCGTCCACCAGATCGAACAGGCTGATAAAGTGTTGGGTAATCAGCTCGGCGACGACGGCGCCGACAAAGCGGATGCCCAACGCCGTCAACAGGCGGTGGATCGGGCGATCCTTGCTGGCTTCGATGCCGGCCATCAAATTCTCGACGCGTTTGTCGCCGTACCCTTCCAACTGGCGAATCTGCTCCCACGGTAATTGGTAGATGTCGGCCAGGTCGTGGATAAAACCTTGCGCGACAAACAGCTCCGCCTGCTTGATGCCAAAACCGGCGATGTCCATCGCCTCGCGCCCCACGAAATATTCGACGGCGCGCACAAGCTGCTCTGGGCAGGCGTTATTGACGCAGTAGGTCGCCGCCTCCCCCGCAGGACGCACGAGCGCCGCGCCGCACACCGGACAGGTCGCCGGCATGGTCCACACCTGTTCGCTGCCATCGCGCGCATCGATGAGTGGCCGCAGCACCTTGGGGATCACTTCGCCCGCGCGCTTGATGACTACTTGATCACCGATGCGGATGTCGAGATCACGGATGTAACCCCTCGTTGTGCAATGTCGCGCTCTTGACCATCACCCCGCTGACCTGCACCGGCTCCAGCACGGCATTGGGCGTGACTGCGCCGGTGCGCCCGACATTGACGACGATATCGTGGAGCGTCGTGATCGCTTCTTCCGCGGCATATTTGTAGGCTAACGCCCAGCGCGGATCTTTGCCGGTGAAGCCAAGCTCCTCCTGCATCAGCAGCGAGTCGACCTTGATGACAAGCCCGTCCACCTCGTAGGGCAAGTCGTGACGCCGTGCGCTGAACGCCGCCACGTAGGCGGCTACCTGGTCAAATTCGTCGTCGGTGAAGCGCTGCACGTCGGGGCAGACAGGCAGCCCCAGCGCGCGCAAATAGGCCAACGCCTCCCCGTGGCTGGACAACGCCGGCCCACCCTCGACGATCAGCGCCTGATAGACCCACAGTTTGAGCGGGCGCGCGGCCGTGATGCTCGAATCGAGCTGGCGGAGGCTGCCGGCGGCAAAATTGCGCGGGTTGGCGTAGGCGCGTTCGCCGGCTTCGAGCTGGCGTTGGTTGAAGCGCGCGAAGTCAGCCTTCTCGACGTACGCTTCGCCGCGCACCACCAGGCGCGCCGGCGCAGCCAGACCGGCCGCGCGATCCGCCGGAATCTGCAAAGGGAGCAGCCGCACGGTGCGCAGGTTGGCCGTGATCGTCTCGCCAAATTCGCCGTCTCCGCGCGTGGCACCCAGCGAGAATACCCCGTCGATGTAGTGGAGCACCACCGTTAGACCGTCAAATTTCGGTTCGACGACATAAGCCAGGCGCGCGCGTTCGGCTTCGCTCAACAGGCGGTGGAGGCGCTCGCGCCAGGCGAAGAGTTCGCCCGGGTTGAAAGCGTTGGCCAGGCTGAGCATGAGCGAGGGGTGGCGCGTCTTTTCAAAGCGGGCGGCAATTGCCCCGCCCACGCGCTGCGTCGGGCTGTCGGGTGTGCGCAGTGCGGGATGCGCCGCCTCCAGCGCACGCAACTCCTCGAAGAGCGCGTCGAACGCCTGGTCGCTGATTTCCGGGTCATCGAGCGCATAGTAGCGATATTGATGATAGCGCACGTCCGCGGCCAACTCCGCAGCCTCTTGTCCCGTGGGCGACAATTCAGATACAGCCATAGCAGCTCTTCCCGATGAAAAAGATCGACAATTCCAGCTTATGATGTACTCATGCTATAGTTGAGAAGCTACTTTTGCAAGTCACATCCACGGGAGAAAATTATCATGCTTCAACCACCGACTATCGAGCAATGGCGTCAGCTTTACGATTTGGCCGACCGCGTCCAGGAGCTTGCTCCGTGGCAGTTCCTGTACGAGGATGAGCTGTTTGGCGTGCGCGACGCCAACGACGGCCAGGATGGATTTGTCAGCGTCATGGGGCACGGGGGCGATCATTTTGCCATTGGCTTCTATTTGGGCGCGGAAGCGCTGTATCGCTTCTGGGCCTTGAGTGAGGCCAATGAAGATGCTGCGATCGAGATGGTGATGACAATTCGACAGCTTCAGCTTTCGTTCGAAGCGCGCAATACACTGGAAGAATTCGACCGCAGGGTGATCAAACAACTGGGGCGCAAATATCGCGGCAAACACGCCTGGCCCATGTTTCGCTCCTTCCGCCCCGGTTATTTGCCGTGGCAGATTGACGCCGAGGAAGCCGCGCGTCTGATCCCGATGTTGGAACAGACGTGCGATGTCATTTCCCGCCTTGCATGGGACGATACGCCGCTTGAAACGCCCGACGATGCCAGCTATCTGATGCGCATTCCGCACGTACAGGATGGCGAGACTACATGGGTGGATGATATCGTGGAAATCCTTCCACCGCCGCTGGCGCCCATGATGATTCATTTGGATCCCGCTGTGAGCGCAGTGGCCCAGAGCCTGCCAAAACGCAAAAATGAGACGATTGAGGTGGACCTCATCATCTTCCCTCAGCCGCTATCAGATGATGACGGGCGCCTTTATCTTCCCACCCTTCTGCTCATCGTGGACGCCAAACACGGGATGGTGCTGGGCAACAGAACTTTGCCACAAGGCGACGACCCGCAGCAAACCATTGCCAATGCCGCTCAGTTGCTGCTTCAACAGGTCGTCGAGATGGGATCGATTCCTGGCGCCGTAACGGTGAGACATGACATGGCAAAGGAGTTGCTGGCGCCGTTGACGGTGCTGCTCGGTTGGAAAGTCAAGGTGAAGGCTGAACTGAAGAAGGTGGACGAGGCGCTGGGTTTCATGTTCTCCGCAATGGGGCTCGGCGATCTGTGGGCCGAAATGGAAGATGATCTGATGGAGATGGAAGAGCCGCCGGCGCAATTGCTCTCGCCTGCGGCGCCGGACGCACAGGTTGGACACCGCGGCCCCGGCAAGGGCAAGGCAAGCCAACCTGCCAAGTCCAGGCAGGGCAAGTCCAATCAGCCCACGCAAATTTTTCAACTCAAGATCACTTTGAAAGGCGCGCGCCCCCCGATCTGGCGACGGGTGCTGATTCCCGACAACCTGACGCTCCAGCAACTGCACATTGTGATCCAGATCGCGATGGGGTGGTTCGACGCGCATCTGCACGAGTTCGAAATTGGCGGCGTCTCCTATGGGGCTCCCGATCAATTCGAGATGATGGATCACGTGGTCAGCGAGCAGAAAGTCAAAGTGAGTCAGGTGCTCGGCAAGGGTATCAAGCGTTTCAAATACACCTATGATTTTGGCGACAATTGGGAACACGTGATCGAGATCGAAAAGGTGCTGCCGGTTGAACCTGATGCGACGTATCCTGTCTGTCTCACGGGCAAGCGCGCCTGTCCGCCGGAGGATGTAGGCGGCGTCTGGGGCTACGAGGGACTGCTTGAAGTGTTCGCCGACCCAAACCATCCGGAGTACGAAGAGTTGATAGATTGGATCGGCGACGATTTTGACTCGACGGAATTTGATATCGAAGAGGTCAATGCCATGTTGGCCGGCTTGACGAAGTGATTATGGCGCTGAATTGACCGGGGGCGTCTTTTGCGCGTTGCCCATTGCGCACAAGTGCAGGGGGACGCCTCCGCACTCCATTTCCGCACTCGCCCCTCAACGGCTGCGCCACCAGATGCCAGGCAGCATCCGCATTTTACGCGGGGTTGCAACAAAGGCGCGTTTGCTAAAATTGTCGTAGTCATTGCGTTCGATCTCATCCAAAATGCCGCGATAGAAATCAGCCGACGCACCGATCGCAAAGCGACCATCGCGATTTAGCATCGCAATTCCTGGCATCGTCTCATCATAGAGACGACGGTTTCGCTCGATTTGAAAACGCATAAAGCTGCGCCACTGTTCGGTGACCACCCGCGCCGTCAGCATCTCATCGGTCACGGCAAAGTGATCCAATTCCTCGCGTGGAAGATAGAGCCGTCCGGCGCGCCAATCTTCGCCCACATCGCGCAGAATGTTTGTCATCTGCAGCGCAACGCCTAGCTTGATGGCGTATGGGATCGCGTCTTGCCCGGAAAAGCCAATAATGTGCATACTCATCAACCCAACGGTGGACGCCACACCGTAACAATAGGCTGCCAACTCCTCAAACGTGTCGTAGCGCACCGATTGAAAGTCGCGTGCGACGCCGTCGATCAGTTGCTCTGCATAGCGAATCGGCACGTTGAAACGCACGCGCGCATCGGCCCAGGCAATCGCCACCAAATCATCCAAAGGAGGATGCGCGGAAGTGGCGCGACGCCGCCAGTTCGCCAGGCGCTCCTGCGCATCAGACTGCCCGTGATCGACGATATCGTCACTCACACGGCAAAAAGCATACAACGCACGCGCGGCGCGGCGCTTTTCAGCGGGCAATAGGCGCGAAGCCAAATGGAATGAACGGCTGTGGACTGCCGTGATCGATTCACAATGTCGATAGGACTGCTCTAGAAGCGTTTGCTCAAATCTAGTTTCTCCGGCAGGCAAATCTCCATGCAATGCTTCATGGGCAAGATCCAGTAAAGTCCGCTCCCAGGCGTGCTGTAGCTGCATTTAGCTTCCTCCATGTCTGGCGTCGGTCAATAACGCGTCGGTCAATGACACAAGGATATGTCACTTACTTGCGAAGGTAACATAGACTAGATCAATTGTCAAGGAACCGCTACTATATTTGTCCAGGTAATATCCAGAAAAAATATGGAAAAACATTATGCAAATGATTGACAAAAAATTCCGCCTATGCTATGGTGTGGGAATGGAATGGCGCACAAGGTGCAATGGTTCTACTATCGCAGGCTGATGTAATGACTTATCGAGATAAAACTCCTATTTATAATTTGAAGGCAGTTGTCCAAGAGACCGGCTTAAAGGCTGACACCCTCCGTGCGTGGGAGCGGCGTTATGGCGTGCCAACGCCGCAACGCACCGACAGCGGTCATCGGCTGTATTCACAATATGACATCGACATTATCAAGTGGCTGATCGCGCGCCAGGACGAAGGGCTGAGTATCAGCCGCGCTATCGAATTGCTCCATAAGCTGGAAGAAGAAGGCAAGAACCCGCTCGACGCTTCTCTGGCCCCGGGCCTACACCGCTCCGAAGCGCGCACACACGAGATGCGTTCGGCATTTACGATGGTGGAATCGCCAAAACTGGGCGAGGCTGGCCCGGTCGCGCAACTGCGCGAAGCATGGGTGAGCGCCTGTCTCAACTTTGACGAGTTTCGAGCGGAACAGTTGCTTGCTCAGGGATTCGCCCTTTTCCCGGCTGAAACCGTCTGCCTGGATCTGATCCAGAAGGGACTGCATGAGATCGGCGCGGGTTGGTACGAAGGCAAAGTCACGGTTCAACAAGAACATTTCGCTTCGGCGCTCGCGATCCGGCGTATGGAGGCGATGCTGGCGTCGACGCCCGCGCCCACGCGTCCGGGCCGTATCCTCGTTGGCTGTCCGCCGGAAGAAGAACACACGTTTGTGCTTCTGCTCATTTCGCTTCTGCTGCGTCGCCGTGGCTGGGATGTCGTCTATCTAGGCGCCAACGTGCCGCTGCGCAACCTGGAATCAACGCTCAATGCGGTGCGCCCAAACCTGGTCGTGCTGACTGCCCAACAACTGCACACTGCCGCCGGACTGTTGGAAATGGCTGAATGGCTGTTTCAAGCGCGCGTGCCGGTTGCGTTTGGCGGCCTGGTGTTTACCGAGGAGCCGGATCTGCACGAGGTGGTCCCGGGCTATTTCTTGGGCGACAAGCTGGAGGACGTGATTGGCGGACTCGAACATATTATGACAAACCTGCGCCTGCAACCGGCGCAGCGGCAGGTAAGTTACGAATACAAGGAAGCGCTTGACCACTTTCGCTCCCGTCAAGTGGTCATCGAAGCTGACGTCTGGGAGAAGCTGTCGGATAAGATGTCTCAGCGGCTGTTGGCGATTGCCAATCTCAACTTCGGCCGCGCTGTCATTGCCGCGTTGACCTTGGGGCGAATGAACTATCTGAATCCCGATATTGATTGGGTGGAAGGGCTGCTTGTCAACCACCATCAACTGCCGGCGGAGATGCTCGAAGATTACCTCAACGCCTATTTTGAGGCGTCACTTCTTCACCTGGAAAAACGAGGATATGTCGTATTGGAGTGGCTGTCGCGCCTTCTAGAGCGACCACTGCCCGCGCCAGTTCCACTACGGCGTGCAGACATTAAAGATATGCGGCGTTAAGCATGTTTGTCATATCAAAAAGGAGAGAAAAATGCGTGTACTGATTTCAGGGGGCGGCGGTCTGATTGGACGGCCCCTCAGCCAGGCGCTGCTAGCAGATGGACACGAAGTGATCGTCCTCTCGCGCCAGCCGGAGAAGGTCAAAGAGATGCCTGTGGGCGTCAAGTTGCAAAAGTGGGACGGCAAAAGCGCCGACGGCTGGGGCAGCCTTGCGGATGGCGCGGGCGCGATCATTAATCTGGCCGGCGCCGGCATCGCGGATCAGCGTTGGTCCACGGAGCGCAAGCAATTGATCCGCCAAAGCCGCCTCGACGCGGGCAGGGCAGTCATGGAAGCCATCGCCGCGGCCACCGCCAAGCCTGGCGTGCTGATCCAAGCCTCCGCCGTCGGCTACTATGGGACGCAGAGTGGCGACGCCCAGATCGCGGAATCCTTCTCGCCGGGCGGCGACTTCTTGTCCAAGGTCTGCTTCGACTGGGAGGCCTCGACCGCGCCCGTCAGCAAACTGGGTGTGCGCCGCGCCATCATCCGCACCGGCGTCGTGTTGAGCAATGAAGGGGGAGCATTTCCCAAGCAGGTGTTGCCGTTCAAATTGTTTGCGGGCGGCCCGGTGGGCAGCGGCAAGCAGTGGTACCCGTGGATTCATATCGACGACGAAGTGCGTGCGATCCAATTTCTGCTCCAAAACGAAAAGGCGACGGGGCCTTTTAATCTGACGGCGCCCAACCCGGTCACCAATCAGGAATTTGGGCAGATCGTCGGCGAGGTGCTCGGCCGCCCCTCGTTTGTCCCCGCACCTGGTTTTGCAATGAAAGCCGTCTTCGGAGAGATGTCGGTAGTGCTGCTTGAGGGCCAGCGCGCCATTCCGCAAAAACTGCTCGATTTGGGCTTCAAATTCAAGTTTGAAACGGCCCAGGCAGCCGTGCGCGCTCTGTTGGACACCTCGGCGCACGCCAATGGCGTTGTTGCACCCGCTGCTGGTGCACCCACTTCCCCCACCCCTACTGCCGCTGAAAATAAAGATAAATCGCCCGCGGTTGCAGGCAAGGAGTAGAGCGCCGTGCGTTATGAGCATCGCTTCACCGTCAACGCGCCTCTCGCCGCGGTGGCGGCCTTTCATCAGCGTTCGGCAAGCATGGGCGCCATCACCCCGCCGCCGATCCTCGTGCGCGTGCATGAAGCGCCCGCGCAGTTAAATGAGGGCGATCGGATGGACTTCACGATGTGGTTGGGCCCGTTGCCCGTGCGCTGGGTCGCGCAGATCGAGCAAACCACGCCCACCAGCTTTGTGGATCGCCAACTCAGCGGGCCATTTGCAAGTTGGGAGCATCTGCACACCTTCTTGCCCATCGACGCCCAGACCACAGTGGTGGCCGACCAGGTCACCGCGACCTTGCACCGCCACTGGTTTTGGAAGCTCGTTGGTCTGAGCATGTGGGGAGGGCTGCCGATCCTGTTTGCCTATCGAGGTTGGAAGACGCGCCGCTTGCTTGCGTGCAACGTCAACGCGGCTGCACGCGCCGCACTGAATCTGAGGAAGTTGATCTTATGCCTAGCCGCGAGCCTGTTGTAGTCATTGGCGCAGGGATTGGAGGGCTGACCACCGCGGCCCTGCTGGCCCAGGCAGGATTGGATGTCACCGTATTGGAGGCGCATGTCTATCCAGGCGGCTGCGCGGGCGTTTTTTTTCACCAAGGCTACCGCTTTGAAGCCGGCGCTACACTGGCGGGCGGCTTTTATCCCGGCGCCCCATGGACCTGGTGGCGCGGGCTGTCGGGATCGAGCGCTGGCCCGCGCACGCCGACGACCCCGCGATGACCGTGCATTTGCCGGACGGTCAGGCCGTCACTCGTTACGGCGATGCACGGCGCTGGCCGGAATATGCACGCGCGTTTGGCGAGCCGGCTGCGACGTTTTGGCGCTGGCAGGAACGCACCGCCGATGCCTTGTGGGATCTGGCGTTGCGCGCGCCTGCATGGCCGCCTCAGACGCCTGGCGAACTGGGTGCGTTGGCCGGCGATGGGTTGCGCTGGCTGCTTGCCGATCTGCCGAGCCACTTGCATCCACGGCTGTTGGCCGACGCTTTCCGTCCTGTCGCCGCCCATTTGCAGGCTGCGCCCAAGGCGCTGCGGCTCTTGTCGACGCACAACTGTTGATCGCCGCGCAGACGACCAGCGCCCACGCCAATGCGCTCTACGGCGCGGCCGCGCTTGACCTGCCGCGCCGCGGGGTGGTGCATCTGACCGGCGGCATCGGCGCCATCGCCCAGACGCTGGCCGACGCGGTGCAGCGTCATGGCGGCAAGGTGCGCTACCGGCAGGAGGTAAGCCGCATCATCTATGCAGAGGGGCGCCCGGTGGCGGTTGAAACCAAACGCGGGCAGCGCTATCCTGCACACACTGTCATCGCCAACCTGCCGCCCTGGAATATCGCCAAATTGACAGGAGATCACACGCCGGCAGCGCTGCAAAAGCTTCCTGACGCGCCGCAGCCAGGGTGGGGCGCGTTCATGGTCTATGTCGGCGTGGACGAGCGCGCCATCCCGCCAGAGCTGCCGCTTCACCACCAGGTGCTGGCACGCGAGCCACTGGGCGAAGGGAACAGCGTCTTTCTATCGCTCAGCCCTGCGTGGGACAGTGGGCGTGCGCCGGCCGGCCGCCGCGCCTTGACGATCAGCACGCATACCGCGCTTGCGCCCTGGTGGCGGCTGTTCCACTACGATCCCCACCACGATGCACAGCGCAAATCGAACTATGCCGAGCGGATGTTGCGTGCAGCCGAGCGCGTCCTGCCGGATCTGCGCGCCGCGGCCGAACTGACTCTGCCCGGCACACCCGTGACCTTTCAGCGTTTCACGCGGCGCGTCCAGGGCTGGGTGGGCGGCTTTCCGCAAACGGATCTTTTCCAGGCGTGGGGGCCGCGCCTTGGCGCAGGCTTGTGGATGGTGGGCGACAGCATTTTCCCTGGACAATCGACGGCCGCGGTGGCATTAGGCGGTTTGCGGGTGGCGCGTGCTATCCTTGCGGATGGGCGCGCAAATGAGGCCCTGCCCGTCGACCGGCGCGCCTCCACAGACGCGCCGCTTGTAAAAACAACCTGACCTGCTTATCCAGCCAGCAAGGAGCAAGTTTATGTTATTACGTGGCAAGATCGGGATTGTGGGCAGCGGGTTCGTCGGCGCTACGGCAGCCTACGCCATGGTAATGCGCGGCGTCGGGCGCGAGATCGTGCTGGTCGACCTGAACACGAAACGCGCCGAAGCCGAGGCCAACGACATTCGCCACGCCATACCGTTCGCCCATCCGATGACGATCCGCGCCGGCGGCTATGCGGAGTTGAGTGGCAGCCTCGTCGTCGTGATCACCGCGGGCGTCAACCAGAAGCCAGGTGAGACGCGGCTGCAATTGCTCGAACGCAACGCCGCGGTCTTTCGCCAGATCGTACCGACCATTTTGGAGCACGCGCCGCAGGCCAAGCTGGTAGTCGCCACCAATCCGGTGGATATTACGACGCACCTCACCGCCCACCTTGCGCGGGCGCTTGGCGCTCCCCCGGGCAGCGTCTTTGGCTCCGGCACCACATTGGATACGGCGCGCTTTCGCACCCTCCTCGGCCAGAAAATTGGCGTTGATCCGCAACACGTCCACGCCTACGTCCTGGGCGAGCATGGTGATTCAGAAATGCTGGCGTGGTCGCAAGTCACCATCGGTGGCGCCACACTGGATGAATTCTGCCGCCGCCAACAGATCCAACTCACCGACGAAGACCGCGCAACCATCGACCAAAGCGTACGCCGCGCCGCGTACTCGATCATCGAAGGCAAAGGCGCCACTTATTACGGCATCGGCAGCGCGCTGGCGCGCATTGTCGAAAGCGTCATCGAAGACCAACGTTCGATCCTGACGGTGTGTGCGCCGGCCGCAGAGGTGGCTGGCGTCAAAGATGTCACGATCGCTTTGCCGCGCTGGTTGGCGGCGACGGCATTCGCCACCTTCCCGCAGCCGCTCAGCGCAGGCGAGGAAGCAGCCTGCAGCGCAGCGCCTCGATTGTCCGTGAAGCCATTTCCAGCCTCGGCCTCTGAGTAGGTCGGGCTACCAGCCCGACGCATCCCGGCGTATCGTGCGGCCACCAATGCCGTCACGCTGGTAGCGTGACCTACAAGAAAGTGAAACGTAGGTCGGGCTACCAGCCCGACGCACACCGGCGGTATCGTGCGGCCACCAATGCCGTCACGCTGGTAGCGTGACCTACAAGAAAGTGAAACGTAGGTCGGGCTACCAGCCCGACGCACTCCGGCGCAATTTGCGGCAACCAATGCCGTCACGCTGGTAGCGTGACCTACAAGAAAATGAAACGTAGGTCGGGCTACCAGCCCGACGCACTCCGGCGCAATTTGCGGCAATAATGCCGTCACGCTGGTAGCGTGACCTACGAGGAAATGAAACGTAGGTCGGGCTACCAGCCCGACGCACTCCGGCGCAATTTGCGGCAACCAATGCCGTCACGCTGGTAGCGTGACCTACGAGGAAATGAAACGTAGGTCGGGCTACCAGCCCGACGCATCCCGGCGTGTTGCTCACGAAACATGAAAGGCAATCAAATGACAGCGAATCCATCACAACTCCCATCGTCCGCGGCGCCTGCTGCGCGACCTGCGTCATCTCCCCCGCGCCGGGATCGCGCGGTGCTCTGGGGCGGCATCCTATTCAGCGCGGCGTTTACGCTGCTGATCTGGATGCTTGGCCCACGGCTTGCTGCTTTTCCGCACCTCCCCGACCAAGGCGCAACCTGGTACTATTGGAAGCTGCCGGCGCCGGAAACCTGGGCGCGCGTCACCGCCTGGGGCTTCTACTTGATGCACAATGCCGCGATCTGGGCGATCCTGGTGCTGGCGCAACGCCATCGCACCCAATATGGGACCAGCCTGAGCAAATACAATATTGCCGCGCTGGCCGTCAATGCTCTGTTCGTCCTGTTGCATCTAGTGCAGACGCATGTCTGGTACGACGGGCTGGCGCAAGATGTGCATATTTTCACCTCGCAATGGTCGGTTATTTTGATGCTCGTTCTCATTGTGATGATGGAGAACCCACGGCGTGGCATGTTCTTTGGCAAGAAGACGCCACTTCCGCAGCGCACCATGCAGTTTTTGCGCAAATATCACGGCTACATTTTCTCCTGGGCCGTCATCTACACCTTCTGGTATCACCCGATGGAGACGACGTCCGGTCATTTGATCGGCTTCCTTTACACGTTTTTGCTCCTGCTGCAGGGTAGCCTCTTCTTTACGCGTGTTCATCTGAACAAATGGTGGGGCTTTGCGCTGGAAACCATGGTGTTGGTGCACGGCACCCTGGTGGCGATTATTGCCTCCAACGGGCTGTGGCAGATGTTCTTCTTTGGCTTTGCCGGCATTGTCGTGGCGACGACCATGCACGGGTTAGGGCTGCCGCTGGGTGCGCCTGAGCATTCTTGGCGCCTATATCGCATTTGCACTGTTTGTCTACAACCAGATCGGCCTCGCCAAGATTCATCAGATCACATGGATTCCGCTCACCTATTATGCGGTGGTGCTGGCGCTGGCGTTGCTCATTGGACTTGGCCTGTGGCTCGTGCAGAAGATCGGCGCACGATTTCGGCCCACTAGCGCACTGCCAGATGCGTAGGAGTCATTGGGTAAGCCTGCTCGCGCAATCACAAAAGATGCAAAGACAGCTCACATAGAAACTATTGATGAATTATGACGACTGCTATCTGGTGGATCCGGCGCGATCTGCGACTTACCGATAACCAGGCGCTCGCTGCCGCGCTGGCGCACGCCGACCAGGTTGTCCCTGTTTTTGTGCTCGACCCAAAGCTACTCCATTCACAATCTGTGGGCGAGAAACGGCTGGCGTTTCTGCTGGGCGGTCTGCACGCGCTGGCCACCGACATCGCCGCGCGCGGTGGCTGTCTGATTGTACGCAGCGGTGAACCCGCCCAGGTGCTGGCGAGGCTATGCCAGGAGTGCGCTGCAGTCGCCATCTACGCCGAACGCGACGTTTCCCCTTACGCAACTGCACGCGATGTAGCTGTCAAAGAGGCTGTGATGGCTCCCCTGATTCTGACTGAAGGCGTTGCCATTCGCACCCCGGCAGCAATAGTGAAGAAGGACGACGCGCCCTACACAGTCTTCACACCCTACAGCCGGCGCTGGCGGGCGCGTCCACCAATGCAGCGCAGCGACATCCTGCCTGCCCCGCGCACCCTCAAGCTGGACATCCGCATCGACGGAGAGGCGATCCCACCACAGCCATCCTTGCCACAGATCGAGGCATTTCCGCCAAGCGAAGCAGAAGCAAAAGCGCGCCTGGACCACTTCAGCCAAGGAGCGCAAGCGCCGATCTATGTTTATGCCGAAGACCGGAACCGGCCCGAGATGGAGGGAACTTCTCAACTCTCTCCCTACCTGCGCTTTGGCATGATTTCATCACGCACAGCAGCCGTGGCCGCTTACACTGCGGTTGAAAGCGCCCCCACTGCCGCGGCCCGCGCCAGCGCCGACGCATGGCTGAACGAGCTGATCTGGCGCGATTTTTATTTATCGATCCTGCACCATTTCCCCTATGTGCGCGAAGGAAGTTTTCGACGCCAGTACGATGCCATCGACTGGCAGAATGACGAGACTTTGTACGCGGCCTGGTGTGCAGGTCAGACCGGCTATCCCTTTATCGATGCGGCGATGCGCCAACTCGCCACGCTGGGTTGGATGCACAACCGGGCGCGTATGGCAGTGGCCTCCTTTCTGGTCAAGGATCTCCTCATCGACTGGCGCTGGGGCGAACGCTGGTTTATGCAGATGCTCATTGATGGCGACCCGGCGGCCAACAACGGCGGCTGGCAATGGTCAGCCGGCACAGGCACTGACGCGGCTCCCTACTTTCGCATCTTCAACCCGACCGCGCAGGGACAAAAATTCGACCCGGACGGCGTTTACGTGCGGCGCTGGGCGCCCGAACTGCGCACCGTGCCCGACAAATACATCCACGAACCGTGGCGGATGGCGCGCAGTGAGCAACTGTGCGCGGGCTGCATCATCGGTCAGGATTACCCCGCCCCCATTGTCGACCACGCGCAGGCCCGCGAGCGCGCGTTGGCAGCGTATAAAGCAACAAGAGGCTAAAGAGGTGAAAAGTGGAAAGGCAGATGCACCCTCGCGTAGGCTGGTTTCTGGCGCCCTCAATCCCCAATCTCCTAATCTCTTAATCTCCTGAACTATGGTACGATGCTTGCCTATGAAAGACGATCTCGACCTCTACATCCGCGCCCGCTACCCACTGTTGTGGGTCGTGACCGCAGAAGAAGGGCGCGCCCTGAAGGAAATCGAAACTCTCGCCCAGGAACAGCGCAAGCGTCTCTTGTGTTGGAGCACAACGGTCGGGCTGGTCAATCCTGCCCTGCCCGACCGCGAGGATGCCAGCAAGCGCGACCCACTGGTGCTGCTCAAGACGATCCTGGAGGATAAAGAGCCGGGATTGTGGGTGCTGCGCGATTTTCATCCCTTTCTCAAGGACGCAGGCGTCGTGCGCCGGCTGCGCGAAATTGCGTTCAATCTGGGGACAAGCGCCAAGACCGTCATCCTGCTGGGCCTTGTGCCTAGGATCCCCTGATCTGGAAAAAGAGGTGACGGTCGTCGATTTTGATCTGCCCAGCAGCGCCCAGTTGCAGGTGCTCGTGGAAGGGGTGATCGCCAAGCTGCGCGAGGGCAAGCGCAGCGAACCGACGCTGGATCGGCGTCAACGCGCGCTGCTGGTGCAGGCATGTCTGGGTCTGACCGAGACAGAAGCCAGCAACGCGCTGGCGAAAGCGATCGTCCAGGCAGGCGGCGCGCTCAGCAGCGAAGCGATCGAGACGGTCACTGCCGAAAAGAAGCAGATCATCCGCAAAAGCGGGCTGCTCGAATATTACGACAACACGGAACTGATCGAGAACGTCGGCGGCTTGAGCACGCTCAAGGAATGGCTGCGCAAGCGCGTGCGCGCCTTTACGGACGAGGCGCGCGCCTTTGGCCTGCCCGAGCCCAAAGGCATTTTGCTCGTCGGCGTCCAGGGCTGTGGCAAGTCGCTCATCGCACGCTCGGTGGCGAACATGTGGCGGCTGCCGCTGCTGCGGCTCGATGCGGGCCGGCTCTTTGCTTCGTTGGTCGGTTCGAGCGAGGAAAATCTGCGACAGGCGATCAAGACCGCCGAAAGCATTGCCCCCACCGTGCTCTGGGTGGATGAAATCGAAAAAGGCTTTGCCGGCGTCGGCTCCAGCAATGTCAGCGACGCCGGCACGGCCGCGCGCGTCTTTGGCAGCTTTATCACCTGGCTGCAAGAAAAGCAGAAGCCGGTCTTTGTCGTCGCCACGGCCAACGATATTTCCAACCTGCCGCCGGAACTGGTGCGCAAGGGCCGCTTCGACGAGATCTTCTTCGTCGATCTGCCCAGTGCAGGCGAACGCGCCGACATCTGGCGCATCCATCTGACCAAACGCAACCGTGCGCCCGATCAATTCGATCTGACGACGCTGGCGATGTCGTCGGAAGGGCTTTCCGGCGCCGAGATCGAACAGGCGGTGATCGCGGGTCTGTACGAGGCGTTTGACGCCAATCGCCCGCTGGCGATGAACGACTTGCTGGAAGTGCTGAACGACACTGTGCCGCTCAGCACTATGATGAGTGAAGAGCTGGAAGCGTTGCGCACGTGGGCTCGACAGCGGGCGCGTCCCGCCAGCACGCGTTGAATTTGGCTCTCGCCTCTCGCTAGCGCGCTGTCAACCAACAAGCTTTCGTTCGGCTCCTTGAAAGAGAACAGAGATAAACGCCGATAGCCTCAGATGCCTTGCTCTATCTGCGCTTATCCGATTTTATCTGCCCTTATCTGCGTTCTTTTGTTGTCGCTCTACCAAATTTTTACGTTTGACAGTCCGTTAGCGCTCCCTCTCACCGAATCGGTGCGTGGTAGCGCGCCACGATGGACTGCCCGGCGGGGCTCAGCACAAAGTCGATAAACTGGCGGATGCGACCTGCCGGCCTGCCGCGCGTAATCAAATAGAGCGGTTGGGTGAGCACATATTGTTGTTCGGCAAGTGCGTCGCGCGTTGGCCAACGTCCTTCCAACGCCAGCACCTTGACGCGCGCAGGTTCTGACGACTCGCCCACCGCCGCGGGCGACGTTTCATTACCCGGAATCCACGGCGCAACGTGCGAACGCGAGACATAGCCGAGCGCGGCCGGGTTGCCGGCGACAAAATCCACCACGTCGCTGCTGGTTGGCATCACCACTGCGGTCAGCGAAACACGCTCCTCCGCCATGACGCGATCTTCAAACAGGATGCGGCGCCGCTGCCATCCTCTCGACTGACCAGCACGACTTCCCCGGCGTCGCTGCCCAGCGCCTGCCAGTCCAAGACGCGCCCGCTGTAAAGGTCGCGCAACTGCACCAGCGACAGCGCCTCCACATCGTTGCTGGGGTGCACAATGATCGCCAGCCTGTTGATGCCGATCGGCGTGCGCACGAGCTGTTCATCCCCTGGCGGGACAGGGCGACCGGCCGCCGGGTCTGGAGGAAACAGCGTGCTGGCGACGATGTCGTAGCGCCCGGCCCGGATCGCCTCCTCGCCGAGCGTGCTGCCTCCGCCGCGCAGGTCGAAGACGACGTTCGGATGCTGGCGCGTGTACGCATCCGTCAGCGCCTTGAGCACCGGGTCCATCGCGGTCGAGCCTGCGATCGTGACCGTGACCGGCGGCGGCGTCGCCACGGCCGCGCCCTCACACGCGGCCAGCCAGAGCGCCAGCCCCAGCCACCAGAACCCGCGCACAAAGCGCATCATTCGTAGAAAGAGAACTGCTTTTTGCATGGTAGATTGCTCTGCAAGGGCGGATGAGGCGCCGGCCTATTGAGTGGCTTGCTGTTTCGCGGCCGCGCGCAGTTCGCGCTGCGCGTGGCGCGTGGCCTGATCGGTGATGCGGTAGCGGGCGAGGAAGTGTGCTCGAAACGCCGCAAACTCTCCTGCTGAGATCGCGGCCCGGATCTGGCGCATGAGATCGAGCATGAAGTGCACATTGTGGATCGTGCCGAGGCGCAGCGCACTGATTTCGCCGGCCTTGTAGAGATGGCGGAGATAGGCGCGGCTAAAGGTGCGGCAGGTGTAGCACGCGCACTCCTCCTGCACGGGGCGATGATCCTCGGCATATTGGGCGTTGCGCATGTTCATGCGGCCATCCGGCGTCAGCAACTGGCCGTTGCGGGCAATGCGCGTCGGCAGCACGCAGTCGAAGAAATCGACGCCGCGCGCTACCGCCTCCACGATGTCTTCGGGCGCACCCACGCCCATCAGATAGCGCGGCTTGTCCGCGGGCAAGGCTGGGCAAGTAAAGTCAAGCGTGGCGTACATCTCCTCTTTGGTTTCGCCCACTGCCAGGCCGCCGATGGCATAGCCGGGAAAATCGAGTTGGCGCAGAAATTCGGCACTCTGGACGCGTAAGTCCTCGAACACACCGCCCTGCACGATGCCGAAAAGCGCCTGATCCGGGCGGTAATGCGCAGTCTTGCAGCGCTCGGCCCAGCGATGGGTGCGCGCCAGCGCTTCCTCGTTGTAGCGGCGGTCAAGCGGCGGCGGGCATTCGTCGAGCACCATCGCGATATCCGGCCCTAACGCCTGCTCGATCTCCATCACCTTTTCGGGCGTGAAGTGGTGCTGCGAGCCGTCAATGTGGCTGCGAAAGAGCACGCCGTCCTCGCCGAGCTTGCGGCTGCCGGCCAGGCTGAAGACCTGATAGCCGCCCGAATCGGTGAGGATCGGCCCATGCCACCCCATGAATTTGTGCAGACCGCCAAAACGTTCGATCAGCGCGTGGCCGGGGCGCAGGTAAAGATGATAGGTGTTGGCGAGAATCAACTCGGCGCCCGCGTCGTGCAGATCGCGCGGTTCGAGCGTCTTGACATTGGCCTGGGTGCCGACCGGGGCAAAGGCCGGCATCTCGATCGGGCCGTGCGGCGTGTGGAACGTGCTGCGCCGCGCCTGGCCGTCGGTACTGTGTCGTTCGAAGCGAAAAGTCATGACGGGAATGCTAGCACGTGGCCTGGAACTAAGCAAACCCAACCGCGGGCACGGTTCTTCCCCGGCCTGTTGGCGAGCGCGTCTCCGCAATGGATCGGCGCGGGCGCCCTGGCCTCGCTGCACCGTTTGCAAAACCGCGCTGATCGCATATACAGTACGTTGATGCAACCAAGCAGCATGTCGGGCTGGTAGCCCGACCTACGTATTGCCGCCGAGGGAATGGCGGTAATCGTGCCAGGCAGCACGTCGGGCTGGTAGCCCGACCTACGTATTACAAGCCCGGCCTACGTATTGCCGCTGAGGGAATGGCGGTAATCGTGCCAGGCAGCATGTCGGGCTGGTAGCCCGACCTACGTATTGCCGCTGAGGGAATGGCGGTAAATGTGCCAGGCAGCACGTCGGGCTGGTAGCCCGGCCTACGTTACTACGTTACTACGTTACTACGTTACAGCCCGACTTACGTATTGCAGCAGAGGGAATGGCGGTAATCGCGCCGGGTAAACTACTGGCGGCCATGAAGTCTACGGGGAAAACATTTATGCGCAGGCGACACCTGATTGAGATCCATGAGCAGTCCTGGTGCCCGGTCGCGGTGCGCGACGGCGCCACTGACTGTCTGCGGCTGATTGCGCTGATCGGACGACAGTTTGACGGCGCATTGCCACCGTTACGCCGCGCGCTGGCGATGACCGGCGCGGAGCGCATCGTCGATCTGGGGTCAGGGGGCGGCGGGCCGTGGCTGGCGCGCGCTGCACCGCAGCGGCGTCCGCTCCGATCATCCTCACCGATCTCTTTCCAATCGGCAGGCGCTGCACGACGGCTTAGCGCAGGCGCCTGCGCAGATCGATTTCGTCGAGCACGCGGTCGATGCCACCAATGTTCCTGTCGGGCTGCCAGGGCTGCGCACACTCTTCACAACGTTTCACCACTTCGATCCACCCACTGCTCAGGCAATCTTGCAGGACGCAGTCGATGCCAGGCAGGGCATTGCCATCTTCGAGCAGACGCAGCGCACGCGTGCGGCGCAGCTTTTTATGTTGATCCTGGCGCCGATCGCCTTGCTGTCCGCGCCGCTGTTGCGTCCCTTTTGCTGGTCGCGCCTCTTCTGGACCTACGTCATCCCTGCCATTCCAGCCGTGCTGGTCTTCGATGGCATCGTCTCCTGCTGGCGCACCTATACCGAGCCAGATCTGCGCGGCATGATCGCCCGGCTGACAACCGGCGAAGCACACGGCTCCGCCTATCATTGGGAGATGGGCCACGCGCGCACGTTGCTGTCGCCGTTAGGCATCAGCTATCTGATCGGCTATCCTGCGGACGCTCTGGCTGCGATAGAAACCGGTCAGGAGATGGCACGCGGATGACGCGGATTGGGCAGATTTTCGCTGATTTGATCCGCGCTTATCTGCCTGATCTGCGTCATCCGCGTGCTATTCCCATTTGGCTGAGCAGGTGCGATTTTCTATGCTCCGCGCGTCGTGCGCACGACATAATCGGCCAGGCGCGGGACGAAGCGACCTGACGCGACCAGCGCATCGGCCAGCGGTGGGTGGTTGAGGAGGCGCTGCAAGGCGCGGCCCAGGCGCAGCCGGCCCGTAAACTCAGCCTGCCAGCATTCGCAATAACGGTCGCGCCACGCTGACAGCGAACACGCGCCACGCAGATAATCGTGCGCCAGGGGCGCGCAAAGCTCCGCGGAGCGCAGCGCCATAGCCATGCCATCGCCACACAGCGGCGGGATCATGGTAGCCGTGTCGCCCAGACAGGCCATCTCCACCCAAGGCGCGGCCGGCCGGTTTGTGTCGACTGCGGCGACGGTGCAGAGCGTTTCGGCCAGCAGATGCGTTCCCTGCATACGGTGGGCAAAGGCTGCATTCTGGGCGGCCATGGCTGCGAACATGCCTGGGAGCGTGCGCCCGGCGCGGGCGAATTGGGCGTAATTGACCAGCAGGCAGACATTGGCGACGCCGGTCTCCACCGGATTGACGCCCACGTAGCCGCCGGCAAAGAGAAAGAGTTCCACCCGGTCGGGCATGGTCAGGCCGGTGACGTGAGTTTTCAGGCCGACGAAGAGTTCTTCGCGGCTTGGGTGGGCGCAGCCGGCGGCAGCTTTGCCGTGCTCTGACGCCCGCCGGCCATCAGCACCGCGCGCACGCGCAAGTGCTGCTCGCCGTCGCTGCGACGCAACAGCAGCGTTGCGCCCTGATTGTCGTGGTCTACGCGGGTGACCGTGGTTTCAGCCAAAAGTTCGGCGCCGCGCGCAACCGCGGCCTGGGCAAGGGCGGCATCCAAGGCAAAGCGGCTGAGCCCCCAGGCTACGCCCGGCAGCGCCATCTCCAGTGTGGCGCCGCGGCGTGAGGTAAGGGTCGCGGCGGTCAGCGCGCGCGGCTTCAGGGCGGCCAACTCGTCTTGCAAGCCCAGGTGGCGCAAGGTCGCCTGGGCTTCGGGCGAGAGAAATTCGCCGCAGACGCGATGGCGCGGCAACGCTGTCCGCTCGATGAGGGCCACGCGCCAGCCGGCCGCGGCCAGGGTCGCGGCCGCGCAGCCGCCAGCCGGCCCCGCGCCGATGACCGCGACATCGTATTGATGGGTGGGTGCAGGATCGAGGCGCTGCATCACGTTGCGGCGCCTATGGAAAGGCGCACATCCTGATGAAATGC
This sequence comes from Candidatus Caldilinea saccharophila, assembly GCA_016710365.1. Lineage (GTDB taxonomy): Bacteria > Chloroflexota > Anaerolineae > Caldilineales > Caldilineaceae > Caldilinea > Caldilinea saccharophila. The sequence goes on along the minus strand of JADJVW010000005.1, from coordinate 164,237 downwards.
TGCGCCGTTGTGCACACTGGCGCACCCAGGCGCGTAGGAAAGTTGCGCCATTTCTATGGTCAGACCAGGGCCAAAGGCCATGGCGACGCCGGTGGCGGCCTGACCACTGCGCGCCAGCGTCTTCGCCTGTTCGGCGAGCACAAATAAGATCGTGGCGGAGGACATGTTGCCACACTCGCTTAAAACATGCCGGCTTGTGGCGACCGCGCGGTCCTCCAGGGCGAAAATCTGCTGCAAACTGTCGACGATGGCGCGGCCGCCAGGATGGATGGCCCAAAAATCGGGCGTGCGTCCACCGGTCATTTGCGCCACCGCGGCCGGCGCCACTGGCCAGATGGTCGGGGATGCGCGAGGAGAGGTGTAAAGTAAAACCGTGGTCGCCGATCCGCCAGACCATCTCGTCGCGCGTATCGGGTTTCATGTCGGTGTGAAAAGCGTCAAGCCGGAAGTAGTGGCGGTCGGCCGCGGTGGGCGTCCCGACCAGGGCCGCGGCCGCGCCGTCGGCAAAAAGCGAGGCCGAGACGAGATCATCGCGCCGCGTGCCGGGCTGGATATGCAGCGAGCAGATTTCGACTGACACCACCAAGACGCGGGCATGGGGATCGCCGGCGACAATTTGTGCGGCCATGCGCAGGCCGTTGAAGGCTGCCGAGCAGCCCATGAATCCCACCACTGTGCGGCTGATGGTGGGGGCAAGACCCAACTCGCGCGCAATCATGAAATCGAGACCTGTGGCGAAAAAGCCGGTGCAGCTCACCACAATCAGGTGGGTGATGGAGGCCGGGAGCGCGTCGCCCTCAACATTGGCGGTGGCGGCATAGCTGGCCAATGCTGCGCGTGCTGCGGCCGCGCCCAAGATCGGCGCCTCGCGCTCGTAAATGGCAAGCCGCTCTGCCGTGGTGGGCGATTCGTGCAGGGCGCGGCCTGGTGCGAAACGGGATATTTCCGGCGGCTGTAAGTATTCGGTGGTGCAGCCATAACGCCGTTCAATGCCTGAATAAGCATAGAGCGTACGAATCAGGCGTCCTACCGCGGGTTGGTCGACATAAGAGGAAGCCATCCATGTAGCGATGTCTTCCTGGCTGGCGCTGTAGGGGGGCAAAGCGGTACCCAGCGCCAGGATGGCAGAGGGATTGCGCGGCTGAAACGAGTGGGTCATCTGTGTACATCTCCTTAGCGACTGTGCGGCGAATAGTGGGCAACCTTTCCAGATGCCCATGTACGGTGCAAATGATACCGCAATTGGCTTTCATAGTCATCCGGATGCGTGATAGAATCAGCCACTTAGTAGAAGGGAAGGGAAGCGCCTCTTCAAGAAGGTGAAACCTATGCGTGTTCAAGCGCAGTTAAGCCCTATAGCAACCACGGGGCAATTTAAGCAGGGACAGGGCAAGCGATTTCTGTTTTTGTTTTTTTTGCTGGCTATCATTTCGCCTATCGTCTTCCAAATGTCCTGGCGCATTTCGCCCAGCTTTCATACTCTGCTTGACGCTTTGGCCGCGCTGCTGGCCATTATTGTCGCCCTCTTCACGTTGATCTATCATCGTCACAGCCGGCGCGATGCCCAGTTTCTTTTTGTCGCGATCGGGTTTGTCGGCGTGGCGCTGCTGGATACACTGCACATGACATTGACTTCGGCGACTTTGACGCCGCATCTGCCTTCTCCGCTGAGCGAAGTCGCGCCGTGGAGTTGGCTGATGACGCGACTGGTGCTCGCTGGCTTTTTTCTGCTCAACGCCGCCACGCTTTCTAAGGAGCGAGCACGCAACGACATCGGTAGAGTCAGGATGCCTCAGTTGCTGCTGTTGGTCGGTATGCTGGCTTTCATCTCCCTATGCATTATCCTGTTTATCCCCCTGCCGCAGGCGATCTTTTTTACGTTGCCTGTGCCGCGTCCTCAAGAATTTTTGGTGGCCATCCCGCTTGCTTTGGCGTTCGCTTTCTATTATGCCAAACGCCATCAGGTGCAGGATCCGCTCTTTCAGTGGGTGCTGGCAAGCATCGTTGTCAACCTGGCCATCCAGCTTTTCTGGATGCCGTGGTCGAAAGCGCTCTACGACCCTGCATTTACCTGGGCGCATCTAGGTCGCATCGTCAGCTACGCCCTGGTGCTGGTGGGTCTAGCCTACAGCGTGACCGATATTATTGACCAATTACGCCGCAACCGCGACGAGATTAAGGCGCATAATGCACAATTGGCGACCGAGATCGTAGAACGACAGAAGGCGGAGTGGACCATTCGACTTTACCGGAATATTGTCGAAAGTATGCAAAGCGGCGTCTTTGTTTATCGATTGGAGGATCCGGCAGACCTGGGCTCGTTCCGGTTTGTCCTGGTGAATCGTGGCGCTGAAGTAGCCACAGGTCAATCTAGCGACTTTTTACTCAATCGGCGCATCGATGAGGTAGTGCCGGCGATGATGGACACAGACTATCCCCGTCTGTATAAACAGGTGCTCGATACACAAGAGCCTTACAACCTGGGCGATCTCTTCTACGTCGGTGACGGCATTAAAGAATATTTCAGCACCTGGCTCATTCCTCTGGACGCGCACCACCTTGCCGCCATTTTTGAGAACATCAGTGAGCGCAAGCGTATGGAGGATGCGCTGCGCAAGCGGCAGGATGATTTTAACGAAGCGCAAGCCATTGCACACGTGGGCAGTTGGGTATGGGATATCGAAACGGGGATGCTCACCTGGTCTGACGAGTTATATCGCATTTACGGCTATACGCCTGGCGACCAGCAGCTTACGTATGAAATTTATGTCGGCCATATCCACCCTGATGATCGCCAGCTAGTGCAGGATAGAATTGCGCAAGCCATGCGCGGTGACGGCTCCTATGAGTCGCAGCACCGCATTGTGACATCTCAGGGAGATGTGCGCATCATTGAAGCGCGCGGCCATATAGAGATGAGTGAGGGGGAGAACGGCGAGCGTCGAGCCGTGCGCATGTGGGGCACAGGACAGGATGTCACCGAACAACGGCTGCTGGAGGAAACGCGGCGCCGCAATGAAATCAAGTTGGCGCAGGCGCTAAACCTTTCGCAGATCGGCCACTGGGACTGGGAGTTAAGGACAGACACGATCCTCATTTCTGCGGAGTTGGCGCCGATCTTTGGCTACGGCAACGATGCATTGCAGATTTCGTTCGACGAATTCATACAGTTGATCCGGCCCGATGAGCGGAGTCATGTCGAGAAAAGTATGGGGGAGGCCATCGCGCAGCATGCTTCGCTCTGGACGAAATTTTATATCGTAAGGGCCGACGGCTCGGAACGCGGCATCGAATGTATCGGCACGCCCGTCATGGACGATAGTGGAAATGCAGTCAGTATGTGGGGGACAGGGCAGGACATCACCGAGCGCCTCCTGCTCGAATCTCAGTTGCGCCAGTATGCCGCGCAATTGGAAGTCAGCAATCGCGACCTGCAGGACTTTGCCTATATTGCTTCGCACGATCTCCAGGAGCCGCTGCGCAAGATCTCCACGTTCAGCAATCGCCTGGTGCGCATGAACCAGGATACGCTTGACGAGAAGTCGCTCGATTATTTTAACCGGATGCAGGACGCGGCCAAACGTATGCAGCGGCTGATCAACGACCTGCTCGTGCTGTCGCGGGTCAGCACCCGCGGACAACCGCTTGCGGAAGTCGATCTCGATTTGACTATTCAAGGCGTGCTAAGGGATCTGGAAACGCAAATCGAAAGCACGGGAGGAAGCATCGACGTTGCGCGCCTGCCCGCGGTCAAGGCCGATCACGCTCAGATGCAACAGTTGTTCCAGAACCTTATCAGCAATGCGCTGAAGTTCCACCGGCCTGAGAAGGCGCCCTCTATACGCATCTATCCCCTCGATCCGGCCGCCTCGGATGAGCGCATACAAGGGATCACGGCCATCATTGTAGTGGAAGACAACGGCATCGGCTTTGAAACTCGCTACGTTGATAAGATTTTCCAACCTTTCCAGCGTTTGCACGGCCACAAGAAATATGAAGGGACCGGGATGGGGCTTGCCATCTGTCGCAAGATCATGGAGCGCCACGGCGGCTCGATTGTGGCGGAAAGCACGCCCGGCAAAGGATCTAGATTTATTCTGACATTTTCACAGGCGACGCCGCGTGACCCACCCACAGATGCACTTAGTTTCTAGCCGCGATTACGCTAAGGACAAACAGATATGAGCAGCGTTCGGTCGAAACCTATTGCGCTTTTGATTGCAGACGACGATGCAGACGACCGTGTTTTGGCAAAGGATGCCCTGATGGAGAGCCGGCTGGCAAATCCGCTCTATTTTGTAGAAGATGGCGAGGAACTACTCGATTTTCTCAATCAGCGCGGCGTCTATACCGAGCAGGACGCACCCCGACCTGGGTTGATCCTGCTCGATCTCAATATGCCTCGCAAAGATGGGCGGGAAGCGCTCCAGGAGATTAAAAGCAATCCTGAGTTGCGGCGCATTCCTATTGTGGTGCTGACGACGTCGGATGCCGAAGAAGACATCCTCCGCACCTACGATCTCGGCGTCAACTCGTTTATCGTCAAACCAATTACATTTGACGGTCTGGTGCAAGTGATGAAAACAATTGGAGTTTACTGGTTTGAAATGGTGGCATTGCCCATTAATCAAGCAACTAAGGATCAAGGAGCTAAGGACTAGTTTGATGGTGCAAACCGATTCGCTGCAAAAAATTTCTATTGCGTTGATCGAGGACGACGAGGATGATTATGTAATTATCCAGGACTATCTGCATGAATTTCGTTGGGCGGAAGCCTCGTTGGAATGGGCCGACAACTACGACGATGGCCTGGTATTGATGTCCGAAAATCGCCATGCCGTCTACTTGCTCGACTATCGCCTGGGGAACGAAACCGGGCTCGATCTGCTGCGCGCGGCTGCAGAAAAGGGCTGCAAAGGGCCAGTCATTGTGTTGACCGGACAAGACGATCGGCGCGTCGATCTAGCGGTTATGGAGAGCGGCGCCGTCGACTACTTAGTCAAGGAAAGGATCGACGCAGAGATGCTCGAGCGCGCGATCCGCTATGCCATTTATCGTAAACGCAGCGAACTTGAACTGGCAGAACTGCAGCGCCGTCTGGCGGACAGCCGGGAGCAAGAACGCCTCTCGCTGGCGCGCGAAATACACGATGGGCCGTTGCAAGAAGTGCTCGGCCTCCGCCTCCACATTGGGGCAGTGGCGAATGAAATACCGCGCGAAATGGCGCCGCGCATCGATCAGATCTTACAGCAGCTCCAACATGCCGCCGATATTCTGCGCAATCTGTGTGGAGAGTTGCGCCCTCCTGCGCTTTCCCCGTTTGGCCTGGAGCAAGCAATCTATTCCTACGTACAGCAGTTTCGCAGCCTACACGACACGCTCGAAATCGAGATGGACTTGGACGAGGACAATCAACAACTCAGCGAAAGCGCTCGACTCGCGCTCTACCGCATTTTCCAAAATGCCATGACGAATATAGTCAAGCACGCCCAGGCTCGGCGTGTAGCGATTCAGCTCCAGATCGGCCCTCAACAAATTGTTCTCCAGATCAAAGACGACGGTCGTGGCTTTACCGTGCCGAGCAGTTGGATGACCATCGCCCGCCGCGGCCATTACGGGCTATTAGGCGCGGCGGAGCGCGCCGAATCGATCGGCGGCCGGCTGCTGGTTCGCTCTGAACCTGGACGGGGCGCCACTGTAATTGCCATCGCCCCACGCCATTTTCTTGCGCAACCGCTCGAAAGCGATCCAACGCGCAGGTGGGGAGGACTTGATGAGTAATTCAATTCGTGTGATCTTGATCGACGACCACCCGATTGTGCGTTCCGGCATCCGCCTGCTGCTCGAACAGGCGGCTGAAATTGAGATTGTCGGCGAGGCCGAGCAGGGCAAAGCAGGGCTTCAACTGGTCGAGCGTCTTCAGCCCGATGTGGTTTTGCTCGACATGGAAATGCCCGACATGACCGGCGTGGAAGTAATGCGCACCTTGCAGAGCGAAAACAATCCCGCGCGTGTACTGGGATTGAGTGCCTACGATGACCCAGAATATATCCGTAACCTGCTGGCGCGGGGCTTACGGCTACCTGACCAAAGATGAGGCGCTGGATTCGATTGTCGAAGCGGTGCGCGGCGTGGCCAGCGGACAGGAAGGCTGGGTAAGCCGTCGTGCGGCAGCCCGCCTGGCCGCCCTGATGCGGCGTCCCGCGTCCGATCCCATCGAGTTGACGGAGCGGGAAGCAGAGGTGCTGCGTGTTTTGGCCAAGGGATGGTCTAACGACCAAATCGCGGCTGAGCTTTTTATCACGGAACGCACTGTCCGTTACCATCTGACCAATATCTATCAAAAGCTGAATGTCTCCACGCGCGCCGAGACCATTGCCTGGGCGCATCAACATTGGGGTGGCCTGGCGGAGGATTCAGAGTAATAGAGACCGAACGCCTCTCTCTCCACTTCCGCTTTTCCTGACGCCCCTTTTGCTTCTGATTTTTTTCACATCTTCTGGCTTTATCTTCTAGAACTCTGAACAAGCGCCCACCTGTCGTTGACGACAGGGAACTCCCTGCTTTACCGCCAGGATAAAGCTGGCGGTCCAACCGTTGTTACCATGCGGATTTTCTTTATACTGATAGAGGTAATGAGAAGAAAGCAATTTCTTCCCATGTCTCAAATCAAAACGACAGTCTGATGGATACTGATCAGGAGGATCTTATGAGCACATCCAGTGCAAGCAAAAACAATGGCAGTCGCAATGCTGTGAAGATGCAGGAACGCGAGACCATGAAGATCGGCTTGGAAGAGGATGCCGTAGAGGGCGTGGTAGCCGTGCTCACGCGTGCACTCGCCGACACGCAGGTTGTCTATGTGAAAACGTTGAACATTCACTGGAACATTGTCGGCCCGAATTTTTACAGCGTCCACAAACTTCTGGACGAGCAATACAACATGCTTAAGGACGCCGGCGACGAAATTGCGGAGCGCATCCGCAGCTACGGGGCCAGCGCGATCGGCAGCATGAAAGAATTCCTTGCCAATACCAACTTGGAAGAAAAAGAAGGCAACGGGTCGGTTCAGATCGACGTATTGAACGAACTTATCGCCGATCATGAAACCATTGTGCGCAAGCTGCGCGAGGGCATCGATCAGTGCAGCGATACCTATGAAGATGAAGGCGCCGCGGATCTCTTGACCGCCCATCTGCAGAAGCACCAGGAAATGAGTTGGATGCTGCGTTCGTTCTTGCGCTAGTTCAGGCTACTATGACCACAAGAAAATACTTGGCGCCTGAAACGCTGAAGAAGGAGAAGGCACACTTATGCAAAGTAAGTCCTCGGTAACTGATACAGTAGTGGATACACTTTCAGATACAGTTGATCAGATGAAAGCTATCGGGCGCAAACAGGTGGCCACAGCACGGCGCAATTTCGACGATTACAGCGACGATGTCGTCAATTTAATCGTCGATAAAACGCCTTTGTTGCGTAAGCGGCGGCAGCGCAGGCGCGGTAAGCAACTCGTGCTGGTCGTCAGCAGCATTGCTGTGCTCATCCTGATTGCCCGGTGGATGTTGAGCAGCAATCGCACGGCAAAGCCGTAAAGGAGATACCATGAACGAAGATACCTTGAAAGGCCAGTGGCGTCAGCTAAAGGGCAGCATCCAGAAGAAATGGGGCGAAATCACCGACGACGATATGACGCAGATCGACGGTGAACGTGAGAAGTTGGTCGGGAAGCTGCAAGAACGCTACGGCTACGCACGGGAAAAGGCGGAAAGCGAACTTGACGCCTATCTTTCCTCAAGCGAGCAGACGACCACTAAGAACTAGTCACGCTTTGTGACTCTGCAACAGCGTACGTCGCGCTGGTCGCTAGGTCGAGCCAACAGCCGCCTGCTGACCGGTGCGACGCACGCTGAGCAGCTTTAGCAAATGCTTGCGCGATCTGTCTTGGAAAACAGGAGGATATCACTGTGGAACTTACAAAAGAACAGGCTGTGAAACCCACCATGCCCGCGACTCAAAATACGTCTACCACTCAGAAGAGGAACCCTCGCGTGCTTTCCGCCACCACGGCCATCGGCGACAAGATCAAGAATGCTGCGGGCGAGGATCTGGGCGAACTCAAGGAGTTGATGATTGACGTCAACAGTGGGCAGATTGCCTATGCAGTGCTTTCCTTTGGTGGATTTTTGGGGCTAGGTGAGAAACTGTTTGCTATCCCGTGGCAGGCGCTGACTTTGGACGCTAAGCATCATGCCTTTATCCTGGATATTGATAAGGAAAAGTTGGAGAACGCGCCTGGTTTTGATAATGACAACTGGCCGGAAACCACTGAGGCCGATGATACATGGCTGGCAGGGGTGTATGATTACTATGGGTATGGGCCTTATTGGCGTTAAGAAGATGATCGGTTTCACCATTTCCCCTCTAGAGCATCACCTACCCACTGGCAGGTGGTGCTTCGCTCAGTTAGCCGGTGTTTAGTTGTTCGGTCGTTCATTTGCCGGTGTCTGGCCGGAATCATATCGTCGCCGTCAAGGCAGCTCTCAGGAGGCTCTATGTTCGAAAAAATACTTGTCCCCGTTGACGGATCAGCCCTTGCCGCCTCCGCACTTTCCCATGTATTGGCAGTCACTACGCCCCAGGACGCGTCTGTCACTGTGTTGCGCGTCGTTGAGCCCACCGCCGCCGCTACAAGTATGATCAATCCGATTGACTGGCAGTTGCAGTGTTCGGAAGCAAGCCTCTATCTTGATGAACTTGTGGCTGGGTACACCCATGCAAAAGAATGCCAAGGGGAAGCCACAGAAAAGCCTGCCACCGATGACATCGTCGTCGAAAAAGTGGTCCAGGGCGGGCCAGTCGCCGACCGGATTCTGGAGCAGGCGCGCGAGCAGGGACATAATCTCATCGTCATTAGCAGTCACGGGCAAGGCGGTCTTAGCGGCTGGAATGTCAGTTCTGTCGCCAATAAAGTGATCAACCGCTCGGGCATCTCGATCTTACTGGTGCGTTCTTACAAATCGGCTGAAAATCCCACAGCGGGCGAGATCAAGCCTGCCCAATATCGACGTATTAGGGCGCCGCTCGACGGGTCATTGCGCTCGGAGTATGTATTGCCTGTAGCCGCGCGTCTTGCCCAGCAACACAATGCCGAGTTGTTCCTTGTGCACGGAGTTGTCATGCCGGAATTATTTCAGCAGGCGCCGCTAGGGTCTGAACACCGTGCGTTGATAGAAAAGGTGGTGGAGTATAATAAACGCCAGGCTGAAAGCTATCTCCAAGGATTGTCTCAACGCATCAGCGGGCTGCCGAAAACCTATGTGCTCACCAGCGACGACGTGGCGGAAAGTTTGCATCGTTTTATTGACGAGCACAACATCGACCTGGTTGTTTTGAGCGCGCATGGACGCTCTGGGAAACACGCCTGGCCCTACGGCAGCGTCACGTCAGGGTTTATCACCTATGGCACAACGCATCTGTTGATTGTGCAAGATCTGCCCTGGCAGCAAATTGAAGAGACGAGCGCAGAACAGGCGACGCAGGAGAACAAACTGGCTAACATCCCACCCGTCCACATTCAATCAACTACTCCAGCTAAAGGACTCTCAAATATCAATGCTTTCGCCTTCAGACCCAATTATTCACGAACCTACTCCGCCTGAACGATCGACGCCAGCCACAATTGACATAACAAATGACTCCCCTTCGGTTCCAGACCCGCTGGAGCAGGTGGCGGAGCAGTCAGCACGTGTGCACCGAGTAAGCGCTAAGCCTGCTCGGCGCACACCGTTATATGCCAGCTTCCCAGCGCTGGCGGACCTTTTGTCTACGATTCATCATTATTATCTGGAAAAAGTCGACGGCGCCCCCGCGCTTTCCTACGCGGCTGAATGGATATTGGACAATTACTATGTCATCCAGCAGGCGCTGCGTCAGATTAAAGAAGACTTACCACCAACTTACTATACTGAGCTGCCAAAACTAAACGATGATGAAAACGGCGACAGCACGCTGAATGGCTATCCGCGTATCTATGCGGTGGCGATGGCGCTGCTAAATGAAATTGATTACCAACTGGACGCGGAGCGTATTGTCCGTTTTGCCCTTGCCTATCAGGCGCGGCAACCGCTCAACACGGGCGAGTTGTGGGCGCTGCCGATTATGTTGCGGCTGGGCGTTGTGCAAAGGATCGCATTAGCTGCGGGACAACTTTCCGGCCAGCTTACCGATAGCTTTGCGGCGAATGCTGCATTGCCAGACTTTTTCGCTGGATTTACAAAGCGTGACGTAGAAGGCGACCTTCTTTCGGAAGAACAAGATGAAGCCGCGATCTCTCACGCCATCCCCAGTCTGCGTCTCCTCGACAGCCTGGACTGGAAGGATATGTTCGAGCGCATCAGTCTTGTTCATCAGGCGCTGGCCAATGATCCTGCCAGGGTTTATTCCTACATGGATTTTGCGACGCGCGATCGCTACCGTCACGTGATTGAGACGCTCTATCGCCGCGTCGACCTGAATGAAGTCGAGATCACCGAGGCGGTGGTTGATCTGGCTGCGCGTCAAGGCGGTGCCCCAGCAGACGCCGCGCGCACAGATCATGGGGGGCCCGCAGTGGATGGCGAGCTTGCCGCCAACGCCGAAGCCACGCACGAGCCTGGGTTGCGGATTGATGCCGCGCGTACGCGCCATGTCGGCTACTATCTGATCGATGCGGGCCGCCCTTTGCTTGAACAGCGCATTAACTATCAGCCTTCGGTGGGCGAGCGCGCCAGGCGGTGGGCTTTTGCGCACGCGTCCGGCATTTATTTTTTGCTGATCGCCATCGCGGTTCTGGCCGTGATTGGAGTGGCAGGCTTTTATCTGCTGCGCGTCGGCGGCAATGCCTGGCAACTTGCCGCCCTTTCGCTGCTGATATTGGTTCCCGCGCTGACGTCTGGCGTCGGCTTTGCCAACTGGGTTATCACCCATACTGTTTCGCCCCGCACTTTGCCCAAACTTGATTTTCAGGCAGGCGTGCCCACGGCTTTTCGCACCGCGCTGGTCATGCCCTCGCTCATCAGTAGCAAGCAGGATATCGATCACTTGATGGAGGAGATGGAGCAGCACTATCTGCGCAACTCGGATCCACAACTGATCTATGCGCTGCTGACGGATTTTCTCGACGCCGATCAAGAAAGCGAGGCAGACGATGAAGCTCTGCTCGATTACGCGCAAACTGCTTTACAGGCGCTCAACGCCAAAGTTGCCCGTGCGCCCTTTTATATGTTTCACCGGCGGCGACTGTGGAATCCATCCCAGCAGAAATGGCTGGGCTGGGAACGCAAGCGCGGCAAGCTACATGAGTTCAACCGCCTGGTGCGCGGCGCGTCGGACACGACCTACGCCTGGCAATTTGGCGATCTGGACCAACTTGGCCACATTGCATACGTGATCACGCTTGACGTGGACACCGTGCTGCCGCGCGGCGCGGCTGCCCGGCTGATCGGCGCGCTGGCGCATCCGCTGAACCGCGCGGTTTTCGACGCGCGCACCGGGAAAGTCACTGCCGGCTACACGCTTTTGCAGCCGCGCACAGCGATCAAACCCGTCAATGTCGGTCGCTCCCTTTTCACGCGCGTCTTCGCCGGCGACAACACGCTGGACTTTTACACGCTGGCCGTATCGGACGCTTACCAGGATTTCTTTGGCGCAGGCATCTTTGTGGGCAAAGGCATCTACGCCATCGACGCCTTCGAACAGAGCCTGGTCAACCGGGCGCCCGAAAATACCCTGCTCAGCCACGATCTGTTTGAAGGCATTCATGGCCGGGCTGCCCTGATCACCGATATTGTCCTCTATGAAGATTATCCGACGCACTATCTGCTGGCGATGCAGCGCTCCCATCGCTGGGTGCGCGGGGATTGGCAACTGCTCCCCTGGCTGCTGCCGCGCACGCCGCGCGCCGACGGCAGCGGCCCCAATGACCTGGCGCTCATCGACCGCTGGAAGATCTTCGACAATCTGCGTCGCAGCCTCTTTGCCCTTGTGTCACTGCTACTGCTGATTCTCAGTTGGACGGTGCTGCCCGGTTCGCCGCTGGTCTGGACCGGGCTGAGCCTGTTGATCCCGGCGATCTCCATCGCGGGTTCACTGTTTACAAGCGGCGCCACGATGATTGCTAATCTGGGCGCGTGGCGCAACATTTTGTGGGGATTGCGCAATGGCATCTTGCGTTGGCTGATGTTTCTTGCCTTCTTGCCCTACGAGTCACAACTCAACCTGGACGCGATTTTCCGCACGCTGGTGCGCACCTTTGTGACCCATCGCCAGATGCTGGAATGGACCTCGGCCGCACACGCGGCTCGCATCCACAGCGACAGCCAGACTCAGGGAGCGATCAGAAAAATGCTCCCCACCCTGATTTTTGCGACTCTACTGGTGCTGCTCATCGGCTTCGTCAACCCGGCTGCGCTCTGGGTGGCCGCACCCTTTGTGCTGGTATGGATTTCTGCCCCTTATCTGGCCGACTGGATCAGCCGGCCCATCGTCTCTGACGTAGCGTCGCCCACCCCCGCAGAAGCGCGCAAATTGCGCACCCTGGCGGCGCACCTGGCTCTTTTATGAAAACTTTGTCGGGCCAGAAGATAACTGGTTGCCGCCCGATCATTTTCAAGAGTCGCCGCGCGGCGTTGTGGCGCACCGCACCTCGCCCACCAACATCGGCCTGTATTTGCTTTCTGCGTTGGCGGCCTTTGACTTTGGCTATATTCGGATGGCCAATTTTGTGCTGCGCGTCAATTTTGCGTTTGCCACCCTGACTCGTCTTCAGCGCTATCGCGGCCATTTCCTCAATTGGATCGACACGAGCAACCTGCAACCGCTGCCGCCCCCGTATGTCTCTACGGTGGACAGCGGCAATCTGGCCGCGGCGCTGATTGTGCTTCAGCAAGGTTGTCTGGAGTTGCAGAACCAGCCTGTTTGGCCCACAGAACGTTGGCAGGGGCTGCTCGATACAGTCGCCATCGTCACGGACATGGTAACTTCCTTCTCCGCACGCGCTGACAAGCCGAGCGAAGCTGTCCATGCCTTGCAGGAATGCCTTACCGACCTGGAGCGCCAGGCTGAAGCTGCCATTCAAGATCACACTGTCGCACCGGCGATGCTCGCCAAATTGTTGGAATCGGAGCGAGAAAAGTTAAATCGTTGTCTGATAACGCTGATCGCCGATGAAGGAAACCGCATCGACGCTGACAGCCTGCACACCGTGCGGCTCTATATTGCGCGCATCCATCAGCACCTCGAAGGGATGCAGAGCGAACGCGACGAGATCATGCCGTGGCTGCCTTTATTGGCTGCACCGCCTGCCTTCCTCAGCGCCGCCGATCGCGCTGAATCTATACGCGACGCCTGGGCGTCTTTGCTGGCAGCGATCCCCGACGCCCCGCGCTGGAACACGCTGAGCGATGCGAGTCAGCACGCGCAAGGCGCACTGGAAAACTTGCGCGCGCAGATAGCGGCCGACTCCTCGCTTGATGAGGATACCGCGGTGAGCGGGGTGGCCTGGTGCAATGCACTGGCCGAGGCATTTGCGACCGCGGCCCGCAATGCCGAAGTGGTCCGCCATGACCTGGCGCGCCTGGCAGATCAAGCGGGCGCGTTCGTCGAGGAAATGGATTTCAGCTTTTTGTACGACCCCACGTGCTCGCTCTTCCACATCGGCTATAACATCAACACCGGCGACCTGGATAACAGCTACTACGATCTGCTGGCCTCCGAAGCACGCATTGCCAGCTTGCTCGCGATAGGCAAGAACGACGTGCCGGTAAAACATTGGCTGCATCTGTCCCGCCCCATCAAACAACTTGCCAACGGCGAACAGGCGCTCATTTCCTGGAGCGGCACCATGTTTGAATATCTCATGCCGCCGCTGCTGGTGCGCACCTATCCGGAAACTTTGTTTGAGCAGACCTATGCCAGCGTGATCGACCATCAGATTGACTTTGGGCGCGAGCACAACTTGCCCTGGGGGATTTCCGAGTCAGGATTTTACACCTTTGATTCCGCGCTGAACTATCAATACCGCGCGTTTGGCGTGCCTGGATTGGGCCTGCAGCGCGGCATTGGCGACGATCTGGTGGTGGCGCCCTATGCGTCCATGCTGGCGCTACCCTTGCGCCCGCGCGCGGTCTTTAGCAATCTTCTGCGCCTCGAGCAGATCAAAATGATCGGGCGCTTTGGGCTGTACGAAGCAGTCGACTATACACCGGAACGCCTGAGCCTGGGCCAGGACTACGCGATCGTGCAGTCGTACATGGCGCATCATCAGGGCATGATTCTGCTGGGCATCGCCAATTACCTCCTTGACCATTTGATGGTCGAGCGTTTTCACGCGGCGTCGATCATCGAGAGTGTGGATTTACTCTTGCAGGAACGCATCCCTCAAGGCATTCCCGCCCAGTTTGTCGACACGGAAGACGCCGCGGCTACGGAAACAGCCCCGCCGGTGGAAGACGTCGCGCCCTGGCGCGTGCCTGTGGACACGCCCATGCCCCAGGTGCACTACCTTTCCAACGGCCGGCTGAGCACGTTGATCACCAACGCAGGTGCAGGCTACACCACAGGCGAAACGACAAGGCTCACCCGCTGGCGTGCGGATACGACGCTGGACGATTGGGGCCACTGGCTCTATGTTCAGGATTTTGAGAGTGGCGAAATCTGGTCGGCCGGTCGCCAGCCAAGCAAGCAGAGAGGCATCTATGAGGATGTCGTTTTCTACCCGCACATGGCTGAATTTCGACGGCGCACGCGTACCGCCTCCCTTCACATGGAAGTGTTCATTGTTCCCGATGTAAATGTAGAGGTGCGGCGCGTTACCCTGACGAACGATAGTGACGCGCCCACGCGGTTGGGACTAAGCTCTTATAGCGAGGTCGTGCTTGCTCCGGCAGAAGCTGATCGACGTCATCAAGCGTTCACCAAGCTCTTTATCGAGAGCGAATATCGCCGCGATCTGTCGGCATTGCTTTTCCGGCGTCGCCCGCGCGCGGCAACCGAAGCGCCGGCATGGATGCTCTACATGCTCGTGCGCGGCCCTGCGCCGACGCCGGATGTTTGGGGCGCCACAAGGTTCTCCGCCGACCGCGCGCAGTTTATCGGGCGCACAGGTTCGCAGCAAAGTCCAGCCGCGCTGCAGACTGGCGAGTGGTGGCAGGAAGGCTGGCAAGGCAATGCCGGCGCCACGCTTGACCCGATCATGGCGCTGGGTCAGGAGCTGCGGTTGGCCCCGCGCACTGCTGGCCAATTTGCGCTGGTCACGATCCAGGCCGACACGCAAGAAGAGGCGTTGGAACTTGCCCAGCGCTACAGCACGTGGGGCGCGATCGATCGCGCACAAGGGTATGCCCAAAACCAGGCAAGACGCGAGATGCGTCAGTTTAGTTTCACGAGCACACTCTTTCAGCAGGCGCTGCAACTGCTCTCCCTGGCGCTTTACCCGCACGCGTCGCTGCGCGCACAGCCGGAAATGCTGGCTGCCAACCGGCGCGGCCAGCCGGGGTTGTGGGCCTTTGGCATTTCTGGCGATTACCCGATCGTGCTCGTTCATCTGAATGATGAAAATCATATCAGCCTGCTCCAGGAGATGTTACAGATTCACGCCTACTGGCGCCGGCGCTGAAAATCGATCTGGTGATCGTCAATGATCGCGATACGTCTTACGATCAAGGGCTGCACAATAAAATTTTCAGGGTCATCCGGCGCATGGCAAGCGACGCCTGGTTGAACCAGCGCGGCGGCCTTTTTGTGTTGCGCCGCGATCAATTGGGGAAAGCGGAGCGTATCCTGCTCGAAAGCGCGGCGCGCGTGATCCTGGATGGGGAGCGCGGCGCCTTGAGCCAGCATCTGTCCGACCTCTACCGGCAGCCCGCGTCGCTGCCGCGCTTTGTGCCCGCACGTTCCGAAGAGCAATGGCAAGCGCTGCGCAGCGCGGAGCAAGGCTGGATCCCACGCCCGGACGATTTGCAGTTTGACCAGGGGCTGGGTGGTTTTTCCGCGGACGGTAGCGAGTATGTGATCTATCTGCGCCCCGGTGAGGCCACACCGGCGCCGTGGATCAATGTCATCGCCACGCCGGACTTTGGCTTTATCGCCAGCGAAAGTGGCGTGGGGCCGAGTTGGGCCATCAACAGCGGGGAAAACCGGCTGACCAGTTGGCGTAACGACCCGGTGTCCAACCTGCCGTCCGAGATCATCTATCTGCGCGACGAAGAGACCGCCGAAATCTGGTCGCCCACGCCTGAGCCAGCGCCAGCGCCGGCGCCCTACTTGATCCGGCACGGCGCAGGCTACACCGGGTACGAGCACCACAGCCACGCACTGCAACAGCATCTGCGGGTCTACGCCGCGCCAGACGCGCCAATCAAAATCATGCGGCTGCGTTTGCAGAACATGATGCCGACGCCGCGGCGCATCACCGTGACCTGTTACGCCGAGTTTGTGCTGGGGGTGGACCGAGAAACGACTCAGCCCTATCTTGTGCCTGAATACGATAAAACGCACGGCGCCATCTTTATGCGCAACGCCTATAACGAGGAGTTCGGGGAGCGCGTGGCCTTTTTGGCGGCCAACAAGCAGGCAATGAGCGCCACCGCGGACCGCACAAGTTTCTTTGGTCGGCTTGGCTCCCTGCGACGACCAGACGCCTTGCAACAGATCGGACTGACAGACAGCGTGCACGCGGGTTTGGATCCCTGTGCCGCGCTGCAACTGCACATCGATCTGCCGGCGGAAGGGGTGGAAGAAGTTTATTTCCTGCTCGGTGAAGGAGCAAATCAAGCCGATTCGTTGGCGCTGGTCGAACGCTTCCGCCACGCGGAGGAGATCGACGATGCCTGGCGTGGCGTGCAGGAAAAATGGGAGCAATTGTTAGGCGCCATCACGGTCGAAACGCCCGACCCGGCCATGAATCTGCTGCTCAACCGCTGGCTGCTCTACCAGGCTTTGTCATGCCGCATCTGGGGTCGCTCCGCGCTTTACCAGTCGAGTGGCGCGTATGGATTCCGCGATCAGTTGCAGGATGTGCTGGCGCTGCTGCCCATCGAACCCCAGCTTGCTCGCGAACAGATTCTACGCGCGGCCGCGCATCAATTTGAACAGGGCGACGTGCTGCACTGGTGGCATCCGCCGTCAGGACGCGGGGTGCGCACGCGCATCAAGGACGATCTGTTGTGGCTGCCCTACGTCACAGCCCACTACATCGCCACGACGGGCGATACAGCCATTCTGGATGAGAAAACGCCTTTCCTCACTGGGCCAGAACTGACCGGCGAAGAGGAAGAGTGTTACGGCCATTTTGAGTCCACCACGCAGGCGTACTCGCTCCTGGAGCATTGCCGCCGCGCCATCACGCGCGGTCTCACGGCTGGTCCGCATGGCTTGCCGCTGATGGGCGCCGGTGACTGGAACGACGGCATGAATCGCGTCGGCATCGAAGGCAAGGGGGAGAGCATCTGGCTCGGTTGGTTTGTGTACGCGACGCTCAATACCTTTGCCGATGTCTGCGATGCAGCGGAAGTCACCGGCGGCGAGCACTATCGGCAGCAGGCTGAGGTTGTGCGACAGGCGATTGAAGCGCACGGCTGGGACGGCGCCTGGTACCGCCGCGCCTATTACGACGACGGCGCCCCGCTTGGCTCCGCCCAGAACACCGAATGCCGGATCGACGCCATTGCCCAGTCGTGGGCGGTGCTTTCAGGCGCAGGCGACAGCGAGCGTACACGGCAGGCTATGGATGCACTGGCGACCTATCTGGTCAAAGAAGAGGGCAGGCTGCTGCTGCTCTTTACGCCGGCGCTCGATAAAACGCCGCGCGATCCAGGTTACATCAAAGGTTATCTACCCGGCATCCGCGAAAATGGCGGGCAGTATACCCATGCCGCGCAGTGGAGCATCTGGGCCTTTGCCGAGTTGGGAGACACTGCACGCGCCTATCACCTGTTCCAGATGATCAACCCGATCTTACGCAGCGATACACCAGCCAAAGTAGAGCAGTACAAAGTTGAGCCTTACGTCATCTCCGCCGATGTCTACAACATTGCCCCGCATGTCGGCAGAGGTGGCTGGACTTGGTACACAGGCTCCGCCGCCTGGATGTATCGAGTGGGGGTCGAGGCGTTGCTAGGGCTGAAATTGACTAAAAGCACCTTGCGGATTCAGCCGCGCATCCCGGCTACGTGGCCGGGCTACAGCGTCAAGTGGAAGTATAAGAGCAGCGAATATTTGATCCGCGTCGAGAATCCTAGCGGTGCAGGGAAGGATGTGCACACCATCCTGCTGGATGGTGCATCTTGCCCCGGCGACGAAATCCCGCTTCAAGATGATGGGCGACAGCACAGCGTCATTGTGCATCTTGGAGACGCAGGGCGTGCACCTGGCAGCCGCTAGCCGTAAAAATCAGAGTTAGCTTGCCATAAGGATCTGCAAGAATTACTATGACATAGGAAGGCGAGGAAGGAGCCACCATGCGATCATCTACAAAGCCGCGCGCGTTGTCTGCACACACGCTTATCGGCGGTGATGTAGTCAATCAAGACAATGAGGTGTTGGGTGAAATTATCGAGTTGATGATCCACACCGCATCAGGCAGAATCGAATATGCGGTGTTTTCACTGGAGCAGTCCTTTAGCGCGGCGCGCGCTACTTCCAATAACCTGTTTGCCATTCCCTGGCAGTTGCTGACATTTCAGCCAGAGACGCAAAACTTTGTGTTGAATGTCGACAGAAAGGTTCTGAAGAACGCGCCGCGCTTGGATCGCAATCACTGGCCCGCCCATTTGGACCCCTACTGGACGATTGAACTCAGTCGCTATTACAGCCAGTCTTGGATACGCGTTTATCCATAAGAACCAGCGCGTTACGCAATCAGACAACCCCAGAAGTGAAAAGTTGCTCTGCGAGCGCACCGATCTCCTGTCCCATCGTCAACTTTTCGCGCCACGATGTGGGTATGCCAGACTCACCATAATATGCACCCGCGACCTGCCCGCAGACCGCCGCGGTCGTGTCTGCGTCGTCACCCAGGTTGGCGGCCAGCAGCACCGCGTCCGCAAAGCTTTCGGTGCGTTGCACGCACCACAGCGCCGCCTCCAGACAATCCACCACATAGCCGGAGCCGTGGATCTGCGATGCAGCCTTATCGCGGTAGTCGCCGCGGGCAATTGCCTCGATTTTAGGCGCGCCGGTAAAGGTTGTGGCGTCCCCATAGAGCACTTGCTCCTTCGGCGCCCCTTGCAGCGCTCGCACAAGGATGCGCGCCAAGAGGCGGCTGGCGTCGAGACACTCCACCGCGCCGTGCGTGGTGCGTGCGCTTTCGGCTGCGTACTTGGCTGCCGCGTCCATATCAGGAAAGTAAAAGAGCGGGATCGGCGCCAGACGCATGATGCAGCCATTGCCGGCGGTGTGCGGGTCGGTCGAGCCCGCGAACGGTTCCCCGCTCCGCTGGAACTTCTGCAATGCCTTCGACACGGTGACGCCGATGTCAAAGCAGGCGCCGGTGCTGCTGAGGTAGCCTTCCTGCCACCAGCGCACGTAGCGCGTCATCTGGTCGTGCGCGTCGAAGCCACTGCATTCGTTCAGGCTATAGCCTAGACAGAGCGCCATCGAGGCGTCATCGGTCCACTGGCCGGGCTGCAGGCGAAACGGGCCGCCGCCGACCATGTCGGTCAAAGGTGCAAAGCTCCCGCGCGGCTTGAACTCCACGGTCGCACCGACCGCGTCGCCAGCGGCCAGACCCAGCAATGCGCCGCGCGCTTGATCGTGTGACATCCTCTTCCTCCTTGTGTGGCGCCGTTGCTTTTCTCTTCTTTGCTGAAGCGCGGCGCGAATCGGCTGAAATTGCTAAAAGAGTGCTTGAATAGATTAGACATACACTACCATTTTGCGCGGATGCGCCCCAAATTCTCGTCACTCCCCGGCGCTGATCAGGCGCAGGCCTGTTCAACTTCACGGACTGCGCTGTGTTGATTTACAATGTCCCGAGCAAATCCTTGCCTGTTGTGGGCTAATCACTTTGCGTGCGCCAACCATGAGCCAATTGATCCAGATTATCACTGCGCAACAGCCTGACATGCGCAACCGCGCGCTCGACGCGTTCTGTCGTTCCGCTTCGCTGGACGAACTGCTGGCCGAGTGCGCCGCACTCGACCACTTCCGCCGCAAGAGTGACAACCTTTACGAACGCGTGCGCGCCCTTTCTTTCTTTACGCTATCTATCGCTTTCATATTCCGCTAAAATCAGGGCTGGCGGCGGGTGGTCTGGTGCCTTTCGACGGGTACGACAACCTGCTCAAGCGCCGCTTCGAGGAAACGATCGACCTTTTCCTGTCCGCGCCGCTGAGCGACGCCACTGCCAGCGCATTGGCTGAAGCTTACCGCCGTCTCGGTTTTCAGACGCTCGCCAATCAGGTGCGGCGCAGCGTGCGCTCCGTGCGCGGCAACCAGTGGATGTTCCGTATCGGCCATCCGGCGGATCAGCCGCTGCGCGTGCGCGAGGAGTTGTATCGGGAAATCGGGTCTTTGAGAGGTGGGGGCTTGGGGCCGTCGGGTTGCGAGGATGTGTCCAACCCAACTACCCCACACCCCAAAGACCCCAATACCCCAAGCCTCCACCCTCCCACTCACCTCTTCCCCGTCCTCCACGAGGCCACACCCGTGCGCATGGATCTCAGCCACAGCGGCTGGAGCGATATCTTCTTCCTAGGCATGGACTACCCCGAAGGAGCGCGCGTGCTCAATATCTCGATCGACCTGGCCGTGCGCGGGCAGGGGGATGGAAAGCCGCGCCCGCCGGTGGAAAGCTTCTTCCGCGTCATCGACCAGCCGATCCTGCGTCTCGTGAGCGTAGATCTCGGCGCGGTTGCAGAAATTACTTCACTCGCTGAGGTTTTCGACTTCGCGCGCGATTACCTGGGGCTGCTCAAGGCCGCTGTGATTGCGGCGGGCATTGTGCCGCCCGGCATTGAAGGCTCTGAGCAATCGCTGGCCGACTTGCTGGCGCGGTTGATTCGCCCTGGGTACGGCATTGAAATCGTCAGTCAGGTCAACGGGATTCCCAAAGGTTCGCGGCTGGCGGTCTCGACGAATCTGCTGGCGTCGCTGATCGCGGTCTGTATGCGCGCCACGGGGCAGACGCGTTCGCTCACCGGCGCGCTCAGTGAGGAGGAGCGCCGCGTCGTCGCAGCGCGCGCGATCCTTGGCGAGTGGCTGGGCGGCTCTGGCGGCGGCTGGCAGGATTCGGGCGGCGTCTGGCCTGGCATGAAGCTGATTCAAGGCGTCGAAGCCTCTGAGGAGGACCCGGAGTATGGCGTCTCGCGCGGGCGCCTGCTGCCGCAGCACACGATCTTATCGCGCGAGGAGGTGACGCCCGCCACACGCGCCAGCCTGCAGGAGAGCCTTGTACTTGTCCACGGCGGCATGGCGCAGGATGTCGGGCCGATCCTGGAGATGGTGACGGAAAAATACCTGCTGCGCGCCGAGGCTGAATGGGCAGGCCGCCAGGAAGCGATGCGCATTTACGAGCAGATCACAGAGTTGCTCCGGCAGGGTGACATCCGCGGTCTCGGCGCCGCCACCGAACGCAACTTTCGCGGCCCGATCCAGACGATCATTCCGTGGGCAAGCAATCTCTACACCGAGACGCTGATCGCGCGGGCGCGCGCCGCGTTTGGCGACGATTTTTGGGGCTTCTGGATGCTGGGTGGGATGGCCGGCGGCGGCATGGGCTTCATCTTTGCACCGCAGCGCAAGGCCGAGGCGCAGGATTGGCTTGTGACGATGATGGGCGAGGTCAAGTGTGAACTGGAGAGCGCTGCGCCTTTTGCCATGGAGCCGGTCGTCTACGAATTTGCGATCAACGAGCGCGGGACGTGGGCGGAATTACGCACCGGCGACCAGGCGTTGATGCCCGCCGGCTATTACATGCTGACCGCACCCGCCTTGATCCGCCACGAACAGCGCCATCTCTCCGCGTTCCGCCGCGCCGAACTGGACGCTTTCGGCGCGGCCGCACGCACACAACCTGCGCTCTCCGGTATGATTCAATCGATCTTCGACCGCTTGCTGCCCCCGCGCGACCATGCCGATGGCCGCCAGCAAAGCCTGGCCGCGCTGCTCGATGCGAACGGGTTTGATCGCGTACAGCACGAGCAGATTCGCGCCGACCTGCGCAGCGGGCGTATCGGACTGGCGCAGAATCGCCTGCCGGTGCGTTCAGTCATCGAGGATGTTGCGCCGGGTGACGTGGCCGACCTGGCGCGCCTTTCCGTATCGGAACAGGCTGCGCTGCGCACGCTCGGCATGGACGCGCTGGCAGAGGGCGCGGTGGCCGTAGTCTCGCTGGCAGGCGGTGCGGGCAGCCGCTGGACCAAAGGCGCGGGTGTGGTCAAGGCGCTCAATCCTTTTGCGCGACTCGGCGGCAAGCATCGCAACTTTATCGAGGTGCATCTGGCCAAGAGCCGGCGCATCAGCCGGCTGGCGGGCGCGCCGCTGGCTCACGTCATCACCACGAGCTATCTGACCCACGCACCTGTCGCCGGCTTTCTGGCGCGCACCCAGCACCACGGCTATCCGGGGTCATTGCTGCTGTCGCCGGGGCGCGCGGTGGGGCTGCGCCTGACGCCGATGGCGCGTGACTTGCGTTTTGCCTGGGAGGAAATGCCGCAGCAGTTGCTTGACGTGCAGGCGCAGAAGATGCGTGCGAGCTTGCACGCTGCGCTGCTCCAGTGGGCGCAGCAGACGGGCGAAGGCAGCGACTACACCGACAACGCGCCGCAACAGTGTCTGCATCCGGTGGGGCACTGGTACGAGACCCCGAACCTGTTGCGCAACGGCGTGCTGGCGCAGTTGCTGGTTGAACGTCCCAACCTGCGCCATTTGCTGGTGCACAACATCGATACGCTGGGCGCTGACGCCGACCCACTGTTGCTGGGCTATCACATCCAGAGCGGCAAAGCCATGACGACGGAAGTGATCACGCGGCGCATCGAGGATCGCGGGGGCGGTCTAGCGCGCGTCGACGGACGGCTGCGGCTGGTCGAGGGGCTGTCGCTCCCGCGCGAGGAGATCGAATTCAACCTGACCTACTACAACTCCGCCACCTATTGGATCGACATCGACCAATTGCTGGCGGCTTTTGGGCTGACGCGCGCTGATCTTGCCGACGAAGCTAAAGTCGCCGCGGCGGTGCGCACGCTGGCCGCGCGTATGCCGACGTACATCACGCTCAAGGATGTCAAGAAGCGCTGGGGCAAGGGTCAGGAAGATGTCTATCCGGTGACGCAGTTCGAGAAATTGTGGGGCGATATGACTACGCTGCCCGGTTTCGACTGTGCATTTGTGGCCGTGCCGCGCGTGCGTGGGCAGCAGCTTAAGGAAGTGGCGCAGCTCGACGGCTGGCTGCGCGACGGGTCGGCCGCCTACCTGGAGACGCTATGCGAGTGGAGATGACCTATCTCACTGCTATGAAAAGTACGGTCGTGATATACTTGCAGCGCATCTACTTCGTGATGCGTATAGACCATCTGGAACTTCTGCTTGATCCCATCCTAAGCGTTCGTCCGAAGATTACATCCATACCTTCCAGGAAGCTCCGCAGCTTCCTGGAAGGTGTAAAACGGAAAGTTGTTTGAACGTATACTTAACCAATCAGGATAAAAGGAGTCCACCTCAATGTCTACGATGAGCCGACGTAGTTTTCTGAAGGGAATGGTTGCCCTGGGCGCCGGGGCTGTGCTGTATCAATACGCCGACGGGAGCTATCGCCTTGTTCTGGCCAACGCAGGCGCGGCAAATTATGCGATGCGCGTCGTCCATACGAACGACCATCACGCCCGCATCGAACCGGTGAGTGTCACCATCGGCAGCGGCAATCCAGCGCCTGCGCGTGACTTCGGCGGCGTTGCCCGGCGCAAAACGATGTTTGAAGCCATCAAAACCGCGAACCCTGCCCAGGATATCCTATTTTTGGATGCCGGCGATGTCTTCCAAGGCACGCTCTATTTCAACCTGTACGAGGGGCAGGCCGACCTCTTTTTCTACAACGGCCTGGATTATCACGCGGTCGCAGTCGGCAATCATGAGTTCGACAAAGGCGACCAAACGCTGGCGAACTTTATCGCTGGCGCGCAATTCCCCATGCTGAGCGCCAATATCGCGCTGAAGACAGGCGCGACCTCGCCGCTGGCTGCGCTCAAAGTCACCGGCGCCAATACGCCTGACGGCAAACTGGGCGACGGCACAATTGTGACGCTGCCCAGCGGCAAGCAGATCGGCCTCTTCGGGCTGACCGCGCCGGACACGCCCTTGCTGAGCAGCCCCAGCAAAGATCTGGTGTTTAACGACAACCTGGTTGCTGTGGCGCAGGCGCAGGTCGACGCGCTGAAAGCAGCCGGCGCCGAGATCGTCGTCGCGCTGACCCACGTCGGCTATCTGGCTGATCTGGATCTTGCAGCCAAGGTGCGCGGCATCAGCCTGATCGTGGGTGGGCACAGCCACACCCCGCTGATTCCTGGCGCGCAGAACACCTGGCCATTGGGCATCAACCGCATCGCTGCGTATCCGCAAGTGGTCAATGACCCGGACGGCAAAGACGTGATCGTCACGCAGGATTGGGAGTGGGGCAAGTGGGTAGGCAACATCGGCGTCGAGTTCGACGCGAATGGCGACATCGCGGTGGTGAGCGGCGAGATCGACCCGGTTTGGGCGGATGGGATCACGCCGGCCGCGCGTGCGCTGTTGCCCGATGAAGGCGCGCCCATCATCCCCGACGCTGCGTTCGAGACAAAGATCGTGGACGACTTCAAGCCGGGCGTCGATGCCCTGCGTGGGATGCAATTTGCCGAAGCCGCGCTGTTGCTGGACGGCGCGCGCGCCAATGTGCGCAGCCGGGAAACCAATCTGGGCAACTTGATTACCGACGCGCTGCGCCGGCAGATCATCCTGAAGCCAAACTTCAACCCCAACAACCTGCCGATCGTGTGCATCACAAACGGCGGCGGCATTCGTTCCAGTATGCAAGCCGGCAGAGTAACCGTGGGCAATCTGCTGGAGGTGCTGCCCTTTGGCAACACGGTGGCGACGGTGATCGTCAAGGGCGCCGGTCTCAAGGCCGCGCTGGAGAATGGCGTCAGCCAGGCGGAAAGCGGCGCCGGGCGTTTCCCACAGGTAGCCGGTCTGCGCTTTACGTGGAATCCCTTTGGTGCGCCCAATACCCGCGTTGCCTGGGTGGAAGTCGCCACGGAAAACGTGATGGCCGCTGCCACGGAGCTGGCTTACGAACCGCTTGATCTTGGCAAAGATTATCTGGTGGTGACAAACAACTTCATGTTGACCGGCGGCGACGGCTACAGTTCATTTACGCCCGCCGAGGGCGGAACCGGCCAATTGGACACCTTCCTGATCATGGCTGACGTCGTACAGTCCTACATCCAGGATACGTGGCCCTTCAAGAACTTGACGCAGACCTACGTGCCGATCAGCCAGGTCACGGAAGGGCGCATCCTTCGCCAGCAGGCCTGGATCCCGTTTGTAGCCAATCAGGCCGCGTTTGTGGACTAACGTAGGTCGGGCTACCAGCCCGACGTATCCCGGCGCAATTTGCGGCAACCAATGCCGTCACGCTGGTAGCGTGACCTACAAGAAAGTGAAACGTAGATGCGTCGGGCTACCAGCCCGACGCATCCCGGCGCATCGTGCGGCAACCAATATCGTCACGCTGGTAGCGTGACCTACGAGGAAATGAAACGTAGGTCGGGCTACCAGCCCGACGCATCCCGGCGCATCGTGCGGCAACCAATCACCGTCACGCTGGTAGCGTGACCTACAAGAAAATGAAACGTAGGTCGGGCTATCAGCCGACGCATCTGGCGCATCGTGCGGCACCAATATCGTCACGCTGGTAGCGTGACCTACGAGAAATGAAACGTGGTCGGGCTACCAGCCCGACCTACCCCGGCGCATCGTGCGGCAACCAATGCCGTCACGCTGGTAGCGTGACCTACGAGGAGATGAAACGTAGGTCGGGCTACCAGCCCGACGCATCCCGGCGCATCGTGCGGCAACCAATGCCATCACGCTACCAGCGTGACCTACAAGAAAGTGAAAACGTAGGTCGGGCTACCAGCCCGACGCACACCGGCGCATCGTGCGGCAACCAATGCCGTCACGCTGGTAGCGTGACCTACCGTATAAAATCGACCGCCACCCAAACCTGGGTGGCGGTCGATTTTGGGCCACGGTGTCGTTGACCGTCTGCTGGCCGTTGCTCCCGTACGCAGGCGTCAGTTGGCGGTTGCCGCTCTCTTCGCACGCACTGCTCTTCTCCACATTTTCCCACATACCGAGCGTGTACTTATGAGCGTCAGGGCAGACGCAGCACGATGCCTTCATTGCCGACAATATAGAGCGCGCGCAGGCGAATTTTGCCGGTGCTTTCCATGCCGGTGCTCAGCAGGATCTCCGCCTCGCTGCCAAGTCGGCTCAGGTCGAGTCGATGGGTGGTGGCGGCAAAGTTGAGGAGGATCAACACGCGCTCGTCCGCGTGCGTGCGGGTGTAGGCAAAGATATTCTCCACACCCGTATCGATAGACTGATAAGCGCCGATGCTGAGCGCGGGTGAGTCGCGGCGCAATGCACTCAGCGCTCGATAGAAAGCGAGCATGGAGCGAGGCTCTTGGCTCTGCACCGCGACATTTATCTGCGCGTAGTCATCAGAAAGGGGCAGCCACGTCTGCACGCCCGGCGCTGCAAAGCCGGCATTGGGCGACGCGTCCCATTGCATGGGCGTGCGCTCCGGGTCGCGACCGACGATGTGTGCGATCTCCGGCTGGTTGACGGCCGGCGGGTCCTGGACAAATTCGGGCGGGATCGGGACATCTTCCATGCCGAGCTCGTCGCCGTAGTAGCAGGTGGGTGTGCCGCGCAGGGTGAGCAGCAGCATGTTGGCAACGCGCGCCTGCGCCGCGCCCACGCGCGTCGCCACGCGGTGTTGGTCGTGGTTGCCCAGCACCCAGTTGGGCCAGCCGCCCGCGGGCAGATCGACCTCATATTGATCAACCAGGCGGCGTACGGCGCGCGCTTCCCACGGCGCCAGGATCAGTTGGAAGTTGAAGGGCAGGTGAACTTCATCGAACGCGGCGCCATAGTAGGTCATCAACTGCTGGTTGGGCAGGTAGATTTCGCCGACCATCATGCGGTCGTCGTATGCGTCGAGCAGGGCGCGCATCTGACGGATGAGGTCGTGCACTTCCGGCTGATCGGCCGTGTAGATATGTTGCAGGCGTGCATGGGGCGTGACGCCGTCCCAGGCCGGATCGTCCGGCTCGTCGCGCAGCAGTTCGTCCTTGATCATCAGCCAGATCACGTCGACGCGGAAGCCATCGACGCCGCGGTCGAGCCAGAAGCGCATCTGGTCGAGCATGGCCTGCATGACGGCTGGGTTGCGGTAATTCAGTTCCGGCTGCTGCTTGACGAACTGGTGCAGGTAATATTGGCCGGTGCGCTCATCGAGCGTCCAGGCTGGCCCGCCAAAAAAGCTCGTCCAGTTGTTGGGTGGGCCGCCGTCCGGCGCGGGATCCTGCCAGATGTACCAGTCGCGCTTGGGATTGTCGCGGCTGCTGCGACTCTCCTGGAACCAGACATGTTCGTCCGAGGTGTGGTTGGGCACCAGGTCGAGGATCAGCTTCATGCCGCGCGCGTGGACGCCTTCCAGCAGCCGGTCAAAATCGGCCAGCGTGCCAAACAGGGGAT
Organism: Candidatus Caldilinea saccharophila; assembly: GCA_016710365.1. Taxonomy (GTDB): domain Bacteria; phylum Chloroflexota; class Anaerolineae; order Caldilineales; family Caldilineaceae; genus Caldilinea; species Caldilinea saccharophila. The sequence goes on along the minus strand of JADJVW010000005.1, from coordinate 136,460 downwards.
GGACATCGCGGTAATCGGCGACATCGTAGCCAAAGTCGTGCATCGGCGACGGGTTGATCGGCGAAAGCCAGATGGCGCCGACGTTGAGGCTTTGGAGATAGTCCAACCGCTGGCGGATGCCGGGCAGGTCGCCGATGCCGTCGCTGTTGCTGTCCTGATAAGAGCGCGGGTAAATCTGGTAAATGATGTTGGTCTGCCACCATGCGTGGTTATTGCTCATAAGAAACTCCATCCCAGTCGATTGGTTGAGAATGATGAAATTGACGCTGAGCAATATTCTACCACCCACTCATGCACTTTTACACCTGCGTATGCCAATCTAGCGAAGTAGCTTTTATTGCTGGCCTGGATCTTGTGTGGTGGCGATTGGCTGGATGAAGGATCCTTGCAGGCCGCGTTGCATACCAACAAACAGCACCACAGCCACGATTGCCAACACGCCAGCCATCAGCAGCAGCGTCTGTCCTAGCGCAGCAGTGTAGGCTGCGGCAAACTGAGCATTCAACCATTGGGTCAGGTCAGGCGCCAAGTCACCCACAGCGCTCGCGCCATTACCCGATACAGTGCGGGCGAAAATTTTGTTCCATACATTATTAAGGCTTTGCACGACAATAGGCGATATCCCGGCCTGGTGAAGCTGCGCATCGAACGTGTTGTTCGCAATGCCCGTCAACACAAAACTGGACCATACGATGCCTAGCGCATAACCAGACTGTCCGGCCGCCGTATTGATCGCAGCACCCATTCCGATCAAGCTGGGTGGCGGTGCACTCAACACCACAACGGTGCTGGTCCGGCAATGCCCAGCCCCAGCCCCATGAGCGCCAGGGCAGCACCATGTAGACATAAGGGGTGTCGGTCGCAATGGGAGCGAGCATGGCCAGACCGGCCGCCATCAGCAGCAGACCGCCGGACATGAGCCGGCGCGCCCCAAAGCGCATGGACAGGCGGACGACGAGTGTTGTCCCCACCAACATGCTGAGAAAATAGGGCGCAACTTGCATGCCTGCCATCACTGGACCTACCCCTTGCACATGTTCGAAGTAGGGCCAGATCTGATAGAAAAGCGTGCCTTGCGCCATGGCCAGTGCAACCCCGGCAAGAATCGCCAGGGAAAGGTTGCGCACATCGTAGAGCTTGATTTTGTCGCGCCGACGGAAGCGCGTATAGAACCAACGATACCCGATCAACAACGCGACAAGTCCAATGGCAATGGCTAGCACTGTATTCTCAGCAGTTACATCATTGCTGACGCCGATCAGCCCAAAAATCGCCCCCAAAACTGCGATGCTCCACAGCAAATTGACGATCAATTCGCGCTTTGGGATATTCCGGCCCGTTGCGACTTCGTAGACATCTTTGCGCACATGCCAAAAGCCAACAATGCCCAAGACGATCGAGGGCAGAAAACTGAGACGCCCAATCCCGACCTGTCCCAGCAGCCAGTTAAGGCTCGGCGCAGAGGCAAGTGCAATGCCTTGACCGCCGAAGATCATGCCGTAGGCAAAAGGGCGCACGCTGGGCAAAAACGTCACGGTGACAAGCGCAATCGACATCGGTGCGATGGCTGTCTGCGCAAGTTTGAAAAGCAGTTGAACGCGCGCATACATGGGCGTGTCCAGCCAGAACAGGCCTAACACATTGGCAAGCACAATCCCGACCAGCCCGACCAGCAAAAAACGTTTGCGTCCGACTACATCGCCTGTAACGCCACCCACAAGGGTCAGGATGGCCAGGAGCAGATAGCCGGCGCCCACCAAAAAAGGCGTCCCACTACCGATGTCACGCAGTCCCTGTTGGATGGGGGGCGAACTCAGCGTAATTACCGGAGGCGTCCAGTAGGTGGCAAAGATCGCCAGCAGACAAGCTGCCAGGACACGGAACGCTTGAGGATTCTCTGACAAGCCGCCAAAGATGAGTTTACCAGGCCCTGGTAAACTCTGAATCATGCCCGTGATTTTGCTGGTCCACTCCGCCCAATGCCATCTTCCCATAGAATTTTATTTGGAACGATGATGGTGCTTTGATGAGTTGCATTCCGGGAATGGGTCAGAAAAAACCTGCCAAACGAAACGCGCCTGGCTCATTCCCGAAATGCAAGCAGTGATGATTGGCAGACTATTAGGCTGTAGCCATACCCGGCATCCGATTGCGGTTGGCGGCAGCGTCAGAATAGGCGCGCAGATCGATCAGGAAGCCGAGGAAGACGACCAACCAGCCCCAGAAATTGGTGGGGCCAAGCGGACCGACCACCAGCACATACAGTAGCGTCGTAAAGGGGAGGAAGATGATGCCGAGGATCGGCCAGAGCCAGGGAAGTATCCAGCCGTTGAACGAAGTGTTCACTAGAGGGGTAAAGATCCATAAAAAGAAGAGAGCGATACGTGGCGCAAAGGCGCCGAGCAAAGCGAACAGACAAGGCATGGTTTTCTCCTGTAATTACAAAACAACTGGTTGAATCGATAGAGACTACGGCGGACAGAAGCATCCAGGGCTTCTGTCCGCCGGTGATACACCGTGGTTTCAACCGCTACGGTTGATTTCTACGTCTCGTCGCCGAAATCGGCGTTGAGTTTGGCTTCCTGCTCCGCCGACAGATTCGACTTGATCAGACTCATCTTGGTGTCCTTGAAGGCTTCGGCGACTTTGTCTTCGGTCACCTGATCCGCCATCAGAAAGAGCGCCGATGTGCCTTCGGTCACCTGATCGCGCACACTCTTCATGAAGTCATCGTCGATGCCATAGTCGCTGAAGTGACCGGCCAGCGCCCCCATTGCGGCGCCGATGGCAAGGCCAAAAAACGGGATGAAAAATATCAGCCCAAAGAGCATCCCCCAAAAGGCGCCGCTCAGCGCCCCGGCGCCAGCCAAGTTACGCGCCTGGTGTGTCTTGGGCTTCTTCTTGCCGGCAGGCCAGGAAACTACAGCAGCGTCCTGGATGACAAGCAGATGCTGCTTGGATAGTTCAGTAAGTTTTGACAGCGCTTCCTGTGCGCCATCTGGGGTTTCAAACTTCCATACGGTCAGTGATGCCATCAGAGTCTCTCCTTTACGTTTGTGAAATTCATAAATCCGCTCAAGTTATGTGACTTTAAAAACCGAGTAGCTGGGCTAGCGCGACCAGACGAACCCTACAAACAAACAAGAAACTCGGTTCTATCGCCCATCACTTTAAGGTTGTCTTGTTACTCCGTGCGATCCTTCAATACCCGGCGCAGCGTCTCTTCATCTTCCGTGTCCAGGGTGGACTGATAGATTTCGCCCTTGTACGGCTTCAGAGCGGCCACGACCGCCGCGGCATTGGCATGGCGGACGATCAGGAATATGGCTGAGGTGCCCGGCTCCAGTTTGTCGGACACTTCTTTGACAAACTTCTTCTGAACACCCAGATTGGCCAACGCGCCGACGCCCATGCCACCCAGCACGCCGATGAGAATGCCAGCGAACGGGAAGAAAATGCCTGCGATCAACAGGCCAAGCACCCCGCCGCCGACCGCGCCGATCTTCACGCCACGGTCCAACTCGTTCTTGACATGGATTTTGCCATGTTTGTCGCGCACCACCACGGCCGAATCATCCAAGCTCACCAGGTCCTGTTTCTGCTCCCTGTGAATGGCTTCACGGACGTTGCCGGCTTCTTCTTCGGTGTCAAAGGTCAGTACGATTAGATCAGACATGCAATTGCTCCTTTTTCAACAGTTGCAAAGTGTTGCGGGAAATATCTTGCGGTGACCGTCATTCGTTCATTTTCACCTCCTCTTCCTGGACTGTGCGACCGGCGTCACTCGGCGCTGGTCGCACAGTCGCCCTCGGTAGACGCCACGCTGGTGCTATTGATGTAATTTGTCTCACCGGCTTCGTTGAGTCCGTACCAGAGGCTGCTGCCATAATCCGCCGCCACGCCGACTGCGTAGGTTCCGGCCGCTAGCTCGCCGTTGGACTGGCCGCCCAGCGTGCTGGACGTGTAGGCTGGCGCGGGCGCGTCCAAGATTGCATTACATTGCCCCGACGCAAAGATAGTGGTATTCGGGACCTGGTTGTAGATATCAGGGTCGATAGTCGGCGTTGCGGCTGGCGTTACGGCCTGGCCACTACAGGCCGCAAGGATCAGCAGTAACACCAACCAGGTGAAAATGAACAAGTGTTTGATCTGCATTGGATTTCTCTCTTGGTTTGTGACGATCAGCCGGGCCACGAATAGAAAGTGGCTTTTTGCTGCGCACTTCTGCGTCAAAGACTATTTCCAGAACAGGTCATTGTGTACGCTGAAATTGAACGGCAATCTGGCCATTGCCATTTTGCATTTCCAGCAGTTCGCCCTGCGCCTGGTAAACAACCGCCGACTGCAAAGCTACGAAATATTGGCTTTCCTGTGCCATCACGTTGGCCGGTTCGGGGCACGCCTTCTGTGTGGCAACTATCGGATCGATCTGTATCGCATTTGCCGCGCCTGTGGTGTACGTTGCTGCATATTCATTGCACCCGCCAAAACCGGAAAGCTGACCGTCAGCGCCAAACGCAGCGGTGACCTGCACGCCGGTTACACTCGTCACAGTCGCGCCGTCATTGAAGAGAATGGCCTCCCAGTTAGTTCCGGCCAGACTCTGTTCGACCACGCGAAAGGTCAGGAGGGTAGTGCCGCCGGCGTCAAGGTTCAACATGCCGCCGTCGATGATATAGTTCGTCGCAGCAGCCAGGGCGGCCATGTAGTCCGTCGCCTGCGTCATGGCTGGTTCCGGGCAGGCCATCATCGTCGCTGCACCCGGCTGGATCGTGATCGCAGCGCCCTCCACTGTATAGGTGGCCGAGTAGCTGTTGCAGCCATCACTGCCGCTAAGCGCGCCATCTGCGCCAAACTGCGCCGTGATGGTCGTGTCCGCCGCGGGCGGGTCGCCATTCAGACTGACCACCTCCCACAACTCGCCGGTGAGTCCGCTTGCCAGCGCCTGCTCTTGATCGGTGCTGACGCCAGGATTGCGGTCGACAGGTATGACCGGAACCTCGATGCCGGCCATCGAGTTGCCCTGGGTCAGCACCGGAACTATCGCATCCGAGCGGAAAGTGATGTGGCCGGCAGCATCCTGGATGAACGCAATCAGCCCGTAATTGCGGCTTTGGTCGATGCCAGCCGGCGGAAAGGGCACTTCAAACGCATAAGGCGGCGGGTTGCCATTAATCGCAATTTGCTGCTGATTCACCAGCGTGGAGTCGGCGGTGACATCCCGCAACTGCACACTTACGAGTGCAGCGTCTGACGGGTCGATTTGCACGTCAGCCGTTACGGAGCCAGTCACCGAACCCGTGGTTGCTGCTTGCTGAACCGGCGCGCGTAAGCCGTTGTCACCAGGGCGACCAGCAAAATGATGCTTACCTGAATAAACTTTGACATGCGTTCTTTCCTTTGCATTCATTTCAACACTGCATCAGGTGTAGATAACGGCTCAGGATTCTGGGTGTTGGTTACGCCGGCGGCGTGGTTTCTCTACCCGCGCCCAGACGCCGCGCGGTTGGCAACAGAATCAACAGCAAGAGAATCGCCGCGACCAAGACGAACGATAACGTATTCGTCCCGGAGAAGTTCTGTGCGGCCACGACGATTGCGGCCGACACGTTGCGCTGCGCCGTGCCCAGCCCCATCACATTGCGCTGCGCGCGCCCGCCCAGGAAAAACCCAATCACAAACGAGCCGACAATAAAAGAAGCAAGGCAACAATGCCACCAGTGCCGATCAGAGCCAGGATGTTGGAGACGTTCAGCCCCAACCCGACCACCAGCAAAATCAAGATAGCCAGGCTGGATATCTTGGCCATCACCGGTTGCCAATGCGCTGCGCTGTCGGGTGAATGCGCCTTGAAAAGCAGACCGAGCGCCAGCGGAATCAACATCAACACGATCAGTGACTGGGCAATGTCCCAGGGGTTGACCTGCACACCTGGCAGCAGGAAAGGCAAGACGAGTGGCATGTAGCCGATCGTCACTACCATCAGCAGCACCATCAAACCGACGGCAAAGGCCACATTTCCCTTCGCGCCCTGCACCAGTTTGGGCAAAAAGGGCGCGCCGGCAGCGGTTGACAACACGATCAAACCTACCTTGAGTGATTGTTCGAGCGGAATGATCAGGGTGATGCCATAGGCGAGCAACGGCACTAGCACGAAATTAGCCAGCAGCGCCAGCACCACCAGCCGGATATTTTTAAGCGGCTGTAGAATCTGCGCCATGGTCAGGCTTAGACCCATTGCCAACATGCTGGCGACGACAAAGAGCACGCCGGATAATTTAGCGATGGCTTCAAAAAATTCAATCAGAGTCATGAGAATGCTTCCTTCTCGCCAATCGGCGCAGGTAAGAATGTAGTATTGTTTACCACTTGGTTATGCCGCTGCAGGTGCGTCTGCACGGCTTGCTCCAAGTTGAAAACCATGCGTTCTCGGCCTAACGTCTTCCCTAAAGCGGTCCGCTCGACCATGTGTAGCGGCGTGGGATTCAACGCAACCAGCCAAAGCGAAACGCCGCACGTAACTGCTCTTCAAATTCTGTCAGCGCTCTGAGTGCTGTGTATTCGATATCAGGAACGGCGCTGCAATCCAACACCAGGACTTGCGGAGGATCGGGTTGAATCAGCCGCCACAGATTTTCGACAAGCCCTTCGACGTTGGCGAAGAAAATCCGGCCTTCGGTGCGCACCAGCAACAAGCTTGGAAAGGTTTCGTCGGCGGGATGGTCACCCACCGGGCGAAACACATTGGCGCCTGGTTTGCGTCCCACGACATACACCGGCGGGCGGTCAGCCTGTGCGATCAGGGTGAGCATGGAGATCATCACTGCGACCAGGATGCCTTCCAACGTCCCCAATATAATGACGCCGGCAAAGGCGAGCAGCGCCCAGATCAGCTCCCGGCGGCGAATCGCGGCCATTGCTCGGAATTCATCGAGATGGATTAACCCCGCGGCCGCCACCAACACCAATGCGCCCAGCGTGGCCTCCGGCATCAAACCGATGATTGGCGCCAAAAATAGCAGGGTCAGCACAACCATGGCGACGGTGACCAGTTCGGCGACCTGCGTCTTTGCGCCTGCGCCGGCGTTGACGGCGGTTTGCGAAATGCCGCCACTTGCCGGATAGGCCTGAAAAAGACTACCGCCAAGATTGGCCATGCCCAGCGCAAACAATTCCTGGTTGGTTTCTGGCGTCGGGTCGCCGCGATTGCGAAACGTGCGCGCCATCGCAATCGATTCGGTGAAGGATAACAGGGCGATACCCAAAGCCGACAGCCAAAGTGCGCCTGCCAGTGACAGGTCGGGCAGCACCAAGGAAGGCAACCCCGGTGGAATCTGGCCGATCTGGGCGATGCCGAGCTGGCTGACATTGAGCAACGCTGCTGCGCCGATCCCAACCGCCACGGCCACCAGCGCCGCGGGGATGCGCGGCGCGAAGCGTGGCAGAATCAACAAGATCGCCAATGTCACTAGGGACAGCATCACCGTCGGCCAGTTAATCTGGCCCAGGCTGGTGAAGATTGCTGTCAACGTATGCAGCACCGACCCACTGGGAATGGAAAGTCCCAACACCTTGCTCAGTTGGCCGACAAAAATCACTACGCCGATACCCGCCTTGAACCCCGTCAACACGGGGAACGAGATAAAGTCGGCCAGAAAGCCCAAACGCAGCAAGCTGGCCGCCACCAGGAACAGACCGACCAGAAACGCCAGCGTGGCCGCAGGCGCCATGTAATCGGTGGGGTTGCTGGTTGGCCCCACGGCATTGAGCAGGGCTGAGGCCGTCAGCAAGGAGAGGGACGAGGTTGAGCTGACGCTCAATGGTCGTGAGGTGCCCAACAAGACATAGATGAGCATCGGCGTCAGGGCCACATATAGACCCACCTGGATCGGCAGGCCGGCAATCGTGGCGTAAGCCATCGCCTGGGGAATGACCACTGAAGCTGCAGTCAGGCCGGCGACTACATCGAAACGCAGCCAACCCACCTGGTAGTGGGGCAGCCACCCCAGAATGGGCACATATTTTGCAATTCCTGTTGGTGCGGCGCTGGCAATCAAATCTGTGACCCTTTCGGATTTAGCGGAATGTTGCTCATTTTGCTGCTGGGGCCTTTTTCTTGGCGCCGCCAAGCCCCAGGCCATGCGAGATCGAAAAAGCCACCAAGGCTGCCAGCACGATCGGCAGGGCATTGGTCGGCGACGAGCCGATCACCAAGATGCCAATTGCCGCCAGCGTGATGGGGATCGGCACGATGACGGCGGGCACGGCCACGGTCATACAACCCACGGCCAGCCCCATCGGAACCTGCGGGAAGAGCAGAAGGATCACAGTTCCCAACGTCGAGCCGATAAACAAGAGCGGAAAGATCGGGCCGCCGATAAATCCAAAAGAGAGCGCGCCGCTCAGGCCACCAACTTGGCCAGCGCAAACACAAGCAGAAGGCCAACGCCGATCTCTGTCGCCTGCTGGCTGACAATGACCATTTCATTGGTGCCAAGACCCAGGGTTATGGGCAGGGCATAAGCCAACAGACCCAGCAAAAACCCACCTAAAAGGCCACGAAGGATCGGCTGACCTTTGAGCGGCGCCACCAGACGACCAAGTATCTTTGTAATGATCACCAGGAGCAGACCCACCGGGACCGCGACAATCCCCAGCAAAACACCTGCGCCGAGGGGCCAGAGCTTCAAGTCATAGGTCGGGGGGGACAGCAGCCCCAGCAGTGGCGAGACGGTCTCACCGCCCATCCAACAAAAGAGACCAAATCCGACCGTCGCCGAGAACCCGGCAATCAACAACATCCCATAATAAGCGATCGATTGGAAATGAGTCGATTCCAGCAGCAGCAACAGGATGGCAAATGGCGATGAAAACAAACCGGCATACGCCGCCGAAACCCCGCTAATGACATTGGTGCGGGTGCTGGCAGCATCCATGGTGCGCAGTTTGGAGATCCAGGCGCCCAGACCCGCCGCCAGCATCCCCGTAGGCACTTCAGGGCCAAGGCTGAAGCCGCCGATGAGTGAAACTAATGACGCCAACAAAGAGGCTGGCACGGGTTTGGGGTCCATATCTCCTTCATCCACCGCCGCAAATACATCAAGCTCTGCGGCTGCGGTAAACTGATGAATCAAGCCCACCAGCAGCCCCGCCCCAGTCATGATCGCCACGATTTGCCAAGGGCCGGAAAAGGGTCGCCAATCCGTCAATTCGGGCCAGACAACGCTTTTGCCCAGGTTCATCAGGCCGATGAAAATGAATGCCCCGATCGCACTGAGCAGCCCGACCAATAGACCCCAGCCCATGCGACGCCAATACTCGCTTGATCTCAGGTTGAAATCTTCTGTCACAATAACTGCCTCTCTGCTTGCCTACTCAAGAAGATTATCGCTCAAGCATCCTCGGTGCTGGCCATGCACCCTGGCGCTCCGTAGGGTCTCTGCAAAAGTACACCTCCGACCGGCGCCGGTCGGAGGTGTACTTTTGCAATTTGTTAGCGCCGGTAGTCGCGGCGGCGGTCGCGACGACGCGCACCGGCGACGGAGACCGGCGAGAGCGGCCGCCCGATGATGTCAATGAAGAGCGAGCTGGGGCCGCCAGTGGCGGGCAACTCACCATCCAGCACATCCACGCGATAGGTCAGGTCGGCGCCGGCCAGTACAGGCTCGTACAATTCGACGACGACATCGTGAACCTGGCCGTCGCCGAAGATCGAGAGCGCCGCATTGGGCGGATTGGAAGCGAAGCTGTCCTCGCCATCTCCCCAGGTCTGCACGAACTCCGTCGACGTGATATGACCGGTCACGCGATCCGGCCGGTCGGAAAAAAACAGGGTTGCCGGGGCAAGACCGTGCAACGTGAGCTTGCCGCCGGCATAGGTGACGCCGCCGGCGGTCTGAACATACAGCGCCTGAATTTCCTCGACGGGGGCAGGGGTCTCTTGGGTTGTCATTGTATTCTCCTACATACTCCGAAATGGTGTATCCGGACGATGGGTCTGTCCGGAAATTTCTGCGAATAATCTCACACATGTTAACATTTTACGTAGGTCACGCCACCAGCATGACGGCAGCCGTTGTCGCAACACGTCGGGCTGATGGCGCAACCTATGAGGGTTGGATCAGGCTGGTTTGGCGTCGCCGGCCGGTGTAGCATCCTCAGCCGGTGTAGCATCCTCAGCCGGTGCGTCATCGGATGCTGGTTCTTCAACCTCGGCGGCAACGGCCTGGGCCACTTCACCGGAAGCTTCGTCGCCCACCGTCAAGGTGACGATCTTGGCGTTGTGCACCTTCATGTCGTCGATCATCGCTTCCGCTTCGGTATCTTCGACCATCGCCAGGATCGCTGACGTATTGGGCTGCATCTCGGCTGCCAGCTTCTTCAGATCGTCGGCCGGGATGGCGCGCCCCATATGTTTGCCCAGGACGCCGCCGATGGCGCCACCGGCCACTGCCCAAACCAACAGGCCCGCTGGCCCGCCGATCAATCCCAATAACCCACCACCGACCAAACCGGCGCTGAAGCCTCGACCGCCCCGACCGGCCTCGTGTACATGGGGCTTGCCTTTGGCGTCAACCTCGACGACGGCGTTGGCGATCACCTTGTACCCGCTCGACTTCGCAGAATTCTTTAACTCATTGCTGACTTTCTGCGCGCTGTCTTTGTCGGCAAACACAAAGGCGAGGATGTTGTATACGGCATTGTCCGGTTGTGTACTCATGGAAATTCTCCTTGAAAAGTAAATGGTGGTTTGATTACCACATGGTGAGATTATCCGCCTGCCAGCACCTTTTGCTTAGCTGCGCTGAACTCTTCATCAGAGAGCACGCCGGAGGCATGAAGTTGCGCCAGTTGGTTCAACTGTGTCGTCAAGTCAACACCGCCTGCCGGCGCCGGCGCCGACTGCGTGATCTGTGGTTGCTGCATCTGGTCGATCTGTTGCTGCTGCATTGCCTGCTGGTCTTGCATGTCCTGCAGGTCGGCCTGTTGCTGAGCAGCCGCATCTTGATTGGCGTATTTCTGTTGCTGGTGATGGCCGACCGCGCCGGCCGTGCCGACGACGACCGCAGTGGTTGCGGCGGCGCCTACCAGGGTGCGTCCCACCACGCGGCGGCGCATCATCCGTCGTCCTGGTCCTCGAAACATGTTGATTCTCCTTTTTCCGGGAATGACCGGATCTATTTATTGACCGGCGCGTGCCGCCAGGGCTTCGCCTGTGGTTGAGATCGTTTCCCCCGCGCCGATCTCCTCTGCGCCTTCGGCGATTTTGGCCACGCCGGCGCGGCCTGCCGTGCGCGCCACGTCACCGGCTGCCGCCGCGGTCGCCAGTTCCTCGACGCCCTGGGCTGCCAGCAGGTCACTGACGGCAGCTAATTCTGCGCTGCGCAGGGAAGCTGCTTCAGCGATAGTCACGCGCGCCGCACCTTCCGCGATCTCCTCGCCGCCCAGGGTCTCGACCTCTTCGCCTGCCTGGTCGATGGCTCCAGCCAGGACGCGTGTGCTCGTGAAGCGCAGCAACTGCTCGACTGCGATTTCTTGCAAGCGCATGCCGCGCTCTTCGAGGAATTCAGCCAGCACCGGCATTTCCAGCACGCCGACCACGTCGCTGACTGTCCACAGCTCGCCGGCCACTCGCGCCAGTTCCAGGCCACGGTCGAGCTCTTCTCTGCTCATCAGACCGACAACCGCCCCCAGTGCGCGCACATTGCCGCCCGTCATCAGCATATCGACGCCCTCAGCTACATCGACCACACCGGCGGCTTCCACCAATTTGCTCAAATGCTGCACACGTTCAGCGACCACGGCGGCATCGGCCGCGCGGGTCAGATCGCTCGCCCCGGCAGCGACTTCAGCCACACCGACTGCCGCGGCCATGCTCGCCATCTCCAAATCTTCTACACCTTCTATCATCTCGACCGCTCCATCCGTAGCAGTTATGGCGCCAGCGATTTCCAACTCTTCGCTGGTTTCAACCAATGCTGCCTTGCTCACTGATACACGCTTCGACTTTGCCATCTGATTTGTCTCCTGTTTGAAATGAGAGTGCGCTATTCAAGTTTACTCATAGATGCGAGGTAGTTTTATGGAATTATCAGACTTATCGATGATTTTCACCCCTCCTTGTGCGTCTACAAGGATTTTTCAGACACCAGCAGATCTCGCAGGATTGGCAGCAGATTATCAGGCGGCAAAGTTTTGCTAATAAATGCATGAGCGCCGGCCGTGATGGCGACCCCTTCAACTTGCGAATCGATCGAAAAGACGATGATTTTGGGTGATTTCTCTAAACGATGAATATCGGCGATAAGATCAACTGTCAGCATCTGCTTGGCAATTTCATAATCTAACAAAAGCACCTCTGACTTCGAGACGCCTAGCACAGTGGCTAATCCTTCCGCGCGATCAGATACACCAATGACCGTTATGCCAGGTTCGCTTTCCAGCAGCAGCAGCAATCCTAATCTAAGCATTCGGTCTGAACTTGCGATAAATATCCGCACGCTTCATATCCTGTGTGGCGTTCTCGGCAGGGCGTCCATTCGTCACGCGTTATCTGACGAATGGACGCCCTGTAACGGAAGTGTCGCCAACTGTCCCGACACCTTCGCCGAGGTGACATGATGAAATACAGTACAAGGTCTTGGACAACCGTAGTAACCGTTGGCAATAGCATGACGCACAGAGGTCAAAAGTGCATCGACTACTCAGTTCATTCTGGAGTGGGTCGATCTACCTATTCTTAGCCCTTGTACCCAGAACCGCTGCGCCGTTGAAACCAGCCGCTGCCAAAGAGCGCGCTGATGTCGAGCAAGAAGGCCAGCCCGATCCACAGCCAATCCAGCCCGACCAGTCCGGCGCCTGGTGTCCAGAGCAAGACATAGAGCAAGGTCGTCAACGGCAAAAAGAAGATGCCGATCAAGGGCCCGAGCAACCAGCTATTGCTCAATGTCGCGGCAAAGGTTTCGGGCCGCGCCATCCACAACAACAAAACCGCCAAACGCGGGACGCCAATCGCAAAGAAAGCAAACACACAACCCATAGCACCCTCCTTGAAAAGTTTGAATTCAAATCAGAGCAATTCGCCGATTTCCGCTAATTCAGCCTTAAGTGCGGCCATCGCCTGCTCCTGGGTCTCGATCTTCTGTAGTATCAGCGTCAGCCTGGCTTTTGGGTCGTTGGCCTGCACTTCACCGGCATTGGCGTCTTGGATTTGCGTTGCTTTTGGTTTGTCAGAAAGGAACGTATTGGCGAGAAAACCGCTCAGGGTGCCGAAGAGCCCTACCCCCGCGGTCATTACGAAGATGCCGACGATGCGACCGGAAGTGCTCACCGGATAGAAGTCGCCGTAGCCGACGGTGGTGATCGTGACATAGGCCCACCAGATCGCGTCAGTGGCGTTCGTAATGTTCGCGTTGGGGTCCGAACGCTCCGCGGCAAGCACCGCCACCGAACCAAATTCCAGCACGCAAAGCACAAGAAAGACCACTGTCAACAGGGCATTTTGGGCGCGATGGGTGATGAATTCATGGAGCAGGTTGCCCACGCCAAATTCCATAAAGAGGCGGATCACGCGCCACAGCCGAAAGAGACGCAGAATCTTCAGTTGCGGAAAGGGCAGGCTGGAGAGCAGGTCGGCCCAGCCGAAGCCGCGGAAAAAGTAGGTTGCCCGCTCCTCCGATGTCGTGATGCGATAGATAAAGTCGCCCAGAAAGATCGGCGTCATAATCGCATTCATAATCGCCAGGACATACTGCAGGTTCTGATCTTTTGCGAAGATGTACATCAGAACAAGATTTGCAATCGATAGAATCGATAGCGCACCGATAAACAACTCGTAGCCGATGCCCTTAAGTTCGCGGCGTTTTGCAGTCTTTGCCTTCATTGACAGCCTCTAATCGATCTGCAGCAGAGGCGACACAGTCACTTCCAAAAGTGGTTGTCACCTGAAAAAGGAATCATTCATGACAGGTCTTGCTGTTTATGACTATCTATGACGACCGGTGGAGGGGCTGCCTGGCGCGCCAGAAAAGCCTGCACCGCGTCGTCAACGCTCAGGAAGATATCCGCTTCGCTAATTTGGTCTAGCAATCCGGTGATTTGCATCCGTTGTCGCACCGAGCCGCGCACCTGGGCGAAAAGCAAATCGATCTTTGCCTGACGAAGGTCGTCATCCAAAGCACGCAGCATGTCGGATGTGCCGATATCGAGATCTGCGGTGGCCGCGAGATCGAGGAGAATTGCCTGCGGCGGCGGATCCTCGGCGGCATGAGCCAGAATCTCCGTGCGCGCTACGTTGGCGTTAAAGAAGTAGAGGGGTGCATCCAGGCGCAGGAGCGTCAGGTCGGGAATCGGTTGGGCGTTTGGGTGGCGCAGCACATCGCCGTAGCCGCCGGCGGTTCCCGGCTGTCTGCCCAAAGTGGCGATATAGGGCCGGCTGGCACGGTAGAGCAGCATGATCAACGATAGCATTACGGCGATCGCCAGGCCAATCATAACGCTGCTCGACACCACGCCGATCAGCGCGGTGAGCGCCAGCGCAAAATCGGCCTTGCGCTGTTGATAGTAGCGCTTGAATTCGTCGAAGTTGAACAGACCGAGGATCGAACTCAACACAATGGCGCCCAGCACCGTTGTGGGCAGATTGCGCAGCAGCGGCGCAAGCAGAACCACCACCGCCAGGATGACGCCAGCGCTGACCAACGTGGAAAGTTGGGTGCGCTCGCCGGCCGCTTCGCCGCTGGCCGTGCTGGACAGGCTCATGTCGATGGTGATGCCCTGAAACAGCCCCGAACTCACATTGGCTGCGCCCAGCGCCAGCAGTTCCTGATCCGCATCGATTTCATATTGATATTTCGCGGCATAGGCGCGTCCGGTTCCCAATGTTTCGCCGACCGCCAGAAAGACGATCCCGGCCGCACCGCCAATGATGAAGGGTAGATCCCCAAGACTGATCCAGGGGATTTCCGGGGAAGTCATCCCGGTCGGGATTTGACCGACGACGCTGACCCCGTGTTTTTCGCTCAACTGGAAAATCGCTGAGATGGCAATTCCCAGCACCAAGGCCAGCAGCGCGCCTGGGATCAGCGGCCGCCGCTGGTGGATGATCAGGATCATGACGATTGCGCCCAAGCCTAGCGCCAGGCTGTAGAAGTTGGTCTGGGGCAATTCAGAGACGAAATGAAAAAGTTGTTGAAAGAAGGTGCCGCTGCCGCCAGGCACGCCAAACACTTTGGGCAATTGGCTGATGGCGATCAGACAGGCCACGCCAAAGATATAACCCGTCATCACCGATTTCGTGAGGAAATCTGAGATAAAGCCTAATTTTAGAACGCCCAGCACCAGCATGACAATGCCCACGGTGAGCGCCAGCGCCGAGGAGAGCGCCATAGCGCCGCGGCGTCGCCCCCGCCAGCGGCGCCACCACCGAAAGTGACATGATCGCCATGGTGGAACTGGCTGTGATCTTGAGGTGGCGGCTGGTGGCAAGCAGGGCATAGGCCGTCATGCCCACCACCGCCGAGTAGAGGCCAGCCTGGGCCGGCACGCCAGCCATTTGCGCGTACGCCATCGCCACCGGAATCATGATCAAGCCAACCACCACGCCGGAGACCAGATCGTCGCGCAACCACGCGCGATCATAATGGCGCCCCCAGTTGATCACGGGAAAGTAGCGTCCGAAACGGCTGGCAGCCAGAGCTAATTTACTCATCTATCCTATCCTTTTTCTGGAGGAGCATGTAATGAAAGCCCTTTGCCCTACACCATAGGAATCGCGCAGACGAAACCACTTTTTGGAGATTTCGGCTACCCGCTGTCTCTCTTGCTCGATCCTATCCTCACGGTCAAGGATGTTGCCCTGGGTTCCTGAATTTTGAGACCTTTTCGCCGCGTGCGTTTTCGATCCAGAAATCGTCGCCGATTGAAACCATTCGTTGCGTCATCTGATGACGATTGGCGCCAACTATGAACCGTAAGACGGGCCGACTAAGAATGAGCCGATCAGGCAGGCCCGACAATTGGGCCTAAAAGTCAGGAACTCGTTCAGAGTCATGATCCATCTGCGTCAGCCGCGCTGGGCCGCTGCTTCAGCCACTGCTGGGCAGCTTCCCAGGCATGTTCTTCAGCCTCCAGCACGCGCGGCGTGGCTGGGAAGACATTCTGCTCGCCGATGACATCCAGCAGGCCGCTCTTCTTCATTACATCTACGACCATCGGGTTGACATCGGCCAGTATTAACAGGCAGTCGTTGGCCTTGAGGTCTTTAGCGTAGCGCTCCAGCCAGCGGATGGCTGTGCTGGTGATTTTCTGCATGTCGCGCAAAACCAGTGCGACAACGGCGTTGGAGGCAGCGGTTGCGCCGTGCGCCGCTGGGATTTGGCCCTCCAGCGTTGGCACCTCGGCGAAGAAATCCAGTCCCTGGATGACAAAGATATTGACGGCGTTGGATTTCAGCGCCTTGGCCGGCTCACGCATCTCCCAGCCGCCATCCTCCAGGCGCACGGCTTGTTGTACGCGCGCTTTTTGCGACGACGCCACCAGGTAGAGCCCCAGCGACAGCGCCGCGCCCAGGAAGATGGTGTATTGCAGCGGAATGAACACTGCCGACACAAAGGTAATCGTCATGGCAGCAATGGATCCCCAGGCGCGCGTGCTGAAGACCAGCCGGGCGCTGGGCACGCGTGCCATGATCAGTTCGACTCCGATCACCACTAGCATGCCGCCGATGACGGCCAGCGGCACCTTTTCGGCCTGACTGCCAAAGAGCAGGAGGATCAGACCCAGCCAGAGGCCGGCGAACACACCGCCCAGCCGGCTGTTGGCGCCAGCGCCGGTGCTGATGCCGGTGCGCGACAGTGAACCGCCCGTGCCCATCGACTGGAAGAAGCTACCGGCCAGGTTGCCGAGGCCTTCGCCCAGAAAGTCGCGCGACTGGCTGGCCTTGCTGCCATCAGGGTTGGGCACGGCCGTACTGATGCCCGCGCCCTGGGCTAGGGCCACCAGCGCCACCGAGATCGATCCCAGCGCAAGCTGCGGGATCAGGCTGAAGTTGGGTAGCATGAAGGAGGGCAGGCTGTTGGGAATTGTAGCGATGTCTCCAACCAGCTCCGTCTGGATCTTCAACAGGTTTACGACGACTGTGGCAACCAGCAACACGATAATCGGGGCGAACTTTTCGAGGGGGCGAATGCGCTTGAGCACCACCATGAAAACAATGACGGCGATAGAAACCACTACCGTCGTCTTGTCCCACTGGTTGATATTTTGCAGCCAGTTGATGGACTTCTCGATCTGGTTGGCGCCCTGCGGAGCGTAGCCGGTGAGGTGGTGTTCCTGGCCGGTGATGATCAACCACGATGCGCCGGCGACGAAGCCGGTCATCACCGCGTTGGAGACAAAGTTGACGATGCCGCCCAGCCGCGCCAGGCCAGCACGAACATAATAGCGCCCACCAGGAAGGTGATGGTGAAGAGGGCGGCCGGCATCTGGCTGCTCTGGACGTTGGCCGACTGCATGACGCTACCGGTGGCCAGGGCAATAGCGCTGGTCAACGTGCTCATCATCAGGATCGTGCCGGTGGTCATCGAGGCTACAATGGTGGCGACGATGCCGGAATAGAGCCCATAGACCGGGTTGACGCCGGCCAACTGGGCATAGGCCATGCCTTCGGGAATACTGAACAGACCGGTGGCCAGGCCGGAGATAATATTGGGGACAGTCCCTGGCGCGGGGCTTTTGTTTCTTTTGTTTCGTTGCCCATCGGTGTATCTCCATTATGCGGCTGACGGCATACGACGCGGCTGAAAGGCCTATCTCCGCTGCCATGGCAGTGGCATCCTGCTGGTGATAGCTACCAACACCTTGCGCTCTCGGTCGCGCTTCGGGAACAGAAAGGAGCCTATAATGAAAGCCCTTTGCTCTACACCGAGTCTCTGCCAAAAACCCGATATAGGGCAAAGGGCGCTCCCGAACAGCATCCTGCTAGACCGCCAATCGTGGATCTCAGCGCTCGGGGTGCGCCATCATGTCGACCGCCACCGTTGCCGCCAGGATCAGAACATCATCCTGCCCCGGATCGATCTCCACGCCGTAAGAATCGCGCAGGCGAAACCACTTCTTGGAAATTTCGGCGATGCGCTGGCGCCCATGCTCGATCTTGTACTCGTGGTCAAGGATGTTGCCCTGAATCTCCAGATCCGGGCCGCCGCGCAGATTGACGGTCCACCGCTCGCGCACCGGTGTGATCAGCGCCTTCTTCACCATCGCAACCTGCCTGCCGTCAGCGTCTTCGATCTCCATGGAGTCCTTGACGCGCAACATGCGCTCTTGAATCTTGCACAGCTCTTTGCCGCCGCGATCTTCAAAGATCAGGGTTTGGCGCACACGCAGCGCCTTGCCATCCACTTTGTAGACCTTCTCGCCGCGTTCGTTTTCGATCCAGAAATCGTCGCCGATCGAAACCATTCGCTGCGTCATCTGATAGCGGTTGGCGCCGCCGCCCGCACCGCCCACTGGGCCGGCCGGCCCATCGTGTCGCTCTTCGCGCCGTTCTTCACGTCTTCCACGTCCAAGCATGTTATGTTCTCCCTTATCGATGGTTTTATCGGTTGGTTTGCATCGTACGCCGGACATCTTCCAGGAAGCTCTGAAGCTTCCTGGAAGATTGCAGAGCAGCCTGCTCGCAGGTTACTGTCGCGCCATCACCACGCGCAACCGCTCTTCCGGGTCGATAAAGTGATCATGATCGTCGTCGCCCAGGTCGATCTGCACCCAGTTGATCTTGCCCGTAAACTTGCTGCCGCCGGTGGTGTAGTCAGGGCTGACCGGCGTGCCCGTTTCATGGCCGATATCGGTGGTCTCATCCGCCGAAAAGATCATCGGTTGCGTCGCCGCGACGCGACCCGCACCGACCTGCTTGCCGTCATAATAGAGGGTGACGTCGCCGCCCTTGGCCATGCCGCCGCCGTCGTAGGCAAACTCCATACGCACCTGATGCTTGCCCGCAGGATGGACTCCGCCGCCTCGGTTGGAAATTCCTGCAGACCCAGCACGTTGTAGACGAACTTGGCCTTGCCATCCTTGGCGTAGAGGCTCCATCCCCCAAACTTGCCCCCCTGCGCGATGATCACGCCTTCCGCACCCGCGGCGGGCACGATTACCTCTGCGGTCACGGACCAGGATTTGTTCTTGATGCTGACGACGCTGTTCTCGGACAGACGCCCCATGTGTCCGAACAGGAGCTGGGAGTTGCCGCTGATGAGGGTGGGCCGGCCGGCAATCTCAGGCACTGCCCGCTCGATCCCGCGGTCGTCCAGGGGCAGCACATTGTAGCGGGCGGCCTCGATCAGCCACTGGCGCTGCAGCTCGTGCAGCTTGTCTGGCATCTCCTTGGCGAGGTCGTGCGCCTGGCTCCAGTCCTTGCTGCCGTCGTAGAGTTCCCACACATCGTCGTCGAAGGCTGGCTTTGTCTGCCCGACCATGAGCCACGGCGTGCTGTGTTTGGTGACCGCACTCCAGCCTTTATAGTAGATGCCTCGATTGCCGAACATCTCGAAGTACTGTACGTCGTGCTGTTCGGGAGCGGCGGCGGCATTGAAGCTGTAGAGCATACTGGTTCCCTCGTAAGGGGTTTGCAGCACGCCATGCACGATGGCCGGCTCCGGGATGCCTGCCGCCTCCAGGATGGTCGGGGCCACATCGATGACGTGGCAGAACTGATGGCGCAGACCACCCTTTTCCTGAATCCCAGCGGGCCAGCGCACGATCGTGCCGTTGCGCGTGCCGCCCCAGTGCGACGCCACCTGCTTGGTCCACTGGTACGGTGTGTCCATGGCCCATGCCCAGCCCACCGCGTAGTGATTGTACGAGTCGGGTGTGCCAAATTTATCCATGTTGGCGACCATGAATTCAGGCGTCTCGATGGCAGCCATGCCGTTGAAGTTTGCCATCTCGTTGAACGCGCCGTTCAGCGTGCCTTCCGCCGACGCGCCGTTGTCGCCGACGATCACATAGATCAACGTGTCGTCGTAAACTTCCATCTCCTTGAGCGTGTCGATCAGCCGCCCGACATGGTAGTCGGTGTGTTCGAGGAAGCCGGGCATAGACTTCCATCTCGCGTTCCAGCACCGGCTTGAGCGCGTCCGGCATGTCGTCCCAGGCTGGAATTTCGGCGTGGCGTGCAGTCAGTTCGGCTTCGGCTGGAATGACGCCCAATTCCTTCTGCCTGGCATAGGTAATCTCGCGCTGGCGATCCCAGCCGTGGGCGAACTGGCCCTTGTATTTGTCGGCCCATTCCTTAGGCACATGGTGCGGTGCGTGCGTCGCGCCCGGCGCAAAGTACATGAAGAAGGGCTTGTCAGGCATCAGCGCCTTTTGCTGGCGCACCCAGTCGATGGCATGGTCGGCCAGGTCTTCGGTGAGGTGATAGCCCTCTTCAGGCGTCTTGGGCGGCTCGATCGGCGTCTGCCCTTCATACAGGGCTGGGTCCCACTGGTTGTTTTCGCCACCGATAAAGCCGTAGAAATACTCGAAGCCGCCCCCGCCCGCGGGCCAGCGGTCGAACGGCCCCATAGGGCTCGTCTCCCACACTGGCACCTCATGACATTTGCCAAACTGCGCGGTCGAGTAGCCGTTGAGCTTGAGCGTCTCGGCCAGCGGCGCTTTGGTGTTCGGGCGCATGGAGGTGTAGCCGGGCAATGATGTGGCGATTTCGGTGATGCCGCCCATGCCCACGGAATGATGGTTGCGCCCCGTCAGCATCGCCTGGCGCGTGGGTGAGCAGAGCGCGGTCGTGTGAAATCGGGTGTATTTCAGCGCGTCCGCGGCCACGCTTTCAAACGCCGGCGTGTTGCAGGGGCCGCCAAACGCGCTCGACGCGCCGAACCCCACGTCGTCAATCAGGACGACCAGCACATTGGGCGCACCCTGCGGCGGGCGCAAGGGCTGAATCGGTGGAAATTTGTTGTCCGGATTCTTGGCGTCGTACAAGATCGAGCCGGCATAGGCGCGGTCAGGAATCGGCAGCACGGAACGCGCGTGCCTGTCAGGTTGATTTGCCATGTTGTTCTCCTTGATTGGTGCAAACTAAGTCTTCATCGCTTTTCAAATAGATGCCTGGTCAGTTTCAGAAGCGATTTGAAAAGTAACCCCTAAGGCGCAAAGAACTGCTCAAAATAGACGCATTTGTAGTGATCTTCATGACTTTGTGGTTGGCTTTTAATCTCTCAGGCGCTCGCCACAAAGCCAGCCACTGTGGCTGCGATTTCGGGCGCCATATCTTCCTGGAAGTAATGTTTGCCCGGCAGCGTTTGGATCGTGTCCAGCCCGGTTGCCTCACGCGCCTTCCAGCCGTGTTTGCGCAGGGGCAGGGTGCGGTCATCGGCCGCCCAGATGACCTGGACCGGATAGGGAACCTTCTGCGTGTTGACGACCGCTGAATAGTCGGCGCCCTGTTTGCGCGTGCTGTCAAGATTGCGCATGAGGTGCAGATAGGCGCGCCCATTGTCCTCGCGCAAGATCAGCTCTCGATAGACGTCCACTTCTTCCGGCGGCGTTGCGCTGCGATTGCCGATGCCCACGCGATAGAGCAGCTCGCGCGTGGCGCGTCGCGGCGGCAACGCCGGCCAGTGCTCACCCGTGGCGAAGCGCGCATAGAACTCCATGGCGAAGGGCACTGATTCCAGATCGACCACGGTATTGAGCAGCGTCAAGGAGCGAATGCGGGCAGGCATCGTCGCCACCATTTCAAAGCCGACCGGCCCGCCTGCATCGTGCACCACGAGGTGAAAGCGCTCCAATCCCAGAGCATCGACGGCCGCCGCCGCCCAGCGCCCCAGCCCGCCGAACGTGTAGTCGAAGTCAGCCGGCCGGTCCGCAAAGCCAAGGCCGGGCAGATCGAAGGCCAGCGCACGGAAGCCGCGCGCGGCCCAAAGCGGAATGACCTTGCGGTAGAGAGACCAGGACGAGGGGGATGCCGTGGAAGAGGACGATTGGATCGCCCTCTCCCTGTGACCGGACGAAGCTGCGCACACCGCCGGCCTCGAACTCTTTCCCTGCCGCGTGGTGAGCGGCGATTATGCGTTCGACTGCATCTTGCATGGCTGTCGCTCTGCCTACTCGTTCGTCAACTGTTGCACACAGGAATCATCAAGCACCTCGTCGATCGTGCAGATGACGCCGTCGATGTAATATTCGCCCATGTTTTCAGGGCTGGACGCATAGTCAATGGTGGCTTCCGACCACTCCCCCAGATCCTGGCCAAAGCAGGGGATGGCCGCGATCGAATATGCGAAGGAGGCGTCGGCGAGCTTGTTGCGATAGGTGAGGAAGGGAGCAATCTGCGCGCCTTCACCGGCCGACATCATGATGTTCCAATTGCTGGATTTTGCCTTCTCCAGCAGTTCGAGCCGCTGCCTGGCCGACAGGTCCGAGGGACGCGGGATGGTCAGGAGATAGGCGCTGCCATCCGGCTGTTGCTTCAGGTCGTTCATCGCCACATCCGAGCGGGGGCCGAGCACCGTGGCGCCATTGGCTTCGAGACCCACATAGCGCACCTCGAAATCATTGGCCCATACGCTGCTCTCGGTCAGGTTCTGATTATCCGGGAAGGTTGGCGCCTTGTGCATCTTGATCAGATTCAAGTCCGTATCGCTGAGTACGGCCATGGCATAGCCAGTACAGCCGTTCGGGTCTGCCCGCGTGGAGCCATCGGCCAACGGGACGATATAGTTGGGCGGGCGGAAGAAGAGGATCTTGCCAGCCACGGGGGCCGGCACTGTAAAGGGCGCGAGGGGGAAGGCGCCTTCGCCCAACCCAAGTCCAGGACAGGTCGCCGGTTGGGTCGGGTCCGCGGCGGAAACGGCCTGGATGGTTGGGGGTGGGCCGCCGACGCGCGGGAAGCCCGGCTGTGGCCAGTAGGAGCGCATGGTGATGTAGATGCGCTCGTTTTCACTGGCCGGCGGTAGGGTCAGCACGTTGCTTGCCGAAATCCCATCGGGCACGGGGGCGCCTTCCGGCGCAAAGAAGGCGGTGTAGCTGCGATTTGAGGCGAGAACCTCTACGCCAGGCAGGAACGGATTGACGCTGCCTGCGTCGGGCGTCATCTCCTGGTCGTTGACCGCACTGTAAATCTGCCCGTTGACGTCGTAGATCACCCACGACAACAGGATCGAATTCGGAAACGCGCCTGTGACCACAAACGACACATCGCCTGTATTTTCCATTACGCCCTGATAGTAGCCTGCGTTGAGATCCATCTGCTGGGGCGTGCGCGTCAGGTTGGGTTCGAGCACGCGGAAGTCGCGTGCGCAGGAGGACGGGTCGCTGCCCACTTGGTCGACAAAGCCCTGTGCGGCCTCTCTGACCCTCGAACCGGGGTCGCGCTGCACCGGTTGGCAGGCCGCGGTCAGCAGCATCCCCAGCAACAGGAGGGCCGGAACGATGCTGCGCTGCGCCCGTTTGCTCGTGATGGCCAACGACAATCGGCGGGGGATCATCCTGGAAAAATTGTGGTGGGTCATAAAGGTTCTCCTCTCAATGTAGGTTTCTCTCCTTTTAGTAGGCTGTGTGGAGGATAATACGCTGCACGAACGGCCAATCTTCAACCGTCCCTTTCAAGTGTGACGCAAAACCGCGCCAGACGCATCGACTGCTCAGTTCATTCTGCAATAGGCCGATCAACCCATCTCAGTCATTCACGGATCTCACACGGAGTCACGAATAACGCAGAGAAAAGCATCTTTAACTTTGTGGCTTCGTGTCTTGGTGTGAGGCAAAATCGTGCAATAGTGGGTCGTTTGGTTCGCACGCAGCCAGTAGGTCGGGCTACCCGCCCGACAGTCGGTCACGCTCCCCGCGTGACACAGGTCATTGACGCAACGTCGGGCTGGTAGCCCGACCTACGCATTGGTAAAAGAATGGCAGCGGTCGCGCCGTACGACCCACCAGTACAGACGGACGCAAATGAGGCGGCAGTAGGAACACCGAACCGTCGCGTCCGTCAGCCGGTTCGGTGTTCCTACTGCCCATTTTCGTCGTGAACGTGTGTGGGAGTTTAGGGAATCAGATTGTGCTTGGTTGCCAGCACTGCGGCCTGGGCGCGATTGGCGGCGTCCAGCTTCTGCAGGCAGGCGCTCACATGGTGGCGGGTCGTGGAAACGCTGATTACCAGTTGCTCGGCAATCTCATCGTTGCTCAAGCCCTGGACGATCAGCGCCAGCACCTCGAGCTCGCGCGGGCTCAGATCGTGCCCCAACGCGGGCGGTGCGGTCTTGGCGCGAATCAGCGCTGAGGTGGCCTCTGGCGAGAGCACCGGAGACCCGGTATACACCGCGCGAATCGACTCGGCCAGCATGCGAATGGTCACGTTTTTCAGCAAATAGCCGGCTGCGCCCGCCTCGAGCACACTTTGCACCGCGGCATCCTCCACAAAGCTGGTGAGCATGATAATCTTGATCTGCGGACAATTTTTCAGGATAGCGCGCGCGGCGGTGGCGCCATCCATCTTTGGCATTGCCATATCCATCAGGATTACGTCGGGGTGCAGTTGCTGGCACTTAACCAGCGCTTCGCTGCCGTCCCCCGCCTCGCCGACCAGTTCCAGGTCATCGAATGCCAGCAGCATATTCTTCAACCCGTCACGCACAATCGGATGGTCGTCAACAATGAGCACCCGGATCGGAGCGGGTGTTGCCTGCGCCTGTGCACTAGCCATGGGTGCTCTCCTCCTGCGGGCGCGACCAGGTTGCCTTGATCTCTGTGCCATGGCCGGGTGTGCTCTGAATCCGGAGGTCGCCGCCGATCTTCTGCATCCGCTCTGCCATGATGCTGAGCCCGATACAGCTGGCCGGCACGGCGCAGAGATCGAAGCCGCGGCCATCATCGCGGATATGCAGCGTCACCCCATCCGCGTCGGTGCTTGCTGCTAGCTCGATCCTGCTTGCCTCGGCATGTTTGATGATATTGTTCATGGCCTCTTGGGAGATACGGTAGAAGGTCATCGCCACTGCGGCGGGCACTACACCGACATCCTGGAACGAGGTAGCCACGGTCAGGTTGCCGCGCGCACGCGTGGCGTCCGCCAGGTTTGTCAGCAACTGCTCCAGATCCTGGGTGGGCAGCACGTCGGCGCGCAATTCGAGCAGCAGGGAACGCATCTCAGCCAGCGCGCTGCGCAGCAACAGGCTGAGCTTATCCATGTTCTGGCGGCCAATAAGCTGATTCTTTTCCCAGATGATCGGAGTGGACTCGGCAATCATACTGGCGGTGAAGAGCGTCTGTGTGACCGAATCATGCAACTCGCGCGCAATGCGGGAGCGTTCCGTCGGATGCGCCGCAAAGCTTCCATATTGAGATGAATATTGTCGATGGCTACCGCCAACTGGTTGGTGAAGGTGCGCGCCACATCGAAGGTGCGCACCGCAAAGTGATCGGGCGCGTCATGCACGATGTTGAGCAGGCCGATGGTGCGCTCGCCGATGATGAGCGGCAAGCAGAGCCAGCTTCTGCTCGCTTTGAGCGCGGTCGCCCATTCCACAATTTGCAGACTATCCAGCGCCGACTGGATCGTCGCGTCAGCGCGAATATCCGGCACATAGGTTGTCTCACGAATATCCAACAGGGCGCCCAGAAACGACCAACTGTTGACGGGTGTTGCATGCGCGGTGAGTTCGACCGACCGTGACGTGGAGAGATAGGCATAGAGCGTCATTGACTCTCGATCTTCATTGATCAGCATCAGGGCAGCGCGCTGAAAATCCAGAATCTTGTGCAGATGCTGAAAGGCAGATTCGACCAAGGCCGGCAAATCTGAGATAGAGGCAAGCTCGAATGAAATTTGATTGAGTACGGTCAGCGCTTCTCTGGCTTGCACCTGCTCTGTAATGTCGTCAACAACGCCGACTATCACTTCCTGTCCACCCGTTTCCAACCGGCTCATGTTGAGATTGGCGTGGAAAGAGTTGCCGTTGCGTCGCCGCAGCAAAATTCCATAGTCACTTACAAACCCCAACCCCCCCGCCGGTGTGGGGTTGAAAAAAAAAAGCCTGAACCAAAAAAATCCCCCCCCCGCCCACAAAAAAAAAAAAAAACACAAAAAAAAACTTGGGGCGGGGCGGCCCGGAAACCCCCCGGGGCCCCGCGGCCGGGGCGAGGGGAGGGGGGGGGGCCCGGGGGGGGGGGCCCCGGGGCGCGCCGCCCGCGGGGCGGGCCCGCCCCGGCCCGCGGGGGCCCCCGCGGGGCCGCGGCCGCCGGGGCCCGGGAGGGCCGGGGAGAGGGGCGCCCGGCCCCCCCCCGGGAGGGGGCCCCCGCCCCCCGCCCCCCCCCCCCCGCGGGGGGGGGGGGCCCGGCGCCCTTGAGGCAAAACCAATTCCATTTAGTTGGGACAGCAGTGGCTCGCGCTGTTCAGGATCGGAATAGAGCACCCTGACATTGGCTTGCAGCAGTTCAGCTTCTGCATAGCCGGCAATGCGCTGCATCGCGCGGTTGGTTCCCAAGATCGTTCCGTCCAGGTTGGTCAAGCAAATCCCCAATGGCGAACTGTCGAACAATGTGCTGATCTGCGTCTGCGCATCCTGCAACTCGCGCGTGCGCTCGTCCACCATCCGCTCCAGTTTTTGCTGTCGGGCCGCGGCCTGGCGTCGCTGCCCGACAAACGCGCCGGCGATCAAGCCCACCACTACGAAGCCCAGTGACAGGCGGAACCAAAGCGTCTCCCACCAGGGCGGCGTGATGGTGATGGCTAACGCTGCGCCCGTTTCATTCCAGACGCCGTCGTGGTTGGAGCCTTGTACGCGCAAAGTGTAGGCGCCGGGATCAAGGTTCGTATAGGTGACCAGACGCCGGTCGCTGCCAACTTCCGTCCACGCCTGATCGAATCCTTCCAGCAGATAGCGATAGCGATTCTTCTGCGGCGCGTTGTAATCCAGCGCGGCAAACTCGAACGAGATAACCTGATCCAGGTAGGAGAGCGTCACCGCAGCGGTTTCACCGATGGCCTGCTGCAACACCGAATCTTCGCCGATCGGGACAGACTTGTTCGCCAGCAGCAGGTCGGTGATCACCACCGGCGGCGCCGTGGGGTCGTCGTCAATCTGATCGGGATGGAAGGCAACCAGTCCATCGGAAGCGCCGAAGAACATCTCCCCGCTGGGGTTTTGAAAGGCAGTCGATGCCTCGAAGATATTGCCCGGCAGCCCATCCGCCGTGTCGTAGTTGCGAAAGGTTTCGGCGTCGGGATCGAAGTGCGACAGGCCGTTGCTCGTGCTGAGCCACAGCCAGCCCTGGTCATCCTCCAGAATGCTGAGCACCGAGTCGCTGGGCAGGCCATCGGCGCTGTTGTAGTGGACTGCCTCGCCCGTGGCGGCGTTCAGGCGCGCCAGGCCGCCCCCCATCGTGCTCACCCAAAGTCGATCCGCACGGTCGAGCAGCACCGCGGTGATGGCATTGGCGGGAAGACTCTGCGGGTTGTCGGCTTCGCCCTGATAGCGCGTAAAGGTTTCCGTCGCGCGGTCAAAACGGTTGAGGCCGCCGGCCAAAGTGCCGATCCAGAGATCACCGTTGCGGTCTTCGCTCACCATCATCACCGTATTGTCGCTCAGGCTGGTCGGGTCGGCTGGGTCGTATGAAAAGTGGCTGAAGATTCCCGTCGCCGGGTCGTAGCGATCCAACCCCGCATCCCACGTGCCCACCCAGATGACGCCCGACCGGTCGCGCACCACGGACGTGGTTCGATCCGACGCCAGGCTCGCCGGATCGTCCGGGTCGTGGTGGTATTTGGCAAACTGCCCTGTCTCCGGGTCGAATTGGAGCAGACCGCCGCCAACGGTTGCCAGCCACAGCCTGCCGTCGCCGGTGGGGACAATCTCCCACATCTCATTGGCGCTCGAACTGGCCGGGTCCGCCGGGTTGTCCTGAAAATGGGTGACCTCGCCGGTCGCACGGTCGATCCGGTTTAGCCCGGTGGAGGCGGTGGACACCCACAGAATGCCCTGAGGGTCTTCGTAGATGGCGTCGATCTCATTGGCGGCCAGGCTGTTGGAATTGTTTGGCTCATGTTGAAAGGTGTGGAAGCGCTTGGGCTGAAGGTCGAGGACAAAAATGTCGCTACCCGTTGCCATCCACAGCAGGCCCTCATCCTCCAGGAAGCCATTGACTGCGGTTGCATCCAACGCCCAGGGATCGTGGGCGTCCGTCCCAAGCCGCTCTAACGTTCCGGTCTGCGGATCAAGCCGATTGGGGCCGCCGCCCCACGTGCCGATCCACAGTGCGCCGTCTGACGCCTGCCCCAGGGATTTGACGGTGTCGTTGCTCAAACTCTGGGGGTTGTTCGCTTCGTTGTGATAACGGACAAAGCTGTCGCTGGCGCGGTCGAAGCGGTTGAGACCATTTCCCGTACCTGCCCACACCCCACCGCTGTCATCGACCGCCAGGGAGCGAACGAGATTATTGCTCAGGCTCTTGGGCTCATCCGGATCGTTGCGGTAATGGCGAAAGATCTCAGTGGTGGGGTCGAAGCGATCAAGACCGTCGTCGGTAGCCAGCCAGATCGCACCCTCTCCGTCCTGCGCCAGCGCATAGATGTTGTCGTTGGCAAGGCTGGCAAGGTCATCCGGGTTATGCCGGTAATGGGTAAAGACGCCGGTGACAGGGTCGAAGCGGTTCAGCCCGCCGCCGCGCGTGCCCAGCCATAGGATGCCGTCCCCATCCTCCAGAATTGCATAGACGCTGTTGCTGCTCAGGCCTTTTGGGTCGTCAGGATCATGCTGGAAGCGGGTAAAGGTCTCGGTCGCGCGTTCGTAGCGATTAAGCCCACCAAACCAGGTGCCGATCCAGAGCGTCCCGGAACGGTCTTCCACTATGGTTCGAATCGCATTGTCGCTCAGGCTGGTCAGGTCCGTCAGCGTGTTCTTGAAGACCTTCATCTTATAGCCGTCATAGCGGTTCAACCCGTCCAGGGTGCTAAACCAGAGAAAGCCCTGGCGGTCGCGCAGAACGCTCTGGACATCTGTACTGGAAAGCCCCTGTTCGGTGGAGATACGCATGACGCGATAGGGGATGTCGTCGTCCGGCGGTGCAACCGGCTGTGCTTGCGCCAGCACAGAGCGAGACTTGACAAAGGGCGTGGCTGGCGCGGAGACGCCCTTGCCCCAGGCATGACCGGTGACTCCCAATGCACTGAGCAGGACCGCAATGCATAGAGTTCGTGCGATGGTTTTCATAGATTTTGTCGCTCGCTCACAAGCCTCCGGTCACACCCTGCGCATGAATTGCATCTGTGGTTGCGTCTCGTGATTCTCCCGGATGATGCTTGTCGGGTCTTCGATTGTTTTGTGGCGCGTCTGCCCGCACGCTGCGTTTGATGCGAGCAGGTGGGTAGTATACCTACTCTTCGATCCTATGTAAAGCGCAAGCGAAGGTCCGACAAACCAGGTTTCCGCCAGAAACCTGGTTTGTGAAGATTCCTGCTTACCAAGCAGGAATGGGTCGATCTGCCCATTCCGGAATGAACTGAGTGGTCGATGCGCACACGGCTGCTCGGCAGCATAGTAGAACAAGTCCGTGTGTCGATTTTTGATCATTTACTCAATTGTAGCATGTCACCAGCATGACAAGTGTACGTTTCGTAAACCCTAAGATTCAGGAGGATATATGCATCTCACGCCTAGGGAATCAGACAAGTTGACGATTTACATGATGGCGATGGTGGCCGAGCGGCGCAAGGCCGCCGGTCTCAAACTGAACCATCCCGAGGCTGTCGCGGTGATTTCGGCGGCGGCGTTGGATGGCGCGCGTGCGGGCAAGACCGTGGAAGAGGTCATGGCCGACAGCCGCAAGGCGCTCACCAAGGCTGACGTCATGGAAGGCGTCGCCGATATGATCAAGCTCGTGCAGGTGGAAGCGGTCTTCACCGACGGTAGCCGTCTGATCACCGTCCACTCGCCAATTCAGTAACTGTAGCCGGATTATAGAGCAAGGAGAACCGAAAATGACTACACCCGTAGGTGGTTATGTGCTTGCAGAGGAACCGATCGAGATCAACGCCGGCCGTCCGCGTGTGACGCTCAAGGTGCGCAACACCGGCGACCGCCCGATTCAGGTCGGCTCCCATTTCCATTTCTTTGAGGTCAATCGTGCGCTGGAATTTGATCGCACCGCCGCGTTTGGCATGCGGCTCGACATTTCCGCATCGACTGCGATCCGCTTTGAACCAGGCGACGAGAAGGAAATTACGCTTGTGCCCTTTGGCGGCAAGCAGCGTCTGTATGGCTTCAACGGCCTGGTGAACAATTGGACCGGTGGCGGCCCCACGCCAGGCTATCAGCCGGCTAAGGCAGAATCTGTGCGTCGCGCCGAAGAATTTGGCTTCAAATCGACATCTGCGTAGGCAGACAGGAGAAAAATCATGACCACAGTTTCACGTCAGGAATATGCAAATCTCTTCGGGCCGACCGTTGGCGACAAGATTCGCCTGGGCGACACGGACCTCTATCTCGAAATCGAACAAGACCTGCGCGTCTACGGCGATGAGGCTATCTACGGTGGCGGCAAGACCCTGCGCGACGGTATGGGCATGGACAACCAGCTCACCAGCGAGGGCGGCGCCCTCGATCTCGTGATCACCAATGTCACGATTGTGGATCCGGTGCTGGGTGTGGTGAAGGCCGATGTCGGCGTCAAGGACGGCAAGATCGTGGGCGTGGGCAAGGCTGGCAACCCCAGCACCATGGACGGCGTCACGCCCGGCCTCGTCGTCAGCCTGCAACCGACGCCATCACCGGCGAGCAGTTGATCCTCACGCCGGCCGGCATGGACGCGCATGTGCATTATATTTCCCCGCAGCAGGCATACGCCGCGCTGTCGAACGGCGTGACCACCTTCTGGGGCGGCGGCATCGGGCCGACCGATGGCACGAACGGCACGACGGTCACGGCCGGGCCGTGGAACATTCAGCGCATGCTCAAAGCGGTCGAAGGCATCCCGATCAACTTTGGTTTTCTCGCCAAGGGCAACTCCGCGGCGACGCCGGCGCTGATCGAGCAGATCGTGGCCGGCGCCGCCGGTCTCAAATGCCATGAGGACTGGGGCACGACGCCGGCGGTGATTCGCGCGGCGCTCTCGGTGGCGGATGACTACGATGTGCAGGTGAGCATTCACACCGATACGCTCAACGAAGGCGGCTACGTCGAAGACACGATCGCCGCGTTTGAAGGGCGCACCATCCACACCTTCCACAGCGAGGGCGCGGGCGGCGGTCACGCCCCGGACATCATCAAGGTGGCCGGCGAACTGAACGTGCTGCCCAGTTCGACCAACCCGACGCTGCCCTACGGCGTCAACTCGATGGCCGAACTCTTCGACATGATCATGGTCTGCCATAATCTCAATCCGAGCATTCCGTCGGATGTGGCCTTTGCCAGCAGCCGCGTGCGCGCCGAGACCATCGCCGCCGAGAATGTGCTGCACGACATGGGCGTCATCTCCATGTTCTCCAGCGACTCGCAGGCCATGGGCCGCGTGGGCGAGAACTGGCTGCGCGCCATCCAGACCGCCGACGCCATGAAGAAGGGTCGCGGCAAGCTGCCCGAAGACGCCGCGGGCAACGACAACTTCCGCGTGCTGCGCTACGTCGCCAAGATCACGATCAACCCGGCGATTGCCCACGGCATCTCGCATGTGCTTGGCTCGATCGAGCCAGGCAAGATGGCGGACCTGGTGTTGTGGGAGCCAGCCTTCTTTGGCGCCAAGCCGAAGCTGGTCATCAAGGGCGGCCTGATCAACTGGGCGATCATGGGCGACCCGAACGCCTCGCTGCCGACCCCGCAGCCGGTAATCTATCGCCCCATGTTTGGCGCATTCGGCGCGGCCATGCCCGAAAGCTGCATCACCTTTGTCTCCAGCGCCGCGCACGACGCCGGCATCGGTGAAAAACTCGGTCTCAAGCGGCAGGTGATGCCCGTGCTCGGCACGCGCACCATCACCAAGCGCCACATGGTGCGCAACGGCAACACGCCCAAGATCGAGGTCGATCCGGAGACCTTTGCGGTCAAGGTGGACGGTGTACACGCCACCGTCGAACCTGCCCAGTCGATTTCGCTTAATCAGATGTACTTCTTCAGCTAAATAACAAGCATCTTCCAGGAAGCTGCACAGCTTCCTGGAAGATCGCAGATGACACAGTAATCCAACGCCAATCATGCCTACTATCACAACATTCATCTGGGTCTTTGTCGGCGGTGCGCTTGGTTCGCTGCTGCGCTGGTCGCTGGGCAGTGCGATTAGCAAGCGCACCACCGGTAAGTTTCCGCTCGGCACCTTTGTGATCAACGTCACTGGCGCGTTCGTGATGGGTCTGCTCTCGACGCTCATGGCTGTGGATTGGCGTGATCGCCACGGAAGTTTTTTCACCGCATTTGTGCTCACCGGCCTGCTGGGCGGTTACACGACCTTTAGCAGTTATGAATTGGACGCGGTTACGGTTTACAACAAGCAGGCGCGAGGCGTCGCGCTTCTATATTGGATAGG
The DNA here is from genome assembly GCA_016710365.1 of Candidatus Caldilinea saccharophila. Lineage (GTDB taxonomy): Bacteria > Chloroflexota > Anaerolineae > Caldilineales > Caldilineaceae > Caldilinea > Caldilinea saccharophila. The sequence continues at coordinate 103,943 of JADJVW010000005.1, read as the reverse complement.
CTCGGTGGCGGCGGGGTTGATGGCAGCCGCGCTGGGTTGGTGGGTTGCCATGCAAATTGGCTAGCAAGAAAGAGGCGCGCGGATGCTGAAGAACATGCTGCTGGTGATGCTGGGCGGCGGCGTCGGTGCGGCCGGCCGTGAGGCGCTGATGATGATCGTGCCTGACCTGCCCGGTGGTACAGAAGCGCCGATCTTTGTCGCCAACCTGACAGCCGCCCTGCTGATCGGCCTGACTGTGGGTCTAGCCGTCAAGGGCGGCGTGATTGGCCCCGCAGGGAAATTGCTCATCGCCACCGGCATGATGGGTGGGCTATCCACCTTCAGCTCGTTTGTGTGGGGCGCGGACAACATGCTCGCAGACCCTACCTCGCGCGTGAGGGGCTTGCTTTTTGTCGGGGCGTCAATGGTATTGGGTTTTCTGCTGGCGCAATTGGGCTTATGGATTGGACGCTACTTGAGCAGCAGACGTGGAGCGGCGGAAACCATTCATCAGTAACGAAGGGAATTCTCAGTGTTGATTATCGATGCCATAGCAGGAAATATCCAGGATGCCGCCTGGCAGAGTCGTCTCGCCGGCGCGCAGATCGATTATCTGATCATGGATCAGTGGGAAGCGCAGAAGAATCGCTTTCGCAAGACGTCGGAGGGCGGTGTGGAGTTGGCCGTCTCGCTCGACCGCGGCAAGTCCTTGCGTGACGGTGACATCTTGCTTTGGAATGAGGCGGACCAGATCGCGGTTGTTGCTCACATTCACCTCAAGGATGTGCTCGTGATCGATCTTGGGGAACTATTGTTGCAGTCGCCCGCGATGATGCTGCGTACGGCGGTGGAGCTAGGTCACGCCATCGGCAATCAGCATTGGCCGGCGGTCGTTAAGGACGCGCAGGTTTTCGTGCCTTTGGCGGTCGATAAAAAGGTAATGGCTTCGGTAATGAAGACACATGCCTTTGAGGGCGTTACCTATACTTTCGTCTCTGGCTCTGAAGTCATCCCGTACCTGGCGCCCCATGAATCGCGCCGGCTTTTTGGCGGCGCTGAAGGTCCGGTGCACTCGCATGTACACGCATACGACCAGAAAGAGCCAGCATGAAGATTACGGAAGCCATGCGCGTGCTGCAATTTGGCGACTCCATGCTGCCAGTGGGCGCATTTTCTTTCAGCAACGGCCTGGAGTCCGCCATTCAACTCGGCTTGGTTTCCGATGCCAAAAGCCTGCATGAATTCGTGTTGACTGTCACGCAGCAGGCAGCCGGCGTCGACGGGATTGCCATGCTGGAAGCATACCGCGCGGCGCGCGCCCATGATATGGAGGGCGTCCTGCGTGTGGATGCCGCGCTCTGGCAGCGCAAGCTCAACGAAGAGATGCGCATGATGACGGCGCGCATGGGCAAGAAGCTTGCCGAGATGGGCATCCGCCTCTTTCATTCACCATCGCTGACGCAGTGGTTGGCCAGCATCAATGGCGGCGCGACGCCCGGCGCCTATCCGGTCGGGCAGGGTCTCCTGTTTGCTGACCTTGATCTCTCTGAAGGCGACGCGTTTGCCGTGCATCAATATGGGGTGGCTTCCATGGTGCTGGGCGCTGCGCTGCGTTTGCTGAGGGTCGATCATCTGGAGACTCAGCGCATCCTGTTTGATGTCAATACACGCGTCGCCAGTGATTATGCACGCATCTGCAACGCGCGTCTGGAGGACATGGCGGCTTTTACCCCGGAACTGGATATTCTGGCCGCTATGCATGTCAAAGCACATATACGCATGTTTATGAATTAAACCCGGAGAAACTTCATGAAGAAAATTACGCGCATTGGCGTGGGTGGCCCGGTGGGTTCGGGCAAGACTGCAATCATCGAAGCGATCACGCCGATCCTGGTCGATATGGGGGTCAAGGTGCTGATCATCACCAATGACGTGGTGACCACCGAAGATGCGAAGCATGTGCAGCGCACCTTAAAGGGCGTGCTCATCGAGGAGCGCATCATCGGCGTCGAAACCGGCGCCTGTCCGCACACGGCGGTGCGCGAGGATCCGAGCATGAACCTGGCTGCGGTCGAGGATATGGAGGAACGTTTCCCCGACAGTGACGTGGTGCTGATCGAAAGTGGCGGTGACAACCTGACCCTGACCTTCAGCCCGGCGCTGGTCGATTTCTTTATCTATGTCATCGATGTGGCGGCAGGCGACAAGATTCCGCGCAAGAACGGCCCCGGCATCTCCCAGTCGGACATTCTGATCATCAACAAGACCGACCTGGCGCCCTATGTTGGCGCCAGCCTGGAGGTGATGGAACAGGATTCGCGGCTCATGCGCAACGGCAAGCCTTTTCTCTTCACAAATTGCAAGACGGGGGAGGCATCACCGAACTGGTGCAGTTGATCAAACGGGACATTCTGTTTGATTTTGGACTCCAACGAGAATCGGCATGACGGCAATCGCGTGGGAGCAGGCCGCCGAGTTGGCGCCCTATCAAGATGAACCCAAACAGATGGCGAGCGCGGTAGTGGGCAAGAATGGTTATCTGTGCCTTGGCTTCGAGCGCCGCGGGGCGGCTACGGCCTTGATCGACCTGGAACGCCGTGCGCCGCTCTTTGTCCACAAGGCGCTCTACTGGGATGAAGCCATGCCCACGCTGCCTTGCGTCTTTCTGATCACGACGACGGGCGGCATTCTGCAAGGCGACCGCTTTCATACCGTGGTGAACTTAGCGCCGGAGACGCAGGTCCATCTGACTACGCAATCGAGTACGCAGATTCATTCCATGGACGCCAACTATGCCGCGCAAACACAGGAAATCCACCTGGGCGACAACGCGTATCTTGAATATCTGCCGGATCCAATCTGCCCCCATGCACATGCTCGCTTCTTCACCCATACGCATGTCACGATTGCCGCCACGGCCACCATGCTCTATGCCGAGACGCTGATGGCGGGGCGCAAATATCATAAGGGCGGCGAGGTCTTCCAATTCGATGTTTTTTCGTCAACCGTGCAGGTCGAGCGCCCTGACAGCCAGCAACTGTTGACCGAAAAATTTGTGATCGAGCCCAAGCAGCAGGCCGTGCGTCAGACCGGGCAGATGAAAGAGTTTGATGTGTTTGGCAATGTGCTGCTGCTGACGCCGAAGATGCACGCCGACGCCATCTTTGCGCAGACGCCGGCCAGCTATGACCGCAACACAGGGGTGGCGGCGGGCGCCAGCCGGCTCCCCAACGACGCGGGGCTGATCTATAAGGTGCTGGGGCGCGAGACGCAGCCTGTGCAAGCGAAGATTCGCGAATTCTGGGCAATCGTGCGGCAAACTGTTGTGGGCGCACCCATCATGCCGAAGTTTCTGTGGCGCTAGTCGATTGATTCATTCTTTATTCAATAAGGAGCACGACGATGGCATCTATTGCTGAATCCTGGAATCACATGGCCGACGGCAACGCTCTGATTCGCTTCGTCGACGTCAACCTGCGCGGCGCCGGGCAGGTGATGTTTCAGAACAATCCCGTCACTGGATTGCTCTTCATTGTGGGGATTGCCTGGGGCGTATGTGGCCAACATGCCGGCTGTGGCGATCGAAAGCCGTGGTAGGGCTGCTCGTGGCCACGCTCACAGCCTACGCCCTGCATGTTGACGTCGCGACCTTGCGCATCGGGCTGTTTGGCTACAACGGCATCCTGGTTGGTGCGGCATTGCCAACCTTTCTTGTCGTAGATCCACTGTTATGGCTCTACATTGTGCTTGGGGCGGCGGTGTCTACGGTGGCGTTTTTGGCCGTCGCCAATGTCTTCAAGACGTGGGGCGTGGCGGCTCTGACCTTTCCCTTTGTACTGGTCACATGGTTCCTGGTGTTGGCGGCCTATGCCTTCAACGGCGTTCCGATTGCCTCCATGGGGCCACCGGCCATTCCGCAGGCAATTGCTGCAACCGCCGCCGCCATCCCTACCGATACACAGTTCTGGCTAGACAGCTTTTTTAACGGCGTAGCGCAGGTCTTCTTGATCGGCAATGGCGTCACGGGTGTGATCTTTCTCATTGCCCTGGCCGTGAGTTCGCTCTGGGCCGCGCTTTTTGCCATGCTGGGCGCGGGCGTCGCGGTGTTGATTGCCGTGCTCTTTGGCGCAGATGCCTCCACCATTCAAGCGGGTCTCTTTGGGTTCAGCCCTGTGCTGACCGCGATTGCGCTGGGCTGCACCTTTTACAAGCCATCGTGGCCTGTTTTCTTTTACGCGCTGCTCGGCATCATTTTCACCGTCTTTGTGCAAGCCGCAATGGATGTCGCCTTAACGCCGATCGGCATCCCGACGTTTACAGCGCCCTTTATCTTTGCCACCTGGCTTTTCTTGCTGCCCAAGGAAAATCTTGCCCCCGTGCGGCACGAGCGAGCCGCGCAAGCCGTTGTGGGCGAGAAGGTTGCTGCCACCAAGAGCACAGCAGACAAGAGTGCAAGCGCAGAGGCAGTTATGGCGAAGGGCAAGAAAATCAAATGATGATTGCCCGGCAGTGATAGCGCGCTCGTAAACAAACGGTAAACCCCACTACAGAGGAGCTTGTCTGATGGATTTGTTGTTGCGCGGCGTCGCCATTGTTCTGGCATCGTTAATCCTCATCCTGTTCTTGCTCTCGATGGCGCGCACGACGTTGCTTAACCGGCGCAGCCGCGACCCGTTGCTCACCCTGGTGACGCGCTTCGTCCATGGCATTGTCAAGCTGCTGGCGCGCAATCGCCGTTCGAACGAGGGTGTGGCGAGTGTGACGGTCTGGTATTTGCCACTCTTTATGCTCACCATCATCCTTACCTGGTTTTTGGTTGTGCTGGTGGCCTTTGCCATTCTTTACTGGGAGAGCGGCGCCGAGCAGACACTGGGCGCCGCTCTGGTTTCCAGTGGCTCAGCCTTGACGACATTGGGCTTCGACACGCCAGCGACCATACAAGGGGAGATCATCGCCATCGCCGAAGGCATCTTTGGGCTGATGATCATTATCTTCCTCTTTTCCTTCGTTCCTGGCTATCAGAGCACGATGTTGGCGCGCGATGTGCGGACTGACTGGCTGTACACACGGGTCGGTTCCGCGCCAACCGCAGTGAATATACTCCTGTGGCTCCATCAGAATACGGCCGACTTCTGGACTGCCTGGGAAGATTGGTTTCGGCAGATCAAGGCGACCCATGTCCTGGCGCCTGAAGTAATCTATACGCCCTCCGGCTTCGCTAACGAATCATGGGTGATTTGTAGCCAGGCGCTTCTGGACGCGGCGGCGCTTTATATTGCCACCACAGACGACCGGGCAACGGCAGCGGCGCACTTATGTATGCAGGCCGGCGGTACTGCCATGGAGGAGGTGAGCGTTACGGTGGGCTTTGTTCCCGAGCGCTTGCCCTCCCCGACAGCCGGGCCAACAGAAGCTCAATTCGCCGCGGGGGTCGAGCAATTGAAGGCAGCGGGTAATCCCGTGATGCGCAACAGCGTCGAGGCCTGGGCGCAATTTTCTGCTTTGCGCGCTACATACGCAGGGCCCCTGCGCTATATCGCCGAGCAGACTTTAACGCGCAGCTACCCAGACTTTGGCGACTTCTAATCTTCATGGCCATTATTCAGGCTAAAAGCGGCGCGTCTACAATTCTCATCTTCATCCACGGTGCAGAATTGTGGAAATCCGCCACCGCGCTGCCCGGCGGGTTGATGGCGTCGCACGCGTGGCGCAACTCGTCGGCGAGCGTCATCTCCAGAATGGGCAAGACATGCTCAAGTTGCGCCACGCTGCGTGGGCCGTAGAGCGGCGCGGTGACGCCAGGCTGCTCCTTGACCCACAGCAGGCCAAGCTGAGCGGGCGAAACGCCGGCCGCCTCGGCCATTGCCACGAAGCGATTGCCCGCCTCGATCCCGCGCGGCGTGACGCGCTCGGCATAGATGCCCCCACGCAGCGCCGCGCGTGAATCCGGCGGCGGCGCGGCTGCGTCCCGATAGCGACCCACCAGGATGCCGGCCGCCAGCGATCCCCACGGCAGCAGACCCAGCCCATACTTGAGCGCCAGCGGAACCAGTTCGTTTTCGGCGCGCCGGTCAAGCAGGTTGTAGGGTGGCTGCTCGGAGACAAAGCGCGCAAAGCCGCGTTGCGCACTCACCATCAGCGCTTCCATCACCTGCCACGCTGGGTGCGTGGTCGCACCGATGTAGCGCACCTTGCCGTCGCGCACCAGCATGTCGAGCGCGTAAAGCGTCTCCTCGACGGGAATCTCCGGCGAAGGGCGGTGAAGCTGGTAAAGGTCGATATATTCCGTCTGCAGACGGCGCAGCGAATCCTCGCACGCGGCCAGGATGTGGCGCCGCGAGTTGCCGCGATTGTTGGGACCGGGGCCGACCGGGTAGTGAACTTTGCTGGCAATGACGACGGTATGCCGGTTGCGTCGCGCGTGCAGCCAGCGACCGATAAAGCGTTCGCTGGCGCCGTTCGCATAGCTATTAGAGGTGTCTACCAGATTGACGCCGCCCGCCACCGCTCGGTCGAGGATGGCGTGCGCGGTGGCTTCCGGCAGCGGATTGGCAAAGTTATCCGTGCCAAGTCCGAACGGCGCGATTTTGAGGCCAGAACGGCCCAAAGTGCGGTAGTTCATCAGCGTGTTCCTCTCTGTAGCGATTTGGATTTGCCGCGTCGTCAGTACAATACCAAGATTGTGTCATTTTCCAGCGCTGGCCGCTTGTATCTGGCGCTTTCACCGAGATAAAGAACGCCATGCAACAAGTTGCTCCTATTTCGCCGCCGAACTGGAACGCGCAGACTGCTGCGCTCTTTGCTGGCCTGCTGGTCGTCGACAGCTTTCATTATATCTTTGCACGGCTGTTGCTGCCGCATCTGCATCCAACCGCTTCGGCATTTTTTGTGCTGGCAGTGGGCACAGCCGAGGTCGCGCTCTTTGCCGGCGCCCAGCGCCAGCTCCACTGGCGTCCGTTCCGCACCTATTTCTGGTTTTTCGCCGCAATTGGCTTTCTCATTGCGTCTTCCACCGTGTTGAGCTACCTTTCGATTGCCTATATTGACCCCGGCGTCGCTGCGATGTTGGGCAAGAGTGGCGTCATCATCAGCCTGTTGTTGAGCCTTGTCTGGCTGCGCGAACGCCTCAACCGGGTGCAGGCCATTGGCGCCGCGTTCGCTGTCTTGGGCGCGATCACGATCAGTTTTCATCCGGGCGCGGCCATGCAGTGGGGCGCGTTGCTGATTTTGCTCTCGACCTTTCTCTACGCCTTGCACGCGGCTATCGTCAAACGTTGGGGGGGAGCGATGGCGTTTCTCGATTTTTTCGTCTTTCGCCTGCTTTTTACCAGCGCCTTTCTCTTTTGCTTTGCGGTGGGCGGCGGTCATCTCAGGTGGCCGGACGCGCGACGTGGCTGCTTCTGGTGTTGACCGGCACTGTGGATGTTGTCATCAGCCGCGCGCTTTACTATCAGACGCTCCGCCTCCTTCCGATGAGCATCCATACGATCATCCTGACTCTGAGCCCGGTAGTGGCGATCGGCGTCGCTGCTGCTCTTTGGCGAATTTCCAGGCGCACAGGATCTGATCGGCGGCGGCATGGTGCTGGCTGGCGTCTTCGTCGTCAGCCGCGCCAGATAGAAGGCTGCATTCCAGGTTTATGGTATTATCCATGCATCATGGATTTATTTGCACCCACATGGACGCCCACCCACCCTGCCTTTGTGTCATTGCTGAACGCATTGTCCGGTGAAACCGACCCCGTCTACGTCGTGGGTGGTGTTGTGCGCGATGCGCTGCTGGGACGTAGCGCAGGGCTGACCGACCTCGATGTGATCGTCACCCGTGCCGCCAGTGAGGTCGCGCAGCGCGCGGCCGACCGGCTGGGCTGGGCCTATTACACCCTTGACGCGGAGCGTGATGTGGCGCGGCTGGTCTTCACCGCAGGCAAGACGCCGCTTGTCTGCGACATCGCCGCCATGCGCGGCGGAGAGCTGACCACCGACCTTCAGGCGCGCGATTTCACAGTCAATGCCATGGCGATGCGCTGGCGACGTGACTGCGCGAGTGAACTTGTCGATTTGGCTGGCGGGCAGGCCGATCTGGACGAGCGCCAGTTGCGCCGCGTCACGCCGTGGGGCTGGCGGAGGATCCTGTGCGCCTGCTGCGCGCCGTGCGCCTTGCCGTGCAGCTCGAGTTTACAATTGAAGAAGCAACGTTTCTACAAATTCTGCGCATCAGCGGCATGATCCGCCTTGCCAGCGCAGAGCGGGTGCGCGACGAGCTGTGGAAGATGCTGGCCTCCTCAAAGCCGGATCACGCCATCGACATGTTGCGCACGGTCAATCTGCTGCGCCCATTGCTGCCCGAAATTGCCGACCTGGAAGGCGTGGCGCAGACGGCGCCCCATGACGCTGATGTCTATCATCACACCCTGCGCACGGTGCGTTATGCTTTGCAGTTGCGCGAGTGGCTCAAAGGCGATGCGGCAATCGAAGCTAGCGAAGCCGGCGCCGCCATCGCGACTGCACTCGGCCCGCACCTGCCTCGACTACGTCAGATGTTGCTGACGACAACCGCGGCTGAACGCCGCGTAGTCGATTGGCTGGTCTGGTTTGCACTCTGGCACGATGTTGGCAAGCCGTCGACGCGTTCCACCGATCAGTTTGCGGATGGCGCGCTGCGCTATCGATTTCTGCGGCATGAGGAAGTGGGCGCTGAGATGCTCGCACATCGTCTGGACGCGCTCAAATTTAGCCGGCATGAGATCGCGCTGGCGCGTACCGTGGTTCGCGCTCACATGCGCCCGCATCTCCTTCACGCATCGTTTGGCGATGCGCCCATCAGCCGCCGCGCCCGGTATCGCTTTTTCCGCGAGAGCGAGGGGCGCGCCGCCGAAGCGCAAGCCGGAATTGACACACTGTTGTTAGCGCTGGCAGACTATCAGGCGATCTATGCGGTTTCACCGCCGCTGGCGTGGCAGCGGTACGTTACACACATCGCCGAATTGGTCGCATACGGAGTAGCGCCGGACGGCCTGGAAGAAGTGCGCACGCCATTGGTGGATGGTCATACGCTCATGGCCTACTTTGATCTCCCACCAGGACGCCAGGTGGGTGCGTTGCTGGAGCAGTTGCGCGAGGCGCAGGCAGCCGGCGAGATCGCCACAGTTGAGGCGGGTCTGGCGTTGGCCGCCGAGTTGCTGGCCCGGGACGTATAAGTTGACGGCGCGGTTTCCGGAACCGGAACAATGTTTATGGATGACATCTGCCCACATCTGGGCGCACTAAGCGGGGACGATCGGAGACAACCGCCGGTCGAGTTCCCCAGCTTCGAGAATCAGTGTCTCGCGTCGGGCGCAGGTGAATTGATCCTGCTCGGCGACCAGGCTACGTATTGCTTCAGTCGCGAGCATCAACATTGTCCGCGTTTCCGCCGGGCGCAGGAAAGCGCGCTGAGCGACCCGGCGCCGCGCCATTTGTGCCGTTTCATGCCCTGGCCGAGGAAACCTGGTCTGCCGCGTCATTGACGCATGTGGAAGATAATCTCTCTTTCGAGCCGCTTTTTGGCGCGGATGAAGGCGGCCAGGATGAAGCCGGTCGTCGTCGGTGGACGTGGATCGGCGCGGCGCTCGTGTTTGCCAGCGTTTTTCTCTGCGGCAGCATGGTCGCCAGCTACACGGGCTGGCAATGGATCGCACGGAACCTGCCGGCGCGCGCGGCCAATGGCCGCGTCGACACCGTAAGCCCGGCGGATGCGACGCCGGCAATCTATGTCGTCCAGACGGCAACGCCGGAGCCGGCGCAAGCCGGCGAGCCTGGGGTCGTCGGACCAACCGCGCCGATCATCGTGCTGCCGCCGGGCGCAGGCGGCGCTGAAAGCGCGGCGCCGGCCTTTCCCGCGGCCGTCACCCCGACGCCGATCACGCTCCAGCCGCCGCTGGCCGCTGCCATAGCCGGAGATGGCGCCGGAGAAGGTGAACCGGCCGAGGCAGGCGTCGAGCCGCCTTTGCTCAATGTAGATGCGCCGATCCCGACGCGCCGTCCCACGCCAATCTTCGACCTGCCAACTTCCACACCGCTGGTCGATGCGTTGCCATCGCCCACGCCCGCGCCCACACCGACGCCGTTGGGCACGCCTTTTGTCATCTTCGCCGCCGACAATCCGGCGCTCAAGGAAGGGCGCTGCACGATGGTGCGGTGGAATGTCAAAAATGTGCGCGAGGTGTACTACGAAAATCTGCCCATGAGCGGCCTGGGCGAGCGCGAGGAGTGCATTGAGGACGAAAGCGAAGTCTACACACTGCTGGTGGTGCTGGGCGATGGCTCATCGCAGATCTACACCACCACGGTCAGCTATCTCCCACCCACGCCAACGCTGACGCCTACGCCCAGCTTTACGCCGCCGCCTGAGCTTACTGCGACATGGACGCCGCAGCCTCCAACCGCCACGCCTGCCCCCGTGGTGAATTATGGCGTGGCGCTCACCCTCAACGGCAGCGCCGAGTTGACGTGCGCCGCCGGGCAGACATGCGAGGCAGGTCTCTTGGTGACGAATGCCGGCGATGCCATCGACGCCCTGATCGTCACGCTTGTCCAGGGCGGGGCCTTTCCCAGCCAGCTCTGCCGGCCCGATGGTGTTTGCGCCGGCAACGATTTGAGCATTGTCAATGTCCGGGCCAGGCAACACGGCTTATGTATCGCTGCGCATCAGCGTGCCTGCCGACGCGGCCAGCGGCCAGCGCACGGTCTATGGGCTGACCGCGGCCAGCGGCGGCTCAGGACGCACGGTAGCATCGCAGCGAGTGGACGTCGGCGTGACTACGCCGTAACATGATGTAGTGATGTCGGTCGGGCTAACAGCCCGACGGATCAGCTTACTTGTCGGGAAGGGCCAAGATGGATTGGTTGATTGTCGCCGGCGTCATCATAGTGTTGGTCGCCGTGAACGGGCTGTATGTAGCCGGTGAATTTTCAGTGGTGAGCGCGCGCGGTCGCGACTGGCCGGCATGGCGGAGGCGGGTAATTACACCGCGGCCTGGCTGCTCGACGTTCTCCGCCAGCCGGTGCAACTGGATCGCCTGGTGGCCGCGTGTCAGTTGGGCATCACGTTGTCCAGCCTGGTGCTCGGTTTTTACGGGCAGGCCAATATTCTCCATCTGCTCGAGCCGTGGCTTGCTGGCTTCGATATCGCCAGCCGCGCCGCGCTGGTCTCGGTGCTGTCGATCGGCATCCTGCTGGCGCTGACAGGATTGCAGGTGCTCTTTGGCGAATTGATCCCCAAAAATATCGGGCTGCAATATCCGGAACAGACGGCAATTGCCACAGCCACGGCGATGCGCTGGTCGATGCTGCTCTACCAGCCCCTGATCTGGCTCTTCAACGGCTCCGCCCAGGTGGTGCTCCGCCTGTTGGGCGTCACTTCGGCCAGCGAACACGCCCATATTCATTCGCCCGCTGAAATCGTGATGCTGGTTGAAGAGAGCCGCGCGGGCGGCGTCCTGGCGCGCGAGGAGACGAAACTGCTGGTCAACACCCTAGAGCTTCGCCACGAAACCGCGCGGCGCGTGATGCTGCCGCGCAACCGGATGCTCGCCGCTCCCGTCGACGGACCTTACGACGCTCTGCTGGCGCTGCTTGCCAACTCCCCTTATTCGCGGCTGCCGCTTTATGACGAGGACGTCGATCACATTGTCGGCTTTGTACATATTCGTGACTTGCTTCATCTTCACCATCTCCAGCGCAGCATGGCCGGCGCCGCACTGCATATCCGCGATCACATGCGGCCGGTGCGCTTTGTGCCAGAGTCGATTGCGGCGGAAGCGGTGCTGCTGATGATGCAGCGTCACCACCAGCACCTCGTCATTGTCGTCGATGAATATGGCGGCACCGCCGGCATGATTACCATCGAGGATCTGATTGAGGAGATCATCGGCGAGTTCGAAGACGAATTCGACCGCAGCACGCCCGCGTTGGATCTGCGCGCGGACAATCGGCTGTGGATTCGCGGCGACGTGTCTGTCGACGAGTTGAACGACCTGCTTGGGCTTGTGCTCCCTGCGCATGAGGTCGACACCGTGGGCGGACTGGTGACCGCTGTGCTCGGCGTCTTGCCCAAAGTGGGCGATGTGGCCGCTATCCATGCCATTTGCCTGCGCGTGGAAGAAATGGATTTCAACCGCGTCGGGCGGGTGAGCATGGCGCTGGACGAGCAGCAGCGCCGCATCTGGCAGGAGGCGCAGTCATGAGCGAGATTCTATTTCCCCTGGCGGTGATCGCCGTACTTATCCTCTTCAACGGACTGTTCGTCGGCGCCGAGTTCGGCATTGCCGCCGCGCCGCGCACGCGCATCCAGCAACTCGCGGAGGAGGGCGTGGCCGCGGCGCAGCGCGTGCTCGACACCCTGCGCACGCCGCGCAAACTGAACCGCTATATTTCCACCGCTCAGATCGGCATCACCCTGGCCAGCCTGGGGCTTGGCATGTACGGCGAACATGTCGTGGCCGCCTGGATTTTGCGCCCGTTGGAGGCTGCCAGTTGGCTGTCGGTGGCGGCGGCGCATACGATCGCCACGGTGGTCGCCGTCGGCGTGCTGACTTACTTGCACGTCGTGGTGGGTGAAATGGCGCCAAAGTCGCTGGCGCTGCAAAATCCTGCGCTGGCGGCTATGCGGCTGGATCGCCCGATGGCGTACTGCGCTGGCTTCTTTTTGCCGCTGACCGCGCTGCTCAACTGGGCCGGCGATGCTATCCTGCGGCTGGTTCACCTGCCGCCTGTCAGCGCCGCGGAGCGGCTGGCCTCCTCGGCGGAGCTGGCCTATATCGTCGGAGAAAGCTCCGAGCGCGGGCTGCTGGAGCCGACCGAACAGGTCTACCTGGAAAATGTCTTCGATTTTCATAAGCGCACCGTGGCGCAGATCATGACGCCGCGCACGCGTATGGTGGCGATTCCCGCAACGGCCACCGAAGCGGAAGTGTTGGCGGTGCTTTCGACCCAACCGCACTCCCGCTATCCGGTCTATCAGGGGGATCGCGACGCGATCGTCGGGGTGCTGCACGCCAAGGATGTGGCGCAGCGCATCGTCAACTTTCCCGGCGATTTCGATTTGCAGGCGTGTCTGCACCCGGCGCTCTTTGTGCCGGAGTCGTTGCTGCTGGAAGCGATGTTGCAGAGCTTCCGCCGCGAGCATGTCCAGGTCGCGGTCGTCATGGATGAATTTGGCGGCACCGCGGGTCTCGTCACGCTGGAAGATCTGGCCGAGGAGATCATCGGCGAGATCCAGGACGAGTTCGATGTTGAGACCGCACCGCTGGAGCTCATCGACGCGCGGCGTGTGCGGGTGCGCGGCGATCTGCTGGTCGACGAACTGGCGCAACATCTCGACAGCGATCTGGAGCATCCAGAAGCTGAAACCGTGGGCGGCTTGATCATGGCCGAACTGGGTGCTTTGCCCGTCGCCGGCGATCGCGTGACGTATGGCGGACTCACCTTCACGGTTGAACGCATGGATGGCATGGCGGTGGACGCTGTCGTCGTCGATTTGCCTGCGCCTGAAGGAGCATCTGATGGCTGAAGAAACCCTGTTGGACCGCGTGCGCGCCTCGCTTGTCCCGCGCCGGCAAGCGTTGGAGCGTGTTGTGCCCGACCCGCTGGACGAGGCAAAAGTGCGCGCCGCGGTCAGCCAGGCCGCGGTCAGCCATGTCAGCGCCACCCTGCGCCAACTGCGTGCGGCGCGCCATCTCTCCTACGACGCCATCCGCGAACGCACGGGGCTTTCCCAGCAGTTGCTCTATGATGTAGAGTATCGCAATCGCCGCCTCACGCTGGACGAACTGCGTTTGCTTGCCGAGTGCTACGGCGTCAGCGCCGACGATGTGCTGGGCGTCAATGTGGAGTCCCAGTGGGACGGAAATCATATTTCAGGTTAGGAGCAAGCGTGCGGCTAGAAGTCGATGTGGCGGTAGCAAAAGTCGGGAAATACGCGTCCGCGGAAAGCGGCGACACGGTCGAGATTGTGGAGCGACCTCACGGCGGGTTTAGCATCGTCGTCGCCGATGGGCAACGCAGCGGCAAAAGTGCCAAAGCGATCAGCAACCTTGTCGCCAGGAAAGTGATCTCCCTGATCGCCGAGGGGGTGCGGGATGGCGCGGTGGCGCGTGCGGCGCACGATTATTTGCGCACCCAGCGCAGCGGCCAGGTCAGTTGCGAATTGACCATTGTCAGCGTCGATATGGCGACGCGCACGCTGGTGCTCAGCCGCAACGCTCGCTGTCCAAGCCTGCTGCGCCAGGGAAGCGACGTGATTTGGTTCGACGACGCATCCGAGGCGATTGGCATCCACCGCAACACGAAGCCCCAGATCGCTGAAATCGACCTGGCGCCGCAGTTGACGCTGGTCGTCGTGACGGATGGCGTGTGGAGCGCCGGCAGCTTGACGGGCAGTTCCGTGCTCGACCTGCCGGTGCTGTTGGCTGCCGTCGATGGCGGGCAAGGCGCAAATGCCGCCGTGACCGCCGACGCACTTTTGGATGTGGCGGTTCAACTCGAACACAGCCGCCCACGCGATGATGCCACGGTGTTGGTGGTTAAAGTTTGTGAAGCGCACAGCAGCGATGAGGCGCGTCGTCTGCGCATGACCGCACCCTTGTGATGTCGTTCAAGTTTCGAGGCGACTATGTCCACCGCCAATTTAATGTCCGAAAAGCTGCCGTTGATCAAGGTTGTTGGCGTCAGCGCCAGCGGCAAATCGACGTTGGTGACAATGTTGCGCGCGGCCGGGTGGAACGCACGCCCGGTGAGCCAGGAGCACAGCGACGTGGAGGATTTGTGGAAACACTTCGGTTTTCCGCGTATCCTGATCTATCTGGACAACGATCTACAAGAGCAACAGGCGCGGCGCACCGATGTCAATTGGAGCAGCGATAATCTGGCGCAAGAACGCCAGCGTTTGGGTCATGCCTACGAACATGCGGATCTACGCATCAATACCGTGCGTCTCACTGCCGGCCAGGTGCAGGAACTCGTCACTGCCTTTCTGCGAGCCAATCAGATTCGCCGCTCTCAAACACCATTACCCCCGTTGCCACGCACCGGCGGCAGCGCCCCAGCCTCGTAGGTCACGCTACCAGCGTGACGCCTGTCGTTGAGCAACCCGTCGGGCTGCTAGCCCGACCTACGCTACTACGCTATTCTGCAGCAATTCCGTAGGTCACGCTACCAGCGTGACGCTGGTCGTTGAGCAACCCGTCGGGCTGCTAGCCCGACCTACGCTACTACGCTATTCTGCAGCAATTCCGTAGGTCACGCTATCAGCGTGACGCCGGTCGTTGAGCAACCCGTCGGGCTGCTAGCCCGACCTACGCTACTACGCTACTCTGTAGCAATTTCGTAGGTCACGCTATCAGCGTGACGCCGGTCGTTGAGTAACCCGTCGGGCTGCTAGCCCGACCTACGCTACTACGCTACTCTGCAGCAATTCCGTAGGTCACGCTACCAGCGTGACGCCGGTCGTTGAGCAACCCGTCAGGCTGCTAGCCCGACCTACTATTCTGCAGCAGGCCGTGTGTACGCGGCCGCGAGGTCTGGCTGACGCGGCCCTTCGACCCAGATTTGGCCGTCCGACCAGTTTTCCTCTTTCCAGATCGGGACGATGGCCTTGAGGCGCTCGATGGCGTAGCGGCACGCCTCGAAGCAGCCGTCCCCGCGGTGAGGCGTCGCCACCGCGATGACGACGCTTGGCTCGCCGATCTCCAGCCGCCCGGTGCGGTGGAGAATGCTCACCGCCGTGACTTTGGGCCACTGCGCCATGATCTCGGCGCCGATGCGCGCCAACATCGTTTCCGCCATCTCGGTGTACGCTTCGTAGTTGAGGAAATCGGTGCCGCGCACGCCGCTATCGGTGGCGGTCGCCCCGCGCACCACGCCGGCAAAGGTGGTGATGGCGCCGCAGTCCGGGCGCGTCACGCGCTGCGCCACATCGTCCAGCGACAGAGGCGCCTCTGTCATCTCAAATAGTTTCACGATTCCTCCTGGTATTCATCGCCAAGCAGCTCCCGTACGCCAGCTTGCGCTCAAGCTGTGCTTCCTCCCGAAACCGGCGGAAAGATCGCGACTTCGTCCCCATTGTGGAGCACTTGATCGCCCTTGGCATATTCCTGGTTGACGGCGGCGTAGAAGGTGCGCCGTCCAATCGTAAGCGCGGGGAAACGCTGATCGATTGCGGCCAGCGCTTCGTCGAGCGTGGCGCCTTCGGGCAATTCCAGCGGCTGCTGCGACCAGCCGGCCAGTTGGCGCAGCGTGGCAAAAAGGCGAACATGGATCTCGATCATACAACCTCTGCTTGTTACTTTCTCAAGTGCGCAAACAATAGAACGCGGATGACGCGGATCGAGCGGGTTTCCACTGATTTACTGCGGTTAATCCGCGCTGATCCGCCGAATTCATAGAACGCGGATCGAGCGGATTTTCACTGATTTACTGCGGTTGATCCGCGCTGATCCGCCGAATCCGCGTCATCCGCGTGCTATTCGCAGTCGCGCTGCCAGTCGCCGGACTTGCCGCCCTGCTTTTGCAGCAGGCGGATGTCGCCGATGACCATGGCCTTGTCCAGCGCCTTCGCCATGTCGTAGATCGTCAACGCGGCGACGCTGACCGCGGTCAGCGCCTCCATCTCGACGCCGGTCTGCCCGTTGCAGCGGACGGTGGCGGTGATCAACACACGGCTGGCAGCGCTATCAATTTCAAACTCGACGGTGACTTTGGTGAGCAGCAGCGTATGGCAGAGCGGGATCAGCTCCGGCGTGCGCTTGGCGGCCATGACGCCGGCGATGCGCGCCGCGGCCAGCACGTCCCCCTTGGGCGCCACACCCTCCCGGATAGCTGCCAGCGTCGCCGGCGCCATACGCACCTCGCCCGCGGCCACGGCCGTGCGCGTCGTCACTGCTTTCTCGCCGACATCGACCATGGTCGCGCGGCCTTGTTCGTCCAAATGGGTCAGGTTTGCCACTAGAGCACCTCTCCAATCAAAAGCGCAGTCACGATGGCGCCTGCCGGCAACACGCCCTCCCCTTGCGGCAGTTCGAGGAGCGCGCTGGCGAACGCATACTGAGCAGACGGCTGCTGGCCTGGTTGCCGGTGCTGTCGGCCAGCAGCGCGCCCCGACCTTCATGCAGGGAAGTCTCCCAGCGCACCGTCGCACGATGATACTCTGGCCGATAAGGATCGAGGCGGAGTGACTCGCCAAGACAGACCTGCACGCGCGCCAGCCTGGGATTCTCCCAGCCGGCCAGCTTGCGCAGCGCGGGCGCGCCCAGCAGATAAAAGGTCACCAGGCTGCTGACCGGATTGCCCGGCAGCCCGAAGACCAGACGTCGCCGGCCGTTGCGCTCCACGGTGGCGAAGGTGCAGGGCTTGCCCGGCTTCATCCGCAGGCGGCCAAAGTGGACAACGCCGATGCGGTCAAGCAGCGGCTTGATCAAGTCGAGATTTCCCATCGAAACGCCGCCCGAAGTGAGCAGAATGTCCGCTTCTTCCAGCCCGCGCGCGACGGCGGCCTCCAGTGTGGCTTGCGTGTCGCCCACGATGCCCAGATCAACGACAACGCCGCCGAGCGCGGCGACGGCCGCAGCCAGCGTGGGGCGGTTGCTGTCGTGAATCTGTCCGGGGCCAGGCGGCGTTCCCGTCTCAACCAGCTCGTCGCCGGAGGATAGGATCGCCACGCGCGGTGCGGGGTAAACCGCCACTTGCACCACGCCCACGGTGGCAAGCAGGCCGATCTCAGCCGGGCCAAGCGTGCGCCGGCCGGCAGCACCTCCTGCCCGACCGCCACATCGTAGCCGATCGGCCGCACGTCGGCGCCCGCTGTGACGCGCGCCCGAACGTGGACTACCGGCGCACCGGCGTGCTGGTAGTAGGCAGGGCTGACGGTCATGGCCGTCTCTTCGACCATGACGACGGCGTCTGCGCCGGCTGGCAGCGGCGCGCCGGTGGTGATGTAGGCGACCGTGCCTGGCGCCACCACAAACTCGGCCACGCGCCCCGCGGTCACTTCGCCGATGACGGGAAACTCGCCGGGGCCATCCGCGGCGACAACCGCGTAGCCATCTTTGACCGAAGCGGGAAAAGGCGGCAGTGGGCTGGTGGCATACACGGTTTCCGCCAAAATGCGGTTGCGCGCCGCGGCCAGCGGGATACGCTCCGGGTCAGGCGGGACGGTCTGAGCAAGGACAATGTCGAGTGCGGCCTCGACGTCAAGCATTGGATAGGTGGATTCTGTCATGATAGCTCAATATAGCTGTTGTAATCCGTTGATAACGTCGCCAGCCGGCAGAACATCGACCACACCGGGCGCGCGCGCGAGTTCCTGTGCAGCGTGCGGCGTGCATTTGACAAAGAGTAGATTGAACCCTGTCGCAGGGCTCATCGCCATGACCTCGCTTGTCAAATGTTGAAGTTCGATCCAGCCTTCTAGTTGGTTGCGGTGCGCCTCTGTGTTGGCGCGCAGACGGCGATAGCGCTCGTCGCGTGGATAGCACGCCAATTCCTCCACCGACGGGCGTTCGACCTCCAGCACAACATCGACGATGGGCTGCGGGCCGCGGGCTGCTGCGTTGTCATTTGCATTGCCATTGACTTCCTTCGTGCGTTTCATTTGATCGCCTCCTTGACAAACCGTGCCAGACCTGCGCCGGTCCGGCCTGAAGCCGCGTCGGGGATCGGCAGGGCGCTCTGTAGAAGCCGCTCGACAAGCGGGCGCCCTGCACAACATGACCACAACATGCGTAAAGTGCGGCAATCCCGGTCACATAAGGGTTGCCATACTGGTGCCACTCAATGCTCGATAGAAGCTGCGGTTCTTACGGTCGCGCTCATAGCTGGAAACGATGTCGACGCCAAAGCCCATCAGATTTGGCTCTGCCTCATGCGTAACGGGCGAAACGCCGCTGCCGCTGAATTTCGCCACCTTCAAATCGGAATCGATCGCGCCGACGGAGAGTGTATTGGCAAAGTAAGCCGGCGCACGCACCTGTCCCGATCCTTCATTGCCCACGGCGGTGATGGGCAGCACGGCGAAATCTTCGGTCAGCGTGTCCAGCATGGTTTTCAGCCCCAGGCTGACCTTTTGATACTCTTGCTTGGAAAGCGTCTGGCGGTTGAAACCAAGCGACATGTTGACGATAACCGGCTTGTGCAGGTTTTCTTCGTGCTCGAACTGTGAGAGCAACCAGTCGAGCGCCACGACCACGCGCTCCAGGCTGGTCTTGAGCGTTTCGCTTTCCAGCACCGCAGCGACCATGAGGTCGACGTCCGGCGCGATGCCTAGATTGCGACCGGCCACAACGCCGGCAACGTGTGTGCCATGTCCATCGACGTCGAAGCCGCGACAGGCGCGCATGCCGCCGGCCACAGTGTCGAACGGAATGTAGCGAAAATCGATCTCTTTATGGCGCAGCTCGCGATGGTCGGCGTCCACCCCGGTGTCCAGGATAAAGACGGTGACGCCTGCGCCTTTGATGCCCTGCCGGTGCGCCTCCTCAACCCCGCTCAGCAACGGCCACCTGTGCTTGGCGCGTGGCAGGTGTGCGTATTGCCGGCCGTGTTCCGGTGTGGGCATCGACATTTCGAGATTGGGCACGATCAGATAGTCCGGGTCTAGCAATTCCTTCGCCGCGCGTGTTTGAAGGGCGCTGCTGGTCTTGATAACGTACGCGCCAAGATAAGGCAGCGTTTCGAAGCTGTGTTCTTCGCCCGGAGCTCCTTCACAAGGCTGGACCGGCGTCAGTCCCAGGTCGGCCAGGCGTCTAGCATGGTGGTTTTGCCCACCGCGGCAACCAGGCTGGCGCGCGCTTCTACCGCCGAACCATGGTTTCGCTCTGTTTCATCGATGCGAGGCTGCCGGCGCAGCGCAATAAATTTACCGCTCATAAAAATGTCCGATTGTTTGACGACGATTGCTTGATGACGGCTGCTTGATGACCGTTGCTTGATCGCGGTGACAACGAGTCGCCTACTCCCATTGTGCCACAGTGAACACACTGATTCAAGCATTCTTGCCTGCAATTGATGCAACTCAGTGTTTGGCGAACTCAACCTCTTCAGCAGACAATAGCTGACAGAATATTTCAAGAAGAAATTCGGTGGCCTATGAATTCGATTTCGCCTGCTGTGAATCGCGGTTTTTGGTTGGTGCTGGCAGCGGCTTTCTGCTGGGGCACGACAGGCACGGCGCAGGCGTTTGCTCCGGCCGGCGCCACACCGTTGGCCATCGGCGCGCTACGGCTGCTGGTCGGCGGCAGCGCGCTGCTTTGCTTTGCCGTGGGGCGGCGCCAGTTGCATTGGCAGGGGTGGCCATTCGCAGCGACGGCCATTGCCATCGGTGCGATCGCCGGTTATCAACTCTTCTTCTTTGCGGGCGTGGCGCGCACCGGCGTGGCGGTCGGCACAGTCGTCGCCATTGGCAGCGCGCCGATGCTGGCCGGGCTGATGGGCCTGGCGCTGCTTGGCGAGCGCTTCACACGGCGCTGGTTGCTTTCGACGCTGCTGGCGGTGGCAGGCTGCACCTTATTGATCGCCACGGGCGGCGATCTACGGCTCGACGGTGTAGGCGTTCTGCTCGCCATCGGCGCGGGCGCCGCCTACTCCCTATAACAATTGCCTGCAAAGAGTTGCTGCGCGTCCAGCCGCCGGATGCCGTCACCGCGGTTGCCTTTTTCGGTGGTGCGTTGTTGCTGGCGCCGCTGCTCTTTTTTGTCGATTTCACGTGGTTGGCGCAGCCGCGCGGCGTCATAGTGGCGCTGCAGTTAGGATTGGTGGCGACGGCGCTGGCTTACATGCTTTTTATCCGCGGGTTGATGATGCTGCCGTCCGCCACCGCGGTGACGCTGGCATTAGCCGAGCCGTTGACCGCGGCGACGCTCGGCGTCCTCGTGCTCGGTGAGCAGCTCACCCCTTGCCGGCGCTGGGCGGCATGGCGTTGATCTTTGCCGGGTTGTTTGTATTATCCGTCGGCGTCCGCCGCCCACCACCGGCGCTTGCCGCCGCGCGCCAGCGTCAGCCTCGACGCGCTTGAGCAGCCATCTCTGATGATTCGCTTACTGGGCGCCGGCTTGCTTGCCGCACTGTTTTTCAGCAGCACTTTCATTCTCAACCGTTCGATGAGTCTAGAGGGCGGCCACTGGGTTTGGTCGGCCAGCCTGCGCTATTTATGGATGACCGTGTTCCTCGTCGCGGGCCCGCTTCTCGTCGGTCGCGGCCGGCTTCTGCTCGACGCGCTGCGACTGTTCCGGCGGCACTGGTTCTTTTGGCTGGTCGCCGGCACGATTGGGTTTGGCGTCTTTTATGCCGGCGTCACTTTTGCGGCCTCCTACGCGCCGGCCTGGGTGGTGGCGACGACCTGGCAGGTCACCGTGCTGGCCTCGCCTATCATCCTGTTTGCCTATGGCCATCGCGTGCCGTTGCGCGGTCTGTTCTTTACTGCCTTGATTTTTCTCGGAATCCTCCTGGTCAATGCCACGCAAGCGGAGGCAGCAGATTGGCGCGCCATGTTGCTGGGCGGGCTGCCGGTGTTGATTGCAGCGTTTGCCTACCCCATCGGTTTGCAGATGGTGTGGGAGGCGCGCACTGGCGGGCACACAAACATTCCCTACATTGTTGACCCAATACTGGGCGACAGCTTTGCGCGCGTGTTGCTGCTGACGCTGGGCGCGCTGCCCTTCTGGCTCATCACGATTGTGGTGACGCAGCCACCGCCTCCCACTGCCGGACAATGGGCAAGCACGGCGCTGGTGGCGCTCCTCTCTGGTGTGATTGCGACCAGCCTCTTTGTCTACGCTCGTCACCTGGCGCGCAATGCCTACGAACTGGCGGCAGTAGACGCCACCCAATCGGCCGAAGTGGTTTTTGCGCTGATCGGCGAAACCCTCCTGCTCGGCGGCGCGTTGCCTGGACCGCTGGGCATTGCCGGCATTGGGCTGACTATGCTGGGCCTCATCCTCTCATTTGCTGGCGCAAGGGCAGCGCCAATCCACGCGGGCGTAAGTGAAAAAGCGGGTTTTCCGAAAATCTCTGGTTTCATAAGTTTTTCGTGTAGCCATAAAAAGACTACAAAAACAGTCAATTAAAAACGCCAAAAATAACAGTCCGTCTACTTGCCAATCCTTGACGGATTCTGCAAATCCTCGTATAGTGCAACGCAGCTACAGGGCAATTGAACAAACGCAATAAAGAATGGATGGCATAAATTGATAAACGGGAAAAATCTTGTCGTAGCTGACAACACGGTGGTGCGAATCGAGTATTCGCTGGCGCTGAACGATGGTGATGTCATCGACAGTTCGGCGGAGGATGGCCCGCTGGAATTCCTACAGGGTGCAAACGAGATCATCCCTGGCTTGGAAGCTGCGATCTATGGGATGAGCGTAGGCGAGCAGAAAAATATCGTCGTGACGCCTGACCTTGCGTACGGCGAGTATGACCCTGAAGATTACCAGCTTGTGCCGCGGGACGCGTTTGAAGATGACGCTGAATTAGAACCGGGCATGGCGATTGAATTTGTCGACGAAGAGAGCGGTGAGGCGGTCGAGGGGTTCATCAGTGAGATTCAACAGGACGGCGTCGTTATCGACTTCAACCATTGGCTCGCCGGTGAAACGCTTTATTTTGATGTCAAGGTGGTCGGTGTGCGGCCAGCGCTGCCGGAAGAGATCGAGCATGGCCATGCGCATGATGATGAGCATCCGCATTGATGGCTGGGACTCTATGCTGATGAGTTATGCTGATGCTCAATAAGATCAGGCATGAAGTGAAAAGTAGAATAAAAAAGGCGTCGAACCAGTTCGACGCCTTTTGCATACCCAGCGAAGCTTAAGCTTTTTTCTTCAAGACGGGAAGCCCATTCTTGCTCTCTGATGGCTCGTAACCATCCGGCACCTTTTCGAGCGCCCCATCCTTCACTTCTTTCGCAAAGAAGTAGATTGTCTGCTGCTGACCATTCTTGAGTGTGGTCACACGGGCATGCAGATAGTAAGTGTTACCTTTTGTATTGGTGAATGCGAATGCTTTCATATCTTGTGTCTCCTTTACAATATACGTTCTAGGAATTTCACCTGCGTCTGGAGGTTGCTGGCAGGTCAAGGCATCCAGGAGGGCTACCCGCTCCTCTTGCGTACATTCTAGCATGACTTCTCCAGAGAGAAAAGCCTTTTTCAGTCTGGAAACCGACGAATAGTGCACGATTCCGCTGGAAATCGCCTCTTTTTCCACACTTTACCGCTCAACGGGCAATAAGTAGGCATTTTCACGCAGAAACTGTACGTACACAGGCTGGTCGACTGCATAGAGATCGCTTTCTGATGGGTCATGGCGCACCGCCAATAGCGGTTGCCCGCCGACGACGACATCGTATTCCGCCAGGCTGCCGAGATAAGAGGTGCGTGCGATCACGCCTGGCCATGCCGTCGCGCCGCGATCCGGCATAGTGGGGAAGATGTGGATCGATTCTGGCCGCACCATCAGCAGCGCTTCGCTGCCGGCAGTCGTAGTGGCGTCTGCCTCGCCTGCTGCTTCGAGCGTCTGGTCGAAGAGTTTGATCTGCCACCCGGCGGGTGTGCGCTCCAGCACCTGGACGGGTAAAAAATTGGCGCGACCGATGAAATCCGCGATGAAGCGATTGTGGGGACGCCGGTAAATTTCCAGCGCAGTGCCGATTTGTTGCACACGCCCACGGTGCATCACCACAATCTGGTCGGAGAGCACCATGGCTTCGTCCTGGTCATGCGTGACGTAGACGCTAGTAATGCCGAAATCCTGCTGAATGCGCCGGATCTCGGTGCGCATCTGCACACGGAGCTTGGCATCCAGATTGCTTAGCGGCTCGTCGAAGAGCAACACTTTGGGCTCCATCACCAGGGCGCGCGCCAGCGCCACCCGCTGTTGCTGCCCGCCGCTCAACTGATTGGGTGCGCGGTTTTCCAGCCCGGTCAGCTCGGTCAAATCCATGACAGTGGCGACCTTGCGACGCACTTCCTGCGCGCTAAGCCGTTTGATCTTAAGCCCGTAAGCGATATTTTCGTAGACATTCAGGTGGGGAAAGATCGCATAGCTCTGGAAGACCATCGCCATGTCGCGGCGATTGGGCGGCAATTCGTTGATCTCCTGCCCCTCGAGCACGATGCGGCCATGCGTCGGGAACTCAAAACCGGCGATAAGGCGCAGGGTGGTCGTCTTGCCACACCCGGAAGGGCCAAGCAAGGTGACAAACTGTCCCTGTTCAATTTGAATCTCCACGTCATCGACGGCGCGCACTTCACCGCTGCCATCGCGCGCCGGAAAATGTTTGCTGATGTGATCCAATTCCAAAAACACGAATTGATTCTCCTTCGACAGGATAATAGGTGCGGAGTAACCGGTTTAGCCGCCGACTGTCAGATCGACATCCTGGCTGGCCCCGTAGGTGCGCTTCAACCACAGGCTCATCAGGCCGATGGCGACCAGAACAATCGCAATCAGGATCACCGAGTAGGCCGCGGCGATGCTCATGCCGCCCTGCTCCACTTCACTCAGTATCCAGACAGTGAGGATCGGCCACTGGGCGGTGGTCAGAAAGATCACAGCGGAGAGGCTGGTCATATGGCGAGCAAAGGCAAAGACAAGCCCGGCGAAAAACGCCGGCAGG
Source organism: Candidatus Caldilinea saccharophila (assembly GCA_016710365.1). Classification (GTDB taxonomy): domain Bacteria; phylum Chloroflexota; class Anaerolineae; order Caldilineales; family Caldilineaceae; genus Caldilinea; species Caldilinea saccharophila. The sequence continues at coordinate 79,316 of JADJVW010000005.1, read as the reverse complement.
ATGAGCGGCAGCGTCACGTTACGGAAGGTGTATTGCGCGTCGCCGCCCAGGATAGTGGACGCCTCCTCGATCGATGGGTCGATCTGCTGTAAAGACGCCACACCCGCCCGCACCGACGCCGGCAGGCTGCGCACCGCGTACGCGGCCACGATGATATAGGGTGTGCCAATGAGCGTCAACGATTCACCGTAGAAGAGCAGCGACGCGCTGAGCACGGCCGCGCCAGTCCGATCCAGAAGCGCGCGTTGCCGCGCAGCCGCTCCACGGCAAAGATCGACATGGTCAAAAAGGTGTAGCCGAGGATGGCCAGGGTCGGTTGCATAAAGAAGGTGATAAATGCGCTGAGCTTGACCACCAGCTTAGGCAAATTTATGCCTGGCAACTGCCGGCCCCAGCGCGCCAGCGGTTCGGTGATCAAGGGGCTGATGTTGTAGGCCAGCATCGCCAGCGCCATCGCTACAAAGAGGAGCGCCACCGTCTTGCGATGACGAGGTTCAGCAAAAGCACTGCCCGCCACGGCCAACAGGAGAAATCCCCCCATCAACAGATAACGCCATCCGGTTTCGTCAAAGCCGAGTAAAACAGGTAGCCAATTCAAGTAATAGCCGCCAGCCGTGGCCGCCGCCACCAGCAGCACCATGGCCCAGCCGCGCGTTGTCGCACGCGTTGCCAGATAACCGACCAGCAGAGCATAGACCAGCAGAATGGCATACCACGGCGCGCCGATGAAGGCGACGATGTAGCCGATGCCCAGGATCGTACCGGGCACCGCGCCGCCCAGGTTCGACACGAAATCCAGCGTCTGCTTGCCGGCAAAGTTGCGCCGCACCACGAGGAAGGCGATCACTACGCCGATCACGCCGGCCAGGGGCGTCGCTACCGCGGAAAGGAAGGTTGTCGAGAGGATAGCATTCAACCCGCGCGCCAGCGCTGTGGCGTAGTTGCCCAGGAAAAGTTCGTTGTTGATGCCCCACAGTTTTGTAAATGACCCCCAGAGGATCGTGAAGTAGAGCATCAGGACGAGCACCAGCGTCAACAGCGTGAGGGTGATAAACGTCCAGCGTGTGACCGGCTCTTTTACAAAGATGCGCCCGGTGGTGGGCTTGCCCGTCACTGCCACATAGGAGCGCCGGCTGATGTAATAGCGCTGCACCAGAAAGACGGTGAGCGTGGGCAGCAACAGCACCAACGAGAGCGCAGCGCCTTTCTGCTGGTCGAACTGGCCGTTGACCGCCAGATAGATCTCAGTGGAGAGCACGCTGGCATTGCCGCCCAACAACAACGGGTTGCCCAGATCGGCGAGCGATTCGACAAAGAGCAGCAGAAACGAGGCTGCAATGCCCGGCGCCAGCAGCGGCAGCGTGATCGTGCGGAAGATGTGAAACTTGCTGGCGCGCAGGCTAAGCGCGGCCTCCTCCATCGACGCGTCGATCCGTTCCAGCATGGCGCGGATGATCAAATAGGCCACGGGGAAGAAGGTGATGACTTGCACGAAGATCAGCCCATCCAGCCCGTAAATGTCGTTCGTGTCCGGCCCGAAGCGAATGCCCAGCAATTGCCGCGTGACCAACCCGTTGCGCCCGAACAGCAGAATGGTCGCGATCGCAATGGCAAAGGGCGGCGAAATAGTCGGCAGCAGCGTCACCACATGCACCAGGCGTCCGAAAGGGAAATTGCAGCGCACCAGCGCGTAGGCAAAGATGAAACCCAGGATCGTGCCGCCGGTGGCAGCCCCGATGCCCATGATCATCGTGTTGTAAATCACTCTCCAGAGATAGGGGCTGTAATAGGGATCGACAAACTGGGCGAAATATTTCAGGCTGAACTGCCCCGTCACCGGGTCTAAAAAGCCTTGATAGATGACGAGTAGAAGCGGCAGCGCGACAAAAAGAAAAACGAACGAACTGACGGCAAGCAGACCAACGGCCAATACCGGGTCCTGGCCGATCAGACGCACTTCTTGCCAGCGTCGCCACAGGAGAGAGCGTTGTTTAGTCAGAGCTGCTGTCATGGGATTGGGTGGTTTGAGAGCAGACAAGGAGACAGGGAGACAGGGAGAGGGGGAGAAGGAGGAAATCCCTCTCCCTGTCTCCCTGTCTGCCGTGCGCTATTCCTTCAGGTCGTCTGCTGCGGCGATCTCGTTGGTGAATTTGTCGACGATGGCGCTCTTGTTGGAGCCACAGAAATCAAAGTCGTAGTCGATGAGATTGACTTCGAGCAGTTCTGGGCGTGATGGTGTGGCGCCTTCCACCGTGGGCGCCTGGTAAGATTCGTACTTCGGGCCCAATTCCTGGGTGGTGGGTTCCAAGGCCCAGTCAAACCACTTCTTGGCAGCGTCAAGATGTTTGGCGCCCTTGATGATGCCCATGCCGCCGATCTCGTAGCCCGTGCCTTCTTCAGGGAAGGTGAGCACCAGCGGCGAGCCTTTTTCAATTTCGGCCACAATGTCGTGCGAGAAGACGATGCCGACCGCAGCTTCGCCTTGACCGACGAACTTAGCCGGCGCGGCGCCGCTCTTGGTGAATTGCAATACCTGGCCCGCGTACTCCTGGATGAATTTCCAGCCTTCTTCTTCGCCCTTGATCTGAAGGATCGTGCAGAGCGCCGTGTACGAGGTGCCAGAGCTGGACGGATGCGCCACCATGATCTGTCCCTTGAACTCCGGTTTCAGCAGGTCGTCCCAACTGCGCGGCGGCTGTACGCCGGGGTTCTCATCCAGCCAGGTCTGATTGGTGCCGAAGCCAAGCGAGCCGACATAGACGCCCGCCCAGAAGTTATCGGGATCCTTGTAGAGTTTCTGATCCTTCAAGTTCTTCATGTTGGGCGAATCGTACGCTTCGAGCAGCCCTTCCTGCGTAGCGGCGATGAAACTGTCTACAGGGCCGCCCCACCAGATGTCAAACTGTGGGTTGTCCTTTTCGTTGCGCAGGCGGGTGAGCGACTCGCCGCTGGACATGCGCACAAAGTTGACGGTGATGTCTGGGTTGGCCTTCTCGAACTCCGACTTCATGCCTTCACACCACTGCACCTGCGGCGTGCACAACACATTCAACTCGGTGCTGACGGCTTCGCTGCCGCCACTGGCGCCACCGGAAGGCGCCGCCGGTGGCACCGGCGCGCACGCGCTCACTGCCAGCACGACCAAGATCAATGCTGCCGCAAGCGCCCAATACGAGCGCACTGAACGCATCATGAGAATGCTCCTTTCTGAGTTTACTTAGATTGAATGGATAGGACGAAATTGACGGACGGAACTAACTGATGGGAGCCATCGCTCGGCGCTGTGTTCATCTAGAAATGGATAGGACGTTGCGTCGAAATCTCTGAATCAACACGGAAGCCGAGCACAGTATGACATTGATGACAATACTTTGTCAAAGATTTTCCCACACTTTCTCAGCGTGCGCGCGCCGCGCCGCGTCCAGCGCACGCTGGACCACCAACCCATCGTAGAAGCTGGCGGCATCGTCGAGCAATGTCTCCCCCATCGGCAGCGACATCGCCAATGTCTGCGCCAGATAATAGCTCCCCACGGTAAAGGGGCCTTGGTTGGGCAACCCCTCGACTACCGGCAAGTTGTTCTTGGGGCGGATCGGCTCCCATGCCATGCCCCGGCAGGATAGGCGCCTTTCATGCCGAAGAGTTGATCCTGGTTGTCGAGTTGGAGCGCGCCCTCTGTCCCCACCACGAGGATCGACATGCCGTAGCCGCCCGGCGTGATGCCGCTCACGGTGATGCTGCCGAGCGCGCCGTTGGCAAAGCGCAGCAGCAGGTCGGCGTGATCATCGGCCGTGACCTGGCGCTGATAGCCGCTTTGCGGATCGGTGCGATAGAGATGCCCAAGCTGGAGATGCGCGGTGAGCGACTCGATGCGGCCGATCATCCAACGCGCCAGGTCAAGCAGGTGGCTGCCCAGGGCGTTCACCATGCCGCCGCCGCGTGAGGCGTCACTCCACCATGTCCACGGTTGGTTTGGATCAAGCCGTTCGCTGCCCAGGCGGTCGAAACGCGCCTGCAGCACGCTGCCGATGTAGCCTTCCTTGATGAGTTGGCGCATGTGCAGCCGCTGCGGGTGAAAGCGCAGTTCATGATCCATGATCGCCAGCCGCCCCGGCGCGGCCTGCGCCGCGGCCAGCATGGCCTCCGCCTCCGCCACGCTAAGCGCGGTCGGCTTTTCGCAGATCACATGCTTGCCGGCTGCCAACGCTGCCACTGCAATTTCGGCGTGCAGGTCGGGCGGCGTGCAAATGCTGACAATCTCGACGCTGTCGCTTGTCACCAACGCTTGCCAATCGTCGTAAATTTCCGGCAGGTGATGCTTCGCCGCGACGCGCTCGGCATTGGCGCGCTGGGCGGATGCAATGGCGTGCGGTTTCAGCCCGCCAAGCTGAAAGACGGGAATCTGGACGCGATCACTCCAGCCGCTGCCGACGAAGCCGACGCGCAAGCCTTCCGATGCAGACATCTGGAACTCCTTTCGTGCGGATGTTTAGTTTGTGGTGATGCTGCTATTCTATCACGCGGTTGCCGTGAGGAGAACCCGCTCCAGCTTTGGAATGATCAATTCCCAATCGTAATGCTTCTCTACAAAGCGGCGTCCTTGCGCGCCCAACTGAGCGCGCAGCGCACGGCTGCCGGCGGCGTCGGCCAACAGCCGCAGCACCGCGTTGGCGAACGCGTCCGGCGTATCGGCGAGCAGCATCTCCTGCTCGTTGCGCACGTCGATCCCTTCGACGCCCAGGGTGGTGCTGACAACGGGCGCGGCGCACGCCATCGCTTCCAGCGCCTTGAAACGCGTGCCGCCGCCAACGCGCATGGGGATGACATAGACGCCGGCGTGTTGGATGTACGTGCGCGTATCCGCCACCGCACCTGTCACGTCGATGGCGGGGTGACGACGCAGTTCATCCAGCCGCGGATGAGGGTTCATGCCGACGATCTGGAAGCGCGCCTCCGGCGCACGCGCCAGGACGACGGCAACACCTCGCGGCCAAACCAGAGCACGGCGTCAATATTGGGGCGATAGTCCATCTTGCCGGTGAAGACAAGCGTCGGCGCGGGCGAAGGCGCAGGCTCAAGCGGTCGATAAACGTCAAGATCGATGCCATTGGAGATCACTGTGATCGGCGTCTGGGCGTCGAGCGCAAGCAGCGCACGCCGGTCGGCGTCGCTGACTGCCACCACGCCATCGCTCTCGCGCACCGCCGACGGTTCGTAGTGGCGCAGCTTGCGCCACTGGATCAGGCTGTAGGCGGCCGCGGGCCAACGTCGTGGGCGGCGCAAATCGGTGAGCGCATTACGCTTCTGCAGCAGATACTCACAGTTGTGATTGTCGAAGACGAGCGCCGGCCGCTGCGCGCTGCGTTGCCTTCCGGCGACGGCCAGCCCATACTGCGCCAGTTCGATCCCCTCGATCTGCACCACGTCGTAGCGGGTTTGCTGCACCCAACTGCTAATGAGTGCGTGCATCAGCGGGCTTTCCAACCGCAGTCCCATGTCGGGCGTTGTCGTGCTCAAGGTGGTGCGGATGCGATCCTGCTCTGTCCGCATTGGCTGGGCAACGCAGGCGACGCGGCGACACAGCGTCAGCAGGGGGCTGTCAGGCGCCAGGTATTCGCCAGGCGCAAGGAAGGTCAGCATATCCACGGTGTGTCGCTGCGCCAGGCCGCGGATTAAATTGTAGTTGCGGATCGTCGTGCCCTGGCGTGGCGGGTAGGGCAACTGCGGGGTGACGATGAGGAGATTCACAGCCCTTTTTCCGGCGTCGTGGCCGCGGGCTGCTGGGAAGATGCGCGCCGTGGCTCGGCAACTTTCCGGTAGACATCGAGCGTGCGATGGGCCGCGCGCTCCCAACTGAAGACGCGGGCGCGCTGCAAACCTTTTGCGCGCAACTCGGCGTGCAACTCATCGTCGTTCAGCAAGCGCTGCATGGCGACGGCCATTTCTTCTGGGTCGCCCGGATCGACAAGCAGCGCCGCATCGCCGACGACTTCGGGCAGACTGCTGATATTGCTGACAATGGTGGGTGTGCCACAAGCCATGGCTTCTAGCGGCGGCAGGCCAAATCCCTCATAGTGGGCAGGATGAATGTGACAGCGCGCGGCTACATAGAGTTGATGCAACGCTTCGTCGGACACGCGCCCCAGGAAGTGGACGTGTGACCTGAGGTTGAGTTTCTCGACGAGCTCAAGCGTCTCTTCGTATAGCCAGCCTTTGCCGCCAGCAATTGCCAGCGCCACATCGCCCGGCGCATACTTGTCACGCAGATGCGCAAACGCGTGCAACAGCCCGTTGATATTTTTGCGCGGTTCAATCGTGCCGACGCAGAGAATAAACCGTTCCGGCAGGTGATACTGGGCGCACACTGCACGGCGCGCCTCCGGCAGCAGCAACGGTTTGAACATCGGGTTGGCGGCCTCATGGATGACCGTCACCTTGTCGGGCGGCGCGCCAAGCTGGGCGATCAAGTCCTGGCGTGTAAACTCGCTCGGCACGATGATGTGCGCAGCATGAACGACCGCCTTGTCGATCTGGCCGTAATACTCGGCGCTGACAGTGGTGAGGAAATGCGGATAATGCAAAAAGGCAAGATCGTGGACGGTGATCACCGATTTGATCGGCGAATAGAACGGCGGGATGAAATCGGTGCTGTGCAGCAGATCGAGGCGAAAACGCAACAACTCTGCCATCAATAGCGGCTGTTCGAGGCGGTGATGGACGGGCGCGTAGAGCGTGGCGCGCCGAAAATTACGCTGCTGGATCAACGCGGCGCGGTGTTTACGGTGCTGAAAAATCACAAACTCGTCTTCGCTGTCGAGTTCCGCCAGGGCTTGCAGTAGATGCCAGGTGTATCTACTGATGCCGGCTGGCTGATAGTACATAAGTCGGGAATCGACGCCAATACGCATACAGACTCGGTGGCGAACAAGGCGGCAGGAGTTGATAAATGCAAGCATGTGTGCCATGCGCTAACTGCGCCGGGCATTGTAGCCGTTGCAGGCATCGGCAAACTTGCGGCGTCCTTCATGCGTTTCTCTCGGAGACGTTTGAGTTGCTGGCGTCACGATGGTATACTTTGCACCGATAGGGTTTGCACACAATTTGCTGCGTACACGGTAAGCTTACATAAGATGCAGGTGCTATGGATCTAACACAACTCGCCCAGATGGTGACCTGGCTCGATGAAGAGCATCGGCGTGATCGCGCCGAGATCGCGCGGCTTCAGCAGCGCATCGAAGCCCAGTCCAGCGACATTATCGAGCAGGCGCGCCGCATTCAGGAGTTGGAGGGGCGTCTGGCCAGTACACAAGCGCAATTCTCCCGCTTCAATCAGGTTGAACAGTCGATTCAGAACACTAAGACCGAGTTGGTCGGCCTGGTGGAACGCGCGTATGAAGAACGCGTCTCCGGGCAGCGCGAGATCGAGCGCGCACGCATGAGCGACCGCGAGATGCTCAGCCGCGAGATCAGCGAAGTGCGCCGCGAGTTGCCACGGCTGGGCCGTCTGGAGGAAGCGATCCAAGTGCGCTCCACCGAGGATGACCGTCTCGGCGAGTTGATCATGAGCATGCGCAACCAGATCGGCAGCCTTTCCAAAGAAATCGAAGAGCGCACGCGCCAGATTCCCTTCCTGGTGGAGCAACGCACCAGCGACACCAAGCGCATCGCACAGTTGCAACAAGAGACAGTCGAGCTTTTCAAGCGCACCGAAGCCACCGCCGGACGCATTCCACTGCTCGATGAGACCATCCGTAAGACGGCCGGTGAGATCGAAAAGCTGCCGCCGATGGTGGATCAACTGCGCGACGAACAGGTCAAGTTTATGGAGCGCACCCGCATCATGGTCGTCGACCGCGAGCAGGTGCTCACCCGCTGGCAGGAAACGATCGACGAGCAGAAAACGGTGGTTGCGCAGGCGTATGAGCGGGTGCAGAACTTTGCGCAGCAGATTGACATCAGCCGCCGTGCCGTGGCGGAAATGCAGGAATTCAAAGACCTGATCTTGCGCGAGCAGGGGCAGGTGGCCGAGTTGCAGCGGCTGGCGGAAGAGCGCATCCGTCGCGAGATGGATGAGTTTCGCGAGGATTATGAACGCCGGCGTCGCAAAGGCGAGCTGCGCCAGGAACATCTGTGGGGCGAGCAGGAGAAGTACAATAAAGAAGTCGTCGAGCGCTTCCCACCGCTGCAACATGACCTCAAGATGATCGAGGCGTTGGTCGATCAGGTGTGGAAGTTGCAGGAGACGTACGGCGCCTACTTTACTGCAATGGCCGATTCCTGGCTCGACGGGATGCAGAAAGTCATCAAAGATCGCGACGAAAAAATGCGTGCGATGGAGGAAGCCTGGCAACGCCAGCGCCGCAACGCCGAACTGTTTGCCGCGCAAGGTCAACAACGACGCACCGCCGGCATTATCACGGGCGAGGCGCCGGGCAACGGCCAGAAAAGCTAAATGTGGAGAATAGAGTAGAGATTGGAGATTAGGACTATTGCCTCCTGCCTCCAATCTCCAATCTCTATTCTCCCATCTCTATTCTCTATTCTCCAATCTCTATGCACATCATCGGCACCGCTGGACACGTCGACCATGGGAAATCAACCCTGGTGCGTGCGCTGACCGGCATCGACCCTGACCGTCTCAAAGGAAGAAAAAGCGCGCGGGATGACGATCGATCTGGGCTTTGCCTGGATCGAACTGCCCGACGCGGCCGGCGGCGCCCACAACGTGGGCATCGTCGATGTGCCCGGTCACATCGATTTCATCAAGAATATGCTGGCCGGCGTCGGCGGCGTCGACGCGGCGCTGCTGGTCATTGCCGCGGATGAAGGCGTTATGCCGCAGACGCGCGAACATCTCGCCATTCTCGACTTGCTGGCCGTGCCCGCGGCCGTAGTCGCGCTCACCAAAGTTGATCTCATCGACGATCCCGAATGGCTCGAACTGGTGGAGCTTGACGTTGCCGAATTGCTCTCGACCACGCACTTGCGCGCCGCGCCGATCGTGCCGGTCAGCGCGGTCAGCCGCGCCGGCCTGGATGAATTGAAGCGCACGCTGGCGACCCTGCTGGCCGACCTGCCGCCGCGCCGCAACCGCGCGCGCCCGCGCCTGCCCATCGACCGCATCTTCAGTCTCAGTGGTTTTGGCACCATCGTCACCGGCACGCTGCTGGACGGCGCGTTCAGCGTGGGCGAGACTGTTGAGATTTTGCCTGCACAGCGCACCGCACGCATCCGCTCGCTGCAAACGCATCGCCGCCAGGTGGAAAGCAGCCTGCCTGGGAGCCGGCTCGCCATCAATCTAACCGGTGTGGGCACGGACGAGCTGCGCCGGGGCGACGTCGTGGTCAGACCCAACACGCTGACGTCCACCGTGCTGGTCGATGTCAGCTTTCGCCTCCTCGCGGACGCGCCACGCCCGCTGAAACACAATCAGCCGGTCGATCTCTTCGTCGGCGCGGCCGAAATTCCTGCCGTCGCCCGGCTGCTTGGTGCGGAGACGCTGGCGCCGGGACAGGAAGGCTGGCTGCAACTGCGCCTCTCGCGGCCTGCAATCGTCGTCGCCGGCGACCGCTTCATCCTGCGCCAGCCTAGCCCCAGCCTGACGCTGGGGGGCGGGGTGGTGCTCAGCCCGCAGCCCCAGCGCCGCTGGCGCCGCTTCGATGCCAAGTCGTTGGCGCGGCTGGCAACACTGGCGCACGGTCTGCCGGATGAGATTCTGCTGCAGACGCTCGAACGTCTCCGCCTGACCTCGCGCAGAGACTTGCTTGCGGCTGCGGAGCTGGACCCCGCCACAGGCGCCGAGGCGCTGACCGAACTGCGCCGCCAGCAAGCGTTGGTCGAAATCGCCGCGAGTGACGAGCCGGTCATGCTGAGTCTGAACGCCTGGCGGCAAGTCGCCGATGGGCTGACCGCACGCGTCACCGAATTTCATCGTCAATTTCCCTTGCGCCGCGGTCTGCCGCGCAGCGCCGCACGCAGCCTGCTTCAGACCCTGTTGCCAGGCGTCAACATTTCCGTGCGCCTCTTTAACACGTTGCTCGATGAATTAGCCCGGCGCGCTTTGCTGGGCAACGACGATGCCAGCGTGTATCTGCTCGATTTTACTGCGGCCCCCACCGCAATCCAGCAACAGACTATCGACCAGTTGTTGGCTGCCTTTGCCGCCGCCCCCTATGCGCCGCCCATTCAGCAAGATGCGCTGCGCATCCTTGGTGGGGATGCGGATTTGCTTGACTTTCTGCTGGAGCAGGGCGTGCTGACGCGGCTGAGCAACGACGTTTTGCTGCGCGGCGAAGACTTTGCCGGCATGGTGGCGCAGATTACGGTCTATTTGCAGGAGCACGGCAGCGTCACCCTGGCCGAAGTGCGCGATCTCTTCCAGACCAGCCGCAAGTATGCGCAGGCGGTGCTGGAGGAGATGGACGTGCAGCGGATGACGCGCCGCGAGGGCGATGCGCGGGTGCTGCGCTAGGCATTGACGAATTGCATCTATTCAGCCGGATAAGAATAGCACGCGGATGACGCGGATCAGATTAGCGAAAATTCGCCGGATCCGCGTCATCCGCGTGCCATATTTCTTGGGCGACCTGCATCCTGGTGTGCGGCAGGATCTGGTTTTACGCCTGAGGATGCCGGACTGCGATCTCGTGCAGAATCGCCATCATGGTCAGACCGGCGACCATGAACGGGCCGACGATCGCAAGCGAGGTGAGATCGGCCAGCGCGCCCGCCAGCCCGGGCAGCACGCCAATGCCGAAACTGGCGGCTGCCACCTGAAAGCCGATGGCATTGTTGGCGTCCGCATTGCCCAGGCGCAACGGCGTGGCCGTCATCAACAGCGGGAAGACAGGCGCCAGCGCAAAGCCGAGGATGAGCAGCCCGGCAAAGCCCACCCAGTTGACAGGATTCCACCAGAACAGCGTCGCGGCCAGGACCGCGGTCACGGCCATGGTGCGAATCGTGGCGACGACATCAAAGCGATCGGCGATAATGCCGAAAAAGACGCGCCCCGCGGTGAAACTTCCCCAATAGAGGCCGGTGATCAGCCCGGCAACCTCCGGTGACACCCCGCGCGACTCGGTGAAGATGGAATAGCTCCAGTTGCCCGCCGTGACCTCGATGCCGGCGTAGAAGAAGAAAATGGCAATGTTGACCCAGACGATGGGCAGCGCCAGGGTGGCGAACGCACTGCGCTGGCCGGTGGAGGTCTCCACCTCGACTTCTTCGGCGCGCATCTGCCACTCGCCCGCGCGCACAAAGACCACCAGCCCCATCGCCACCTGCAGGATCGCCACGATCACATAGCCCCAGCGCCAGACGATGCCCAGGCTGAACAGCGCGGTCAGCATGATAGGCGCGATCGTGGCGCCCAGGCCAAAGCTGGCGTGGAGCCAACTCATCAGCCGCGGGCTGCGCACACGCATCGCAAAGAAGGTGTTCATCCCGCCATCGATGGCGCCGCTGCCCACGCCAAAGATGAAAGCCGCGCCCACCAGCACCGGCCATGCCGGCGCCAGCGCAATGCCGAGCAGTCCCACCGCACGCACGACGCTGCTGACGACGAGCAGCGTTGAAATCCCAAACCAGCGGATCAGCCGGCCGGTGTTGAAACTGGTGAGCAGAAAGCCGATGGTCGAGATGAGCAGCATCGTGCCCATTTGCGCGTTCTGTACGCCGAAATCTCTCATCATCGACGGCCAGGCCACGCCGAGCATTCCATCGGGGAAGCCCAGCACCAGGAAGATCAGATAGGCGGTGATGATGACCGAGAGGGCCGTCGTGGGAAGAGGGCGTTTCGAGCTGACAACTTGCATGGTAAAAAGTAATCCCATCTTGTCGCATCGCACGTGCAAACGTGTAGATGCTGAGAATTGAGTAAGCATCCATTGTACCTCGCGCCGGCGGGGGTGCAGAAAGGTGAAGCATCACTACAACGGATTCAAGTCCCGTAGTCCCGTAGGTCGGGCTATCAGCCCGACAGTGTTGCGTCGTGCCAACGGTGAGTGACAACGCGCAGCAAGGTGATGGAAGCCCCGTCGGGCTGATAGCCCGACCTACTATCGGCCCCGCCAAATTTTGGGGTTGCGCTGCCGGGGAAAGGTGCAAAAGCAAGCGGCGGTTTGTGGTATGATACAGGAAAAGCCAACCACACAGGAGGTGTTGCATGAGCATCCGATCGATCTACGAAGGCAGCGTTATGCTGGAGCTGGCGCGCACACTCACCGAACTCCAGCAGCAGATCATCCTGTCGCTGCGCGAGCGCGGGCCGGGTCTGCTGCTGGAGATCGCGGTGCGCGTCCTCAAATTTCCCGATGAAGTGAACGCGCCGCTCGCCGATCTGCGCGCCAAACGGCTGGTCACGACGACAGAGTTCTCCGGCGGCTCCTTCGGCAACGAGCTTTTTGCGCTGACGCCGCAGGGGGAGCAGATGGCGCTGCTGTTGCGCGACGAAACCTTTTTGAAGCGGCTGCAACAGGCGCGCCAGGCCGAAGCGCCGGCCGCGGCCGCGCAAAGCAGCGCGGCGTCCGCGCCCGACCCGCTGCGCAAAGAGGCCGACCTGCTGCAATCGCTGGGCGACATGGCGCGCGCGGCGACTTTGCCAAGGCCGCGACCTATTACGAACAGGCGCTGGAGGCGACGCGCAAACTCGGCGCGTAACTACTGATCGCTAGGCTAAACACTGATGCGGAACATCTTCCAGGAAGCTCCGAAGACTTCACTGCAGAAAGTCGAGGAATCTGCCACAGAGAACGCAAAGAGCACAAAGAGCAACTTTCTTTCTCTAGGCTCTTTGCGTTCTCTGTGGCGAATCAGCCTTTTTGCAGTGAAGTGTCTGCACTCCAGTTTAACGTTATGCCAAAACCTTTCCAGGGGTGAATGTGATGAACTTTGATTGGTGGTCGATGCCTGCCGTGCAGTTGGCCGTATGGTCGCTCTTTGCCGGCGTTGTCGGCTTTCTGTGGGGCATGAGCGAGATCGTCGGCGCGTTCAAGACCGAAACGGGGCGAGCGCTCAACACCGGCGGTGCGTGGCTGCTCATCTTTTTCAACTTCTTTGCCGCGCCGCCATCTATCTGGTGGTCGCCAACCTGGTCGTTGGCGCCAACACGTGGCTGGTGGCGATCCTGGTGGGGCTGGCCTGGCCCACGGTGGTGCGCAACCTCAGCTTCAAGTTGGCGCAGCCGCTGCAGCCCGAACCGCTGCGCGACGCCGCGGCCGTGCGGCTGGAAGAAGCCTACGCCGCGGTGCAGGCGCTGGCGCGCCAGTTGATCAACGCCACGCTGACGCGCCAGCGGATGCAGTTGGTGGCGCAGGCCGTGGAACTCGACATGCGCGAGCTGGAGAAGATGGCGCGGCTGGCCGTGATCGCGGCGCCGTTGCCGCCAGGCGCGACCCCGCCGCCGCCAGCCGACGACGATGCGTCGCGCTCCGACCCACCCGCGGCCGAAGAGGAGCAAGCGCCCAAGGATTTCATCACGCTGATCATGCAGCGTCAGGTGAGCAGCGACATCAAAAAGGCGCTGCTGGCCGCGTTTATCCTCGAATATTTTGACCGGCGCACGCTCGAAGAGATGGTGCGCGACCTGCGCAAACAGCGCAAGGCACCCAAACCACCCAAACCCGATTCACCGAGCTGACCATGCATAACCACGAGACCCCGCTTGCTGCGCTGCTGTTGTTGAGCAGCCCGCTCGACGCTCCGGTTGGCGTCGAGGATGCGTTGGCGCGCCTGCAGGAGGCGCTGCACGCTGTCCAGGCCAACGCCCGCTTTGTGACGCGCATCGCCGAGGCCGACCGCGTCCAGGGCTATCTGGCGCAGGCCAACCGCCCGCGCTTTGCAGTGCTGCACTATCTTGGGCATGGCTACAAGCCTGCGGACGTGCCCAGCGGCGCGCTCGTCTTTGAGGACGAGACAGGCGGCAGCCGTTTTTTGGATGCCTATCACCTGCGCGCCGTGCTCAACCCAGCCAATCGACCCGCACCGGAATTTCAGGTCGCGGTGCTGATGGCCTGCCACTCGGAGAGCGTGGCGCTGGCAATGCACGCATTGGGCGTGCGCCACATCGTCGCGGTGGAGGCCGACGATGCGGTGTTGGAGGTGGCGGCCGTCGCCTATTTCCGCCGCTTCTACCAGGGGCTGTTTGGCGGCGGCAGCGTGGCCGAGGCGCACGCGGCCGGGCGCAACGCGGTGCTGCTTGACGCGCGGTTGGCGCGCGGCGGACCCCAGGTCGCCGCGCGCGAGGCGGCCAAATTCAAGCTGTTGCCCGCAAACGCGGACCATGACCGCCCGCTGGAGGGGCTGACGGCCAGCCGTGACGCCGTGCAGGTTGAACGCCTGCCGCACCTTGCACCGCCACACTTTATCCCGCCCCCGCGCACCTTCATTGGACGCGGCGACGACCAACAGCAGGTCTTGCAGCGGCTGGCCGGCCAGCGTGGGCTGTTGATCCAGGGGGTGAGCGGCGTCGGCAAGAGCGCGCTGGCGTGGGAGACGGCGCGCTGGCTGGTGACGCGCGGCCGCGTGGCGGCAGAACGGGTCTATTTTGTCTCGCTCAACAACCTGCACACGGCCGACGACGCGCGCGCGGCGTTGGCCACCGCGTTGGGGGTGCAGGTGGGTGCGCTGGCGCCAGAGGCGGCGGAGCGCGCGCTGCTGGCCGCTCTGCCCGACCACGCGCTGCTGGTGCTCGACGAGGCGGAAGGGGTGGTGCGCGCGGGCGGGCTGGCCTTGCGCCGGCTGCTCGAACGGCTGCTGCAAGCTGAGGCCAGCCCGCGTGTGTTGGTGACCTCGCAGAGCGACGTGGCGAGCGCCTATCTGCCCGTCTACACGCTGCAGCGACTGCATCCCCAGGCCGCACTTGAGCTTTTTGCCGCCACCGCCAACCTGACCGCGCAGGAATGGGCCGCACTCGACCATGATGACCTGGCCGCGGTGCTCGGCCATGTCGATCGCGTGCCGCGCGCGGTGGATCTGGTGGCGCGCGCCTGGCGCAAGGCGCGCAGCCTCGACCTCAAGCCGTTGTTGGCCGATCTGGCCGCGCGCCACGACGCGGTGATGGTCGACCCGAACTATCCCGATGAAGTGAAAAGCGTCACCGTGGGCGTTGCGCTTGCCTACGACCGGCTGCGCGGCCGCAGCGTCGCCGCGGCTGATCTTTTTTTGCGCCTGGGGCTCTTTGCCGGCGGCCTGCCCGAAGCCGGCGTCGCGGCGATCTTTGGCGCGGATGCGCACAAGCTGGTGGCCTTGATCCAGGATGATTCGCTGCTCGAACGTCCGTGGCCCGATCTGCTCTATCTACCCACGCCGCTGCGCCTCTTTGCTATACGCACCCTGGGCGCCGCGGCGGAAGGCGAACGTGCGCAGTGGGGCGAGGCGGTGCTGCGCTTCTATCACCGGCTGGAGGACGAAGCGGGTGACGGACACGCCGACCAACTGGACCGCCATCTCCAGCGCGCCGGCGACGTGATGGCGGCGGTGATCGATCGCTACAGCCAGGAGCTGGCCTCGATCGAGGCGTGGCTGGACTGGGCCTACGCGGCCGAGCCGTGCCGGGGCGAACGGCTGCGCGGGCCGCGGTTGACCGCGCTGTTGGAGAACATCTACATGGTCACGGATCGACTGCGCGCCAGCCGCGCCCGGCTGTATGCGGCGCTGACCGCGGCGCTGCGTTGTCGCGATCGCGGGGGCGAAGCGAACGTGCAGAAGGCGTTGGGCGATCTGGCGCTGCGCGAGGCTGATCTGGGGGAGGCGCGGCGGCGCTATGCCGCGGCGCTGGCGATCTATCCCGACATCGGCGCCCGGCTGGGCGAAGCGAACGTGCTTCAGGCGTTGGGCGATCTGGCGCTGCGCGAGGCTGATCTGGGGAGGCGCAGGCGCTATGCCGCGGCGCTGGCGATCTATCCCGACATCGGCGCCCGGCTGGGCGAAGCGAACGTGCCGGGCATGACCGGCTGGGCGAAGCGAACGTGCATAAGGCGTTGGGCGATCTGGCGCTGCGCGAGGTGATCTGGGGAGGCGCGGCGGCGCTATGCCGCGGCGCGCTGGCGATCTATCCCGACATCGGCGCCCGGCTGGGCGAAGCGAACGTGCAGAAGGCGTTGGGCGATCTGGCGCTGCGCGAGGCTGATCTGGGGGAGGCGCGGCGGCGCTATGCCGCGGCGCTGGCGATCTATCCCGACATCGGCGCCCGGCTGGGCGAAGCGAACGTGCAGAAGGCGTTGGGCGATCTGGCGCTGCGCGAGGATGATCTGGGGGAGGCGCGGGCGCTATGCCGCGGCGCTGGCGATCTATCCCGACATCGGCGCCCGGCTGGGCGAAGCGAACGTGCTTCAGGCGTTGGGCGATCTGGCGCTGCGCGAGGCTGATCTGGGGGAGGCGCGGCGGCGCTATGCCGCGGCGCTGGCGATCTATCCCGACATCGGCGCCGGCTGGGCGAAGCGAACGTGCTTCAGGCGTTGGGCGATCTGGCGCTGCGCGAGGCTGATCTGGGGGAGGCGCGGCGGCGCTATGCCGCGGCGCTGGCGATCTATCCCGACATCGGCGCCCGGCTGGGCGAAGCGAACGTGCTTCAGGCGTTGGGCGATCTGGCGCTGCGCGAGGCTGATCTGGGGGAGGCGCGGCGGCGCTATGCCGCGGCGCTGGCGATCTATCCCGACATCGGCTTCCGGCTGGGCGAAGCGAACGTGCAGAAGGCGTTGGGCGATCTGGCGCTGCGCGAGGCTGATCTGGGGGAGGCGGCGGCGCCCCCCCCCCCCCCCCCCCCCCCCCCCCCCGCCCCCCGGCGGGCGAGCCGACGGGCCGGAGGCGGGCGTGGCGCTGCGCGAGGATGATCTGGGGGCGCAGGCGGCGCTGGCGATCTATCCCGACATCGGCGCCCGGCTGGGCGAAGCGAACGTGCAGGCTGCCCTGGCGCGCATAGAGATGTTGGAGGGCAACGACCCACGCGCCATGACGCTTCTCGGTCGCGCCATCGATTTCTATCAATCCGTGAATGATCGGTACAGTATTGCTGCTGCGCTCGCCAATTTTGGTCTGACCCTGCGGGGGCAAGGTCGTCAGGAAGAAGCTGCGCCATTGCTGCGCCAGGCCGCAGACCTCTTCGAGCAGATCGACCTTCCCCAGTACGCGGTTCAATTGCGTGGGGCAGCCGGCCCGACGCTTTCACTGGCCGAACAGGTGCAGCGCATCGAGGCTGCCGTCACGGAACTGCGCCAGCGCGGCGAGAGTGCGCAACTGCGGGAGGCGCTGGCGGTGCTCACATCTGCGCGCTTCGATGCAGAAAATTGGCGCGGCGTCATCGAGAGTGCGCAAGAGTTGTTTGAACTTGGCGCCGAAGATGGCCGCCTGTGGGCAATGACAGCGGATGCGCAGGCGCGCCTCGACAATGAAGAAGCAGCGGCAGCGGCCTATGCCAAGGCAGTTGCCCTGGACGCAACCAATGCCATGCTTCGCCGCAACTATGCCAATATCCTGATCGCACTCAACCGGCTGGGCGCCGCGGCCGAGGAGCTTGAGGCCGCCGCAAGGCTAGAGCCTGACGCGCCCTATCTGGCGTTGCGCTACGCCGAGTTGGCAAAAGCTGGCGGGAATTGGGGCGAGGCAATGCGCTGGGCGGCCGCGGCGCTGCGCCGTCAGCCCGGTTGGGACGAGGCGCAGACTATCCTGACGTGGGCGTCTGAAGCCGAAACTTAAACGCCAATCTCCAATCTCTAATCTCTAATCCCCTATTCTCCCATCTCGCCATACGCGGCCGCATCCACCAGCCAGGTCAGGTTGCCCTTGACCAACTGCACGCCCTGCACCGGGTGGCGCGTCGGGGCGTGCGGCCCCTGGAGCACGGCGCGCAGCGTCGCCGCCTTCTCCGCGCCGCTGACCAGGATCAGCACGCGGCGTGCAGCGTTGAGCAGCGGGTAGGTGAAGGTGAGGCGCATCTGCCCCGTTGGCGCGGGGGTGGCGACGACCAGCCGCGCCGCTTCGTCCAGCGCGGGCGCGCCCGGAAAGAGGCTGGCGGTGTGCCCATCCGCGCCCATGCCCAGCAGGATCAGATCGAAGCGCGGCGTATCTCCCGTGCCCGCGGCCGCGTTGGGCGGCGTCAGTTCGCGCACGGTGTGAGCGTAGGCCGCTGCGGCCGCGGGCGGGTCGCCCTCGCCCGCCATGCGCAGCACCAGCGCGGGCGGCGCGGCCAGCCGGTCGAGCAGCGCTGCCTTGGCCATGGCGTAGTTGCTCTCCACGGCGGTCGGCGGCACGCAGCGTTCGTCGCTCCAGAAGAGCTGCCAGTGGCGAAAATCGATGTAGGGGTCGTCGGCCAGCAGACGATAGACCGCGCGCGGGGTCGTCCCGCCCGCCAGCGCGATGCGAAAGACGCGCCGCCGGCCAATCGATGCGGCCGCGGCGGCCGCGATCAACTCACACGCCACGCGCGCCAGCGCGTCGGCGGTCGGCGTCACTTCGACCGAACGTTTTGGTTGCATCAGTTATCGCTCTCCGTTCAACACCGGTTCGTGCCATTGATGACCGTTGTGCGCCAGCAGGTCGTCGGACTCGATCGGCCCCCACGTACCCGCGTCGTATTGCGGCAGCGGCAGCGTCTGCCGTGGCGGCGCAGAATCTCCTCCTGGATGCCCCAGCCTTCGAGCACGTTGGTGACGCGATCCCACGCCAGCTCGGTCTCGTCGCGGCGGATGAAAAGGGTGCTGTCGCCCAGCATGGCGTCGAGCAGCAGCCGCTCGTACGCGTCGGAGATGGTCGAATCGCCAAACGCGCGGCTGTAGACGAAGTCCATGCTCGCCTGCTCCACGTCGAGTTGCGGGCCGGGACGTTTGGCGTCGAAGTTGAGGATGATGCTCTCGTCGGGCTGGATGCGCAGCGTCAGGCTGTTATGCACGCGCGGGCCGCGCGCCTCGCGGCTGTTGAAGTACATCAACGGCGGGCGGCGAAACATAATGTTGACCTCGGTCACTTTGGTCGGCAGCGCCTTGCCCGTGCGGATGTAAAAGGGGACGCCGTTCCAGCGCCAGTTATCGATCTCCAGTTTCCACGCCACGTAGGTCTCTGTGGTGGAGGTGGGCGGGATGCCTTCCGCCTCCAGGTAGCCGGGAATCTGCTCGCCGCCGGCCATGCCCGCCGCGTACTGGGCGCGCACGACCCATTTGTTCACCTCGATCGGGTCGAGCGGGCGGATCGAGCGCAGCACATTGACCTTCTGGTTGCGCACCGATTCGGCGTCGTAGGTGACGGGCGGCTCCATCGCGGTCAGCGCCACAAGCTGCATCATGTGGTTCTGCACCATGTCGCGGATGGCGCCGGACTTGTCGTAATAGCCGCCGCGTGAGCCGACGCCCAGGCTTTCCGCCACAGTGATCTGCACGTGGTCGACATAATTGCGATTCCAGATCGGCTCAAAGATGCCGTTGCCAAAGCGGAAGACCAGGATATTCTGCACCGTTTCCTTGCCCAGATAATGGTCGATGCGATAGATCTGCTCTTCATCGAAGAGTTTGCGCAGATGGTCGTTGAGCTTTTGGGCACTCTCTAAGTCGTGGCCAAAGGGCTTTTCGACGATCAAGCGCGTCCAGCCCGAACCGGCGGCATGGGCGAGACCCACGTCGGCCAGCAGGGTCGTGATCGGCTCGAAGACATTGGGAGGCGTCGCCAGGTAAAAGAGATGGTTGTCTTGCGTGGGGTGTGCGGCGTCCAATTCGGCAATCCGTGCGGCCAGGGCATCGAATGCGGCGCGTCGTCATAGCCGCCGGTCTGGTAGAAAAGCGTCTGGGCAAAGCGCTGCCAGGCCGCGTCGTCGTAGGTTTCGTCGTGCTCGTCGGCATAATGTTCGCGCAGCGCCTCGCCCACCTGTTCGCGAAAAACTTCGTCAGTCATCTCTGTGCGCGCGTAACCGAGCACGGTAAACCCCTTGTGCAGCAAATTCTGCTGGTAGAGATGAAAGAGCGCGGGCAACAGCTTGCGCTTGGCGAGATCGCCCGAAGCGCCAAAAACAACCATCAAATTGGGTGGAGCGGTTCGTCGCATTATGATTCTGTCACCTTTGTGTCCGGTTGCGGCTGGCGCTTGCGAATTCCATACGCCGCCATCGTCAGCGGCCAGAAGAGCCAGATAAGGCCAAAAAGCGGTTGAAAGAAGGGGAAATAGCCGTAGTCTTCGCCAAAGTGACGCCAGACCGTGCGCCCGATCAGTTCCGGGTCAATGAAGCTCCACACGCCGATCACCAGCGTCATCAACGTCTCGAAGCCGAGGGCGCCGACCGAGAGCCACCACGTCCAGCGCCGGCGGTAGGCAAAGCCGATGGTTGCGGTCAAGTAGCAGAGCGCAGCCAGAGCGCTCAAATAGACCGGTGTATAGTTCTCCACGCCAGCTTTGAAAAAAGCTGGTAGACCGCGCGTGCCGGTGGACAACGCCAGGATCGGGTAGGAGACGGCCAGCACATAGCCGGCCGGGCTGACCACGTTCGCCCACAGCGCCTCACTTTTGCTGGCATACTGTGTTTCTACTGGTTGCGTTTCTGGCGGGGGCATTGACTGACTGCTCATGCTTGCGTTTCCTCCCACTGCTTCCATACCTGCGCCAGCCACGCGTCCAGCCGCGACGCGCTCAGCTCAGGTTGATTGTGTTCGTCTAGCACCAGGCCGACAAAGCAGCCATTTTCCTCCAGCGCCCACGAGTTGGTGAACGAGTAGCCGGCCGCGGGCCACGCGCCGACCAACCTGCCGCCGCACGCCCGCACCCGGTCGGCCAGAAAGATCATGGCATCGACGAAAGTGTCAGGATAGCCCACCTGGTCGCCTAGCCCAAAGATCGCCACGGGCCGGCCGCCAAGGTCAATTTCGTCGAATTCGTCGAGCGCGGCTTCCCAATCACGCTGAAGCTGCCCGATGCTCCATGTCGGCGCGCCCAGGATCAACCGGTCGAAGTCCAGCATGGCCTCCAGCGCTTCCGCGCCGACATCCAGCACTTCGACGCACGATGCTTCGGCGTCCGCGCACCACCGCGCGTCGAGGCGCTCCTTCATTTGTGCGGCGATCGCCGCGGTGTGGCCGTCTGTACTCCCAAAAAAGATGCCCATCTGCGGCATCCCTGCCTCAATTCTATTTCTACGCAACGGCGTCGTTTGTGCGTAGCTGTCAACCGCGCCGCTCTCGTGAGTTTTGATTACCGATTCTACCCGATTGATTCTACAAGATGAACAGAGGCGTCTCTGTAAGGGGAAACTCTCTACAGCCCTTCTTATCGGTAGCTAAATTCAGATATTTTTCGGATGAGTCCGTGAAAATCCGCCTCATCCGTCTCATCCGTGGTCTATCCTGCTTGGCTGATCGAGGTCTGCTCACTACTCGGCCAAAAAGCGCTCGATCGCGCAGCGCAGCTCTGTATAGGTCTGCGTCACCGGGAAGTGAGGGAAGTCGCGCACCACGTTGTCGGGCGGGCGAAACAGAATGCCACAGTCCGCGGCGCCGAGCATCGCAGTGTCGTTATAGGAATCGCCCACCGCGGCCGTGCGAAAACCTAATGTCCTGAACGCGGCCACGGCCATGCGCTTCCCGGCCGGCACGCGCAGCCGGTAGCCGGCCATCATGCCGCGTGCATCGACTTCCAGGGTGTGGGCAAAAACGGTCGGCCAGCCCAGCTTGGGCAGGAAAGGCGCAACAAATTCATAGAAGCTGTCGGTGATGATCACCATCTGCGCGGCCTGTCGCATCCAGGCAAGAAACTCGCTTGCGCCCGGCAGCGGCTCCATGCCCGCGATCACCTGTTGGATATCGGCCAGGGTTAAGTGGTGGCGCGCCAGAAGCTCCATGCGTTCGCTCATTAACTTGTCATAATCGGGTTCGTCGCGCGTCGTGCGGCGCAGCTCAGGCAGACCGGTGCGCTCGGCGACCGCGATCCAGATTTCGGGCAGGAAGACGCCTTCGAGGTCAAAAGCAAGCATAGGTGGTGCAGACGACATGCGGTCGATCCCCTGGAGAGATGAAGGTGATGATTGACAGTGGGTGCAGTCTACCAGAGGGGAGAAGGATGGGGCAATCAGCGTTACAGGTGTTGATCGCTATCCAGATCCAAGCGCGTGGAAAGCGTGGGCTCGCTGTCGTTGACCTGCGTTGGCGCCTCGCTGAGGACGAACTGGTAGGTAAAAGTGTAGAACTGGATAATGTCGTTGTGATTCAGCAAGACCTTGTGCTCATGGCGCAGACGACGACGATTGACAAACGTGCCGCCACGACTGCCTTCATCGTGGAGATAGAAATTCTCTCCACGCCCGCTGATCGTGGCATGACGTCGCGAAATGCTGATGTCGTTGAGCGTCACCGTGTTTGAGCGGCGGTCGCGGCCCAGGCGGATTTCACGCCCCGCGTGCAGGGGCACTTTCTGCGGCATGCGGAGCGAGGTCTCCAGGGCGATCAGAAAGGCGGCGGCGTCCGCCTCTTCTTCATTGGCGATGATCTGCGTGGGAAGCTCGTCGTCACCGGTGAAACTGCGTCGGCGCACCTGCCGGATCACAACCGCGCTCAAGCCTGCCAGACACAGCAGCAGACCAATCGTCAGCAGGGCGCCGCCCGGTGTAACCATCCAGTCAAACAAATGTACGGTTCCTTTAGTAACTCACGTTGATGCGGATCTTGGTCTGGCGTCCCAGCCGGATCACCTGGCCGTCGCTGAGTGGCGTGGCCGTGTTGGCGTCGATGCGCTGGTCGTCGATAAAAGTGCCGTTGTTGCTGGCGAGGTCGGTCAGCAGAATGCGGCCATTTTCCAGCACGAGTTGTGCGTGTCGCCGCGAAAGTTGTGAATCGCCCGCCAGCCGCACGTCGCACTGGCTGCTGCGCCCGATCACACAGGGAAAGCGGTTGAAGGTGTGCTTGGTGCGTTCGCCGGGGCTGGGCGACTCGAAAACATCGACCAACAGCTTGCCATGTTTTTTGCCGCCTCCGCCTCCACCTCCAGCCCCGGCGCCGGCGACGACGGTGTATTCTTCAGCGGGACGGGCAAGCGAGTAAGCGGGTCTGGCCGGCTTGCGACCCACAGTGAACCAAAGCGCCACGCTGGACAACACCACGACGATAGCGATGGCAAGCAGCGGGTTCTGTTCCAGTCCCGCCCAAATGGTGGCGAAAAAGCCAGGTTTGGCCGGCGGCGTCAGCTTAAAGCCAAACGGCTGGGTGTCGGCGTCAATGTTTTGTGGTGTGCGCAGCCGGATAAACAGGCTGAAATCCAATGGCTGTGGATTGTCCACAGGCTGGAGCGCGGCGGGCGGCATCGGCACCGCAACTTCGGCGCCGCCAGGATAGACTTGCATGTTCGTGTCGACCACCTTCTGGCCCGCTTCATCGTTGATAAAGGCTTGATAATCGTCCACCTGATCCGACTGGTTGATATCCAGTTCGACCAGCAGCACACCCCTTTCGCTGTCGGGGCGAATCGAGCGGATGGCGGCGAGCAGCGGCGGCGCTTGCTCGACAATATGCTTGAACTTCAGTTCTCCCAGGATCACCTGAGGGCCATCATTGATGCGAAACTCCTGAGGTGGTTTGGTGAGCAGTTCGCCGTTGGCATCCTCCGCCATCACCTGCACGATGTATTCTTCGTCGGCTTTCAGCCGGGCCATATCGACATCAAAGGCAAGCGTCGCGCGCCCGTCGAGCTTGATCCGGATCGGCTCGGGCAATACCTGGACGCCATTCGTGTTCTGCACCTGAATGATTACGTATTCCACCAAGGACGAGGGCGAGAGGCTGAGATTGAACGAATACAGCCCGCTCGCATGATTCGGCTGCGCGGCATTGGGCACAAAAATTACCATGACGCCAGGCGTCAAATGTTGCCGTGGGCAGCGGCATTGGCGTCTCCGTCGGTGGGATGGGAGTCGGCGTCGGAAGATAGCTCTTTGGCGAATTGAACTCAAAGATGGTGGAGTTCACGCGCTCGTTCAGGCCGGCAAGCTGAACTTCGAGAAAGGCGCGGTTGCGTCCCTCTTTGGGCAACACCACAAATTCCGCCATGTATTGATTGATGATACTGGCAAACGCCTGCCCAAACAATGTGTCGAGCTGGCCCTGATTCCCGATCGCGGAGGAGCCGCCGGTGTCGGTGGCGAGCCGTTGCAACGCCCCTTCCTCGACCGCGCCGAGCAGCCCAATTGTATAGACCGGAATGCGCTTGCTGCGGGCGTTTTGGATGACTTCCTCGATGGTGCGGCGGCTGCACGGGACATTCGGGTCGTTGACCATGTCGCGTCCGTCCGTAAACGCTATCACAGCCTTGCGCGCGTTCGCGCCTGCCGAAGCTGGCAGCGCGCCGAGGGTTTCGAGTGATTCGTTGACCGCGTCGTAGTAGCAGGTGCCGCCGGAAGGATTTATGATACCGTCGATGGCATTGCGAATAGCGCCGCGATCGTCCGTGAAATCTTGTCGGACTCGAATCTCCGGATCGCCTGCCTGCCCGCTAAAGGTGACGATGCGAAAGCGCACCTGGGCGGGCGCACTCTCTACGGCCGATTTTGCCGCCGTGCGCACAGCTTCAATCGAAGACTCCATGCTGCCACTGACGTCGATTAGAAGCGAAACGTACAAAGGGGTCTCCACCGGTGCGATCTGATTGAACATCGCAAAATCGATTGCACCCGACGGCATGTCCAGCAAGCGCAGATTCATGCCGTCGATGCGCGCGTTGTCGATAGGAGCGCCATTGGCGTCGAGAAGGCGGAAAGGGACGCGAACGCTGAGCGTCGATCCATTATCACTGGCTGTAACTGGCAGCAGCAATGTGAAGACCTGGACAAGATCGGAGCTGTCCTGTGCCAGCAGCGCGGTGGGCGCCGCCAGCATGAGCGCGCAGATCACCCAGGAAAGCAGCCGGACGAAACACACACGTTGCATGATCTAGCAAGCCATTTCGTTGAATAGCGAGAGGAGCGTTGCTTTACTGCAGGGCCGCAAAATTCTGTCAATGCCTCAACGAGCGCTTCTATGCCATGAACCAATGTGAACTCGTGCAGCAAGTCACCTGGTCTCGTGTGGATAACATCGCCACCGTTGCGCCGGTACCCGAAAAGAGCCAGTGGCAACCTATCGTTATTCGCATAGCGATAAGCAGTAACCAACTGCATTGGATCTACATAACCATCCAAAATACATAACAAATCATCCGCCAGCAACGGTTGTTGGTCTGCATCAAAGCGCAGCAGATTGCGCGCGCGCAACGCAGTCTCGGCAGTGTCATACGCCGTGGCGATCTGCTCCGGCGAGAGCGCTTCAAACGGGTCGCGGTCGATGCCAACGCCAGGTTCAGCGCCGAAAAGTTTTAGCAAATAGACCAGTTCAGCGTGCGAGAGGGTGACTCGAAAACGCGCAGATTGCGTGGGCATCGTTTACTCCTCGCTGCGTTGCTTACCAAATTTACCCAGCATTGCCGCCAGAAATGGGCTGGTTGCCAGCAGGCTGGCCAAAGCGCCAAAGCCACTCTGCGCGGCACCTGTCGCGACCGCTGCTGCGCTGGCGCCACCGCCCGGCCGGCTGAAACCGCTCTGCGCGTCCCCGGCGCCTCCCGGTGGCCCTTGATAGCGGAAGCGTGAGGGGGCAGTCGCGGCGTTGTGCCCGGCGTCAGCGCCAGGCGCGCCAAATCCGTAGTCACCGTCGCTGAAACCGCCGCTGAAACCGCCGCCAAAAGGATTGTCAAAGCTGCTCCCGAAACCACCGCCAAGTCCTCCACCGCCAAGGCCGCCACCTAGTCCGCCGCCGAGACCACTGCTGCTGCCATCCCCGCTCTCCGTCGCGTCCATTGCCGAAGGTGGCTCGCCGCCGGTTCCGCTGCCTCCACCCGAACCACCGCCAGAACCGCCTCCCCCGGACGCCTGGGCTTCGTCTTTAAAAGGCGCGGCTGCGGCCTGATCCGCTTCCTGCATCGTCTCGGCGGCCGCCCCGGTGATCTCACCTGCCATCGTCAGCGCGGCGATCAGACGGTTGATGGCTGGGATGACATCTGCCTTCATTTCGGCGAAGAACGCTTCGGCGCCTTCACCGATCCAACTGCCCTGTTCGAGCGGCGCGTAAGCCCCTTGCACACCCGCCAGTAATTCAGTGGTGGCCTGGGCGCGACTGTTGAAGCGGGCGGCAATTTGGGCCAACGCGGCATAGTCGGCGCGAATTTCGTTTACCATGCTCCCTCCTCTGCCTTATTCCTGATCAGGATTTTCGTCGATAGCGGTTGCGGCGCGGTTGTCGTGCGCGTCCGCTTGAGGTGCTGCAGGCGCGGGCTGCACATTACTCTCTACCAGAAACTTCAGCGCGATCTGGCTGCGCTCCAACACGATCACATCGCCCGCGGCAATGGATACGCGGCTATTGTCGAGTAGGTTGACCGACTCCCCACTGGCGCGTCGCAGGAGGGTCGGGTTGCCTGACATGCGCTGCACGAAGTATTGGCCATTTTGCTCGATCACTTTGACATGGCGGCGCGACACGCGCAGCCCCGCGGCCAGCGCTTCGAGGTTGACCGCCAGCAGTTGGTTGTCCGGCAGATTGCGGTCGGGGCGCCCGATGATGGCCGGCAGCCAGTGCAGCCGGAAGACACGGCCTGTGCCGAGTTCGCGCAGATAGACTGCCTCCGTTGCTGGCTGCGCGCCGTGCGGCGTGGCGGGTCTCTTCTCCACCAATTTCAGATGAACGTCTTTGGCGTCCTTGTCGAATAACTCGCCCAGCGGCTTCTCGTCCAACGCGCCGCCGGTTTTTACATCGAGCAGTTCATAATCCGCCGGGTCGATGCCAAGGCGTTCGACTTCGCCAAACTCCTGCAGCGTGGCCGCGATCAGTTCCTGGGGCGAGAGCATAACCAGCGCTGATGCGCGCTGTGCTGGCATTTCCAATACATCCAGTTTGAGTTCGAGACGGTCTTTTCCTGCACTCATGATGGTGCGTCTCCCTCCGTTGCTCCGGCGCCATTGGTTTCTGCCTCAGGCTGGATGATAATCTCAGGAAATAACCCTTCTGCGCTGTTAAGAATATCGTCTGCGCTCGGGGCATCGCCCAGCACGGGCGCAAGCCCCAGCCGCGCCCATTCTTCATGCAAGGCGCTGGTGATGAATGTCAACAGAATATCGTTGTGTGGTTGGTCAAGCAGCGCGGCCGGCTCATCCAGCTTGCGCTTGTGGGCAATGCGCCGCAGCAGGTCAGTGAGCCGCGCCGTGCGCGCATCGAATTGGTTGTCCGGCGCGGCGCCATTGGCGGCTGGCGCGCTGTCTGCGGCTGGCCGTCCCCATTGTGCACGCGCTTCCGGATGCTGCGCGAGGACGCGCTCCACCCACCCGTCGAGCGCCTGCGCCGTTGTCAGGAGTTCATCCGCTTCTGCGGTCGTTTCTGCCGCCGTCTCCGCGCGCGGGTCGGTGTAGGGCGTCGCCACCTGGATCAGCGTCGCTGCCCCCGATTTAACAAGATAGCCGCGGCCAATAGGAAGCTCCTGATCCTGAATGCCGGCCGGTCGTTTGTTGACGCGCAAGGCATCGAGGGTTTGGCTGATGCGCAGACCCAACCCATAGTTGGATGACTGTACGCGGCGACGCAGCTCCGCACTGGCGCTGGTCAGTTCGGTCGAGCCGGCGATCACAAAGTGCAGGCCATCTCGCCCGAAGCGCCGCGCCATTTGGGCGAGTTCCTCATTGAGTGGACGCCTGGTGATCAACTCATCGCTGAAATCGTCGAAATTGTCGATAAAAATGAATAATTCGCGCGCCTGGGCATCCGCCAAGGCAGCGCATTCGTTGCGCAGTTTGGGCAACAGCGCGACCAGCTCGTCCACCTCCTCAATGATGGCGAGCACGTGCGGGAGTTCGAGCAGCTTGTGGCGACCACCGTAGTCAAACAGGCGGCGCTGCGTGTCGATCAGGATCATCGGCGCCTGTTGCGGTGGATAGCGCAGCGCCAGTGAGAAGATCCAGTTGTAAAGCACCGTTGTCTTGCCGGAGAAGGGCGGTCCCACGATGGTAAAGTGTGGCCCCAACCGGCTGAGGTTGGCAAGCGCCGGCTGCAAGGTTGCGTCCTCACCCAACACGCTTTCCAGCCCACCACCGCTTGTCACACTCGCCTCGTCCAGCATAGCTTGCAACGAGATAGTTTCCGGCAAGATGTGAATTGGGTCGGGCCTGACGTGCGCATCGGGTGCACTGTCTGCACCGTGTGGCGAAGCAGTACGCTGTGCCTCATTGCGCTGCACGAATGCGTTCATGCTGGCAGCAACGCGCTGAATTTCGGCGCTCTCGGCAAAAGCATCAAACGGCTGCGCGGCATCGAGCAGACCAATCGGCCGCGCCGCGTGGAACATCAGCGGTCGCTGCCCGCGACGCACATAGCCGCGTCCTGGCAGCGCGCCGAAGTCGATGGCGCCGCGGCCGACGAGATCGAGATAGCGGTCGGGGTTGGACTGGCGCAGGGTGATGCGCTCGCCAAAAAGAGTGCTCACTTTGCTGGCCATGCTGCCGCCGCTGCTCGTCACGACAAAGGTGATGCCCGCGGCCAGCGCACGACGAATCAGCGGCGCCAGTGTGTTTTCAACCATGAGCTGCTGGCTGTCCCACAACTCGGAGAAGTTGTCGATCGCCACCACGATCGCCGGCAGCCGCGCGGTGGTTTCGGGGAGCGCGTTGTACTCATACAACGACCCGACGCCCGCCTCCGCCAGCCGCATCTGACGCTCGGCAATCGTGCGGTCAAGCATGTCGAGCAGGCGGCTAAAACGTTCGTCATACGCTTCTTCGTCGGCGTAAATGACCGTCCCCACGTGAGGCAGCGCCTGCATAGCACGATAGTTGCGACCGCCCAGATCGACCACGTAGAGGTGCAGTTCGTCGGGCGCGTGCGTGGCCGCCAACGACAGGAGCAGCGTGCGCAGCAGGTTGGTCTTGCCGGAGGAAGCATCGCCAAAAACGGCCAGATGATAGCGGCTGAGGTCGAAAGTCAGGGGCGTCTGCACAGCTTCCGCGGGGTCATCGACCAGCCCGACGGTGGCGCGCTGCGCGCCTTGCCCCCAATCGACGCCCGGCCACAGATCCGTGGTTTCGTCGTTCGCCCAGTGCGCGACCTGCTCCATCAAGATGCGCGGCTGGTTGCTTTTGGCGTCAAACAGCGTGCTTTCCAGGCTGAAATTGTCGGGCAAGAAACCGGGCCACGGCTTCGGCGCCATCCGGTTGCGATGCAGTGCGCGAGCAAGCTGCACCACCATATCGTAGAATTTCGGCGCTTCGTCGATGGCAGCCGGCAGCATGGCGGTGCGCGCGGGCCAGACGACAGCCGCAGGTCGGTCGTCTGGCTGTGGGTCGCCGGTGTAGGAAACCTGGATCAGCTCGGGGTTCTCGTTGCCGATCTGCAAATAGCCGCGCCCCGGCATGCCACTGGGCAGGAGCGCGGCGTCGGGGCGGCGGAGCAGTTCGCGGCTGGTGTCCATCTCCTCAACGCGCAGGCAGATGCGCAGCTTGATGTTGGCGCGCATCTGGTCGGTGACGCCTTTGGGACGCTGTGACGCCAGGATCAGGTTGACGCCGATCGAGCGTCCAACGCGCGTGATGCTCTCCAGTTCGGCCTTGTATTCGGGGTTGTCGTCGATCATCTCGGCATATTCGTCGATGACGATGAAAAGGTGCGGAAACGGTGCGCGAGTGAGGTGCAGCCCGCGCGTGCGATAGTCGATGATGTCTTTCGTGCCCGTTTCGGCGTTGAGTTGCTGACGACGGCGCATCTCGGCGCCGATGGCGGTGAACATGCGGTGGACGGCCGCCTTGTTGAGGTTGGTCACGATATCGACGACGTGCGGCAGTGTTTCAAAGGGCTTGAACGCACCGCCGCCTTTGTAGTCCACCAGCACCAGGTTCAAAATCGACGGATCGTAATTGACGACCATTCCTACGATCATCGTCATCAGCAGTTCGGATTTGCCCGAACCAGTGCCGCCCGCAATCAAGCCGTGGACGCCGTCGCGCTTTGCTTCAAGATGCAGCGTGCGCGGGCGGTTGCCGGCGGTGATGCCGAGCACGAATTGCAGCCAGTCGGCGGACTCGGCTTCGCTTGTCTGTTGCCAGCGCTCCCGCATCCCTTCGTATAGCCTGCCGACGAACGTGGCGTCATCCGGCATCTCTACAAGCCCGCTCAGTACTTGCCGGTAGTCCGAAAGTTTGGGCAGTGCCTCAATGCGGAAAGGAAGCTGTTTTTGCCAGCGCGCCAGCCCCTGCGCGTGCATGGCGCGTGCCATCGCCCGGATCGTGTCCGCTTCGTTCAAAGGCGCGGTCTCGTCGTCTGCTCGGCCAATGATCAGGGCAACCTGAAATTCCAGCGGGTCGCGACCGACTTTGACATAGCCTCGCCCCGGCGTCTCTTCAAAACTTGGGATGGACCCACCTACAATCGCCCGGTAGTCGTCGACTTCAGCCAGGCGCAGCGTCAAGCGTTCGGTGAAGAGGCTGTAGATCGGCGTCGGCAGCGCGCCCAGCCGGTTGATTGTAATGACGCAATGGATCCCATACGCCTTTGCCTGCCGCGTCAGCGCAACAAACTTGTTGAGCAGCGAGTCACTGTCGTCCACGCCGCCTTTGCCGCCAAAGGTTTCGATGAACACGCTGAAGCTATCGACGGCAACCAGAATCGCCGGCAATTGATCGGCCGGCGTGCGCAGGTTATATTCGAAGAGCGAGGAGACGCCGGCGCTGCCAAAGCGTCGCTTGCGCTCTTCCAGCACATTATCGAGCTCGCGCAGCAGTTGATCGACGCGCTCCTCGTAGCCGCGCTCGTCAGGAATAATGAGCGATCCGACGTGTGGCAGATCCTTCAGCACATCAAGCGAGCGACCGCCCAGGTCGAGGATGTGCGCTTGAAACTCGGCCGGCGTGTGCGTGGCGGCCAGGCTGGCCACCAGCGTGCGCAGCAGGGTCGTCTTGCCGTAACCCGACGCGCCGAAGATCACCGCATGGCCGCGCGCAAAGTCGATGACCAGCGGCAGTTGGCGGGCGCGCTGCGGGTCATCAACCAGACCAATCACGCCACGCAGGGCCTGGGCGCCCCAATCTATGCCAGGCCACGCGCCGCGGCCATCCAGCCAATCCTGTACGTAAGGATTGAGCGAGCTGAGCGGCCGCTGCCCCAGCGTCACCTGGCGCGCCGCCGCTGCTCCCCAATAGGCAACGCTCAGCGGATCGACGAGGCGCCAACTGGCGGGCAGCGGCGGCGGCCATGGCCGGCGTGGGCGCTCACTCACCAGCAGATCCTGCGCCAGATCGACGATGACATCGTAGAATTTAGGCTGGCGCGCGCCTTCGCGAATCGCGTCATCGGGCAGGTCCGTATAATCCTCGCCCGTGTAGGCGACCTGCATCAATTCGATGGCATCGTTGCCGATCTGCAAATAGCCGCGTCCAGGCATGCCGTTGGGCAAGAACGCGGCATCGGGACGCCGCAGCATTTCGCGGCTGGTGTCGACTTCCTCCACGCGCAGGCAGATTCGATACTTAATGTTGGCGCGCATCTGGTCGGTGACGCCCAGCGGCCGTTGCGCGGCCAGCAACAGATGCACGCCCTGCGCGCGCCCTGTCCGCGTGATCGAATCAAGCGCGTCCTTGAACTCAGGGTTGCCCGCGATCATCTCGGCATACTCGTCGATGATTACGAACAGATGCGGATAGGGGATGCCCGGCGCGCCGTCCGGGCCGTGCAGATGAAAGCCCTGTGTGCGATATTCGACGATGTCCTTGGTGCGCGTGCGTGTGTTGAGTTCCTGTCGTCGCTGCAACTCGGCGTTGATGGCCGTAAACATGCGTTGCACGCCGGACTTGTGCAGATTCGTCACGACATCGACCACATGGGGCAACTTTTCAAAGGGCAGAAACGCGCCGCCGCCCTTGAAATCGACCAGAACAAAGTTGAGAACGCTTGGATCGTAATGCAGCGCAAAACTGACGATCAGCGTCATCAGCAGCTCGGATTTGCCGGAGCCGGTGCCACCCGCCAACAGCCCGTGCACGCCATCGCGCTTGGCTTCCAAATAGAGTGTGCGCGGGCGGTTGCCGGAGACCACGCCCAGCGGTACGGCGGGCCAGTCGGCTTCGTCCGGCGCCAGACTCGCCTGCCAACGCTGCGCGGTGTGGCGCCGCACCTGAGCCAGGAACGGCTTGTTCTCTTCAAGCGCCCACAACCGTGTCAGCAGCCGTTTGAAAAGTAACGACGTGGGTAACGGGTCGATGCGGATCGGCAGTGCAAAGCGTCGCCCGGTGCTTTGCATGAACGCCTGCATCTGACGGCCGACGATCGCCAACTCTTCGGCTTCGGTCATGCCCGTCTGTTCCAGATCGAAAGGGCGCGCGACCTGGAAGGTGAGCGCCTGCGCGCCGATTCTGACATAACCGCGTCCGGCGATCTCAGGCAGCGGTTCCGGTGCGCCGGGCACAATGGCGCGATATTCGCTCGGATCGTTCAGCCGCAGCACCAGCCGTTCGCTGAAAAGGTTGAAGACCTGCTGCGGGATCGCCGCGGAGGTGTGCGCGGTCACGACGAAATGTACGCCGTGGGCGCGTGCGCGTCGCGCCAGATCTACAAATTGATCGAAGACATCGTCAATCTCGTCGTTGCCGCTGTCGAAGGTTTCGCGGAACTCGACAAAGTTGTCGATGACGATCACCAGCGCCGGCTGTGCGTCGTCCGGGTGAAGGCCATTGTACTCGTACAGCGAGGTGACGTTGGCGGCCGCCAGTTTATCCTTGCGTCGTGCGACAATCGCACCGATGTCGCGGAAAAGCTGGGCGACGCGCTCCTCGTACCCCTCGTCGTCGGTCGAAATCACCGAACCGACGTGCGGCAAGGCTTCCAACGCATTGAGATTGCGTCCGCCCAGGTCGAGCAGATAGAGATGGAGGCGGTCGGGTGAATGGTTGGCGGCCAGGCTGACTGACAGCGTGCGTATAAAGAGCGTCTTGCCCCACCCAGAGCCGCCGATCAGCACGGCGTGGCCCTGCGCCAGGTCGATCACCAGCGGGATCTGGCGGGCGGCAAAGGGATCGTCGACCAGCCCCACCACCGGGCGCAGCGCAACCTGCGCCCAACCCGGCGTCTCACTCCAGCCTTCCTCACCGTTCAGCCATTTGTTGAGCGCGGGATTGAGCGACAGCGTGTGCTCTGCCGGCTGTCCGCCCAAAATCTGCTCGACATTGCCCAGGTAATGCCACGAAGTAATGGCGGGAATCTTGTCGTCATCGGAGGCCAGGACTTGGGTCAGCGCAAGCGTTTCCGGCAGAAAATCTGGCCAGGGCGCGCGCTGGCGGGGTCGCCTCTCCTCGCGCGCGACTTTGGCGAGGGCCCTGATCAGCACACGATAGAGTTCCGGCGTCTCACGATAGGAATAGAGCAACCCATCCTGCTTGCGATCCGGCCAGAGCACCGGCGCCGGGTCGCGATAGGCGCCGCCGGCGTAGGCAATCTGGATCATCTCAACCTCATCGTTGCCGACCTGCAAAAAACCGCGCCCCGGCAAACTGCCAGGCAGGAAGGCGGCGTCTGGCCGGCGCAACAGTTCGCGGCTCTCAGCGGGCGTCTCTACGCGCAGACAGAGGCGGTACTTGATGTTCGAGCGCATCTGCTCGGTGACGCCCGGTGGGGCGCTGCGCGGCCAGCAGCAGATGCACGCCCTGCGCGCCCGACGCGCGTGATGCTCTCCAGTTCGCCGCGAAACTCGGTGCGGTCGGCGATCATCTCGGCAAATTCATCGATGACGATAAAAAGGAACGGATAGGGCCTGCCCTCGCTACCGTCCGGCCAGGTGACGTGCAGCCCTTTCTGTCGATATTCCACGATGTCTTTGGTGTCGGTGTCGGTGTTGAGCGCCTGCCGCCGTTTCAACTCGGAGTTGATGGCGGTGAACATGCGCGTCACGCCATTGGCGTTGAGGTTCGTGACCAGATCCACGCAGTGCGGCAAGTCACGGAGGGCATCGAACGCGCTGCCGCCCTTATAATCGACCAGCACGAAGTTGACAACGGTCGGGTCGTACTGGAGCGCCAGCCCCATGATCAGCGAGATCAGCAGCTCCGACTTGCCGGAGCCGGTGGAGCCTGCCACCATGCCATGCACGCCGTCGCGCTTGGCGGAAAAGACCAGGGTGCGCGGCTTGTTGCCGGCCAACATGCCGATCTTGGTGCGCAGCCAGTTGGCGCGCGGCGCAGTGATGCTTTCACGCCATTTGGGGACGACGCCCACCTGCAGCGCCTGGAGCGTCTTGTAGTTCATCAGCTCCAGAAAAGGCACTGCGGCGGCGATGTCGGCGCCGGCGCTGCGGCGGATGTTGCATTCGGCCAGCCGCTGCGACAGCGTGCTCATCTCCTGCACGCGGTCGACCGTGGCAGCGGCGCCCAGATAGCGCACCGTATTGACGCCCACTTCAGCATAGCGATAGCTCAGCACCCCGTTGTTCTTGCGGTTGGAAGGCGGCGTCGTGCGTTCGATCTCGACGACCGCGGTGCATTGGCTGGGCGCCTTGCTGCGGTCGGGGGTCAAAAAGATCACCGCCGCGCCCAATTGTCCGCCATTCTCCAACAGGATCGACAGCGCCGAGTCTCCCTCGATCTCCTTGAGCGGAGAATCGGCGTGATACGCGGCGTCCATCAGATCGACGACCAGCAGCAGAAAAGGCAGCGTGGCCGCCTGACTGGACAATCCGCCCTGACTGTTGTCGTCGCGCTCCTCCAACTGGAGCTTGCGCTGCGCCAATGTGCGACGAATCCCCTCCAGAAAGCGGGTGTAGGGCGTCTCCTCCTCGTCCTCGCTGATCACTTCGTCTTCGGCGTCGGGCGGCGCATTGAGGAAACACCACTGCGCGCTGTGCTCGCCCTGGCTGTGCGGCAGCGCCGTCGCCCAACGCCACTCGGCGTCCTTCTGCGCCACACCATAGACGCGCGTGTCGAGCGGCGAATGGAACACGACAAAGTGCGAGAGCAGCGCGCGGGCATAGCCATAGACGGCTTGCCGGTCACCCGCCAACGCAAGCGCGTGGGTATGGGGCGTGCGCACGACCTGCTGCTCTTTTGCCTGCGCCTCTTCTTCACGCTCACCCGGTTCGTCGTCCTTACGTTTCTCCGGCGGCGGGCGCAGCGAAAGGATGACTGGAATGTCGGGCACAAAGCGTGAGTCATCGGCCAGTTTCATGGCTGCGCGCAACTGTGGGTCGTCCGTGAAGAGGTCGGCGTCCTGCACCGAATAGACCACCGTCGAAGGCAGCGCGCCCATGCCCAGCCGCAGCACGCCAAAATCGCCATCCTCGGTGCGACGTTCCCACAGCCGCCTGCGAGCGCAGCGGGTGCGTGGGGGTTTTGGCTTCCGCATAGGCCGTCTCGGCGAGTTGAAAGGCAGTCGTCACCTCTGGGTAGTTATGTGTGTAAAAGCGGCGCTGCTGTTCGTGGCTGGCGAGCATCGCCTTGTTCAGCTCGACCAGGCGCGCGGTGTACTTGCGCGCCTGCCGCGCCTGCTCCTGCTTCTCGCGCTGGTAGGTGTAGAGCGAGAAGATCACCGACGCCACCACCGAGAGCGCCATCGGAATCATGAACCACGGGTTGCGTCCCATCCCGCCAAAGGCCGACATCAGGATGTAGCCCAGGATGGTGATCGTGGGCAGCGCCACCTGCAACACGCGCATCCAGCCGTCGGTGCGTTTGTCCGGCGGCTTGGGGATGTCGATCTCCCCAAAGGGTAGTTCGGGTTGGATGCGCGGGGGGCGGTCGATGGGTGTTGGGGTCATTGGGGTAACAGCCACTCAGCAAATGACTTTGCGAGTCGGTCGCGCAATAATGAGCTAACGCTATAAACGGTCGCACCGCCTGCTAAATTGCTCGATGATTCAACCACCAGCCACCCAATCTTGCTACTTTGAACTACTGTGATTTGTTGCACCGACGTACGATCCTGTGACTGTGGAATAATCACATGGATCGATGTCAGTGTGTGATTTTTCTCCATGGTCTCGGCAAATGCATGAGCGGAATTTACAGGTACTCCTTCCATTTGCAACTGGGAAACAAGCAGATTGCTTGGCATTGGTGATGATACCTGTTGAATACGTTCAAGCATTTCTTTTGAAACAAGAAACTTATGTTGTTGGTGCGATGATTCTGTGGTTTCTAGAGGTAGGCTATAAGCAGTCATTTCAGCAATTAACTGCTCGCGATCCGGCAAGATAACAATCCCATAAATCATTGGTGACGGGTTGAACAGCAACATTGCCTGATCAGCCAAAACATAAGATGATATCTGGTCTAGTACGCTATCTTCTGTTATTTTTTGCAACACATACGTTTGTTCAGCGTATGCGGCAATCCCTACAGCATTCAGTATGTCATTCTGAATTTGGATATTGCCTGTTTGGTCAAAGCGCGCTATACCACGTGCGCGCAGCGAGCGTTCTGCGCAAATCAGACCGTATGCGCGCTGTTCCAGGGTCACTTCTTCACTGTACCCAGCAACCCCGAGTCCAACAAACGGTGGGCGATCAAGGAGACTGCAAAGGTAAAAGATCTCGTCAAACGACAGGAAAACTAACGGCTTGTAGTTTTGAGTTGATCGCGGATTAGTCATATAGATTGATGAACCTTGTTGAAATATCGATTGCGGGCGCATAAAACTTGGACCATGCGCTGCCGTCATGTTCCGGCAGACGTTGCTCTGCCTTTGCGGCGTCGATTTCGTCGTGCATTGCTTTGAGTGCCTCGCGTGTGCTGATGGTAATGCGTTGCACCGCCTGCCATTGTTGTGCTTCTGTGGTTGTAATTGGGATCAGAAAAAGGCGTTCGCGGATATCGCTGATCTTAGTTGCTTCCGCCCACAACGAGGAGTCCGGTTCGTATCGCTCAAACGCTATGGTCTCCAGTGTTCCAGGAACAGTCTCGTCAATTGTGCCTGCAATGTAGTGGTCTCCATTGACGGCGAACAGCACCACCTGTATTGGTGCATCTGGAAAGATAGGGACCAGTTGACCAACATAAACTGAACTGATTTCTTCTGAGCCTGTGCGCAAGAATGTACGAAATTCATTGTTGCCAGAAGTCGTGAGAACTTGAAAGTAGTTAAGCGTCGCATTGGAGGGCAGACTATTTGACCAACGTCCAATCTCTTGGGCGTTAATGAAACGTTCCGATCCTGATATGCTGTTCGACAAGTACTCTGTCGGAATTGTCTGTTGGCAACCTGCTACAAGGCTCCATAACCACGCAAACATGATAAGTCTCACTCTCTTTATTGACATAATATTCTAGAGATCAATCTGTCTGGCGTGCCAAGCCGAGTTTGAAATTCTGATTGAGAATGTCAGCTACTTGGCTGCTCTCTATGTCGGAATAGGAATCAGTGTGTGGTGCGAATAGTCCAGGGTAGGACCCCGAAATCGTATATGTTGAACTGACATTCCAGTCACGATCTACAAAGTCTTGTATGAAAGATTTTCTTTCATCGGAGCGCAGCCAAGGTCTCCCCACAAAATCATCTTCATGTCTGATTTCGACCACATGCGTCAACCGACTTGCTGCATCACGGTTGAAAATAGGGGATCCCATTGATACAAGCCCTTCAAACTCTAGAGGAGAAATAGTTCTATCAGTTCTTTTTATTAACGTACCTGACAAGCGCGTAACGGCGTTTGCATTTGGGGCGGAGCCACCGCTGTGACCCATAATGATAACCTTCTGACCTGGAGTTAATGGGTTGCGCATGGTATCTTGCAGTATTGCCTGCTCAATCTTGTATGTCTCGGTGTCACCTCCAGTTTGATACTCGGAACATACTTGTGCACCTCCCATCATACTATTGAGAAATCGAAGTGTGTAAGATACTGCTCCATTGACACTCGATGTAACCAAATTCACTCTGTCAGCAGCAGCCCCTGTTGCATTGTTGGCTGCATTGGCGGCATGTTCAGTCAGCCAGTTGACTGGACTCAGGAATTTGTTTTCATATTTCGTGCCGCTAAGGTTAGTTCCTTCAAAGTGCGGAATATCCAATTTATCCCACTTTCCAGCCAAGTTGGTCGAGTAAATACCAGGCAAAACAACAACTTGGCTGGAAGGATAGCCGTATTTGACTAGATAGTTGCGTAGCGCAACATTCCCGCTTCCATCGTTGTTGATTCCATTTGTTACATAAATCCTTGGCGGCACCTCCCCAATTGGCAAAGGCATAATCTCGCCATTGGGTCCAATCATTATCGGCAATGAACTTGGAGGGAGCGTAATTTGTTCTCGATTTTGAAAGAGTTGGGCAGCGCTATTTTCTGCTGCACGCAGCGTAAGCTCAAGTGACCGTGTGGTTTCACTGGCAAAGTACAGAGATTCGTTCAGTCGCTGTTGCGCCGGCCCGACCTCCCCATCCATCTCCTGCAAGAACGCCGCCACGCCTTTGCCCTGCCAGCTCCCGCCGCGCAGCACCTCCACCTGGCGATTGACGCGTTCCAGCAGCACCTGCTGCTGTTCGGCGGCGGCGGCAAAGCACGCGGCAATCTGTTCAAGCTGTTCGTACTGCGCCTGGACAACACTTGCACTCATGATGGTCACTCATCCTGGTTCGTGCTGAGGATAGAGAATTAACACAACAAAATTGTCAGATTCGTTGACAGGGCCCGCAAATCAGAGTAGTGTTACACGCATCAATCGACCTTCTTCATGCACCCCAACAGGAAGCCGCTCTATGCAACAACATTGCCTGATCTGCCAACGGACTGCTCCCGATGCCAATCTCTATTGCGAACAGACCTACTGCCCCGGTGAGTTGTCGCCGCTAATCCTGGAAACAGGCGAGCACATCGCCGATATTGAGATTGTGCGCCCGGTCACGATCCTGCGGTCGGGCGTTGTCTATGCGGGCGTGCGCCCGGGCGAGCCGGTCTATGTCAAGGTGGCGCATCAAGGCGCTGGCCACAAAGAGCGCCTCAAACGCGAGGCCGAACTGTGTGCGGTGGCGCAGGTCAAAAAAGTGGCGGCGCCATTTTTGCCCAATTTGCTGCCGGTAAATCTGCAACGGGCCGGCAAGCAGGAAACTTACGGCAAAATCATGATCGCGGGCCGCCTTGTCTATTACTACGTCTTCACCTACATCGAGGCGGAATCGCTGCGTGATATCCTGCGCAAGCAACCCCAGCTTTGGACAAACCACATCGGCTGGATTAGCATCGGCGTCGCCACCGCGGTGGCCTATCTGCATCGGCGCCGCCTCTTTCATTTTGGCCTGGCGCCGGAAAGTGTGCTGGTGCATTTCGACGCGGCGCCGCCTTATGCCGCGCGCGTTCTACTCGTCGACCTCGGCATTGTCAGCCCCGCCGATGCACTTGCCCAAACCTGGTATCCTGAGTTTCTGCCGCCTGCCTACACCGCGCCCGAATTGATCGATGAGCGCCGGCGGCTTCCTAAGCAGAGCGGCCAGCAGATTCCACCCAATGCCCAGGTTGATGTCTACGGGCTGGGTGTGCTGCTCTACGAGATGCTGATCGGTGCGCCGCCGATCCCTGACCTGCTACGTGGCGACGAAGCACTCTATGCGCTGGCTGCGCGTGGTCCGCAGCAGCCGATGGATCGCCTAGACGATGTACGCCCGATTGCTGAACTGGCGCGCCAGTGCGCCGACATACAGATCAACAAGCGGCTGCCCGATCCGGCGGCGTTCGGCCAACAACTGATGGCTTTCTTTGGGCCAATCCCCGAAGCACGCAAACAGAACCGCCGCCCCAGCCAACGCACTATTTATGTGGTGGCCGGGGCAGTGCTAACCGTCGCGTTCTTGCTGGCGTTAGCAATCTCCATGGCGCAGGGCTTGCTGTCGTAGGGGGTGAGCAACGCTTACAAAAACCGAGTTTCTTGAAGAAACTCGGTTTTTCGCTGCCCAAAATTCCCTGAATTGCTTCTGTCGTCTAGTAGAAACGGGTGGCGCCGCGCTGGTCGCCGCGTTCGTAAGCGCCCACTGATGAGACAAGGTCCTTGTTCAATTCCTGGCACTTGTCCGCCATCCGTTTGACATGGGGTTTGATCATTTCGATAAACTGGATGAGAGCAAACCCACCGACCAAGCCGATAAACGCCGTCGTCTTCAGGATCGTCAGCAACGCCTCCAATGCGGCGTTGACGGCCTGTAGAACTTCGCCAACTTGCCCGAAATTTTGGGCCATTTGGCGCACCGCCGGAATATCCATATAAACTTCATCCATAGATCGCCTCCGTGGAAATTATGGTTCTACAAGCTGTTAATAGATGCGGCTGAAAACATCGCTCAACGAATTTACCATGCTCTGCACCTTTTTGTCGGCCTCGTCGATGACCTCAACGGCATGGTTGATGTTGCGCGTCGTCGTGCTGATCTGATCCATCACCTGGCCCACGCCCGGGATCATCAAGGAAGACACTTCCTCGACAAAGGCATTGGCGCCTTCCCCAATCCAAATTCCGCCCATCACCTGCTGCACCATCATCCGCATCGGCTGCAGGGCTTGGTTTTGCACCACATTCAACTGTTGCGTCAGTTGCGATGTGACATTTTGCACCACCTGCCGCGCCATGCGAATCAGGGCTTGTTCGATACCAAACATCGTCATCTCCTTCCTGATTTATCCAAACTTGCTTTTGGATTCAATATCAGCCTGCATGGCATAACGCATTGCGGCGCGCACGTCCCGATCCAATTCGTTGAATTTGCTCGCCAGCCGGTTGATGGCGGGCGCCAATCGGCCACGAATTCCCTCAACAAATGCCTCACCGCCAAGTCCGAGTAGAGCGCCATCTTCTAACGCCGTGGCAATCGTTTGCATTTCCTGCAGGGTTTGCTGAAGCTGCTCGGCGCCTTGTTGGAAAGTGCGGCTCATCTCTTCCATGTCGGGATACACAACTCGGATTTCGTCAGTCATAAGCGATGACCTCCTCGTTCATTCAATTGATGCAAAGTGGTTGGCTACAGTTTCATCGACACTCTTGCGAACAGTCTCGCTAACGCAGATCAAGTAGTGCGGAACGGAGAACTTGCTTCTTCATCGGCCTGGCGCAGGGCTTGGACAATGGCGCCGGTGGTGCGCGCGGCCTCACCCAGCGACTGTTGTAATCTCTGCACGGCAGGCAGCACTTCGCCGCGCATCTCGCGCACAAAGGCATCTGATCCGCGGCCGATCCAACTGCCATTTTCCAGCGGATCCATGGCCGCACGCACCCTTTGGAAGGTGTCCGCCACCTCTGACTGCGCATTAGCAAACCGGCTGGCGACCTGTTCGAGATCGCCGTAAACTCCCCTGATTTCGTTGGACATACGAGCATTCTCCTGAATTGAACTGGATCGATACGACGACTTTGGTTAGATCCCCATGAACTGGGTCGAACCAACAGTAGCGAGCGCAACCGGTAGCTCAAAATTATGGGAATTCCATTCAGGGCTGTGGATGCGTCCAGGTTCCAGCGCCAACCAGATTCGCGTTGATCAGGTGGTTGTGCTTATGCTGACAAATTCAATCAATGGAAACCTTACGCTATTGTCGATAATGTAAATGGAATCCGGGTCAAGTCCAGTCGGAAGCGCCAAAGTCATCATACTGCAATTGTAATCCATTTGCAATCCCCAAAATTGACGTCCATCTAGGGTCAACGTCCCGTAAAACAGGGGAATTCTGTCCCTAGCTTATGTGTGGCGCCCCTTTATACTCGTTTGCAGAATCCTTTCCTGACAAATTCACAGCATTTTGTCAGGAAACAAGATTTACAGAACCAATAATCTGTTCTACAATTCAGTAAGCTGGTAACCTGACCAGAAAGCAAGCTCTTTTTGCCGAAATCGCATTGTATTATTTTATATAAATTTTTTCTGCTCTTAAGAATCTCGCCGGCTTAACAGCCTATCCGCCCCGGGAGCGTTAACATGAATTTCCCCTTCAAAGGTGCGACTTCAGCAACTTGTCGTGTGGTGTGTAGCGCTGATCGTCCTGCTGCTTTTTGTCTCCTTCCAGACTATACTCCCGGCACGGATGGCGCAGGCGCAAGATGCTGCAGAACCCATCCTCACGATTACCGGCGTTGATCCTAGTCAATTGCCGCTGATCCGCGTGACGGCTTATGGCGCAAACTTGAAAAATGCGCTTGCTGAGTTGCCCATTACGCTGACCGAGGACAACGTCGAACAGCCTATTTTGGATAGCCGCCCGGTGGATGTTGGCGTGCAGGTCGGCATTCTGTTCGATCTGTCCAACAATGTGCTGCCGCGCTACGGGGAGTTGGCTGACGCCGCCGAACGTTTTCGCGTTGCCCAGTTGTCAGCAGAGACAGATTGGCTGGCCGCCTACTCTGTGAATTTAGACGATGGAACATTGCGCGTGATCTCGGATTGGTCGCAGGATCATCAGGGCATGGCGAACCTCGTGCGGATGGATGCGCCCGACCGTGCGCCAGCCGCGACGCCGCTCTTTGGCTTGATCAGCGATGCTTTGGATCGCTTTGCTTCGTCAGCTACGCCCAGCAATCTGCGACGAACGCTGGTCGTCCTTTCCGATGGCGCTGACCCGGTGAGCGCCCAGCAATTGGAAACGATTGTGCGCAAGGCAGCGCGCTTTGGCATCACCATCGACGCGGTGATGATCGGCGATGCACGCAACGCTGCCAGCCGGCGCAATCTTGAGCAGATCGCACTGGAAACCGGCGGCGCCTACTGGGATTACAGCAGCGCCGACAAGATCACCGCAATTGAGGAGATGTGGCAACGGTTCGGCGCGCAGCGCCAACAACAGGAATATACTTATCGCCTGACTAAGCCACAGCCCAGCGAGGTTGGCATGGCGCTCACGTATCCCGACGGGCGTACATTGACGGCGCGCTATGATTTCCCCGCCGTCAATGTACGCCCGCCCAGTTTGGAGCTTTTGATCCCGCCGCCGGATTACCAATCCGTGCGTATTGCTGACGCCAGCGATACACCGCTGTCTGATATCTCACCGACTTCACTGCCGATTCAGCTAAATATCACCTGGCCGGATAATCATCAACGCGCCATCCAACGCATCGAGTACGAGGTGGGTGGGCGCACAGTGGTGCAAAATTCGGAGCCATTTGGCGCCATTGACTTTCCAATCGATACGTTCGATAACGGGGTGTACACGGTGCGTGTGGCCGCGGTCGATGAATTAGGATTGGAGGGTAAGTCAGCGCCTGTTTCCTTCACCGTTCAGGTGATCCGCCCGACGCCGGCCCCCACCGACACGCCTGAGCCAACGCCGACTGACACCCCCGAGCCTGAAGCGTTTGAAACTGCCACCCCAGCCAGCGTCGCTCAAAATAATCAAGCAGGCTCAGACGTTTCCGATCTTGGATCGACTATCGTCATCCCACCGTTGGCAGCGAACATGGCGTTCTCTACCACATTGCCCGTGGTCGGACTGGTTGGATATGGAACGTCTTCCCAAGGCGGCAATGCTTTATTCGTGGGCACACGCGTCATCCCGGTGACGCCGGTCACCATCCTGATCGCGATCATGCCTTTGCTGCTGATCGCCGCGGCTGCTGTCATGCTGATGCGCCGTAAACCCCCTGTGGACGATGTCTTTACAACCGCTACGGAAGCAGCGTATGACTCAACTGCCTTTGACAGCAAGCCCACCATGGTGGAGCAAACTGCCTACGAACTGACCGAAGACGCCACCGAGCCGCAGGTGATGGTCAATTTTATTTCGCCTGCCTCATTGATTTACGTGGACGGGGGGGATCATCTGCCCTCTAAACTTGATATCGAAGGCGGACGCGAGGTGCGGATTGGGCGCAAGCAAGCTTATTGTGACATCATCATCGACGATCAACGCGTCTCGCGCTTACACGCCTCTATAGTTGAAAAAGATGACGGCAAATTCTACCTCAAGGATGAGGGCAGTTCCGGCGGCACCTATGTCAACCGGCACAAACTGCGCGTCAACGATATGGTGGAACTCCATCACGGCGATATCATCAACCTCAACACGGTCTCCTATCGCTTCGAGCTG
This sequence comes from Candidatus Caldilinea saccharophila, assembly GCA_016710365.1. Classification (GTDB taxonomy): domain Bacteria; phylum Chloroflexota; class Anaerolineae; order Caldilineales; family Caldilineaceae; genus Caldilinea; species Caldilinea saccharophila. The sequence goes on along the minus strand of JADJVW010000005.1, from coordinate 35,324 downwards.
AACGATCAGTCGGAACAGAATCAAAGTTAGCCCAGATAAATGAGGCCGCGACCAGAGACCGTGCTCTGTTCGAGCATGATTTCTATGGTCATGATCGGTGCATGCAACACGTTCGAATCACACATCAGGAGGCCGGCAACAGTCCCTATGGCGGCATCTATACTCAACTTAGGCCCATATCGCTATCGACCCACGCGTCAACTCGATGAGACGCGCATGTCCACCCTATGGTTAGCCAGTGAAGTCACCCGCGAGAGTACAGCCTCGCCGGGCAATCTCGTGATCATCAAGATTGCCCGCATGAGCGATACTCAGTACAGCTTGACCAACCAGCGCGCCATCGAGAACGAAGAAAAATGGTTGGGCAAGCTGGAGCACCCCAACATCATCCGCCTGCGCACGGTGGCCGAACGCGAAGCTTCGCGGCAGCCCATTTTCCGCGCCCGTTCGGATTTGCCGGGCAACCCCTGGTTTCTGGTCACCGATTACCTTCCCGGCGGAGATCTTCAATCGTTGCTCAACGAGCGGCAGAAACTGCCGGCCTCGCTTGCGCTGGAGATCGCCGAACAGTTGGGCGACGCGCTGACCTATCTCCACGCACGCCGCTGCATCCACTGTGACATTAAGCCGCGCAACATTCTTTTTCATGAACAGCCCGCCGGGTATGGCCTGACCGACGCCACCCGTCCAATTCTCATCGACTTTGGCATTGCCAAAAACCCGTCGGATGGCCCGCAGCTTGCTTCGGGCACTCCTCGCTGGATCACGCCTGAACTCCACGAGGCGCTGCGCATTGGCCGCAAAATCGAGGTAGATCCCTCCTGGGATGTGTATGCCGCCGGGCTGGTGCTTTACACCATGATGACTGGACGCAAGCCGGAGCTTGACCGGCCGGGCAGTCATTCCTGGACGCCGCTCGCTCCCGACGAACTCAGCGACGATACCACCGTTATCCAGGAAAGGCAGTTGGCGGAAGGCTTGAATCGATTGATCGTCGGCGCCACGGCTGACCGCAGTGCTGACCGCATCCAGGCGCTCCAGTTTGCCGATGAAGTGCGCAAATTGCAACAGCATGTACGCAAACCAGGCGCGGCGCCTGTCGTCACGCGCAACGCACGTCGCGCCGATCAAGGCTTTTGGCTGGCTGGCATCGGCGTGGCCGCGGCGATGGTGTTGGCGGGTATGCTGCTGTTTGCAAACTCGTCCCAACTGAACCCGGGTGCTGGCAACCTAACGCCGTCCGGTGGATTGGCATCCGCCGCATCTGCGGCGGGAGAAAACGCGCTCCTACCTGGCGCTTCACCCACGGCAACCGCAACCACAGCGGCTCTAACGCAAAACGCAAAACCGCCGACTTCGACGCCGATCGACACGCCTACTCCGACGGCGACGCGCACTGCAACCCACACACCGACGCGCACACCCGTGCACACACCGACTGCCACCGAAACGCCGCATGTTGCCACTGCCACCTCGACGCGCGTTGCCACCGTGCGCGTTGCCACGGCCACGCCGGCGTCGGTCGCGTCTGCGGGCGGCAGCCCCACTTCCACCCCAATGATCGGCACGTCCACGCGCGTCCCCACGCCCACACGCACACCGGCGCCGCTTCCCATCTCGCCGACTCCGGCGAGCCAGGTGCAGGCAACGCCTGTGGTGACGCCTGCCGGTGATGGCGGCGATCTTAACGTGACGTTGCGAGGCCCTGCTGACAACATCACCGCGGCGGGCGAAGTGCGCTTTAGCTGGATCCCCAGCCGCGCGCTCAAAGAAAATGAATGTTTCGAGGTCAGTTTCTGGCGAGGAGAGCCCAATAACTGGCAAAGCGGTTGGGGCATCTGGGGCGCCAACCGCGACAACTTTGTCACGCGCGTCTTCAATGAAGAGTACGACATCAGTATGGCATGGCTCGAAGATGGCGCAACCTATTATTGGGGCGTGCTGTTGATCGAAAATTGCCAGGTATATACCAACCAACAACACAGCCCCCGGCGCCTCGTCAGCGAGGTGCGCCGCTTTACCTTTGACCGATAAAGGAGCAACCGATGCCGACATTCGAGGGCGTCAACTTTCTAGACAAACCAACGCGGGTCGATGCCGGCACCCATAACGGCGCACGCAACAAACCCAATGAAGATCGCTTCACGGTTTTTACCGGCCCCGGTGACAACGGTCAACCCGTGCAGTTTCTGATAGTGGCGGACGGCGTCACTAGCACCCACGGCGGCGAACGCGCCAGTGATATCGCCGTGCGCGTGATCCAGCAGATCTTGCAGACGCCGCCGCCGCCCAATCGCGCCGCACCCAAGTTACTGCGCGACCGGCTGGCCGACGCTATCCACCGCGCCAACCAGGAAATTCTGGAAACTGCGCGCAAAGATCCCGAGCTAAAGGGATGAGCACGACGTTGGTCGCCGCCGCAGTTGACGGCAACCAGTTGCTTGCCATGCATCTCGGCGACAGTCGCGCCTATCTTGTGCGTGACGGCAAGGCGCATCAGTTGACACGCGACCACACCTGGGTGCAAGAGGCGCTGGAAGAAGGGCGCATCACACGCGAGCAGGCGGCCAACCATCCGAACAAACATGTGATCCTGCGCTATCTCGGCGACATGCGCGGCATCAGCATCGATCAAGGCGTCCTTGACCCCGATAAGCCGCTGGCTGACATCGACGAGACCGAAGTCGGGCGTCAGCAAGTCAATGTCGGCGACACCACGCTGACGCTGCGCCCCGGCGACGCGCTGCTGCTCTGCTCGGACGGCCTTTACAATCGCATCACCGACGCCGAAATGGCGGGGGCGGTGACCAGCTATGCGCCGGAGAAAGCGGTCAAATCGTTGATCGATGAGGCGGTCAAGCGTCAGGAGCCGGACAACATTACCATTCTTCTGTGGACGACGGTGGGCATGGTGGCGCCTGCCGCGGCCACAGCTTCGCGCCGTCCGGCATTGGCGCTGGCCGCGGCCGGAGCGATCTTGGCGATCCTGGTTTTCCTGGTTTTTAGCTTCACGAGCAACAGCCAGCCGGTCGCAACGCCCCCTGCAAATGCAGGCGAGGTCGTCGCTATGGCCTCCACCGTAACCGAACCATCCAGCAGCGAAGACAAGGCCACGCCGGTCAGTTATACACCGACAGTTGTCGATACCCTCTCGCCCATCCCCGATCAGGCGCAAACAGAAGCGGCGCCAGAAACGCCCACCATGACGCCTCTGGCTGACGCCCTATCGAGCGAACAGGCCGCCAGTGACGACGGCGCTCCTGCCTCCACTTCCACCCCACTCGTGGAAGGTGCGCCGGGTGAAATCATCACAGGAACACAACCGTTCACGCAGCAACCGCTACTCACTAACCCTACGACTATCGGCCCAGAAGCGACGCTGACGGCGGTGGCATTGACTGAGACGCAAATTGCCATTACCGTCGCTGCGACTGATCAACTGACGACCAATACGACGCCGACGCTTGCTGTGACCAGCACCCGCATGCCCACCAGCACGCCGGCCGCAACACCAACCGCGTCGCCATCGCCCACACCTACACTCACCCGCACCCCTTTCCCTGCCGCGGTCGCACCGACGGGTAACCAGGTGGCTACGCCACCGCCCCCGGACAACGACATGCAGACCGGCCCGCGCTCCGCAGTGATTCTGGCGCCTGGCGACAACCATAGCAGTTATACCGCTACCCTGTTTCGCTGGCGGCCCGATGCTGATTTGGCGCCCGATCAGGAATATGAGGTGGTCTTCTGGAAGGCAAATGGAGAGAGTGAGGCAGGGGCAAGAGGGTTGGTGCGTTCCTCGCCTTCGACCGAGATACTTCTACCGGTCGGCGACCTGGCGCCTGATGCGTATCGCTGGGCGCTTTACCTGGTGCAGCCAGAGCCATATAGGCGGCTTCGCCCCCTGGCCGGGCCGTTTGCGTTTACAGTGCCGTCCGGTGGCGGCGGGAGTGGAAGTAGCGGCGGGCCGACGCATGAGCCGACAAACGCACCTAGCAAATAAGAGAATGTGAAAAGCAATAGGAGGAAGATAATGAAACGTACACAGTGGTTTCTACTGATGTGGTTAGGAGCAGGATTAGCCTATCTGTTACTGGCAAACTCAGTCACGCTTTTCGCCGACGAGTTGCCCAACGACGGCACAATCCCACCTCTGACATCTTTCACCAAGACTATGCAATCTCCATCGGGAAGCCTACACACTGCGCGGAGCTTGGAGGTTGTTACCTACACCCTCCAGATTGCCAATACCAGCGCAGTAAGCTACACAGCGCGCATTGGCATCACCGACACGCTGCCTGTGGGTCTGGTAGTTATCGAGGAAAGCATCACCCCGACAGCCAAAACAGTGGAAAATAATCTGATCATGTGGGAGGTTGACGTAAAGTTTGGCGAACATCGTGCATTTACCTACACTGTGCAGATGCCCACAGTCACCGAGTTGCTTAGGCTAACCAACACGGCAGAACTTTATGAGATTCAGAATGCTTGGGTGCCGACCACCACAAATCGCATTATCACTGTAACCGAGGCGCTGACGGTCACGCCATGGACGCTATACCTTCCCCTGATCATTACCCCGCCTCCCAAGCCAGAACTCCCAAAGTTCTTGAATGGCGACTTTGAAGTCGGCAGCGGAAATGGGTGGACGGAAATAGTAGATGAGAAGCCCGGCAAGTTGATTTTCACCCCAATCAATGGCTATCCGACGATGGACTACGGCGGCGCCTACTTCGCCTGGCTGGGCGGAGCGTACAACGCAATCAACGAACTCAGCCAACCGATTACCCTCCCAATGGGATACGATTCCTTAGGCATCACCTACCGCTATTGGATCGATTCTAGTGAAATCGTCGCAACGAATGATCGGGCTGAAATACGCGTGATCCATAACGGCGGTGCAAACGATTCGGCCACAGCCGCTTTGGGTGGCTTCTGCCACATCACGATGGGTGCGCGGAAGCAATTGACGTGTCCAGTTATCAAGGTCAGTCGATCAAGTTTGCCTTTTGGGCGAAACTCAACGCAACTAAGAATAGCAACTTTTTTGTCGACAAAGTCGAATTGTGCAGCAACGATGACGACAGAAAGCCGGAAACTGCCCGCAGATGTGACAATACGGCAGTTCCGTAAGCCGGCGCCTTCGCCGATGCCAGTTGATGCCAGCACACAGCTTTAGCAGCACACAGATTATGCACCCATGAGCACCACACCCCAACAGATCGGCCCCTATCGCATCCAAACTGAGATCGGCCGCGGCGGCATGGCCGTGGTCTATCGCGCGGTGGATGGGCGGTCGGGCGCGGTGGTGGCGCTCAAGGTGCTGCCCCCTCATCTGGCGCACGACGAACGCTATTTGCAGCGCTTCGAGCGCGAGGGCAAGAGCGCCGCGCGCCTGCGCCATCCCCACATCGTGCGCACGCTGGAGACCGGCAAAGACGATGGCTATCACTTCCTGGCGATGCAGTACGTGGAGGGGCAGACGCTGGCCGATCTACTGCGCACGCAACGTACATTGTTGCCCGCAGCGGACGTAGTCGAGATCGTCCGGCAGGTGGGCAGCGCACTCGACTATGCCCACAGCCTCGGCGTACTGCATCGCGACATCAAAACCAGCAACATCATGATCGACCAGCAGGGGCGCGCGCTGCTGATGGACTTCGGCGTCGCCAAACTTCTGGATGAAGACCACACGGCCTACACCATCGTCGGCACCACCGTGGGGACGCCGGCCTTCATGGCGCCCGAACAGGCACGCGGGGGCGAGGTCGACCGCCGCGCCGACATCTACAGCCTCGGCGTCATCGCCTACTCGCTCTTTACCGGCGTGATGCCCTTCAAGGCCGACAGCCAGCCGGCGTTGCTGCATAAGATCGTCTACGAGCCGCCGCTCCAGCCGGAAGAGGTGAATCAGGCGCTGCCGCCCGGCGTGATCTATGCGCTGAAAAAGGTGCTGGCAAAGTCACCCTCCGCCCGCTATCCCACCGCCGGCGACTTTGCGCAGGCGCTTGCCAAAGGGTTGACCTGGACGCCTTCCAGCGGCGAGTTGCGCGCCGTGCAGGCGCGTATGCTCGCCACCGCCACTTCTCAGAGCCAGGTGGCCGCGGCGACGCGCAAACGGGGCGCAGGCGGCGCGATCCTGTTCGGACTGAGCGCGCTCATCGCGGGGATAGCCGCCGTATTCTTGTTGATCAACCCACCCGCCTGGTTGACAGGCAACACGGGCTCACGGCCAGGTGAGGATAAAGCCAGCGCTGCGCCTGCCACCCTGACGCTGCACGGCTTTCAACCAGACGACCGCGCGTTCTGGCTCGAAACGCCTGTCACCTGGACGCCGGGCAGCACCACGCACGCGCACAGCTTCGTTTACACATTCGATGCGCCTGACCGCATTGCGCGGCTCTTTGTCGCCCGCCTCGCAAAACCCGCGGCGGCCAACGATGCGGAGGCGACGCGTCAGGCGGTGGAGATTTTCCTGGCTGCTGAGGATCTGCCCTACACCGGCGTGACGATGGACGCGCCCGGCGTCGCCCGGCAACAGGATGCCCAAAGCCGCTACGAGCAGACCGCCAGCGCTGAATGGTTGGGACAGCCAGTGGCGCTGCATGTCAGCGCCATCTCCGGCGCCGCTTCCACCTATCTGGTGGGCATGGTCGTCGCCGCGCCGCAGTCTGCTGTCTTCGAGCCGCTGCGCCGCGCCGTAGTCGCCAGCTTACGCGTCGATCTTGCGCCCATTGCCCAGGCCGATGGCGCGTCGTCGCCTGCCGCGGTGGGATCTACTCCGCTGGAGGATGCTGCCCCTCTCTCGCTTGACGCCACGGAGGAGGGCGCTGTGGAACCTTCTCCCATGTTGCTGCCGACTGTCACAGACACGCCTGCACAGGAGGAAGCAACCCCAGCGGACGCATCGGAGGATGTCACACCGGAGTTGACAGAGACAGCCATGCCAACTGACGCTCCTGCCACCTTCACGCCTACGCCTGACGCTACGGCGACAAGCACATCAACTGACACGCCAACGGTGCGACCGACGGCTACGCCATTGCCTACTAACACCGTAACGCAGACCCCGCCGCCCGATCTTGCCGCCACCCTCACGATGGAGGCAAGCTTTGCCGAGACCTCCGTAGCGCCGCCGCCCGCGGCCACGCGTACGCCGACCGCCACCCGCACGGCCACGCCTGCACCGACAGCCGCGCGCACGCCGACCTTGACCGCGACTCCCCATTTCGCCGCCACCCAGACCATGACCATGCGCCTGTTGCAGACCTCTGTGGCCGCGACATTGACTGCCATTGCGCCAAAATCCACCAGCACCGCGGCGCTGACGTCCACTTTCACGCCGAGTCCCACGTCACCCTCGCCGACGGCCACACGCACGCCGCCGCGGGCACCCGCGCCTAGCCCAACCCACACGCCCAACGCCGCCGCCACGCAGACCGCGGACGCGCGCCGCATCGCCACCGCAATTGCGCAGACGCAGACCGCCATGCCGACGATGACCGCCACGCCCACAGTGACACGGACGCCATCGCCGACGGCCACGCCCACGCTGTTGCTCGATCCGCTAGACATAACGCTGACGGCGATTGCGGTCACAATGGAGGCGCTGGAGGGCAATGCCACCCAGACCCCATCGCCAACGCCGCCACTTGACCCCCTCGACGTGACGCTGACCGTGATTGCGGCCACGATGGAGGCGCTGGAAGGCACACCTACACCATCACCCTGAGCATGAAGGAGGGAGAAGGCAATGTATCAAAAACTTCTATCAAAGCAACTGTGGATGTCCATCACAGCGATTTTCGTCATGTTGCTCGTCTTTGGCATTTCCAGTGTTGCGTTGTCATCGTCTGACAGTGAGCATCCTCGCCAGCCTGGGGCGACGGCCACCGCGCAAGTCAAGTTGACCCAGATCGCATCTGAATTGATGCGGGCGGCGCTAAAGCAGACCGCCACCGCCGTGGCCCTGACGGAGGCTGCTCAGCCCGCGGCAACCCCTACGGCGACGCCGTCGGCCACCAGCACCCTCACGCCTATCACACCGACGCCACGCCCTGTGTCGCCCATGGCTGAAGTGCTGGTCGAAGGGCTCAATGTCCGCGCGGGCGCGGGCGCCAATTTCCCGGTGGTTGCCAAAGGTGAGATCGGACAGCGCTTCCCGGTGAGCGGACAAACGGGCAACTGCGCCTGGCTTCAGATTGTGCTGGAGGATGGCTCCGCAGGTTGGATTTCCGGCGCGGCTGCTTACTCGAGCCTGAATGTGGCGTGCAGCACGTTGCCCGGTGCGCGTATTACGCTGGCGCCCACGTCGGCGCCGGTTGCACCGCTGCCGACCGCGACGCTGCGCCCGGTGCAACAACAGCCAACTGCGGCGGCGCCACAACCTGCGGCGGTTCAACCAAACGCGTCCACCAGTGCAGGAAACAACGCGGCGGGCGATGTCATCACCAGCTTCGAGCCGCTAGGGTCGTGGCGCCGCGGCGACGAGCCATACGGCACGCTTACGCAATCTACGGTGGAAGCTTACAGCGGCGTCGCGTCGGCTGCCTTTACGTACGATTTCCCGGCCGCGGCCGGCAGCGGCAACTATGTCGTGTTTATGGCCCAGCCGGATCTGCGCATCCCCGCTGACGCCCAGGCGCTGACCATGCAGGTCTTTGGCGATGGCTCCGGTCATTTCCTCAACGCATGGATCCGCGATGCCGGCAACCAGGTCTGGCAATTGACCTTTGGCCGCATCAACCACACCGGTTGGGCGCCGATGACCGCCGCGTTGGTCGCCAGCCGTGAATGGCCCAACGGCCCGATCAGCGACAGCGCCTCCGACGAATTGACGCCGCCATTCGCCTTGCGGGCGCTGGTGCTGGACGGCGCGCCCGATGGCGTGGCGAGCAAAGGCGTCATCTATCTGGACGCATTGACCGCCAGCGACAGCGTTGCCGAAGCAGCCACGGGAAGCAGCAGCGCAGACAATGGAAGTACAACGGGCGGTGCGGCGACAGCAGGATCGGCCCCGGCGCCAAGCGGCCCGTTGACCGGCAAGATCGCCTTTACGCGCTTCAACGGTCGCGCCATGGACACGTTGATCTATGACCTGGCAAGCGACAGCGTCATTCGTCAATTCCCCAACTGGCGCCAACCCGACCTGGGCAGCGGCTATCTGCTGGTCAATGGCGAGGGCGGCGGCGTCGAAACGATCATCCGCACTTCCGACAATGGCGACAATCAACATCTGGCCACGACCAACGCCGAAGACGCGTTTCCGCAGTTTTCGCCTTCGTTGGAGAGCCTGGTGTATGCCTCGACCAAAGCCGGCGATGGCAAATCACGCATTTACTGGCAGGTCGACGCATCCTTCCAGGATAACGCCAGCCCCATGACGACCAACCTCAAAGAATTGGTCGGTGACTATCCAGTCTATCTTGACAACTGGCGCATTGCCTATCAGGGCTGCAATTCCTGGGGGGACGGCAGCAAATGTGGCATCTATACCGCCGACACACGCGGCTCTATCCCGGTGCGCGCCACTGAAAGCACTTCTGACATTCCCTCGGGCAGTCTGAAGGCGCAGGTGCTCTTCTCCTCCAATCGGGCGGGCAATTGGGATGTCTGGGCCGTCAACTTTGACGGCAGTGGCTTGCAGCAACTGACCACCGACCCGGCCATCGACGGGCTGGCGGACGCATCGCCTGACGGGCGCAACATTGCCTTCGTGAGCAACCGCGGCGGGGCGTGGGCGGTGTGGGCAATGAACGCCGACGGCAGCAATCAGCGCAAGCTTTTCGACATTGGCGGCGGCTACGGCGGCGGCGACTACGACTGGATCCGCGAGCGGATCAGTTGGGATCAGTAGGGATCAGTAGGAGCACATGGAACCAGGCAATCATCTCCACCAACACCGCTATCGCATTCATCATCTGCTAGGGCGCGGTGGGATGGGCGCGGTCTATCTGGCCGAAGACCTGAATCTGGCCGCCCGCCCGGTGGCCATCAAGGAAAACCTCAACAACGACGAGGAAGCGCAGCGCCAGTTCCGCCGCGAGGCGGTGCTGCTCGCCCATCTGCGCCACCCTAACCTGCCGCAGGTCATCGACTACTTCCTGGAACAGGACGGACGCCAATATCTGGTGATGGAATATGTGCCAGGTGAAAATCTGCATGAGGTGATGCACAGCCAGGGGACGCTTCCCGTCGCAGAGGCGCTGGCCTGCATCGACCAGATCATGCAGGCCGTTGCCTATATGCACCAACAGCGTGACCCGGAAACAGGACGCCGCCGTGCGGTTGTGCACCGTGACATCAAGCCGGCCAACATCAAGCGCACGCCAGAAGGTCACTATTTGCTGGTCGATTTTGGCATCGCTAAGCAGCACTCTGCGACCATACAAGCTACGGCCGTCAGCGCCCGTGCGCTCACACCCGGCTATGCGCCTATCGAGCAATATGGCGGTGGCACTGATGAGCGCTCGGATATTTACGCGCTGGGGGCAACGCTCTACGCCTTACTGAGCGGCCGAACGCCTCCCAGCAGCGTCGATCTGGCAGCCGGCGCTGTATTGCCCTCACTACGCAGCGCCAACAATAAAATCTCTCCCACCCTGGCAAGAGCCATCGAGCGCGCCATGAAGCTCAATGCCGGCGAACGCTTTCCCAGTGTAGACGAGATGTACACGGCGATCACGGGTCGCCCACTCCCCACCACACCCATCACAACCGCGCCGCCGCGGCGTCCTTCACGCGTCAATCGCACCGCGATGTGGCTACTGAGCGGGCTGGCGCTGATTTCAATCGCTGCCATCTGGTGGGTGTTTGCCACCAGCACTTCATTGTCTGAGGTCAACATCGATGCCGGCGCACAGGCGGTATCCTTGATCGACAGTGCAGGGGACGCACCAACTTTTACCCCACCGGCTCCCTCCACCCTGGCGGCAACGCAAGACGCAGAGACGATCGTGCTTGTTGCCTCGCCCACTACGCGGTTATTGCCGACAGCGTCACCGACTGCAACTCGCCCCCCACTCCCCACCAGTACGCCGACCGCAACGCTAACAGCATTGCCATCGCCCACACCTACCCTCACCCCTTACCGCACCAGCACGCCAGCCGCAACGCCGACAGCGTCACCATCGCCCACACCTACCCTTACTCACACTCCTCTCCCTGCCGCGGTCGCACCGACGAGCAGCCAGGTGGCCGCGCCGCCGCCCCCGGATAGCGTCAATCAGGCCGGCCCGCGCTCGGCGGTGATTCTGACGCCTGGCGACAACCATAACAGCAATACCGCTACCCTGTTCCGCTGGCGGCCTGACGCTGATTTGGCACCCGGTCAGGAATACGAAGTGGTTTTCTGGAAGGCAAATGGAGAGAGTGAGGGGCAAGGGAAAGGGCTGGTGCGCTCCTCGGTAGCGGTAGAGATTCTTCTGCCGGTAGGCAATCTTGCGCCCGATGCATATCGCTGGACGCTCTATCTGGTGCAGCCGGAACCCTATCGACGCATCCGTCCGCTGGCAGGGCCGTTTGCGTTTACGGTGACATCATCAGATTCAGATGGCGGCGGCGGGCCAGCGCCTGAGCAAGGCAGTGGGACTAAGTGAACACATGACTACAACCCCGATCGGCGCTCAACTCCATCAGCAGCGGTACCGCATTCGCCAGCAACTGGGCAAGGGTGGCTTTGGTGCGGTCTATCTGGCGGACGACACGCGGCTGCCCGGACGGCAGGTGGCGCTCAAGGAGAATCTGGGCGTCGGCAAGGAAGCGCAGGGGCAGTTCAAGCGCGAAGCCCTGCTGTTGGCGCGACTGCGCCATCCCAACCTGCCGCAGGTCACGGATTACTTCTTCGACCCCGACGGCAAGCAATATCTCGTCATGGATTACATCCCCGGCGACAACTTACGCCAACTGATGGCGCGCCGGCAGGGAGCGCTGCCGGTGGACGAGGCGCTGGCCGCGGTGGAGCAGGTGATGCAGGCGCTCGCCTACATGCACGCCTGGCGCGACCCCGACAGCGGGCAGATCAAGCCGATCATCCATCGCGACATCAAGCCAGACAACATCAAGCGCACGCCGGACGGACGCTTCGTCCTCGTGGACTTCGGCATTGCCAAAATCGATTCCGACACCGCGACCGCGCTCAGCGCACGCGCGCTCACGCCCGGCTATGCCCCGATCGAGCAGTATCATGGCGGCACCGATGAGCGCTCAGACGTCTACGCGCTGGCCGCGACGCTCTACGCGCTGCTCACCGGCAAAGCGCCGCCCAGCGCCACCAGTCTCGCCACAGGGCTGCCGTTGCCGCTCCCGCGCACCTTCAACCCCGACATTCCCCTGCGTTGCGTCAAGGTGCTTGAGAAGGCCATGCAGCTCAAGCCAGAGCATCGCTACCAGTCGATCGGCGACTTCTATCGCGCGCTCTTTGACCGCACCTTGCCGATGACAGGCAGTAGGGCGCCCACCGCACAATCGACGCCCCACCGAGTCACCACGCTGCGTGGCCCACGTTTCCAGCGCTCACCGCTGATCGCGGGTATGCTGCTCGCCGGGGCGTTGCTCAGTATCATCGGCATCGGCTTTGTCTTTCTCAATGCCCCGGAAATCCCCTCCGTTGTGACGACTACGCCGGTCGCAGTGGTGATGCAAGCCACGCCAAAGAAAACGATAGATTACAGCGGCGGCGGCCCAACTTTCACGCCGCTGCCAGCCTTGCCTGCCACGCCCACTGCATCACCGACGCTGCTCCCAACCGACGCGCCGACGCCAACCTTCACGATGACGCCCGACGCTCCAGCAACGGCTGCCGCTGAAGCCACCGCGCGCCAGCGTCAAATCGAGTTGGGCGTGCAGGCGGCGTTAGAGCAGCAGCGCGCCGTAGATGCGACCTTGACCGCGCTGGCGCCAATCGAGACACCGACGCCGCGCAATACACCGACGCCGCGTGCTGCCAATACGCCTACACGAATTCCCATCCTGGCGCCGTCGAATACGCCTTATCCAACTTACACACCTTACCCCACCAACACGCCCTATCCGACGGACACACCGCTGCCGCCACCTACCTATACGCCACAGCCGACGTACACCCCGCTGCCTATCAATGCGCCGCCGCCCGCGCTACCGCCGGCCGATTCATCCCTGGCCGCGGAATTGCGCCAACGCACGCGCAGTTCGTGGGTGTCCAATCCGTATGCAAACGAAGGAGATCGCTTTATCAATGACCTGACCGCACGGCTCGGTCAGTTTCAGTTGCCCAGTTTGGGCGTGACGCAAGCTACAGTGACTGGCGCGCTGCAACGCCCTGGCGCCGAGGATCGCGTCAATGCGCTGGTTGGCCGCGTCTGGGGCGACTGGATGAGCAATGAGGTGCAGCCCAAAGGCTACGACGCCTACGACACTGACCCCGGCGTCACCGATATGTCGCCGCTGCGCTTGCTGGTGATCCGCATGATTCAGGGGCGGCAGGGCGCGCTGGTTGATTCACAGCAACACGCGCTTCACAACTTATTTACCCGCAAAGAGGAAGCCAGCGTCTGGGTGGAAAACGTCAACGGCGTGATTGCTGCGGTCAATCGGGAGAGTTTTCAGTGGCGGTAGAACTGTTGCAAGGTCGTTACCAGATTCTTAAGCCGATTGCACGCGGCGGCATGGGCGCCATCTACCTGGCTGAAGATCAGCGTTTGCCCGGTCGGCTAGTCGCCATCAAGGAGAATCTAGAGGTTAACTCGGAGAGCCGGCAGCAATTCGAACGCGAGGCGATCATTTTAGCGAGGCTGCGTCATCCCAACCTCCCGCAGGTTACAGATTTCTTCGTCGAGGCAAGCGGCCAGCGATATGCCACGCGCACTACATTCCCTGGCAAAGAAATCGAGTCGCTGTGGGCAAGGAAATTTGACATAAACACTATAGCGTATGATACAGAAAATTTCCGAACTTTGGTCCGATGGCTATGATGTAACGAGTTTGGTGTACGACGGTGAGTGAACTACCTGACGGCGGAATTCCTTAGGGAAGAACCACTAGATAAATCACCTTCAAATGTTTTACATAATAAATAAGTGGGCAGCGTAGCGCCTCTCATCCTGCCAGCGCCAGCGCCTTATCAAGTGAAGCGGCAATTTTGAGGTGCGCCTCGTTTGGGCGGGTTGACGCAAGCCAACGGCTGCGGTCGAGATCATCTCCAAATTCCCACGTGAAGTCATGCGCTCGATTTGGACATCGTTCGCACAGATTGTTGCCGATGCCATAGTGACGCTCTGGTGGATAGTGCTTTATGCGAAACATCAGTCTGTCCTATAGCAATCTCAAAAATTTTAGATTAATTAAATGACCCTTTTATTGAGCAAACACTTGTGTTTACCAGCAGGGATTCGCATAGCCACTATTCGACTCTGAATATTGGAGCGCACAAGTAAAGGCAAACCACAGCATAGTATGCTCCCTCCCCACTGGCTGGACATTCTTCGGACTCGATTCAGACCGAACCCCACGCAAAGACGACGCTGAATCGCATGGTGGCCGACGGAATCCATGCGGCAACTCGATACAGCACGCAACATCTTCGCTTTATGTAACGTATGTTGTCGCTACGGCAACCCCGTTAAAGATCTCCGCTTGACAGGCTCCATTAATTATGGTTTAATTGGCTTAATTAAAATTATCAAGGTGGAAAAATGACAACACTAACCGGCCCCACACACAAGATCGTCCCTCATTCATCACTCTCCGCGCCCGTTCCCTTTGATGCCACCCTGCTGGCGGGACAACTGGCGCCTTCCAGCATTGCCATGTACCAGCGCGACTTTACAGCCTACGCAGCATTTGCCGGCGATCTGGCCGCCCTGCTCGATGCCGCTACATTAGCGCGCTGGCGCACGCATCTCGCGCAAGAGACAGAGATGAGCCCCAACACCATTAACCGCATGTTGAGCGCAGTCAAGCGCTTGATGCGCGAGGCGGCAGCCCAAGGATATATTCCCCATGCCGCAGCGGATGCGTTCAAGGATGTCTCAGGCGTTAAGGCGGTCGCCCTCAAGGAGCGTATTAAAGACAACGCACGCGTTCGTATTGAGCCTACTGCTATGCGAACAATTTGCGACGCGCCTCAGCCCGAACGTTTAATCGGCGTGCGTGATACCGCCCTGCTCAACACGCTGGCAAGCAGCGGGCTGCGCGTGAGCGAAGTGGCGGGCTTGAAACGTCAGCAAATTCGCGCCAAAGGGGCAGGGTATGTAATCTTGGTGCGAGGCAAAAATGATGTTGAGTATCGGGAAGCGCCGCTGAGCCGTGAAGCCTATTCACACATCACAGCTTGGTTGGAGGAACGGCCCGTGCACAGCGACTACATTTTCACGGCGTTTGACGGTCGCGGGGAGCGGGTCACCGCGCGCCCGATCTCAAGCGTAGCGATCTGGCGCGTCGCACGAAAATATACCGATACGGCAGGGTTGACCGACGTCAAGCCGCACGATTTTCGGCGCTTTGTCGGCACACAACTGGCGCGCAGCAATCTTCGTATGGCGCAAAAGGCATTAGGCCACAAACGGCTTGAAACCACGGCGCGTCATTACATTCTCGACGAGTTGGAGGCTGGCCTTACTGACGATTTATATTGACCCGTAGTGACGCTGCGTTGATAAGCGGTTCATCGCGCGCCGCGGCGGTCGTTGAGGGCAAGCAGAGCGACCAGCATGAGCGCGCCCAACGCTGCCATCCACACCTGAACGCCATTCAAATCCACCCCAGTCGGCGGCAGTTGAGCAGCAGCGCCAGCTTCTGCACCTACGGTGATGCCGACTTCGCCGGTGCTCTCGATATTGCCATTTTCTGTCACATCCTGCGCATTTGCCGGTGCATCCGTTAAAACAGTCACAACGGTTTGTATCGCCGTTGGCTCAACTGTTGCTGTGCTTGTCGGAAGCGGCGTATTCGTTGAGGCAGATATTGCGGCCGCCGCGCTTGTCACTGTTGGCTTGATGGACGCCATCTCCGTTGGAGCAGATGTAGCGGTCGGAGTCAATACAGCAGCGACTGTACTTGTAGCCGCCGGCTTGGTGTCCGACGTGCTTGTCGGCGCGAGCGTGCTGATTGGGACAGATGTTGCCGTCGTCGTATTTGTAACCGTTGGCCTGGCATCGGTTGGGACGGTCGTTGCCGTCGATGTGCTGGTGACGGTTAGCGCAGTCGCAGTTGCTGGATTGGTCGGAACAGGCGTGCGGGTCGGGGCAGGTGTGTCAGTCGGAACAATTGTAGCCGTCGCTGTGTCTGTAGCCGTCGGCTTGGCGGTGGCTGTGTCAGTCGGAACCAATGTTGCCATCGCTGTGTCTGTAGCCGTCGGATTGGCGGTGGCCGTGCTCGTCGGGGCAGGCGTGTCGGTCGGAACGAGTGTAGCCGTCGCCGTATCTGTAGCGGTTGGCAGCGCGGTAGCTGTATTGGTTGGAATCAGTGTGTTGGTTGGGGCGGCCGTCGCTATACTGGTAGCTGTTGGCAGCGCGGTAGCTGTATTGGTTGGAACAGGCGTGTCAGTTGGGACGGTCGTTGCCGTCGCTGTGCTGGTGGCGGTTGGAAGCATGGTCGCCGTATCGATCGGGGCAAGCGTTGCCGTCGCTGTACTGGTGGCAGTTGGCAGCGCAGTTGCTGTGTTGGTTGGGATGGTCGTTGCCGTCGCTGTACTGGCAGTGGCTGGGCTGGCCAAAACGCTTGCCGTGACGCGCCCTTGCTTGACAGTCGGAACGATTGTAGCCGTCGCTGTGCTGGTAGCCATCGGTTTGACGGTCGCCGTGTTCGTCGGGACAGGCGTGTCGGTCGAAACCGGTGTTGCGCTCGCCGTGCTCGTCGGGGCAGGCGTGTCAGTTGGAACGAATGTTGCTGTCGCTGTATTTGTAGCGGTTGGCTTGGCAGTCGCCGTGTTCGTCGGGACAGGCGTGTCGGTTGGAACGAGTGTTGCTGTCGCTGTGTCTGTAGCCGTCGGCTTGGCGGTGGCTGTGTCAGTCGGAACGAGTGTTGCTGTCGCTGTGTTCGTCGGTGCAGGAGTGTCAGTTGGAAAGAGTGTTGCGGTCGCCGTAGCTGTAGCGGTTGGCTTGGCAGTCGCTGTGCTCGTCGGGATAGGTGTGTCAGTCGGAACGAGTGTTGCCGTCACTGTGTCTGTAGCCGTCGGCTTGGCAGTCGCCGTGCTTGTCAGGACTGGCGTGTCGGTCGGAACCGGTGTTGCGGTCGCCGTATTTGTAGCCGTCGACTTGGCGGTGACCGTGCTCGTCGGGATAGGCGTGTCTGTCGGAACGAGTGTTGCCGTCGCTGTGTCTGTAGCGGTTGGCTTGACAGTCGTCGGGACAGGCGTGTCAGTTGGAACGGGTGTTGCGGTCGCCGTGTCTGTAGCGGTTGGCTTGACAGTCGCCGTGTTCGTCGGGACAGACGTGTCAGTTGGAACGGGTGTTGCGGTCGCCGTGTCTGTAGCGGTTGGTTTGGCAGTCGCCGTATCAGTCGGGACCGGTGTTGCCGTGTCCGTCGGTGACGGGACGTCGAGCAAAAGAGGCGCCGATGTGGCGCGCACCTGTCCGGCGAGGCTGATGCTTTCGACTGTCATGCTGTAGACGCCGCTGTCGGCAAGCTCAACCAGCATCTGCCAGCGACCCTGTGCATCGACTACGGTGGTCCCAACGGAGAGACCGTCGATCACAACACGCACCACGTCGCCGGGCGCACCCGAACCGCTCAGCGGCACGGCCCCTGCCTGCTCAATGCCACCGACGACCGCCGCATCGACCGAGGGCGGCGCCATCTCCGTAGAAACCATCTCCGTTGGTATTGACGCAACAGTCGGCAGCGGCGTCACGGTAGCCGTCATCGTAGCGGTAGGCAGCGGTGACTGTGGCGCAGTTTCCTCTGAAAGCGGAGTGTCCGTGGGGGCTGGGCTGGGAACCGGGCTGGAGACGGCAACCACGACGCCTCGGGGCGGCGCCGCCAGATCGTACTCCACCCCGCTTTCTGGCTCAAGTGCACGCACGCCGATCGCGTAGGCATCCGGCTGCTCCAGCGCGATGACCAGCGACCAGGAGCCGGTTGCGCCAATGGTGGTGGTGGCAACGACCGTATCACCCAACAACAACTGCACTTCGGCGCCTACATCCCCCTTGCCATCCGCGGCGACGCGGCTGCTGTTTGCGTCAGTCGTCACGATGATGGAATCGACCACAGCCGGGGACAAAAGCTCGGGCGTGACCGTCGCCGTCGGTGGCACAGGCTCGACCGCGCGCACCGGCGCCGCGATGGACAGAACAGAAGGCGTGGCCGTGGCGATAATCACGCCGCCGGCATCGACCGCTTGCAGGCCAACGGCGTAGACGCCCGGCGCATTGACCCGCAGATCTACTGCCCAGCGCCCATTTTGATCGACTTCGGTGCTGGTGGCCACAGCCCCGTCAACCACAACCTGAACGGTGGAACCGGGTTCGCCGCCGCCACTCAGCGCCAACAGACCCGCGGTGAGCGTTGCATCCAGAAAGCTTTTGTCGAGTGAAGGCGAGTGAATGGCCACGGACGGCACGCCTACAGTCAGCGTCAACGGCTCGGCCGCGGCCACAACATTACCCGCCAGGTTGACAAGCTCCAGGCTGAGAACGGCGTCGCCCGGCTGGTCGATGGTGGCGGTGGTCGTCCAGGCGCCATCCGCTGCGACGTTGGCCGCGGCCAGCAGCCGGCCACTCTCGTCGCGCACGCGGATGCTGTAGCCGCGCACGCCTTCCCCGTTCAATTCAATCTCGCCCGGCGCCACCGTCGAGCCGGTCAGCGGTGAAACCAATACCGGCCTGGCAAGCACGGCTTCTGCGGTAAAGATGGGGGCCTGC
The DNA here is from genome assembly GCA_016710365.1 of Candidatus Caldilinea saccharophila. Lineage (GTDB taxonomy): Bacteria > Chloroflexota > Anaerolineae > Caldilineales > Caldilineaceae > Caldilinea > Caldilinea saccharophila. The sequence goes on along the minus strand of JADJVW010000005.1, from coordinate 16,485 downwards.
GTAGCGGCCGGCGTCGGCGCCAGGAGGGTCAGTTGCGGGCGGCAGGAACGGGTTGTCAACAGAACGATAGCCGCCACCGCAAGCACGAGCAGCACCGCATATTTCGACATATCCAGCCGGCGCACCGCGCGCGGTTCACGACTTTGCGCCATGCTTAGCTGCCTTTGTTGCTCTTTGGAGTCGTTCGTCGCGGGCCGGTCGCGGTGGTCACAGAAGATGCATGCTGCTCAACCGACTGTTCAACCGAAGGCTGCGCCTGGAGTTGGCGGCGCAACTCTGCGTTTTCCTGGCGTAACGTGGCAACGGTGCGCCGCCAATAGCGCCAGTCGATCAGCCATTCGATGACCCAGCCCAAGATCAGGCCGAGAAGAAGTGCCACGAGAAAGTCTTGCATGTGACGCATCTCCTGCGATGTGGTGATTGCGCTGCGTGGCGCCGAGTGAGGATTCGATGCTCTAGTTTTACCATACAGTCATGCTTCTGCACAATCGCAGGGGTAAAAATAAAGGGCGACAGAGTCTGCCCTAGCATTCTGGCTCGTCCCAAATATTGGGGACGAGCTCCGTAGGTCGGGCTATCAGCCCGACGGGGTCGCGCCAACGATCCGGGTGGCGTCAACCAGCAGCAGGTCAGGCCGACAGAGCGTAGGTCGGGCTATCAGCCCGACGAGGTCGCGCCAACGAATTAATCGGCAGGCCGACAAAGCGTCGGGCTGATAACCCGACCTACCATTGGGCTTGCTAGTATACACGGGCTAAAATACCTCATTGGTTGCCTGGTAGGGGCGCACCCCCGTGTGCGCCCGGAAGGCACGGGGGCCTGTCCCTACCAAATCTACCGGCAGAATTACGCCCACCTGGACTAGATTCCTGGGACGCATTGAGGGCGACAGTGCAAGTTGCGGATTAGGCCACGGGTGGGCATAATGAAGTGATGGCTCAATGGCTTCCTTACTTACAATTTGCCACTGCGCTGGCCGCGGAATGCAGCCAGTATGCCGTCACACAGTTCCGTCTTCACCCGGCGCAACGCAAACGTGATGGTTCGCTGGTCACCGCCACCGACCTCGCCGTTGACCGGTTGATTTCAACGCGGCTCAACGCGGCGTTTCCCGAACACGCGGTGCTGAGCGAAGAGCAGACCACGCGCTATGATGCCGGCGCTGCCTTCACGTGGGTCATCGATCCGATCGATGGCACGACCAACTTTGCGCGCGGCGTGCCGGTGTGGGGCGTCAGCGTGGCCTTGTTGCATCACGGCCAGCCTGTCGTGGGCGTCATCGATTTCCCGCTGGTGCAAGAGCAATTTACGGCCATGGCCGGCGCCGGCGCCTGGCGCAGCGGAGAACCGATCCGCACGTATGATGGCGATGAGATCGGCGACGAACAACTACTGATGAAGTGCACACGCACGGATCGCCTGCTCCAGATCAACACAAAATTGAAGACGCGCATCTGCGGCAGCGCCGCGTACCATCTCTGCAAGGTGGCGGATGGCACTGCGCTGGCCGGCATCGAAGCGACGCCCAAGGTGTGGGATTTCGCCGCGGCCTGGCTGATCATCGTCGAGGCCGGCGGCGTGATCACAAGCTGGCAGCAGGCGCCGATCTTCCCGTTGCCGCCCGTCAGCCAGGAGTACGGCGCCGAGCCGACGCCGGTGTTTGCGGCCGCCAACTCGGCGATTATGCGCGAGTTTGTCGCGGGCATCACCCCACGCACACCATGAACGAACAGCCGGCGCGCACCCTGATCTACAAACGCACTGAGACTGGCGACGAAATTGGCCTCGGCTATCTCGATGCGCAGGGACGCCTCTGGCGCGCAGGCGGCAACGTGGAGGTTGGCCGCGTGACCGGTGACGGCCGCGTTTTACGCAAGACCGCCTACGATGAGCGCGTTGGGCGTTTTTACGGCCGAGGGTGAAGTGCACAGCCACGGCCTCTTTGAGGGCGGCGCGTTGGGCTGGGTCGATGCGGATGGCGTCGTCAATCAGGGCGGGTTGATCTTTGGCGAAGAGGAAGTTGGCCGCGTCGCAGGCCCGCAACAGCCCGCAGCGGCCGCGGCTCTGCTTCTGCTCTTCCTGCCGGATGACGCTGAGGAAAGCCGGCGCTTCAGATAAAATGAAAACGATAGATCGCGGATTTGGCGGATTAGACGGATACTTGCGGATGAATCCTTATGATGTACAGCGATCACCCCACGGCTGAGTTCTTTGTGCAGACCCCGCGGCTGCGCTTCTTTTGTCGCAGCCGCGGCGCGGACGATGGCATCCCGCTGCTTGTGTTGCACGGCAGTTACGCAACCAGCCGCTGGTGGACGCCCTTCTTCGCCGCGCTGCCCGCCGAGATCTATGCAGTGGCGCCTGACCTGCGCGGCTGCGGGCAGAGCGACAAGCCGGAGCACGGCTACGCCATCGAGGAGCAGGCGGAGGATCTGGCCGCCCTGCTCGACGCGCTCAACTGGGAAAGCTGCCACCTCATGGCGCATTCCAGCAGCGGCGCCATCGCCATCGAATATGCGCTCAATTATCCGCACCGCCTCGACGCCTTGACCCTGGTCGCCACCGTGCCGGTCGAAGGGGTCTTCACGCCCATCGACGCCTATCTTGTGCTCGAACAGATGAAAGACGACCGAGCGTTGTTGCGCAACGCGCTGCGTGCGCTGATGCCGGCCACGCCTATCGACGACGCACACCCGGCGCTCTTGCATTTTTTTGAGATGCTGGTTGACGACGCCAGCCAGATGGCGCCGGCCGCGTTCACCGCGATCGCCCGCGCGCTGGCGCAGTGGAATCGTTTCGGCGACGCGCGGCGGCTGACGCTCCCCACCCTGCTCGTCTGGGGCGACCGCGATGAGATCGTCGACCGCGCGGCCACCACGCGCACCCTGCTCGCCATCCCCGGCGCCGACAACCTCGAAGTGTTGCGCGGCGTCGGCCACAGCCCGATGATCGAGGCGCCGGACGCGCTGGCCGCGCGCTGGATCGATTTCCTCGTCCAAGATCACGGCGGCTACGACGCAGTGCGTCGCGCCGCGCTCGACCATTTCCCCACTAACCACCTGGAAGAAGAGTAAACAGAGGCTATTGCTATGCGAATGTTAAATGATTGTATTGTCGTGGTGACGGGCGGCGCCCAGGGACTGGGCGAGGCCATGGCCCGCCGCGCCGCGTTGCACCACGCCGCGGGGCTGGTGATCTGCGGGCGCGACGAGGAGAATGGCAAGCGCGTGGCCGAGGAGCTCAGCGCCGGCGGCTGCCCCACCCTCTACGTGCAGGCCGACCTGAGCGACCTGGACGAGTGCCGCGCGGTGATCCACGCGGCGGACGCGCGCTTTGGCCGCGTCGATGGCCTGGTCAACTGTGCGGCCGCCACCGACCGCGGCTCGGTTTACGACGCCACGCCGGAGCTGTGGGACAGGATCATGGCGGTTAATCTGCGCGCGCCCTTCTTCCTGATGCAGGAAACAGCCAGGATTATGCGCCGCGAAGCGCGTGGCGGCAGCATCGTCAACATTGGCAGCATCAACGCCCACGGCGGCCAGACCAACCTGACCGTCTACAGCACCTCCAAGGGCGGCCTCAGCGTGTTGACCAAGAACGCCGCGGCGTCGCTGGGCGCCGACCACATCCGCGTCAATGCCATCAACGTCGGCTGGATGATCACGCCCAATGAAGAGGTTGTGCAGCGCAAGGAGGGCAACCCGGAGAACTGGCTGGAGCTGGCCGACGCACGGATGCCCTTTGGCCGCATCCTGCGCCCGGAGGATGTGTCGGGGCTGGTGATGTGGCTGCTCTCCGCGGAAAGCGAATTGATGAGCGGCAGTATCATCGATTTCGACCACCAAAAAATCATCGGCGCCTATCGCTGAGAGACTGTTCAAAAAGCCCACCACGAAGTCACAAAGAACACCAAGGGGCACGAAGAGGCCGCGACTGAAATTGTTTTATGCAGTTCTTTGCGCCGCTTTGTGAACTTGGCGTCTTCGTGGTTATCTTTTATACAACCTACAAGGAATAGATGCTATGCCAACACCACTGAACATCGGGTTGATCGGCGCGGGGCGCATTGGCCGCGTGCATGCCGCCAACCTGCAGCGACGGATTCCGGACGCGCGCATCATCCTGGTGGCCGACCCCATCGAGGAGGCTGCACGCGCGGCGGCCGACGACTTCGGCGTCAAGTTTGCCGTGGCGGAGTATCAGACGGTGCTGCACAGCCCGGCGGTCGATGCGGTCGTGATCTGCTCGGCCACGCACACGCACGCCGCCATTACGATGGAAGCGGCGGCCGCGGGCAAGCACATCTTCTGCGAGAAGCCGCTCGACTTCGACCTGGCGGTGATCGACGAGGTGCTGGCCGCGGTGAAACAGGCGGGAGTCAAGCTGCAGATGGGCTTCAACCGCCGCTTTGACCCCACCTTTGCCCGCGTGCGACAGGCCGTCCTCAGCGGCGAGATCGGCGCGCCGCACCTGCTGCACATCATCAGCCGCGACCCCGCGCCGCCGCCGCCCGCCTATGTGAAGGTGTCGGGCGGCATGTTTCTCGACATGACGATCCACGACTTCGACATGGCGCGCTTCCTGCTTGGCGACGAGGTGACCGAGCTTTACGCCGCGGCCGGCGTGCTGGTGGACCCGGCCATCGGCGCGCAGGGTGATGTCGACACCGCGCTGGTCACGCTCAAATTCGCCGGCGGCGCGCTGGGCGTGATCGATAACAGCCGGCGTGCGGTCTACGGCTACGACCAGCGCATCGATCTGCTGGGCAGCGCCGGCGGCATCCGCACGGAGAATCTGCACGCCAACACCGCCACGGTCAGCACCCGCGACGCGGTGCGCCGCGACCTCCCGCTCAACTTCTTCATGGAGCGCTACACCGAGAGCTACGTCGTGGAGATGCAGGCCTTTGTCGACGCGGTGCGCAATGACACGCCCGTCCCCGCCACCGGGGAGGATGCCCGCGCCGCGACCGCGCTGGCCCTGGCCGCACGCCAATCCTACACGGAAAACCGGGTGATTGCCCTATAATCGCGCCAGGCGTCTGAAAAGAGCTTTGACGCAGAGTCGCAGAGAAAAGCAGAGAAAAGCGACTACGGATGGAACGGATGAGGCGGATTCTCACGGATTTACTCCGAGCATCATCCGGTTTTTTTCCGTCAAATCCGTCTCATCCGTGGCCTATGGAAGTTACGCCGAGCAGTGTTGCCTTCCACGCAAACAGGCCCGCCAATTTTGCCGGTGGGAAAAATATTTTTGCCACTGGCAAATGATCAAGTACGCACTGGCAAAACGTGAAGTACGCAGTGGCAAAATTCAGGAGGCAAAGTCACCCATGAATACCTATATCGTTCTGCTGCGCGGCATCAACGTTGGCGGCAAGCATGTCCTGCCGATGAAGGCGCTGACCGCCCTGCTGGAAACGCTGGGCGCGCAGCAGGTCAGCACCTACATCCAAAGCGGCAACGTCGTGTTGCAGCACGCAATGACGGATGCCGCCGCGCTGGGCCAGCGCATCACCGCGGCGATTGAGCAGGGCCACGGCTTTGCGCCGCATGTGCTGGTGCTGGAGCGGGCCGCGTTCGCGCAGGCGATGGCGCGCAATCCCTTTCCCGACGCGGCGGCCGCGCCGGCCACGCTGCATCTGGGCTTCCTGGACGCGCCGCCGCCCCAGCCCGATCTGGCAAAGCTGGCGCGCCTGCGCCAGGCGAGCGAGCGCTTTCAGCTTCTCGACCGCGTCTTTTACCTGCACGCGCCGAGGGGTGGCCTCAAGCTGGCGGCGGGCGCGGGAGAAGGCGCTCGGCGTCCCGATGACCGACCGCAACTGGCGCACCGTCGAGAAGATCTGGGCGCTGGCAGGCAAGGCCGCGGGCTGAGCGCGCGGGGGCAAAGACGACAACGGGTTCACAACAACGGATGCGAGGAAACAGCGGATTTGGCGGCGGCTCGCTTACAACATGGGTGTGGCAACGCGCTTACAGCATGGGTGTGGCAACGCCGCCACCGGTTGAAACCGGCGTCTGATCGGAAAAGTGCGTTGAAACGCACTGGCGGTAGCCGGTTCTGTACGGTTTCAACCGCCTGGGATGGCGCTGCCGTGGTATTCAGATGCAGGCAACTCGTGCTCTCGCAGGCAACGTGCCGGGGAGAGCGAACACAACAACGGATGCGTGGAAACAGCGGATTTGGCGGCGACGCGCTTACAATATGGGTGTGGCAACGCGCTTACAGCATGGGTATGGCAACGTCGCCACCGGTTGAAACCGGCGTCTGATCGGAAAAGTGCGTTGAAACGCACTGGCGTCGCACCAACTTCAGCCGTTTTTGGCTGGCACGGTCATGCTAACGGGTTTTAACCCTGCGATACACGGTAAGACGCGCTAAGCCTGCCGCACGACAACCAAATCCGTTGTTTCCACGAATCCGCTGTAGTGTTTTATGCCTGTAACCATTGTGTGGCGGTTGCCAAACACACGAACGCATCTCTACGCGACAGCTAATCCGTTGTTTCCACGAATCCGCTGTAGTACCCTTATTCCCCCAACACCTGCGCAAAGAGCGCGGCCACCTCCGCCGCCGACACCCCCAAGACCTGCGCGGTGGCGGCCAGCACGGACGCGTCGCCGCTCTCGCGGTGCAGGCGGGCCAGGCTGCGCAGTGTGATGCCGACGCCGTAATCGTCCTTGAACTCGGTCGAAATCTCCAGGTCCTTGAGCAGATATTGTAGCGCCTGCGCCCACTGCCGCTGCGCCTGCGCCACCCTCCCCAACTGGTGGTAGGTGGAGGCCTGGCTGTAGCGGTCGTTGAACTCGATGAAGAGGTCCAGGGCCTGGCGGTAGTACTGCTCGGCCTGCGCCCACTGCCGCTGCTCCTGCGCCACCCTCCCCAACTGGTGGTAGGTTCCGGCCTGGCGGTAGCGGTCGTTGAACTCGATCTTGAGGTCCAGGGCCTGGCGGTAGGACTGCTCGGCCTGCGCCCACTGCCGCTGCTCCTGCGCCACCCTCCCCAACTGGTGGTAGGTGGAGGCCTGGCTGTAGCGGTCGTTGAACTCGATGAAGAGGTCCAGGGCTGGCGGGAGTACTGCTCGGCCTGCGCCCACTGCCGCTGTGCCTGCGCCACCATCCCCAACTGGTGGTAGGTGCCGGCCTGGCTGTAGCGGTCGTTGAACTCGATGTAGAGGGCCAGGCCTGGCGGTAGGACTGCTCGGCCTGCGCCCACTGCCGCTGCTCCTGCGCCACCATCCCCAACTGGTGGTAGGTGGAGGCCTGGCTGTAGCGGTCGTTGAACTCGATGAAGAGGTCCAGGGCCTGGCGGGAGTACTGCTCGGCCTGCGCCCACTGCCGCTGCTCCTGCGCCACCATCCCCAACTGGTGGTAGGTTCCGGCCTGGCGGTAGCGGTCGTTGAACTCGATGAAGAGGTCCAGGGCCTGGCGGTAGTACTGCTCGGCCTGCGCCCACTGCGCCGCTGCTCCTGCGCCACCATCCCCAACTGGTGGTAGGTTCCGGCCTGGCTGTAGCGGTCGTTGAACTCGATCTTGAGGTCCAGGGCCTGGCGGTAGTACTGCTCGGCCTGCGCCCACTGCCGCTGCGCCTGCGCCACAATCCCCAACTGGTGGTAATTTATCGCAGTCCACTGTCCCCTGAGTTCCGGTGCAAGTGATTCAAGTCCTGAAAGCAAGTCAACGATGTCGAGATGTGTTCTTTCGGACTCGGAATATCGCTTCATATCCAAGAGCGTCACCCCGAGACGAGCAAGCGCCTTGTAAAAGTCCGCTCCGATTTCACCCTGAAGCTGTTGGGAATCGTACGTCTCACGGAAAGATGCAACGGTTCTACACAGTGCCAGTCGCCTTGAACCGTCCTGCCGTGCCAGCAGAAACTCAAAGAGAGCCGAAAACTGATAATAGAAATCAGTTTTGCGCGTTAACCCCATCTCCATTGCGCAATACAGGTTCTCGTACTCAAGATGGGCCAGCGCCTGACCGTTGTTTCTCTTCAGCCTTTCGGGACTGCATCAGGCGCTCAAGCGCGATCCCACTTGCTCGTAATGAAGGCGAAAGGCTTCATTACGAGCTTCTTTCTGCTCGTCACTCGCTGTTGTTCCAGCCCGCAAAAAGTATGCCAGCGTCGGCTGCAAGCGCACGTACCCCTGCACCTCATGCCCGCCCAGCAGCCCCCAGTCCGCCGCCTGCTGCAAGACCTCCGGCCAGCGATCGTAGGGCAGGTTTGCCAGCGCGGGCTGCGCCCTGAGCTGCACCGTGTATTGCTCCAGCCAGTTCAGGTTGACCACGCCGGTGAAGGGCGCCAGACAGCGCAGCAGCGCCTGGTTGCCCGCGTCCAGGTTGCCAAAGGCATAGTCGATGCAGCGCAGGATGCTCTGCGTTTTGTCGCCGCTGGACGCGGCCGCGTCCAGCGCCACGTCGCCTGCGAGCAGTGCGGCCAGCACCTGCGCGGGCGTCTCGTGCGCCAGGTTGGCCAGCACCACCTCCAGCGCCAGCGGGTAGCCATCCAGTAATTTGATCAGCCGCGCCAGGTCGGGGTCTTTGCGGTGCGCTTCGGCGTGGTGGCGGCGCAGGATCAGGTCCGCCAGGCTGGACGCGGCCTCGGCGTCCAGCCCGCCCAGCGTGTACACGTTCTCAGCGAAGGTGTGCGGCGCCAGCCATGTCTCCGCGCCGCGTGAGCCAAGCAGCACCAGCGTACGCCCGCCCGCCAGCTCGGCCAGGAACGCGGCCAGCGCGTCCTGCTCCGCGGCGGGCAGCGTGTGCTGGATCGCCAGATCCGCGCCGGTGATGGACTCCAGGTTGTCGAGGATGAGCAGATGGCGGCGGGCGCGCAGCCGCTGCGCCAGGTAGGCCTGCTGCGCGTCCAGCCCCAGCGGCTGGAAGTGGCCGCGATAGTCGCCCTCGCCGAGCACCTGGCGGGCAATGGCGTCGAGAAGCTGCTGCCGCGTCCACGCGCGCGTGTCGTAGCCAAAGTAGAAGACCTGCTCGACCAGCCCGGTCTCCCACCACCACCAGGCCAGATGGTGGAGCAGCGTCGTCTTGCCCGCGCCGCCCATGCCGCGCACCAGCAGCAGGTTGCGGCGCATGAGCAGCGCCTTCTCGATCTGGAGCACGTCCAGGTCGCGGCCGACAAATTCATAGGCAAGGGGCGGGGGCTTGTAGCCTGCCGCGCGGCGGTTGTAGAAGGCGCTGCTCTCTGCAGCGTTGAAGTCACGCAGCGGCAGCGGCCGGTCGCGGTCCTCGTAGACCACGGGCAGCAGCCAATCCTCCAGCTCGATGCGCTGGTTGTAGTAGGCGCGGCGCTGCTTGTCGAGATAGAGCGCGCGGCGGCCGCGGCGGATGGCCACGCTCAGCGCCTCACGGCCAAAGAGATTGCGGTACAGCTCGCGCATCAGCAGCACCGCCGCGCTCACCGTCACCGAATAGCCCATCGCCAGCACGGTCTGGCAGCCCGCGGCCATCAACTGGCTGCCCAGGCTGGTTTCGACCGCGGGGAGTGGCTGGCTGTCGGGATTCGCCCCCGCGTCGCGCCGGTTTGCGCCCGGCGGGCATCTGCTGCCGCTCTGGCAGGCGTTGAGCACCACGATCGGCGCGGTGGCGCGTAAGCAGGCCGGCCAGCTCCTTCGCCTCCACGGGGTCGGGCTGCGGGCCGTGCTCGTCTTCCAGAAAAAGAAAGGCCTTGACGCCGGCATAGGCGGGCAGGTGGGGCCGGCCATAGCGGTCGGGCTGAAAGGCCACGCCCGGCTGATAGGTCAGATGTTCCTGGGTGCGGCGTTGCTCCACCTGCTCAAACTGCTGGTAGGAGAGCAACGCGCCGTGCACGTCGAAATGGACGATGTGATAGTAGCCCGCACCGCGGCGCTCCAGGTGTTCTTCCAGGCTGCGATAGGTTCCGGGGCGCAGCAGTTCGATCTCGACGGGCAGGTCCGCGCCGCGCACCATCTCCAGCAGCGGCCGCGAGATTGTGCGGTAGCCCACGTCGCGCGCACCGCCCGGCCGCGCCGTCACCAGCAGCAGCCTGAGCGTGGGCGCGGGGTCGGGCAGCGCCGGCGCGGGCTGCGGCGTGAGGTTGCGGCGCACAAAGGTCGCCTGCACGGCGAGCGGCTCCGGCAGCGCCGGATCCCACAGCGCCTCCCAGTGGCGCGCGTGCCAGGCCGGTGACCCGGTAATCTCAAAAGTGATGTGCTCCACGCCACGCAGCCGCGCCGCATAGTAGGGGCCATAGGCCGCGCCGGTGAAGATCGCCGCAAAAAGCGTCTCGCCATAGACGCGCACGCTGGCCGCGGCTTCATTGGCCGCCACGCTCTCCAGGAACGGATAGCGCAGATGCTCCTCGAAGTACCACTCCAGCCGTCTTTCTTCGGCTGGCGAAAGGGTCGGGCACGACAATCCGGTGCTCCTGCCCGTCAATGCTGACGACAGGCTGGCTGCGACAGCCCTCGCTCGCGAATGCTGATCACGCTCATACGGGGTGACTCCTTAGTCATGAAAAGAAATTTAATTCAATCGGTCACGGATTAAACGGATGATCCACAGATAAAAATCCGTATTTATCCGCCTCATCCGCCAAATCCGTGGCCGATTCCTGCTCTTTTTCCCGCGCAACCACTTTCAGTAGGTCACGATTTGGTCTCACACGAAGACACAAAGTCACAAAGTTAAGAATAGCGTCCTTTGTGCTCTTAGTGGCTTTGTGTGAGTTTCATGAAGTACTGACTTTGTCTATGTCGCCCGCGCCGCCGCGCTTGCCATCATCAGCGCCTGGAATTCGCGCACTTCCTCGTCCGGCCCGGGCAGGCGCAGGCGGTAGTAGCCGTCGCCATCCAGCTCCCACGCGTAGCGGTTGTCGGCCAGCGCCTTGTGGAGGAAATCGATCAGTTGCTGCTGCAGCGCCGGCTCCACCACAGGGATCGCCAATTCGACGCGGCGCGTAAGGTTGCGCGTGCGCCAGTCCGCGCTGCCGATGATGGTGATCGGCTGGCCGTTGTTGTGGAAGTAAAAGACGCGGTCGTGCTCCAGGAAGCGGCCCAGGATGCTGATGACGCGGATGTTCTCGCTGTAGCCGGGCAGGCCGGGGCGCAGCGTGCAATGGCCGCGGATGATCAGGTCGATCTGCACGCCGGCCTGCGACGCCTCATAGAGCCGGCGCACCATGCGCTTGTCGTCCAGGCCATTCATCTTAACGATGATGCGCCCATTGCCGGACGCCTGCTGGTGCCCAATCTCGGCGTCGATCAGCGCCTCGAAGCGGGTGCGCATGTGCTCCGGCGCCACCAACGCCTGCTCGTAGTGTTGAGCCGGCGCGTAGCCGGTCAGGAAGTGGAAGAGATTGACCACGTCGCGCCCCAATTCGGGCCGGCAGGTGAGCAGCCCCAGGTCGGTGTAAAGGCGTGCGGTTTTGGGGTTGTAGTTGCCCGTGCCGATGTGACAGTAGCTGCGGATGGCGTCGTGCTCGTTGCGCACGATCAGCGTGGCTTTGGTGTGCGTCTTCAGCCCTACCAGGCCGTAGGTGACGTGGACGCCGGCGTCTTCCAGGATCTGCGCCCATTCGATGTTGTTGGCCTCATCGAAGCGCGCCGAGACTTCGACCAGCACCGCAACCTGCTTGCCCTTCTCCGCGGCGCGAATCAGCGCCTTGACAACGGGCGAATTATCCGAGGTGCGGTAAAGCGTCTGCTTGATCGCCAGCACCTGCGCGTCTTCCGCGGCCTCGGCGATCAGCCGCTGTGTGCTCACCGCAAAGGATTCATAGGGATGATGCACCAGCAGATCGCCCTGGCGGATGACGGCGAAGATGTCCGGCGTATCTTTGCTCTCGCCTTCGAGCTGCAGCCGCATTGGGATCGTCGGCTCCCAGGGGTCATATTTGAGCGTGGGCCGGTCGATGTCGGCAAGTTGAAAGAGGCAGGTCAGGTCGAGCAGCCCTTCGACTTCGTACACATCCTCCGGGCGCAGGTTCAGCTCACGCACAAGCAGTTGGCGGTCATATTCCGGCATCGTGCTCTCCACCTCCAGCCGGACGACCGCGGCAAAGCGACGCTCGCGCAGCTCCGCGGAGATCATCTCCAGCAGATCCTCCGCTTCCTCTTCATCGCGGCGCACGTCGGCGTTGCGCGTCACGCGGAAGGGATGCACGCTGACCACGTCCATGCCGGGGAACAGTTCGTCGATATGCGCGGCGACAAGCTGCTCGATCGGGACAAAGTAGCGCGGCTCCATCGCGCCGGACGCGACGTCTGGCAGGCGCGGAGATGAAACACGTTCGCCGGGCGCCTCGAGCAGCCGGGCGCGGGGCAATTTGAGGCGGGCAAAGTGCGTCGTCTGCTGCTTGCGGTTGCGCAGCACGACGGAGAGCGACAGGCTGAGGTTGGAGATAAAGGGGAAAGGGTGGCCCGGGTCGACGGCAAGCGGCGTCAACACCTGATAGATTTCACTGTGGAAGCGTTCGTGCAGGATGGCGCGCTACGCCACAGAGAGGCCACTGTAGTACAACAGATGCACCTCCGCCGTGGCGGCCAGGCGCGGCTTCAGTTCGTTTTCCCAGAGCGCGGTGATCCGGCTGTGCATCTGCTGGGTGGCAATGTGCAACAGGCGCACCTGTTCGGAAGGCGTGCGTCCGTCGTCGGAGAGTTGGCGCACGCCGGCCGCTTCTTGCCGGCGCAGGCCGCCGATACGCTTCTGGACAAACTCGTCGAGGTTGCTGGCCGTGATGGCAACAAACTTGACGCGCTCCAACAGCGGCGTGCGTGCGTCCATGGCTAGCGCCAATACGCGCCAGTTGAAGTCGATCCAGCCCAACTCCTTGTTAAAATAAAGGGTGGAGTCGTCGAGTGTGGCATTGACCGCTGGCGGCAACGGATTGACTGCACGGACGATAGGCATAGCGGCGTACTGGGTTGGCATAAGGGACGCTCTCATTCTGCTACGATTGGAGAATGGGTTCATCGTATCAAAGAATTGAGCAGCAACAAAGACAGCACGGGCGTCCGTGCTGTCTTTGTTGCTGGTTGCTGTATTTTGTTTCCAGAGCGCAGGCTCAACGGCTACCGCTTGCCCTTGCCCTTCAAATTACCGCGTAACAGTTCCAGGTTCATCATGGCGATGAAGTCCAGGCTGATCTCCTTGGGGCAGACCGCTTCGCACTCACCGATGTTGGTGCAACCGCCAAAGCCTTCGGCGTCCATCTGGTTGACCATCAGCACGGCACGGTCAAAACGTTCGGTCTGGCCTTGGGGCAGCGAATTGAGATGCGCCAGCTTGGCCGAGGTGAAGAGCATCGCAGAGCCGTTGGGACAGGCCGCGACGCACGCGCCACAGCCGATGCACGCGGCCGCATCCATCGCGCGGTCGGCCTGCGACTTGGGCACGGCAATTACGCTGGCATCGGGCGCCTGGCCCGTGTTGACGGAGATGTAGCCGCCGGACTCGATGATGCGGTCGAACGCAGTGCGGTCGACGATCAGATCTTTCATCACAGGGAATGGCTTGGCGCGCCAGGGTTCGATCGTGATGCTGTCGCCGTCCTTGAACTCGCGCATGTGGAGCTGGCACGTGGTGATGGCCGCTTTCGGCCCATGTGCGATGCCATTGATGACCATGCCGCACATGCCGCAAATCCCCTCGCGGCAGTCGTGGTCGAAGTGCACCGGCTCCTCGTTGCGGTCGATCAACTGTCCGTTGAGCAGGTCGAGCATCTCCAGAAACGAGCTGTCTTCGCTGACGCCGTCAAGGTTGTAGTCGACGAATTTGCCTTCGGCCCCGGCGTTTTTCTGGCGCCAGATTCGTAATTTCAGTCGCATGGTAGGTTTCCTCTTTTACTTGTAGCTGCGCGTCGCCAGCTTGACGGTCTCGAATTCCAGCGGCTCTTTGTGCAACAACGGCATTTCCCCTTCGCCGGCGTATTCCCACGCGGCGACATAGGTGTACTCTTCGTCGTTGCGCAGCGCCTCGCCTTCAGGCGTCTGATACTCTTCGCGGAAGTGGCCGCCGCACGATTCGTTGCGGTCGAGCGCGTCGATGCACATCAGCCGGCCCAGATCGAAGTAGTCGACCAGGCGGCCGGCCTTCTCCAATTCCTGGTTGAGTTCACCGGCCGTGCCGGTCACGCGCACATTCTCCCAGAATTCAGCCTCGAGTTCGGGGATCAACTGGATCGCCTTCTCCAGCCCCTGCGCGGTGCGCGACATGCCGCAATAGTCCCACACGATCTTGCCCAGTTCACGGTGATAGTGATCCACGCTCTTCGTGCCATTGGTGTTCATCAGCCGCTGCGTGATGTCGTTGACATTGGCGACGGCCTCTTTGACGGCATCGGCGTTTTCGTCGATCTTTTCCAATTTATTGGCAGCGATGTAGTTGGGCAGCGTCGAAGGCAACACAAAGTACCCGTCCGCCAACCCCTGCATCAGCGCGCTGGCGCCGAGGCGATTGGCGCCGTGGTCGGAAAAGTTCGCTTCGCCGATCACAAAGAGGCCGGGAATGTTGCTCATCAAATAGTAATCCACCCACAGCCCGCCCATGGTGTAATGCGGCGCCGGATAGATGCGCATTGGCGTTTTGTAGGCGTTTTCGCCGGTGATGTTGTCATACATGTCGAAGAGATTGCCGTAGCGGTCCGCGATCACCTTCTGACCCAGACGGTTGATCGAGTCGGCAAAATCCAGGTAGACGCCGTTGCGCAGCGGGCCAACGCCGCGCCCGCTGTCAACCTGGCGCTTGGCCGCGCGAGGAGATGTCGCGCGGGGAGAGGTTGCCAAAGCTGGGATAGAGTTCTTCCAGGTAATAGAAACGTTCGCTTTCGGGAATCTGGTCCGCGGGACGGGTGTCGCCGGGTTGTTTGGGCACCCAGATGCGCCCATCGTTGCGCAGCGATTCGCTCATCAGCGTCAGTTTGGACTGATGCTCGCCCACCGGCGGGATGCAGGTTGGGTGAATCTGCGTGTAGCACGGGTTGGCAAAATAGGCGCCGCGCTTGTGCGCTCGCCAGATTGCAGTGCCGTTGCAGCCTTTGGCATTGGTGGAGAGGAAGAAGGCGTTGCTGTAGCCGCCCGTACCCACCACCACCACATCGGCCAGACGCGGCGTAATCTCGCCCGTGCACATGTCGCGCACAACGATGCCGCGCGCGCGCCCGTCGACCACAATCAGGTCAAGCATCTCGGTGCGGTTGAACATCTTGACCGTGCCCGCCGCAATCTGCCGCGCCAGCGCCTGATACGCGCCGAGCAGAAGCTGCTGCCCCGTCTGGCCGCGCGCATAAAACGTGCGCGCCACCTGCGCGCCGCCGAAGGAGCGGTTGTCGAGCATGCCGCCGTATTCGCGGGCGAAGGGCACGCCCTGCGCCACGCACTGGTCGATGATGGCGTTGCTCACTTCGGCCAGGCGGTAAACGTTGGCCTCGCGCGAGCGGAAGTCGCCGCCCTTGACCGTGTCGTAAAAGAGGCGGTAGATGCTGTCGCCGTCGTTGCGATAGTTCTTGGCCGCGTTGATGCCGCCCTGCGCGGCGACGCTGTGCGCACGCCGCGGGCTGTCTTGATAGGCGTAACACTCGACGTTGTAGCCTTGCTCCCCCAGCGTGGCCGCGGCCGCGCCGCCCGCCAGGCCAGAGCCGACAATGATCACCTTAAAGCGGCGGCGATTGGTCGGATTGACAAGTTTCATGTCGAACTTTGTGCGCTCCCACAGCGTCTGCACCGGGCCGGCAGGCACGCGGCCATCCAGGGTTGCTTCGACGAAGGTGGGCGCTTCGGTCATTGTTTGTGTTGTCGTCACACTCATGGTCTGAGCACTCCTAACTCAAAATCCCGAAAAGAACGGCCAGCGGCACGGTCGCAAAGCCAATGGGAATAACCAGCGCTACAAAGACAGCCAGGCCGCGGAAGAAGCCATCAAAGCGCCGGCTGTTCAGCCCCAGCGTCTGGAACATGCTCCACACGCCGTGAAAAAGATGCAATCCTAGCGCCGCCAATGCCAGCAAATAAAACAGGACGATCACCGGGCTGGAAAAGCCGATCACGACGTTGCGGTAGGGGTCGGCCCGGTTAAACTCAGTCACCCATCCCCAGGTATAGTGCGCCAGATGAAAGATGACAAAGAGGATGATGACCACTCCGCCGATGCGCATAAAGCGTGAGGCGTAGTTGGCCTGGACAACCCGCTTGACCGCATAGTTGGTCGAACGCGCGCGCTGCGCCTGCAGGTACAGCTCCCACGCGGACCAGATATGCGCGGCCAACGCGGCGACGATCACGATGCGGATGAGCCACAGCACCTGCGCATACGAGAAGACCGGCTCACCCACCGTGCGCAGAAACTCCGCGTAATGGTTGAACGATTCTGCCCCTTGGAAAATATGAAGGTTGCCCCACATATGCAGGACAAGATAGCCGATCCACACCGCCCCGGTGACGGCCATCAATGCCTTCTTGCCGATCGATGAGCGTGGAAGCACAGCAACTTGCATTAGGAACTCCTATTCTGCTGCATC
>JADJVW010000004.1 GCA_016710365.1 Candidatus Caldilinea saccharophila | reverse complement strand
CAAACAGGGCAATGATAAAGTAGAAGAGAAAGAGGATAATGTCTTCCAACGCTGAGATGGCAAAAGTGAAACGCGGTTGGATAAAGAGAAAGTTCCAGGAAATCGCGCTGAGCAAAGCGGCCAGCAATGCCGGCCCGCGTCCCAGGTAGACGGCGACGAGCAGAACAGCCAACAATTCGATCAACCCGACCGCCTGGTAGGAGATCCACGGCCAGACCGAATGCGCGGCCAGCAAGCTAAACGTGACGCAACCGATCGCAATCGCTGCCCCAGCATAGTCGCGCCAGGTGGATTGAAATTGCGGCAGCGAAAACGGCGCGCGTAGCGGCGTCCTGTGTTTCGCCTTATCCCCGGATACGACGTAAATATCAATGTCGCTGCCCGCCCGAATCAGCCGGTCGACCAGCGAGCCGCCGCGCCGCCAATCCTCAAAGCGCGTCTGCAACGGTTTGCCGACGACGATCTGCGTCGCATTACGTTGTTGCGCCAGGCGCAGCACCCCCTCAATAATATCTTCACCCGCGGTCACCTCCTCGGAAAAGGGGCTGGGGCTGACTGCCACCATCAATCGATCGCCCGACTTCCACGGCCCCGCGATGCGCTTGGCCTGCATATAGTCTTGCAGCTTGTGGTCGACGTGCTCTGCGGTCAGGCGCAACGCCATTTCACGCAGCGCGGTCAGGTTGCCGGTGCGGAAGAAGTTGTTGGCAGCAACCTCGACGCGCTCCGCGGTGTAGACCTTGCCTTCGGCCAGGCGTTTGCGCAGGGCATCGGGCGGCAGATCGATCAACTCGATCTCATCCGCCAGATCCAGCAGCGAATCGGGCACCTTTTCGTGCACGGTGATACCCGTGATCTGGCGCACCGCGTCAACGCGACTCTCGAAGTGTTGCACGTTGACAGTGGTGTAAACATCGATGCCCGCGTCAAGCAGTTCAAGCACGTCTTGATAACGCTTCAGGTGGCGCGCCGGGCGCATTGGGTGCGCCAGTTCATCGACCAGCACAAGCTGCGGCGACCGCGCCAGGATGGCATCCAGATCCATCTCTTCCAGCACCGCGCCGCGATATTCGAGTTGCTGTTTTGGCAGTTGCTCCAGCCCGGCGAGCAGAAATTCAGTCTCGGCGCGCCCGTGCGTTTCGACCCAGCCGACGACGGCATCGCTGCCTTCTGTTCGTCGCGCCTGGGCAGCCTGCAGCATGGCGTAGGTCTTGCCTACGCCAGCCGCCATGCCGAAGAAAATTTTCAGCCGGCCACGCTGTTGCCGCGCCTCGTCGCGCCGGATAGCTGCCAATAGAGAGTCGGGATCGGGTCGATAATCGTTCATAGCACCTATTGTAATCCATCCAACGCCAAGTTCAGCTTCAACACATTGACGCGTGGCTGGCCCAGAAAGCCTAGCTGTGGAGGCTCGACAGTTTGCTCAACCAGCACTGCCAGCGCGGCAGGATCCAGCCCACGCGCCTGAGCCACCCGGTTGATCTGTAACCGCGCCGCTTCGGGGCTGATGTGCGGATCAAGCCCGCTGCCGGAGGCAAAGAGCATATCGGGCGGCACGGCAACCTCCGCAGCCAGTGCGTTGGCCGCGCGAAAGGCGGAGTCTCGTTCGCGAACCTGCGTAGCCAACGTGGCATTCGTCGGCCCAAAGTTGGTGGCGCCAGACGACCCAAGCGCATCTGGGGCGGAGCCAGCCATGTAGTCCACCGCAGAAGGGCGCGGCCAAAAATAGTGCGGCTCCTGATTGGCCTGCCCGATCAGCAGCGAACCGGTGAGCGACTGGTTGGCAGTGACCAGGCTGCCGTTGGCCTGGGCAGGAAACGCAAGCTGCGCAACTGCTGTGATCGCCAGCGGGTACAGCACACCGGTGATCACGGTCAAGACAATCAGCAGGCGAAGCGCAACCGCGGCCGCGCCTGCGGCGCGGAGCCATGCGGAATCTCTTACCACACCTTCGTCTGCCCTGCGCGTGTGCGGGCGTGCGGAATGCTCAACAGATAAAAAGCGTTCGGCGACTTGATTCAATAGCTTGGTGAACTCATTCATATTAACCATGATGTGCTCCAAAACTTGTGCGACCATCTCCCACACGGGTAAACCTGGCCGCATAACGTGTACATAAACCGTTTAGGCCAGCCCGACCCACTGAAGCACCAGATCGATCAGCTTGATGCCGATGAAGGGTGCGACCAGACCGCCCAGACCGTAAATGAGCAGGTTGCGGCGTAGCACCGTGGCCGCGGCCATGGGCCGATAGCCAACGCCGCGTAACGCCAGCGGGATCAACGCCACAATGATCAACGCGTTGAAAATGGTGGCGCTCAGAATCGCGCTCTGCGGCGAGGCCAGCCCCATTATATTAAGCACGCCAAGCGGCCCTGCTGCGCTTGGCTGAGCTGCGTAGAGCGAGGCAAAGAGTGCAGGGAGAATGGCAAAATACTTGGCCACATCGTTGGCGATGCTAAAGGTTGTCAGCGCGCCGCGCGTCATCAGCAACTGTTTGCCGATCTCGACCACCACGATCAATTTGGTCGGGTCGCTGTCCAGGTCGACCATGTTGCCGGCTTCCCGCGCGGCTTGTGTGCCGGTGTTCATGGCAACGCCGACATCTGCCTGCGCCAAAGCCGGCGCGTCATTGGTGCCGTCGCCGGTCATGGCGACAAGATGACCCTCGGCCTGCTCCTGACGGATACGCCGCAGCTTATCTTCTGGCGTCGCCTGCGCCATGAAGTCATCGACGCCCGCTTCGGCGGCAATGGCAGCCGCGGTCAGGGGATTGTCGCCCGTAATCATCACTGTCCGAATGCCCATGCGTCGCAGTTGGGCAAAACGCTCGTGGATGCCACCCTTGACAATGTCTTTGAGTTCGATGACGCCCAACACCTCTTTATCAGCGGCGACGACCAGGGGCGTCCCTCCCGCTCTGGCGATGGCGTCGACTACCGTCTGGACATCTTCGGGAAAGCGGCCATCTTGTTCCAATATAAAGGTGCGCACGGCATCAGCCGCGCCTTTACGAATGACGCGGGCGGGATGGCCGTCATAAGCAGAAAAATCAACGCCGCTCATCCGCGTCAGCGCGGTAAAGGGAACGAAGGTAGCCGCAGGTTCAGCCAATTCTCGGCCGCGCAGACCGTAGCGCTCCTTGGCCAGCACCACGATCGAGCGGCCTTCGGGCGTCTCGTCGGCCAGGGAGGACAATTGTGCTGCGTCGGCCAGGGTTGCATCGGACACGCCGCTGGCTGGGTGAAAAGCCGTCGCCATGCGGTTGCCCAGGGTGATGGTGCCGGTCTTGTCGAGCAGCAGCACATCGACGTCGCCAGCCGCTTCAACCGCACGCCCACTGGTCGTCAGCACATTGCGCTGCACCATGCGATCCATGCCGCTGATGCCGATGGCGCTGAGCAGCCCCCCAATCGTGGTGGGAATCAGACAGACAAGCAGCGCGATCAACACCGGCAGCGTGGCCGTGGTCGGTGCGCTCTGCCCTGCCGCGCTTTCGCTGTAGATGGCGAACCCGCGCAGGCTGATCACCGCTAGCAGAAAGATAATCGTCAGGCCAGAGAGCAGGATCGTGAGTGCAATCTCATTGGGCGTCTTCTGCCGGCGTGCGCCTTCGACCAGCGCAATCATGCGGTCAAGAAAAGTGCTGCCTGGCTCTGATGTGATGCGGACGACAATGCGGTCGCTCAGGACGCGCGTCCCCCCGGTGACTGCGCTGCGGTCGCCGCCGCTCTCACGGATAACCGGCGCCGATTCGCCCGTAATCGCCGACTCATCTACGCTGGCTACGCCTTCGACCACTTCGCCGTCACTCGGGATGATGTCGCCAGCCTCGCACACAACCAGATCGCCGCGTTTCAATTCGGTTGCTGTAACAAGTTCCTCCTTACCGGTTGCCTCTCTGCCAAGCGCCGCGGCTCCAGTCAACCGTCGCGCTTTTGTCTGCGTGCGCATACGGCGCAGACTGTCCGCCTGCGCTTTGCCGCGTCCCTCGGCAATGGCTTCGGCGAAATTGGCAAAAAGCACCGTAAACCAGAGCCACAGCATAATCTGAAGGTTGAACCAAAACGCGGCGTCTTGTGCAACGACCAGATCGCGCACCACAATGATCGTGGTCAACACAGCGCCCACCGCCACCACAAACATGACAGGATTCTTGACCTGCTGACGCGGGTCGAGTTTGCGCACGGCGTCGAGCAATGCCCGCCGCAGCAGCAATGGATCAAAGAGAGATTGCGTCTTCTGTTGTGTGGACATACGTGAACCATCCTTATTTGCCATTAACTATTATTGTCTTGATCAAGGCTTTGGAGATCAGAACATTCGTCCGCTCTGCATGAGCAGATGCTCGACCAGTGGGCCTAACGCCAGCGCCGGAAAGAAGGTCAGCGCGCCGACAATTACAATGACTGCCATCAACAGCAGCGTAAAGAGCGGCCATCGGTCGGAAACGTGCCGGACGAAGGCGGCGCTGCTTTCTTGCCGGCCATGCCGCCGGCGATGGCAAGCGCCGGCAGAATTACGCCAAAGCGCCCCAGCCACATTGCCAGCCCGACCAGAAGGTTGTAGAAAGGCGTGTTGGTGTTGAGTCCGGCAAAGGCGCTGCCGTTATTGCCGGCGCCGGAGGCAAAGGCGTACAGCATCTCCGACAAGCCATGGGGGCCAAGATTGGTGCGGCTGTCCAGCGCGGCGGGCGTAACAGCCGCCAGCGCCGAAAAGCACAGGACAGCGGCACTTGGCAGCAAGATGGTGAGCAGCGCCATTTTGATCTCGCGCGCTTCGATTTTCTTGCCCAGATATTCCGGGGTGCGCCCGACCAGCAACCCGGCAATAAAGACGGTAAGGATGACGAACATCAACATGCCATATAAACCGGCGCCCACCCCGCCGAAGATTACTTCGCCCAGCATCATAAAGAGCATAGCGACGCCGCCCGTCAACGGTGAGAAACTGGCGTGCATCGCATTGACGGCGCCGTTAGAAGCCGCGGTGGTGGCCGCACCCCACAGGACGCTGTTGACCACGCCAAGGCGCAGTTCTTTCCCCTCCAGATTGGCGGCTGCGCCGGTAACTGGATTCAAACCCATTTCCGACCAGAGCATGACGCCGAAACCAAGCAAGAAAATCAGCAGCATGGCGGCAAAGATCGCCCATCCTTGGCGGGCAGAGCCAACCAGCTTGCCATAGGTGTAAGTCAACGCCGCCGGAATAAGCAGGAGCGCGAACATTTCCAAAAAGTTGGTCAGCGGCGTTGGGTTTTCATAGGGGTGGGCGCTGTTGGTGCTGAAGAACCCACCGCCATTGGTGCCTAACTGCTTAATGGCGATCTGCGAGGCGGCCGGGCCTTGGGGCAATAGCTGCGGCTGCCCGGTCAGCGTCGTAGCTTGCGCGTAGGCGCCAAAATTTTGTACGACACCCTGGCCGGCCAAGACGAGGGCAAGCAGCACGCTCAACGGCAACAGCACGTAGAGCGTGCTGCGCACCAAGTCCACCCAAAAATTGCCGAGGGTGGCAGCCGAACGCCGCGTCAATCCGCGCGTCAGGGCAATGACTACCGCCATACCGGTGGCCGCGCTGACGAAGTTCTGCACGGTCAGGCCCACCATCTGTGTGAGATAACTCAGAGTTGTTTCCCCGCCGTAAGACTGCCAGTTTGTATTCGTGACAAAGCTCGTGGCGGTGTTGAAGGCCAGCCATGGCTCCACGGCTGGCAACTGGGCTGGGTTCAGCGGCAACAAACCTTGCAGGAGTTGCAGCAAAAATAGTACGACAAACCCGAGCAGGTTGAATGCCAACAAGGCAACGGCATAGCCTTTCCATCCCATCTCCGCATCAGGTTTGACGCCGCCCCATGCATAGATCAAGCGTTCGACCGACGCCAGCCACCTTGACTCGCCGGTGTACACCTTGGCCATGTAGCTGCCGAGCAGCGGCGTACATGCGACCAGTAAAACAAAATAGAGCAAGATTTGCAGCATTTCGGGTGTAGACATGGCTCAAAACCTCTCAGGGTATAACAGCGTAACTGTCAGGTAGATCAGCAAAAACAGGCTGGTAATGCCAGCCAGAATCCAATCCGCTCCCATGTTCCTTTTCCTTTCATTGCATCCACTTTGCCGCCTGTGACAAGCATACAGGCATTTCAGATCAAGCGGCGATCAAGGACTAATCAACTTCTATCAAGAAAAAATAAAGAACATAGAGCGGTGGATTCAGATCGAGTGGGGTCAACAGCGCCCACTGGCGGCGGAGCCAGCCGTTAGCGTCTGTTGGCGCATCTTGATGTTTTCTTGACCTGCGCCGCCAATTCCTTGACGCCAACCTGACATCAAGTCCGTTTACGCTGTAGTGGATAGTTGTCGAGAGAAAAGAAGCGTGACGCACCTTGCGTATAGAGAGGAAAAGGACTTATGACAGGCAGTGAAATTGGGATTGTGATCACAATATTTCTCGTCATCCTTTCGATTGTGCTGATCTGGGACGAAATTCGGGCTGAACAAAGAGCCAGACTCTGGTATAAAAACGAAGAACAAAAACTAGAAAAGATGCGATAATGACCACTCAAGGCAATACTTCCTTCTCTCTTGATGCAGTGAAGCAGGTGGTCATCGGGGCGCCTTTCCCCAACAGTGCAGAGATCCACGAACGGCTGGACAAGGCGCGCGCGCTTGCGGTCTTCGCTTCGGATCCGATCAGCAGCAACGCCTACGCCACCGAGGCGATCATGAGCGTGCTGATCTTGCTAGGCAGCGGCGCCTTACAGATGACTATGCCCATTGCGATCGGGATCGCCGCGCTGGTGATTCTCGTCGTCTTCAGTTATGTGCAGACGATTCTGCACTATCCTGGCGGTGGCGGCGCCTACACGGTCACCAAAGACAACCTGGGCATGATGCCGTCGCTCTTTGCGGCATCCGCCCTGCTCGTCGACTATACACTGACCGTGTCGGTGTCGGTCTCCGCCGGCATTCGCGCGATGACTTCGGCATTTCCCGAGCTTTATGACTACCGCGTCGTGCTGGCAATCGGCGCGATCGTGTTGCTTACGTGGATCAACCTGCGCGGCGTGCGTGAAAGCGGCACGGTTTTTGCCTTGCCCACCTATGCATTTGTGGGCGGCGTGCTCGTCGTGATTGGGCTGGGTCTTGCTCGCTATAGCGGTGTGATGGGGGCGCGGCTTGCTCCCCATCCTGTGACCATCGAGCCAATGGGCGCCATCAGCCAGTTTGCCTACATCTGGTTGATCTTGCGTGCGTTTGCCGCCGGCTGCACCGCGTTGACCGGCATCGAAGCGATCAGCAACGGGGTGCAAGCGTTCAAGCCGCCGGAAGCCAAAAACGCTGCGGCGACCATGGTGTGGATGGGCGTCATTGCCATGACGCTCTTTCTGGGCATTGCGTTTCTCGCCACCCATCTGGCCATCGTGCCCGCGGAAAACGACAGTGTACTCTCGCAGATGACGCGCCTCATTGCTGGCAATGGCATCCTGTACTATTGGGTGCAATTTTTCACGATGCTGATCCTGGTGCTCGCGGCCAATACCGGCTATCAGGATTTTCCCCGCTTAAGTTCGTTTCTGGCGAACGATGGTTTCTTACCCCGCTGGCTGCAGAATCGCGGCAGCCGCCTGGTCTTCAGTTCGGGGATTGTGGTGCTGTCTCTCCTCTCCTCGATCATCGTTTTCGTCTTCCGCGCGGACGAGATTGCGATGCTGCCACTCTATGCGCTGGGCGTCATGCTCTGCTTCACGCTGTCGCAAGCAGGCATGGTGCGTCTGATGGCGCGCGGGCAAGTCGCCGCCCGGAGAGGAAATTCACGCACGCCACCGTGATTCACTATGAGCGCGGGTGGTGGTGGAAGCGAGCGGTGAATGCAGTGGGCGCAGTTACGACGGGGATTGTCTTTATCGTGTTGGTGGTCACAAAGTTCAGGGAAGGGGCGTGGCTGGTGGCGGTGACCATTCCTCTATTGGTGCTATGGCTGCGTTCGATCCACCGCCACTATGCTGCTGTCGCCAACGCGCTCAGCGTCCGCGATCTCCAGCCGGTCGACCAGATCGATATTGCTGATGTGGCGATCGTGCCGATTGCCGACATTCATCGCGGCACGTTGCGCCCCTGAAATACTCGAGACGGCTGGCAAGCAATGTGCGCGCCGTCAGCATCATTACTCATTCCGACCAGGAAGAGCGGATTCGACGCCGATGGACGCGTTTTCCAGAGATCACAGCCGGCATTCAACTAGACATCATCGCGTACGAATTCCGCGACATTCTCTCGCCGCTGATCGAATACATCGAACGCGTCTCGGAGGTGGAGTATCCGGCTGCTTTGATCACCGTGGTCATCCCGGAGTTTGTCCCCGAGGCCGTGACCGGGCATCTGTTGCACAACCAGACGGCTAATTTGCTGCGTCTGCGCCTGCTCGAACATGAGAACATCGTCGTGATCGATATTCCTTACCATATTCAGAGCCGCCAGAGCCGTGAACGGAGGCAGGCAGAACCTAAAAAAGAATGGGTCACGTTGAACTAACACACCGCGGTGACTAGACGCAATTCATGGGGCAAAAGCAAGCGCAGAAAAGCC
This sequence comes from Candidatus Caldilinea saccharophila, assembly GCA_016710365.1. Classification (GTDB taxonomy): domain Bacteria; phylum Chloroflexota; class Anaerolineae; order Caldilineales; family Caldilineaceae; genus Caldilinea; species Caldilinea saccharophila. Next base: position 231,143 of record JADJVW010000004.1, on the reverse strand, counting down.
CTCATGCTGGGGCCGGCTCGGACAGCAAGAGCCTGCCCCAGGTTTTTTGGGGGGCGTGGGGCGCAGTCGGCTAGCAGGATAGCAGCGACGAATCGGCTTGTTCGAGGCCGCTATGGTAAAATTGTCCTCCATGACTTTTGGACAATTTTCTCGATTTTCATCTTTTGGAGGGTTGGACGTCTTTGTCTGTTGCGCCTGACCTTTGTATTGGCAACTGGATTGCTGCTGGCTGGTTGTATCCCAAACAGCGAAATGGCTGGCGATCCAATCCAGATTCGCGACGCTATTCTGCTCTGGCACAACCTGGCTGAACCAGAGGCAACGGCGCTCAACAATGTGATCAATCGGTACCGGCGCGCCAATCCGGGCGTCGATATTTTGGTGCAGCAACAGGGCGCCACGATGGAAGATGAATTCGCGCGCGCCACGCGTTCTGGCCTGGGCCCAAATTTGCTGCTGACCAACAGTGCAAATGTGGCAATGCTGGCGGACGCCGGCGCCCTGGCGCCAATTAACGACCAACTGGCTGAAGACCAACTGACGCGCTATTTGACTGTTGCGTTACAGACGCTGCGCTACAATAAAAACTTGTACGGGCTGCCTGTAGCCGTTGATACAGTGGTTCAATATTACAACCGCGCCTTGGTCGAGAAACCGCCTGTTACGGTTGACCAACTGCTGCAGGAGGCAAGCAGCGGGCAGCGCGTCCTTATGAACAGCCAGTTCAACGACGCCATGTGGAGCGCACGCGCCTTTGGCGTCGAATTGCTTGATGGCGAAGGCAATCCACAGGATGCCACCGCCGGCATTGCCAACTGGCTGACGTGGATGGAGCAGGTGCGCGATACGCCCGGTTTCATTACTGACGATAACACCGAGGCCCTGCGCAATCGCTTCTTGGAAGGCGATATCCCTTATTACATCGGCCCTTCGCGCGATCTCAATCTATTGACCGAACAGCTTGGCGCGGACTTGGGACTTGCCCAATTGCCCGCCGGCCCCGCGGGCAGCGCCGGCCCCCTGCTGACAACATCTGCGCTCCTGTTTAACTCCATGTCATCGCCAAACCAGCTTGCTTTATCGATCGATCTGGCGCGCTTCATCACCAGCAGCGACCAGCAGGCAGCCATGATGCGCGAGGCCAATGTCGTCCCTGCCAACGTGCGCACGCGCATCTCCGAAGGGTTATATCCGGAAGTAGCAACCGTCCAGGCGCAGGCGCGTACGGCCATCCCCTGGTACAACGGCGACGATATCCGCGCCGTGTACGCGGTGTTGGCGGATGCGTATAACCAGACGCTGGCCGGCCTGACAAGCGCAACGGAAGCAGCGGCGAACGTACAGGCGATCCTGGTCGCAGACTTTGGCTTCCCAAGTTCTCAGATAACGGCGGCGTGTACAGACAGCGGCGACTTGTCGCTGCTGACGCTCGATACCGGCAACTATGCCGCGGTCATGGGCACCCTGGTGGATGCATTCACCGAAATTTGTCCCAATATTAAACTGACCCTGACGCGTGTCGCGCCGGCGGATTTAGAGGCGCGTCTTGACGATGGCACGTTGCGCGCGGATCTCTTCTTTTTGCCACACCGCCAATTGCGCAGTCTGGCTGGCGCCGGCGTCGTGAAAGAAGTCACCGACCTGATCGACCCATCGCTGGTACAGCAGATGCGCCCGATGGCTGTAGATGCGGTGCGGATCGATGGCGTGCTGTATGGCGTGCCGATCTTTGTCGACTTGCAGACGCTTTTCTACAACAGTTCGTTGGTGCGCGACGACGCCGGCACGCTGGCGGATCTGCGCGCCCAGGCTCAATCCGGCGTGCCGATTATGCTGGATGGTGATTTTGAATGGTCGTTCTGGGGGCTGGGCGCCTTTGGCGGGCGGCTGTACGACGACAATGGACAGTTTGCACTTGCGCCCCAAGCCTTAACAGATTGGCTGACCTGGCTGCGAGAGTCACAGCAGAATTTTGGCATCCGCATCGCTGCTACGCGCGAGGAAATGTTGCAGACCTTTTTTGAGCGCAACAGCGCTTATTATGTAGCGCCCGCGGAACAAGAGAACGAACTGTTGCTCAAAATCACTAAAAATGAGCTAAGCGTGGCGCTGATGCCGGAAGGCCCGGCTGGGCCTGGCCGTCCTTTGGCTTGGGTCGACGCGCTGATGGTCGATGCCGGCATTGCTGATGGGCAGGCCAGGCTGGCGGCGCGCTTTCTGAATTACACGGCCAGCGTCGCGGGTCAGACTGAACTGTTGCAACGACATCTGCTCTTGCCTGCCAATAGTGCGGTGCTTATCGACCGCTATGCCAATGTGATGCGCTCGGCGGATCAGCTCCAGTCAGCGCAATTGCTGCAAGATCAGCCCTGGTTGCCGCTCGTGATGACGCTGGGCAACGCGGCTTATCGCAGCGTATTCACCGACGGCGTTGCACCGGCCGAAGCAGTGGCGCAGATGTACACTGCACTGGCGGCTGAAGCAGAGCAGTATGGCATCATCGTACCAACGCCCGCGCCGATGCCGACGCCAACCCTGCTGCCCGAAATCAGCCCGACGATTACGCCGCCGCCCGAGGGAGCGCCTCCCACCGACGTCGTCGCGCCCACCACAGTGCCGATGCCTCCGGCGCCGCCGTCCGGATTGAACGGCGGCGCTCCGACCACCAGCGCTCCCACTGCGTCGCCAGTGGTCGAGTAGAGAACGGATAGAAAGGCGTCACTATGTTTGTCGATTTTTCGATCTTCTTTCAGCGTGCCAGCGAACAACTGCGGCTCATGCTGATTATGTTAGAACGCGAGGCAGTGCAGCGGCAGATCGGTTTGATCCTGGTGATTCTGCTGGGCGCGTGGCTGGCGCCCAATTGGTCGATGCCATTCTCAAACGTTTTGAGAAGCGCCCCTCCGGTCAATCCGGCGCGACGCCCGCGCCGCCGCCTTCCAAATTGCGCACGCGTGTGATTCGGTGGCTGCGCGCGTTGGATTTTGTCCTCTTTCCCGTCTTATTCCTCTTGCTTGCGCAGCGCGCCATCCACCGGTTTGTGGAAAACGGCTGGCCCTATGGCCTCCTCGATGCGTTTTTGCCGATCTTCTGGCTCTTACTGGGCTACCGGTTCGTGATTGGCATGGTATTGGCCGCGCTGCCCGAAGACAAATCGCAGCATTTCGCCACAGAAGTGCTGCGCCCTGTCGTCTGGATTCTGATTCTATTGATTGCGCGCAGCATCCTTTTCTCGACGCTTGGCATTGGCGAAATTGCCCTGTTGACTTTTGCGGATGTGACGATCAATCTTGGCGATCTCCTTAACGCCGCGATTTCTATCCTGCTGGCGTTGCTGGCGGGGTGGGCGGTGCGCAGCGTGGTGGCCAGACTCATGGTGCGCAGCGGCGCCGAGGTCGATGTCGCCAATACGGTGAGCAACGTGACGCGCTATGCCGTCGTCAGCCTGGGCGCGTTGATTGCGCTCGGCATCCTGGGCGTTGACCTGGGCGCGCTGGCGTGGATCGGCGGTGGTCTTTCCGTGGGGCTTGGTTTTGGCTTGCAGGAGCTTTTTGGCAACTTTGTCAGCGGCATCGTGCTCGTCTTCGAGCGCATCGTGCGCCCTGGCGACATCATCGAAGTGCAGGGCTTGCGCGGCGCCGTCACCAAAGTCGCCATGCGCGCCACCGTGCTCAAAACTGCTGACAGTATCGAGATCTTTGTACCGAACAAGGAACTTATGACCAAGCCGGTGCTGGCGATGACCTACTCCGACCGCATGGCACGCGTCACGCTCAATATCGGCGTTGCCTATGACAGCGATCTGGATGTCGCCGAACGCATTCTGCTGGAGACGGTGCAGCGCCACCCGTTGATCGTATCAGACCCGGCGCCTGGCGTGCTGGTCACGACGATGGACCCGTACAGCATCCACTATCTTGCCTTTGGCTATGTGCGCGAGTTTAGCAGTTCGTTCCGTGTCAAGAGCGAGCTTTATCAGATGGTGCGCGACGCCTTTGCCTTGCACAAAATTGTCATCCCCTTCCCGCGCCAGGACATCGTCCTGATTGGGGAGGAGATGCACACGGCAAAAGCCACGCAGATCCTCGATCCAGGGAAGCCGCCGACCCATTGAGCGCCTGCAGCATGTCTGCGCATGACATAAATTACACACCTCTCCCCATTTGGCAATCGACCCGTGCTTTGTTACTATCAACCGCTGTGCCAAAGCTGGATGGCAATCGACCGTCCAGCCGAGCATAATAAGTGCAAAAGGAGCCTGTGCGCCGCTCACCGATTGGATAAAAGCGCATCGGCGTATGAAAGTGAGAAAAGAAGATGATCAAGCGAGCAAATGAAGGGGAAGGAAAGGTCAAAGTGACTTTTGTGCTTCCTTACGAGGAAGGACAACCGGCTGTCTCTGTGGTGGGGGATTTCAATCACTGGGATGCATCCGCCACCAAGCTGGTGAAGCGCCGCAACGGTTCCTGCAGCGCCTCAGTCACGTTGGATGCAGGGAAGATCTACCGGTTTCGCTATTACAGCGCCGATGGTCTCTGGTCCAACGACAGCGACGCCGACGGCTTCGAGGCCAGCGAGCACGACTCAGAGAATTGTCTGCTCAAGCTGTAGCCGAACAAGCAGGGGGTCATCAGGAACTTTGGGGGCTTTCCTGGAAAAAAGTCGATCAGCCACAAAGGACGCAAAGAAGAAAGTACATCACCCTGTGCTTTGCGTTCTCTGTGGCAAGCTCCTAACACGCTTCACCACGCGCGCTCAATCGAGCTTGAACGCCTTAGACGCCACAAACTGCCAGGCGGACAGGCCCGCTTTAGCGCCTTCGCCGATCGAGACCGGCACCTGTTCCGCATAGACGGTGGTCACATCGCCGGCGGCAAATAACCCTGGCGTATTCGTGGCGCAGTTTTCGTCGATGACGATGTGCCCGTTTCGATCCAGCTCCACCAGAGTGCGCACTGCTGCGTTGTTGGGGAGCAAGCCGAACTGCACAAAGATGCCCTCCGTTGCCACCGTGCGCACCTCGCCGTTGATGCCAACGAGATCGATGCCAGTCACAAACTCGTCGCCAACCACTTGCTGCACTTCCCAGCCACGAAACACGTTGACGCGCGGATAGCTCAAGACGGCGTCGGCCTGGACGCGGTCGGCAACCGGCTGCGGGCGCGCCTCAATGTAGTCGACGTGACTCGCCAGCGGAATCAGAATCTGCAACGCAGCGATAGAGCGTTCACCGCCGCCAATAACGGCAACATCGCGACCCGCGAAAATCGGCGCATGAGAGATCGCCGAGTAGCTTAGCCCCTTGCCCCAATACTTCCCCTCCCCTTCTACGAAGAGCCTTTGCGCGCGCACGCCGGTGCAAACGACCACCGTCGTTCCTTCGATGGCGTTGCCGTCGCTAAGCGCCAGCCGAAAAGCGCCATCCTCAAGACGCTCTACGCTATCGACCGTGTCCTGCACGTGATGGTGCAACCCCGCAGAGACGCGTTGCGCCAATTCATGCACGAGCGTCGCCCCCCAGACCGTGTCCTGACGCGGCACATCGCGTAAAGCAAACGGATAGGAAACCTTGCCGCCCAAGTCCGGGCTGACTAAGGCGACGTTCAATTGTGCGTAGAGTAAATAGGCGGCAGCCGCCAAGCCGGCCGGCCCGCCACCCAGGACGACTGCATCGAATCGATCGGTCATATAGAGTCACTCACTCTTCGTCTTGACCCGGCGAAGCGCAGCCAGCAGGCGCTCTGGTGGGTCGGCTTTACTGACAAAGGCACTGGCGCCGGCTGCCAGCGCGTGACGGCTGGCCTCCGGCCGTCCGCTGAGCACGATGATGTGCAGGCTTGGGCAACTGGCGTACAAGGAGTTTATCACAAGACGCGTACTTCCTGTAGTGTTCAAACCCGGGAGTTCCCAATCCAGGAGAAGAAGGTCGGGGCGCAATTCCGCAGTGCACGCGAGCAGACTTGCGACGTCGGTCGCCTCGGCTACGATTAAAACATCCGGCTCCTGTTCCAGCAGAAAACGCACAGCTGAACGGAGCGTTGGCTGGTCATCGGCCAGCAAAACGTGCATACGGAATTCTCCCCAGGTCTGGCGTACAGACTCGCCCTACCGAACGAGTTTACAACTGTTTGGGGCGAGAATGGCTATACAGCGGGCGAGACTTGCGTTTGCCGCCTGTGTAGTCCGTTCCCTAGTCAACTGACCAGGAACAGGCTGGCGGGAGCCTGCACAGTCATATTTCCGGCTACAATGCAGGCCCTTTGGGGTAGGTGACCAGGTTTTGCTGGAGAGCATAGGCCACGGCCTCGGTGCGAGTGGTTGCCTGCAGTTTGGAAAGGATATTGCTCACGTGATATTTGATCGTGGAGCGGCTGACTACTAATTTGTCGGCAATTTCGCTGTTGTTCATCCCCGTTACCATCAGCGCCAGAACGTCGCGCTCGCGCTCGGTCAGATCGTACCCAAGCGGCTGCTGGCGAGTGTGGGTGGCGCTGTGGATCAGCGCCCGCGTCGCCTCCGGCGCCAAGGTGGGCCGGCCGGCGCGCGCGGAGCGAATGGCGCTCACCAGTTCGTCGGCGGACACATTTTTGAGCAGATAGCCGATGGCGCCAGCCGACAGCACGCCTTGCACGAGGTCATCCTCTTTGAAACTTGTCAGTGCGATTACCTGGATGTTCGGATGTTTTTCGCGCAACAGACGGGTAGCGGTGGCGCCATCCATTTCCGGCATCATCAGATCCATCAGCACCACATCGGGCTGACAGCGTTCAGCTACGGTGAGCGCCTCCAAACCGTTCGCGGCCTCGCCTACCAGCTCCAAATCGTCGTAGGCCAGCAAGAAGGTCGTCAACCCCCCGCGCACGACGGCATGGTCGTCCACCACCATGACGCGAATCGAGGGGCGAGGCGTTGCTTCATCGTCTGTAAAAATTGTTTTACCCATCAGCTCGCTTTACCATCTTTTGACGCCCATAAAGAGATTTACCGAAGTGCCGGCCCCGGCTGTGCTGTCGATGGTCAGGGTGGCGCCGATTGCCTCCGCACGTTCCCGCATGATCGCCAGCCCCAAATGTTCGGGCGGCACGCTGGCGAGGTCGAAACCCTGGCCGTCGTCGCGAATCGTCAGCGTCGATTGTTCCGGCTGCACGGACAACGTCACCTGGACGTGGCTGGCGCGCGCATGTTTGGTGACATTATTCAATGCCTCCTGCGCCACATAATAAAATGCCACCTTGATCGCGGGGGGAAGGGGCATAGCGCTGGTGACCGATGTCTCGATCGGAATCCGTGCGCGCCCGCGTGCGGCCTCCGTCAACTGGCGCAGCAGCTCTTCAATGCTGACTTCCATCAACGTCGCCGGCCGCAGCTCCAGCAGCAGCGTGCGCATCTCGGCGAGGGCGCCGCGCGTCAGTTGGCGCAATTCTTCGAGGCGACGCATACTTTCGTCCGGCTGGCGCTGCATCAGGCGCGGCAGCACCTCCGCAATCAGGCTGGCTGAAAAGAGCGTCTGCGTCACAGAGTCGTGCAGGTCGCGGGCAATGCGGTTGCGTTCAGCCGCGACGGCGGCGCGCTCCGCCTGCACGCGCAGCCGTGCATTCTCAATCGCAGCGCGGCCTGGTCGCCAAACATGACCGCCAGCTCGATCTCTTCCGTAGAAAATTTGCGCGGCTCCCGATAGTAGAGCATCAAGCCACCATAGATCTCATCTTTCAGCTTTAGCGGTACGGCCAGTTGCGCACAGTAATCGTCCCCATCCACGCGAAGTATCGGCGCGCCGCTTGCGCTATTGCCGAGCGGCGCATGTTGCCCTTTCACGTAAGCGTCAGCGGATTTGAGCGATGCGGTGTCATAGAGTGCGGTGAGTTGTGCTGGCGAAATGCCGACGCCGGCTTGAAAGCTGAGTGGTCTGTCGCCTTCATGGAGCTGATAGATAGCGCTGGCGTCAGCGCGCAATAGCTCGCGCGCCTGCGCCACGATGATATCCAGAATTTTCTGGAGCGGGCGGTTGGAGTTGAGCACTTGCAGAATGTCGCGCAAACTGTCAGCAACCCGGCGCCGACGGTCGATCTCATGCGTGCGCTCCTCGACGCGTCGTTCGAGAAGCTCTTCGGTCTGCTTGCGCCGCGTGATGTCGGTAATCGAACCCAACACCATCAGGACATCATCGGCGCGGAAATGGCTCAGCCCCACCTCGATTGGAAACTCGCTCCCGTCGCTGCGTCTTCCCGCCAAGTCCAACCCCGAGCCCATCGGCCGGACGTGAGGGTTTTCGGCAAACAGATTGCGATAGAGGCGATGGTCGCTGCGATAACGTTCGGGAATCAATATTTCGATAGGATGCCCTATCAGATCGTTGACTGCATAGTGGAACATCTTGGCCAGTTTTTGGTTGGCATAGAGAATCGCGCCATCCTGATCGACAGCCACCACCGCCACCGGCGAAGCCTCGATAAGACGCCACAGAAAGCGACCAAGACGGTCATCTGGTTGCGATGTGGGTGGGGCAAGCAAATCCTGCATGGGTGATTATCTACGCCGGTCCTTTACTCTTTCGACCGGTGAGTATATCACAGAGTGGAGAAAGTGGCGGAAACTTTTGTGGACGCATAGCTCTATCGCGTTTCCCATCGCAGGGGCAGCCGTTTGGGGCCGCGCACGATTGGATTTGTCTGCCAGCGCAGTTGGTCGCGCGGTGCGGCGAGCTGGACGTTCGGCAAGCGCTCCAACAGAGCGTCAAGCGCCACACGCGCTTCCAACCGCGCCAGCGGCGCGCCCAGACAATAGTGTGCGCCCAGCCCAAAGCCCAGGTGACGTGCGCCGCTGCGCGTCAGGTCATACGTATCCGCATGGTCGAAGGCGCATGCATCGCGATGCGCGGACGCCAGCACCAGGCTGACGGCATCGCCGCGGTGAATGTTCGCACCGTGCAACGTGATGTCTTCGGCGGCAAAACGCATCGTCGCGCGTTCCACCGGCCCGTCATAGCGGATCACCTCTTCGATCATCGGGGCGCGCAAGCCGCGGTCCGCGCCGATGGCCGCTAACGCCTGCGGATGCGCCAGCAACGTCAGCGTCTGGTTGGCCAGTAGAAAGACAGACGTTTCATGTCCCACGACCGTCAGCAGCAAAATCATGCTGAACAACTCTTCCGTGCTCAAGCGGTCGCCGGCTTCCTCGGCCTCCAGCAGGCTTGTGATCAGGTCGGGCTGAGGCGTGCGGCGCCGTTCTGCAAAGATCCCTTGCAGATAGGTCACAAAGTCGTTCATCACCTGGGCGAGGCGTGCGGTCTTGCGCTCGTTGCGTGCGGCGTCGACGGAAGGAGACACCAGGATGTGTGACCAGGCGCGAAAACGGTGGCGGTCGCGGCTGGGGATGCCCAGCAGTTCGGCAATCACAGCAATGGAAAAAGGAAGAGCGAAATCGTCGATATAATCCATAGCGCCTCGCGTGGCGACGCGGTCGAGCAGGGTGTGCGCAATCGCACGCAGCCGCGGCTCCAGTTGCTCCACCTGGCGTGCGCTGAACGCCTTGTTGACCAGCGCGCGCAACCGTGCATGGGCGTCGCCGTCTGTGTTGAGCATGTGGTGCGTCAACAGCCGATAGAGGGCAGGCGCGGCGGGGCGGACGCTGCGTTCTGCGACAGTCAACGTGGCGTCAGCATCCTTAACCCATAACTGGTCGGCGCGCAGCGCAGCGGCAACATCGTCATAGCGGGTGAGAAACCACATGGCCGCCGCGCGATCCCGGCTCACCCGGCAGTAGACCGGCGCCGATGCACGCAGATGCGCGTAAGTCGGATAGGGATCGGCTTTGAACTCGGCCCCAGAAAGCAACAAGGCAGATAAACCCGTCATATCGTCAACCGTGGTGCAGCGTGGCAGTCATCACGGGAGGCGCGGTGAGGCGGGCGCTGCCGTAGCCAGGATAAAGCGTCATCAGTGCGGAGTTGTCGGCGATCTGCGATTTGATTGAGAAAGGCAATAGCAATTAGCTCGGTCATCATCACGGATTCGTGGCGGTGCTCATGGCAGTCTTATTGTGTGTGGTTATTGCCCGATTGTCAATTGAGCCTGGAAGGTAAAGAATGCGCTCCCGATTTTGCCACATCCCCGGCGCCGGTCAGACATAACCTTGCACCACCGCATCTTCTGGACCCGCGCCCAGGACATGCTCGCCAACATGCCGGCCGCGCACTCAGGGGATAACACGATCCTGACAAAGTGGACGCTGATTTGGGTATCTGCTACACTGCACCCCATGGCAAAGAAGAAACTGCAAGGACAGGTAGCGATTGTGACGGGAAGCGGTCGCGGCATTGGTGCGGCTGTGGCGGAGCGGTTGGCCGCCGCCGGGGCGAAGCTTATCCTCACCGCGCGCAGCGAGGAAGAAGTCGAAAATGCGGCGGCCAGCTTGCGCCGTCAAGGCGCCCAGGCATTGGCAGTGCCGGGCGATGTCAGTGACCCGGCGACGGTTGAAGAAATTGTCGAGACGGCGCTCGAAGAATTCGACCGCGTCGATATCCTCGTGAACAATGCCGCCGTCATCTGGCCGCTGGAGGAAACAGTTTACGCCGACCCCGACGAGTGGGCTTATAACATCACGACCAACCTGATTGCGCCCTTCACGCTGGTGCGCAACGTCCTGCCCGTGATGGTCGATCAGCATTATGGCCGCATTCTGAACGTCAGCAGCGACGCCGCCTTCACGCCCCTCTTTGGCGCCAGCGCTTATTGCGCGGCCAAGGCTGGGCTGGATATGTTTGCGCGCGTCCTGGCGCTGGAAATCGCCGGCTCCGGGGTGTCGATCAACACGCTCTATCCCGGCCATGTCGACACTGCCATGCAGGAGGATATCCGCAGCGTCGATACCACCGACACGCGCCTGGACACTTCCTGGTTTCACGCAGCTCACGCCCGCGGTGAGCTTGTCGCGCCCGCCAGCGTCGCCGACCTTGCCTGCTGGCTGGTCGGCCCGTGGAGCCGCAACCGCAACGGCGAGTTTTTCAACGCTGTTGATGCAGCCTGGGTCGAGCAGGTGCGACGCGAGCTTGCGTAAGCCGGAGCAACGAGCGGACAGGGAGCAGAGAGGACAAGGAGCGGGGGAGGCGGAATTTCCCTCGCTGCCAGGCAGCTATCTCCTTGTGTTGCGATCTGCCCATCAGGCTGTGATCCCAATTGGACGGCTGGGCGCGGGGATGGTTGCGCCGGGGTGGTATCTGTATACGGGCAGTGCACTGGGGCGGGGAGGATTGCGCGGACGGCTGCAACATCATCTGCGTCCGGCTGCTCGCCCACACTGGCACATCGACTTCTTGCGCCGGGTGTGTGACGTAACGGCGGTCTGGTATGTCGTGGGTGAACGGCGGTGGGAGCATGACTGGGCCGGCTTGCTGGCGCAACAGGCCGAACCCGCGCCCTGTCTTGGCTTCGGCGCTTCCGACTGTCACTGCATCGCCCACTGTTTTTTTCTATCTGCAGAGCCATCACCGATGCAGTTTGCCGCTGACGCGCAGCGTCTGTATCCTGACCACCCTGCTATTGAGCAGCGCACGATCAAGGCAAGTGAACGGCGCGGCATAACAAACCCTTAACCAGACGCTCAACTGGATTTAAACCCGCCGAACCCTCACTGGCGTATACTGTGCATCTCTGCATTAAAGCCGTTTCCAGAAAGGACAAGGAACTTATGCAAAATCTTGAAAATCTCGTTCGACGCCACCTCTCCACTCTGCTGCTGCTTTCGCTGGCAGGGGGTTTTGTCGTACTGCTGGCGGAGTTGCTGATCACCAATCATGTGGATGGCATCCAGAATGTGGCTGTCATCGCCGCAGCGGTTGGCGCCGTGGCTGTGCTGGCTGGGCTTTTCGTCAAGGGGACGATACGCCATCTGGTAGTGTTGCTGTTGCTGGTGCTGACATTGACCGGGTTGGTGGGTACGTGGCAACACTTCGAATCCAATCGCGACGATGAGGCTAGCAGACCCACCCCGTTGGCTGCGGTGGAGCAAGGCGGCTATCAGACCATTGCCGCGCGCAGCGGCGCGGTCGAACGGACGCCACAACAGGAAGCACAGGAAAACGAAACCCGTGCGGGTGATCGTGAAGGTGAGCGGGGCGACAAAGGTGCGCCACCGCCATTGGCGCCGTTAAGCTTATCCGGCTTGACCTTGATGGGCGCCCTCGTGTTGCTCGCCAAGCGGGACGAGCCGCAAGCGATCTAATAGCCCATCCTAACGCGCCGTGGAGAGAGAAGTATAGTACTTCACGAAACTCACACAAAGTCACAAAGAACACAAAGAGCGCCATCTTCAACTTTGTGTCTTTGCGTCTTTGTGTGAGGCAAAATCGTGAACTATTGAAGTAGCATTCCTGGACAATCCTGGCCGTAATCGTCTTCGACATCGATCACGCCAGCGACCTCTGATTGGCTCCGCCCCCGGTGATTGAACCCTTTTTACTCCCTTTTGGCCGTTCTAAAGTTCCCTATACCGCGCGAAGATGGAGAGCGACAACCATCGTCGCGCTGCTCAATAGCCGCGGAAACTTCCTCCGGGTAGGATTTCGCCCTTGCGAGCAGTGCGCAACTCAATGCCAGGTGATAAGAGATGAGCGAAGAACAGCGTTCGATCAAACCTGACCAACCCGCCGTCTACCGGATCGAGGTGCAAGGTGCGCTCGATACAAGTTGGGAAGAGACATTCGGCAAGCTGCGCATCGAGCATCAGGTCGATCGGCGCGGCGCCATCATTACTACGCTGACCGGTGAAGTGCCTGACCAGGCAGCGCTGGCCGGCGTGCTCAATCTCACCTACTCGCTCGGCATGCCGCTGCTTTCGGTCGAATACCTGCGTGATCCTATAGCCGCCGCACTTTAGCTTGACGGGGCCGGCTCAGCCTTCTGGAGCGTGCGACGCATGGGTCAACGCGTCTTCCAATCAAAAAGGGAATTGTGCCATGCTGCGCAAGATAATGGCAGTACTCGTGATCGTTGCAGCCAGCGTCGGCCTGCTGCTGAGCGCCGCCGGCGCAATCGGCGTGTGGGTCGTCAATCCACCGCTCAGGGACACAGTCCAAACCGCGACGCAGATAGCGGAGAGCTATCTGGCGTTGGCGCTCCAGGCAACCAACCTGACGGAACAGCAAATCGAGGAGATGCGCGCACAGGTGGATGCGCTGAGCAATGACGTCGCCACCATGACCCCGGAAGCGCGCGTCGCCATCATCGAGCAGATGACGGCGACGGTGCAGCGCCAGCTTGAGCCGCGCGTCAGCGCGCTGCGCGCAACGCTGAAGGGGCTGCGCACGGGCCTCATTGCCCTCAACCGCTCCCTGGAAAGCGCCAACCGCATCCCGGGCGTCACCGTCCCGACGCTGACCAAGGAGTTGCAGGCCGCAGACCAGCGCCTCGACGAGCTGCAAGCCAATTTCACCGCTCTGACCGCCGCGGCCACCGATCTATCGGTCAATGACATTCAGCTTGAGACGCTGCTTGCCACGACTTCGGGACAACTTTTGTCGTTGGAAGGGCTTCTTGCTCAGTACGAGGCGCAGATCGCCGCGCTGCGCGCGAGGGTGCTCGGCATCGACGCCGCCGCGCCAGGGTGGATCGATTTGAGCAGCGTGCTGCTGTCGCTGCTGCTCATCTTGTTTGCCGCCGGGCAGCTTTGCCTGATCCGGCGCGGGTGACCCTCCTGCGCCTAGCAGACTTACAGGTGCAGGTCACCATCAACGCGGCTTCTTTTGCGCGGCGCCGGCGTCGCGTTTGTGGCGACGCTTGGTGTGGCTGGTGCACGCTTGCCTAGCTCACCGGCAGTGAACATCAGCGCAACGAGCATCAAGAGCGCACCCACCATGCACAGGATAAGCACATCAGGGTCGCTGAAGTTGCTGCCCGCGATGACGAACGCCGCCGAGACATTCCGCTGCGCCGTGCCCAGCCCCATCACAGCGCGCGCGCCGCGCTTCTTGCCGGCCAGGAGCCAGCCGATTAGAAACGCGCCAACGATCAACAGCAGCACCGCCACGATCGCCCCGCTGCCGATGACGCCCAGCAGCGTCCGCCCATTGATCACGAGCAGCGCCACAAAGCCCAACATCAACCCAACATTGGAGATCTGTGCAAAGGTCGGCTGCAAGTTTGCCGCCAGCTCGCCGTAGCGCGCCTTGACGAACAACCCGATCGCCAGCGGCATCAACATCAACACCACCAGCGACGTAGCGATGTCCAGCGGGTTGACCTGCACGCCGGGCAGCAGCAGCGGCAGCATGAGCGGCGCGTAGAGGATCGTGACGACCATCAGCAGCACCATCATGCCGACGCTCAGGGGAACGTCGCCTTTGGCCACCTGCACCAGCTTTGGCAGGAAAGGCGCGCCCGCCGCCGTTGCCAGCAACAGCAGGCCGATGCTATAGCCTTCGCTCATCGGGATCAGCAGCTTGAGCAGCAGGGCCAGCGCTGGCGTGAGCACAAAGTTCGCCAACAAGACGACGGCCAGCAAACGCACGTTGCGCAGCGGCTCGACAATCTGTTTGATCGTCAAACTTAACCCAAGCGCCGCCATGCTGGCGATGACAAAGGTGAGGATGCCAAGATTTGCCAACACCTGTATAATTTGGGGCAAAATTTCCATGTTGATCAACTTCTCCATTATCAGCGCGTACAGAGCGCTATCATTTCTATGCGCTACAGCTTGATGCAGAGCTTGACGCAGAGGCGCAGAGTGGGAGAGGTTCGCAGAGAAAAACATGAGCGATCCTCTGCACCCGGCATGGGTTCCTCCAAACAATTAAAAAACAGAGAAAGCGTTATTATGTCAAAAACACATATCCGTGTCTTGGCATCGATAGAGGGCGCGTTATGGGCGACCGCCCAAGCTTTGCACGGCTTCAGCCACAGTTGGAAAGATCGCATCGTCCCCGATCGCGTCGAGCAAACTGGTGCGGCGGGCCATGTCGAGCACCGGGGCATGGACGCCAGCGGCGCGCACTGTGATCCCCTTGTGCATCAACTCCTGCACCAGCCCCTTCAGCACCTCGGCGCTGGTGATGTCCAGCGCGTCCTGGGCCGCCGTGTCGAAAACGACTGCTTGTGGCGCGTTAGCGGCAACCAGTTCGTTGACCTGACGGCGAAAAGTCAAGGCATTGGCGTAATACATTGGCGCGTCGAGGCGCAGGATGAGGACGCCAGGGACGGGCTGATTCTCCGGGTGGCGCTCCAGATCGGCAAAGATGTCTGCACTGCCCGGTGCGCGGCCAAGCGACGAGAGGTGCGGCTGGCTTGACCGGTAGATGACCAGCAGCAGCGAGGCCACCAGCCCAATCATCATCCCTTGCAGCACATCGATCAAGAGCACGCCGGCCAGCGCCAGCGCACCCAGCCAGAACTCGGTGCGCGAGACCAGACGCACCTGCTGCAGCTTGCGAGCGACGATGATATGCCAGACCGCGTGGATGATCAACGCGGCCAATACCGCTTCCGGCAGCGGCGCAAAGAGTGGCGTAAGAAAGAGCACCGTGACGAGCGCCGCGCCCCACGTCACCAGATTGGTCACCTGCGAGCGTGCGCCCGCACCTTCCTTGACCGCTGACGCCGACATGCTGCCGCTGGCGAGCATACCGCCGAAGAGACCGCTGGCAATGTTCGCAAATGCGTGCGCGTACAGTTCCTGATCGGGATCGACCTCGTAGCCATGTTTTTCGGCAAATTCACGCGCAACGCCCAGCGCTTCGCTGTAGGCCACCAGTAAAATACCGATGGCCGGCAGCACCATCTGCGCCCACGCCAGCAGCGGAATCTGCGGCCACGTCAGCGCCGGCAGCCCTGCGGGCAGCACGCCGACCACGGCGACGCCAAAGCGCCCCGACAGATCCAGGGACCAACTCAACGCAATAAAGCCAAAGAGCACCACCAGCCCGGCCGGCAATTGCTTGTTGAGCCGCGGCAGCACGAAGAGCAGCGCCAGCGCCGATGCGCCGACGGCAAAGGTGACCCAGTTCGCCTCGGGCAATTGGCGGATGATCTCCAGCAGCTTGATGAGGGTGTTGCCCTCGCCGCGCTCGACGCCAAAGAGCTTGTTCAATTGACCGATCGCGACAAAGATCGCCAGCCCAGTGACAAAGCCATCCATCACCGGTTTGGAGAGAAACTGTGTGATAAAGCCGAGCCGCGCCAGCGCCGCGGCCAGAAAGACTAGTCCGGTGACGATCACCAATGCCGAGGCGTAAGCCTGGTAGCGCACCGGATCAGCCGCGCTGACGCCAAAGGAGAAGATGGTTCCAGCCAGCAGCGCGGCGGTGGCTGCAGTTGCTTGCATCACAAGATGGCGCGACGAGCCGAAGATCGCGTAAACCAGCAGTGCCGTCAGCAGCGTGTAGAGGCCGGCATTGGGCGGCAGCCCGGCAATGCCAGCATAGGCCATCGCTTCGGGCACGACCAGCCCCCACAGCGTCAGCCCGGCGATCACGTCGGCGCGCAGCCAGCCGCGGTCATAGTGAGGCAGCCACGCCACAATCGGCGCAAAACGTGCGATGCGCCCGCGCCGAGTTATAGAAACCTTGGTAGATTGTAAAGACATCGACCTTCCACCTGACGCTAGGATCGAGTTAGTGTTTACCTCGAAGCGCTACCCAGTATAGACGAACAGAGCCGCTGGCAACAGGTCTGTTTAGATGTAAAAAAGGAGTATGCGCGGCGCAGCAAAGTGATTGCCGACGGCGCAAGGCTCAGCCGGCCGGCATCAAGCCCAGCGCCTTGGCCTGGGCGACTGCCGTGCGCCGGTTGTTGACGTGCAGCTTCTGGTAGATGTTGATGGTGTGGCGCTTGACCGTGCGTGGCGAGATATAGAGGAGCGCCCCGATCTCTTTGTTACTCAGCCGCCGCTCCAGCAGCACCAACACGTCCACCTCGCGATTGGTCAAGGCATCGGGGCCGAGCAGCGCGGCGCCCGTTGGCTGCGCCACACCGTTGGCTGGCGCAGCCGGCGCCCCAGCAGCAATGGACTGCCCTGCCCAGCATCAAATGCAGCCAGAATCCAAGCGATGTATGACGGCGCCACGCCCGCAGCGGCCAGTTCGTGCAAATAGGGCTTGAGCGCAGGCCCGGCATCAACAAAAATACGCAGTGCACCCTGCGCTTCACACGCCGTCACCAGCTTGCGCAGCGCTTCCAGCACCGCATTGCGATTGCCCGCGGCGGCGTGCAACAGCGCCTCCATGATTTCGAGCTGCAGCAGCCGCCATGGCATGGAGATGTGCACGTAGTAGGCGCGACAGTCGGCCAACAACCGCGCGGCTGCCGCCAACTGGACGTGGCCGCCCTGGCGGATCTGCGCCAGCGCCAGCACAAAAGCCGGCGACGGCCAGAGATCAAGCCCCAGTTGGCCCGGTAGATTCTGCGCGTAACTCTCGCTGACCTGCACCACATTGCCGGTCAGCAAGTTCAAATAGTGCAGCAGCGCATCGGCAAAAATGGTCAGATCGACCAGCCCACTCTCCACCAGAAAGCGATGCAGATGGTGCGCCTGGCGCTGCGCCGCTTCCACCCGTCCCTGCGCAAGCTGAGTCAAAGCCAGGCCGCTCCAACTGTCAATCGCCGCGCGCGTGTGCACCATCAGTGGCTGTTCAACCACCTCGCCAAAATACTGCTCCGCCAGTTTCAGCTCGTTTTTCTGATAGTGCAGCCAGCCTAACAGATAGCTCGTCCATCCCACACTCAGGGGACGCCGCGCCTGCGCGGCGATTTGGCGGTAAAGCAGGCTGGTCGTCTGCAACTGCTCCAGCTCAAACGCTTCATAATAAAGGCTGCAGAGCGTCAGCAGCAGACGGAAAGTGCGCGCATTGGGGTGCTGTGGCTGTTGTTGCAGCCACAGCTGCGCCTGTGCGACGGCTGCGGCGCGCTCGCCCAGATGCGCCTTTGCGCGAATATAAAAAAGTTCAACCAACCCGCGCACATAGCTGCGTTTGATGGGAATCAGCGGCAGCGCTTGCTGGCCGGCGGCCAGACTTTGCGCGGCCTGCCCAGTAAATAAATAGGCCAGGCCGCGCAAGGCAGCCAGGTCGCCACGCATCCGCTCAACCTGCGGCGAACTGCTCCAACCGGCAAGATGCTCCTCCGCCTCTTCAACAAGCGCCAAAATCGAAGTGGGGCGATATCGAAACTGTTGCACCCATCCCTGCGCAATCAGGAGCGCGGGCCGGTGTTTGGTAGATTCGGGCAGCAGCGCCAGTCGCTGCGCCAGCCCGCGCCAGTTTTCGTCATCGAGCAGCACGTCGATATGCTCCTCGACAAGCTCTGCCGCGCGCGTGTCGTCACCGGCTGCCAGCGCGTGGGTGATAGCTTCGTCAGTCAATCTGTTAGCTTCAAACCAGTGGCTGGCGGCCAGATGCAAACGAACAACCACGTTGGCGTCTCCACTCAGGTGCAGGCGATGGCGCAGCAGGTCAGCAAAGAGATGGTGAAAGCGAAACCAGATGCCTTCATCGTCCAGGGCGATCAGGAAAAGGTTGGAGTGGCGCAGGTGCTTCAGGAAGTCATCGGCGGCCAACTGTTGCATTTCCGCGGGCATGATGGCCGCGCACAGGGGCGCACAGAAGCGCGGCAAGATCGATGTGTAGAGTAGCATTCTACGTTCGAGCGGCGGCAGCACTTCGAGCACTTCACTCAGCAGATAATCGACAATGCTCTGATTACTGCTGCGCGCAAAAGCGGCGGCAAAGGCGAGCACATCTTTACTGTCACGCAGCGAAAGCGCTGCCAGATGCAGCCCGGCCGCCCAGCCTTCTGTCCGTTCCGCACAGAGTGTGACAATCTCCGCGGTCGCGTGCGTCCAATGATGCGCTGCATCAGTTCCTGAGCCTCATCCGGCATAAAGCGCAGTTGCGCCGCGCGCACCTCTAAAACCTGCTGCTGTGCACGCAGCCGCGCCACCTTCAGCGCCGGATCCGACCGGGTCAACAAGATAAAGTGAACGCCGGGCGGCATGTTCTGCACCGTACGCGACAGAAACACATTCACATCTGGCGCCGAGATCTCATTGTAGTCATCGAGCACAAGAATCAACTCGCCGGGCAGTGCGTTCAACTCACGCACAAAGAGGTCGGCCAACCAGTCGGGTGGGGGCAGCGTTGGGTTTTGCAGCAGCGCTTGCAGCGTCGCTGCGCAGCCAGGATAGGCCAGTTCGATCGCGCCGGCCAGATAGACGACGAACTCGCCCAATGAATTGTCGTGGCTGTCAATCGAGTACCAGGTCCAGGGAACGTCGATTTCATCCAACCACAGCGCAACCAGCGTGCTCTTGCCGTAGCCGGCAGGCGCGGACACCAACGTCAACGGCAGTGACAGGCTGCGTTGCAACAGGTCATTGAGGCGCGGCCGATGCACGATCTGGCCGACGGCGCGCGGTCGTCTCAACTTTGTGTGCAGCAGGGTTTGAGCCAGCAGTTTTTGAGGCATATACGACCAAACGTTTGGGACGGAATAAGAATGCGCTGTGACTCCAGCGCTAGTATAACAAACTCTGAGCGTAACTATCCAGCCATCGCTAGCATAGACCACGGATGGGGCGGAGCAGGCGGATGCTCACGGATTTCCCTCTGAAGAGCATTTGGATTTGTCCGTTTAATCCGAGGCTCTATGATAGCGCAGCGGCTCCGGCAAGCAAGGGAGGGACAAAAACAGAGCAGGGCAGCGCACATTCATGAGTAAAAAATGCACGCTGCCCTGCTCCAATTTTATTCAGATACTTACACTCAGGCGCCGAACTCTTCCTTGAGCGTGGCTTCCTGTTCGCTGGTCAGGTTCGACTTGACCAGCTCCATATTGACGCCTGCGAATGCTTCAGCCACGCGATCCTGCACCGCGTTGGCGGAAAGCAGGAAGAGCGCCGACGTGCCCTCAGTCACCTTTTCGCGCACTTCCTTAATGAAGTTGTCGTTGATGCCGTAGTCGGCAAACTTGCCGGTGAGCGCGCCCATCGCCGCGCCGACGGCCAGGCCAAAGAAGGGCACGAAGAAGATCAAGCCGAAGAGCATCCCCCAGAATGCGCCGGAGAGCGCACCCGGCCCGGTCATGCTGCCATAGTTCTTGGTCTTCGGATTTTTCTTGCCCGCCGGCCACGAGACGATAGCGGCGTCCTGAATCTGAATCAATTGCTGCTTCGACAGGTCGGCCAGTTTGTCGAGCGCATCTTGTGCACCCGTGGCCGTGTCAAATTTCCACACGGTAAGCGTTGCCATAACGTTGAATTTCCTTCCAAAACTTTGTACGGGTGATCAATCAACCTTGGGTAAAACACCCAAGCACTGCCCATGCAGTATACATCAAGCAGACGGACAGGTTCAGTTTGCCCTATTACAAATGAAAGTTCTCCCCCCTCGCTGTTGCGCCTGGCCTTACCAGATTTGCGTTCGATGAATGATCCAGCGTAAAGAGCGGCTGACCTGAGGCAACCATCTCTACAGAGCGAGTGGAGATACAGGACGGTTGGGCAACCTCCCCTTCAAACGCGCCCGGCGTGTTGAGGATATGGATCAACTGCGCATCGGCGCGATGGTTGATGGTGATCTTGCCGTCCAGGTCGATGCTGGGGGTAAAGGTTCCCACCGCCCCATTCATCGATACACATCGCGCCGGTGGCGCACACGTACAATTTGAATTGACAAGAGGATCGATTCAACCGTGTAAATTACCCGGTAATCACCCACCCGAATACGATAAGAATGATCCGAGCCAGCCAACTTCACAACACCTGATGGAAACGGATCTTCAGCAAGGTGCTCGACTACCGCCATAATACGTCCCACCATGGACTTGGGAAGGTTGCGGAGTTCTTTTTGCGCCGATGCTTTCCATTCAATTTGATAGGAAGCCATCGTGTTTGAGTGCTTCTTTCAGTTGTTCATGTGAAACTGTGGGTTCGTCGCGGCGTTCGGCAATCACCGCCAAGTCTGCCAAATCTTCTAAAATTGCATCAAACTGTTCAATCGGAATAATGACTGCGCTGCGTTTGCCGGCATCATTTGTGATGTACTGCAAGGTAAGTTGATCAATGGCAAGCATAGATGTCCTCTTCAATCAATCTTGACATAGAAGGTTTCGTCTTGATCATGCTAACTTGTTTTTGCATTGCCATTCTATCATAATTTTACCGTGACCTACGCCACGCTGTGACGAGAACGTTTCTGCCATGAGTCAGGCATCCATGGCTCAAAGCAGGTGAGTGCAGCGTCGCAGTCGAGGCTGGCCTTGCTGCTCCAGACACGCCGCCAACTCGCCTGCGCTTAGCAGAGAGCAGACAATGCCAGCGCTCTGTAGTCAAGCAGTTTGGTCAGTCAAACAGAATGACTCTAATCTGAAGAGCCAGCGACATAATCGACTTCAGGTTCACGCACGGCACGGAATTGATCCATCCATTGGAGATTCTTGCCGATGACAAGTTCCTCCAGCGTGGCGTGATGGGTGTTGTTCATTGGGATCAAGCGCATCTCGAAGCCATGCTTGCGGGCTAAATTGCGCACCTCAACGGCATTATCGTAGGTCATCAAGAACTCGCCTCTAATATTTTCACACGCTGCAAACAAGCGCTCGTGGTCAAGTTGGTAATGGCGATATAAACGTTTCCCTGCTTTCTTACCACCCGCCGTATACGGGGGATCGATAAAACAGACAACATCTGAAGCAACCGCATACTCATCGATAACTTGCAAACCATCTTCACAGCGGAAATCGATGCGGTCGCGCACGGCGTCAAGATTTTCGAATCTTTTGGCAAGGGTAGTGGGATACCAACGCGATGTAATCCCCTTTCCACCCTCACCGGACTTCACAAATCCCGACCCTTCTGCCAGGATTCCCCCATGTAATGTGCGATTCTTCAGAATTGTCTGAAACGCACGTTCTTGTGTTGAGGGGGGCGCAGTTGAGATTTCCTGCACGACAGTTTCGCGTGTGAGCTCAAACTCCAGGATGCGTTTTGCCAGCCATGCGGCGCCACCGTCGACGACGGTCTGCCATACTGCTGCTATATCCTCATCAAGTTCGACCATGACTGCGGAGCCAACCAGATCTTCAAAGACCGCAGTCAGGCTGATGATGCCACCACCAGCAAAAGGCTCAATCAGCAGTCTGGGTTTTGACTTCTGATGCTTCATCCAAGCGCGAAAAGTCGGGACAAACCATGTCTTTCCGCCGGGATAACGAAATGGGCTGCGCTGTGGAACTGAAGCAACATTGACAGGTTTTGGGGCATCGTCATGGCCAGCAAATTCTGAGAACAGAGCGGCTTGTCGCGGCTTCGCCATTTTAGAACGGTGCCTCAAGCGTCCGTGTGACAGGTGCGGTTTCGCTTTGCTCATCTAGCTTTTCCTGCAATAATTGAATGAAATCGCCGATGTCACCAGGCACAGATGTTGTGATCGATAACAATGCAGGCTCGAATTTTGTAAAGACCTCATCGATTTTGATAAGTCGGTATCTTTCCGTGTCACCATCTTTAGCTAACTGTAAGTCGTAAACCAACCAGGCTATCTCAGCATCTGCTTTGTCAACAGTCGGCAGAGGTGGCAGGGTGTTGAAAAAACTTTTATTGAGAGCTACGGCGGTTTTCCTTTGCCAAGCATGAAGGATGCCGCCTTTGAAAATCAACTGCGGCGCCAACCGTTTGCGCGAAGACGACAGATAATCGGGACGCGGATAGTTTGGGCGAGTAGACCAATCCATCGCTGCGTGTTCCTGCGGGCTTTGCATGTAATAATCGAATGGCTCGCGTACATTCCCTGAGATGTACACGGCTTGAACCTCAAGCGCGCCAAAGTCTATCACTCTGCCCTCATCATCATACGCAACAAGTACGACATCAATATTGCCCGCTGATTTGCCATACTTGTCATTCAAGCGCACTTCGGTCAGTGAACTCCAACGCGCTCCGTTTGGGAAGAAAAAAGCGGCTGCGTCATCGGTAATCAGCCACTCTTGGCGGAATCGAATCGGACAGGTAATGACAGGTCCACCATTATGAAACACACTGCAAACACCCAGAGGGTTATAATGGACCCCAATATTAGGACAGTTCGTTAAGTAAGACCAACTGTACCGAATAGGGGGAAGAGGAATGACGCAGCGACGCAAACGGCATAGTGCCAAGTTCAAGTTCGACGTAGCTTTGGAAGCTGCCAAAGGGGTTGAGACAGTCAACCAGATTGCGGGCAGGTATGAAGTACACCCGAGCCAGGTAAGCCAGTGGAAGCGACAACTGCTGGACGAAGGAATCGGCGTATTCAGCAGTGCGCGCGAGCGAACGCAGCGGGAACAGGATGCGTTACAAACCGACCTATTCGAGCAGATTGGCCGCCTCAAGATGGAGCTTGAGTGGCTGAAAAAAAAGTTACCTACGTCGACTGACGACAAACGAGCGCTGATCGAGCCGAATCATCCAGTGATCAGCCTGGCTCGCCAGTGTGAGCTGGTGGAGTTGAGTCGATCAGCCTGGTATTACACGCCGGCAACTGAGACAGCGGCGCATCTGCAACTGATGCGGCAGATCGATGAGTTGTATCTTGCGATGCCGTATCTGGGTAGCCGTCGCATCGCAGTCAAACTGAGCCAAACGGGACAGGCGGTCAATCGGAAGCGGGCCCAACGGTTGTTGCGCATCATGGGGTTGGAGGCGATCTATCCCAAACCACGCACGAGTCAGGCGGCGCCAGAGCACAAGATCTATCCCTATCGCCTGCGTAACGTCGCCGTTACTGTGCCAAATCAGGTCTGGTGTGCCGATATCACCTACATTCCGATGCCCACCGGCTTCATGTACCTGGTTGCGATCATGGATTGGTATAGCCGCTATGTACTCGGCTGGCGCCTCTCCAATACACTGGACGGACAATTCTGTCTGGACACTCTCCAGGAGCTTCTGGCACGGAACAAGCCGACAATGTTCAATACGGACCAAGGGGTTCAATTCACTGCACGCCAGTTCACTGCGACACTAGAAAACGCTGGCGTGATCATTAGCATGGACGGTCGTGGCCGCATGTTCGACAATATCTTCATTGAGCGACTCTGGCGTTCGCTCAAGTGGGAAGACATCTATATCAAGGAGTATGCGACGGTGCGTGCGCTGGAGGCCGGCCTGGCGCACTACTTCCAGCAGTACAACTTTGAGCGGCCACACCAGTCACTTGCATACGCTACCCCGGCCATGATCTATGCTGGTGGTACGCTACGGGGCGGGGAAACTGTGGACAACTCCCAACAGCCGAGTTGACCACACTTCCCCCACCCCTACGGCGACAGCCACGCACCGCCTCACAGGGTGGGCGAAGTCGATTGCCCGCATGGATGGCTTGGTTTGATGCTGAATAATCTTACGTATTTTCCGTGATCTGCTGTCTTGACAGCGGGG
This sequence comes from Candidatus Caldilinea saccharophila, assembly GCA_016710365.1. GTDB lineage: Bacteria > Chloroflexota > Anaerolineae > Caldilineales > Caldilineaceae > Caldilinea > Caldilinea saccharophila. The sequence goes on along the minus strand of JADJVW010000004.1, from coordinate 206,747 downwards.
TCCACTATAGGTTCTTGGCTTTATCCTTGGTGCAATTCGGCACTTTATTGTTAAATGGGCAGAGGCGATTGGTCCGATAGCGGGTAGCCTGCGCGGTCTGATCACTGGTCAGATGACCAAACACCTCGGCAAGCGGTTGTTTAGGGTTGTGCATTGATCGACTTTCTTCACAGCAATTTAGTTTTGCAGATTCTATTTTAGCGTACTCCATCCCCTCCTCCAACCGCTGCATTACCGCGCCACCTCCAATGCCGTCAGCGTCGTTTTTTGAAAAAACTCAGCTTCTCCGAATCGAATGCAAGCCTGCGCGGCGGCGCCCCACCGGCATTTACCACCCTGCAAAAATTTCTTTGAAGGAAGTGATCGCGTTCCTTCAAGGATCTGATCCAATTCCTTCAAGGAAGTGATCGCGTTCCTTGAAGGAATTCTGACCAACCACCACGCGCCATAAATTTCCATGATTTGTGCGCCTCTAGAGCCATCGGAAGCGTAGACCACGGATTAGACGGATTAGACGGAAAAAACCGGATATGTTCGGATGAAATCCGTGAAAATCCGCCACATCCGCCGCATCCGTGGTCTTTAGAATCAGTCTGAACAGTTGTTTATTGATCAACAAATTTTTCCTGGCGCTGCTGATCCGTGTTAGACTGCACTCTCCTGCATCCTATATCTATGAACACAATGCTGCTCGACGGCTCCCAATTGACAATCGACCAGGTGATCGCGTTAGCGTGCGGGCAAACGGGCGCGCCGGACGTGGCGCTTGCCGCGGACGCACGCCAACGCGTGGCGCGTACGGCGCAAGCCGTGCAACAGTTGCTCGACGACGGCGTTGTCGCCTACGGCATCACCACCGGCTTTGGCGCATTCAAAGATCGCATCATCCCCGTCGAAGAGGTCAGACAACTCCAGCGCAACATCGTGATGAGCCATGCCGTCGGCGTCGGTGCGCCTTTCGACCGCGCCACGACGCGTGCGATCCTGCTGATCCGCGCCAACACACTGGCGCGCGGCCACTCTGGCGTGCGACCGGCGACGCTCGATCTGCTGCTGGCGTTGCTCAACCGCGGCGTGCACCCGGTGATTCCCTGCAAGGGGTCGCTGGGCGCCAGCGGGGATCTGGCGCCGTTGGCGCATATGGCCTTGGTGATGATCGGTCTGGGCGAGGCGGAAGTCGACGGCCAGGTGATGAGCGGTGCGGACGCGCTGGCGGCCACAGGGTTGACTGCGGTGACGCTGGCCGCCAAGGAAGGGCTGGCGCTCACCAACGGCACCGCAGTCATGGCCGCGCTGGGCACGCTTGAGGCCTGGCGAGCGCGAGCCTTGAGCCGCGTCGCCGACATCGCGGGCTGTCTCAGCCTGGAAGCGCTGCACGGCACGCCGCTGGCGTTCGACGCTCGCATTCACGCGCTGCGCCCCTTTCCGCGTCAGATCAATTGCGCCGCCTATCTGCGCGAGTTGCTGGCGGGCAGCGCGTTCACCCGCCACGCGGACCCGACCAATGTGCAGGACGCGTACACGCTGCGCTGCATTCCCCAGGTGCACGGCGCCGTGCGCGACGCCATCGCCTACGCACGCTGGGCCATGGAGATCGAACTTAATTCGGTGACGGATAACCCGTTGATCTTTATCGACGAGCAAAGCGGCGCCATCGAGGTGCTGTCGGGCGGCAATTTTCACGGCGAGCCGCTGGCGATTGCGATGGATTACCTGGGCATCGCCATGACAGAGTTGGGCAACATTGCCGAACGGCGCCTTATGCGGCTGACCGACGAGGCGAGCAACGCCCACATGCTGCCCGCGTTCCTCACGCAGCATGGCGGACTGAATTCCGGCTTGATGATCACCCAATACACCGCGGCCGCGCTCGCCACCGAAAACAAAGTGCTGGCGCACCCGGCCAGTGTGGACACCATCCCCACCTCGGCCAATGTGGAAGATCACGTAAGCATGGGCGTCACGGCCGGGCTAAAGCTGCGCCAGATCAACGACAATGTCGAGCATATTCTCGCGATTGAGCTGCTGGCCGCGGCGCAAGGCGTGGACTTTCGGCGGCAGCAGCTTGGCGCAGACGCACCGCTTGGCCAGGGTACGCGCCACGCCTACGCGCTGATCCGCCACCATGTCCCCTTTATTGAAGCAGACCAGGTGCTGTATCCCTTCATCGAAGCCGTGCGTCGCCTGGTGGCCGGCGGCGCGCTGGTCGAGGCAGTCAACCACCACGTGGTGGACACATGGCAGTTGTAAGCCGCTGTGGTACAATGCGTTGCGCTTTCCCCCCATGATGAGTTGAACAAAGGAGGAGTATGCGCTGGTTTACATCCATGACGTTGCTGGCGCTGTTTGCCCTGTTTGCGGCGTGCAGCGGTCAGAACGGTCAACCGTCGGCGCCTGCGCCAGCAGCAGGCCCGCGACCGACGCCCAAATCGTCACTGTCTACAAATCGCCCACCTGAGGCTGCTGTGGCGACTGGATTGCGCACCTGAAGGAAGCCGGTTTCACGGTTGAGTCGATCGACCAGCACGACCTGACATCGATCAAAACTCAGGTTCAGGTTCCCGCCGCACTCCACTCCTGCCACACAGCCATCGTGGATGGCTATATCATTGAGGGTCATGTGCCCGCTACCGAAATTCGTCGTTTGCTGGCCGAACGCCCGGCTATCGCGGGCCTTGCCGTGCCCGCCATGCCGGTTGGGTCGCCGGGTATGGAAATCGCTGGAGTCGAAGCGGAGCCGTACGACGTGATTGGCTTCTCGGCGGACGGTCGAGAAGAAGTGTACGCCAGGTATCGATAGATTTTTTGCAGGTCGCGTGGATCACGCCGTCAATGAGGCGGCGATGGTGGGCGCAAGGCGCGCGGAGATACGTCGGGCTGGTAGCCCGACCTACGGGGGGGGGTGGCGTGGGGAGGCGTCGGGCTGGTAGCCCGACCTACGGGGGTGGCGTGGGGAGGCGCCGGGCTGGTAGCCCGACCTACGGGGGTTTGTAAATTGACCCTGGACGCGCTTTTGCGTACAATTCTTAGCCAATCGTGAATGCATATCCGATAACAGCAAGGTACGCAACCGAAATCTCTGCTCTTTGGCGTTGTGCTCCCATCATCATCGGGCTGGCGGCTGACCACCAGGGTCGGTCATGCACTTTGCGCCGGTTCAACCCATTGGCAAGCGGTAAAATTTGTCTTCGATAGTCGCGCCGGTGCGACAGGCATCCGCATGTCGCCTGAATGCGACCTTTCTCTTTTTATTGAGCTGGTTTGGAGGCTTCTATGGCGAAGTATAAAACAGAGCAAATCCGTAATGTGGCTTTGCTCGGCCACGGCGGTGCAGGCAAAACAACACTGACCGAAGCGTTGTTGTTGAAGACAGGCGCAATCGGTCGCCTGGGGCGCGTGGAGGATGGCTCCACGGTCTCGGACTGGGACGCCGAAGAACACCGCCGTGGCATTTCAATCAATTTGTCAGTCATTCCCGTCGAATTTGAAAACCTTAAAATTAATTTGATCGATGCACCCGGCTATCAGGACTTTGTTGGTGAAGTGATCAGTTCGCTCTTTGCGGCCGAAGCAGGGCTGCTGGTGGTTGATGCGGTTTCCGGCTGTCAGGTCGGCACCGAGTTGGCCTACGACCGCCTGTGCGATCTGCAAAAACCGCGCATTGTCTTTGTCAACCGGATGGATCGCGAAAACGCTAATTTTACCAACGCCGTCCAAAGTATGCGTACGACCTTAGGCGACGAAAAAATTGTCCCTTTCCAGATTCCAATCGGCGCCGCCGAGTCCTTCCAAGGCGTCGTCAGCTTGATTGAAATGAAGGCGTATCTTGGCCCCGAGGGCAAAGAGGCGCCGATCCCCGCCGACTATCAGGCCGAAGCGGAAGAAGCACGCGTGACGCTGGTGGAGGCTGCGGCCGAAGCCGACGATGAGCTTATTTTGAAGTATCTTGAAGGCGAAGAGTTGACCATTGACGAAGTGCGCCACGGGTTGCACGTCGGCGTCAAGAACTGCGCCATCACGCCCGTCTACTGCGGCACTGCAACCGGCGGCATTGGCCTCGAACGGCTGATGCAGTCGCTGCGCCGCTATGTGCCCGCACCCAACGAACGCGGCGTGGCAGGCGCTAAAGGCGGCAGTGAGATTCAACTCGAATCTGACGGGAACGGGCCGGTGGCAGGGGCGGTTTTCAAGACGATCATTGACCGCTACGTCGGACGCATGAACTATGTGCGCGTTTTCTCCGGTAAGATCGCCAGAGACGCCCAAATTGCCAACGCACGCACCGGCAAGACCGTGCGCGTCGCCAACCTCTTCAGTGTGCGCGGCAAAGACCTGCAAAACCTGGATGAGTTGGTGGCCGGTGATATCGGCGTCATGACCAAGTTGGAAGATGTACAAACCGGCGACACACTCTGTGCGCCCGAGCAAGTGGTGACGGTGACGCTGCCCAGCTACCCACGGCCGCTCTATTCGGTCGCGGTTGCACCAGTTTCCCAGAACGACAGCGCCAAAATGGGGCCGTCGCTCACCAGCGTCGCCGAGGAAGACCCCACCCTGCGCTACCAAAACATCTCCGCCACCAAACAGACGGTGCTGCAAGGCATGGGGGAGACGCACGTTGACGTGGCCGTGCATCGCATGGCGCAGAAATTTGGCACCAATGTCGAAACCGCCCCGCCCAAGGTGCCTTATCAGGAGACAGTCACGAAGAGCGCTTCCGCCCAGTATCGCCACAAGAAACAGACGGGCGGCGCCGGTCAGTTTGCCGAAGTGCATCTGCGCGTCGAGCCGCTGCCGGCCGGTGGTTACGAATTCACAAGCGAGGTCTTTGGCGGCTCCATCAGCAATTCCTTCTTCCCTTCTATTGAAAAGGGCATCAAGTCGGTGCTGGATAACGGCGTTATTGCCGGCTACCCGGTGGTGGATGTCAAGGCGATCGTCTTCGACGGCAAGGAACATCCGGTCGACTCCAAAGACATTGCCTTCCAGACCGCAGGCCGCGAAGTCTTCAAAATGGCGTTCAAGGCCGCCAATCCGGTGTTGCTGGAGCCGATCTATATTGCCGAAGTAACCGTACCCGACGAGTACATGGGCGATGTCATGAGCGACTTCAACACACGTCGCGGGCGCGTGCTCGGCATGGAACAGAAGAGCAACCGCACGGTGGTGCGCGCCACGGTGCCACTCTCCGAGATCATGCGCTACAGCACGGATCTACGCTCGATGACGCAGGGCGCGGCGTCTACACGATCGAGTTCGACCATTACGAACCGGTGCCCAGCCATGCAGCCGCCGACATCATCGCCCAACACAAGGAAGAGGCGAGCGAAGATTAGTACGTCTATCACTTTCTGATCAGATCCAAAAGGCTGGGGCGCCGCTAGCGGCGCCCCAGCCTTTTGGATTCAACCACGGTCATCTTGCGGCTTGTCGTGAGTTTTGTATTCAGGCGCCGGTTAGACGCGCCAGTTCTAGGCGAAGACTCTCGCAAGCCGCCAGATGTTCGTGGCGCACCTGTTCAATCAAGTTGAGACGCCTATCATCGAAATCTGGCTCTTTGGCGGCAAGTTCGAGCGCGGCCGAGACCTGCGCCAGTCGAGTAGCGCCAAAGGTCGCGCTGCTCGATTTGAGGCTGTGCGCCATGCGGTGCAACGTGGCCCAATCGCCAGTGAGGAACGCAGCGTGCATTTCCTCAATCTGCTTGGTAGACTCCGTCAGAAAAGTGTCCAGCAGGTCAAGCAGGGCATCAGGATCATTGGGGCTGAACACTTCTGCAATTACATCCAATGCATTGCGGTCGATAACCGGTGTATCTGGGTCTAGAAATAATTGCATCTTTTATGATTCTACCTTTTCACCAGCCACAATCGCCGGCAAGGTTCTGGATGGGACGCCTGAGCCCACCAGGCCAAACGCACCGTTCCTCTATTTTGCAGAGTATATCATATTTGGTTTGCCCTGTGACAACACAGTATAATCCGCCGCATTGAGCCGACGCGCCGTCGGCTCGACTTTTTTGAGTGAATTATGCAGGAATTGATCGTTTTTATCCTTCAAGTGCTTTATGGGCTATGCGCACTGGGACTAGCCATCTATAGCCTTCACGCGGCCTGGCTTGTCTGGCAGGCGCGCCGCACCTCCCCAGCCACCCGCTCGCCCGCCCCCACTGTCTGGCCGGCGGTGACTGTGCAGTTGCCGATTTACAACGAACGTCACGTCGCCGAACGGTTGATCGAAGCGTGCGTCCTGCTCGACTATCCGCGCGACCGGCTCCAGCTCCAGGTGCTCGACGACTCTACAGACGACACATCGCTGCTGGTGGATCGCTGCGTTGATGGCTGGCGTGCGCAGGGATGCAACATCAGCGCGGTGCGTCGCCAGGGGCGCAGCGGCTTCAAGGCAGGGGCGCTTGCTCATGCGCTGCCGCTTGCCGCCGGTGACTTCATCGCCGTGTTCGACGCCGACTTCCGGCCTGCGCCCGATTTCCTGCGCCGCACCATCCCTCACTTTCTCGCCGCCGGCGCCGCGCAGACCGGTTTCGTGCAGACGCGCTGGGGACATTTGAACCGTGATTACTCGCCCCTCACGCGCAGCCAGGCGTTGGCGCTGGACGGCCACTTTGCTGTGGAGCAAGCAGGGCGCCAGGCGGCTGGCTCTCTGTTTGGCTTCAACGGGTCCGCGGGCGTCTGGCGGCGCGCCTGCATCGAGGATGCACGCACCGGTGGCTGGCAGGATGACACCCTGTGCGAAGATTTGGATCTGAGCTATCGGGCGCAGCTTGCCGGCTGGCGTCCCTTCTACTTGAATGACGTCGTTGCTCCCGCCGAGATCCCGCCGCAGTTGAGCGCCTACAAGCGTCAGCAGTTTCGCTGGGCCAAAGGCAGCATCCAGACGTTGCGCAAGCTGGGCGCGCGCGTCTGGGCGGAGCACCGTCCGCTCTCGGTGCGCGTCGCCGCCATGATTCACCTGGGCAGCTACCTGATTCACCCCATGTTGCTGCTTTTGCTGCTGACCATCCCACCGCTGCTGTTGCTGGGCGGCGCGCCGCCCTCGCCCATGTCGCTGATCGGCTTGACTTCTTTTGGGCCGCCGCTGCTCTATGCCGTCGGGCAGCAGCGACTGTATGGTCGTCGCTGGTGGGGCGGCTGGCTCTATCTGCCGCTGTTGACGCTGTTGGGCATGGGCGTCTGCCTCAACAATTCGTTGGCAGTCTGGCAAGGGCTGCGCACGCGCGGGGGCGACTTCGAGCGCACGCCGAAATTCCACGTAGAGAGCGCGGCCGACCGCTGGTGGAGCAGCACGTATCGCCTGCCTTTGGATCGCACCATGCTGGCCGAGCTTAGCCTGATGCTTTATGCTTTGCTCGGCGCCTGGCTGCTGGCGCATCACAGCGGATGGCTGTCAGCGGCATTTTTGTTGCTCTACGCGGCCAGTTTCGGCGCGGTGGTCGGCATTGCACTCTGGCAAGATCGCGCGCCTGTCCTGCTGCGGCGCATCTATCGGCGCAGGTTCTTGTCAAGAACTGACCCGGCCAAGTACAATGCACTATCGACGCCCGACGGCACCATCTGACCTGGAAAACAGCTTTGACGCAGAGTTGCAGAGAGGCAGAGACTCGCAGAGAAAAGCGATTTCATTTCTCATTGGCGCCCCGCAGGGACATGGACATTGAGCAAAGGATAGGCGTATGGCAACCAAAGCATCTAATCATAGCGCTACACAAGAGTATACCTGGCGGCAAAATCCCGACGACATCATCTTCCTTGCCAACCGCACGCGCCAGAATTTCATCTTGGACCTGCCAGCCGGTCGCTATCGGCTGGACGCTGGACGTCGCATGCGCACCCTGCGCTCGATCCTGAAGCATCAGCAGATCATGGCGTTGGTTGAAGATGGCAGCCTGACAATCGAGTAGCCGCTCCAACTCATGGCGCTTCTTTTACTGATCGACGGACATTCTCAAGCATATCGCGCCTACTTCGGCATGAAAGCGCCGTTGTCGACGCGTGACGGCGAGCCGACCGGCGCCGTCTATGGCTTTGCGCGCAAACTGATGGCCACCCTGCGCGACGTGAAGCCAGATTACGTTGCGGTCGCCTTCGACGCGGGCGACACCTGGCGACACGCCGAATTCCCGGCATACAAGGCGACGCGCGACGCCATGCCCGACGACATGCGCACGCAAATGACGCGCATCGAAACCTTGTTGCACGCCTTCAACATTCCGATCCTCACCTATCCCAACTATGAGGCCGACGATATTCTGGGCACGCTGGCGCGCAAGGCCCAGGCCGACGGCTTCGATGTGCTGGTGATGACCGGCGACCGCGACATGTTCCAGTTGGTGGACGACCACATCCAGATTCTCTACACATCGGGCGGCCCAAATCCAATCACCTCGGTTTATGGACTTGCTGAGGTGACCGCACGCTACGGGCTGACGCCGCAACAGTTTATCGACTTCAAGGCGCTGACGGGCGACGCTTCCGACAACATCCCCGGCGTGCCGGGCGTGGGCGAGAAGACCGCGGTCAAGTTTTTGCAACAATACGGCTCGATCGATGACCTGTACGCGCATCTCGACGCGATCAGTGGGCCAAAGACGCGTCAGGCGCTCGCCGACGCGCGCGCCCTGGTGCTGCAAAATCGCCGCCTCGTCACCATCAGCACCGATCTCGACTTGCGCTTCGAGCCTGACCTGGCCGCGACGCGCGACTATGATCAGGAAGCAGTCGTTGCCCTCTTTGAAGAACTTGAATTTCGCAGCTTGATCAAAGAGTTGCCAGCTTCTACGCGGGCGACGACGCCATCTGCCGCGGACGCCGGCGCGCCGGACAGCGGCCAGATTTCGCTGTTCGGGGACGCACCTGCTCCTGACGTGGCTCCTTTGGCGCCGACCGCATCAGACGCCCAATGCGAGGTCTTGATCGTCAACGACCAAAGCACGCTTGACGCGCTGGTGGCCGCGCTGCGCGGCGCGGAGCGAATTTCCTTCGATGTCGAGACGACCGCCACCGACGCCATGCAGGCGGCGCTGGTTGGGCTGGGGTTGGCGTGGGCGCCGGGTCAGGCCGCTTATATTCCCGTGGCCCATACTACCGGGGCCCAACTTGATTGGGAGCACGTGCGTGAGGCGCTGCGTCCATTTTTCAGCGACCCCGCGCTGCCCAAATTGGCGCACAACGCCAAATATGACCTCACCGTGCTGCGCCGCCACGGGCTGGATGTCGCGGGCCCGCTCGACGATACGCTACTGATGGCCTGGCTGCTCGACCCGGCCAGCCGCTCGCTCGGCCTCAAGGCGCTGGCGGACGCAGAGCTTGGCTGGAAAATGACGGAGATCACCGCGCTGATCGGCTCCGGTCGCAAACAGATCACCATCGACCAGGTTGCCATTGAGCCGGTTGCCGCCTACTGCGGCGCCGATGTTGATGCGACGATCCAGCTTTACCAGATTCTGCTGCCACGGCTACACGAATCTGGCCTGCAACCCTTATACGAGTCGATCGAACGCCCGCTCCTGCCTGTATTGACAGCCATGGAAATGACCGGCGTGCTGCTCGACGTTGGATTTCTCAGCCAGATGTCAGTCGAATTTACCAAACGGCTGTCCGAGCTAGAGCAATCATTATGCGAAGTTGTCGGCCATACGTTCAATCTGCGCAGCACCCAGCAGTTGAGTCAGGTGCTCTTTGACGAGATGGGCTTTCCCACGCGCGGATTAAAGAAGACCGCGTCGGGCCATTACAGCACCGCGGTGGATACGCTCGAAACTTTGGCGGCCTATGGCGGCGAACTCTCCGACGCACAACAACGTGTGATCGAGATGATTCTGGAGCAACGGCAATTGGAGAAGCTGCGCGGCACCTACATCGATGCGCTGCCCGCGCTGGTCAACCCGCAAACCGGGCGGCTGCACACCAGCTTCAGCCAGACTGGCGCGGTCACGGGACGGCTGAGCAGCAGCAATCCAAACCTGCAGAACATCCCGATTCGCACCAAAGTTGGGCGTGAAATCCGCCGCGCCATTATTGCGCCGCCAGGGTGGAACTTGATTTCGGCGGATTATAGCCAGGTGGAGTTGCGCGTGCTGGCGCACATGGCGAATGAGCAACAGCTCATCGACGCCTTTCTCGCTGACCAGGACATCCACGCCGTCACCGCGTCCAAGCTCTTCGGCGTGCCGCTGGCCGAGGTCACGAGCGCACAGCGCGGATTGGGCAAGACGATCAACTTTGCCACCATTTATGGCGTCAGTGAATTTGGCCTGAGCAGCCGCACCGAACTGACGCGCGACCAGGCGCGTCAGTTCCTCGCCCAGTATTTCCAGAGCTACCCAAGCATTCGCGGCTTTCTCGACAACATCCTCGTGCAGGCGCGCGAGCGCGGCTACGTGCAGACGCTGCTGGGGCGCAAACGTTTCTTCCCCGAGCTACAAAGCGGCCGTTTGCCTTTTAATCAGCGCACGGCCGTGGAGCGCGCCGCCATCAACGCGCCGATTCAAGGCACGGCCGCCGACATCATGAAGATCGCCATGATCCGGCTGCACAACCGGCTGGTGGAAGGCGGCTATCAGGCGCGGCTGCTGCTGCAGGTGCACGATGAACTGGTGCTGGAAGCGCCGCCAGCCGAGCAGGACGCCATCATTGCGCTCGTATGCGAGACGATGGAGAACGCTTATCAACTGGTCACACCGCTCAAGGTCGACGTCGAAGTCGGCCCGAACTGGCGCGACCAGACCACTGCGTGACACTTTCTTCTGACTATCCTCCCTGCCTGCACGCTTGCAACGAAAAAGTAGGTTTCAACCATGATGCGTGATCAAATCAAGTTAGCCATCGAACAGGCGACGGCCGCGGCGCAGGCGGCTGGACAACTGCCGGCCTTTGACTTGCCTGCGATCGAGATACTGCGTCCCAAGCAGGCCGGCCACGGCGATTACAGCACAAACGTTGCGATGCTGGCCGCGGCTGCGTTGCGCAAGGCAGGACACACCAGCAACCCGCGCGCCATCGCTCAAATAATTGCCGATCACGTGTCAGCGGATGGGCCGATTGGCCGCGTCGAGATCGCGGGGCCAGGCTTTATCAACATTTTTCTAGCGGAGCGTTGGCTGCAACAACAGGTCAACCACATCGTGCGCGCTGGTAATGACTTCGGGAATGTCAACCTGGGCAACGGTGCACGGTGGCAAGTTGAATATGTAAGCGCCAACCCCACCGGCCCTGTTCACTATGGCGGCGCGCGCAACGGTGCGCTGGGCGACGCGCTGGCGAATGTGCTCGAAGCGGCGGCTATGTTGTGCAGCGCGAGTTCTATGTCAACGACGCCGGCAATCAATTCAGCATCTTTGCAGCAACGCTTTACGCGCGCTACGCACAGCTTTTCGGCCATGACGAGGCAATTCCAGAAGATGGGTACGCCGGTGAGTATATGATTGGCTACGCGCAAATGCTGGCAGACCAGCACGGCGACCGCTTCTTACACATGTCAAAAGCCGACGCCGTCGCCGAACTCAAGCCGCTGAGTGAGGAGATCGTGCTGGCCTCGCTCCAGGCAGAGCTGGGCAAGCTGGGCATCCAATACGACCGCTGGTTTCGCGAACAAGCGCTTTACGACAACGGGCTTGTCTACGAAATCCTTGAAAAACTGCGTGCGCAGGGCGACATTGCCGAGCGTGACGGCGCGGTCTGGTTTCTGGCAAGCAAATATTCGCAGGTGGACAAAGACGTCGTCGTTATCCGCTCCAATGGCATGCCGACCTACTTTGCCAGCGACATCGCCTATCACTACGATAAATTTGTCGTGCGCGGCTTTGACCGCGTCATCAACGTGTGGGGCGTCGATCATCAGGGACATGTCTCGCGCATGACCGCGATCATGCAGGCGTTGGGGCTTGACCCGGCGCGCCTGACCATTGTGTTGCACGGGCTGGTCAAGTTGATCCGGGACGGGCAGGAGGTCAAGCTCAGCAAGCGCCGCGGCAACTTGATCACCCTGGGCGAAGTGGTGGACGAAGTCGGCGCCGATGCCGTGCGCTTCAACCTGCTGACGCGCGGGCCGGAGAGCGCCATCGAGTTCGACCTCAACCTGGCCGCGCAGGCTTCGTGGGACAATCCTGTTTGCTACGTGCAGTACAGCCACGCCCGCATCTGTTCGATGGTGATAAAGGCCGAACAGGATGGCGTTGCCCTGGATTCCGAACTCGACCACAGCGATCTGCTCACGCATCCCGCCGAAATCGCCGTGATCCGCAAGCTGCTGGAGTTGGAAGAACAGATCGAATGGGCCGTCGAAAAGCTTTCTCCCCACAATCTGACCCATTATGGAACGGATTTGGCAAAAACTTTCAACGGATTTTACCGTGATTGCCGGGTCGTCGATCCGCTTGAGCCAGCGCTAAGCGCTGCGCGTTTGCAGTTATGCGAAGCCGCCCGCCTCGGCCTGGCGAAAACCTTGAGGCTGCTAGGCATCAGCGCGCCGACATCCATGTAGCTTTCGGAGCAAATTCATTTATGACAAATCAATTTAGCGTGCTTGTGAGCGACAGCATGTCGGATGTCGGCCTGGCCGCGCTGCGAGCCGCGCCCAATGTTAAGTCACAGTCCAGACGGGACTGTCCCCGGAGAAGCTGCTCGAAATCATTCCCAAATTTGACGCTTTGCTCGTGCGCAGCGCCACGCAGGTTACGGCGGAGGTGCTGCGTGCAGGGACGCGCCTGCGCGTCGTGGGGCGGGCCGGCGTTGGCGTAGACAACATCAACGTGGAAGCGGCCACCCAGGCCGGCATCGTCGTCGTCAACGCGCCGACTGGAAATGTCGTCGCGGCCGCGGAGCACACGGTCGCCATGCTGATGGCGCTGGCGCGCAACATTCCGCAGGCGGACGCACACGTGCGCGCCGGACTGTGGAAGCGCGACAAGTTTATGGGCGTTGAAGTGCGCGGCAAGTTCCTGGGCACGGTGGGGTTGGGGCGCGTAGCGCAAGAAGTGGCGCGGCGTGCGCAAGGTTTGGGCATGAATGTATTGGCCTACGACCCCTACGTCACCGCGGAATATGCCAACCAGCGCGGGGTCGAGCTGGTCGATCTCGACACACTGGTGGCGCGCGCTGACTTTCTCACGCTGCACGTGCCGCTGACGCCGCAGACGCGTCACCTGATCAGCCGCGAACGGCTGGCCATCATGCAGCCGACCGCACGCTTGATCAACGTCGCGCGCGGGGGAATTGTCGACGAGCAGGCGCTGGTCGAAGCGGTCGAAGCGGGCAAGCTGGCCGGGGCCGCGCTCGACGTCTACGAACAAGAGCCACCCGACGCCGACAGCCCGCTGCGCCGCTGCTCGAACATTATCCTGTCACCGCACCTGGGCGGCAGCACCGTGGAGGCGCAGGAAAAAGTCGCCGAGGATGTGGCGCTGCAAGTGCTCGATGTGCTGAACGACCGGCCCGCGCGCTATGCGGTCAACGCGCCGATCATTCCGCCCCGAGATCTCGAACTCCTGGTGCCCTACATCGACCTTGCCGAACGCATGGGCGCTTTATGAAACAACTGGGGCGCGGGGCATGGGCGACGTGGAGTTCACCGCAGAGGGCGATCTGGCGGGAGTTTGACCTGACCTATATTCGCGCAGCGGTGATCAAAGGCATGTTGGCGGATGTCGTCTCGGTGCGCATCAACCTGGTCAACGCCGGCTTGATGGCTGAGAAACGCGGGATGAACCTGATCGAACGCAAGAAGCACCAGCGCGAGTTTGCCTACGAAAGCTTGTTGACGCTGCGTTCCACGTCGGGGTCGCAGCGGTGGACCGTGCGCGGCGCGCTGCTGCAAGGCGAACCGCACATTGTCGCCATCAACGAGCTCTGGGTGGATTTTCCCGCGGCCGGCCATGTGCTGCTGGCGCTCCACAACGACCGGCCAGGCATCATCGGCGCGGTCGGCACATTGCTTGGCAACGCCGATGTCAACATCAGCTTTATGCACGTTGGCCGCCGCGCCCCACGCAGTGAAGCCATTATGGCGCTCGGCACGGATGAGGCGACCACGCCGCAATTGCAGGCTTCCATCAGCGCCATGCCACACATCCAGTGGCTGAAGGCAATTACGCTGTGACGAGTTATTGCGTAATACGTGATGCGTGATACGTGATGCGTGATGCGTGATGCGTGATGCGTGATGCGTGATGCGTGATGCGTGATGCGCGATGCGTAATACGTGATGCGTAATGCGTTATTGAAAGCAACGTAATTTGCCTGTTTTTGAGATAGCCAGCAACGAATGCATAGGGTATAATCTCGATTTATGAACATTGATGATACACCAACGCCCGCTCGCCCCCGGTTGAGCCGGCGCTGGCAACTACGAGCTGTGCTGGCAGTTGCATTGATCTGGCTGGCGCCGACGTTGGCATGTGGCAGCTTTGCCAGCCGCCCGACGCCAACGCCGACCGCACCCATCGTCGATGCAAGCGCCACCATGCAGCCTACCGGCCCATCTGGCGGGCCGGTCACGCTGGAAACACCAATTCTACCCGTTGTCACCGACACCCCGCTGGCAGAGCCAACCGCCACCTTTACACCAACACCGATTCCTGGGACAGCACTTGCGGTGGGTGAATCGGCGCGCGTCGTCGCCCCGGATGGCGTCAACATGCGCAGTGAACCTTCCACCTCGGCGGAGCTTATCCGCTATTTGCCTTCCCGCTTGAAAATTACCATTGTCGAAGGGCCGGTGGATGGCGAAGGCTATCGTTGGTGGCGGCTTGACGACGGTGAAGGCAACGTCGGTTGGGCGATCGAAAACGATGGGGAAAGCGACACTCTCAGCCCGCAACTTGGCGAGCCGGAACCGGTGGATCGCTCCCCGCGTGTAGGCGAACGCGTGCGCGTGACGATGTCCGAGGGCGGACAACTGTCCGTACGCGAGACGCCAGGCACCGATGCCACCATCGTCACCAGAGTCAACCCTGGGTTGGAATTCACCGTCACTGGCGGGCCGCAAGAGTCCAACGGCTACACCTGGTTCCAAATCCGCTCTGACAGCGGCGACGTCGAAGGGTGGGCCGCGGAATCGGACAATGTCGAACGTTGGCTCAGCCCGCTGGAATAGGCAACGCGAATCTGCTGCAAGAAACAACGAGGGCGCCCATTTGTGAATGAGCGCCCTCGTTTATTGCTTGAACTTAGCTGACTGCGGTCTCAGCTACAGCAGAAGCGGCGACGCTCCGCACAGCGCCGCCGGTCTCTCCCCTTCCAATCCAACCATCTGACATTGCTGTTGTTCCGGTGCGTTTCGCACGCTCTGGGCATCCGGATCACCCCTCGGTTGATTGCCTTGTGTTCGGCGCCAGATGTTTGGGCTGGAATGCAGCGCAGGCTGCGGAGCCGGAACCGCAGCCTGCACTGCCATCGAAGGAGTTTATCTAATCAACCCGTACCGTCTACGGAATGATTAGCACCTGCCCAACATAGATCATGTTGGGGTTCCAGAGTTCGTTGACCTCGCATAGGTAATCGACAGAGATGCCGTACCACGCTGCGATTTGGCTCAACGTGTCGCCGGGCTGCACCGTATAGGTTTGGCCGGACGCCGGGTGAACCGGGTCAACAGGATACGCTACAGACGAATCGTAAGGAATCGCCTGCCCCTCACACCCTGGGAGGATGAGGGTCTGGCCTACGAAGATGAGGTCAGGATTCACGATGTTGTTCGCATAGATCAACTCGTGCAGGCTGACGCCAAGCTGGTAGGCTATCGAGGCAAGGGTGTCGCCGGGTTGCACGACATAGGTGCACCCAAAGCCAGGATCGACCGGGCCCCAAGACCCGCCACAATCAGGCTTCTGCCAACACCCACCGATAGGCGGTTGAATGATCGGCGGTTGAGCAATGGGCGGCTCGAATACGGGCGGCCACACCGAGCAATCCGGCAGCGGTGTGCAGCCGATGGGCGGCACGATGGAGATCGGCGGTTGCACCGGCCCACCATGTCCACCACACGCTGTCAGCGCTACGCCGTCGATGTTGAAGTCCATCTCGACGTTGGAGATGCCCCACTTCTTCCAGCCACGGATAAACAGCGTGACATCGGTGGATGGCGCCACAAACTTCGCCGTATAGCTGGTCAGCGCCGCGGGGTCGGTGCGTTTCGAGATCGGGCCGAAGTTCATCTCCGTCCAATTCGAGATCGCGTTCCACTCCCCGGTGTAGCCAGGCGCATACCCCCACTGTGCTGCAAACCGATAGGGATCGTCCTCATTCCCTGCCCCGCGCAACAAGCCATGCATCGTAAACTCGTAGGTTACGCCAGGGTGCAACCCTGTGATGTACTGATAGATGCCTGCGTAGCGGTCATTATCGACAGGGAAGAGGTTCTTCGTGTTGATTTCGATGAGTTGGCTGTGAGCGCCATCAGAGCGCACGCGATACCATTCGTCATCGTAAAAACCGTAGGCAGCGCCCCCGCCGTTGGTGAAGTAGCCCCAACTGTTGCCGACCTTTCCCAACGAGATGGCGTTGAAGCCACGCTCGAAATCGCCGTTGTACACCAGATTTGGGCCAACGCACGCGCCTTCTGGAAGCGGATAGATCGGGTGGACAGGCTGCATTGTGTAACCGGGGTCAATATAACCGGGGTCTACAAGCGGCGCGCCGTAGCCAGGATCGACAGCCGGCGGCTGTACACCATAGCCGGCATCAATGTAGCCGGGATCTACAAGCGGCACGCCATAGCCAACATCGACGGGCGGGACGCCGTAGCCGGGATCGACGGGCGCCTGTCCATACCATTGCGAACTGGGGCCGACAAGCGAGATCGCGTCGAAGTTCACATCCAACTCTTCGTTGGGCACGCCCCATTTCTTCCAGACTCGGATATAAACCGTCATATAGTCGGCTTCGCTGCGGAACTTGGTCAGGAAGCTGCTGAAATTGCCTGGCTCGGTGCGAGGATAATATTTATCCCACCCCGTATCCTGCCAGTTGGTAACCCTAGTCCAGTCGGGGTGCGGGCCGAACGTCCACCCCACCTGGACCCGATAACGCCACGGGTCGCCGTCAAGGCTCGTTGTGCGGATGATACCTTTCAGGCTCAAAGAATAGTCGGCCCAACTGGCGACAGGCACAGTTTGGAAGATGCCGGCGTAGCGGTCCGGATCCCCCACCATGATGCCCTTGGTGTTGACTTCGATCAGTTGGCTGTGGCTGCCTTCGCTGACGACGCGATCCCACTGGTCGTCATAGAAGCCATAATTAGCCGCGCCTCCATTGGTGAAGCACTGCCAACCGCTGCCCACGGCTCCACAACCGGCCTGGTTGCTGAACCCTTGCTCGAAGCCTCCGTTGTACAATACATTGGTGAGCGAGGCGCTCGTCGGGGTCGGCCAGATGGCGACGGTAACCATACTGGCAATGATGGCGACGACCACGACAAGGCTTACGCCGCGCCGAAGACCTGGACTTACGCCGCTCAGACGTTGCGGCCACCGGCTGGGCCGCACCTGTCTGAGGTGCGTGTGTACGTGTTGCCACATGAGTATATCCTCCTGATTCGATGGCAAAAGCAATTCTGCTGCGAGACGGTAACGGTAGTGCAGTCAGAATTCCGGCAGTCGAGAGCGATCATAGCATCGCATCTTTCTATGCGCAATAGGAAAAATCATCACGAAAGTTTTCTAAATTGTGACTATCCGAACAAGCCTATCCAGAGGCTAAAGGGCAAAAAATGAATATGCGAACATCGATTACCACGCTGCCACTCCAACTCCAGAGCATTGCACCACCGATCAAGCGCCAACTCGACGCAATCATCCGTTCTCTATACGAAGGCGCCGGGGAAAACCTGCTTGGCCTCTATCTACATGGCTCATTGGCAATGGGCTGCTTCCACCCTGGGGCAAGCGACATTGACCTGGTGAGTCACACAGGAACCTCTGCGCAGGACGTGCACCGCGCCATGCGCGCCTTGCTGGCTGCTTCGGGCGCGCCCGCTCCGGTTGAAATCAGCACCGTTCACTATGCGCAGATCGCCCCGTGGCGCCATCCAACCCCGTTCGACCTGCATTACAGCGAGATGCACCGCACCGGCGCGATGCAAATGCTGGCAAATCCGGCCGCGTTGCCAGGCGAAGGCGGGGTTGGCGCCGATCTCGCCGCGCACTTCACGGTGATTCAGCAGCGCGGGTTATGTCTGTGGGGCGCCGATCGAGGCGCTGAAATCGAGGTTCCTTGGGCGATTACCTCGGCTCGCTGCGCCGTGATTTTGTGTGGGCGCAAATAGCCGGCAACGCATCCCTGGTGTACGCCGTGCTGAACGCCTGTCGTACATTGGCGGCCGTCGAAGAGCAACGGGTGCTGTCAAAAGCGGAAGGGGTGGCATGGACGCGGCCACGCCTCCCCGTTCCGTTGCGCGATGTGGTGGAAGCCGCGGCTGCGCGCTATGCGGGAACAGAGCGGGAATTATCTGACACAGCGGGCGCCCTGTTGCTGGATTGGGTGCGCGCCCGGTTGGGCTGGTAAAAAAGATGCCCGCCACCGCATAAGCGATGACGGGCCTGTACAAAGGAGGAACCAAAGGAGGTGCTGGTTCGAATTGTGAAGTAAGCTCCCCTCAAACTTCACAACTCTGTCAAACAAGCGACGGCGGGAAAATCCCTGAATGTGCGTCGAATGTTCGACAGATGAGCGAACAAGAACTCCGGCTCCAGTATTGCGGGTGAGGGTTGCGAGGGGGTTGCCAAAGTATTCCTCTACAATTGCTGGCCGATTGGCGCAACTGACGCGGACGACGCGTGTTATGGGTAAGGGCAGCAGGGAATTGGGTGCAATACAAATTAGACCGAAGATTGAGCTATGTTTGACAGGGGGACAAGCGCTGCACTACAATGAACTTTATTGTTTTGCCCGTCGGCAAACAAAACGTAGGAGACAATATCTTGATGCGCGATCCTGGCGAGAGAAGATTGCGCCACGATCGACCAGTTACCATTAAATCATTGACAGAGGAGATTGCCATTATGGCGGAAAACAGCACCTTTGAGCGCGTACGCGCAATCATCGTCGACCAACTCGGCGTCGATGCAGACGAAGTTTCCATGGAAGCCAACTTCCGTGACGATCTAGAGGCGGACAGCCTGGATCTGGTGGAATTAATTATGGCGTTCGAAGAAGAATTTGGCGGTGAGATCAACGACGAAGATGCACAGAAGATCATCACCGTCGGGGACGCGGTGCATTATCTCGATGGCGCGTCGGGTGCGTAAACGCGGGTCTGAAATCGAAAAAGCGGGCAGAGTGCCCGCTTTTTTTGATTGGCGACAAATTACAACATGCGGATCACAGAGACAACTTTCCCGTTGATGCGCACCTTGTCCGCGGGCCGCACGATTGGCTGATATTCAGGATTAGGATTGGCAGGCATGAGATGCACCATGTCGCCTTCCCGCTTCAGATATTTCAGGGTGGTTTCCTCATCGCCCTCGATCCACGCCGCCACCATATCGCCGTTGTTGGCGGTTTCCTGTTGCTGCAAGATCACGATGTCGCCGTTTAAGACGCTGGCGTCGATCATCGAATTTCCCTGGACGCGCAACGCAAAGAGCCGGCCAGTAGGCAGGCTGAGCATCCCCTCAGTAAGTTCGATCCACCCTTCTGGGTCGTAGGGTTCGCTGGGAATCACGGGGATCGGCTGGCCGGCGGCAATCTTTCCCAACACCGGGACGCGAAAACGAGTGGAGCGTGCGTTTCCCGCAGACGCCGCAAGCCCGTTCATGGCCGAAGCATAGTCGCCATTTGATTCATCGAACGCCAAGCCAATTTCGGCCAGCCGTGATAGGTTGAGACTCAGACCCCGGCTCACTTCGCGGTCACGGGAGATCAACTCAAAATCCTCCAGCTTGCTGAGATTGTAGTTGACTACCGAGGTGCTGCTGATGCCGACCTCGTCGCCGATCTCGCGGATGGTGGGTGGGTAGTGGTGGGAGGTTGTGAACGCCAGGATAAAGCGCAAGATCTTCTGCTGGCGCATGGACAGGTCTGAAAAATGCATGGCGGATCTTCCTTTGCTGGACTGGTTCTGCTGGTCTGTTGCGAGCAAGGGTGCCCATAGCAGGCTGATTTCCCAAGTGCGTTATCCCAAACAGAACGTTTGTTTCCCAATGTTTCCCAAATAGTACACGAACATTTGTGCGATGTCAAGCCCCAAACGCACGTTTGTTCTACTTTTTTGAGATCGGGAAAGCGCCAGATTTATGCGTCCAGCCCGGCGCGTCGGAGGTAGGCTTGGTAACGCGTCCAATAGGCGGCGCGGTCCGTGGGGCCGGCCGCGGGGTCGGGGAAGCGGGCGTCGGCCTTGCGTTGGCCGCGCGCCATCGCCTCTTCCATATCGATGCCACAAAGGTAGGCGATCTTGAAGACCATGACTTGCAGATCGCTCAGTTCCAGCGCCAACTCATCGCGCACCTGATCCAGATCAGCGGGCGAGGGCGCGCGGTACCCTTCGATCATCTGCACGAGCTTGCTGACCTCACCCAGTTCTTCGAGCGCATGCAGGAGCGTATGGCTCAGCGTCACCTGCTCCCACGTGCGGGCGCTGTCCCATTGTTCGAGCCATTCCTGGTACTCACGGATATGCATAAACTTCTGTCCTCACGCTTCTGCAGGATGGGAGATCGCAGCAAGGCGTCGCAAAAACAATGTCGACCGCACCTGGCGTTCCAGAATGACGATCAGATAGCGGTTGATCACACTCTCCACACGGCGCAGGATCGCGGCGCGCACTGTCACCGGCGCCACCGCGGCCCAGGGTTGGCTCTGAAAGAAACGCAGCAGCTTGAGCGTGTCCACATCGAGCGCTTCGACATCTGTACGCCGTGCGGCGCATTGCGCGCACAGCACACCGCCTTCATGCAAGGCCAGGAAATTGGTCGTTGGCTCCAACGTCTTTTCGCAATCCAGACAGCGAAACAACTGCGGTTGAAACCCCGTCAAGCTCAGCAACTGCAGGTCGAACCAGGCCAGCAGATTCGCCGGCGCCTGATCGCGCTCGGCGCTCTCATCCAGCGTGCGCAGGGCAAAGAGCGCCAGATCCCACAGTGGGCGCACCTCGTCGTCGCTTTCGGCAAAGCTGTCGACCAACTCGCAGACATAGCTGGCCGCGGCGATAGCATCCAAATTTTCGCGCAGATGGCGGAAGCTCTCGACGGTCTGCGCCTCAGTGATGATGTCCCACGTGCGCCCCTGCGCCACCAGCAGCGCGGCGTGAGCGAACAGTTCCAGATGGCCGGCTTTGCGGCTGGTCGTCTTGCGCACTCCCTTGGCGATCAGTTCCACCTTGCCGTCGCCTGGCGTCAGGACGGTCAGCACGCGATCCGCGTCGTTGACATCGCGGCGGCGCAAGATCAGGCGCGGGTGGAGCGAATGCGTTCACGCGGGACATGCGCAATAGTTTAACACAGCGCGCTTGTGCATCGCTAGCTTCGTGCGTTACTATTTGAGCAGCGCGGAGCGGCATGAACCGCGGCCCAATGCATAAGCAGCAAGAGGGTGCATGTTAAAATTGGCGACGTTGGTCTATGTAAAACAACTTGTTGAGGGGAGCGGCGGACAAACGCTGATGCTCCATCGCATCAAGCGCGCCAACGACATGCACCAGGGCAAATGGAATGGGCTGGGCGGCAAATTCGAGCCGGGTGAGACGCCGGAAGCCTGCGCCATCCGTGAAGTCTACGAAGAAAGCGGTCTGACGATTCGGCGCCCTGCGCTGCGCGGCCTGCTGACTTTTCCGGCTTTCCGCGGGGATGAGGATTGGTACGCGTTCGTGTTCATCGCCACGGCGTTTAGCGGCGAATTGATCGACTCGGCGGAAGGCGTGTTGCAGTGGATCGACGACGCCGATCTGCTGGGTCTGCCGTTGTGGGAGGGAGATCGCATCTTTCTGCCCTGGCTCGACCAAGAGCGCTTCTTCTCGGCCAGCTTCGTCTATGTTGAAGGCCGCTATCGCAGCCATGAGGTGGTTTTCTATCCCCTCGACGACCGCGCCGCCGCCGAAGCACAGCCCGCGCCCGCAATGGCGCGACATGGTGAGGCCGCCATTGCGGGACAGCAAGCCGAACGCCATCCGGTGCACGCCTGGCGTTACACACCTGACGACGATGCCTATTGTTGGCTCTGCGGAGGTGCGGTCGTCAAACACAATTGCAAGATCACCTGCACTGTCTGCGGTTTCCGCCGCGACTGTAGCGATCCGTAAAGTGAGCCATCAATTACCAACCCGCGGCCAGCATTGGCCAGCAAGCAAGGGTCTCGCATGATGCAGATTTACGAGGTCGAAGCCGCGCAAAGTACGCTGCTCCGCCGCGCGGCGTGGGACGCGTTGAATATTCCTGAGTCGCTGCTCAACCGGCTCGCCACCTTGTTCGGTGAGCGCATCAGCCCGGAAGAGGCGGTGCGACGCATTCTCGCCGATGTCCGTACGCGCGGCGCCGACGCGGTGCGCGATTGGTCGCAGCGCGTTGACGGCGTCACGCCGCCCACACTCCTCGCACCCGCGGCGGCGATTCGCGCGGCCTACGTCGAAGTCGATGCGGAGGTCGTCGCAGCGATGCGCCAGGCAGCCGCGCGCGTCGAGGCTTTCCATCGCCGCCAACCGGCGCTCAGTTGGATCCACAATGACGCTCAGGGCACACTTGGCCAATTGGTGCGCCCGATCGAACGCGTCGGCATCTACATTCCGGGCGGCTCCGCGCCGCTGCCCAGTTCGCTGATCATGACCGCGGTGCCGGCGCGCGTGGCGGGCGCGCCCTTTGTCGCCGTGATCTCGCCGCCGCAGCGCACGACCGGCCTGCCTCACCCCACCATCCTGGTCGCCGCGGACATTGTTGGGGTGGATGCCGTGTACGTCGCCGGCGGCGCACAGGCGATCGGCGCGTTGGCCTTTGGCGCCGACCCCATCGCGCGCGTCGATAAGATCTTCGGGCCGGGCAGCCTCTTCACGACGCTCGCCAAGCGCCAGGTTTTTGGCATCGTCGGCATCGACGGACTGCCGGGGCCGACCGAGACCGTGGTCATCGCCGACGAAAACGCCGACCCGCAGCTGGCCGCCGCCGACCTGCTGGCGCAAGCCGAGCACGACATCCTGGCCTGCGCGATTCTGCTCACCCCGTCGCGCAAGCTGGCGGAACAGGTGCAGGCCGCGGTGCTGGCGCAGGTGGAAGAGTTGGAACGCGCCGAGATCATCGCCGCATCGTTGGCGCGCGGCAGTGGCATCGTCGTCACCGCTTCGCTGGCCCAGGCGTTCGAGCTTGGCAACGCCTACGCGCCGGAGCATCTCTGTCTGCTGGTGAGCGATCCCTGGACGCATCTCGGCGACGTGCGCAACGCGGGCGGCGTCTTTCTGGGCGAGCGGAGCTTTGAGGTGCTGGGCGACTATGTGGCCGGCCCCAGCCACGTCATGCCCACCGGCGGCACCGCACGCTACGCCAGCCCGATCAACGTCAACGACTTTCAAAAGATCGTCAGCGTCATTGGGCTGAACGAGCAGGCGTTGCAGGCAATTGGCCCGGCCGCGCAAGTGCTGGCCCGCGCCGAAGGGCTGACCGCCCATGCGGCTGCGGTCGGACGCCGTCTACAGTAGCCGCCTACCATCACTGGAGAGGTTGATTTGCATGACAACTGCTTTTGCAGCGCCCCGGTTTGACGCCCGCAGCTTAGTGCGCGAGGAGCTTGCCGGCCTCGAAACCTACACACCGATCCTGCCTTTCGAGGTGTTGAGCGCACGTCTCGGCCTGCCCATCGCGCAGATCGTCAAACTCGACGCCAATGAGAATCCTTACGGGCCGGCGCCGGCTGTCATCGAGGCGCTGGCAGCATACAATTTTTATCACATTTACCCAGACCCTCAGCAGACGGAACTGCGGGAGGCGCTGGCCGCGGCCATGTGGGCGCTGGCTGAATCCATCTTGCCCAGCCACGGCGCCGACGAAATGCTGGACTACCTGTGTCGCATCTTCTTGCAGCGCGGGGATGCGATTGTTGACTGCCCACCGACCTTTGGCATGTACAGCTTCGACGCGCAACTCGCCGGCGCACAGGTGATCGAAGTGTGGCGCAATGCGGCGTATGGCGTCGATGTCGCCGCCATCGAACGTGCGGTGCTGACAAGTGCGGGCGCGCCAAAGCTGCTCTTTTCTGACCTCACCCAACAACCCGTCGGGCACGTGGCTGCCCGAGGCTGAGCTCAAACAATTGCTCAAGCTGCCGGTGATGGTGGTGTTGGATGAAGCGTATATCGAATTTGCCGACCGTCCGAGCCGGGCGGAGTGGGTGATGCAGTACGAGAACCTGGTCGTGTTGCGCACCTTCAGCAAGGCGGCGGGCATTGCGGGGCTGCGGCTGGGCTATAGCATTTGCCCGGCGTGGCTGATGGGGGAGCTTTGGAAGTTCAAGCAACCCTACAACGTCAATGTCGCGGCGACAGTGGCCGCGCTCGCCAGCCTGCGCGACCTCGACTATCTGCGCGCCACGGTCGAGAAGCTCAAGGCGGAGCGGCGACGGATGAGCGACGCGCTGCGCGCCATCCCCTACCTGACGCCACAGCCGTCAGAGGCGAACTTTGTGCTGTGCCAGGTCAGCGGGCGCAGCGCCAAAGCAGTCAAACACGCGCTGGAGCAGCAAGGCATTCTGGTGCGTTACTACAGCAAGCCAGGGCTGGACAATTGCATCCGTATCTCGGTGGGCAAACCAGAGCAGACGGATCGGGTGATCGAGGCGCTGCGCGCATTCTAAGCAGCGCGTCCTCTGTGAAATCCGCGCAATCTGGGGATGATTTTTCTTTGCTGCTGGGAAGAACTATCCACAGAGGACGCAGATGGCACAGATTTTAAGGAGCATCTCAGTTGATGAATGATTTCAAAGTATAATTACAGCAACAACTAGAACGTTACAACGTCACAAATTGAGGAATCATGTCTCTACCTGTTCAATTACAAGACGACGAGAAGGTCGTCCGCATCATTAAGCGGCATCCACTTGCCTTGTTTGGCCGCATTGTCGTCTTTGTGGTCCTATTGATCGTTGCCGCGTGGCTGTGGTGGTGGCTGCGCAGCTTGGCCGGCGGCATGCAGGTCATGGCCGACATCCTGATGGCGATCTTCGTGCTAGCCGGCGTGGGTTATGTCGGCGTCTACTGGTATCGCTACGAGAATGACCTGTGGATCGTCACGAGCCAGCGGCTGATCGACTCCACCAAAACGACGCCGTTCGACCAGGATATCAAAACAGCCACGCTCACCAACATCCAGGACATCAACATTCGCAAGCGCGGTATTTTCCAGACCATTTTCGAGTATGGCGATGTCATCTGCCAGACCGCGTCTGCGTCCGGGCACACCTTTGAATTTTTGGGCGTGGCGAAACCGGCCGAGGTGCTCGATCTGATCGACGACCAACGCGCGTTGGCGCAGCGCCATCTCGGCCCTGTTGCACCAGCGGGGAACACGCCATGACCCTACGCAGCGCATCAATGCAGCGCAAAACAGGCGAAACCGAGATCGAGTTGACCTTTGTCATTGACGGCTCGGGTAAGACCGACATTGCGACCGGCATCGGCTTTCTGGATCACATGCTGACGCTGTTTGCGAGCCACGGCCTGTTCGACCTCACCGTCCACGCGCGCGGGGACTTGTACGTCGACGAGCACCACACCGCGGAGGATGTCTTCATCTGCCTGGGCAAGGCGCTCGACCAGGCGCTTGGCGACCGTCAAGGGTTGGTGCGCACCGCACACAGTTACACACCGATGGATGAGACGCTGGCGCGCGTCGTCATCGATCTGGGGGGGCGACCCTACTGCGTATTTGCCAGCGAGTTTGCCACGCCGCGCGTCGGCGGACTGGCCACCGACTTGATCTTCCACCTGTTCGAGTCGCTGGCAATTCATGGGCGTTTGAACCTTCATGCCAGCGTGTTGTACGGGCGCAACGACCATCACAAGATCGAGGCGTTGTTCAAGGCGTTGGCGCGCGCGCTGGATGCGGCCACGCTCATCGACCCGCGGCGTCAGGGCGTGCCAAGCACCAAGGGAACGTTGACGATCTAGAGGACATCATGGATCTGAGCAAACTGATTACGGAACAGCGCAATCCAAACACATTGACGATCGACGAGCTTGCCACTCCCGATCTTGTGGCGCTGATCAACGCCGAGGATGGGCGCGTGGCCGCCGCGGTCGAAATGGCGCTATACGAAATTGCCGCCCTGGTTGAGGCAACGGTGGCCGCGCTGGCCGCGGGCGGACGGCTGATCTACGTCGGCGCGGGCACGAGCGGACGCCTGGGCGTGCTCGACGCCTCCGAATGTCCGCCCACCTTCGGCACAGATCCACGCCAGGTGGTGGGCGTCATTGCGGGGGGCGAACGCGCGCTGCGGCACCCGGTGGAAGGCGCCGAGGACGACGCCCAACAGGGGGAGAAAGACATGCGGGCACTGGGCGTAGGCGCGGACGATGTGGTGGTGGGCATTGCCGCGTCCGGGCGCACGCCCTACACACTGGGCGCCATCCGCTATGCGCGCAACGGCGACGCCAAGGTTGGCTGCATCGTCAACAACCCTGGCAGCGAGATGGAGCAAGTCGCCCACTATCCGATCGTTGTGCTGTGCGGGCCGGAAGTTGTCACCGGTTCGACGCGCATGAAAGCCGGCACTGCGCAGAAAATGGTGCTCAACATGATCACCACCGCCACCATGATCCGGCTGGGCAAGGTCTACGAAAATCTCATGATCGACGTGGAAATTTCCAACCACAAGCTCAGAACACGCGCACTGGGCATTATCCGCGAGATTACCGGCAGTGATGAGGAGCAGGCGGCGCGGGCGCTGAATGAGCACGGCTCGGTCAAGGCAGCCGTCTTCGCACTGCTCACCGGTGCGGATCAAGCGACCATTCAAACCTTGTTGGCGGCCAACGACGGCCATCTCAAGCGCGCGATGCAGGCTTTCGAAGAGAGGGAGGCGTAAGGAAAATCGAGTTTTAATCGTTCACGATTTTGCCTCACATTTTTACCATCATTGCACTTTCGCAGGTGACAGTCACTTTTGGAAGTGACTGTCACCTCTGGGCAAGAAAGCAAAATTGCGCCTCACACGGAGTCATGGAGAGCACAAAGAAAGACGAAGACAGGAATCTTTGTGTTTTTGGTTGGCTCTGTGTGAGATTTGTGAAACACTGAGTGTGGGGAAGATACAGTTTAAGCTAGAAAGGGGTTTATCATTATGACGGAACAACAACGACCGGAGCTGCGCGAGCAACTCAGCGAGATGGCGATCAACGCGCGCAACGAGCTGATCGTGCAGGCCGCCACGCTCTTTATGCTGGGGCAAAAGGTGATGCATCTTGGGCTGGGCGCCATGGCGCTGAGCAAGGACGAGGCGGCTGAACTTGTCACGCGCATGATCGAGCGAGGCGAAATCGCCGAGGCCGACATTCAGAAGAACGTGAACGAAATGGTCGAGCGCGTCCGCGCGCGCGGCGAGGCGAGCGACGCCGAACTTCAGGACTTCGCGCAAAAGGCCACGGTGGTGCTGAAGGAGAACGTCCGCACCATCCTCGAACAGGTGCATCTGCCTGGCGGTGCAAGCGTTGACGCGCTGGTCAAGCAAACCCTGGGCGGACAAAGCAAGGCCAGCGACGCGCCACCGGCTGTCGAGCCGGCGGAAAAGCCCGAATAGCGAAAAGCATAGCGAAAAACGGAGAAGCAGTCATGGCGCACGGATATCACGGCAAAATTCTTGTAGTCGACTTAAGCAACCATCGCATCCAGATCGACGAGCACGACGAAGCGTGGTATCGCACCTACATGGGCGGAACGAACTTTGGCATGTACTACATCCTCAAGCACATGCCGCCCGGCGCCGATGCGCTGGGGCCGGAGAACGTGCTGACGGTCATGCTCAGCGTGCTGACCGGCGCGCCCTTCTCCGGCCAGAGCCGCATGACGGTCAATGCCAAGTCCCCGCTCACCGGTGCGATCGGCGACTCGCAGGCGGGCGGCTTCTTTCCGGCGGAGATGAAAAATGCCGGCTTTGACGGCGTCGTCTTTTTAGGCAAGGCGGAGCGGCCTGTCTACCTGTGGCTGAACAATGGGCAGGCCGAGCTGTGCGACGCGTCGCACCTATGGGGCTGGGCGCGTGGGAGACGGAGACGCGCGTTCGTGAAGAATTGGGCGACAACAAGGTCGAGGTGGCGTGCTGTGGGCCGGCAGGCGAAAAGCTGGTGCGGGTAGCGGCCATTATCAATATGCGAAATCGGGCCGCGGGGCGCACTGGCCTGGGCGCAGTGATGGGATCCAAGAACCTCAAAGCCATTGCCGTACGCGGTTCGCAGCGCCCCACCTATGCGGATGCCAGGGGCGTCAAACGGATCGCCGCGCTGGGCGCGACGGAATACAAAACCAACCGCGGCATGCAGGAGTTGGGCGAGCTGGGCACCGCGGGTGTGGTGCTGGGCCAGGAGTTTGCCGGCGGCTTGCCTACACGAAACTACCAGGCCGGAACCTTCGCGCACGCCGAGGAGATCTCCGGCGAGCGGCTGGCGGAGACGATCCTGGTCGACCGCGACACCTGCTACGCGTGCGTCGTGCGCTGCAAGCGCGAGGTAGAGACCGACGACGCGCATCAAGTCAAACGCGAGCTGGGCGGGCCGGAGTACGAGACGATCGCCACCTTTGGCTCCTACTGCGCGGTGCGCGATCTGGCCGCGGTCGCCAAGGCCAACGCGCTCTGCAACGACTACGGCCTCGACACGATCGGCGCGGGCGCGACCATCGCCTGGGCGATCGAGTGCTACGAGGAGGGCATCCTGAGCGACGCCGAGACCGACGGGCTGGCGCTGCGCTGGGGCGACGCGCAGGCGATGCTGGCCGCGCTCGAAGCGATGGCCTTTCGTCGCGGCCGGCTGGGCAACCTGCTGGCCGAAGGCTCGGCGCGCGCGGCCGCGCAGATCGGGCCGGACGCGCAGGCGCGGCTGATCACGGTCAAGGGCAGCGAGGCGCCGGCGCACATGCCGCAGGTCAAGCGCAGTATGGGGCTCATCTACGCGGTCAACCCCTTCGGCGCCGACCACCAGTCGAGCGAGCATGACACTTCTTACGAGGAAGGTTCGGGCGAGCGCAGTTTGGGCTGGCTGGCCGAGTTGGGGCTGACGCGGCCTATGCCCGCCACCGACCTGGGCGCGGCCAAGGTGGAGTTCACACTGGTCACGCAGTACTGGACGAGCCTGATGGACACGCTCAACCTCTGCCAGTTCGACTGGGGCGCGACCTGGCAGCTTTACGGGCCGTCGACGGTGGCGCAGGTTGTTAACGCGGTCACCGGCTGGGACGCGACGCTGCCGGAGCTGATGGAGGCCGGCGCACGTCGCGTCAACCTGATGAAAGTTTTCAACGCGCGCGAAGGGTTTGATCGCGACGACGACAAGCTGCCGCCGCGCCTGCACGAGCCGCTGCAGGGCGGCGTGAGCGACGGCGTGCGCGTGACGGAGGAAGAGATCGAGCAGGCCAAGGATCTCTACTACCGGCTGGCGGGGTGGGATGTGGAGACAGGCAACCCGACGGTGGCGCGGCTGGAGGAATTGGGAATTGCGTGGGCAATGAGCTGAGAAACTGAGGGTGCGCGGCTGGGGGCGCCAGTGCGTGTACGTTGAGGTGGCGGAGGGTGGCGGCGGATGTGGCTGTCACCCTCCTTTTGTTTCAGCGATCGAGCGGGCTGCGCACGGCGCGTGGGCCACGGTTGAGTACGTGGGTGTAAATCTGCGTCGTCTTGACATCCTTGTGACCGAGCAACTCCTGCACGGTGCGGATGTCATAGCCGGCTTCGAGCAGATGCGTGGCAAAGCAGTGGCGAAAGGTGTGGGGGCTGACCGGTTTGGGGATGCTGACCTGCTTCGCTGCTTTGTGGATTGCCTTTTGGGTATTTGCGCTCCAACGCGTCGGGCAAGGGCGCCATGCCATAGCCGCGTTGCAGGTCGCGCTCGTGCTGCGTCCTGACCTGCGTCAGATGCGTCTCCAGTTCGGGAATCGCTTTCTCCGGTAACATTGTCACGCGGTCCTTGTCGCCTTTGCCGCTGCGGACGATGATTTCCCGGTGCGTAAAATCAATATCCTTGACGCGCAGCGACAGGCACTCCTGCACGCGTAGCCCGCTGCCATAAAGCAGCAACCCGATCAGGTGGTAGACGCCATTCAGTTGGCCAAGCACGCGCTGTGTCTCCTCCGCCGTGAGAACAGTCGGCAAACGTCGATGCTCGCGCGCCCGCAGTGCGTCTACATTGCCAACAATGGGCTGCTCCAACACGTCTCGATAGAGGAAAAGAAGAGCGTGCAGCGCCTGGTTCTGCGTCGAGGGCGCGACATTGCCCTCGACCGCCAGGTGGGTGAGAAACGCCTCGATCTCCGTCTTGCCCATTTCGGGCCGGATGACGCTTCTGATGAAAGAGAATATAACGCCTGATCCAGCCGATGTAGGTCTTTTCGGTGGCATAGCTGTAATTCTTGAGGCGCAGCTTATCGCGCGTCTGGTCGAGCAGCTTTTTGGGTTTTTCGTTCATCGTATGACTCCAGATTTGCGGGTGGTGAGGCCGTTGCCCAAGAGAAAGTGGTTGATTATTTTGCCGATTTGATGGATAATCGGCCCAATGACGGATCATACCTTCCGATGAGCATGATATGATCCCTGGGAGAGAAAATCATCGGTCATTTGCTTGATAATGACTAGTTTTGCGGACGGCTACGCCGCCCGCAAAATGTCCCGCTCACCGATGCAGCGGGGG
Source organism: Candidatus Caldilinea saccharophila (assembly GCA_016710365.1). Taxonomy (GTDB): domain Bacteria; phylum Chloroflexota; class Anaerolineae; order Caldilineales; family Caldilineaceae; genus Caldilinea; species Caldilinea saccharophila. Next base: position 175,934 of record JADJVW010000004.1, on the reverse strand, counting down.
CGGCTACCGCCGCCAAACTACCCGCTGCACCTGGCGGGCTCACGCCCGCAGGTGAGCGGGACATTCGGCAATTCACCGAATCCATCCATTACGCTACCAGAACCCCCGCCGGATCGCACCGCCGCTTGATCGCTTCCGCCACATCTTCCCCATCCGTCCGATGCTCCCACCGGTCAATCTCATCCATTATCGCCGCCGGCCCGTCCTGCACGACCGCATAGCCGCGCAGCGCCAGCGCCGGCTGGCAAGCCTTCTCCCTCTCGTTGACTAACCAGTGCAAAAAAGACAAGTCAGCGATGCTGTCACTTGCGGTCAATGACGATGATGCTAAAGGTGCGGGAAACATGCAAAAAACCTGGATGCCTTCCAGCTGGTTTTTTGCTATAATTCCCTCACAAAGAGGTGGCCATCATTGTGCAGCAAAGGCGGAAACAATGAAACAGTGGGAAACGCTGGATGCAGTCGAACGAAATCCGGGCAAAGTAAGCGGAGCCTGGGTTTTTCGGGGAACACGAGTTCCGGTTGCAGCCTTATTTGAAAATCTGAGGGATGGGGCAACAGTAGAGGAGTTCTTGGCGTGGTTTCCGGGTGTACAACCAGCACAGGTTGAAGCTGTACTCGAGCATGAACTCCAAACGCTGGCAGTTGTTAGCCAGTCATGAAGATTTTGTTTGATCAAGGGACGCCGGCGCCCTTGCGGCGACATCTGGCAGAGCACATGGTGACAACAGCGTATGAAGCGGGCTGGTCGAACTTGTCGAATGGCGATTTGCTCGATGCTGCTGAGGAGGCTGGATACCAAGTCTTTGTTACAACCGATCAGAACCTGCGCTATCAGCAAAATCTGCATAAACGTCGGATTGCCATTGTTGTGTTGCTCTCAACTTCCTGGCCCCGCATTCGACCGCGTGTTACTGAGATTCGGGAAGTGATCAATGGTATGAGTGCTGGTGGTTTTGTGGAGGTTCTAATTTCAAGTTGATGGCTAAAACAGCACCGATTGTGGATGACGAGTTGCGCCCGGAGTACGATCTCTCTGGCGGGGTGCGTGGTAAGCACGACAAAGTTCTGCGCGAGGAAGGCTACACTGTGCGGGTATACAATGATGACGGGACAGTAACCGAGCGTCGCGTCGCTGGCGAGAGAATGGTCATGCTTGAGCCGGACGTGTACGAGTACTTTTCAGATGCGCAAGCCGTCAGTCAAGCACTTCGCACCTTGATTTCGCTCGTGCCCGAAAAGCGCCAAGTCGCTGCCACGACAGCAGGCTGCACCGAGTAAGCACAGATCGTCTCGGATGTGAACCGCTTCGCAATATAAGGCTGGCGTCAGTTCTGGTAGGGCAGGCTAACCCTCGTTGCAGCTAATCATGACCGCCTAGCAAAGTCGTTGGAAAGATAAACTTCGACCGGCAGGCTGGCTACTGAACATTTTTGTGAGTAGTTCATCAAACCACCTCCTCACGCCACCAGAACCCCCGCCGGATCCCACCGCCGCTTGATCGCTTCCGCCACGTCTTCCCCATCCGCCCAATACCCCCACCGGTTGATCTCGTCCATCACCGCCGCCGGTCCCTCCTGCACGACGGCATAGCCGCAAGGCCAGCGCTGGCTGACGAGCCCTTGTTAAGGCTCAGCAAGCAGGGTGATTTGCTCGAATTTGACAAGCGCATCGCGTCGCGATATTATCGTGCTGTGATAGAATCATTTGCGGATGAAGAGGCTGAAAAAATCTTCAACGGACGCGTCTCGCGTAAGTTGCCCTCGACGATGCAAAGGGCTGCTCGCCGCAAATTGCTTTACTTGGAAGACGCAGAGGATCTACAAGATTTGCGATCTCCCCCTGGGAACCGGCTTGAAGCACTACGCGGCGATCGTGCGGGACAATTTAGTATCCGCATCAACGCGCAGTGGCGCATCTGCTTCTACTGGGAAGCAGGCAAGGCAAAACAGGTTAAGATCGAGGATTATCATGACTGATCAAGGAAATGGAGTGGAAGAAGAACGCTTGCCGCCAGTCCACCCTGGCGAAGTGCTCCTTGAGGACTTTATGAAGCCACTTGGCTTGAGCCAGTATCGTCTCGCCCAGGACTTAGGGGTGCCGGCCCTCCGTGTCAGCCAAATTGTGCGTGGCAAGCGTGCGGTGACAGCGGATACTGCGCTGCGCCTGGCGCGTTATTTTGGCACCAGTGCGCACGTATGGATGCGGCTGCAGGCCCGCTATGATCTGGAAGTGGCGGAGGCCGTGCTGGCGGAGCGAGTGAGGCGGGAAGTCAAAGTTTATCCCTCAGCAGACCATGTTCTTTGAAACGCCGGCTACTTTTGGCTCAATACGCAGCAGGCGGAGGCGGAGTAGTTGCAGGCGAGCGAGGGCTATCCACAGGCTCAGGAAAGTGTTGACGCGGCAGCTTGGGCCGCGTATGCCCGACAAAAGTGCGATGATTGGCAGCAGGGAAGTTGGAGAAGTATTGTGTTACAAAAGCATGATATGATACTCGCCGGTGGGAATAATCACCTATTTGCTCGATAATGCCTAGTTTTGCGGACGGCTACGCCGCCCGCAAAATGTCCCGCTCACCTGCGGGCGTGAGCCCGCCAGGTGCAGCGGATAGTTTGGCGGCGGTAGCCGCCTCCGCTGCATCGGTGAGCGGGACATTAGCCAGAACCCAGGTCGCGGGACGCGGAGGGCGAGCATGACGCTCGACGAATTCTTCACCGGTTACGAGGCGTCGCGGCCGCTGTTCGATGCCCTGCGCGCACTCGTTGACTCCCTCGGCGAGTCGTCGCTGCGGGTAACCAAGAGCCAGGTCGCCTTCGCGCGCGGTCGAACCTTCGCTTGGGCGTGGGTGCCGGACCGCTACCTCGGCGGCGGGCACGCGCCGCTGGTGCTGTCGGTCGCGTTGTCGCATCGAGACGATTCCCCGCGGTGGAAGCAGGTTGTAGAGCCGTCACCCGGCCAGTTCATGCACCACCTCGAGCTGGGCGCAGAGCCCGAACTCGATGACGAGGTGCGCGCATGGCTGGAGGAGGCGTGGGCAGCCGCAGAGTGAGGACTCGATGGGCGGCGTCTGGCTAACAAGGGCATCGAGCGGACAGCGCGAGGTAGACTGCTGAAGAGGGAGTATGGGCTGCCGCTCATGCCCAAGACGTTAGGCGGACGGCTGCGCCGCCACAGTGAGATCCCGTGAATGCAAAATATATGCGCTGGCCTTGATGGTATTATGAATACATGAAGGAACAATCGGCTGACGATGATGTCCTGTTTGAGGTTGAAACACCGCTTGGCTTTTCTGTGCGGACTACAGTGCACTATTGGGAACTCATTACGACCATCAAACACCCGGTAATGCAAGGTTGTGAAGAAACGATCAAGCTGACATTGGAAGCTCCAGATGAAGTACGTCTGAGCCAGCGGGATGAACAGGTCTATCTGTTCTATCGCTCAGACGGGGAGCGGCGCTGGGTCTGTGCGGTCACAAAACGATTGGAAGATGTTGGCTTTCTGGTGCAGCTTATCGAACGAGTGGTGTTAAAGAAGGTAAACAGATATGGCACAAGTAAAAGTCTACCATGATCGCATCGGGAACACTTTGACGGTGTGGTTTGGCAATCCTGAAGACGAGTACGAAGCAGAAGAGACAGGCGATGAAGTCATTTTGATGAAAGATAGGCAAGGGCAGGTGATTGGGTTTGAGCGGTTGAATTTTTCGTTGCCACACCTAGAACCGCTGCGAGTTGCCTTTGAAACAGTCACTGTCTAGTCTCCACTTTCATCCTTATTCAGGTCAACATCGCCGAACATCCGCTGCACCTGATTCGCTGCGTTCAGGGGTGAGCTGCGCTTTTTCCTTCAGCCACATGATCTCGTCAGCGCTGTGGTCATGCTTTCGTCGCTCACAGGTGAGCGGGGCATTGGGCGGTACTGGCGCCAAGTCGGTGAATAACCTGAGACACAGCCGACTTGATGCTTCTCCCATTCGTACTATCATTTGACCAAGGACACCGACGCGTTTTCATTTACGAAAGGTCTACTCGCCCATGTCACGTCAAGAAGTACTGGAGACATTAGCTCAATTTCACCAGAATCGACGAGATGAATTCGGCATCGTCCGCATTGGCATCTTTGGCTCTACTGCACGTGACACCGCTTCTGATCAGAGTGATGTGGATGTGGTGGTTGAGTTGAGCGAACCGGATCTATTGCGGTTGGTTGGTATCAAACAGGAACTTGAAGCCTTGCTTGATCGGCCTGTGGATATCGTTCGCTACCGCAAACGGATGAATCACTTCCGCAAGCGACGAATTGAGGAGGAAGCTGTCTATGTTGGATAGGGATCTGGTGCATGAACTCCTGAGCCAGATCTTTGGTCTGCTCGAACAATTGCCAAGCGGTGCGCCCCCATCACATCCGCTGAGGATTTCACCGGTTCCGACGCCGGGCTGGAAAAGCTGGATGCGATTTGCATGCAGTTGATTGCACTCGGTGAGAGCATCAAGAACCCGGACAAGGCCACTGAGGGTAAGCGCCTCGCCCAGTATCCATCGATTGAATGGAAACGGGTGATGGGCATGCGAGACGTCATCGGCCATCATCATTTCGATCTGGATGCTGAAATTGTCTACACTGTATGCACAGACCATATCGAGAAGCTGGGTGAAGTCGTCCAGCAAATGCGCGTAGACATTCGATAGTTGAACTGCCCCTTGTTTTGAAGGTCACAGCAGGAGCCAGACGGGGCACTCGCTGCGGTCGGACACGGTGTTGGTTCTGCTGTCAGTAGTGGTCAAGGCCGAGGTGTCAGTTCTTTCGTGCGCCGCCGCTCAACATCTCGTGCAGCCGACCGGAGACGAGTTGGCTTCGTACACGATGCGGATGGGCTCTCCCGGCGGCTGGCAGTGGCGTTAGGCGGTGTAGAGAGATTGTTACAAATGCAAAAAAAGATCGTATAGTTCGAATCCTTAGAATTGTCATGCCCATCGTGGCAATCATCAGCGTCATTGTAATCGCCCCCCTTGGACTTGGCGCCGCCATTGATCGCACCATTGCCAGATACAGTGCAGGAGCAGGTCGATGATGCGATTGATTATGGGCTGGATGGCATCATCGTTTATGTCGATCAAGCAGAAAAGGCGCCAGAATTTTATGCTGCTGGCTGGAAAAATAAATTGACCCAGGAACCAGCCGATCCGCACGCATTGTTCAAAATTGGCAGTATCCACAAACTGTATATCGCCACCGCAGTCGCCAAATTGGTCAATAATGGAAGTTTGTCGCTGGATGAAACCCTCGCCGATTATTTGCCGGAACTTGTAGGTAGGATTGAATACGCCGATCAAATTACGCTGAGAATGATGGTGCAACATCGCAGCGGCATTCCTAATTTCACCGATGATGACGCGTTCGACTGGTTCACTCCGCAGACAGACGAGGACAAGAATCTGGAACTGGTCTTAGATGACCCCGCAGATTTTAAGCCTGACGCTCGTTACAGTTATTCCAATACAAACTATCTGTTGCTGGGCCGTATCCTGGACAAGGTTCTGGGATACAGCCACCATCAATATGTCTACAATGAAATACTGGCTCCTCTCGGGCTAACACATACGTATTTTACGCTCGACGAGGTGGAATACGATGATGTTGTCAGTGGGTACTGGTATCAATATGACGATGATCTAAGGAACCTTGGTGGATCGATGGTCGCAACTGCCGAGGATGTGGGGATATTCTTGAGAGCATTGAACGATGGCTCACTCTTGAATGACGACGAGCAAGCAATCTACTCCTCCATTTACGAATATGAACATACAGGCTGGGTGCCTGGATACTTCAGTATTGCACGTTATCACGAAGATATTGACACAGTCGTTATTCAGTTTGTCAATACAACCGGCGGAGACACCTGGCGGATAACGGATGTAACCGGCGGAAAGGCCACGGGGATATCGAATATTATCTATAACCGCATTGTCCGCATTCTGCATAGGCAATAATTGGGTTGTGGATATCAATACCTTCGCCAGTCTATGGTTGAGTGATAAGAGCTTGAGTCGAGTGAATTGCGCCCATGCTGGCAACATAGTGAAGGATGGCAGCAATAATATTCGGATTTGGTGGTTCGGGAAGCAATTCAATGGTTGCGTGGACATATCTACGACCACGGAAGAACGCTTTCAAATCCAAAACACCAGCGTCGGATGTGACCTGCGAAAATCGGCAAGCTGGCGATGAGAAAGATTAACCATGAAGAGCGAAAGGTTGACTGCATTGGTGACGGAGTCTCTTTGATGGTCATGAAGTCCTCCATGCCCCAGAATTGTTTAGCGTCGCGGAAGTTGAACTCGATTTGGAAGCGCAGGCGATAGTAGTGAATCAGGGTATCGTGTGTGAGTTTGAGATCACTGCTGAAAAGCACCGCATGTGCGCGGACGCCACTCTCCAGATTGGTTTTGACCAGGATCACGACATTGAGTGGGTCGGCAAAGCACTCGTGCAACATCGTGGCTTGGAAACATCAGTGCGAATCCCCTTGTCCTGACCGGTCGCCATCTGATAACGCTCTGGAATGGCCTGATAATTGAGCTTGTCGCCAGAGCGACGACGGGGGGCCAGACTTCTTCTGTTCACCCTTGTACTCGAAGTAGAGCGCCGAATCGTGACGCAGTTTCGAGATCAGGTGCAACCCCAGACTTTGCTGCACCATCTGACAAACGTTGTTGTTGCCGAAATGACCATCCAGCACCAGATAGGTGAGGGGGAAGAGTCCACCAATCAGTTCCAACAACTTCTTGACCAGTCGCTCCATCATTCTCAGTTCGCCGTTCCATTCAACGTGACGTTTGTCTTTATTCTTGCTGCCTTTGGGACGTCCCGCCTTGCGCTTGCCTCCCTTTGATTCTTCTTCGCTGCGCTTTTCTTGGTCGCACGCTGCTTCGCTTTCGCTGGACCGTCCGTCTCTGCGTGCTTAACCACTTGCTCCGTCAGCAGCGGATGGGAAACAGCATCACTCACACTGACCAGAGAAAGGGTGAAGAAGCTGACCCCAGCGATGGGCTTGTTGTAGATCGACGAGAAAAACAGACCAACCCGTGTGTCTTCTTTCCGGCTTTGCTGACCACGCTCTCGTCGCCAACAACCAGATACACCTCATCAGGTTGGAACAGGTGGGTGCGGAAGAACAGCCAACTCATCTGCGCCCACGGCAGCACTGTGTTGAACCAACGCTGCACTGTCCGGTAGCTGCCACCCCTCTCCGTCCAGCGCGAAATACCCAACATCGTCACACGACCGGTCATTGCCAACATCGCGGCGATGATTCGTCCCAACTGACGTGTCGCTGTCTGATTCTGACATTGACATCCAAGCATTGAAGCAGTGCGATAATCTCGATCATGAGCGGTTCTGTCTGATAGGAATTCCACTTTTGTCGGTGATAAGCCTATCCTACACGACCGCTCTATCTTTCCCCTTTTTTGGCGAAGGTATTGAACCCTAGCATAGGGTATGGAGTCCGAACCAGGAAGCATGCCGATGGCAAAACCAAAGAATTCTACCAGGTGGGTGTCAGCGCCAACACAACCGGAATTTCTGTCTATATCCTCGGGATCGAAGACAAGAAGCACTTAGCCGAGACGTATGGAAAAGAGCTCGGCAAGGCAAGCATATCGGGGTATTGCCTTAAGTTCAGGAGGCTAAAAGATATAAACATTGATATACTTCAAACCGCAATACGACAGGGGGTTGAGCAGACAAGCCTCTAACGCCCTACTGAACCTGACTCAGACCATAAAGGTTTATCACCATGAAGAACAGCAAGCAAGAGTTACTCCCCACCCAACAGGAAGAATTGCTCACTGTGCTGCAAGCCCGCTTTGAGCAGCACATGAACCGTCACAGCGGCCTCGCCTGGGCCGACGTGCAGGCCAGGCTGGAGGCAAACCCGGCCAGCCTGTGGTCGCTGCAAGAGATGGAGCGCACCGGCGGCGAGCCAGATGTCGTCGGCTGCGATCAAGCGACAGGCGCGTACATCTTCTGCGATTGCTCGCCGGAAAGCCCAGATGCGCGGCGCAGTCTCTGCTACGACCGCGCCGCGCTGGATGCGCGCAAGGAGAACAAACCGGAGACCAGCGCGATGGAGATGGCCGCCGCCATGGGCGTCGAGCTCCTGACCGAAGCGCAATATCGCGCGCTGCAAGCGCTGGGCGAGTTTGACCTCAAAACGTCAAGCTGGCTGACCACGCCTGCCGCCATCCGGGAGCGCGGGGGCGCCATCTTTGGCGACCGCCGCTACGACCATGTCTTCATCTACCACAACGGCGCCTCCTCCTACTATGCGGCCAGAGGCTTCCGCGGTGCGCTCCAGGTCTGAAGTACAGATCGCGCTGTAAACTCCTGCATCCATCGAATTACCGCCGCTAACAGCGGAGACTCCAGGTCAGGCCCATCAAGACGTTCGCAATGTCCACCGACGATTTGCTTGCCTATCTCTTTGATGGGCAGCCGAACCTCCTGTTTCAGCCAATGGCGGGATGGAGCGCCTCTTCGCGCCGCTTTGCCGCCTTCGCCACCACCTTTCGGGACAAAATCCGCAAGAAGCTGCGCACTACCTCGCGCCCAGAAAAGCTTCTGGATCTCCAACTGGAACTCGAAACCGCCTATCTGCTTCTCCAGGAGCGCTCTCTCAGCGTGGTGTATGAACCAGAGCTATCCAGGCGCGTCCGCAGCCCGGACTTTGCAGTCAGCTATACCACCAGCCTCACCTTTATGCTGGAAGTCACGCGCGTACAGGCGAATCCGGAGGAGACGCTGGACGCGCGCCTGGTCGATACAATTTCGGCCAAATTAGGTCAGTTGCTGCCGCAGCGGAGTAATCTCCTGATCATCGGCGTCGAAGCGGTGCAGGTGAAACAGCGCAATCTGCTTGACGCGATGCTGAGCATCCAGCAACGCGCCGAACGCAACGATCTGGCTTTTTTGCAACGCCATGGATTTCGGGATCGGCCTGACTTTTTTCGCCACTATCAACGAGTCAGTGAGATACTGATTCGGAGGCTGCAGGGTGAAGCGCCCCAGTCCATCGTGACGTGGATCAACCCGCAGGCAAAATTTCCCTTGCCGCGCAAAGTGAGGACTGCCCTGTACCGCAGCCACACTGTATAGCGCCGCCTTATTGCTCAGTCATCTTTCAGTATGAACGAGCGGCCATCTGCTCGACGTATTTGCGAGCCCTCTACACAGCGATACTGAAAGCTCACCCTGTCGCCGCGTCAGCAGGCGCCAGCGCCTCCCCCTTGACCTGCGCACCCAGCAGCACGATGACCACGCCAAAGAGCACAAGCACGCCAAGCGCCCCGCGCAGCGTGAAGAGTTCAGCCATCCCGCCGATGAGAGGCGGGCCGAGCAGGAAGCCCGTATACCCGGCGGTCGCCATGGCGGCAATCCCGACGCCCGGCGTCACACCCGGCGTGCGCGCGGCGGCGCTCATGATCAGCGGGAAGATGCAGGAGACGCCCGCCCCGACCAACCCGTAGCCGGCGATGGCAATGGCAGGCGTTGTGCTGACGAGCGCCAGGCCGATGCCGGCGACCACCAGAGCGCCTCCGGTGCGGACGACGTTGCCCGATCCAAAGCGCGTGGCAAGCCAGTCGCCGGCAAAGCGACCCCCCGCCATTGCCAACGCAAAGACAGCATAGCCCGCAGCCGCCACGCCGGCCTGAATGCCAAGCCCTTCGCGCAGGTAAATCGCGCCCCAGTCCCCGATCGCCCCTTCGCAGATCAAGGCGCACAGGGCGACGATCCCCATCGGCAGCAGCGCCCGCGTGGGAAGCGCAAAGGAAGGCTCATGACTCGACGACGCGACCGGCCCATCCGGGATCAGGCCACGCACGGCAACCAGCATGACGATGGCGCCCGCCGCGGCCGCCATCACAAAGTGCAGCCCAGTGCCCAGGGCGCGGGAGGCAGCCAGCCCACCGAGGGCAGCGCCCGTCAGCCCGCCGACGCTCCACAGTGCATGAAACGAACTCATGATCGGACGGGCGTAGCGGCGTTCAACCAGCGCCGCCTGGGCGTTCATGGCAACATCCAGCGCGCCGTTGCTGGCGCCATACACGAAGAGGGCGGCCATGAGGAGCGGCAGGCTGGGCGCAAACCCGGGCAAAATCAGCGCCGCACAGTTGGCGAACGCCATCACCGCGGTCACGGTGCGGCTGCCCACCTTGCCGATCACCCAGCCGGCCGTCGGCTGGGAAAGCAGCGCGCCGATCGCCATGAAGAGCAGCCCGATGCTCAAGGCGCCTTCGCTCAGCCCGAGCGTCTGTTTGACATCGGGAACGCGCGCAAACCAATTGGCGACCAGCGCGCCGTTGGCGAAAAAGATGGCAGTGACGGCCACACGCGCCGCTTGTGGTGGGACAACCGTTCGGGCTACGACTTGCTCGCCTGCGGACACGATTTTCTCCCTTATTTGATGGAAAAAATAACGATATATCAATCAATTTCAGTACTTCACGATTCTCACGCGCAGCCACCAAGCACGCATGGCCATTGCCCACTCACCATTCCCGTCCTTACACCGCCCCAAACTTCCCCTCCGCCTCGCTCGCCTGCCCCAACAGCACCAGCGTCTCCAGCAACTCCGCCACCCGCCCCCGCTCCGCCTTTGCAAAGCGCGCCGCCACCTCCGCCGCGGCCAACGGCACGCGGGCCGCGCCCAGCATCCCGCGCACCGCCCGCGCCTGCTCCGGCATCGACGCCGGCCACGCCAGCAGTTCGACCCCCGCCACCGCCGGCGCCGCCGTAACCTCCCCCACCAGCGCCGGCTGCACCGGCTCGATCCCCGCGCGCGGCTGCTGATAGGCCGGCCGCAGCCAGCGGATCACGCCGGCCGCCTCTTCCGCGGCCCGCCGCGTGTTGAGATCCACCAGCCGCTGCAAAATCTCGCCGTCAGGCAGGTCGGCCGGCCAGCCGTACGCGGCCGCCACCGCCGCGTCCAACTCGTCGTGGATCTGCCGGAGCACCGCCACCAGCCCCTGGTCGTGGATCGTGCGCTCTTTGGCCGTCAGGGGCGAGGGGCGAGTTGCGAGGGGCGATACGTCCGCAGCGTCAATTGCGCGCAGGCGTTCCAGGACATTGTACATATCGGTGAGGGTCAGCGTGGGATGGCGCGCCTGCTGGCGCTTGCGGTGCGCGTCCAGCCGCTCGGCCAGGGAGCGGATGCGGGCGCGCTGCGCTTTGCTGGCGTCGGGGAAGGGGAACTTTTCAAAGCAGGCTGTCTTGACATAGACAGAATCGTTGCCAACGCCAAGCCAACTACCGGCAGCAAGCGACCAAATAATATGAATACGACTTGACAGCACGCCAAGACAATAGGCATCATCCAGCGCAACTACGGCCAGCTTGTTATCGGGCAGGATCAAGTGATCGAGAAAGACAAAAGCTCTATGCCGCATCGTCTCTACCGTGGCAATGTAGCGTTCAAGACCAGCCAGCGCCGGTCGGAAATTCGCACGCGGCTCGCCGTGTATCCACCACCGCGTGCGATAGGAGGCACGGCGATTCTGATCGCGTTCCGGCTTGACCCGCTCGTACACCCATTGGTAGACGGCAGGATATTGGTCGCGCACTTCCTGTTCGGACAAGCCAAACAGATCGATCACCAGCACGTTGCGCGGCGTCTGCGTCAGATCGCGTCCGTTGCGGTATGGCTTGATGACCGCGGCCAACGCGTCATCCTCGCCATAGCCGAGTTCGGCGGCCACTTCCGGCGTGAGAATAAAACCGGCGCCAAACAACTGTGTGCCGCGGCTGGAAATCCCTTCGTTTGCTCGCAGAGCCACGGTGGCGGCAATATCAGCGACAATGGTGAGGTCAGCAAAAATCTTGCCCCGTTCGCTGACAAAGGTAAGTTCCTCTGTTTCGTTGGCGCCATCACTTTCACTGGCAATCTTGAGCAGGGCGCCGGGGTTAACACCCGCCGAAGTTACCGTCATCGCAATCCGCACCGCCGCGCCATCCGCCGTGTCCACCCACGGATGGTCGGGGATAGCAAAGCGCAGTGACAGCGGCGGCGCGGCCTGCAGGTGGTGCTCCAGCACGCGGCGGTTGAAGGTCTGGCGCAGGCTATTGGTCGTGATGAAGCCAAAGCGCTCCACCGCGCCCGCCCGCACCAGCGTCGCGGCCTTATCCCACCAGAACATGACGTAGTCCGCGCTGTGGGGCACGTGCGGATAGACGCCGCGGATCGCCTCGGTGTAGCCGTCGCCCAGCGCGTCGCGCATGCGCGCCGTGCCGATAAAGGGTGGGTTGCCCACAATGTAATCCGCCTCCGGCCAGGTCGCCGGCCGCGGGTTGCGGTAGCGCATCACCGGCACGCGGGCGCGCGCGTCCGGCGCCTCTTCGCCCGTCACGGGGTGGCGCTGCATCGTGCGCCCGTCCCAGCGCGTCACCGCCGCGCCGTCTGCATCCACCAGCGGTTCCACGCCCTCCCACGCCAGCACCGCGTCGCGACACTCGATGTTGTGAAAGGCGCGCACGATCGGCTCGGCCGGCTGCACATCCCCGCGCGTACGGAAGTGCCATTGCAAGAAGCCGATCCACAGCACCAACTCCGCAATCGCGGCCGCACGCGGGTTGATCTCGATGCCGAGAAACTGCTGCGGCGTCACCTGGATGCTCTCCATCTCCAGCGTCATCTGCGCCTGGCCCAGCTCGCGGCGCAGGTGCAGCACCTCCGCCTCCAGCCGCTTCAGATGCTCCATCGTCACATAGAGGAAGTTGGCCGTGCCGCACGCCGGGTCGAGCACGCGCACATGCGCCAGCCTGCGCAGAAACTCCTCCACCACCGCCACCGCCAGCCCTGTCCGTTCCTGCTCCTGCAAGAGCAGCGCCGCGGTCTTCACGCTGTCCCACTCCTGGCGCAGCGGCTCCACCACAGTGGGCAGCACCAGCCGCTCCACATACGCGCGGGGTGTAGTGGGCGCCCAGCTTGTGCCGCTCGATGGGGTCGAGCGCGCGTTCCAGCAGCGTGCCAAAGATCGCCGGCTCCACCTCGCGCCAGTCCGCCCGCGCGGCCTCCATCAGCAACGCCAGTTGCTCGCCGGTCAGCGGCAGCGCGCCGGCCTCGGCAAAGAGATCGCCGTTGAAGCGCGGGATCTGCGTGCGCAGGATCACCGAAAAGCCGCCCGTGTCCATCGTCCGCCACAGGTGCTCGACCATGGGCGGGAAGCTCGCCACGTCATGGCGCAGGTCGGCCAGCAACTGTGTAAAGGAGCGGTTGGGCAGCAGCCCCACATCCTCGGCAAACATGGTAAAGAGACAGCGCATCAGAAAGTGCGCCACCGCGTCGGCGGGATGCGCCGCTTCCAGCGAGCGCGCCAGCGTTGCCAGTTGTGCGGCAATCGTGCGCGTCACGCGTGCGCTGCGCCGCGCCGGGTCAAGGCTCATCGGCGCCGTCCACACCGTCGCCAGCAGTGCGCGCACGTCAGCGCCGCGCAGCTCCTCCAGGCGGATGCGATGGTGCTGCGGGTCCGGGAAGGCGAGATACGCGCCGCCTGTACGCGTGAACTCGCTGTACAGTTCGATCGTCGCGCCCACATCCACCACGATCAGAAAGGGCGGACGCCCGCCGCCACTCCCCGCCGCGGCCAGTTCCGCCGGCGGCAGGTTGCGCGCATAACGCTGCGCCTGCTCACGCGCGCGCTCCATCGCCGTGTCCCAGGTCGATGTGCCGCGCGTCGCGGTCCCGCGCCGGCGGCGCGACGCGGAGACACCGAGTTTCTCGGAGAAACTCGGTGTCTGATTGCCCTCCCACGCATCGCTCCCCTGCTTTGCCTCCAGCACAAAACAGCCGCGCTTGTAGAGGTCGATGCGCCCTGTGGTTCCGTGCGGCAGCGGCGTCGCCTTCTCGAAAACATAGGCGTTGTGGGCGTCGTCGGCCGCCTGCGGCTCCGGCCGCGCCACACCGATCACGTCGCACAACTCGGTCAAGAACAACTGATAGTTCGCCCGCTCCGCCGCGCCGGACGCGGCCCAGCGCTGGAGAAAGGCATCCATCGACGAGGGGTCGTATTCAGACATGGCGGCAAGTAATTCCGATCGTTTGGATGGCTCGATGCAGCGGTCGCTGCTCGGCGTAGTATAGCACAGCGCGGCTTCCGGGGAACGGGTCTACCCTCTTCCAGGAAGCTTTGGAGCTTCCTGGAAGCTGTTCCGCAATGGAGCGGCGGTAGGGCGACAAAGCCCAACCAGAGGAGGAAAGCTACGTCGGGCTGGTAGCCCGACCTACTAGCTACGATTGTTCACCGTAGGTCGGGCTGGTAGCCCGACGATGTCGCATCAACGATGCAGATGACATCCACCAGCCGTAGCCGTAGGTCGGGCCACCGGAGAGCGACAAAGCGCAACCAGAGGAGGGACGCTCCGTCGGGCTGGTAGCCCGACCTACTAGCTACGATTGTTCACCGTAGGTCGGGCTACCAGCCCGACGATGTCGCATCAACGATGCAGATGACATCCACCAGCCGTAGCTGTAGGTCGGGCCGCCGGAGAGCGACAAAGCGCAACCAGAGGAGGAAAGCTACGTCGGGCTGGTAGCCCGACCTACTAGCTACGCGATTGTTCACCGTAGGTCGGGCTACCAGCCCGACGATGTCGCATCAACGATGCAGATGACATCCACCAGCCGTAGCCGTAGGTCGGGCCGCCGGAGGGCGACAAAAGCCAACCAGAGGAGGGAAGCTCCGTCGGGCTGGTAGCCCGACCTACTAGCTACGCGATTGTTCACCGTAGGTCGGGCTACCAGCCCGACGATGTCGCATCAACGATGCAGATGACATCCACCAGCCGTAGCCGTAGGTCGGGCCGCCGGAGAGCGACAAAGCGCAACCAGAGGAGGAAAGCTACGTCGGGCTGGTAGCCCGACCTACTAGCTACGATCTTCCAGAAAGCTTTGGAGCTTGCTAGAAGATGACCTCTGCTGATCGCAGACGATTGCCTGATTCACCACTTTGATCGATAATCAACCGGCACGGGGTCAGTGTATGCATAACGCCAGGCTTGACCCCCGCCTGGAGAAATCAGCAGCCAGTTGCTTGATTCCGCACTAGATGCCAGGCGCCTGGCTCACGCCGCGCTCACTCAATCGGAAACTGGCAGCCAGCAACAGGAAAGGCCACCGACCATGCACGATAACCTCACGCCGCAACAGCAGCAGTGGGTCGACCGCACCCTCAACGCCCTATCGCTCGACCATGCGATCGCCCAACTCTTCAATGTTTCGCATCCGGTAAAAGACGCCGACGCCTGGCTCAGATTGCTGGAGCAGACACCGGTGGGCTGCATGTCGGTGCGCACCAGATCTGCGGCCACCTACCGGCAGATCGTCGGTGAGGTGCAGCAACACGCTGCCATTCCGCTGCTCGTCGTCGCCAATATGGAGCATGGCGCGGCCGAGTGGCCGGACTATGGCGCTGATTTCCCCATGCTCATGGCGGCCGGCGCGGCCAACGACGAAGCGCTGATCGCCGAACTGGGCCGCGCCACCGCGGTCGAAGCGCGCCATCTCGGCGTCAACTGGGTGCTGACGCCTGACATCGACCTGAACTACAACTTCGACAACCCGGTCACGAATATCCGCGCGCTGGGCGACAAGCCCGAACTGGTGGGCCGCCTCGCCACGGCCCTGATCCATGCGCTGCAACAGCACGGCGTGGCCGCCACGGCCAAGCACTTCCCCGGCGACGGTATGGACGACCGCGACCAGCATCTGGTGACCAGCGTCAACCCCCTGCCCTTTGACCAGTGGCGGGCGACCTACGGCGAAGTGTGGCGCCGCGCGATCGAGGCCGGCGTCATGACCATCATGCCGGGCCACATCTCGTTGCCCGACTATCAGGGCTACCGCGCCGATCCCGACGCCGCGCCGCCCGCCACCCTCAGCCGCACCCTGCTGATCGACCTCCTGCGCCAGGAGTTGGGCTTCCACCGGCCTCATCGTCTCCGACAGCACGAGCATGGCCGGGCTTACCACCCGCGCCGCGCCCGCCGAGCGCATCGTCGCCAGCCTGGCAGCCGGCATCGATCTCTATCTGGGCGCCGACCCGGATCACGACCTGGGCTATGTGCGGCAGGCGGTGCGAGAAGGGCGGCTGAGCGAGGAGAGCATCTACG
Organism: Candidatus Caldilinea saccharophila; assembly: GCA_016710365.1. Lineage (GTDB taxonomy): Bacteria > Chloroflexota > Anaerolineae > Caldilineales > Caldilineaceae > Caldilinea > Caldilinea saccharophila. The sequence goes on along the minus strand of JADJVW010000004.1, from coordinate 159,767 downwards.
CATCCGCCCGCCGCGTGCTGGCCATGAAAGCGCAGCTCAACCTCGTCGCTGCACCCTTGGGATCTGCGCCGACCGCCGAGCAACAGGCGACGTTTGCCCACGCGGCGCAGGCAATGGCGGACAAGAGCATCACCGTGCTGCGCGGCGCCGAGCAACTGCCGGCTCGGCTCGCCCCCGGCGCCAGCGTCCTTACCGTGACCGTTGCCAAACTCAACCCCTTCTTTGGTCAGAAAGACCTGGAGGTCTTCGATGCGGAGCTACGCCAGCGCGGCTTTGCGGTCGAGCACCTGCTCAACCCCAAGACGGCCGAGTTGCAGGAGTTGGCCCAGCAGTGCGACGCCGTCTTTGTCAACGTCTGCGTCACGCCGATGTCGACGATGGGCACGGCGCGTATTGTCCTGGACAGCTTTGGCACGTGGGGGTGGCGCGCGCTCTTTACCGAGCACCCGCACGTCTTCTACACCAGCTTTGGCAGTCCCTACCTGCTCTACGAGCTGCCGCACATTCCCAATCTGATCGTAGCCTATGGGGATGCTGTGGTGTCGCAGCGTGCCGCGGTCAAGGTCTGGCTCGGCGAGATGGAGGCGCAAGGGGTGCTGCCGGTGACGCTGCCGCGCGTCCGGGTCAGGCCGTTTCAGGAAAATCCAACGCCTGCGTGAGGAACTGAAGTGCTTCGCCGGTGCAGGCTATGTCCAATAGCCGTCCCGCTCTCATTGCCACGCGAATTCATGTCGCCAGCCCGCATTCTCATCGGTGCGATGCTGATCGTTGCAGGCATTGGGCTCGTCGTGCTTGCACGCAGCGAGTTTGCCCGATGCAACCAACCAACCGATCCCGGACGCGCCACCAGCGAGATCATCACCACAGGCGTCTTTTCGATCTCGAGAAACCCTCTTTATCTGGGCGGCATTCTGCTGCTGGCAGGGCTTGCGCTGAGCTTGAATGCGCCTTGGGCTTTGATGCTTCTCCTGCCGTCCCTGGTTGCTTGCCATTTCATCCTCATCGCTCCCCGAGGAGCGTTATCTTGTCGCCAAGTTTGGTGAACCATACCGGCAGTATACCGAGAGCGTCCATCGCTGGATCGGTCGCAGCTAGTAGCCCGTCAAGGGTCAAACTTTGGGTAGAGCGACCGTAAGCGCACGCAGATAGGCACAGATGAAGTCGGATAAGCGCAGATAAGAGCCAAGCAGCCAGGCATCTGTGTCTATCTGGGTCTATCGGCGTTTATCTGTGTTCCCTTTCATCTGCCAAACCCAAGCCTCTTGGTTGACGCTCCACTGGCAACACTCTACTGTTACTTAGGTTGTAAATTCATGCTGGTCTACCATCTTCCAGGGTAACTATTCAGTCATCGCAAGAATAGACCACGGATGGTGCGGGTTAGGCGGATTCTTGTGGAGACGTTGCTTGCCGGTGTGCGCTGGCCTGAACAGAAGGCGCCGCGCATCCAGCAGGTATTGCGCGAGATCACCGCCCGCTGTGACGGCATACTCTCGCTTGATTTCCTGGCTGACCTGGAGATTGTAGCGGCGCGCGCCTGGCTGGAGTCGATGAGCGGCGTCGGGCCAAAGACGAGCGCGGCGGTGCTGCTCTTCAGCACGCTGCGCAAGCCAGCCCTGCCGGTCGACAGCCATCATCATCGGGTGGCCCAGCGCGTCGGGCTGATCGGTGACAAGGTGGGGACGGTCGCCGCCCATGCGCTGCTCCAGTCGCAACTGCTGCCGGACTGGGACGCGCAGCAAATCTACGACAATCACGAGTTGCTGATGCTGCACGGCCAGAAAGTCTGTCACTACCAGGCGCCGCAATGCACGCGCTGTGTGCTCACTGACCTATGCTACTACCAGCGGCTGTGTGCTCAAGACCAACAAATTGAGTAGCTCTGGCGATACGGCTTATCGTAGAAATAGACCACAGATGGTGCGGATAACGTTTCAAAACTCAGCTTTGTCTTGTACGCGTCCGCACGTGTCAGCATATCCGCCGTCCGGAACCCTATTCTGCAAGTGAATGATCGAGCCAGCTCGCATATCACTGCCTTGCTCTACGACAATTTCCTCCCCACCAGGCTTGCTTGTTTCTGCTGTCCGACTGCTCCTGTGCCACCGGCGCCCCGATTAATATCATACTGGATGGACGGCAAATCCCCCCTTGCACCAAGAGTGGAAGCGCCCCACAAATAGATTGTAAGCGTTTTGGAAGCATTTTCGAAGCGCTTGTTCTGTATGATAGGCCCTCTAGACCCAAACCTTATGGATGAAGGAGACAAATATGTAGACCCCCGATCTGTAATCAAGGGAAGCAAACGGGGGGGGAGTCAAGCCGTTCACGGTAGACGCCGGAGCGCCCGCAGATGCATAGCAGCTTGCTACACTGCTTGCCCAGCATCAGGCAAAGAGCAAATCGTGAAATCATGAGGAGGAGTTCTCAACATGGTAAGTGCATTCAAACAGAAGAAACACCGGCGGTTTTTACCGCTGCTGCTGGTGTTGGCGCTGCTGTTGGGCGGGATCCAACCAGCCAGCGCAACATCCGGTGATATAGGCGGAATGTCAGCCGTCAGCAGCAACGCAGTGAGGCAAAACACAGATGACGCCGCGCGCAACCTGGCGCTGGCGATGGACGTGCGCGCGGATGATATTGTATCCGCTGACCTGATGGGCAGCGATCCGAATGGCGTCGCCATCGTCGAGACGGCGCTTGGGGGCGCTGGATTTCCCAGCGAGGGGGGCGACCTTTGCGGTCCTCGCCACGGGTCTTGCCGCGGACGCGGGCAAACCAAACGACTCGGATAGACTTTCCACCGAACTGGACGGGCTCAATAATGACCAGGGACAGGATCTGGTTCGACTCCACCTGCAGTTGAAAGTGCCGGAGACCATCAATTGCGCCAGCTTTGGCTTTGCCTACTACTCGGAAGAGTTCACGGAGTATGTTGGGTCAGACTTCAACGATACGTTCACCGCGCAGCTTACCGAGTCCAATCTGCCTATCGTGAACAATTCAGTAGACGCGCCAGGCAACTTTGCCTTTGACACGGAAGGCAACATTATCTCTGTCAATACCAGCTTTGGCGTAGCCGCCAACACGGGGACAACCTATGATGGCGGAACCCCCCCTCTGCGCGCAAGGACTGCCGTGGTGCCAGGCAGCACGATCGATCTCTACTTCTCCATTCAGGATCTGGGCGACTCCGTTTACGATTCCGCCGTCTTTCTCGACAACTTCTTCTGGAGCGAAGATCCAAACTGCGAAGAGGGTGCGTCGGTGGACACTGATGGCGACGGCCTGCTTGATCTGTGGGAAACCAACGGTCTGACCGTGACCGTCGGCGGCGTGACCGAGTTTGTGAACCTGCCCGCTATGGGCGCAAATCCGCAGCGCAAGGATATCTTCATCGAAGTTGACTACATGGAAGAGAAAGACGCAGAAGGAAAGCTCATCCACACGCACCAGCCAATAGCGAAGGCGATCACGGACACTGTGACTGCCTTCAAAAACGCGCCTGTGACCAATGTGGATGGCGCCACGGGCATCCAACTACATGTGGATTATGGCAAGAATGCGCCACTCACCTATGGCTCTGGAGAGGCAAAGACATGGGGTGCGCTCAGCAACAGCGATGCGCTTACGCACACCACCAACTTGGGAGAGGACGTTGGCGGCTATAGTTGGGCTGCCTTTGATGCGATCAAAGAGACTCACTTTACACCAGGTCGGGCCGCTGTCTTCCACTACAGCATGTGGATTCACCGGCTGCCGGAGAGCTACAACGGTTCAAGTGGGCAGTCGCGCAACCCCGCCGCCTTTGCCAGCGGTGCAAGTGACTTCATCGTCAGCCTGGGCGGTTGGCAAGACGACGTCGGCACTTCATGGGACCAGGCAGGCACTTTTATGCACGAGCTTGGTCATAACCTTGGACTGCGCCACGGCGGGCCGGACCATACCAACTACAAGCCCAACTATCTGAGTGTGATGAGTTATGCATTCCAGTTTCACGGTCTCATCCGTAATAAAACTCAGGGCAATTTCGACTATTCGCGCTTTAAATTGCCCGACCTTGATGAGAACAAGCTAAATGAGACACAGGGCATCATCACCAACACCACTGTCATCACCGGCGCCACTGCTATCACTGACGTGTATGGTACATACTGGTTCTGCCCAGACGAGCGCATCACCAACACCGACAAGGCAGCCGACAAGCTGGATTGGAACTGTGACAAAACATACGAAGAGTCAGCGAGCGCGAATATCAACCGCGGCTACAACGACGATCCCAGCTATGACAATAGCGTTCTGATCAGTCAAAGTGACTGGGATCTCCTGGTCTACACAGGCGGCGCGCTGGGTCAACCGGGCGCCAGTGTGGTTCTACCCGACGTAACCGAGGTGCGCGAGATCACCAAGGAAGAGGCCGATCAAATCCCGGCGCTCTACCCAGAGGTTGTGACTGTTGCCCCAGAGACCGTGGAGACGTGGCAGCTTCAATCCACCCTTGCCGGCCACACCAGTGCTGTGTGGAGCATGGCCTGGTCACCGGATGGCAGCCAGTTCGCCTCTGCATCGGACGATGGCGCTGTGCGGGTATGGGATGCGGCGACAGGAGAAGAACTGGCCGTTCTCGAAGGCCATACCGCCAGCGTCTACAGCGTGGCCTGGCCGCCGGACGGCGCGCAGCTCGCCTCTGGCGCCGCCGATGCGACGGTGCGGGTGTGGGATGCAGCAACGGGCGAGGTCGTGGCTGTGCTGGAAGATCATGCTGATGCAGTGCGCAGTGTAGCCTGGTCGCCAGACGGCAGCCGGCTTGCCTCTGGCTCCGCCGACGGCACTGTACGCGTCTGGAACGCTGCCACAGGGAGCGTAGAAAATACCTTGTCCGGCCACACGGGCGAGGTCAACAGCGTGGCCTGGTCGCCGGACGGGAGCGAACTCGCCTCCAGTTCGGACGACGCGACCGTGCGGGTGTGGGATGCGGCTACGGGCGAGTCCCTCGCGACCTATGAGGGTCACACGGATCGGGTTTGGAGCGTCGCCTGGTCGCCGGATGGCAGCCGCCTGGCCTCTGGTTCTGACGATGGCGCTGTACGGATATGGGATATGGCGTTTGACGCTTTCCTCAGCACCCTTGCAGGCCACACCAACGGCGTGCGCAGTGTGGCCTGGTCGCCGGACGGCGCCCAACTCGCCTCTGGGTCAGCAGATCAGACCATACGAGTGTGGAATATAGCGTCCGAGACGACCGTAGTGACCTTGGAAGGCTTTGTCGACTACGTGAACAGCATTGCATGGTCGCCAAGTGGCAACCAGCTTGCCACTGGAGTTGGTGACGCCACCGTGCAGTTGTGGAGTCGGGAGGCGTTCCAAGTCAGAGAGCAGTGGGATGTGCGTGCGGAAGTCGTGGGTCTCGGCGTTGCCGTGCTCAGCGCAGCGTGGTCACCAACCGATGATCGCATCGCCTACGGAACCGGCGACGGCACGCTGCGCATCTGGAACCAGAGGGCAGGAGAAATCCTGACCATCTTTGACGAACACACCGATGGCATCCGCGGTGTGGCATGGTCGCCGGACGGCAGCAAAGTTGCGTCTGCTTCCTATGATCGCACCGTGCGGGTGTGGGATGCAGAGACGGGCGAAAACCTGGCTATTCTCGAAGGCCACACCGCCGGCGTGACCAGTGTGATGTGGTCGCCGGACGGCAGCCGGATCGCCTCTGGCGCTGGGAGCGGTGACAGCAGCGTCCGCGTATGGGATGCAGAGACAGGTGAAGTTCTGAACACGCTTCAGGGTCATAACGAAGAGGTTTCGGGCGTGGCGTGGTCGCCGGATAGTAGCCGGATCGCAACCGCCTCGCTGGATGGGACTGTACGCGTGTGGGATGTGGAGACTAGCGAAACCCAGGCCACCCTGGAAGGCCACACCGATGGCGTCCTCAGCGTGGCCTGGTCGCCGGATGGCAGCCGTCTTGCCTCCTCCTCGTTTGATAACACGGTGCGGGTATGGGATGTGGAGACGGGCGAACCCCTGGCCACCCTGGAAGGCCATACAGGCCCAGCCGGCAGCGTGGCATGGTCACCGGACGGCAGCCAACTGGCCTCCGGGTCGGGTGACGCCACCGTGCGCGTGTGGGATGTGGCAACCGGCGAACCCCTGGCCACGCTGGAAGGACACACCGCAGCAGTGCGCGGCGTGTCCTGGTCGCCGGACGGCGCTCATCTCGCCTCCGGCGGCAACGGCGGCGTCGTGCGCGTGTGGAATGCAACGACGGAGCAGACCTTGATCGCTTCCGGGGATGTCACAAGTACGCTGCCGGATTCTTCAGACCTGACAGACGAGACTATCGCTTCAAATAGCACCGATTCAGAGAGCAATCTGTACAATGTCGAAAACCAATGGGGTGGTGATGACGCCCCTGAATGACGGAGGGGCGTGGATTATCGGTGGCCGCCCAGAGCAGCGCGTGGTGGCTCTCAACGCCAGCTCGAGTGATGGAGGGCAGACCCTTGTTGGGACGATGACCTACGCAGGTGAAGGACCTATCGGCTTCAGAGCCACCAGGACAGCGCAGAACACCTATGTGGCCGAAAACCAATGGGGTGGTGAAGACGCAGCGTGGAACCCGGGCGGCGCTTGGGTCTTGGGCAATCGTGACGCACAAAGCATCGTCGCCATTGATGTCTCCTCAGATGACGGTGGCGGCACGCTCAGCGGTGCGATAACCTATGACGGTGAAGGCTCTATCGGTTTCCGTGCTGTCCTGGCGGAAAGTGGGCAGTAGCATTGCCCTGCCTGAGCCAGAGTTGACCTGGTAAAAGTTTATACACAGTCAAAGCGCCCGACGCTGCTTGGCGTCGGGCGCTTTGACGTTGAAGTTTGGCTAGCATCTGAGGATGCTTGATTCAGCAACGTAGCTTTGCTGCACTCCCGCTCAGGCGCTCACTCTGCTCTTTCACCTTACTTGGCTTTTGAAAAGCGTCTACTCTCAGACTGCGCAAAGACAACGGCGTTCGCGCCTCTTTGTTTTGATGAGGCGCATCATCCTCAACCTGATATAATGCACCCATGATCATCGAGTTCGAAGGCAAAATTTTTACCTGGCGCGGCCCGGCGCCCTTTATCTTCGTTGCCGTCCCGGAAGATCCGAGCCGCGCCTTGCGGGCGATCTCCGCCCGAGTCACCTATGGCTGGGGCGTCATTCCCGTCCAGGCGTGGATTGGCAAGACGGAATGGAAAACTTCCCTGATCCCCAAGGAGGGACGTTACCTTGTGCCAATTAAAATGAGCGTCCAAAAATCGCAAAGCCTTCAAGAGGGCGAAGATGTGACTGTGCGGCTCGAAGTTCGTCTATAAAATAAAGCGAATGGTTGTTCTCCCATCGCGAGGAGGCTGGTCATGACTATCATTGACAATCAGATGCTATGGCGACAATTTGCCGCAACTCTCGACTCATTTGACAGTGCGCTGCGCGACTGTCCTGACGAACTCTGGGAAGAACGTTTGTGGGAAGATGAGCCAGGACAGTGGGTGGCAGCAGGGTTCTCGGCCTATTGGTATTTGTGCTACCACACGCTTTTTTGGCTGGACCTCCACCTGACCGGAGCGGAAGAGGGCTTTTCCCCACCTGAGCCCTTTGATCTGGTGGAGATGGAGGCAAACGAAGTGCTCCCACGCATTTACACGCGCGCAGAACTGCTCGACTACTCGAAAAGTTGCCGCCAGCAATACCAGGAGACCATTGCTACGCTGTCAAGCGAAGAGGCAGACCGAATATGTCGCTTTCCCTGGGGAGACGCGCCCTTTGCAGAGTTGCTGCTGTACACCATGCGCCATGTGCAGGAGCACGCGGCGCAGCTACACTTGTTTCTGGGACAGCAGGCGAGGCGGCCCACCGCATGAGGATTCCGTGGGAAGAGAAGATGCGCTAGCTCACTCCGCCTGCTCTGCGTCCTATAGCAGAGTTTCAAAAATCAATCACCATCTTTTAATATCAGGAGGCAGTAATGCACAAAATCGATATTGGGAAGTCCGGTCTGCTGGCGTCGGAGATCAGCCTGGGCTGTATGCGCATCGGCGGGATGAGCGATGCGGAGGCGGATGCGCTGTTGGCTGCGGCGCTGGAGAGCGGCATCGACTTCTTCGACCACGCCGACATCTATGCCGGCGGCAAATCGGAAGAGGTTTTCGCCAAGGCGCTGGCAAGGTCCTCCACCAGCCGCGAGGACATCCTGATCCAGTCCAAGTGCGGCATTCGCCAGGGAATGTTCGACTTCTCGCGCGAGCACATTCTGGAGGCGGTCGAGGGCAGCCTGCGGCGTCTGCAAACCGACTACCTGGACGTGCTGCTGCTGCACCAGCCCGGACACGCTGATGGAGCCGGAGGAGATCGCCGATGCGTTCATGCAGTTGGAGCAGAGTGGCAAGGTGCGCCACTTCGGCGTCAGCAACCTGAATCCCGGCCAGATCGAGCTGCTGTACAAATATGTCGATCAGCCGCTCATCGCCAATCAACTCCAGCTCAGCCTGACCAACACCGGCATGATCGACGCCGGCTTCAACGTCAACATGGAGAATCCCCCTTCCATCGTCCACGACGGCGGCATTCTGGAGTATTGCCGGCTGCACGACATCACCATCCAGCCGTGGTCGCCCTTCCAGTATGGCTTCTTCGAGGGCGTCTTCCTGGACAACGACAAGTTCCCCGAGCTGAATCGTGCCATCGATACGCTGGTCGAAGCAAAGGGCGCACCCAATACAGCGATCGCCATTGCTTGGCTGCTGCGCCATCCGGCCAAGATGCAGCCGATCATCGGCACGACGACGCCGCAGCGCGTGCGCGACATTGCCCAGGCCGCGGACATCAAATTGACGCGCAAAGAATGGTACGACCTCTATCTGGCGGCCGGCAACAAGCTGCCGTAATCGTGGGTAGAATGCGAATTGCGCATGATCGCCCTGGCTGACTTCTCCTGATTCCTTGACGTTTAACGTTGTGCGTTATAGACTGCTGCTGTGATACGCAACTTCAAGGACAAAGAAGAGGAAAGTATCTTCAACCGGCAGCGTTCGCGGCGGTTGCCACCGCAGATTCAACAAGCAGCGCTGAGAAAGCTACGCATGTTCACTATCTTTGCACTTTTCGATCCTACCTCTGGAGCGGATGCACACTGATGGCAGCCGCTACCTCTGGTGAAACTGAAAAAGTGCAAAGATAGTTGCATGTTGAATCGTGCGCAAAATCTGCAAGATTTGCGCGTGCCACCTGCCAATCGGCTGGAGCGACTTTCCGGCAATCGTGCGGGTCAGCATAGTATTCGCATTAACGACCAATGGCGGATTTGCTTTGCGTGGGAAAACGCCGACGCCGTAGATGTGGAGATCGTGGATTATCACTGAGGTCAGAACATGAGCGATGCAGAGAAGCTGAATCCCATCCTTCCTGGTGAAGTGCTGCTGGAAGAATTCCTCAAGCCAATGGCGCTGAGCCAAAACCAACTTGCGCTCTCGATCCGGGCGCCTACACGACGCATCAATGAGATTGTGCAGGGCAAGCGGCGGGTTACGGCAGACACTGCATTGCGTCTGGCGCGCTACTTTACGATGTCACCACAATTCTGGCTTGGCCTGCAAATGGACTATGACCTGATGTGGCAGAAGATGAGATCGGTGCGCGGCTGGATCGAGAAGTCGTTACAATGGCAGGCTAGTACACACGGGCTGAAATACCTCATTGGTTGCCTGGTAGGGGCGCACCCCCCGTGTGCGCCCGGAAGCTGGACAGGCACCGGGGCCTGTCCCTACCAAATCTACGGACAGAATTACGCCCACCTGGACTAGTGCTCTCGATGCGTCTTGGCGTCAATAAATAATGCTCTATCTCGTCGCAACACCCATCGGCAATCTCGGCGACATCACGCTGCGCGCGTTGGAAACCTTGCGCGCGGTTGACTACATCGCCAGCGAGGACACGCGCACGACCGGCGTGTTGCTCAAGCACTTCGACATCCACAAACCGCAAATCGCCTTTCACGAGCACAATGAGCAGCGCGCGGGCGAGCGCATCATCGGGCTGCTGCAAAGCGGCTCCTCGGTGGCGCTGGTCACCGACGCGGGCACGCCCGGCATCTCCGACCCCGGTTTCTCGCTCATGCGCCGTGCGATCGAGGCCGACATCCCGGCGACGATGATCCCCGGCCCAACGGGGCTGATTATGGCGGTGGTGCTCTCCGGCCTGCCGCTGCACAGCTTCACCTTCCGCGGCTTTCCCCCGCGCAAAAGCGGGCAGCGCCAGCGTTTCCTCGAGGTGGACAGAGACTCCCCGCACACGCTGATCTTCTACGAAAGCCCCTTCCGGCTGGCCGCTTTCCTTGAAGATGCGCTGGCCGTCTACGGTGACCGCCCGGCCGCGCTCGCCAACGATCTCACCAAGCTTTATGAGAAGGTCGAACGGGCGCCGCTTTCGACCCTGTTGTCTTTTGTACAACAACAGGGTAAGCTGAAGGGCGAGTTTATCGTCGTCATCGGCGGCGCAGGCAGCGTCCTGCCTGAAGCTGAAATGGTCGAAGGGGAAGACGTTGAGGATGAGGACATCGAAAGTCAAAGGAGAAACTCATGATCGCATTTGTGTTGAGTGGTGCGGGCAATCGCGGCCCGTTGCAGGTAGGCGCGGTGCGTGCGCTGCTCGAAGCGGGCATCCAGCCCGACTTTGTCGTCGGCACCTCGGCCGGCGCCATCAACAGCGGCTTCCTGGCCGCGCACGGCGCCACCGTCGCCACCACCCAGGCGATGGAAGATTTGTGGACATCGGTCCAGGCAGATGAGATCTACCCGGAAGGCATTTTGCAAATTCTGTGGCGGCTGAAAAGCAAGAACAACAGCCTCTTCACGGGTGACGGCATGCGCAAGTTGCTGCAACGCGCGCTGCCGCCTGATGTAAAGACCTTTGGCCAATGCAAGCTGCCGCTCTACACCACCGCCACCGACCTGCGCACCAGCCGGCTCTATGTTTTTGGCGACAAGCCAGAGGCCGCGCTGATCGATGCCGTGCAGGCCAGCGCGTCGGTGCCGGTCGTCCATCCGCCAGTCGCCTACGGCCAGGCGCAGCTCGTCGACGGCGGGGTCGTCGCCAACGTGCCGGTCAGCGTGGCGATCGACCACGGCGCCACCACCGTCTACGTAATCAACGCCGGCTACAACGAGCAGATCCTCAGCCCGGCGCATGGCGTGCTGGAGGTGCTGATGCGCACTATTTCCACCATGCTGGCGCAGAACATCTTGCAGGACATCGCCCGCGCTAAGGCCGATGACAAGGTGGACATGCACCACATCCCCGTACAGACTGACGCCAAAATTTCCTTCTTCGATTTCAGCCACAGCGAGAAGATGGTGGCGCAGGGTTATGCTGCGGCCCAAGCCTATCTGGCCGCGCCCGCGCCGATGGCGCCCATGCTGGCCGGCGCCGCGCCCGCGCCCGACCTGCCCGGGGCGACGCCTTATGTGCCGCCGTATATGGTGGGGCTGTGAGGAGAAAGACCAGATATGCCCAAATTCGCCCGCTCCGTTTCAGCCGGATAAGATAGCATGAATCACTCCTCTATTCTCATCACCGGCGCGCTTGGCTGCATCGGCGCGTGGACCGTGCGCCAGCTTGTGCGCGCCGGCGCCGCGGTCAGCGTCCTTGATCTCTCCGACGACGCGCAGCGGATGCGCCTGATCATGACGGACGACGAGATCGAGCGTATCCGCTTTCTGCACGGGGATATCACCGACCCGGCTGCGGTCGAGGCTGCGTTCAGCGCCAGCGCCGCCACCCAGGTGATCCATCTGGCCGCGCTGCAAATTCCGGCCTGCAAGGCCAACCCGGTGCTGGGTGCGCGCGTCAATGTGGTCGGTGCGGTCAACATCTTTGAAGCCGCGCGCAAGGCCGGCATCCGTCACGTGGTCTACGCCAGCAGCATCGCAGTCTACGGGCCGGCCGAGGAATATCCGCCCGGCCCGGTCAGCGACGACGCGCCGCTGTGCCCGCGCACCCTCTACGGCGTCTTCAAGCAGGCCGACGAGGGCATCGCCAATGTCTACTGGCACGATCACGGCATCAGCAGCATCGCGCTGCGCCCCTACGTCGTCTACGGCGCGGGCCGCGACCAGGGCATGACCTCCAGCCCGACCAAGGCGATGCTGGCCGCCGCGGCCGGGCAACCCTATCACATCGCTTACGGCGGCCGCTGCGACATGCAGTACGCGGCCGATGTGGCGGCCGCGCTGATCCAGGCGATGCAGACGCCGGGGCAAGGTGCGGCGGTCTATAACCTGCGCGGCAGCGTGGTGCGCATGGCGGAAGTCGTCGCCGCCATCGAAGCGGCCGCGCCCGCGCTGCGCGGGCAGATCACCTACGATCAGCAGAGTCTGCCCTACCCGGAGGAGTGGGACGACCGCGCGGTGCAGGCCGCGCTCGGCCCGCTGCCCGTCACGCCGCTGCGCGAAGGCGTGGCCGAAACCATTGAGCTCTTTGGCGCGGCGCTGGCGTCAGGACGACTCTCGCTTTGATCTATCTGATTTTGACGCCGAGGCGCGGGGAGGCAGAGGTTTGCAGAAAAGAGCAAGGAGATATTTTTGAGTGATTCTCTGCGTTTCTCTGCACCTCTGCGTCAAAGTCTTTCTCACCCAAAGAGCCGCTTCATGAACTGCCCGATACGCGGGACCATGTCGGACAGCAGCTTGCCGCCAACCGCAAAGTCAGTCGGCGAGTAGGAGTGAAAGCGGATATTGATGGCGTCAAGCTGGTCGGGCGGCACGCCAAAGAGCGCGGCCAGGCGCGGCGTCAGATCGACGGCCACCTTGCGCTGCTGCGCCACCGACATGCTCCAGTCAGACAACTCCACCGTGATGTCGGTGTGGCCGCGCGTCGCTGGCGTGCGCGCGCCGATAAAGATCTCGCCCTCGGCGTAGGGAAAGAAGTGCACGGTGGTGCGCTCGCGCAGCTCCTCACGGCTAAGCTGGGTGCGCGGGTTGTAGAAGAGATCGGTGATGGCGGCGGTTAACTCCTCGGCCATGTGGCGCCGCTGCGCAGCATCCAGCGCCGGACAAGAGATTCGCAGGTAAGGCATCAGGCTGTTACTCCTTGCTGTCGTCTGGGTAGGTGCTCACACCCGCGTACTGCTCCGCATTAGACGATCGGAAGAGACCGAGGCTGCCGGTGCGCTCCAGAAAGACGTACTGCACTTCACCCGTATTGGCAATCTCCTGCTCGCGCAGCAGGCCGAGCAATTCCTCACGGCGCAGTCGTTCCTTATACAGGTTCTCATCGAGGATCTTGCCCTCGCGCACCAGCAATCGTGGGTTGCCCTCCAGGAAAGTGTTGACCTTGTGCGAGCGCATCTGCAGATCAGCCAGCAGCCGATCGAGCAGAACCACCACCAGGACAACGAGCCACGCGTAGAGGATCGGCACCTCCGGGTAAAACATCGAGTCGCCGGTGGCTGAACCGAGCGCGATGATCAGCACAAACTCAAAGGGAGACATCTGCCGCTGACCGCGCTTGCCCATGTAACGCAGGGCGACCACGGTGAAGGCGTAGATCATAATGACGCGAAAAATGATTTCCAGGAAAAAAAGTGGTGGCTCATTGCCAATAAAAAGTCGTTGCCAGTCGAAAGGAGTGACAGGTTCCATACTTCCTCCTTACCTTTGAAGCCTGTAGATGGCTGCAACATGAGCGCCAGCAGGCGAGATGTAGAAACGATTAAACGGAAATGCCTGGCGCCACAAACCGAGGTTCTGACAGAACCTCGGTTTGTCAGATCGTTGAAGGCGCAAGCGCCGTCGCTTGCAGTGTTTCGCTGAATCCTTGGATAACCCGGTCGTTCTGCACCGGCGCACCAACACTGATGCGCACACAGTTGACCAGTTCCGGGTAGGCCGCCATGTCGGAGATGAGCAGGCGGTGCTGGTGGTGGAGATGGTGCAGAAGTTCGGCTTTGGGCGGGAAAGTTGGACAAGCACAAAGTTGGCGCCGCTAGGGAAAGATGCGCACGCCGGGCAGAGCCGCCAGCGCGGCGGCCAGCCGCTCACGCTCATCCACTACGCGGTCGCGAATGGCGAGAAAACGATCGCGATGCTTCAGCGCCACCAGCGCCGCAACTTCGCTAAAGGTGCTGAGCGGGAAGACGGTAATCACCTTTTGCAGTTCGGCGGCCAGCGCCGGTGACGTGAGCGCATAGCCGACGCGCACACCGGCCATCGCATAAAACTTGCTAAAGGTGCGCAGCAGGATGACATTGCCCAACTCCAGCAGGCCGGTCAGGTCCTGGTCGCAGAACTCGGCGTAGGCTTCATCGATCACCAGCAGGCCGGGCGTCGCTTGCGCCAGCCGGCGCAGATCGGACTCCGCGTAGACAGTGCCTGTGGGGTTGTTGGGCGCACATAAAACCACCAGCCGCGCCTGCGACTCCTGCGCGGCGGCAGCAAGTTCAGTCACAGGCAGCGCGTAGCCGTTCTCGGCCGTCAGCGGAATTTCGACCAGTGCGGCTTCGTGCAGGCGTGCGTTCTGACGGTAGAGCAGGAAGGTCGGCGCCGGCATCACGACCACATCACCGGGACGCAGCGTCGCCGCCATGATCGCCTTGATCAGGTCCGCCGACCCTTCGCTGACGACCACCTGCTCCGGCGCCAGCTTAAAGTGCGCCGCCAGCGCGTCGATCAGCAGCCAGGGCCGCCCACCGACCGGATAGCGCGACCACGGCAGCACAGCCAGCCGCTGCAACACCTCTTCTTTCAGATCGGCAGGAAAATCTTCCGGGCTTTCGTTCCATTGTAGACGGTGGAGCGCTTCGTTCACCAAGCTGCGACCAATCGGGGAGGCAGCCTTCACCCCGCTACGGATGACATCGAATTCGTCTTGTTGCATGAGAATTGACCTCAAACCACCAATAAAATAGGCCGCGGATTAGACGGATACGGCAGATGATTGCGGATGTTTTGATTATCCGCGCTGACCCGCCGAATCCGCGAAATCCGCGGCCTATCGGAAACTCTTCACGCTACTTTTCGGTCTTGACCTGAATCTGATAATCGCCGGTTTTCTTGGCGCTGAAGTGGCGCACGAGCACGGTGTAGACGCCAGGCTTGAGCGTGTTGATGATGCGTGGATTAAGCCCAACGCCGCTGTCGTCGTCGGTGCGCACGAGCCTCTTCTCGTCATCCGGACCATACAATCCCATGACCAGATCCTGCTTGCCCAGCGTTTCGGCGCAGTAGCGTTCTTTGTCACCGAAAGTGAACTTGTCCAGTTCGCCCGGCGCGCCGATCGCCTGGTTGAGCGCGCTGCCGTCAATAGTCAACGCGTTTTCCGGCTTCTGCGCAAAGGGATAGATCGTGCCGACAAATTGTTTGTCGACGTCCGACAACGCGCTGTTCCACCCCACCTCGAAGTCCCCAATGGTGAAGTCGTTCGGGATCGGATAGAGCATGATCGACTGCGGATCGAAGGCCGAGAACTGCGTCTGGGTGCGGTCGTAGGTCTGGAACAGGTTGACGTCGACCTGATCCTTTGTCCAGTTATTGGGCGGCCCGCTGTAATAGCGGTAGACGACGGGCTTGTCCCACGGGATATTCGCTGCCGGGTTCTGATGCTCGTGAATGCAGGCGACGGCATGGCCAAATTCATGAGTGACGACGCGCGAATATTCAGTGTCGTCAGTCTCGCGCGTCAGCCAGCCAAAGTTCATCGTGGCTTGGTTCTTGGGGATGCCCAGACAATCCGTGCCGATATAAGACCATGAGCCGCGCTGTTTGAACGAGATGCGGATTTCGGCGTTCGGGTCATTGCCAAAGACAAATTTGAGATTGGCGTGCTTGCTCCACACATGGGCGAAAGGTTGCAGGCGCTGCTGAATGACGGGATCGCCGTCGAGAAAACGCACGCGCAGCGTCATGCCGGGCTTCCACAGCTTCATCGTCACCAGCGCCAGGCTTTGCGGCAGGTCGATGCCAGCAATCGCCGGCAAGACGTCGAGCATCATGGCGTTGGCCGGGTTTACCTCGACCGCGCGACGCTCGGCGCGCTCACGTCGCTGCCCCTCGAGGATACGATCAACACAGGCTTGGATATCTTTGAGGTACATAACTTGCTCCTTGTGGGATTGCTGATGGGTGACAGGTCAGACATCATGCATCAGCACTACTTCCGCGGCTTTCTCAATGTAAAGGATTGTAGACCTGCACTCCTTGGCTGTCAATCAGCGCCAAAAGCTCTAGATGCCCCACGGACCCTGATACCCGTTCTGCTCCACCACTTTCTGCGCGTCCAGGTGAATTTCTTCCTGCACCAATTCAGCTTCGACCGCGTCCAGCCGCGCCGCTATCTGCTGCAACAATTCCATCGTCGTGTCGTGCAAGACATTGTGCTGGAGATCTTCGTGCTGCGCATCCTCCACCAGCGCGCCCGCGCGGTGGCGCACGCGGCCTGGCACGCCGACCACCACCGAATGCGGTTCGACATCCTTGACCACCACCGAGTTGGCGCCGATGCGCGAGTGGGCGCCGATCGTGATCGGCCCCAGCACCTTGGCGCCGGCGCCGACCACGACATGATCGCCTACGGTCGGGTGACGCTTCTCCTTGCGCCAACTGACGCCGCCCAGCGTCACACCGTGATAGAGCGTCACGTTCTCGCCGATCTCCGCGGTCTCGCCGACGACGACGCCCATGCCGTGATCGATGAAGAAGCCGCGGCCGATCGTCGCGCCGGGGTGAATTTCGATGCCGGTGAAGAAACGTCCCAAATGCGAGACGAAGCGCGCCAAAAAGCGCAATCGGCGCAGCCAACACCAGTGCGCCAGCCGGTAGAACCACTGTGCGTGCAGCCCCGGATAGCAGGCCAGCACCTCCAGCGTGCTGCGCGCCGCCGGGTCGCGCTCGAAGACGACGCCGATATCCTCGCGAAGCCGGGCAAACATGGCAAACCTCCTGGAAGTTACTTACTCGCGCAGGTGTGCGAAGAGATCCGTGCTCAGATAGCGCTCGCCGTTGGAAGGGATGATGGCGACGATCAACTTGCCCGCGTTTTCCGGCCGTTGCGCCACCTGAATCGCGGCATGGAGCGTGGCGCCGGAGGAGATGCCCACCAGCAGCCCTTCCTCGGCCGCAGCGCGGCGTGCGGTGGCAAACGCGTCGTCATTGCTTACCATGACGACCTCGTCGATCAGCGACGTGTCGAGCACACCCGGCACAAAGCCCGCGCCGATGCCCTGGATCTTGTGCGGCCCTGGCTGCCCGCCAGAAAGCACGGGCGACCCCGCCGGCTCCACGGCGATGGCCCGGAAGCTGGGCTTGCGCGCCTTGATCACCTCGGCGACGCCGGTGATCGTGCCGCCGGTGCCCACGCCCGACACCAGGATGTCGACCTGACCGTCCGTATCGTGCCAGATCTCTTCGGCGGTCGTGGTGCGGTGAATGGCCGGGTTGGCCGGGTTCATGAATTGCTGTGGGATAAAATAGCGGCTGTCAGCCGCGGCCATCTCCTCGGCTTTGCGGATGGCGCCTTTCATGCCTTCCGGCCCTGGCGTCAACACCAGATCGGCGCCATACGCGCGCAGCAACAGACGGCGCTCCATGCTCATGGTTTCGGGCATGACCAGCGTGCATCGATAGCCTTTGGCCGCGGCGACAAAGGCCAGGCCAATGCCGGTGTTGCCGCTCGTCGGCTCCAGGATGATGGTGTCCGCGCTCAGCAGGCCCGCGGCTTCCGCCGCTTCGATCATGCTCAGCCCGATGCGATCCTTGACGCTGCCGCCCGGGTTGAAGAACTCCAGCTTGGCGGCAATGGTCGCCGGCGCGCCCGCAGCCAAGCGATTGATCCTGACCAGCGGCGTCCGGCCGATCAATTCCGTGATGTTATTGGCAATCAACATACTCACTCTCTTTCCTGGTTGGTTTTCTCTCGTCATCAAAAAAACCCAAGGCAGCCAATGGCTCGTCCCTGAGTCCAATGGACATTTTAACATCGAAACGTCGCACCAAAAAGCGCGCCGCACAGGTTGGGTGTAAATTGTAAATTTCAGGGTTGCATGATCGGCAGGCGTCACTAGCCACTTGACCAGTCCACAGACTACTAGCCTGACCAGTGCCTTTTCTGCCCACGTGCAGGACGATTCCTGGCAGTGTTTCCTTTACACTAATCGACGTATTTGGAGCCAAAATCCATCTCACATCGTTGTGAGCCGACCAACCGCTCGATTGCGAATCTTTTATCAAGGAGAAGTTTGCAATGTCTGTGCTTATGAATGAAGAAAAATCGGCCGTCGCAAGCGGCCAACAAAAGCAGTGGGTCTTCCTTTTTAATGAATTGGACAAGGCTGAAGCTGCCTGCAACTCCAAAAATGGGATGACGTGCGTTCTTTCCTGGGTGGCAAGGGCGCCAATCTGTTCGAGATGACCCGTTTGGGGTTGCCTGTGCCTCCGGGCTTCACCGTCTCGACCGAAGCGTGCAACGCTTATTTGGCCGCCAACCACGAATTGCCTGAGGGCATGTGGGAGCAAGAAGTGGCCTCCATACACGCCGTCGAACAACAAGTCGGCAAGAAGTTTGGCGATCCCACCAATCCGCTGTTTGTCTCATGCCGTTCGGGCGCCAAGTTCTCGATGCCCGGCATGATGGACACTGTGCTCAACATCGGCCTGAACGACGAAACCGCCGAGGGCATGATTGCACTCACCGACGACCCACGCTTTGTCTACGACTCTTACCGCCGTCTGATCCAGATGTTCGGCTCGGTCGTCATGGGCGTGGCTGATGAACCGTTCGAAGAAGCCATCGCCGATCAGAAAAAGAAGAGCGGCATCAAACACGATGTCGATCTATCCGCCGACGACTGGAAAATCATCGTCGAACGCTTCAAGAGTCTGGTCAAGGCGTACAAGGGGATGGATTTCCCGCAGGATCCTTACAAGCAACTTGAAATGGCGACCCGCGCCGTCTTCAACAGTTGGTTCGGCAAGCGCGCCATCGACTACCGCAACGCCACCGGCATCCGCCATGACCTGGGCACCGCCGTCAACATCGTGACGATGGTCTTTGGCAACATGGGTGACGACAGCGCCACCGGCGTCGCCTTCACCCGCAACCCGGTCGACGGCACGAAGGAACTCTACGGCGACTTCCTGATCAACGCACAGGGCGAAGATGTCGTGGCCGGCATCCGCAACACGCTGCCGATCGCACGCCTCAATGTGGACATGCCCGAAGCGTTCGCCCAGTTTATGGAAATCGTCACGAAGCTGGAAAATCACTTCCAGGACATGCAGGACGTCGAATTCACCATCGAGCACGGCAAGCTGTGGATGCTCCAGACGCGCAACGGCAAGCGCACGGCCCGCGCAGCCATCAAGATGGCTGTAGACATGACTAACGAAGGCTTGATCGACAAACCCGAGGCCATCACGCGTGTGACGCCGGAGCAAGTCGACCAGCTTCTGCACCCGCAGTTTTCCGCCGAGACCAAGCAGAAATCCCGCAGCGAAGGCAACCTGCTGGTGAGCAAGGCCGTCAACGCCAGCCCAGGCGCCGCGGTTGGTATGGCCGTCTTTGACGCCGACACCGCCGACGAGTGGGGCAAGGCAGGCAAAGCCGTCATCATGGTGCGTCCGGAAACCAAACCCGACGACGTGCACGGTATGATCGCGGCGAAGGGCATTCTGACCAGTCGCGGCGGCGCTACCAGCCACGCTGCTGTCGTCGCTCGCCAGTTTGGCACGCCGGCCGTTTGCGGCGCCGAAGATCTGGAAATCGACGTCGAACATCGCATGATGCAAGTGAACGTTGGCGACGCACAGATCGAAGTGCGCGAAGGCGACTGGCTCAGCCTGACGGCGGCACGGGTGAGGTCTTCCTCGGCAAATTGGCAACGCAAGATCCGGACTTTGAACACGAAGCCGAGCTGAACACCTTGCTCAAGTGGGCCGATGGAATCCGCACACTTGGCGTGTGGGCCAATGCAGACTATCCCAAGGACGCCAACCGCGCCCGCCGCTACGGCGCTCAGGGTATCGGCCTCTGCCGCACCGAGCACATGTTCTTCGAAGAAGAACGTCTGCCCATCGTGCAAGAGATGATCATGGCGACCAGCAAGGCGCGCCGCCTCTCCGCTTTGGAACGGCTGCTGCCCGTGCAGCGCAACGACTTTGAAGGCATCTTCCGCGCGATGGACGGCTTGCCCGTCATCATCCGCCTGCTTGACCCGCCGCTGCACGAGTTCCTGCCCAGCTACCACGATCTGGTTGCTGATCTGGCCGACCTGAAAGTGCGGCTGCAACACTTCCACACCTTGAGCGAAATCGACACGGCGCTCGGACAGGTGCGGCAGAAAGAAGATATCCTGAATCGCGTCAAGGCGCTGAGCGAGTCCAACCCCATGCTCGGCTTGCGCGGTGACCGCCTCAGCGTTGTCATGCCTGAGATCACCGAAATGCAGGTGCGCGCCATCCTGGAAGCGGCGATTCACGTCAAGAAAGATGGCGTCGACGTCCATCCCGAGATCATGGTGCCACTGGCCGGCCACGTCAACGAGCTGAAGTTCGTCAAGGAGATCGTGGATCGCATTGCGCCGAGGTCTTCGCCGAAAGTGGCACGACGGTCGACTTCAAGTACGGCTCAATGGTGGAAGTGCCACGCGGCTCTGACCGCCGACGAGCTGGCCGAGGTTGCCGAGTTCTACAGCTTTGGCACCAACGACCTGACGCAGACGACTTTCGGCATGAGCCGCGACGATGCTGAGTCCAAGTTCCTGATGGAATACACCGAAAAGGAATTGCTGCCGACCAATCCGTTCCAGCAATTGGATCGCGGCGGCGTCGGCAAATTGATCGAGATGACGGTCAAGCTCGGCCGCAGCACCCGCCCCGACATGCACATGGGCATCTGTGGCGAACACGGCGGCGACCCCAATAGCATCGAGTTCTGCCACATGGCGGGCCTCAACTACGTGAGCTGCAGCCCATTCCGCGTGCCCATTGCGCGGTTGGCCGCGGCGCAGGCAGCCGTGAAACATGGGTAGGTAGTGGTTGGTTGTTCTCCGGTTTTCTCCTTGAGAAAAGGGCGCATCAGTCGATGCGCCCTTTTCGATATTTAATTCGTCTTGCGATCGCAAATAATTTTCATCCTTTCGCTTTGATGGGGAGACCAAATATGAGTAAACAACTGTGTGCGGTCATGGCCGGCTGCGGAGGAATCAGCCGCGCCTGGCTCGATGCGATTCAAACGATCCCTGATCTGAAGATGGTCGGCTTTGTCGACATCAATCAGCAGGCAGCCCAGGAGCGAGCCGAGCAGTACGCCTGGAAGGACGCGCTCATTGGGACGGATCTTGCTCAAGTCTTGACTGCCACCCGACCGGATGTCGTCTTTGATTGCACCATACCAGAGGCTCATCCACAGGTGACGATGACGGCATTTGCCCACGGCTGTGACGTGCTTGGTGAAAAGCCCCTGGCGGATTCGATGGAAACCGCGCGCCGCGTCGTCCAAGCGGCGCAAGCCGCAGGTAGAACCTACGCCGTCATTCAGAACCGGCGATACGACCCCAATATCCGGCGGCTCGCGTCCTTGCTTGCCTCCGGCGCGATTGGAGAGGTGACCACCGTCAACGCTGACTTCTACATTGGTGCACACTTTGGCGGTTTTCGCGATCACATGCGGCACGTTCTGCTGCTCGACATGGCGATCCACACCTTCGATGCCGCACGGTTGATTGCAGGCGCCAATCCCAAAGCAGTCTACTGTCACGAGTGGAACCCAAGCGGGTCTTGGTATGATCACGATGCATCGGCCATCGCCCTATTCGAGATGGAGCGCGGCATCGTGTTCACCTATCGGGGCAGTTGGTGCGCCGAAGGGCTGAACACGACCTGGGAGAGCCAATGGCGCATCGTGGCAACGCGCAGCGTCACTTGGGATGGGGCGGCCGGCTTGTATGGGCAGGTTGTGGCAGAAACCGGTGGTTTCTTCTCTAAATGGGTTGAGGTAGAGGTGCCGGCGGCCTCTCCCACCGATCGTGTGGGCGGCCATGCCGGCGTCATCAGCGACTTTGTACGCTGCATTCAGACCGGCGCCGTCCCAGAGACAGTCTGCACAGACAACATTCAGAGCCTGGCAATGGTGTTCGGCGCCATCGAAAGCGCCGAGGCCAACCGTCGCATCGAGATCGCAATGTGACCGCGATGTACAGATAAGCTGAGGACGCGCCTGCATTCCAGGCAAGCGGCGAACACTGCCGCCCAACAACACACAGTGCTGGCTTATTTCTGGAATGCAGACCGTCTCTCCGTTGTCGCCTCTACTATCCGTGCATTGTTTATTTGACAGTTGTACAGCATTTCGCCCGTTAGACGCCTCTCTTTCCTCCGTCAATCGCCCTAGATAGACGCCCCTCTGCGGCAGATTTCCACCATAAAAATCGAGTTTTTGGGGGGAGAGAATGGCGTCTTTGCACCCTCCCGCTCTAGGCCAGACAGGGCTATCCTAAAAGGCAAGCATTTATTGTCTGGAGGATCGCATGTCAAGCACTTATTCCTACGTTCGTAGCCTGATGCAGACCTTTTGTATTTCTCTTTCGCTGGTTATCTTACTCACACCAACCTCTGGCGTATACGCACAAAGCTCATCCGCAACTTTCCTGATCCGTTTTCGGCCGGAGACAACACCTGCAGAGCAGCAGTCAGTCCTTGCCGCGCTCGACGTGATGCCAGTGCGCTGGCTTTCACAGGCAGGAGTCGTTCAAGTGACGCAGCGCAATCCGAGTGCGGTCTTCGCCAGCAGCGCACTTGACGCGGTGGCGTCTTCCGTCGAATATATCGAAGCGGATGTGACTGTCACCGGCCAGTTGGCGCCCAACGACGCTGCTTTCACCGTGCCTTCCCAGGTGTATGGACAGAAGATCGTCGAGGCGCCGCGCGGTTGGGACCTGAGCATTGGCGCCGAAACGACCATTCTCGCCATTCTCGATTCGGGCATCAACCCTGACCACCCCGAATTCGCCGGACGCGTCCTTGCCGGGTATGACTTTATCAACGACGACGAAGCGCCGCTGGACGATCACGGGCACGGCACGCATGTGGCGGGGATTGCGGCCGCCGCGCTGAACAATGCTCAAGGCAGCGCCGGCATCTGCCCGCAGTGCACGATCCTGCCGGTCAAGGTGCTCGACAGCGGCAACAAGGGCACCTGGGGCACCGTCGCCGCAGGCATCTACTATGCCGTCGACCACGGCGCACGCGTGATCAACTTGAGCTTGGGCGCCACCGTCTCCAGCCGCACGTTGGAAGACGCCATCGGTTATGCCGAAGCGCATGACGTGCTCGTCGTCGCTTCGGCCGGCAATGCAGCCAGTGCGACGCCCTACTATCCGGCGGCGCTTCCTTACGTCATCGCCGTCGGCGCCACCAACGACAGCGACGTCCACTGGCCACTTAGCAATACAGGTGATCATATTGATTTGACGGCGCCAGGGCATCGCATTTACAGCACCTATTACAATCTGGAGCAGAATGCCGGATACACAATTATGTCGGGCACCAGCATGGCCTCTCCTTTCGTAACCGGGCTGGTGGGTCTGCTGGCGAGCTTCAACCCCGAACTGACGGGAACTCAAATCGTCGACCTGATGACTGGCGCGGCCGACGACCTGGGAGAAACGGGTAAAGATGCGGTGTACGGTTATGGCCGCATCAATATCTATCGCACCCTGGTTGCAGCGAATGGTGGCCTGGAACCGTCCGCGCCACCCACCGGCGACAAGCCCGAAGAACCTGCTCCTGACGAGCAGCAGATGCTCTATTTGCCACTCGTCAATCAAGGCTGACCAACTGGCAGAGCTTTCTCGATGCAAGCCTTCGTCTCAAGCGCCCAGGTCGCCGCACCGACCACCAGCGCTTAAGGAGATCGATGTCTTGCATACAACATAATGTTTTCCCTCGTAATAACAGGGGGGCGCTGTGAGATCACAGCGCCCCCCTGTTATTTGACTACTGTCGGTTCGGTATTTGTCTCAATGCACGGTATACTAAGCAACATGTGTGGCCGATCTGCATGGACACGCAACACGAGATGCAGCAGCACAATCCGATGCCATGCAATAGGTCTACACGATGTAGCATCAAACCCTGACGCATCTACCTTCGCGTTGTCAATCATAAAATAGGCGTCCATCCTTATGTTGCTTGCCCTTGATCTCGACGACACTTTGCTGCACACCGACAAGCATGTCAGCCCTGCCAACCTGGCGGCGCTTGACTGCTGGCTGGCGGCCGGGCATGAAGTCGTCATCGCCACGGGGCGGCCGCCGCGCAGCGTCGAGCCTGTCCTGCCGCGTCTGCTGCATCATGCACCTCGCATCGTCTACAACGGCGCGCAGACGATCGTTGATAGCGAGGTGGTTTATGCCAACCCGCTGCCAGCCGCCGATGTGCGGTGGATGCTGGAGTGGACCGCGCGCTCTGGCGAGACGTGGTATATCGGCCTCGAAATCGAAGATCAGCTCTTTGTCAATCGTCCGTTTGCGAAGGCCGGCGCGCTGGAGGTGGCGGATTTGCTGCAACTCTGGGAGCAACCGGCCTACAAGATGATCTTCTTCTTTCCCGATGGACGCGGCGACATTGCCGACCTGATGGCTGCTGTGCCGCCGACCACCCGCACACTGGTCACGCCTAAGTTTAGCATCGTGCAACTCTGCGCCTACGACGCCGATAAGTCCACCGCGTTGCTTCAGTTGCTGCAACAACGCGGGCAGAGCATCGCCGACGTAGTCGCCATCGGCGATGACATCAACGATATCGAGATGGTGCGCGCCAGCGGGATCGGCGTCGCGGTGGAAAATGCCCTGCCCGATGTGAAAGCCGTCGCCGATTGGGTCGTCCCCTGCAATGACGCTGATGGCGTCGCCCATGCGATCCACCGCCTGCTGGGATAAGATGCTATGACGAAACGCAGCCCGCTTGCCGATGCAGGAAGCCAACTCAATGCCTTGCGCGAGCATCTTCGCAGTGAATTCTGGGGGATGCTCTTGGTCGCGGCTGGGGCGCTCCTGCTGTGGAGCGTCATTCGCTACGCGCCAGGCCGCACCACCCCGCCGCTGCTCGTCGTCCTGACCGGCTGGACCGCGCCGCTGGTGGCCGCATCGTTGGTAATCCTGGGGCTGGTGCTCATCTTTCGGCGGCGCGCCGGCTATTGGAGCGCCGAGGCGCTGTTGGGCGTCGAACTGCTGCTGCTCGGTCTGATGGCGATGAGCTTTGTCCGCAGCGAAGGCGCCGTCAACTGGAACGCGCGGTTGGACGGAGAAGGCGGCGGGCTGGCGGGCTGGGCGTTTGGCAACTTGCTGATGGCCGCACTCGGCGCCACCTTAGCCACCTGGGTCGCGGCTGGTCTGGCGATCGCTGGGGGCGTGCTGCTGGTGCGCTACACCCCGCTGGTCTATGTCGCGGCCGCGGTGTGGAGTTGGCTGCCGGCGACGCGCACGGTCGGCCAGCGTATGCGCGGCTTGCTGGGCGGGCAGAATTCCGCGGAAATGAACGATTGGGCGCAGTTGCCGCGCACCCCGAATTTTGTTTCGGCTGCGCCGGAAATGGTGGAAGCGCCTCAAGACCCGTCGCCGGCGCCGTCCACACGCGCGCGCGTCAAGCTGCCCGAAGCCGCGCCGCCCCCATCGAATAATCAGCAAAAACCATCTGTAAAATCGCCCAAACCGCCCGCGCCCCGCCCGCTGCGATCAGCAGGCGCGTTGCCGCCCGTCGATCTGCTCCACGCCGACGCCGGTTCCTATAGCAATCGCGATGTGACGCAGATCGAGCAGTTGATTGTCAACACGCTGGAAGACTTCAATGTGCCGGTGCGCGTCGTGCATGTCGAAAGTGGCCCGACAGTGACGCAGTTTGGCGTCGAGCCGCTTTATGTTGAAAGCGCGGGCCAGAAGCGCAAGGTGCGCGTCAGTCGCATCGTCAATTTGGCTGACGACCTGGCGCTGGCATTGGCGGCGCCGGCTGTGCGCATCGAGGCGCCCGTACCGGGCCGCCCGTATGTCGGCATCGAAGTTCCCAATCCCGATAAATCATTGGTCAGCCTGCGCGGCATTTTAGAAAGCCCCGAACTGCGGAAAGGGGGCATTATGGCGCTGCCGCTCGGTCGCAACACGGCGGGCGCCGCCGTCGTCTTGGATCTGACTAAAGCGCCGCACATGTTGATCGCGGGCGCCACGGGGTCGGGCAAATCGGTGTGCATCAACGCCATCATCGCGGGGCTGCTGATGCAACACGGCCCGGAGAACCTGCGCTTTGTCATGGTCGATCCCAAGATGGTCGAGCTGCCCGGCTACAACGGCATCCCGCATCTCTACGGCAAAGTTATTACCGATGTCGAGCAGGTGATGGGTGCGCTCACGTGGCTGCTGATCCAGATGGACGACCGCTACCAGCTTTTCCGCGACCTGGGCGTGCGCAATATCGACGCCTACAACACGGCGATGCGCAAGCAGAAAGGCGGCCAGCCCCTTCCCTACATCGTGCTGGTCATCGACGAATTGGCCGACCTGATGATGACCGCGGCTGAAGACATCGAACGCCAGATCTGCCGGCTGGCGCAGATGGCGCGGGCAACGGGCATTCATCTCGTGCTGGCGACGCAGCGCCCCAGCACCGACGTAATCACCGGGCTGATCAAGGCGAACTTCCCGACGCGCATCGCCTTTGCCGTCACCAGCCAGATCGATAGCCGCGTGATTCTGGATTCGCCGGGCGCGGAGCGGTTGCTTGGCCGCGGCGACATGCTGCTGATGCGGTCGGACGTGAGCAAGCTTCAGCGCGTGCAGGGCTGTTTCGTCGCCGACGAGGAGATCGCCCCCGTCGTGGAGTTCTGGAAAAACGCCGCCAAAGCAGCGGGAACCTCTCACGCCGTCGTCCCCTGGGCCGGCATTCTCGACCAGCTTGACGACGAAGACGACCTGCTGCATGACGCCATCGACGTGGTGCGCGGTATGCGCACGTGCAGCACCAGCATGCTCCAGCGCAAACTTAACATTGGCTATCCCAAGGCCGCGCGGCTGATGGAAGAGATGGAAAAACGCCACGTAGTCGGCCCGGACATGAGCGCGGGGCGCGGGCGCGAAGTGCTGTTGAAGAAACAAGACGAAGACGATCTTTATGGAGTCGATCCGTAAGGCTCGCTGGCAGGTCGGGTTATCAGCCCGACCTGCAGTTTAACACGTCAGTGACCATGCCCCTGCGAGGCGCCAACGAACAATGAAAATAGCCTTTCTCTGCGAGCCTCTGCATCTCTGCGACTCTGCGTCAAAACTATTTTCAGGTCAGGCGTCCTGTTGGCTCAGCCGCCCTTGCGGAGACCCGCCAAAAACGCATCAACACAGTCGAGCGTATCCTCATCGAGCATCAGATTTCCCTGGCGCCGCAACTCATCGATCACCGCCACGCGGTCGTCGCCGATGCGCTCGACGATCTTACCGGCATGACGCACGCGCAAAGCCTCCTCCACCAACGCGGGCCGGAGGAGCGGCGCCGGTTCGTGGCCGCCAAGATAGAGATCCGCTTCCAGCGCCAGCAGACGGTCAAACAAGGGCAGCGCATTGGCAACTGTATAGCGGCGCGGCGTGGCGTAGATATCTTCATAGCGACAGTCGCTCAGAAAGACCACTCGATCCTCCGGTGCGTGGACAATGATCGAGTCGGCCGCATGGTCGCCGCCCACGTGGATCAGCCGGCACGTCACGCCGCCCAGGTCGATCTCCAACTCACCGTCGAAGGCCAGGTCGGGCGGGCGCAGCACGAGGCGGTTGCGTTCAGGCAACTCGGCTTTGATCATGTCGCGGCAAAAGGCAATCTCCGCTCCTTGCGCCACGCGTGCGTCGAGCGCGGCGTCGCTCCAGTCCCACGTTGCCTGCGCCGCCAGGATGCGCCGCGTCGACGCGTGCGCTACCGTCGGCAGATTGTAGGCCGCGGTCGCAAACCAGTGATCCCAGTGCCAGTGCGTCACGACCAGATAACGCGGCGCCGGCAAATTTGCAGCGTCAATCTGGTCAAGGAGCACGCGCGCATGAGCAGGCGAATTGCCGGCGTCCACGATCAGCGAGCCGGTCGCGCCCGCGATCACACCCAACACCGGACGGTCGGTCGTGCTGTCCGGCGATAGCCAGTAAACATGGTCGGTTAGCTGATTGAACGCGTGCGTCATCTCTCAACCGCCGTCTTTTCAATCGCCGTCATCGCTTTTGCCGCCCATCAGCACAACTTTCGGCGTCATCTTGGCAATGACTTCGATCAGGATGTCCTCCTGCAGAGCGATCACCATTTCGATATCCTTGTAGGCCTGGAAAGTCTCATCCGGCTCCAGCCCAAAGTGCAGGATGTCAAGCGCAGCCATGTGCTGCAGAAATGCCTGTTCGTCGTAGCGGCGCTTGGCCTCCGTGCGCGAAAACCACCGCCCGGCGCCGTGCGAAGATGAGTGCAGGCTCTCCGCGTTGCCCAGCCCGCGCACAAGATACGAAGCCGTGCCACTCGACCCTGGAATGAGGCCGACCGTTCCCTGTTCGGCTGGCGTGGCCCCCTTGCGATGGATGACGCCTGCGTCCTCCACCCAGGCGTAGTTGTGACGGTTCCACACCCGGTAACGTTGTCCCAATCCCGCGGCGGCCACGAAATGATCGTGGATCAAGTCGTGGTTGGCGGGCATAGGCGCCCATCAACTGCATAGCGCTCAGATACTCCTGGCCCAACTCTGCGTCGAGCGCCAGCCATTCGTAGCCGTTCGGGATCTTGCGCGCAATCTGCCTGGTGTAAGCCGCGGCCATCCCGACGTAGTGGGTGGCGGTCTTGTAACCGGCGCCGCGGCTGCCGCTGTGCGTCAACAGGCCGACTGCCTGCGCGCCGGCGCGATAGCCTTCGTGGTCGCGCACGAAATCCACGAGCATGAGGTCGGCAAAATGATTGCCGCCGCCCGATGAGCCGAGTTGCTGCCCAGCTTTTGCCTTCAGTCCGCCCAGAAACTTCGTATCCTTCCAGCGCAGGTCGTCCATAACCGCGTGCCGGCGCTGACCGCTCTTGAAATCGGCGCCCAGCCCGAAAGAAGTCTCGTCGCGCAGCACGGCAGCCAGTTGCCTCCGCTCGGCCATGAACTGCGCCGGCGTCAGGTCGAAGAGCGAAAGCTGCATCATGCACGAGATGTCGTAGCCCACAAAAGAGGGCGAAATGACCCCTGCCATGCTGACCACGCCACCGATCGGCATAGCGTATCCCAAGTGGGCGTCGGGCATCAAAGCGCCGCGTCGGGCGACAGGCAGACGCATCACCATCTCCATCTGCTCGACCGCGTTGTACGGAATATGGGCGCCCGGCTCACCAAACATAGCAAACGGGGCCGGTTTATCAGTGACGGTCAGCCACTGCTCGACGCCATAACTAGCCTCCACCCGTGCCAGCAGTTCTGCCGGCGTGGCCTGTGGATTGGCTTTGGCCCACCGTGCAGCGGCCTGGGCAATTTCAGGGAAGTTGGTCAAATGGCGATAGTTATCCAACAGCTTATGTGTTTTCTGTGTCTTCTGTGTCTTCATGTTTACACCCCCACTGCGATGAGCCTGATTACTCAGCGAGCATATGCCTGCACGGTGTCCACGGCGCCGACGGCAATCGCATCCGCCAGAATTTCCACCGCCCCGCGTCGTTTGAAGAAAAGCGCCGCATAATTACGCTGCATCGGGTTGCCGAATAACAACTAGGGCCTAATGCTAGTTGAACAGACGGTGGAAAAGAGTCCTTTGAAGGCATACAATTGCGGTTGACAGCCAAGCAAGGTATGCAACAAAGGACTCAACTCCATGATACACGAAGCTGATGATTTCGACTTTGCCGATTTTTGTTTGTACACATACGTCATTGTCGACGATACGCTCAAGCGGCTGACAAAGACCGGTCGGGCACATACGACTGGCCCTGCGCCAGCGTGTAGCGATAGTGAGTTGTGCACTCTGCTCTTGGTTGGTGAGAGCAAGGGCTGGGATGTTGAGACGGGATTATTGAGCAACATGAGAGCGTACCGAGATATGTTTCCGCGTTTGCCGACGCAAAGCCGCTTCAATCGGCGGCGACGGCAGTTGACTGACCTGCTCAATGCGATACGCCGTACGGTGCTGCAAGCGATGGAGATCGCCCATGACTGCCAGTGTATCGTGGACAGCCTCCCTGTGCCAGTCATGAACTTTCACCTCGTTCGGCGCGTTGTCCGGCTACCGTGGCGCCGAATGGATTGTCAACGGCGCCGCCTATGGCAAAGCGGTCTCAAAAGCTAACCTACTATGGCTACAAACTGCATCTGCTGATTACGGGTAATGGTCTGATTCTCGATTTTGAACTCACCTCGGCCAACGTGTGCGACCTTCCAGCCGGCAGCGAATTGCTCAGTGGACATCACAACCTCGACGTCGTAGCGGACAAGGCCTACATCAGCCAAGCCCACGCCAGTGAACTCGCCGCAACGAACAACATCCGTCTGTTGACCGTCCCTCGCCGTAACCAAAAGGTTCAACTCCC
The DNA here is from genome assembly GCA_016710365.1 of Candidatus Caldilinea saccharophila. Classification (GTDB taxonomy): domain Bacteria; phylum Chloroflexota; class Anaerolineae; order Caldilineales; family Caldilineaceae; genus Caldilinea; species Caldilinea saccharophila. The sequence continues at coordinate 129,194 of JADJVW010000004.1, read as the reverse complement.
GCCCGCTGTTGCCACCTTGCTTAATGGTTTCCGCGTAACTATTCAGGCTGAGGTGCAGATAGTATAACAATCAAACGGAACGCAAAGGTAAAACTAACAATTGTCGGATAAGCTTTAACCCTATGGAACCGTTACCTAGATTCACGCGTGAGCAACTAGAACAGCTGGATAAGAATGCGCTCATCGACCTGGTGTTGTTGTTGCAGGATCATCTCGATGAACTGAGCCAACGCGTGCAGAAGCTTGAAGACCAGGTGTCAAAGCAGAGCCGCAACAGTAGCAAGCCGCCGAGTAGCGATGGGTTGTCCAAGCCGAAGACGCGCAGCTTGCGTCAAGCAAAGGGACGCAAGCCTGGGGGACAGGAAGGACATCCAGGTCACACGTTGGAGATGAGCGAGCACGCCGACCACATTACGATTCACGAATTGAGTCAATGTCCGCACTGTGCGAGTGACTTGTCGGCAGTGGCAGCCAGCACCCATGTACGACGCCAGGTGTACGATGTCCCTCCTGTACGCATCGAAGTCACCGAACATCGAGCCGAGATCAAATACTGCGGTCAATGTCAGCAGTGCGTGCAGGCGGCTTTTCCGGTGGGAGTGAGTCAGCCAGTTCAGTATGGTGCGCGCCTCAAAGCGCAGGCCAGCTATTTGAACAACTATCACTTCATTCCCATCGCCCGCACCTGTGAACTGCTGGAGGATTTCTACGGTCATGCACCCGCCTGGGCCTTTGTCATGGATGCCAATCAGGCGCTGGCAACCGGCTGCGAGCCGGCGTTGGTCGAGATTCATCGCCAGTTGTGTCAAGCCGATGTTGTCCACTGTGACCAAAGTGGTTTGCGGGTGGAAGGAAAACTGCACTGGTTGCATAGCGCCAGCACCGAATGGCTGACCTTCTTTGCTTTGCATCCCAAACGCGGCCAGGAAGCGATGCAGGAGATCGGCATCCTGCCAGCCCTCACCGGCTATGCTGTCCACGACCACTGGAGTTCGTATCTGACCTTTGACCAATGTGACCATCTCTTTTGCAACGCCCACCACCTGCGCGAACTCCAGTTCATCAGCGACCAGTATCAACAGCCGTGGGCGAACGAGATGACCCAACTCCTGGGTGACATCAGGATGGAAGTCGCGGAAGCCAAAACTGCAGCGACCTTTGGCTCGGTCAACTCCCTTGAACCCGACCGCCTTGCTCATTATGCGGCCAAGTACGAAGCCATTCTTCAGCGGGGATTCGAGGTCAATCCGCCACCCAAAACGCCGCCCTCCAGCAAGCGAGGTCGTCCCAAACAGTCGCCGCCAAAGAACTTGCTGGACCGCCTCGACAAATATCGCACCGGCGTTCTGGCCTTCATGCATGACTTTGCGCTTCCCTTCGACAACAATCTCGCCGAACGGGACATCAGAATGGTCAAGGTCAAACAGAAAGTCTCTGGCGCCTTCCGCACCCGACAAGGCGCACAGACCTTCTGCGCCATCCGCAGTTATATTTCAACCGTGCGCAAGCAAGGCGCTAATGTCATGGCTGCTCTCTATGATGCTTTGACCGGCCAACCCTTCATCCCTTTACCCTTGGCTGCCTCAGCCTGAATAGTTACGTTTCCGCCAACTGATCGAAACCGTCAACAACCAGCTCACTGCCCAGTTCAACATTGAAACCAACCACGCACATTCCTTTCACGGACTCTGTGCTCGCCTCATTGCCAAACTGACCGCACACACCATCGCCATCTATATCAATCGCCTGTTAGACCGCACCGACTGGCTCAACATCAAACAGCTTGCATTCAACTAGCATTAGACCCAAAAATAATGCTGGATTTGCTGCCAACCTTCTCGGCCTTCGACCAATCCTAGCGCGTGATCGATCAGCTTGCACTCGGTAAAGGACGCACGATCGTCAAGACATTGCATGAGCGCGTCGATATCGCAGGCGCGGCCGGTCGTGGCGAGCAACGTTACGGAATCGAGGGTCAAGGTCTTGACAGTCATAGGTGCAGTCCTCCCTATCGAACAAGCCCAATCGGGCAAAAAGAAAAGCCGCAGACCGTGTGGTCTGCGGCTCGAAACACTGAAACGATGGAATCAGCTACTCCGGTAGGCGGACAGCACACGGCGCGCGTAAAAAACACGTTCGTCTTGGCAGACGATGTGGGCGTCAATGCTAGGTTCGGACGCTATCCACAGGTGCATGTGCATGATTTGCCTCTCGGACTCCAATAGTTGCAGAATAGCACGACGGTTGGGCAATGTCAATCCAGAACCGAAACCGCAAAATAAGCCAAGAGCCAAGTCATTTGTAGAGTAGCTGACAATCCGGTATAATCAAGCGCAGCCAAGATGTTATAATCAATCCATCGTAGTGGTTAGCCGGATCGCTGATACTCTTTCAATGCAGAAAGAAAGCAATATCGATGATGGTAACCAATGAGCAGAGGCTGGCATCCCAAAAATCATCGAGACGCCTCCCTTCGTCGCGCGCCCGATGGCGAGAAGTGAAGAAGTTTCTGTTAGCGCTGGCTTACCCTTCTCCCTCGCTTCTGATCTTCCTTGCCTTTGTGTTTATTCCGCTTATCAGATCATTTATACTGAGTACGCAACTGACGGATCCGATCGGGCGTCCTGTGGCATTCGTAGGACTGACGCAATATCAACGTCTGCTGCAAAGTCCTCAATTCCTTAACAGCCTACAGCGCACCCTGTTGTTCGTGCTCTATACGGTGCCCACAACGTTGGTGATCGCACTGGGCCTGGCTTTGCTCGGCAATCTGCGTCTACGTCGCATCAGCATTTTCCGCATGATCTTCTCGTTGACGATTGCGGTGTCGGCCGCGACGGCCTCGCTCATTTTTTTGTACCTGTTCCATCCCGCGTTGGGGATGCTCAACTATCTATTAGGCCTGCTGGGAATTCCCAGCGTAGGCTGGCTGACCGATGTACGCACCGCGCTGCCATCCGTGGCGCTGGTCACAGTGTGGCTGCAGTTGGGGCTGAACACGGTGATCTTGCTGGCGGGCATGCAAGGCATCCCTGAGGAGCTATACGAGAGCGCCATGATCGACGGCGCATCGGGGCCAGCCAGGTTTCGCCACATCACATTGCCTCTGCTGTCGCCCACCATCTTTTTTCTGCTGGTGGTGGATTTGCTGGCGGCATTTCAAGCTTTCACACAATTTCACGTCCTTACTAAAGGTGGCCCGATTAATTCCACCAATGTACTGGTGTTCTCGATCTATCGGGAGTTCTATTTTAACGGCCAGTATAGCTATGCCGCCGCGCAGTCGATTGTGCTGTTCTTTATTATGTTAGTCGTTACGATTATACAGTTCGGTGTGATTGAACGAAGGGTTGTCTACGAATGAGCCTCGACGCCAGGTGGCAACGCATCCTAACCAACATGGCTCTTTACCTGCTGCTGACGGTTGTGGCAGTCATTGTGGTCTTTCCCTTGTGGTCCGCCCTGACGATCAGCATGTTGAGCGAGACTGAGGTGGCGTCCTACCCGCCCCTCCTGGCGCCAACGAGCCTCTACTTGACCAACTTTGTGCGAGCGCTGGAGCAGGCGCCCCTCCTGCGCTACCTCTTCAACAGCATTGTCCAGTCCTCACTCGTCATGGCAGGACAATTGATCACCGCAAGTCTTGCCGCGTATGCGTTTGCGTTTATCGATTTCAAGGGCCGCACCCTGATGTTTCTGGTCTTTCTGTCCACCCTGATGATTCCTTGGGAAGCCACCATCATTCCCAACTATCTGACGGTGCGCAGTCTGGGCTGGACCGACACCTATATGGGGCTGACCGTTCCCTTTCTGGCGACGGCGTTTGGCACATTCCTGCTGCGGCAGTTCTTCCTCACCATTCCGCGCGAACTACAGGACGCAGCAACTATTGACGGGTGTGGCAGCCTACGCTTTTTGACTGCGATTGTGCTGCCCCTGGCCCGGCCGGCGCTTGGCACGCTGGCCGTCTACAGCTTTCTACAAACTTACAATCAATATCTATGGCCGCTGCTGATCACCAATGATCAGCAGATGCGCACGGTGCAGATCGGCATTACCCTGCTACAAGATGAAGAGCGGTTTGCGTTTAATGTCGTTATGGCGGGTGTGGTTCTGGTGTTGCTGCCCACGTTTGCACTCTTTATCGTGGGCAATCGCCAGTTGATTCGTGGCTTGACCGCAGGTGCGGTCAAAGGATAAACAGCGTTGTCAATCCCAACTATCTTAAAGGAGCCAATCGTGAGAAAACAAGTGTCTTTTATTCTGAGTCTGTTGATAGTGCTGAGCATGGTGCTGTCTGCTTGCACCGCGGCGCCCGTTGCGCCTGCGGCGCCGGCCCCGGACAGCGCCGCAGGTGATGCAGCCGATACGACGACGCAGGAAGTCCCTGCCGGCGCCACCCGCGTCGCCTTCTGGCACAGCATGGCCGGCGACATCGGCGGGAAGTCGATTCCCAAACTGGCCGACGACTTCAACGCCAGCCAGTCCACCTGTTTTGTGGAGCCAACTTATCAGGGCAGCTACGATGACTCGCTGAACAAGCTCAGAGCCGGCTTGCAGAGCAACGACATTCCGGCTGTTGTGCAGTTGTTCGACATCGCCACCCGCCTGATGGTGGATCTGGACGTGGCAACGCCCGTGCAGGACTTCATGGATGCCGAGGATTTTGACACTTCCGACTTCGAGCCCAATGTGTTGGCCTACTATACCGTTGACGGCAAGCAATATTCAATGCCCTTCAATACTTCGACGCCGCTGTTGTACTACAACAAGGACATGTTTGCAGCCGCCGGCCTCGATCCCGAAGTCGCTCCGCGCACCTTTGACGAAGTGGCCGATTACGCCGCCAAGCTGACTCAGCGCGATGCATCCGGCAATGTCACCGTGAGTGGTGGCGCCTTTGCTATTTATGGCTGGTTTGTCGAACAACTCTTGGCGGTTTCAGGCGGCTACTATGTGGATAACGACAATGGCCGCGACGGCGCCGCCACCGAGGCCCTCTTTAACAGCCCTGAGGGCGTCCGCGTCCTCGAGTGGTGGAAAGAGATGTATGATGCAGGAAGCTTTGGCAACTATGGGCGCACGACGGTCGACACCCGCAACGCCTTCCTGGCTGGACAAACTGCAATGTTCATCGACTCCACCGCGGTGCTGCGTGGCATGATCGACGGCTCCGCCGGCAAGTTCGAGCTAGGCACAGGATGGCTGCCACGACCAGACGAGAGCGCGTTTGAAAATGCCGGCACGATTATTGGCGGCGCCTCGCTCTGGATCCTCAACGGTCGCCCGGCTGAAGAGCAGACATGCGCCTGGGAATTCATTAAGTTTCTGGCAGAACCAGCGCAACAGGCTTACTGGCACACCGTATCTGGCTACTTCCCGATCCGGCTGGCCGGCTATGAAGAGCCGCTTGCCGTCGAGTGGCGCGCGAAATACCCCCAGTTTGGGACAGCCGTCGACCAACTGCACGCTGCGCCCAATAATCGCGTCACCCAGGGTGCGCTGATCGGCGTCTTCCCCACCGCACGCCAGACGGTGGAAACCGCCATCGAGGAAGTGTTGGCCGGTCAGGCCACCCCGCAGCAAGCGCTGGATAATGCTGCGGCCACTGTGACTCAGGCCATCGCCGACTACAACGTGACGATGGGAAAATAGCGATTCGTCGCTTGATAATTGTATAAAGTCGAGCAAGGGGAACAGTCGTTGCGATGGCTGTTCCCCTTGCCAATTGGTCGGAAAAGCCGACGCCAATTTATCGCCTATGCACATGCCGCCAATCGAAACCGGACGCCTGTTGATCCGTCCTTTTGTCCCTACCGATCTCGACGCCATCCACCAGATTCTCGACGTGGAGTCCGGCGACAATGGCGGCGATGCCGTCCGGCTGATGCAGGCAAAGCAGGAACGCCAGCAATGGCTGGCGTGGTCGGTGCTCAACTACTCGGCGCTGGCAAATCTGTATCAGCCGCCCTACGGCGACCGCGCCATCGTCCTGCGCGCCAGCGGTGAAGTGATCGGCGCGTGCGGTTTTGCGCCGGTGATGCTGCCTTTTGCGCAGCTTCCCGCCTTGCGTCCTATCGGTGCGGCGTCGGATCAGCCGGCGCGCAACACGCACGAAATGGGTCTCTACTGGGAAGTGTCGCCGCGCCATCAACGCCGCGGCTATGCGACTGAAGCCGCTTCGGCGTTGATCCGATACGCCTTCACCACGTTGAACCTGCAACGCATTGTCGCCAATACCACCTATGACAACGCAGCATCGATCGGCGTCATGCGCAAGCTGGGCATGGCGATCCAGCACAACCCCTTGCCAGAGCCACCCTATCTGCAAATTGTGGGTGTGCTGGAATACAACAGCGATCTCATGCGCGATCCGTAATTTGTAGCCAGTCCGCCGACCAGAGGTTGTGATGACAGACGATCCCGTTGCGGGTATTTTTGCCAGTCTGACGGCTCGACTCTACGCGCTGCCAACCAACCACCCCGATCAGACCTTCGTGCGGCGTTACCTGGGCACGCCGCGCACAGTGTTGGGCATACGCGCCGACGATCTGCGCAAACTTGCCAAAGAGACGGCAAAAGCGCACGCGCATTGGCCTGAAGCACAGTGGCTGGCCTTGTTGGATCTGCTCTATGCCGGCGAAGTCTTCGAGCAGCGCAGTCTGGCCGGACTTTTGCTTGGCGTGCTGCACTCGCTCCGCCACACACTGGAGTTAGCGCGCCTGCGCATCTGGCTGGCGCAGCAGGCTGGCTGGGCGGAGGTCGACGCTACCTGTCAGTCGAGTTGGACCGACAAAGAAGTGTTGACGCGCTGGGTCGAGTGGGATGCGTTTCTGGACAAGCTCAGCCAGGCGGAGAGCCTCAGCCTGCGCCGCGCCAGCCTGGTGCTGCTGGTGTCGCCGCTACGCCATAACGCCGACCCGCGCCTGACGCAGCGCGCCCTGACCAACGTACAACGCCTGCAAGCCGAGCGCGACCGTCTGATCACCAAGGCCATCTCCTGGGTGCTGCGCAGCATGGTCGCCAAGCAGTCGGATACCGTGCGCAGCTATCTGGCGGCACACGGCGCTGCGCTGCAATCGACCGTCGTGTGCGAGGTGCGCAAGAAGTTGGAGACAGGGCGCAAGAGCGGCTAAATTTGGCGCTGCGCTACTCCCTATCCAGAATCACTGGCTTGTAGACCCGGTGCGCGCTGATCAGCGCCGACCCTTCGGTGTCAGGCGGAAAACCAAAACCAATCCCGGACAAATAACCATTGATTGGCTGCCGCAACACCACTATAATAATAAAATGATGGATCGAACCATCGATCATCATTTTGGGCGCGCCAAGTGACCCATTAACATCTGAGGGTGTAATGTCGCTATCTCTTCATCGGTTGCTTACGCCACTCCCGTCTGTTGTCAAACGATGGTCCCAGGTGTGGGATTTGCTCACTGCACCATCGCCGTTGGTGCGTGCGCGTGATCAACAACGCCAGGCGCGTCTAGTCGCCACCCTGTTTCTTGGGCTTGTGCCGATCAGCATTTTTTTTACCATGATGCCGCTGTTGGTTTTTCAAGGCGGACAAGGTGTGCTCGAAGGTCAGGGTGCACACGTGGTTCTCTTGATCTTGGTCGTTGCTGTCATCGCCTACGTAATAAGCCGCACACAATATCATCGATTATCTGCCGTTTTGCTCATCGCGATGTCGTTGCTCGCAGTCATCGCGATGGTCTGGCTCCAAGACGAAAGCGATTATGTGGGGTTGTGTTATCTGGTCTTGCCCGTCTTGCTCGCCAGCGTATTGCTTTCCAATCCGATCGCCTTGTGCGTCACGCTCGTTGAATTGACATTGATCTACATCACACAAAAATTCTTTTTCAATTATGATCTTAGCTTGATCATGACGGGACCGTTCCGATTTGTCTTGGTTACCTCCACCGTTATTTTAGTCATTGCCTGGCACCGCAATGCGGCCGAACAGGATCGGCAAGCCGAGTTGGCGGAAAGCGAAACGCGCTATCGCAATGTCGTCGAACAGGCATCTGAGGGGATCGCACTCTATGCAATCGAGAATACGCGCGTGGTGGAAACGAACCCGGCGTACCAAACGATGTTGGGATACAGCGCCGACGAAATGCTCGGTTTGACATTGTATGACATCGTGGCGCACGACCGTGAGAGCATTGATGATTTTGTCAAACGCATCTGTCATGAAACGCATGTGGTGATTGGCGAGCGCAAACACCGGCGCAAAGACGGCTCACTCATCGATGTGGATGTCACCGTGTCGCTTTTCACCGCATACGCGCGTGATTTTATGTGTGTGGTCGTGCGCGATATTACTGAGCGCAAATACGCCGAGGGGAAAATCCGTACACACAGCGAACAATTGGAGGCCCTGCGCGCGATCAATTTGGAACTATCGGCGGAGCTTGACTTGAGCGCGGTGCTGCAAACGATTACGCTCCGCACCATGGAGTTGAGCCGAGCAGACGGCGGCGGTTTCTACCGCTATGTGCCCGAACACGACATTCTGGAACGCCAGATTTCAGTGGGCAATAGTTTCTTGCCGCTTGGGCAGGTGTGGCGGCGGGGCGAAGGCCTTGCCGGCAAAATATTGGAGACCAGGCAACCGTTGATGGTCGATGATTATGCCACATGGCAAGGGCGCTCGCCGATCCTTCCAGCTACTGAACATTTCGCGCTCATTGGTGTGCCGGTGATGTGGCGGGGTGAAATCCTGGGCGTCCTAAGCGCTAATCGCTTCGACACACGGTCGTTTACGCCGGATGATCTGGAATTGTTGACGATGTTTGCCACGCACGCTGCTGTTGCCTTGCGCAACGCACAAATCGTGGAAGCCGAAGAACACCAACGCCAGCGCGCCGAGTCTTTGTCGCGCGCGACGGCAACGCTGCTCGAAACATTGGACATGGAGCCGTTGTTAGGCAAGATTCTGTCCGCCGCCATCCAAGCCATCCCCAGTGCAGAAAAGGGTAGTATCCTGTTGCTGGATGACAAGACGGAGCATTTGTGTATCCGCAATATGGTTGGCTATGCAGACCCGCGTGTACTCGCCATGCAGCTTGCCTTGACGGAGGGGTATTCGGGGGGCGCGTTTGAAACAGGCATGCCATTGCGCGTGGATGATGTCCCGGCAAGTGAATGGCGCTACACGGGCGACATCCCCGAAATGCTGGCGCTTCAATCTGCGATTGTTGCCCCCATGGGCTATCACGGCGAAATTATCGGCGTCATCGCTTTGGACAATGCGACGCACACGTTTGCTTTTGATCAAGCCGACCTGGACTTGCTCGCGGTGTTTGCCAACCAGGCGTCGATCGCATTGGAAAATGCACAACTCCATAGTCAGATGAGCGAGTCACTGGCCGAAAAAGAAGCCATGCTCAAGGAAATTCATCATCGTGTCAAGAACAACTTGCAGGTCATTTCCAGCCTACTCAACCTCCAGGTCAAGTCCATCACAGATCCGGCGGCGTTAGAGGCGTTGAGCGAGAGTCAGAATCGTGTCCGCTCCATGGCGCTTGTCCATGAGAAATTGTATCAGTCCGCCGGCTTGGCACGGATTGATTTCAAGGAATACGCACAGAGCCTTGTCACTTCCCTATTTCATGCTTTCGGATCCCACTCGGAGCACATCACCTTCCAGGTGAACGCCGCCGCGGTTGAAGTCGATATCGAAACGGCAATCCCGTGTGGCTTGATCGTCAACGAATTGGTCTCCAACTCGCTCAAGTACGCTTTCCCCAACGGGCGCATAGGTAAGATCGAGCTTGAACTATGCCACGCGGCCGATTGGCTGCGCTTGTGCGTCCGTGACGATGGGATTGGCTTGCCGTTGGACCTTGATTTTCGCCAGACCGAATCCTTGGGGCTGAAATTGGTCAGCATGTTGGCAAGTCAACTGGGTGGAGCCCTCACGGTGGATACCACGCATGGGACGGAGTTCACGATCGCGTTCACATTGGGGGATAGCTCGTCGAACCACCGGTGAAATCAACTGACGCTTCAGAGCCAGGATTTTTCGCTGCGGGGCAAGACGCCTCATTCAGCGCTTTCACCATTGGCAATTGCCGACCAATTCGCCAAACGCTACCCATTCGAGAACCACCTTGATGTGCAGATGTCGTCGCTCATAGGCGAAACAATGCTTCGCACCGCCAGCAAGAAGATTCACCGCTGAGGGCGCACGGAGCTTCTTCTCGGCCAGGCGCGTCTTGCACAGCCCGGCTTCACCCTGGATGCAGACCATGTGGCACGCGCCGCGCTGTGCAGTGCGCCATTGCACCTGCAGCAGCAGCATCGAAGCCGGCGGGCGTGACGATCATGATGTGCGGCGGCGTGCCGATCCAAGCCTCGCCCTCCGCGGGCTCCATCGCGAAGGGTCGGTGTTCGACGGATCGGAGCCACCGGCCAACATATAGGCGAGGCCCGTCCCGCTGTCGCCAGGCTCCTCGCCCGCCATCAGCGCCGCGTTCCAGGCCATAAAGACGGCGTCACAGCAGGCCAGATCGTTGCCGGGCGACGCGGGCCAGCCGGTGAGACAGGTCCAGCCTTACCTTAGCGGCGAGACGGAGGAAAGGCCGCGCAAGAGCATCGTCTACTTCTCCGACGACGGTGACTTGGTGGGGCTGCGCTACGACAACTGGAAATTCGTCTTTGCCGAGCAGTGCATGCAGGGAACGGTCATGATCTGGGCAGAACCCTTTGTCTTTCTGCGCATCCCCAAGATCTTCAACCTGCGCACTGGCCGCTTTGAGCGGGCGGACATCACCTCCAACACCTACTGGGGATCGACCGCGTCTTCCTGATCTACGCCTCCCAGTTTAGGCTCAACCGGGATTGATGTGGTCGGGTCTTACGTGCCGGGGACGGGCTGATCGTTCTCTGCTCGACCAAAGCACCGCAAGCCCGTCCCCGGCACGTAACCACACGAAATCCGCTTGACCCCCCAGTTTATTGTGCGCGAATTTCTGGCGACTTTCCAGGAGTTTCCGTCGCACATGCAGTCTGCCAGCTTCAGCATTGACAAGGTTCTGGAAAAGATGGAAGATGCTGTACGCAGCAATTGATTCGTTTTCTGGGTCGGGTGGCGTTTGCGCCACCCGACCCAGCATATTCTGCCATAGAGTCCGCAGAGAGTTTGCCAGGAAGAAAAGAGGGTTGTGTGGACAAGCTGATTGCGCGAATTCAGGCGCTGCTGAATCACGTCCCGGGGCCGGGCAAAATATTGTTCGGCGGTCTCACCGCCGATCGCCAGGCATTTCGCAGCCTGGCTGCCTGTCTGCTGGCGATTGTAGCCATCAACCTGATGCCCCCGGTCATCAGGTTGGGGTCAGCGCCGATCGAGCAGGGGCTGCGTCAGGTCGGGAGCAGCGTCCCCATCCTGGTTGCTGCCAACTACCTGCTGCTGGCGATCTTGACGCTGGCTGCGGGCGCCACGGGCGACGGCGTGGGGCGCAAACTGTTTCTGCTGATCGGGCTGGGGGGGGTGTTGTGCGCGGCGCTGGCGAGCATGTTCTGGCTGGGGACAGACGGGTTTATCTACGCCGACTTGCTGCTGAGCGTTGCGCGGATCACGATTACCCCGATGTGCATTGCCATTGCCGCGTTTGCATTCGGGCCAGGCGTGCGCCCTTTTGCCTTTGGCGCCATCTTCAGCACCCAGGCTATCGCGCTCGGCTCCTCCTCTGCGCTCTATTCTGTGTTGAGGTCAGTGGGCAACGGCGCCATCGTTTTTTTGCCGCCGATTGTGCTCGGGGTCATTGCGTTCTGGCTCATTCTGCGCCGAGTCTATGAGCCGGCAGAGCAACAGCGGATCGTCTGGCGCGAATTGCTCGTCAATCTGCTTTGGGCTGGGGCGGTCTTTCTGGCTGTTTATGGTCTGGTGGCGTATGCCGGCGGGCTGACAAGCCGCAATGCACTGCTGACCATTGCAGTCGGATTGGGCGGACTAATTCTGGCGTACCGCTATTTCTATCGCAAGTTGCGCCGGCGCGGTGAGATCAAGCTATACAATGGGCGCGGCCTGGCCTTTGCGATCCTGGCTGGGATGGCCCTGGCCATGGTGCGAACCCTTCTTCTTCGTTCTGGTCTCTTTGCCGGTGCGCAGGCTTGGCCCGGTGGCAACGACGCTGCAGTTTGCGCCCTTTGTCCTGGGCATGCTGGTTGGCACGTTGATCATCGTCCGCCTCTCCACACGCTTCGGTGCGCGGCGGCTGATCGCAGGGGGGCTGGTGCTTTCGGCCCTCGGCCTGCTTGCCTTGTCACGCATCCAGGTGGACACCCCGCTGGCATTCCTGATTCTCCCCATTGCGTTGTTGGGGCTGGGACTCGGCATTTCCGGCCCGGCGCGGCGTGATCATCAGCGCGCCGCCGCCACGCTGATTGGAGCGGCGCGGCCATCAACTCGGCTGCCGGACAATCCGGCTGGCCTGGGTGTGATTGTTTCCAGTTCTCGGTGACGATGCTGGCCGACGGCGCTTTGCGCACCCAACTACGCCAAGCCAATCTGCCCGCCAACGTGACGCCGCAGATCGAGAGCGCCTGGAAGGACGCGTTCGCCCGTGCGCTGTCCGGCACGTACACCAGGCTGCCGCCGGAAGCGGCGCAGTGGGCAACCACGCAATTTGGACCAGCCTTCACGATCGGGCTAACGCAGACGCTGCTCATCATGGCTGGATTCGTGACAGTCGCTGCGATCGTTATTTTTGTGGGTATGCCGCGGGGGCTGCAGGGAAGTCTCATCACACCGCCGCAAACGCTCGCGGATACTCCCGAAGAACCGCAAGCAACTGCGTGAGCGACAGGTTGAAATGTCATCCTTGCTTGTTCAGAGATTATCCACTTTGGATCACGACGCTCATCTGTTGTAAGCTCATCCTCATGTGCGTGACATCTGGTCGCTCTCGTCCGACAGATCTGGAGGTTGACCAGTCGCGACACGCTCTTCTTTGAGGACACGCAGGGGCGCGAGCTGTGCAAAATCCAGCAGCGGCTGGTGGCAGTGCGCGACACGATGACGATCTGAAGGGCCAAAAGGCGAACCCATGGCGACGTTGCGCAGGGCGCTGATCGCTCCCTTACGCGACCGCTGGACGGTCAAGATCGGCAACGGTCCCGATCTTGAGGTGCAGGGGAATATCCTCAACTTCGAGTACGAGATCGGCGAGGGACGCACCAAGGTCGCGCAGGTCTCCAAGAAGTGGTTCCGCATTGCCGACACCTATGGCGTACAGATCGAGCCAAGCCAGAACGACATTGTGATCCTGGCGATCACCGTGGCAATCGACATGATGCGCTAACCTGAAGGCGCTCTGCAGGCGCCCGAACCTGGCGCTGTCGCATCAGCGTGATGCACGGCCAACCAGGTGCGACCAGATTCAGCACTTCACGAATCTCACGCGGAGCCGCGAAGAACGCGAAGGAAACCATCTTCAACGCGGCGGAGAAAATCGTGAACGACTAAGATTGGTTGGCGCGATACTCATCAGTTTTGATTTAGAAAGGATGAAGACTCTTATGACAACACTTACCGTCTGGAAGTTCGACGCTGCAACCGGCGCACAAGAGGCGCTTGCCAAGTTGCGCGAACTTTCAAAGCAGCAGTTGATCCAGATTCAGGACGCGGCGGTCGTTGCCTGGCCGGCAGGCAAGAAAAGCCCAAACACCAAGAATTACGGCAGCATGACCGGTAAGGGTGCGCTCTCCGGCGCATTCTGGGGGATGCTCTTCGGCTTGATCTTCTTCGTGCCCTTCTTCGGTCTGGCGGTCGGTGCGGCAATGGGCGCGCTGTCCGGCAAATTCGCCGATTATGGCATCAGCGACAATTTCATCAAGGAAGTGCGTGAGAAGGTGACGGAAGGCACATCCGCACTCTTTCTGCTCAGCGCCAACACCGTGCAGGATCGCGTGATGGCTGAGTTCCAGGGCGTGAAGATGGAATTGATCTCCTCGAACCTGAGCGCAGAGCAGGAAGTTGCGCTGCACGAACAGTTCGAGGGGTAAACCAGGCCTGCGCAGCCAGCCGACTGACTATCTTCTCGTGAGAATTCGTCAGTCATTTGCTCGATAAAATACGCGCATTCCTCATTGACTTCACCCCAAACGCAAAGTAGACCCGCGACATCCCGTCCCATTGACGCGACCGCCGACCCGGTGTATCCCATTCACAAGCCGGCTGTTGTAGCTGGCCCCAAACCAGCCTTCAGGCAACAACAGTCGGCCTTGCTTTTGCGCGTAATCGCCCATGTGCGCGGCGAATCTCAACCCTCAATCTGGCTGCACCGCATACCGGCGTTAGCTCCCGCTCAGTACGAACTGCCGCCCGCTGGCGATCATCAGCAGCCACTCCGCTACGAGCGGCTGCGGCCTAGCCCGATAAAACTCAGCATAGGGTGCGATGGCTACATGCAGCATTTGATCTATCGCTTCGTCGCTAGGAAATCACCCAGCACCTGGCGCAGCGTCGGTTCACCGATCTCCTGCAACTCGTATCCTACGCGCAGCGCTGGCTTGTCGATAGTAATCAGGCGGCGCAGGTCGATCGGCGTGGCGATGAGCACGACATCGGCCGGGGTGCAACGGATGGTCTCCTCCAGGTCGGCGACCTGTTGATCGCTGTATCCCATCGCCGGCAAGATCGGCCCGGTCTCCGGGTATTTTGCGAAGGTTTCGGCAATCGCACCGACGGCGTAGGGCTTGGGATCGATGACTTCAGACGCGCCAAAACGTCGCGCTGCCACCCAACCGGCGCCAAATTTCATCTCGCCGTGGGTCAGCGTCGGGCCATCTTCGATGACCAGTACACGCTTGCCGCGCATCGTGGCGCTTTCCTCGACGAAGATCGGGCTGGCCGCATCGATCACAACCGCGTCCGGGTTCAACTGCAACGCCAGTTCCCGCGCGCGCTCGATCTGCTCGAAGGAGGCCGTCTCCACTTTATTGATCACAAAGACGTCGGCCAGGCGCAGGTTGACCTCGCTGGGGAAATAGCGCAACCCATGGTCGGCGCGATGCGGGTCGATCACAACGACCCACAAGTCGGGTTTGAAGAAGGGCAGATCGTTGTTGCCGCCATCCCAGATCACCACGTCGGCCTCGGCTTCAGCCTGACGCAGGATGCGTTCATAATCCACACCGGCATAGATGACGCCGCCGCTCACGATGTGCGGCTCGTACTCCTCGCGCTCCTCGATGGTCACGCGATGAGTCACCAGGTCGTCGAGCGTGGCGAAGCGCTGCACAGCCTGCGCCACCAGGTTGCCGTAGGGCATGGGATGGCGCACGGAAACGACGCGCTGCCCCAGTTCGCGCAGCACGCGCACCACCGCGCGGCTGGTCTGGCTCTTGCCGGCGCCGGTGCGCGAGGCGCAGATCGCAACGACCGGCTTGGTGGAAGACAACATCGTTTGCGCCGGACCAAGCAACATGAAGTTGGCGCCCGCCGCCATCACCCGCGCGCTGACGTGCATCACATGGTCGTAGGTGACATCGCTGTAGCTGAAGACCGCGGTATCGATGCGTTCATCGGCGATCAGCCGCTCCAATTCGCTTTCGCCCAGAATCGGGATACCGGTCGGATAACGAGCGCCAGCTAATTCCGCCGGATAACGCCGATTCTCGATATAGGGAATCTGGGTTGCCGTAAAGGCGACCACCTCATAGTCGGGGTTGGTGCGGAAGTAAACATTGAAATTATGGAAGTCGCGCCCCGCGGCCCCCATGATCAGTACGCGCTGCGCCATTGCAGAATCCTTTCCTGAATACAATTGTGAAGAATAGTCTCGCTTGCCGCGACGTGCGAGTCACGCGCCGCGACCATTCGTCCAGTCTACCCGCGTTTCAAGCATCAACGCACTGCCTGCCAGTAGGGTCTATACGCTGGTCAGATGACCAGGGGCGAACCAAAACCGAAACTGTGAAATTTGCGGGAGGTAAGCCAGCATTTTTGAGGATTTTGCAGTGCTTGACATCTCTTCTGAAATCGATTACAATTACGGTAGCCAATTAGACAATTTCATCTGAACTCACCGTGCCAACAAAAATCGAAGATGTTGCTCGTCGAGCCGGAGTTTCCACCGCCACCGTGTCGCGTGCTCTCCGGCAAGCCATATGTCAGCGATGCGCTGCGCCAACGTGTGCTGGAGACGATTCAGGAACTTGATTATCGCCCCAGCCGCGTAGCCCGCTCGCTGCGCGTGCAGCGCTCAAGCATCATTGGGCTGATCATATCCGATATTCAGAACCCGTTCTTTACATCCGTGGTGCGCGCCGTGGAAGATGTGGCGCAACAGCGCGGGTATGCGGTCTTTCTCTGCAACTCCGACGAAGACGTTGATAAGGAATTGACTTACATCGAGCTGATGTTGGCCGAGCAGGTCGCCGGCATGATCGTGTCGCCGACTGCCAGCAGCAACGAAGTCTACCGCCGATTGGTGGAACAGCGGGTGCCGGTGGTGGCGATCGATCGGCGCGTTGATGGCGTGCCGATGGACACCGTAGTGAGCGACAACGTACAGGCAGCCTGCGCCGTGGTTTCCCACCTGATCGAGAATGGCTATCGACGCATTGGGGCGATATTGGGCATCCCAGACGCCAGCACCGGCGCCGAACGGTATCAAGGATATGTGACAGCATTGGCGCATTACGGCATGCCGCTCCTGCCAGAGTTGGTGCGCAGCGGATTGCCGCGCAGCCAGAACGGCTACGAATTGACCCTGGATCTGCTCGCCCAGAGCCAGCCGCCGGATGCAATTTTCACTGGCAACAACCTGTTGACCATCGGCGCATTGCGTGCGATCCATGAAGTAGGGCTTGGCATCCCCGACGACGTTGCGCTTGCCGGGTTCGACGAAATGGATTGGATGTTTCTTGTGAAGCCCGCGCTGACCGTGGTGATGCAGCCCGCCTACGAGATGGGGCAGCGAGCGGCGGAGTTGCTTTTGGAGCGTATCGTCGACCCTGACCGAGCGCCGCAAGCGGTGGTGCTGCAACCAACAGTCAAGGTGCGTGAATCCAGCCGGCGTGCAGCAATGCGCGCCTAGCAGACCCCCGTAAAAGGAGGTGGCGTCCACAAACAGCATAGGTCTCGTCGGCTATGTCCCCCACATCAATCGCGTTCCACAAGTGATTTGTTTCGCACATGCGAAAGGAGATTTTGCACATGTTCAGGCACAAAATGACTGTCATGCTCAGCGTCTTGGTGTTGCTGTCGATGGTGCTCTCGGCGTGCACCGTAGCAGCGCCCGCTCCCCAACCCGCGGCGCCGGCTGCCGAGTCCGGCGAGGCCAGTTGGTGGCGCACCGCGTCGCAGGCAGCCGGCTGTGAAGGCGTCACCATCCGTGGCGTTTCGGAGAGCACACCGCCTTCCCGCTATGCGGCCGAAGTTCTGGCGGCATCCTTCGAGGCCGAAACCGGCATCAAGGTGGAACTGGAAGCGACATCCTGGGACGAGATGTACAGCAAGGCCATCAACGACATGCAGGCCAACACCGGCATCTACGATTTCGTCTACATCGAACAGGATATCATCTACCAGTACCTGGCCAACGACTACCTGACCAACCTCACGCAGTTGCTGGCCGACAACCCGGAGCTGGCGTCGCCTGACTTCGATTTCGCCAAGTTCACCTCTTTTATCGACAACTTCAAGGATGCCGACGGCAACATCTACGGTGTGCCGATGGAAGCCTTCCTGAAGATCTATCTCTATCGCCTGGATCTCTTCAACGACCCGGCGATTCAGGAAGCGTTCAAGGCGCAGTACGGTTATGACCTGGCGCCGGCGACAACCCATCAGCAATACCAGGACATCGCCGACTTCTTCACGCAGTATGGCAAGGACAATGACATGGAACTGTGGGGCACCACAGTTCAGGGCAACACCGGCCATGCCTCCTCCTTCTATGAGTTCTTCGAGAGCATCGCGCCGACCTTCGGCGTCTACAACTGGGGTATCAACCAGGATACCTGGAAGGCAAGCGTCGAGAATGGCGGCGAAATGAACAGTGATGCGTCCAAGGAAGCCCTGGCCTTCTGGGTCGGGCTGCTCGCCGATGCACCGCCGGAAGCCACCGCCAGCACCTGGGACGAGGTTGCGGCATCCTTTGCCGCGGGCCGCGCGGCTCAGGGCTGGGTCTACGGCGAAAACGCCGCCTGGATTGCGACCGACCCGGAGCGCTCCAAAGTTGTTGGCAATGTCGGCGTCGCACTGCCGCCCGTTGCCGAAGGTGTGATGGCTGACGCCGAATCCGGTGCTGGCTACATCGGCTACTACGACGGCGGCGCCTTTGGGCTGCCCGTCTCTTCGAAGAATCCGCTGTGCACGCTGCTGTGGATGCAGTACGTCGGCCAGGAATCTGTCCAGGCAGACTGGGCGATCGCCGGCTCGCGCATCGTCATGGAATCAACCTACGACGATCCCAAGGTGCAGGAAGTCGATGCCAAGGTCGATGGCTACTACACACTGATGCGAGAAGCCGGCCCGCTCTTCCGCGGCGCGCCGCCCTTCCCCCTTCCATTCAGCACTGCGCGAAGTAGTCCAGCCCTTCATCTGGAAGGCGCTCTCCGGCGAACTCACCCCGGCAGAGGCGCTCGACCAGGCGGCCGCGGCCGCGGATGCGGAGTTGGTGAATCTGGGGTACGGGCAGTAAGCAGCGCACGAAAACCATTGTGATGACGCAGCTCGGCTGAGTGCGCCATCGGTTCCGAGTCATGCACGCACGTGCGTGCATGACTCGGAACGCAGCTACGCATGACGATTCAACAGGACAAACACATGCGATCCAATCGAGCAGGCTGGGCGCTGCTGACGCCAACACTTGTAATTCTAGCGATTGTCGGTTTTCTGCCCTTTCTCTACGTCCTCTATGTCAGCTTCTTTGACTGGAATCCATTTTCCAACCAATTGGGCATGAAATGGACAGGCGTTGACAACTTTCGACGGCTGGTCTTTGACGGCGCCTTTCTCGATTCGCTGTGGCGCACTGGGCTGTTTGCCTTTACCACCGTCACCATCGAGCTGGCGCTTGGCTTCCTGCTGGCGCAGACGCTGGTCAAAAGTTTCCCAGGGCGCACGGTTTTCCGCACGATCTATGTGCTGCCGCTGGTCATGGCGCCGATCGCGGTCGGCGCAACCTGGCGTCTGCTGACCATTCCCGGCTTTGGACCGATCCCTTACTTCCTCGACAAATGGTTTGGCATCGACTTCCGGCTCGCCACCTTTGCCGATCAAGCCTTTCTCACCGTCATCGTGATGGATGTCTGGCATTGGACGCCCTTTGTCACGCTGACGCTGCTGGCCGGGCTGACTGCCATGCCCAAGGAGCCGCTCGAACAGGCGCAGGTCGACGGCGCCAATCGCTGGCAGGTTTTCCGTTACTTGACCATTCCGATGATGATGCCGGTGCTGCTGACGGTCATTTTCATCCGCCTGATGGATGCGCTGCGGATTGTCGACGAGGTATTTATGTTGACCAGCGGCGGGCCAGGGACAGCGACGCAATTTATCGGCATCCACATCTACCGCGTCATCGTGCCCAAAACAGACTATGGGTACGGCTCGGCGATGTCTTTGATGGTGCTCTACTTCACCATTGTCCTTTGCTGGCTGCTTTTTATCGCGCTGGCGCAGGTTGGAAAGCAACGAGAGTAGGAGCAAGAGGTGCATCTATGAAATCATCAGCCCTGCGCAAAGCACTCGGATGGATTGGCCTATACGGCCTTTGGACAGTGATGATCATCATCACGATTGTGCCAATTTATTGGATGATTGTCGTGTCGGCTCGCAGTCGTGTGGAGCTATTCGATGCGCCGACATTGCTCATCAAATCTTTTTATGCCCCCAACTATATCAAGCCGCTCACCGATCCCGTCTTTCAACGCTACCTGATCAACTCACTCATCATTGCGACAAGCAATGCGCTGTTGGTGACCATTTTGGCGATGCTGGCGACCTATGCGCTCTCACGCTGGCGTCTGCCCGGCGCTGATAACATCTTTTTCTGGACGATTACGCAGCGCATGGCGCCACCCGCCGCGTTTGTATTGCCGATGTTTCTCATTTACACGCGGGTCTTCAAAATTGGCGATTGGACCATGTTTGATACGCAGTTTGGGCTAATTTTGCTCTACTGCGTCTTCAATCTGCCTTTCGCGGTCTGGTTGATGAAGGGGATCATGGATGGCGTGCCGATCGAGCTGGACGAGGCGGCCTTTGTCGATGGCGCCAATCGCTGGACAGTGCTGACGCGCGTGGTGGCGCCCTTAGTTGCGCCAGGTTTAGCGATCACCTTTATCTTGAGCTGGATCTTTGCCTGGAACGAATATTTATTCGCCGCCAACCTCACCAGCGTCAACGCCCGCACCATTACCACCGGGCTGGCGGCGTTTGTCTCCGTCACCGGCACCAACTGGGGCGAGATGGCCGCAGTGGCTACGATGGCAATTCTGCCCGCGCTGATCTTCCTGGTCTTTGTGCAGCGCTATATCGTGACCGGCCTGACTTTCGGCGCGGTGAAGGAGTAAGCAGATGGCTGACGCAAAAGGCGCCTCACAAAAACTCGTTGCTCCGGTCGAACACAAGGGGCGACGCGGCTTCTTGCCGATTGAGACCAACACTTTTGACCGTTACTTTATCAGTGTGATTTTGTGGATCGGCATCAGCTTCCTGTGGATGCGTTTCCTGGAGCAATTCCTGCCGCTCTGGGTCTCCACCGTACTCTGCCTGATCCTGGCGATCATTATTATTCGGAAGGGGTAGATTCTATGGAAGCGCTTGTCCTCGAAAAAAAAGATCTCCTTGCTCTGCGCGACATTGACCTCGACGAGACGCTGGGAAGCCGCACGACGTGCGCATTGCGCTGCGCACCGTCGGTATCTGTGGCAGCGACGTGCACTACTACACCCACGGCGCCATCGGCCAATTTGTCGTGCGCGAGCCGATGGTGCTCGGTCATGAAGCGTCTGGCGTCGTCATCGAAGTCGGCGGCGAAGTCAGCCATCTGAGGGTGGGCGACCGCGTCTGCATGGAGCCGGGCATCCCCGACCCCAACAGCAAGGCCACCCTCCAGGGGATGTACAATCTTGACCCGGCCCGTGCGTTTCTGGGCCACGCCGCCGGTGCACGGCATCCTGCGCCCCACGGTGGTGCACCCTGCCGCCTTCACCTTCAAGCTGCCCGACAATGTGAGTTATGCCGAAGGTGCGATGGTGGAACCGGTCGCGGTTGGCATGCACGCGGCCACCAAGGCCAGGATCAAGCCGGGCGACCTCGCCATCGTGATGGGCGCCGGGCCGATCGGCATGGTGACGGCGCTGGCCGCGCTGGCCGGCGGCTGCAGCCAGGTGATCATGACCGACGTGCAGCAGCCCAAACTCGACCTCGCGGCGACGCTCGGCCCGATCACGCCAGTCAATATCGCCCAGCAGAATCTCAAGGAAGTGGTGGATGAGATGACCGACGGCTGGGGCGTCAATCTGGTCTTCGAGTGCAGCGGCAATGAAAAGGCCGCGGCCGGCGTCTTCGCATCGCTCTGTCCGGGCGGTGCGGTGGTGTACGTCGGCATCCCCCTGCAGCCGATCGCCTACGACGTGGCCGCGGCGATGGTCAAGGAAGCGCGCGTCGAGCACGTTTTCCGCTACGCGCACGTCTACCCGCGCGCGATTGCGCTGATGGCAAGCGGCAAGCTCAATGTCAAGCCGCTGATCACCGACACTTTCCGTTTTGCCGAAAGCGTCGAAGCCTTCGACTTTGCCGTCAACATGCCGCCGACCTCGGTCAAGGCGCAGATTGTCGTGGCTGAATAGAGTAACGTAATGCGTGATACGTAATCCGTAATCCGTGACGCGTAATCCGTAACCACTCGTTCATTACGCATTACGTTTTACGTTTTACACTTTACCCATCAACCAAAGTGAGTTGAATTATGAGCGATCCTGTTCTCGAAACCACACCGATTCTCGAACGCTTCCGGCTCGATGGCCGCGTGGCGCTGGTCACCGGCGGCGGGCAGGGGATTGGCCGCGCCTTTGCCCACGCGCTGGGCGAGGCGGGCGCGGCGGTCGCGGTGGTCGATCTGCGCCTCGACGTGGCTGAGGCCGTAGCGCACGAACTGGCGCAGAAGCAGATCGACGCCATCGCCGTGCAGACGGATGTCACCAAACCCGACCAAGTGCAGGCGATGATCGATACGATCCTGGCGAAGTGGGGACGGCTGACCATCGGCGTCAACAATGCCGGCGTGGGCGTCTGGGCGGATGCCGAGTCGATGCCCTACACGGAGTGGCTGCGCGTGATCGACATCAACCTGAACTCAGTCTTTCTCTGCGCGCAGGCCGAAGCCAAGGTGATGCTGCCGGCAGGCTACGGCAAGATCATCCACACGGCGTCGATGTCGGCGCACATCAGCAACACGCCGCAGAATCAGGCTGTCTACAACGCGTCCAAAGCGGGCGTGCTGCACCTGACGCGCAGTCTGGCTGCGGAATGGGCCAAGCGCGGCGTGCGCGTCAACAGCATCAGCCCCGGCTACACACGCACCAAGCTCGTCGAAGATCTGCTGGCAACGCCCGTCGGCCAGACGATGCTGCCGGCATGGATGGGCATGACGCCGATGGGGCGCATGGCCGAAGTCACCGATCTGCAGGGCGCCGTGGTCTATCTCGCCGCGCCGGCGTCGGATTATATGACCGGTCACGACCTGGTGATCGACGGCGGCTACTGCTGCTGGTAAGGAGATTCCAATGCAAGCTGTGCTCTTTCCCGCGCCCGAATCGATCCGCATCGAGCGCGTGCCCGACCCAACCTGCGCCGCCGACGAGGTGATCGTGCAAGTGGCGCGCTGTGGCATCTGTGGCACCGATGTTCACATCTATCGCAACGAATACATGTCCAACTTCCCGGTCATCCCCGGCCATGAGTTTGGCGGTGTGATTGTGGAAACGGGCAAAGAGGTCGCCGATTTCCAGGTGGGCGACCGCGTGGCCGTCGATCCAAATCTTTACTGCGGCCACTGTGACATGTGCCGCAATGAGATGGCCAACCACTGCCTCCACTGGCAGGGCGTCGGCATCACGCGGCCGGGTGGCTTTGCCGAGTATGTCGCCGCGCCGGCGCGTGCCTGCTACCACCTGCCGGATGCGATGACCGATGCCCAGGCTGCCTTTATCGAGCCGCTGGCCTGCGTGGTTCACGCCATGAAGCGCATCCGCGTGCTGCCGGCCGACCCGGTGCTGATCCTCGGCGCCGGGCCGATGGGGCTGCTGCTGGTGCAGGCGCTGCGGCGCATGGGCGCCTCGTATGTGGCCGTGGTCGAAAAGCAGCCGGCGCGGCTCGAACTGGCGAAGGCAATGGGCGCCTCGGTCGCGGTTCCAGCCGGCGCCGAGCAAGACGCCGCACTGAAAGAAGTTGCACCGCGTGGCTTCGGCGTCGTGATCGATGCGACGGGGGTTCCGGCGGTCATCGAAGGCGCGTTCCGCTATCTGCGCCCGCGTGGAACCTTTCTGCAATTTGGCGTGGCGCCCAATCAAGCGCGTGTCTCGGTCAGCCCCTACGACATCTTCCACAACGACTGGACGATCGTGGGCAGCTTTGCCCTTTGCTACACCTTCCTGCCCGCCATCGACTGGCTGGCCAGTGGCGCCATCGACGTCGGCCCGCTGGTCAGCCACGTTGCGCCGCTGCATGACTTTGCCGACGTCTTCGCCAAATTCGCCGCGGGTCAGACGCTCAAGGTGCACGTGCACATGGGATAGGGACGTTCATCTGTGAAATCTGCGTCATCTGTGGATAAAACATTACAACCGGAGAAAATGCGAGGCCCTCAAGATGGGAAAAGCGTTGGCGAGTGTTGCGGATAACAATACGATGCTGGCCGTGCGGCTGCATGGGCCGCGCGATCTGCGCGTCGAACAGATTTCGCGGCCGGCGTCGCCCGGCCCGGGCATGGCGCTGCTGCGTGTGACTGCGGTCGGCGTGTGCGGCAGCGACATCCACACCTACCAGGACGCGCGTATCGGCGACACCGTTGTGGAGACGCCGATGATCCTGGGTCATGAGTTTGCGGCCGTGGTGGAGGCGGTCGGGCCGGAGAGCTACGACGGCGTCTTTGCGCCGCTGCAAGTGGGCGCGCGCGTCGCCGTCGATCCGGCGCAGCCCTGCGGCCGCTGCGAGATGTGCGAGCACGGACATCCCAACCTCTGCCACCGGCTGCACTTCTGCGGCACTTATCCCGACGACGGCAGCCTGAGCGAGTACATGCTGATGCCGGCGCACACCTGCTTCCCGATCCCGGACAGCATGGACGATGCGACCGCTGCGCTGCTGGAGCCGCTGGGCATCGCCATCCACGCCGTCGATTTGGCGAAACTGCATGTGGCCGACAGCGTCGCCATCCTCGGCGCCGGGCCGATCGGGCTGTATATCCTGCAAATGGCGCGCTTGTCGGGCGCGGATCCGATCTATGTCGTTGATCAATTTCCCTGGCGGCTCAACCTGGCGGCGCGTTACGGCGGCATCCCGATCAATTTCAAGGACAGCGACCCGCTGGTTGCCATCAAACAGGCCACCGGCGGGCGTGGAGTCGATGTCGCCATCGAAGCGGCGTGGGCGGATCACTCGATCCAGTGGGCTGCGGAGATGGCGCGGCTGGGCGGGCGGCTGGTGCTCGTCGGCATCCCAAAGCGGACAGGCTGGAGATGAAACACTCCACCGCGCGGCGCAAGGGACTGACGATCCGCATGTCGCGACGCATGAAGCACGTCTATCCGCGCGATCAAGCTGGCGAGCAGCGGCGCGGTGGATCTGCTCGGCATTGTGTCCCATCGCTTCCCGCTTGAGCAGACGCCGGCTGCCTATACCCTGAACGAACAATATGCCGACAATGTGGTGAAGATCGTCATTGACGTGGCGCAGACATAACGGAATTATGTCCTTTCCTGCTCAGTTGACAACTTTGGCAATTCGATTAAAGTAAATGTGCAAGCGTATCAAAAGCCCCCTACTGGATATGACGAGCATACTGACGCCCGCAAGTTTCGACGCTATGCATGAGCGAAGGGAGGTGATTGCAAAACGCAAGGTTCATCCAGACCTGAGTATACCGGCGCACTAGTCTATGTTGCACCATCACAGTTTCGTTGACAGTGAATCTGAAAATCACAGGAGAAATACTATGCGCAAATCAAGTCTTGTCATGTTGAGCATATTGATCGTCGCCTCGCTGTTGCTGTCGGCCTGCACCGTGCCGGCCGCGGCTCCTGGCGCCGCACCAGAGGCAGCAACTGAAGCAGTGGCTGAGGACGCAG
Source organism: Candidatus Caldilinea saccharophila (assembly GCA_016710365.1). Taxonomy (GTDB): domain Bacteria; phylum Chloroflexota; class Anaerolineae; order Caldilineales; family Caldilineaceae; genus Caldilinea; species Caldilinea saccharophila. The sequence continues at coordinate 103,883 of JADJVW010000004.1, read as the reverse complement.
CGCCTGCCGCCGCTGACGGCGAAGCGCAGGTGGCTTTGATCACCAAGCACCGCGGCAATCCCTTCTTTGTCAAGATGGAAGAGGGCGCCACTGCCGAAGCTGAAGCCAAAGGCATCAAGCTGATCACCGCAGCCGGCGAATTCGACGGCGACAATGAAGGACAGATCACGGCGATTGAGAACGTCGTCAACGCCGGCGTCAAAGGTATCTTGATTACAGCAAACGACTCGACGGCCATCGTCCCCACCATCCAGAAAGCGCGCGACGCCGGCGTCCTGGTGATTGCGCTTGACACCCCGCTCGATCCGGCCGATGCATCCGACGCACTGTTTGCCACAGATAATGTTCAGGCTGGCGTACTGATCGGCGAATATGCCAAAGCCGCACTGGGCGACGCCCCCGCAAAGATCGCCATGCTCGACGGCACCGCCGGCACCACAGTCAGCCAACAGCGTCACGATGGCTTCCTGCAGGGCTTCGGCATCGAAGAGGGCGACCCGGCGATTGTCTGCCAGGGCGACACCAACGGCATGATCGACCGCGCCCAACCCGTCATGGAAAACTGCCTCACGGCCAATCCTGACATCAATGTCGTCTACACGGTCAACGAACCCGCGGCCTTTGGCGCCAACACGGCGTTGGCGGCGGCTGGCGTCGCCGACAATGTGATCGTCGTCTCGGTGGACGGTGGTTGTGAAGGCGTGCGCGGCGTGGCGGATGGCAGAATTTCCGCCACATCGCAGCAGTACCCGCTCAAAATGGCTTCGATGGGTGTCGATGCCATCGCCGACTATATCAGCACAGGCAACAAAGTGTCCGGCTACACCGACACCGGCGTGACCTTGATTGCTGGCAAGGCAGTAGAGGGCGTCGAAAGCCAAGACACCGTCTACGGTCTTGACAACTGCTGGGGCGATTAGTCATCCACTATCCTGCCTGATGACGCCGGCTTGATCGGGTCGGCGTCGTCGGGGCAGGTTCACTTCTACAAACATCTGATGGAAGAGGGCGACTTCAGTTTACAGGCATCGCCCTCTTCCACCGCTCTTTGCAGTCAATGGACATGATTTCATGAGTGACGCCCTTGCACACGAGCGACCTCAAGCGGGGTGGCAGCGCATCCGAGCCGGAGTTGCCCACTTTCTGACGCTCCCCGGCGTTGGGCCTTTGCTTGCGCTGCTGATTGCCATGCTCTTCTTTGCCACCCAGACCGATAAGTTCTTCACTGGTCGTAATTTCTCTTTAGTCGTACAACAAGTGATTGTGGTGGGCACCCTAGCGATCGGGCAGACGCTGATCATTTTGACCGCAGGCATCGACCTCTCCAACGGCATGGTCATGGCGCTTGGCTCGGTCATCATGGCGAGCCTGGCCGTTGAATTTGGCGTGCCACCCGTGTTCGCCATCCTCATCGGCCTGGCGATCACCACGCTCTTTGGCATCCTCAACGGTTCGCTGGTGGCGCTCGTCAAACTGCCTCCTTTTATTGTGACATTGGGCACGCTGAACATTGCCTACGCCATCACCCGCATCTACCGCACGACGACCATCTCCAATTTACCCACCACGATTACGTTTTTGGGGAACACCTTCACCCTCGGCGAGACCGCCATCACCTATGGCTCCGTCGTCATGTTGATAATTTACCTGATTGCGTGGTTTATCTTACGTGAGACATCGTGGGGTCGTCACGTCTATGCGGTCGGCGACAACCCGGAAGCCACGCGCCTGGCCGGCATCTCGACCACGCGCCTCTTGATCAGCGTCTACGGTGCGGCGGGGTTTATCTACGGGATCGCCGGGCTGTTGCTGATTGCCCGCACCCAGGTCGGCGACCCGCAAGCGGGCCAGACTGCCAACCTGGACAGCATCACCGCGGTCGTGCTCGGCGGCACTAGTCTGTTTGGCGGGCGCGGCAATGTGCTGGGCACACTGATCGGCGCGCTCATCGTCGGCGTCTTTCGCAACGGGTTGCAATTGATGGGAATACCGTCGATGTACCAGGTGCTCGTCACCGGCATTCTCGTGATCCTGGCCGTCTCCGTCGATCAGTTCTCGCACAGGGGGCAGGCATGAGCGATCTACAGTCAAATTCGGTGCTACAAGCCCGCGGTCTTGTCAAGCATTTTGGCCACGTGGTGGCCTGGATGGCGCTGATTTCGAGCTCTTGGCCGGTGAGATTCTCGCCGTGATCGGTGACAACGGCGCCGGCAAGTCGACCTTGATCAAAGCCCTCTCCGGCGCGCTGATCCCGGATGAAGGCGAAATCTATCTCAACGGGGCGTTGGTGCATTTTCATAACCCGTTGGACGCGCGGCGCATGGGGATCGAGACCGTCTACCAGGATCTGGCCGTGGCGCCGGCGCTCAACATCATGGAAAATATCTTTCTCGGTCGTGAAATCCGGCGCGCAGGCTTTCTAGGCTCACTCTTCCACATGCTTGATAAGCGGCGCATGATGGACGACACGATCCGCTATATGTCGGACCTGAAGATCGGCATCCAATCGATGAGCCAGCCGGTGGGAACGCTCTCTGGCGGCCAACGTCAAGGCGTGGCGGTGGCGCGCAGCGCAGCCTTTGCCCAGAACGTGGTGATCATGGACGAGCCGACCGCGGCGTTGGGCGTCAAAGAGTCGCGCATGGTGGTCGAACTCATCCGCCAGGTGCGCACGCGCGGCTTGCCGGTCATCTTGATCAGCCACAACATGCCGTTGGTGTTCGAGCTGGCCGACCGGATTCACATCCAGCGACTTGGCCGGCGCGTCGCTGTCATCAAACCTGATGAGTACTCGATGGCCGATGCCGTTGCCATCATGACAGGCGCAAAAGAGGTCGAACCTGCTCACGCGTAAGTCACGCTGGTAGCGTGACTTAAACGCTGCCTTGATGCATGGGCTAGTCCAGGTGGGCGTAATTCTGTCCGTAGATTTGGTAGGGACAGGCCCCCGTGCCTGTCCGGCTTCCGGGCGCACACGGGGGTGCGCCCCTACCAGGCAACCAATGAGGTATTTTAGCCCGTGTGTACTAGTCGACCAACCTACGCAAACTCGGCTTGCACTCGCAGCGTAGGCGTCATCCTTAACATGACGCCTACGCGCAGACAAAGGATAATCTCATGGCAGGCGATGCCCTGCTGGTTGGAATTGATTTCGGCACTTCGCACATCAAGGCCATTGCGTTTACGCGTGATGGGCAGGTCGTCGCCAAAGCCAGTGTGCCAACGCCGACCGTCTACCCGCAGCCAGGTTGGGCGTATTACGACCCGGTCGCGCTGTGGGAACGCACCCTTACGGCGTTGCAGGAAATGACGGCCCAGCTCGACGACCCGGCGCGCATTGTCTCGGTGGCGGTCGCCAGCGTCGGCGAGGCGGGCGTGCCGATCGACGACGCTGGCGCGCCCACCTATGACGCCATCGCCTGGTTCGATACGCGCACCAAAGCGCAGGCTGAATCTCTGCGCCGTCAATTTGGCGCCGATGCGATCTTCCGCCGCACGGGGCTGTCGATCCAGCCGATCTTCACCCTGTGCAAGCTGCTTTGGCTGCGCGACCACGCACCGGATGCGCTGGCCCGCACCGTCACCTGGCTGAACGCGGCGGATTATCTGACCTATCGGCTCTGTGGCGTCGCCGCGTCGGAATATTCGCTTGCCTCGCGCACGCTGATGCTGGACATTGACCGTTTGTGTTGGGAAACGTCGCTGGTGCAAGAGGCCGGGATCGACGCCGCCATCTTGCCGCCGTTGCTGCCAAGTGGAACCAGCCTCGGTGCGGTGCTGCCTGCCGTTGCCGCGCAGAGCGGGCTGCCGGCGACCGCCCTGGTCACGACCGGCGGGCATGACCATGTGTGCGGCGCATTGGCGCTGGGCGTGACCCGTCCCGGCGCCGTGCTCGATTCGCTGGGCACGGCCGAGGCGGTCTTTCTGGCGACAAACGATGTGCTCAAAGATCCCGCAGTCGGCGCGCGCGGCTATTCCCAGGGCGTGCACGTAAGCGGCGGCTATTACGTCCTTGGCGGACTGTATACGTCGAGTGCGTGCGTCGAATGGTTCCGCGAGATCACAGGCGCCGGTTTCGATTATGCCGAAATGGAACGCGAGGGCAACGCGATCCCACCGGGCAGCCTCGGCGTGCATTTCCTGCCACATCTGCGCACGGCGAATCCTGGCTACGACGACCCACGTTCGCGGGCGACATTTGTGGGCGTCACCTTCGACGCCAAACGGGGGGCGCTCTATCGGGCCGTGTTGGAAGGGCTGGCCTACGAGGCGCGCTATTCGCTCGCCTCGCTGTTGCCGTACTTGCCCAGCACGCACATCGAACAGATCGTGGCAACCGGCGGCGGCACGCGCAATCAGTTATTGATGCAGATCAAGGCTAGCGTTTACAATCAGGCAATCCGCGTCGTGAGCATCGACGAGGCGACGACGCTGGGCGCGGCCATGTTGGGCGGGATTGGCGCTGGCGTCTACACCGACACAGCAGACGCGGCGGCGTCCGTGCGCTACACAACCACCCTCATCGAACCAATTCGAGAAGAGGCGGATTTCTACGAGCGCAGTTTCTCTACCGTTTATCAACAACTTTATCCAGCCGTCAGGTCGCTCCATCATGCAATTTCTGAATTACAGCAGGTGCAACCGAATTGATGAACGCTACTGAGCCTCAAATCGTCGTCGCAGGGCACATCTGCGTCGATATTATTCCAGCTTGGAGCCAGACTGACGCATCGTTCGCTTCCATCTTTCAGCCTGGCAGCCTCAATCAGGTTGGGCCGGCGCTGATCTCGACGGGTGGCGCCGTTTCCAACACCGGCATCGCGTTGCATCGGCTGGGCGTCCCCGTGCGCATGATGGGCAAGGTCGGGCCGGACCTCTTTGGCCGCGCCATTCTTGATGTCGTGCGCAGCTACGACGAGGCGCTCACCGCAGGCATGATCGTCGATCCCGACGCTGACTCGTCGTATACGCTGGTCATCAATCCGCCGGGCGTGGATCGGATCTTTCTGCATTGCCCTGGCGCTAACAACACCTTTGGCGCCAACGACGTCGATCTGGAACAGGTGCGCAGGGCCAAGGTCTTTCACTTTGGCTACCCACCGCTCATGCGCCGCATGTATCTGGATGACGGCGCCGAATTGGCGACGCTGCTGCGTGCGGTGCGCACGCTAGGCGTCACCACCTCGCTCGACATGGCGCAGCCCGATCCGACCTCAGAGGCAGGCCGCGTCGACTGGCAGCGTGTGCTCGCCAACGTCTTGCCGCACGTCGATCTCTTTGCACCGAGCCTGGATGAAATGCTCTTTATGCTCGACCGCCGCCACTACGACGCCATCCAGCGCGGGGAAGCCGCACGCACGCCTGACGCCACGTTGCTGCATGGTCTGTCACAGCGGCTGCTCGAGCTGGGCGCGGCGGTGGTGGCGTTGAAGCTGGGCGAACTGGGGCTTTATCTGCGCACGAGCGCCGACCCAGGGCGGTTGGCAGCAGGCGGCGCGCTGCTCTCACCGCTGTCCGCCGGTTGGCTGGGCCGTGAATTGCTGACGCCTTGCTTCGTCGTCAATGTCGCCGGCGCCACGGGCGCAGGTGACTGCACCATCGCCGGCTTGCTGGCCAGCTTGCTGCATAGCAGAACGGTCGAACAGGCGATCCTAGACGCCACCGCGGTGGGGGCGGCCAGCGTGGAAAGCCCGGACGCCACTGGCGGCGTGCCCGCTTGGAAAACGGTGCAGTCTCGGTTGGCCGACGTGTGGGACAAACATCCATTACAGATCAGCGTTGACGATTGGCAGACGGACGCGGCGCATCAGGTCTGGCATAGTCCTGCCGACTTTAGAACGGAAACATTACGACCATGACCATCCATTTGCTGGGCATCGATCTCGGCACATCGGCCGTCAAAGCGCTGTTGACGACCACCAGCGGCGAGGTTGTGGCGACGGCTTTTGCCGAGTATCCGATCCAACAACCACTGCCCGACCGCGCCGAACAGTCGCCCGAAGCCTGGTGGCGCGCCACAGCCGGCGCGGTGCACGAAGTGCTGGCGCGCGCACCCGACGCCAAAATCGCCGCCATCGGCCTGTCGGGACAGATGCACGGCACGGTGTTGCTGGATGAGCGACACGCACCGCTGACGCCCGCGATTATCTGGCCGGATCGACGCAGCGCGGCGCAGGTGCGCGAGATCACGCAAAGCATCGGCGCCGCACGCCTCTACGCCATCACCGGCAGCCCCGTGGCGACCGGCTTTCAGGCCGCGACCCTGCGTTGGCTCCAACAGCACGAGCCAGACATTTGGCGGCGAGTCAAGATGGTGCTGCTGCCCAAGGATTATCTACGCTTCCGCATGACCGGCGTGTTCGCCACCGACCCCAGCGACGCGGCCGGCGCCTTGTTGCTGGACGAAAATCGCCGCGACTGGTCGGATGAACTGCTGGCAGCGCTCGACATCCAGCGGGCGCAGCTCCCAACGGTGCGGCCTTCGGCCACCATCAGCGGCTATCTGCAGGAGGAAGCAGCGCACACATGGGGGCTGCCGTCCGGCATTCCGGTCGCAACCGGCGCGGCGGACACCGCGTGCAGTGCGCTCGGCGCGGGCGTGGTGGACAGCGATCAATTGCTGCTGACGATCAGCACTGGCGGTCAGTTGATCCAGCCGTGCGAAAGTGTACGCGTCGATGCATGCGGGCGCATCCACACCTTTTGCAGCGCGCTGGAGCCAGGGGGCGGTCGCAGCGGCTGGTATCAAATGGGGGCGATGTTGGCGGCAGGCATGGCGCTGCGCTGGCTGCGCGAACAGCTTTATGACGATCCTTCGATGGTCTCCTACGATACGATGATGGCGCTGGCCGCCAAAGAGACGCCGGGCGCAGGCGGGTTGTTGTTTCTACCCTACCTGGTCGGCGAGCGCACGCCCTACATGGACCCCACCGCGCGCGGCATATTCTACGGCCTGACGTTAGGTCACACGCGCGCCAGCCTGATCCGCGCAGTGGTCGAAGGCGTCACACTGGCCGCGTACAACGCGTATGGCGTGCTGCACGAATTGGGCGCCGATTCGCAGCAGATCGTGCTGGCGGGCGGCGGCGCGCGCAGTCGCTTCTGGCAGCAGGTGGTGGCGGACGTCTTCGGGCTGCCCGTACACCCGCTGCGGCGGGTCGAACAATCCGCCGGTGGCGCCGCCATCCTGGCGGGCGCGGCGATCGGTGCGTTTGGCGCGGCCCAGGGCGCGCCGGCGCCGCACGCACCTGGGCGCGTTACGGCGCAGCGGTCGAACCCGACGCCACGCGTCACGCCTTTTATGGCGAACGGCTGGCGGCATTTCAGGCGTTGTACCAGCGCAACGCCGGTCATTTTGAGGACGTGCGCGCGTGAACACACTGCCATTAAACATTTTCACCGTTTCGGTCAATCCGGCCATCGATCTTTTTCTCGATGTGCCGTCGATCGCTTTCGATGAAGTGCTACGCGCAACCGGTGCACGCCGCGTGTGGGCCGGCAAGGGGTTCAATGTCTCGCGCGCGGTGCAGCGACTCGGCGCTAACAGCATGGCGCTGGGCTTTATCGGCGGCTTTGCGGGCATGGCGATCCGCGCCGGCTTGGAGGCCGAAGGGATTCCCACCGACTTCGTGCCGGTTGAAGATGAGACGCGCACCAACGTGATGGTGGTCGACCAGGCTACAGACCGGCACATCAAGGTGAACCAGGCCGGCGCGCTGGTGTCGGAAGCCGCGCAAGCCGAATTCTTAGCGCGCGTGCGCCGCCATCTGGCGCCTGGCGATCACTGGGTGCTGACCGGCAGCCTGGCGCCTGGATTGGACAGCGCTTTTTATGCCGAACTGATCAAACTGATTCATGCCAGCGGTGCAGTTGCCATTCTGGACACCAGCGGCGCGGCGCTGCGTTGTGGATGCGCCGCGCGTCCCGATCTGGTCAAGCCCAACGTTGTGGAGGCGCGCGACCTGACCGGAGCATCGGTCAAATCGATGGCGGATGCGCAGCGCGGTGGAGGCATTTCATGCTGCGGGCGCGCAACGCGTGGCGCTTTCACTCGGTGCGGACGGGCTGGTGTACAGTGATGGCGTCACGATGGTGCATGGTTGTCCGCCAGCGTTGCGCGTCCGCACCGCGGTCGGCGCGGGCGATGCGTTGCTCGGCGGGCTGGTCTGGGCGCAGATGCAGGGAAAATCCACCACCGAAGTGGCCTGTTGGGGCGTGGCGACAGGCGCCGTCTACGCCCTCGCCGACGAGCTGCCCTGCGACGCGCAGCCTGCGGTGCGCCAGATGATCGAGCGCCTGACCATTACCCAGTTGAAACCGTAGACTGGACAGTAAGCTTTGTCCCGTTCGGAATGCACAGCCCTCGGGATGGCGTTGTCCAGGACGCGTTTCATCGCTTTTCGGTGAATGATAGTGGAAAGGAGTCGCGGATGGCATGAAGATCCAATAATGGATCGCGGACGTCTCGTCCGCCTGGCTTTTTACGCGGGCGGACGAGACGTCCGCGATCCGGGGTTATTGCACGACTGCTCTACTTGATTGTACGTATTTACCATGATGGGAATCACCAAAACATTATGACAACTTATTTTCATTTGAATCCATCGATGTTTGGCGAACGCGAGCAGTTGCTACTCGAATCCGATACGCTGGAGGCGAGCGCGTTCCGGTTTGAAAGTGGCGTAGCGGCGATCCGGCTGCGCAACGAGTTGGGCGAACTGGTGCTACTGCCCTACCAGGGCCAGCAGATCTGGTCGGCCAGTTTCCGCGGGCGCAATCTCACGATGCGCTCGATGTTCGACCAGCCGCGCGCCACACGCGTCTATCTGGAAACCTACGGTGGCTTTTTGCTGCACTGCGGCTTTACGGCGATGGGCGTGCCCGCGGACGGCGACGCACACCCGCTGCACGGTGAATTGCCCAACGCGCCCTATCAAGACGCCTATCTGGTAGTCGGCAAGGACGAGCGCGGCAGCTACATCGGGCTGGGCGGCAGCTATCAGCACACGGTCGCCTTTAGCTTCAACTATCAGGCCGAACCGCTGGTCAAGCTCTATGCAGGGTCGTCGCTTTTCACGATCGACCTCAGCTTTACCAATCTGAAACGCACGCCCATGGAATATATGTATATGGCGCACGCCAACTTTCGCCCGGTGGACAATGGACGGCTGGTCTACAGCGCGCACTGCACGCCGGCGACGGTGCGCGTGCGCACCAGCATTCCGTCCCATGTGCGCCCCGGCCCGGAATTTGCCCCTTTTCTCCAGGAATTGAGCGAGCACCCAGAAAAGCACAATGTGCTCAAGCCAGGCCTGGCCTTCGACCCGGAAATCGTCTTTTTCATCGACTATCTGGCCGATGGCGACGGCTGGGCGCACACGATGCAGGTTCATCCCGACGGCAGCGCCGACTATCTCAGCCATCGTCCCACCGAACTCGACAAAGGCGTGCGTTGGATCTGCCGGACGCCTGACCAAGATGCGCTCGGCATGGTGCTTCCTTCGACCGCCGAGCCGGAAGGCTACCATGTCGAGAAGACAAAAGGCAATGTCAAAATGCTCGATGCAGGCGCAACGTATAAGTGTTCGATGGTGGCGGGCGTGTTGACCATCGACGACGCACGCACGCTGGAGGAAAAGATCGAGGGTATTCTTGCCGAATAGCACGCGGAAAACGCGGATGGAACGGATAAACGCGGATTAAATTAAAAGTGAAAATTCCGCGCCACTCCGTTTGATCCGCGTTACCCGCGTGTCATTCCCTGCCTTACCAAGGAGGCGCGCGTATGGGCCACGTTGTGAATCATCCCAAGACCTACCGTTTATTGCAGCAGCGGCTGGATCGCCAGGTGACCGGCGCGCCCGATGCGCCGGCGTTGCAGCAGATTCTGCGCCTGCTCTTCCGGCCAGAGGAGGCGGCGCTGGCCAGCGCGATCCCCACCGGCTTTATGGCGCTGCCCAAGCTGGCGCGCAAAGTGGGCATGGCGCCCGACGCGCTCGACGCCATGATCACCACGATGGCCGAACGCGGACTGGTCTTTGACGCCGAACACGAGGGTCAGCGTTATGTGGCGCTGGCGCCAGTGGTGATCGGCTTTTTTGAGTTCACCTTTATGCGCGTGCGTCCCGACGCCCCGATGCAGGAGTTGTCGGCGCTGTTCGAACAGTACATGTTTCAAAACGAGGACTTTGCGCGTGCGGTCTTTGCAGGCAACACGCAGATCGGCCGGTCGCTGGTGCGCGAGGAGGCGCTGCCCGCTGACGACCATACCGAAGTGCTCGATTGGGAGCGCGCCAGCACTATCGTCAAGCACGCCCGCGCCCATGCTGTCTCGCTCTGTGCGTGCCGCCATCATGCCGAACACCAAGAGCACGCCTGTGACCGCCCACAGCGCACCTGCCTCACGCTGGGCGGCGCCGCAGAAACGCTGGCGCGGCGTGGCATTGCCGAGCGCATCTCCGGCAGCGAAGCGATGGCGATCCTGGAGCAGTCAAAAGAGGCAGGGCTGGCGCAGACCGGCGACAATGTCCAGCGCAACGTCAGTTATATCTGCAACTGTTGTGGCTGCTGCTGCGGCATGATGAGCGCGATCCGTCGCTTTGAGCTGACCAACGCCATTGTGACCTCGAACTACATAGCCAACATTGACCCGGCGCGTTGCACCGGGTGCAGCAAATGCGTCAAAGCCTGTCCGGTCGGCGCGCTCAAACTGGTGACGGGCGAACAGAATGGCAAGCGCCGCGGTTGGGTCGTGCGCGACGAAAAGCTCTGTCTGGGCTGTGGCGTCTGCTACAGCCAATGCAGCAAAGGCGCGCTCACGCTGCAGAAGCGCGCGCAACGCGTGTTGCCGCCGGAGACCACCTTCGAGCGCGTCGTCACGATGGCGGTCGAGCGTGGCAAGCTTGGCGACCTGCTTTTGACAACGTCGAAGGCCTAGGTGCGCAAGCGCTGGCGCGTGTCGTGCAGATAGTCGAGAAATTGCCGCCCACCCAGGCGCTACTGGCGATCACACCGCTGCGGTCGATCTACCTGGCTGGCGTAGTGCAGGCCGCACGGCGGGTGGGCGCTGGATCAGCGGATGTGATCGAATAGCAAGGGGTAGGAGATATGGCTGAACCTAACTATATGGCCGATATAGTCGGCGTCTTTGGCTTTCCCGTGGCGGAAAATCCAACCGGCGTGATGCAGAACGCGGCGTTTCAGGCGCTCGGCTTGAACTGGCTCTATCTCAACTTCGAGGTGACCGCAGAGCATCTGGCCGCCGCGGTGCAGGGGATGCGTGCGCTGAACAACTTCCGCGGCGTCAACCTGACCATCCCGCATAAGGCGCTGTCCTCTCCTGTCTGGACGAAATCGCGCCCAGTGCGCAGGTGATCGGCGCGGTGAACACTGTGCGCCGCGACGGCGACCGGCTGGTTGGCGAGAACACGGACGGCAAGGGCTTTATGCGCGCGTTGGGCGACGATGCAGACATCGACGCCACGGGCGTGCACGCGGTCGTGCTAGGGGCAGGCGGCGCGGCGCGGGCGATTGCCGTGGAACTGGCATTGGCCGGCGCCGGTGAGATCACTGTCGTAAACCGCAGCGTGGAACGCGGCGAAATGCTGGCGCGGCTGCTCAACGAACAGACGCCGGCGCGCGCCGATTTCGTCGCCTGGCAAGACATGTATCGCGTGCCGGAAGGCGTCGATCTGCTGATCAACGCTACCTCGATCGGCCTCTATCCCAACGTAGACGACACGCCGGAGCTCGATTTTGACAGCGTGACCCCCGGCATGGTCGTGTGCGATGTGATCCCTAACCCGCCCAATACACCCTTTCTCCGCCAAGCCGCAGCACGCGGCGCCGCCACTATCGACGGGCTGGGCATGTTGGTCTACCAGGGTGCGATCGCATTCAAGATGTGGACCGGTTACGACGCTCCGGTGGAGGTGATGCGCAGGGCGCTGGCCGCGGAGTTTGGCGAGTGAGCAGGCAAGGCGTACACTCAAACCGTACAATGCCTACCGGGTATCGTCGTCGTGCAAAATGAAAGGCTGCTTATGCTCGAAGTCAACATCAAGGAACTGCGCGACCAACTGGCGCAGTACATCAGCCGGGTAGAAGCGGGTGAAGAAATCATGATTACCCGGCGGGGAAGAGTGGTTGCACATCTGGCGCCGCCTGACCGCACGCCACCACAATTTCCCGATCTCACAGAATTTCGCGCGTCGATCCAGTTGAGAGGGGAAGACGTCAGTGCAACAGTCGTGGCTGAGCGTCGCGCGGCGCGTTACTAGCCTATGATTTATCTCGATACGAGTGTGCTGGTTGCCTATTACCTCCCCGAAGCGTTGAGCACGCTGGCGCAGCAGCGGCTTCTCACAGCATCGAGCGTCATTGTCAGCGAGTTGGCGCAAACGGAGTTTGTCGCTGCCTTGTCGCTGCGTCAACGCATCGGGGATTTATCGCTGGTAGATGTGATGCAAGTGACAGCGCTCTTTACAAACCATTTGGCCAGCGGCTTGTATGTCCCACTGCATCTCGACAGTGCAGTGTATCGTCAAGCCCACACCTATATCGTGCGCTATGATCTGCCGCTGAAAGCACCAGATGCATTGCACCTTGCCGCGGCCGCATTGGAGCAGGCGCTGTTGGTAACAGCGGATCAGCAGTTAGCGCGCAATGCGCAAACCCTTGCTATCGATGTCGAACTGCTTGCAACATTGTGAGACGCAGATTTTGATCACTCAGCGATTGCTCCAGGATGAAACAGATTATGCCGCGATGCGCGGCCTGCTGATCGTAGCCGGCGCGAACCCGCTGCTGCGCGGCTATTGCACGATCGGCGACCTGGACTGGTGGCGGTCGACGCACGCGGACCCGGCGCACATCAACAAAGCGCCGCTGTGGTTTGTGGAGGGTGAGCTGGCCGGCTTTATCTGGCCGAGCCACCACAACGCCGACCTGCTCGTGCATCCGGCGCATCGGGAGGTTGAGGCGGCAATGCTGGATTGGGCCGAGGTGCATCTGGCGGCAGCCGATGGCGACGATGCACCCCACGTCACGACGTGGTCGATGACGCAAGATGCGACGCGCGTGAAGCTGCTAGAGGCAAACGGATACCACCGCACGGAAGAATCGCTCACCTGGCACACGGCGGATTTGAGCCGAACGATTCCCGCACCTGACCTGCCAGATGGCTTCACACTGCGCGCCTTTGCCGGTGAAGGCGAGATCGAGGCGCGCGTCGAGGTGCATCGCTCGGCCTTTCACCCCTCGCGCATGACGGTGGAGAAGCATCGTCGTGTGATGGCGTCGCCCACCTATCGCCAGGGGCTTGATTTGCTGGCCGTCGCTGCGGATGGCAGCCTTGCGGCGTACTGCATCGTCTGGTACGACGAGGCCAATCGCTTCGGCGTCTTTGAGCCGGTCGGCGCGCACCAGGCGCACCGGCGCTGTGGGCTGGCCAGGTCGCTGCTGCTGCATGGGCAGCGGCTGCTGCAGGCGCTTGGCGCCACGGTCGCCCACGTCGTTGCCACCGGCGGCAACGACGCCAGTGCGGCGCTTTACCCGGCGGCAGGGTTTGAGGCTATCGATCGGATTTATCAGTGGAAGAAGGGTAAAGGTTGAATGGTGAAGTATGAAGTGCGTCGCCTTGTCCGCCTGGCGTGGCATGATTCGTAATCCACCATTCATAATTCACAATTCGTTTATTTTCAAAGAGTTGGAGCAAAAAATCATGAAAATCAATCCACCAGTCAACCCCCTCATCGGCGATATGCCCAAGATCGGCATTCGCCCCACGATTGACGGACGTCTCGGCGGCGTGCGCGAGTCGCTGGAAGAGCAGACCATGACGATGGCGCGCAACGTTGCCCAGTTTCTCAGCGACAACCTGCGCCACTACAACGGGCTGCCGGTTGAGTGCGTCATTGCCGACAGCACTATCGGCGGCGTGGCCGAGGCGGCCGCGTGCGCGGAGAAATTCCGCCGCGAAGGCGTCGGCGTCTCGCTGACCGTCACACCCTGCTGGTGCTACGGTTCCGAAACGATGGACATGGATCCTCATCTGCCCAAGGCGGTGTGGGGCTTCAACGGCACGGAGCGGCCGGGGGCGGTCTACCTGGCCGCGGTTTCCGCCGCGTACAACCAGAAAGGCTTACCCGTCTTCAACATCTACGGCCATGACGTGCAGGATTCAGGCGACACTGCCATTCCAGGGGACGTGCAGGAGAAATTGCTGCGCTTTGCCAAAGCCGGTCTGGCGGTCGCCAGTATGCGCGGCAAGTCGTATCTGAGCATGGGCGGCGTGAGCATGGGCATCGGCGGCTCCATCGTCAATCACGATTTCCTGGAGCGCTGGCTGGGGATGCGCGTCGAGACGATCGACATGGTCGAGTTTGTGCGGCGCATGGAGCAGGGCATCTACGATCCAGATGAATTCGAGATGGCCTATGCCTGGGCGCGCGCCAACTGCAACGAAGGGAAAGACTACAATCCCGCGGAGAAGCAGCGCAGCCGCGAGCAGAAGGATGAGGATTGGGCCACCTCGGTCAAGATGGCGTTGATCGCGCGCGATCTGATGATCGGCAACCCCAAGCTCAAAGCCATGGGTTTTGGCGAGGAAGCACACGGCCACAATGCGATTGCGTCCGGCTTCCAGGGACAGCGCCAGTGGACCGACCACCTGCCCAACGGCGACTTCCTGGAGGCGATGCTGACCTCCTCATTCGACTGGAACGGCATCCGCCCGCCTTACATCGTCGCTACAGAGAACGACGCGCTCAACGGCATCTCGATGCTATTCATCCACCTGCTCACCGACGCCGCGGCCATCTTTGCAGACGTGCGCACGTATTGGAGCGCGGACGCGGTCAAACGCGTCACGGGCTACGAACTGACGGGTGCGGCGGCCGGCGGCATCCTGCACCTGATCAATTCCGGTCCCGCCGCGCTCGACGGCACAGGCCAGCAGCAGCGCAACGGCGTGCCGGCGATGAAACCCTACTGGGAAATTTCGCCTGAAGAAGCGGAGGCATGTCTCCAGGCGACGACCTGGCACGCCGGCGACCTCGGCTATTTCCGCGGCGGCGGCTGGTCGACGCGCTTCCGCACGCGCGGGGGCATGCCCGTCACGATGATCCGCGTCAACATGGTGCAGGGAATGGGGCCGGCACTCCAGATCGCTGAGGGCTGGAGCGTGGAGTTGCCAGACAACGTGCACGCGACGCTCGACGAACGCACCAACCCAACCTGGCCGACGACCTGGTTCGCGCCGCGCACAACCGGCAGCGGCCCCTTCCGCGATGTCTACTCCGTCATGAACAACTGGGGCGCCAACCACGGCGCCATCGGCTACGGCCATTTTGGCGCCGATGTCGTCAGCCTGTGCAGCATGTTGCGCATCCCGGTCTATATGCATAACCTGGGCGAGGAAGCGATCTTCCGCCCCAGCGCGTGGTCGATCTTCGGCGCCAATGAGCCGATGGGCGCAGATTTCCGCGCGTGTGCAAATTTTGGGCCCGTGTACGGATAAGTTGAACGTAGACCGCAAGGGGCTAGAAGCTTCTGCTTACCCCTTGCGGTCTCAACTCAGATTGAGATCACACCTTGTCGATGACACAATCTACGGAAGAACAGGCTTGTTTCCCCAAGAAGGTCGCCGAGGCATACTTCAACCCTCAATGCCAGCTACCTTACGGATTGAAAATGGAAGAAATTCACAATGCAATGAATGACTTCGTTGAGTTCCTTGGTTTTGTCAATCAACAACTTCACACGAAGTCAATTCCTCGCCTGGAGAGCTTCTTGATGCCCGCCAATTTCAGCAGTATCGTCGGCGAATTCATGAATATGACGATCCCACGTTACTGCGATAGTCTCGTGAAGAACCGCTACCACAACGGCCATCCCGACCTAATTCCCAGTACAACGTTTTCAGGCGACGCAGTGCAATACTCTACTGAGGGCGTTGAGGTAAAAGGGTCTCGGCATGCAAGCGGGTGGCAAGGCCATAACCCGGAGGCAGTCTGGTTAATGGTCTTTCATTTTGACAGCAACACAGCGAATGATGATCAGTGGGACATTGGGCCGAAGCCCTTCCAATTCCTGGGAGTTTATGCTGCCAAACTCGATCTGGAAGATTGGACCTTTTCCGGCAGATCGGCCACAAGCCGACGCACGATTACGGCAGCGTGAATCAGCGAGGTGTGAAGAAAATGAAAAGCAACTGGGTTTATCGAGTGTTACAATGACATGAGTTCCAGTTGATCTTCTCGGACTGTTAATTGAGCCAACTTCGGAATCGCTTCACGACTCATGGCAAAGTAATCGGCATGACGTTCGACGCCGATCGACTGATAGCCAATTGCTTCAGCAGCGGCAATGGTGGACCCCGATCCCATGAATGGATCAAGGACAACCCCGCGTCCTAGCGGCAGTGATGCATAAACGATATTGCGCAGAAAAGACTGAGGTTTCAGGCTTGGGTGACCAGCAATTTCGCGTTCGCGTTGTGGGGTGCGTTCGCTGCTGATGACATCCTCAAAAGGACGACCATCAGCTTTGCGACGCAGACCACCAGTTTCATACGTGCGGAGACACTCGGCTACCGTCATCCTAGGCGGCATGGGTTTTCTGAACAATCCCCATGGCTCATAACAACCGCGTGGCATGGAACAGACATCTTCAAACTCCTGCTCGGCGTTTTTCGGCCGATCACCACCGCGTAACGTCCTGACTAGGCGGATTATCTCACCACGGAACTCTAGGCCGCTCCTGACGAGCGCGCCAAAGACCATTTGAGAGAGGAATGTATTGGAAGCCAGGAACAGGTGTCCGCCCGGCCGCAAACCACGCAAGGCCAGTCGTCCCCATGTCTCGAAGAACTCTTGCAGACGAAGCCGATCCTCATCAGATAGTGCAGTGAATCTTGGCAGCGGCGAGCGCTCATTGCCATCAAAGGACGGCGGGATGCGCCATATCCCACCATCACCGTTCGACCGCTTCTGTAACTGGTCGAAATCATATTCCTTGACGCCATAGGGCGGATCCGTCACGATTGCATGAATACTGGCCTCTTGTATGCTAGACATCCATTCAAAACAGTCAGCGTGCACACGGAGGGTTGTCCCGAACGCGGCGAATTCATATCCGCAGGCAAATTGTTCAGCAAGTGCTCCTGAGTCTGGATGAGATGCCATAGTTCTATTTCACCTCTCTACCGAGATCGTATACGGGCGTCAATTCACGAATCACTCTCCCAACTTGCATACGTTCGATCTCGGGAGAGGCTAACAGACGCTCAAATTCTGCCAAGCTCAGCACGATCGCTTGTGCTTGATTGCGCCGTTGCACTACATATTTAGCCGAATTCTGAACAACATCGTCCAGAACCCTACCAAAGTTATTCTGCGCATCGGTGGACGAAATCGTTTTTGTCTTCATAAGTGTTGACCAAAGGCGTCGACATAGCTGAATTAGCTAAATTGTATAATACAGTACGAATTTCACCAATTTCTTGCCCAAGCTACCGCATCTTCTTTGGGCGCTGTTCTCGATTGCGGTACAATGAAGTTTATTGCACAGCGCACGAATTTGAATGATAGATAAGGGATCAAATCAATTATGAGCGGAATTCTTCTGCCCGGTCAAGATAAACAACCATCCACTGGCGGCGGGATCGAACTCCCCAAAGGGTTTTCACGCCGGCGTGACGAGTCAGACGCGGCGCCCACCACACCCGAACCAACACAACCTGAAGCGACTGATGCACCCACCGAGGCCGCACCTGCACGTCGCGGTCGTCCTGGCGAGGACCTACTTTTCCCGCCCACGGGCGCGCAGGTGCAATGCCCCAGTTGTGGCGCGCGCTATACCGTGCCCGTCTTTACCATCATCGATCTCGGCGTCAATCCCGAATTGGGGCCGGCGATTCTGGGCGGCCAGGTAAATATGGCGATGTGTCCCCAGTGCGGCGCCGGCGGTGCGTTGGGCGCGCCGTTGATGGTGCACGACCCGGCGCATGAGTTTCTTGGCGTCTATGTGCCGCCGACCGGCGTCGATGACGTGCAGCGCCAGCGTATTATCGGCGACCTGACGCAGACGCTGATGCGCCGCCTGCCCACCGAGGCGCGGCGCGGCTATATGCTTCAACCCAAGGAATACATGGACTGGAACCGCTTTGTCGAGAAGCTGTGGGAGTTCCAGGGCGTCACGCCGGAGATGCTGCGCCGCCAGCGCGACCAGGCCGCGGCAATCCAAAGTCTGGCAAGTCTTGTCGACGATGCTGGCGCATTTGATATTGCGCTGGAACGCTACGCAGGGCTGATCGACCGCCAGTTCTTCGCCTTGCTCGAACGCCTGCTGGTGCTCTCTGGCAACCAGGGCGATCGCGAAAGTATCGTCGCGTTCCAGGCGCTACGCCAGTCACTGCTGGAAAAAACCCAGGCCGGCCGCGAGATCAAGGCGCTGCAAGGCCGCGTCGAACAGGTCGTGCGCAAAATTCAGCCCGGCTCGACCCGCGAACAGGTGCTTGCCATTCTGCTCGATGCATGGCGCGAACCTGACGGCGATGAGGTCGCCCCTTCCGTCGTCATGTCGCGGGGGCCGATGCTTGACTACCAATTCCTGCTCGCCGGTGCTGAACAACTGGAGCAGACTACCGATCCTGTCGAACGCGCGAATCTCGAAAAACTGCGCGAAGTAGTCGTGCTGATTCAGGAGCAACAGCAAGCAACGCAGCAGAATACAGCCGCGCAGGCGCAAGAAATCCTGCAGGCAGTGCTGGAAGCGCCCGATGCAGCAGCAGCGATTCGCGAGCACGCCGACTTGATCGACGAAAACTTCCTGGGCTTGCTGGCTGCCAGCGTCCAGCGCGCCGAACAGAATAAAGCAGCCGCCGCGGCCAGGCGCTTGCGTAAGATTTATGACCTGGCCATGGAAGTCATGCAGGAGCAGATGTCGCCTGACCTGCGGCTGATCAACGACCTGCTCAATGCCGCGGACCAGGGCGCGCGGCGCAAACTGCTCGAAGAGAATCGCTCGCTCCTGAGCCGGGATTTCCTGGAAGCACTCAAGCAACTGGAGGAAGATTTCCGCCAACGCCAGGGCGCCGACGTGGCAGATCGGCTCAAATCGATTCGCGGCCAAGCGGCCTTGATGCTGTAAGCCCATGCCAACGCTTGCTGCTGAAATTGTCACGTCGGGCACGGAAATCCTGCTCGGCGACATCGTCGACACCAATGCCGCCTGGATCGCGCAGCAACTGCGCGAAGCGGGCGTCAACCTCTATTACAAGACCACCGTCGGCGACAATGAGCCGCGGCTGCGCGGCGTCATCGCGCTGGGCATGACGCGCAGCGACGTGATCATTGTCACCGGCGGCCTCGGCCCGACAGTGGACGACATCACGCGCGACGCCATCGCCAACGCCACCGGCCACCCGCTGGAGCTGCACGAAGGCGCGCTCGCCACGCTGCACGAGCGTTTTGCCCGCTTCGGCGCGCCCATGACCGCCAACAACCGCCAGCAGGCATTGATTCCCCGCGGCGCGATCCTGATCGAAAATCCGGTCGGCACAGCGCCCGGCTTCATCGTCGAAACCGAGCGCTGTGCGGTGATTGCGCTGCCCGGCGTGCCGCACGAGATGAAACACCTGATGACCGCCACGGTGCTGCCCTATCTGCGGCTGCACACCGGCAGCGCAGCCGTGTTGCGCCGGCGCATCCTGCGCACCTTCGGCATCGGCGAGAGCACCATCGACCACCAGCTTGGCGAAATGCTGCGGCGCAGCAACCCCACGGTGGGTCTCGCCGCGCATACCGGCCAGGTCGATATTCGCATCGCCGCCCGCGCTGAAGACGCCGCCAGCGCCGAACAGATGCTCGACGCACTCGAAGCCGAGGTGCGTGAACAAGTTGGCGACTTTATCTATTCGACCACGCCCGGCGAGAGCTATGAAACCGTGCTTGAGGAGCATCTGCAGGCGGCGGGCGTCACGCTGGCCTTGTTGGAAACCAACACCCAGGGCGCTTTAGCCGCGCGGCTGGACGCGGCGCTGCCCACCTACAATCCGCTGCTGAAACAAGTCATCGCCGGCGACGATGCTCTGCCCGACGCGCTGGCAAGTTTGACCGCTGCCGATGCGCTTGATCCCGCAACGCGCCAGACGCTTGCCCGCCAAGCGGCAACCTGGCTGAAGCAGGTCAGCGGCGCTACACTTGGCCTCGCTCTAGTCGGGACAAGTGGCGTCGATGAAGGCGTCTTTGGACGCACGCCCGGCGAAACCTGGCTGGGCGTCGCCGACGATGAGGCAGTCACCACTGTTCACATCGCGTTTGGCGGCCAGGACGAGTTCACCCACGTGCGCATCGGCAATCAAGTGCTGGCGACGCTGCATCGTTGGCTTGATACGCACCGAGTGTAATGCGTGATGCGTAATACGTATTACGTTGCGTGTGATCGATTACGCATTACGCATTACGCATCACGCATTACGTTACGCATTAATCCGTTACGCATCACGCATTCTCTTTTCCTCGACTAATCCTTATGACAACAGAGAGCCAGGATCAAATTGACTCGGCAGTATTGAGCCTGTTGGCGCAGGCGAGCATCCTCAAACGGTTGCCGCGCACCGGCTGGCTACTCAACGGCGTCACGTCCTGCGAATCAGTGGCGGATCACACGACCGGCGTGGCGTTGCTGACGCTGGCGTTGGCGGGCGCCATCAATGCGGATTGGCAGCGCGCGGGGTTGGAACGGCCCATCGACACGGGCCGCGCCGTCATGCTGGCGATCCTGCACGACCTGGCCGAAAGCGTGATCACCGACCTGCCCAAACGCAGCGCACAGCTACTCGGCTCTGCCGCCAAGCATAGCGCTGAAACCGCCGCCCTGACCGCTATCCTGGCGGACCTGCCGTCAGCCGATGACTATGCGACCCTGTGGGCGGAGTATGACGCCACTTCCAGCCCCGAGGCGCGGCTGGTTCATGACGCGGACGCGTTGGAGATGGTGCATCAGGCATGGCAATATGCGCGCGCAGGCCACCGCACACTGGACGAATTCTGGCATGGACATCGCTGGCATTTTAGGCTATGCGAACATTTATTCGAGGTATTGCAGAACTTATCCACCTGATGTAGAGTAGTCGGCAATGGGGAGGGCCACGTTACCCAGTCTATACGCGTTTATGCAAGGACTAGCAATGATACGATTTGCTCAGCCCCACAGTTCGTGGCAACGATCACTCTCCGCCTTCCTCCTGTTCGTCCTGCTGGCGACTTCGTTGGCCGGCTGCGGTGGATCGACCGCCAGCGCGGCCCCGGCCGCACCCCTGGCCGTGCAATCCGTCCAGAGCGATGTGCAGGCTGCGCCGCAAGCGCCGGTCGTGCTGGCGCCGACTAAAGCGCCGCCCACACCGTCACCGCTGCCCGTTGCCGCAACGCCAGAAGCTGCGCTCAGTCTTGACGACCCGCAGCCGTTGCTGCAGACGACGAATATCCTCTTGCTGGGCAGCGACCGCCGTCCAGAGATGCCAAACTGGCGCACCGACGTCATCATGATCGTCGCTATCGACCGGCCCAACAACCGCGTTGGCGTCATCTCCATGCCGCGCGACCTCTACATCGACCAAATACCCAACCATCGCGGCAACAAGATCAACGTGATCGACTATCTTGGCGAACAGGATGAACCGGACGGCGGCGGCCCCCAATTGCTCGGCCAGGTCATCGAGCAGAAAATCGGCGTGCCGATCCATCATTATGTGCGCGTCGACTTTGAATCCGTCAAGCGTCTCGTCGATGCGATGGGCGGCGTCGATGTTGACGTAGACTGCCCGCTATATGATCCTTACGGCTACGACGAGGGCGGCGACCCGTTGGCGCTCGATGCTGGCTTGCATCGCCTGACCGGCGGCGAAGCGTTGAGTTACGTGCGCAGCCGTCGCATTGGCGGCGATTTGGAGCGCGAACGGCGGCAGCAGCGTTTCATCTGGGCTGTCCGCACACAGATCCAGAATGAAAATCTGCTGCCGCGCATCCCTGCCATTTATCAGGCGATGCAAGGTTCGGTGCAGACCGACCTGAACCTGATCGACGCGGTCAAACTGGTGCGTATGGCGATGGAGTTGGAGAAGGGCGACGTACACGGCTTTGTCGTCAACGACCCCAGCATGATCACCGCCGGGTACGCCGGTCAGATGTGGGTCTGGTACGCCGACTGGGCTGAAATCGCGGCCGCGGCGCAACAGGTGTTTGAGCGAGCAGCGTTATTCAACGAGAGCGATGAGGTGAAATGTCCCTAGTGCTTCGTCAAGCATGAAGCTTGAGCAGCGTCGCACTCTGGCTGCATCTGCATCCAAAACGCGCCTCATCTCACGCACATCGAAAACAGAGAATTGCCATCAAACGCCTCACTCTGGTGTATAATGTCGCTCACGGGCTAGCAAAAACGCCTCGTGAGCGATGTTTTGTTTTCGGCAGGTGATGGAACAACAGCGTAGGTTGCCATTCCTCTGCATCAGGAGTAGGGTTCGCATGTTGCCAGGCCATTTGCGTTTGCTTGCTTTCATTTTGATTTTTTCGTTGGTCTTGACGTCTTGTTCAGGTGGTGTTTTTCAAGGGACGCGTGGCGTGCAGAGAGCGGCGCAGGAGATGGCGCCCAAACCTCCGCTCGATATTACCGGCGCCCACCAGCCGCTGCCCGGCGTCGATGCTCGTAATTACAACCCACCTGCTCCGGCCATTCGCCCTTTCTCGATCAGCCGCACCCTTTACCCGCAAGTCGCCGCCACCAACGGCATCGGCGCGTTGCTCGTGGCGCCGGCAGCCGAATTTGTGCCGACGCCGCTGCCCGCTGATCGGGCCTGCCTTCAATTGGAGCCAAACCGAGAACTACTTGCTGCTTGGCACCGACCATCGCCCCGGCTGGACAAGTTGGCGCACAGACGTGGTCATGGTCGTCGGCGTCGACCGCGCCAACTCGCGCGTGGCAGTCTTCAGCATCCCACGCGACACCTACGTCCAGATTCCAGGGTATGGGTGGGGACGCATCAATCAGGTCGATTTTATCGGCGAAAAGGCGAGTCCCAACGGCGGGGGCGCGGCGTTGATGTCGCAAGTGCTCGCCAGCACCCTGGGCATTACCACCAACCATTGGGTGCGCGTGCGCATGGATGGCTTTATCGACGTGGTCAATGCTATCGGCGGCGTGACCGTGCACCTCGACTGCCCCTTTTACGAACCCGTCTTCAACCTGACCACCAACGCGTGGGA
This sequence comes from Candidatus Caldilinea saccharophila, assembly GCA_016710365.1. Lineage (GTDB taxonomy): Bacteria > Chloroflexota > Anaerolineae > Caldilineales > Caldilineaceae > Caldilinea > Caldilinea saccharophila. The sequence goes on along the minus strand of JADJVW010000004.1, from coordinate 80,622 downwards.
TTACTTTGCCCTGCCCGCCGGTGACGTGTGGTTGGACGGCGACACGGCTTATTGGTTCGTGCGACTGCGCTATCGGGAAAGCGATATCGGACGCAACCAGCGCCAGCGCGAATTCTTGTGGGGGCTGCGCGACCAGATGAAGCGCACCAATCTGCTCGCCAACTTCCTGCCGCTGTACAGCGCGTTCCAGAGTATGGTGACGACCGATCTGAATCCACTTGAGATCGTCGACCTCTTGAATTGGGGCATTCAGCTCGACCCGGCCGCGGTGCGCGCCAGTGGGCTGACGCTCTACGATTTGCAAAGCTACACGACCGCGGAAGGCGCCTCGGTGCTGCGTATTGCCGATCCCAGACACGTCCGCAACGTCGTCGAAGGCATCTGGGACGCGCCGGCCATGGTCGACTCCTACCGCAAAGACGTAACCAAGTGCCCAGCGCTGCCGCCCGGCGTGACCTATGCCACGGATATTACAGAACTCGATGCCTCGGTGCTGAACGCCGATGCCGCAGCGTTGCCGGCCCCACCAGAATCTATCGCCCAGCCGGAAGCGCCCGCTGCAGAACCCATCGCCCAGCCAGAGCAGCCGGCAGAAGCTCCCACACCGATGCCTGCCGAGTCAGTCTCGACGCTCTTTCCCACGCCGACGCCCGCGCCGATCGGCGTGCTTGATCAGCCAACCGAAGGCGGTTAATCTCCAATCTTCAACTTCGGTCTTGAAGATTGGAGGCTATCCCAGTTCCGCCAGCCGCTCCCTCACTAACTCCCGGCTTGCCAGCAGCCAGCGCTCGTGCCCAAAGATTTCCAGCGTCACCGTGCCGTCGTAGCGAAAATCGCGCAGCATCTGCAGCTCGTGCTTCAGCTTGATGGCCCCGGTGCGCGGCGCGCCAAAAGGCAGATGGTCGGCGGCGCTGCCGTCGTTGTCGCTGAGATGAACGTGCACCAGCCGGTCGGCCAGCGCAAAGAGATAGTCGCGCGTCATGCTGCGCGCGGTGTTGACATTGCCGTGGCCGATGTCGAAGGTGAGCTTTAATTCCGGCAGCCGGAAGAAAATCTCGCGGAAATATTTGAGTTGATGCTTGTTATCGGGGCTGTTTTCGAGCGTCACCTGCACCCCCTGCTCGGCGCCGTGCTTGAGCAGAAGTTGATACGCCTGCTTGTAATACTCGTACCCCAGCTCCTCCGTCAGAAAATTCGGCCAGCCGACAAAGTGCGTGGTGCAAAGCGGTGCGCCGATGCTGTGAGCGATGTCGAGACAGCGCCGCAGCTCGTCGAGCGCGGCCTGCCGCACAACCGGCGACGGGTTGTTGAGCGGCAGATAGGGTGCGGCGTGCGCCACGACGCGTAGCCCCTGGTCACGCAACGCGGCGTGCACCGCGCGCCAGTCCGTGCTCTCCGGCGCCGCGCCCGGCGCCTCGATGGTCAGGTCGATAAAGTCGAAGTCCATCTTGGTCGTGCGTTCGATCTCGGTCAGGATCGGCACGCGTGGGTTGTTCATCATCCCGAAAAGCATGGCGAGTTCTTTCTTGACTAAGCAACACGTCGGGCTATTAGCCCGACCTACACAGCCGAATGTCTGCGCCAACCAAACCAGAGGATCGCACCCGCTACCGCCAACAGACTGGCGGCACAGAGCACCATTCCCCAGCCCGGCGTTTGTGGCTGGTTGTACAGCGCGCCGATCGCGGGCAGCACAGCGAGGAATTGGCGCACCGGAATGAACGCGGCGCTGACGCTCAGGATAGCGACGATCACGGCGCTTGCTTTGCGCGGCGCGAGCGCCCACAACGGGCTAAGCGCCATCGCCGCCAGACACACGACCAGCGCAATGATCTGCTGGCGGAATTCGTCGGTCATCATACGCGGCGGCGTCCACGCCGGCGGCAACAGGTTGAGCGCGGCGACGATCGCCAGGGTCAGCAGCCCCGCGCGCACTGGCCAGCCATAGCGCAGCTCGGCGCGGAAGGCGATCAGGCTGGCGGTCAGGCTCACGGCGATCAGCGGCAGGTAGAACCCCTCGCGCCACAACGTGACCTCACCGCTGCGCACCGGCGTGAGAAATTTCACATATTCGCCCAGATCCAGCCCGGTGATGACAAGACCGGCCACCTTGTGATCGACCCACGCACCGACGTAGCCGGCAAAGGCAAGCAACAATGCCAGCGGCACGACCCAGCGCACGACCTGCTCCCCGGTCAAGCCGGCGCGACGTCCTGTAGCAGACTGGGCGACGCCCGTGCTCATGGGTTGCGCCCCGACTCAGCCAGCCGCAACTGGTTGCGCACCTCGCCCTCGGCAAAACGGCGTCGCTCTGCTTCGTCCTGGAGCAGCAGCCGAGCCACTGGCGTCGGGCGGCGATCCGCATCAAGCGCCACGTAGACAAAGTAGGCGCTGTTGGTGTGAGTGCGTTCGCCCGTGAGCAAATTTTCAGCCTCGACGCGCAGCTCCACTTCGATGCTGGTGCGCCCGACCCAGGTGATGCGACCGTGCACCAGCAAGAGCCGCCCCAGCAGGACGGGCTGCAAAAAGGTGACGCGATCGACTGTCACGGTGACCGCCGGGCGTCGCGCGTGCCGGCTGGCGATAATGCCGCCGCACTCGTCGCACAATTTCAGGATCACACCGCCGTGCACATTGCCGAGACTGTTGGAATGTTCAGGCTGCATAAACATCGTCATGGTCAACGCGGATGCAGCGGGCGAACGCGGCGACAGCAAACTCTCAGCGGATGATTGGCTCACAATGCCTCCAGGCAAATTGACAAGATAATTTCATCCAGCCATTGTCCAACAGACCGGGCGATTGCCGGAAACGCAGAGACGCCTGTCACGCCAGCACGCGCGTATACGCGTCCAGCAACTGGTGCGCGCTGCGCTGCCAGGTGAACTGAGCGGCATGTTGCATGCCTGCGCTGCGCAACTGCGCCCGCAACGCCCCATCCGTCGCCAGCCGCACAATTCCAGCGGTGATAGTGCTGACTTCCTCGGCTTTGACGTAGAGCGCGCCCGGCCCGCCCGCTTCCGGCAGGCACGAGTTGTCCGCCGCCAACACCGGCGCGCCGCACGCCAGCGCCTCAATGATCGGCAGGCCAAAGCCCTCATAGAGCGATGGATATGCGAAAAACTCGGCAGCGCTGTAAAGTACAGGCAGATCCGCGTCGTCGACAAAGCCGGTGAAGTGCACATGCTCGTGTAAGGCAAGCTCATCGACGCGGCGGATAATGTCAGCGTAGAGCCAGCCCTTGCCGCCGCCGATGATCAGCCGGTGCGGGAGGCGCGCCTCGAGGCGCGCCTGGGCAAACGCCTCGATCAGCCGCACAAAGTTCTTGCGCGGTTCAAGCCGGCTCAGCGCCAACACAAAGGGACGGTCGCCAATCGCATAGCGATCACGCACCGCACGGTGGCGCTGCGGGTCAGATACAGGTTGGAAACGCTCGTGATCGACGGCGCCCTGCACCACCGCAATACGCGCTGGGGGCACTTGCCACTGTTCGGTCAGGTCGCGGGCGGTATGGTGACTATCCGCAATCACACCGTCGGCGCGCCGCACGCTGCGTGGTACGACCACGTTCAGGTAGTGATGCAGGCTGGGCATGGCGGCATCTGGATAAAACACGAAGGCAAGATCGTGCACTGTCAGCAGTTTGCGCCGTGCGCGAGTCGGCGCCAGCACAAAATCGGTGGCATGGAAGAGATCGAGCGGCCCGCCCGTAAACCACTCGACGCGCGGGAAGGGGATGTCCAGCCGGTGCCAGATGCGCACGAGATTGCGCTCGTCAAGCGGCGTGGCATGCAGCGGCAAGGGCGCGGCGCGGCGGTCGGCGTCGGTGATAGAGCCCGCAACAAAAAGGCGCAGGTCGCACCCTGGGTTCAGAGCGACCAGCGCCTCGATCTGTCCGCGCACCAGGCGGCCTATGCCTGCTTGTTGGCGAACCGCGGGGGTGTAATCAATCGCAATAACAGTCAACCGAACGCCTCATGCGTGCGAGCGGAACGTCCACAGGCGGTTGATCGTGAAGTTCCAGAAGAGCACTACCCCGATCGCCGAAGCCAGAGCAAAGTTGTTGCCGATGATATGCGCGACGTCTGGGTCGGCAATGGCAGTCGTCCAGAACGATTCCAACAAATGGTTGACAGCCCAGAACACCACAGAGTTGATCGCCAGGCCAACTAAACTGACGAGGATGAATTGTCCCAGTTGACCACCGACGCCGCGGCTGCGACTTTCGGGAAAGGTCCAGCGTCGGTTAAGACTGAAGTTCTGCATCACCGCGATCGAAAACCCAATCGCGTTGGCAGCATTGGGCCACCATGCCGCCAGATAAAGACGCAGGGCGAGCAAGATGTTGAAGATCGTCAGATGCGTCAACATGCCCGCCGTGCCGACGATCGCAAACTTGACAAACCGTTTTACTTCACGACGGTTCGCATCACTAAGCGGAAGCGATTGTAGTGCACTCAAGAGCATACCTCGTATTTATCAACATGAATCAATGCCAGCCAAATCGCAATGTACACCACAATGCCGCGCACAAACAGATTATCCACGACATTGTGAACCGACAGATGAGCGATCATGCCCAGTACGCCGATGACCACGGCAAGCCGCCAGGTGCGCGTCGCAACGCTGGATGCCATCCGTCCTCGCGCCTGTCGCCAGAGCCACCCCACCGTGCCCATCCACAACGCAAGATATGCGGCCAGCCCCACCAGCCCCGTTTCGCCGAGGAAGTTCAGGTAGGCGTTGTGCGCGTGACCGAGGGCATCTTCCCAGCGCAGCAGCCGCACGCTTGGATAGACTGCTGCATAGTTGCCGGCGCCGACGCCAAACCACGGCGAGAGCGCCCACATGCGCTGCGCCGCCACCCAGTGGGCAATGCGCTCGACCACAGAAAAGTTCTCGTCCGTCACAGGCTGGGCAAGCACGTCGGTCAATCCAAAGTAGGCGGGCAGATCGGCCACCCGGTCGACCACCGGCTGCGGCAGCAAGGCAGGCGAAAACGCCCCCAGCAACACCAGGATCGCCAACAGCAGCGCAGTGATAGCGCTGAGCACGGCTGCCTGTCGGCTGCGCAACACCAGCACCACTAACACGCCCACCGCCGCCCCAAGCCAGGCGCCGCGACTCCAACTTGCCAGCAGCCCGGCGCCGATCAAACCAGTCGCGCCTGTGTAGAAGACGCCCCACAGCAATGCGCGCCAGCGTGCTTCGCCATCTCGCAAAAATGCGCCCCACGCCCACAGCGCCAGACTCAGCGAGATGGGCAGCGCCAGACCCAGGAAGCCGCCGTACGGGTTGGGCTGGGCAAAGACGCCGCTCGCCCGCATGAAGCGACCCAAAATCACAAAGTCATCCGGCCCGATGCGAAAAATAAATTGATAAAGTCCAATGCCAGCCTGAAGGCAAGCCCCAAGCACCAGGGCCGCGGCCAACCATTTCGCCTGCCGGGTCGCCACCATCGCCGGCAAAACCAGCAAGATGACAGGCAATTCGACCCATTTTATCACTTCCGTGACGCCTTCCCCTAAATCCAGGGCAAAAAATAGCGACACAAAAAGTGTGGCGACAAAGACAACCGCCAGCCCAATCACCAGCGACCAGCGGAAGAGCAAGGTCCGCCGCCGTGCACCGTCCACAAACCACAGTGTCACGCCAGTGAGCAGCAGCAAATCTGTGCCGCTGGCTGGGCCCAAAGCGTATGCCACTCGTGATGGGCAGCAACACAGCCAGCGGCAGCCAGATCAGCCACGGCCAGCGCAACGCAAGGATGCCCGCGGAGACGCCAAACACGAGTACAACCACCCAGGTCAGCGGCAGCAACGCCAACCCGGCGGCCAGCGCCAGCAACCCAATCCAACCAGCAACGCGGCGCCATGGCTCCACTGAATTCTCGGCAACTCGATTGTACAGCACCATCCGTGCCATCATGCTGTTACATCCAACGGGCGCGTGGCTTCTCTTAATCTGCCAATCTGTGAACTGCTGCACAATCCTACTGGCATTTGCGCCCCCGCGCAATGCGCATATGCTTACAATCTTCTTGCGATTATCCAACGCTCAAGCAGCACAGCGTCACTTCTACCGCGCTTCTCCGTCAATCTTATCGGCGCACCGATCACTAATTAGGCAGACGATTGAAAAAACAGCACGCGCATCGCGCGGATTGGCCGAGCCGCACGAATCAAAACATGAAAAATCATCGTTGATCCATAGCCCGGCTGGAGCGCCCTGCATCGAATCAAGACAAAAGGAGAGCACGATGAACTACGCATCCACCCACAACAACCATAAGCTCGGATGGCGTCTACTGAGCGCGCTTTTGATCGTCTGTGTGCTGCTGCCGATGGTGGGCAGATCGGCGATGTATGGCCAGAGCGACGATCCTCAAGACAACGCCCCCCTAAATGTGCCCTTTGGCCCCACCCTGTTTATCATCGAAACGACCGGTCAGGCACAGCCGGCCGACTTGCCGCCGACCACTGTCATTCATACACGCCTGGAAGAGCCGGGGCGATTCTATTGGATTGCCAGCGGTGCGACAGAGGATGCCAACCTGCTCGCAGCGACGGGGCTGGCGGTGACGACCATCGACGCCGACACCGCGGGCGCGATCTATTACATTGCCGACGGCGCCGCGCTCAATGCCGCAACATTGGCAACAAGTGTGGGCGAGGTTATCTGGCAGCAGGCCCCCTATTTAATTGTAGCGACCGACGCGGACCACGAGCTAGCGCTGGTCGAAACGCTGCCCGTCCAGGGCGTTGCGATCTCCCTGCTTGCGCCGCTGCCGCTTGCGGTCGAGGAGGCGCCCGTCGCACCGGCTGCCTTGCCGGCCGCAGCGGCTGTGGTCGATCCGGTGATCACGGCGTTGCTCAGTCAGATTACACCTCAAGAGTTGCAGGTTCTGGTCAACCAGCTCAGCGGACAGACGCCCGCTCCCGTCGGCGGCGCGGCGGTGACGATCCACACGCGCTACACCTTCGCCAGCTCCCTGCGCAGCGCCGAGCAGTTTGTCTACGAATATTATCAGGCGCTGGGGCTGAACGTCCGCTATGCGCCGTGGACTTATGGCAAATATAGCGGGCGCAACGTGGTGGCTGAAGTGCGCGGCAGCACGCAGCCGGAACGCGTGTTGTTGGTCGGCGGGCATCTCGACGACACCTCCAACATTCCCTACACAACCGCACCGGGCGCCGACGACAACGCCACCGGCACCGCAGCGACGATGGTGCTGGCGCGGCTGCTGGCCAATTACCAGCCGACGATGACAGTGCGCTTCGTCCACTTCACAGGTGAGGAGCAGGGTCAGTGGGGCAGCAAAATCTATGCCGGCGCGCTGCGGCAGGCGGGCGAACAAGTGGTCGGCTTCTTCAACCTGGACATGATCGGCTGGGACGGCAACAACGACCGCGTGGTGGAGATTCACACTGGGAGCGGGCCAAAATCCAACGCGCTGGCCGACCAATATCTGGAGCGCAACGACCGCTACGGCGGCGGGCTTGTCTTCGAGCGTAAAAGCACGACCGCCAGTCGCTTTTCGGATCATTCGCCATTCTGGGACAGCAACTTTGCCTCGTTCTTGGTTATCGAAAACTTTTTCGTCGATGCGCGCCCTAACGACCGCAACCCGTACTACCACAACACCGGCGACCTGGCGAGCCGCGTCAACTTCGATTACGTGGCGCGCATTGCTCGCGTCACCCTGGCGACGCTGGCCGAGCTGGCCGGGTATGATCTGACCGGCGCGCCGGCGACGGCTACGCCGACCGCCACGCCAACGCAGACTGCCACACCGACCGCGACGCCGCCTGTAACATCGACGCCCGACCCCGGCGTTTGCACCAACCTGCTGGTAAACGGCGGCTTCGAGACGAGCGGCGGCTGGCAGTTTGGCTCGACGCCGTACCCTGGCCGCTATACGACCACGGCAGTCTATAGCGGCGCGGCCGCGGTGCAACTGGGAATTCCTACCGGCGTGACCAACCGCCGCGCCTATTCCACCGTCTTTCAGAAAGTGACGATTTCAGCCAATGCCGAGGCGCCAGTGCTACTGCGTTATGTCGAACGCACGCACGGTGTAGCCGATAACGCGGACTATCGAGAAACGCTCTTGCTCAACAGCAGCTATGGTTATCTGGCGCGCTTGGCGCGCAGCACGGCGGCCGGTGATGGTGCGTGGCGCGAACAGGTCTTCGACGTGACAGCCTATCGAGGACGCACCCTGGTCGTCTATTTCAATGTATACAACGATGGACTCGGTTCACAGATGTGGAGCTTTCTGGATCGCGTCGAATTAGGCAGTTGCGTCAGCGCCAACAGCCCCGACGAACCGACGCCGACCGCGTCGATAAGTCCGACTGTGACCTCGACTGTGACGCCGACTGTGACGCCGACTGTGACGCCAGAGCCGACTGCCACAGCGCCTCTCACGCCCACCTTGGAGCTTGCTCCCCGTGAGATCTATCTGGGCGCGCTCTTTGGCAGCGAGACGGTCACAGTCACGGTGCGACTGGGCGAGCAGCGCAGCGGCTTTGCGTGGGAAGCCACCACCGACGCAGCATGGCTTCAGTTGGAGCCAGCCACAGACGATGCAGACGAAGTCCTGCGCGTCGCCGCACTCCTTGGCCTGGACGACGGCGTCTACACGGCGACCATTCGCAGCAGGGTCATGGCCATGCCGGACGTCTTCGTCGAGGCGCCTGTCACCTATGTGCAGGGTGCGGTGCAGTTCCTCTATCTGCCCACCATTGTGAACGAATCGCCCAGCGAATAAGCAGACCGGCTTCGCGCAACAAACAAAGGCTCCAGTCATGATGACTGGAGCCTTTGTTTGTGTGGCGGAGAGGGAGGGATTTGAACCCTCGAGGGCGTTGAACCCTACCCGTTTTCGAGACGGGCGCACTCGACCGAGCTATGCGACCTCTCCAGACCATTATCTGGATTTTCTGCAACCTATCGTAGCACAGGCATCGCTGCACTGGCAATTCAATCACTGGCTGGGAGATGCATCCCAAAATTTGGCGAGCCGATAGTAGGTCGGGCTATCAGCCCGACGTAGCTTCTTATCGGTCCGGCTTGCTGCTGATTGATGTCGCCCGGTTCGTTGACGCAACAGCGTCGGGCTGGTAGCCCGACCTACAAAGAGCGTTGACGCAACAGCGTCGGGCTGGTAGCCCGACCTACAAAGAGCGTTGGCGCAACAGCGTCGGGCTGGTAGCCCGACCTACAAAGAGCGTTGACGCAACACCGTCGGGCTGGCAGCCCGACCTACGAAGAGCGTTTGGTTCATCTCCAGAACGCAATAACCCCGCCGGGGGTCGGTCAATCGTCCCATAATGTAGTTCTATTTTTCAGACAAAACGACGCTGATAGAGCACGCGACAAAATGATAGGCTGAATCGTGATAGCGACGCTTACAAAGCTTATCAGTTTGGGGAGGAATTCCATGAAACGCGTTTTTCTTGCGGCTACGATCACATTGCTGCTTCTCATTTTGCCCGCAAGCATTGCCTTTTCGACGCCGGATGCAGGGTGGAACAAATATGTCAGCAACCCGATCCTGTTCTATGGCCCGCCCGCGGGCTGGGACGATTTCAGCATTTACTCCACCGACGTGATGTTCTGGGATCACAATGATGCCGATCCGAACAACGATGAGTTCTATATGTGGTACTCCGGCACCTCATATAACATGAACGGCAAAGATCTCGGGCTGGCGACCTCGAAAGATGGGATGACCTGGCAGAAGTACAACGGCAACCCGGTGTTACGCGACGGCGGATTTGGCTATTGGGACTACGAGCGCATCAACGCGCCGTCGGTGCTCTACGACAAAGAAGCAGGCATTTGGAAGATGTGGTACGCCGGCTACGCGGCTTACACCGGCGGCTTTGGCATCGGTTACGCCACCTCGCAGGATGGGGTGAACTGGGTGAAATATAATGACCCAACCATCGATAATCCCGGCAAAGTGTTTGAATCGTCGGGATACAGCGAAACGTTTGACGGCTACAGCGTGCTTTCACCGGAAGTGCTCAAGTTCAACGGCAAGTATCACATGTGGTACGCGGGCAATGGAGGTCTCATCTCCAGCAACCAGATCGGCTATGCCGTCTCCGACGACGGTATCCACTGGAGACGCCACAAGAGCGAGGAAGAACCGGAGCCTGTGCTGCCCATCGGTGAGCTGGGCGCATGGGATGAAGGCGAAACCGTTTCTCCCACCATTATCCGGAAGGATAGCACCCTGCACATGTGGTATCAGGGCAGCAATGCCGACAAGAGCATCACCGGCATCGGGCACGCCACATCGACGGACGGCATCACCTGGCTCAAGGATGCGGCCAATCCCCTGGTGCTCGGCTCGCCGCTAGGGGAATGGGACGCCGAGCGCGTGTTTTATCCGACAGTGGCGGAGAATGCCCAGGGGGAACTGTACATGTGGTATCATGCCCGGCGGCGCAATATGGACACCATCCCCTTCAAACTCGGCGTTGCTTTTTGGGATATCAACTTTTTCCCCACGCCGACGCCGACCTTTGCGCCCAATATAACGCCGACGCCCACGCCCACTGACCCCGTCTTGCCCGCCGATCCAGAGACATGCAAACAGGGATCAAACGCCTGCCTTTACCTACCTGCCGTGCACAGCGCAAAACCCACGCCAACGCCAAAGCCATAAGCCCGATGCGCCCATCCAAAGTCGCGCGCCATCTCCTGTGATACTTTGGAGCTTCATGGCCGCAAGCCATGAAATCTAGCCGAGAGAGAACGCAAGGAACCCAAAGGGAAAGATTTCCATCCTTTGGGTTCCTTGCGTTTTTTCCGTTAAAGGTTGCTTGCAATTCGGCAAGAGCGATGCGCTTCCCAGTCCACCTTGCAGGATCGCCCCGCATCCACTACGATTGAGCCGAAATAAATGACGATTCAAAGGATTACAGGCATGGAAGAGTTGTGGAAAGCGATCATTTTAGGGGCGATCGAAGGGTTCACCGAGTTTCTCCCCATCTCCTCGACCGGGCACTTATTGGTAGCCAGCCGGTTGCTGAATTTTCAGTCAAATATGGGGGGAACCTTCGAGATTTTTATCCAGTTCGGAGCGACCCTGGCGATGCTGCTCTATTTTGCGCGCGACCTGATCATGCAGGTGCGCACCGTCCTGCACAGTTCGCCAGTGCAGCGGCTCTGGCTCAATGTGGTGATTGCCTTTATTCCCGCTGGGCTGATCGGTTTTTTCATCCACGATTGGATCAAGGAAGTACTTTTTGTGTCGCCATACGTCGTGCCCATCTCGTTGATCGTCGGGGGCATCCTGATGTTCGTCGTCGAGTGGTTTGTGCGCGGACGGGCGCAAACCGCCGATTTCCAGCAGCTTTCGGCCAAGCAGGCGCTGGCTGTAGGCGGCGCCCAGGTTTTGTCGCTGATTCCAGGCGTCTCGCGCTCTGGCGCGACGATTGTCGGTGGTATGTTTGCTGGCGCCAGCCGCGCCGCGGCAACGCGCTTCTCCTTCTACCTGGCAATCCCTACCATGTTGATTGCCACGATGTTCGAGCTCGCCACAAGTTTCGACAATATCACAGGGAGCGATTGGGTGCTCTTGGCGGCAGGCACGATCACCGCCGCCATCACCGCTTGGATCGCCATCGCCTGGTTGCTCCGTTATGTGGCAACCCATACCCTGGCCTTGTTTGGCGCCTATCGCATTGTAGTGGGATTGCTGATCCTGGCGCTATTGGCGCTAGGGATCGGCTGAGCCTTGCTCCGAAAAAGCGCCTGCGGTGATGGACTGTTTGTCTGTCGAACGTCTAGACTGTTTGTACAACATGACTTTTCCGGAGTCTTGTCATGTTGCGGATAGGGAGACGCCATCTCTACCAGTACGCCTGGAGGGATTCGAACCCCGACACTTGGTTCCGAAGACCAATGCTCTAATCCACTGAGCTACAGGCGCATATCGACTGCAAGCATACGCAAAAGCACGGTGGATGTCAAAGCGGCTGAAGGGTGCGGGTGCGTATATGGATGCCAATGGCTATTTGTTGGTGGATTGACGTATAGCGGCGATGACCGTCACAATCTGCGCTGCATTTTTGGTCAGACCGCTGTTGGAGAAACCCTGAACGGCATCGAGTTCGTCGAGGCTGGCCGGCGCGCGGCGTGCGATCTCCTTGAGCAAGGCGTCGCCGGCAACGGTGTAAGGCTTGATTCGATTGCCGATCGCCAGCTTCTGTCGCATCTCCTGCAAACGCATGTAGATTTGCCGCTCGATCTGCGGAGAGACTTGATTGGCGACCTGAGCCGCCGCTTTAGCCGTCGTGACCTGCGTCTCCAACTCCGACCGTTGTAACGCCAGGCGGTCTTGATCACCTGGCTGGGGCGGGTTGAGTTTGATGATATCAAGCAACGCCGCGCTGTAATATTGCATACGCTGGGCGCCCATGCCGGGCAAGGCTGCTAACTCCTGCACCGTCTGCGGGCGTGTTTCGGCGATGCGCAGCATCAGCTCATTGCGCATGACGACGTAGGTGGGCTGCGCCAACTCGTCGGCCAGCCGGCGGCGCCAGAGCCAAAGCGCTTTCTGCAGCGCGGTATAGCGGTCGGACTCCTCAACCGGTTCGGCGGCAGCTTCTTCTGGCCCCGCTGCGGATTCGCCATACGCGGCCAGTTCGGGATGTTCAGTCAGCCAGGCTTCGGCTTCGGAGCGTCCGCGCAGCGTCGGCGCCAGCACAGGATAATCCCGACGCGTGTACTGGCGCAGGCGGTTCTCCTCGATCAGATCGTCAATATAAGCGCTTACGCCGCCTTCACCCAACGGCTTGAGCGCGCCAAAGTGGCGTGCTTGATCCGATTTGACGGGTGAACGCAGCGCGCCGGTCAGGATGCGCGCCAACCCACTGCGCCCGACCGGTTTGGGGAGGCTCATCAGACAGTCAATGATCATCGGCTCGATATCAACATCGTCGGGCAGCAGATGTTCCACGCGTTCGGGCTGGATGATATCAGGACGGATGCCAGTGCAATTTTCACAAACGGTGCAGTGTGTGCGGGGCGGGCTGCCGAAGTGTGCGCTGATATAGCCGTGGCGACAACTATTTGTCGTGGCGTAGCCGATCACGTCGTCGATGCGTCGCTGCGCCACGGCAGTAGACTGGGAAAGCAGAGCTTCGATGCGTACGTCCAGATCATCCGGTTCGGCTGGCAGATTCACGAACATCGCGCGCCGGCCAAATTTGAGCGTAAACGCACCCTGATCCAATTGCGCCAACAGATGCATCTCAGCTTCATCCAACGCCCACCGCATGAACTTGGCAATATCCACCAGTGCAAAGGTGGCCGACTGATCCGGACCGAGTTGCAGCCCCTTGAAGAGCCGCGCAACGGTGCGATCATCCAGCACCCCGCGCTTTAGACGGCGCGGCACGCTGATCGCAACCTCGCGCGGCAGATCGAAGCCCCGTTGCAGCAACCCGGCGCGCTCCAACATGCTCAGCGCGACGCGCACTGCGGTCTCGTCGCTGCTGAGCACTTGTTGCAGCCGGCGCAGATCGACCGGGCCGGCCGCGGGGCTGCCTGCGGGCATCACGGCGCGCTCCCCCGCGGGCAGCCCCGCGCCAGTCTCCGCCTTGTCTTCGTCTGCTGGCGTAGTTGCGTTTTCCGGTTCGACGGCAGTGCGCACCGCGACGCCAAGCTGGGTGGCGACGGCAGCAAAAACACGTTTGAGAAATGCTGCCGAATACTCCTCAGCGCGCGCCCAGCGCCGCAAGTTCGCCCAGTCGTTGTTGCTATAGAACAGGATGCCCTGACTGAGCTTGCCGTCGCGCCCAGCGCGCCCGACCTCCTGGTAATAGGCGTCCAGGCTGCGCGATGGGTGAAAGTGAACGATGAAGCGTATATCCGATTTGTCGATGCCCATGCCAAATGCGATGGTGGCGACCACGACGCGCGTCCGGCTTGACATGAAGCGATCCTGCACAGGGCCGCGCTCTGCGATCCCCGCATGGTAGGCTTCGGCGCTGACGCCGGCGTGGCGGAGCGCCGCCGCAATGTCTTCGGCGCGGCGGCGGCTGTTGACATAGACAATGCCGCTTCCCACGGTTTTGCCGACATAGTTGACGAGCGCAGCCAACTTCTCATCTTCGTTATGAAATTGAAGCGCAGAAAGATGCAGGTTAGGACGGAAAATATCAAGCGCGATCACATGCGGCCGGTGCGCGCGCTCGCCTTCCTGCTCGGTGTGGGTGGTGGCGTCATCGCTGATATAGTCGACGATCTCATCGCGCACACGCGGCGGCGCGGTCGCGGTCATGGCGAGCGCGGGCGGATTTCCCAATTCCATACGCGCGCGCTGGATGAAGAGATAGTCGGGGCGAAAGTCGTGCCCCCACATGCTGACGCAGTGCGCCTCATCTACGACGAAGAGGTCCAATCCGGCTTGACGCAGCGCATACAGAAAAGCGCGCTGACGCAGGCGTTCAGGCGCGGCGTAGATGAGCTTGTATTCCCCGCGCGCGATTCCTTCCATACGCGCGGCCATCTCGGCGTCGCTCAGCGTACTGTTGATAAAAACAGCACGCGCCTGCGCCGCAGATGGCAAGCCTTCCACCTGATCTTTCATCAGAGCAATCAAAGGGCTGATGACCAGAGTGGCGCGCGGCAGCACAAGCGCCGGCAACTGGTAACAGAGCGATTTGCCGCCACCCGTCGGCATCACGGCCAGCACGGATTCATTGCGCAGCAGCGCCAGCGCGATCGTCTCGGTCTGGCCTTCGCGCAGCCGCTCAAACCCGAAGTGGCGAATCGTCTCCACCTGCACGCGCTGGCTTTCCTCGCGCGTCAGCTTGATCGATTCCAGGCCGGTGTATTGGCGGTAGAAAGCCCCCGGATCGCTGATCAGCAGATCCGCGGCGTCGATAAACGGCGCCAACATTGTCTGCAACCCCTGCAACTCCTGCTGCTGGCGTCGCTGAATTTCGAGCGCGGCGGCCGCCGCAGTTTCGCGCTTGCCCAGCGTTTGCGCGATCTCCTGAAGCAGGACAAGCTGCTCCACGGTAATGCCAGCGGGAATGCCGCCGCCCAGCCGCTGCAACTGAGCGTCGGCCAAGTCAGGGCGTTCCGTCCCGATTGCGACCAGCGCTAACGCCAGCGTTCCTTGCAGATCGTAGGGCTTTGCTTCCAGATAAGCCATCACAGGGGCGGCCGCGGTCTCGAAATCTGCGGTTGCAGCGAGCACCTGGGCGGCCGCGCCGAGCGCGACGCCGTTGCGGGGGTTGGCGGCCGCTAATTCCAGTGCAACTTGGCGCGCCGCGTCGCGTAAACCCAACGCCAGCAGAGCGCGTGCCTCCAGCGCGTGTGAACCAATGGTCGTATTGCGACGCTGCCGGCGCTCGATGATCTCCATCGCACGTTGCGGATTGTGCGCGGCCAGATAGGCATGCGCCAGGTAATCAAGCAGCGCAGGCCAGTCGCCTTGTGCATTGCGCAACAATTCCGCGACTTCGATCTGTTCGGCGGGTTCTCCCCATCGTTGGAGATATACTAATAGCAGGTCGCGCAGTTCCTGAGGCAGACTTGCAATGCTGGCCGGCAGCAGATGGATCTGCGTCGTAATCAGAGTGTTTGCTTCAGACATGATCTGGACCTACGTTGTTTTTCATTGGAATTTTGACGGTCATCACGACCTATCAGTATAATTCAGAAGGACATTCAGAGGAATGTGCCTGCACCTTTGCTTTGCCATGCTGACTTGAGAAATAGCGTTGACGCGGAGGCGCTGAGAGGCAGAGGTGCGCAGGGAAAAGCAATTTTCATTGCTCGTTGGCGGCCCAGAGGGAGCATAGTTACTAACAGAGCCGTAACAAAGTAACTGGAATGCTCCAACAAGTGAAATGACAGGCTATTTCGGACCAGCGTAAAGGGCGCAATACTGCGCCCTTTTTCACAGCCAGACGAACTATCGGTGCTGGCGCTCCCAAACCATAGAAAGTGGGTTATCCAAATGACGCGAGTCTATATTACTGGCATGGGCGCCCTGACGCCTATTGGCAATGATGTCTCCACGTTCTGGCAGAATCTGCTGGCCGGAAAGTCTGGCGCTGGGCATATCACTGGCTTTGACACGCAGGATATGCCGCACAACATCGCCTGCGAAGTCAAGGGGTTTGACGCGACAAAGTACATGGATCGCAAAACTGCGCGCCGCGTCCATCGCTCCTCGCAATTCGCCGTCGCGGTGGCGCGCCAGGCATTAGACGACGCTCGCTTTACGATCGACGACAACAATGCGGAGCGCGTCGGCGTGCTGATGGCAACCGGCGGCGGCGGCATCCCCGAGATCGAGGCGGGCGCCCTCGAAGTCGTGCGCAAGGGGTGGCGCTCGGTCGGGCCGTTCGTCGTGCCAAGCGCAATGGCGAACGCGGTTTCCTGCATCATCTCGATCGAAGTCGGCGCTAAAGGCCCCGTCATGACCAGCACGGCCGCGTGCGCCAGCGGTCATTACTCCGTCATCGAAGGCTATCATTATCTTCAGCGCGGCGAGGCGGATGTGATCATCGCCGGCGGCGCCGAATCATTGATGTCGATGCTGACGATGGCGGCGTTTGGGCGTATGGGGCCACTCTCCACCCGCACCGACGATCCGGAACACGCCTGCCGCCCCTTTTCGGTGGATCGCGACGGCTTCGTCGCCGGTGAAGGCGCGGCCGCGCTGATCTTGGAGACGGAAGAGCACGCGCACGCGCGCGGCGCCAAGCTGTACGCCGAAGTCCTGGGCGGTAAGCTGACCGGCGACGCCTTTCATATCACCGCACCCGACCCCAATGGCGGCGGCGCCGCGCGTGCGCTCAGCGGCGCGTTGCAGATGGCGAAACTAAAACCGGAAGACATCGACATTGTGATGGCGCACGGTACGGGCACAGTGCTCAACGACATCAGCGAGACGCTGGCTCTCAAGCGCCCTTTGGCGAGGCGGCTTATAACTTGAAGATCACCAGCATCAAAAGTATGGTTGGACATGCGCTGGGCGCGGCCGGCGCCGAGTCGGTCGTCGCGGCAGTCTGTGCGCTGCGCGAAGGCATCGTTCCCCCGACCATCAACTACACGCCGGACCCGGAAATCGATCTCCATATCGTCGGCAATCAGGCAGAACGCGTGAATGCGCGCTATGCTATCGTCAACGCCTTTGGCTTTGGTGGACAGAATGTGGTGGCGGTGCTTGGGCGGGTGGACGCGTAGCGAAAAACCAAATCTCGCCTCACACAAAGCCACGGAGAACACAAAGGGAATGTCTTTTCTTGACTTTTCTTTGTGTTCTCCGTGGCTTTGTGTGAGATTTGCTAAGTATTGTGAAGCTCTCGCTTTCCTACGCGATCGGCGCCAGGTCTGCGGCGCGGATCGCCTGATTCAACTCCGCCAGATCGTCGGTCAACGCAGCATCCAGCGCCGCAAGCTGGGCGTCGATCTGCGCGCTGTACTCCGCTGCCAGGGCATAGGCCTGCTCGGTCGGGCGAGCGTCAGCAGAGCCGACGATGGCGATCACGGAAGCCAACGCCTCATTGAGCCGTGAGCGCACGATCAGCCCGTAGGTCACCTTCTGGTCGCCGGGCAGGATCAGCTTGTCCTCAATGGCGGCCAGCTTATCCAGCAAGGCAGCAACAGCGGCCGCAATCACTGGCGCGTCAGCGACGCGCGGCTGCCACATCTCGATCTGCTGGCGCACCGTGCGCAGCCGGTTGATCGCACTATGCACCTCTGAGATTTTATCGCGAATGCGCAACAGCAGAGTCTGCTGCTCCTGTAAGTCCGTCAGCGATGTGCGCACCCGCGGATCGTTCACCACCTCGAAGCCCTGCGTATACTCGGCATCACCCACGGTGAGGCGCACCTGATAATGCCCCGGCAGCACGAACGGGCCTTCATTGACCGCGCTGGCGGTTTTATTGCCCGCCACCTTGACCGCGCCTGGTAGACGCAGATTCCATACGAAGCGGTTCATGCCGGCGTGCAGCGGCAGCCACGGCCCCGGCGCCAGGCTCTTGCGCTTGTCGTCCCACTTGTCGTAGTCCGCAGGTTTGCGCCCATACTCGCGCAGCTCATCGCCGTCGGCGTCCAGGATCGTCAATGTGACAGGCGTCTCGACCGCAGGCGTTTCGGGGAGAAAATAATCCACCACCGCGCCGCGCGGTGCGCCTTCGCCGGCATCAAGAAATGTGCGCGAGATTTGTCCGGTTTCGTTCTTGCGCGCAAGCACCGTGGCGCCAGAGCCAAGCCCGACGCCGTAGATCTTGCCCTCGCCCGGCATCCAGTCGGCAAAAAGGTCGGGCAGGACGCGGTGGGTGAGGCCAGGGGCGAACAGCACAGGCGCCGACGCGCTATCCACCTCCCGCGCAATACTCTGGTAAAGCAGCGTCAGGTTGTCGCCGATCCAGAAGCCGCGGCCGTGCGTAGCGAGGATAAGATCCTTCCCTTTGACCTTGAGATCGTACACGGGCGTCACCGGCAGATTCGCCTGCCAGCGCCGCCACGTTGCGCCGTCGTCGAGCGAGAGATACAGCCCCAACTCCGTGCCCACGTAGAGCACACCGCCCACATTAGGGTCGCAGCGGATCACGCGCACATAGTCATGCGCCGGGATGCCGTCGGCAATGGCAGTCCAGCTTTGCCCATAGTCGGTCGTCTTGTAAAGATAGGGCGCCGGGTCATCCAGCTTATAGCGCGTGGCCGCGACATACCAGGTGGCCGCATCGAAGGGCGACGGCTCGACAGTGCGAATGTAGCTCCATTCGGGCAGGTCAGGCGGGGTGACGTTCTGCCAGCTTGCGCCGTTATCGCGCGAGATATGCACCAGGCCGTCGTCGCTGCCGGCCCAGAAGACGCCTGCTTCGTGCGGCGACTCGCGGAAGGTGTAGAGGGTGGCGTAATGTTCGGCGCCGCTGGTGTCGAGCGTGATCGGCCCGCCGGAGGGGCCGAGCTTGCTTTGATCGCCGCGCGTCAGGTCGGGGCTGATCGCTGCCCAACTGTGGCCGCCATTGGTCGAACGGTAGGCAAGATTGCCACACGTGTAGAGTACGTTCGAGTCGTGCGGCGAAAAGAGGATCGGGAAGGTCCACGGAAAGCGCACCTTGGCCTCGCCGACGCCGCGGCCGTGCAGATCCTCGGGCCAGACGTTGACAAGCTGAATCTGTCCGGAGATGCGGTCAACTTTTTGCAGCGACCCCTGTCCGCCCGGCGAACTGCCCACCGCGCCGACATACACCGTGTTCACATCGTCGGGTTTGACGGCAATATAGCCACTCTCGCCCGTGCCGACGACCTCGCAATCGCCCCAGGTGATCGGCCCGGCAACGGTGTCGCTAGGCACGCAAACGCTGGAGTTGTCCTGCTGCGTACCGTAGACGCGGTAAGGAAACTCGTCATCAATGTCCATGTGATAGAACTGCGCCGTCATCTGGTTGTAGATGGTGCTGAAGGACTCACCGCCGTTGAAAGAAACGCAGGCGCCGCCGTCATTGCCCTCGACCATGCGCCGATTGTTGTGCGGGTCGATCCAGAGGTCGTGGTTGTCGCCGTGCGGGGTGGGAACTTCCACAAAGGTCTTGCCGCCGTCGGTTGACCTGTGCATCCCCAGGTTGAGCACATAGACAGTTTCTGCGTCCTGCGGGTCGGCGTAGATGTGCATGTAGTACCAGGGCCGCGCCAGCAGGTCGACCTTGTCGTTGAGCCGCTGCCACGTCGCGCCAAAGTCATCGGAGCGGTAAAGGCCAGACGCATCTTTGGCCTCGACGATGGCCCACACGCGCCCAGCCTTGACCGGCGACGCCGCGACGCCGATTTTACCCTTGAGCGTCTGCGGGAAGCCCTGGTTGTCGCTGATGCGCTCCCACGCGTCGCCGCCATCCTGTGAGCGCCACAGGCCGCTGTCCTCGCCGCCGCTGCTCAGTTCCCAGAAATTGCGGTGGGTCTGCCAGATGCTGGCGTAGAGGATCGACGGATTCTGT
The DNA here is from genome assembly GCA_016710365.1 of Candidatus Caldilinea saccharophila. GTDB lineage: Bacteria > Chloroflexota > Anaerolineae > Caldilineales > Caldilineaceae > Caldilinea > Caldilinea saccharophila. Next base: position 60,631 of record JADJVW010000004.1, on the reverse strand, counting down.
TCGTCGATGGCGAGATCGACTGCACCCGCTTTCTCGCTGACATAGAGCACCTTCTCCCACGTGGCGCCGCCATCGCGCGAACGGAAGACGCCGCGTTCCTCATTCGCGCCAAACGCGTGCCCCAGCGCCGCCACATAGACGAGCTCGGGATTGGTGGGGTGGACGCGCACGCGGCCGATGTGGTGCGTGTCGGCCAGCCCCAGAAGATGCTTCCACGTGCGCCCGCCGTCGGTTGATTTGTAGACGCCATCCCCGTAGGAGACATCGATGCGGATCGTCGTCTCACCCATGCCGGCGTAGAGCACATTGGGATGGCTCTGGGAGACGCAAAGCGCGCCGACCGACGCGGTGTTGAGCTGGCTGTCAGAGATGCAGCACCAGGTCGTGCCGGCGTCTTCGGTCTTCCAGACTCCACCGGCGACCGCGCCAAAGTAGTAAACGGCCGGATCGTGCGGGTGGCCGGCGACCGCGACCACACGCCCGCCGCGCGTCGGGCCGATGCCACGAAAGCGCACGGCGTCGAGCACAGCATCAATCGTCAAAGGAGAGGTCATCATGGCTCCTGTCAAATGTGTGTGAGGAGGAAGAAAGAATAGACCGCGGATTAAACGGATTCGGCGGATTTACACGGATTTATACCAGGGCAGATTTTATCCGCAAACATCCGTCTAATCCGCGTCATCCGCGGTCTATAGAATAGCTACTTTGCAAAGGCTGCGTCGAAGGCCACGGACGAAGGCGCGTAGTCGATGCGGCGTACGAGCGCCAACGATTCAGGCGCGCCGAAGTCGCGATCCATGCCGCTGTCTTCCCACTCGATCGAGAGCGGGCCTTGGTAGCCGACGCGGTTGAGCGCGCGCACGATCGGATCCCACTTCACGTCGCCATGGCCGGGCGAAACAAAGTCCCAGCCGCGGCGGTGGTCGCCAAAGCTGAGGTGCGAGGAGAGGATGCTGTTGCGGCCCGTGAGCTGAACCTTGGCGTCCTTGATGTGTGCGTGGAAGATGCGTTCGGGGAAGGCGTAGATCAGTTCGGTCGGGTCGATAAATTGATGCACCAGGTGGCTGGGGTCAAAGTTGATGCCGAAGGCCGGGTGGCCGTTGAGCGCGCGCAGCGCGCGTTCGAAGGTGATGAGGTCATAGGCGATTTCGGTCGGGTGCACCTCCAGCCCAAAGCGCACGTCCTCGGCCTGGAAGACATTCAGCACAGGCGTCCAGCGATCGGCAAAATCCTGATAGCCGGCATCGATCTCAGCGTCGCTCGTGGGTGGGAAGAAGTAGAGCTTGTGCCAGACGCTGCTGCCGGTAAAGCCGTTGACCGTATCGACGCCAAAGCGTTTGGCTGCGCGCCCCGTGTTGGCGATCTCTTCCGCGGCGCGCTGGCGCACGCCTTCGGGCTTCCCGTCGCCCCAGATGCGCGAGGGAAGGATGCTTTTGTGGCGGTCGTCAATCGGGTCGCAGACGCACTGGCCGACCAGGTGATTGCTGATGGCCCAGCAGTTTAAGCCGTGCTGTTCGAGCAGGTCGCGCTTTTCGCGCACGTAGCGATCGCTTTCGAGCGCCTTATCGACTTCAAAATGGTCGCCCCAGCAGGCCAGTTCCAGTCCATCAAAGCCCCAGGCGCTCACCCTCTGCACCAACACCTCCAGCGGCAGATCCGCCCACTGACCGGTAAACAGAGTAACTGGTCTCGACATGGCACATTCCTTTCTATTTCAATGGTTTTAGATGAAATGGGTTGATGCGGTTCACGTCATCGCCGCATAGGGCAAGATGACACGTGCGGCGGTTTTCGTCAAGTTAGGCAACGGAGTGTGTGGGCGCGGCAGTAACGTCAGGCTTGATCGCCGCCGCTGCATTACCGCGCCGTCTCCAATGCCGCCAGCATCCCATCCAGGTCAAAGCCTTTGCCACTGCCCGGCTCGGTCAGGATGCGGCGCTGCATCGTCATCAGCGCCGGCCACATCGCCGGCGACACGCTCATGTAGTAGGGCGCAACGACGCTTTCCGCTTCCTGCACCCAGCGTCATCCCCTGGCGGACGCTGGCGGGCAACGTCTCATCCTCAGCGCTGCCGGTAATCGGTGCGTAGAGACCGGAGGCGACCACCTCCGCCATGAGCAGATCGCGCCCTTCTGGCGAGGCAAGCAGGTCGGCAAAGGCCAGCGCCACATCACGATGGGGCGCCTGCGCCGGGATCATGTAGCCGATCGCCATGACGACTTCGGCCGGCGGCTGCGCGAGATCGAGGATCGGGAAGGGAAAGAAGCCGAGCGCGTCCCGCTGCTGGGGTGACAGCACACCGAGAAAGGCCGGCCCCGACAAAACCATCGCCGCCTGGGGGCTGGCTGCCGCGGAAGAGGGCGCGACCGCGGCGAGCGCAGCGTCGATGTCCATCGTGCCGGACGTCTGCAGGAAATACCCCTTTTCCACCAGCGACGCCCACAACTCGAACGCAAGGCGGATGCGCGGGTCGTCGAAGGGGATGTCGCCGGCGAGGAATTCCTGATGAAACGCGGGCCCATTGAGGCGCAGGTTGAGATAGTCAAACCAGAGCAGCCCCATGAAGGGATCGCCGCCGCTGACGGCAAAGGGCGTGACGCCGTTGAGCCACAGGGTCTCGCTCAGTTGCACAAACTCATCCCAGGTGCGCGGCGGCTGCAACCCCAGTTGCTCGAAGAGCTGTTTGTTGTAGTAAACGCCGTTCCAGTTGTAGCCGGTGGGCAGGTAATATTGGCGGCCTTCTCGCTCACTCAAGGCGCGCAGACCCGGCGCCACCGTCTGACCCGCGCCAGACTGCGCCCACAGGTCGGTGAGATCGGTCAGCGCGTCGCGGGCCATTGCATTGTCGAGAAATTGGCCGGGGGTGATCAGCATGAGATCGGGGACCGGCGCCGTGGTGAGATATTCCTCAGGCGCACGATTGTACTGCTCCACGGCCATCGTAACAGAAGGATGTGTGGTGCGAAAGCGCTCGACCAGCGTCTGCTCGGCTGTATCCAGCCCGGCAAAAGTGATGTAGCGCAACGTGACCGGTGCAGGCGTCGGCGTCGGCTGCGCGCCGAAACCGCAGGCGGACAAAGCAAGGGCGATGCAGGCGAAAGCCAGCTTGATCAACCCGTGTCGGACGAGATTCTCCAACATGAAGAATTCCTTTCAATTTTTCCAACCGTCAAAAACGTATAAGAATTTGCAGGGTAGGTCAGATCAGGCGTAGACGCAGAGACTCCAGATCGTCCGCCTCGGTGAAGATTGACTCCCCCAGGGCGCGCGCCTCATAGCCGCCCTCCGGCGAATCTTCGACTAGAAATAGGATCTCGTGCATAGCGGCCTCTCATTCACTGCCATTTTCCAGGAATCCATTGTCTGCGCAGACACTTCTGATTCCATATCTTGTTGTGCATTCTACCAAAACGGCGTCACATCCGCCCTTTGCCAGTAGCTCGAATGCGCCGTATCCATTTCGATTCCGCTGATCGATGGCTTCGACCCTCGCCCTTCGCCCCTCGCCCCTGCTCCATAGCCCGGATGCCCTTCTCCCGCCGGCAGCCCGCGCTCGATCAGCGCCATCTTCTCGCGGTGGAGCTTGCTCGGCCGGCCGCCGAAGCGCGAGAGCGCAAAGAGGCTGATGTCGTGGCGGCTCTGCTGGCGCTCGGCCAGGTCGGCCAGGATTTCGCCGATCACGCTGGCGAATTTGTAGCCGTGACCGGAGCAGGCCGAGGCAAAGCTCACCTGCGGGAACTCCGGGTGCAGGTCGATGATGAAGTGGCCGTCGGGCGCGTTGGTGAACATGCACTCCTTGAGCGTCAGCGTCGGGCCGGTGGCATGCGGGAAGTAGCGGGCCGCAAACTCGCGCAGCATCGCCTCGTCCTCGCGGCCCGGCGCGCGCTTGATCTCATGCGGCCGGCCCTGCTCTTCGAAGTGGTGATATTTGCCGAACTTGAAGCCTGGCACGCCAAAGACCGGGAAGCCGTAGAAGCGCCCTTCCTCCACCAAGCAGTTGAAGACCGGGAAGTTGTCGAGCCGGAAGTATTCGGGCCGCTCCGGCTGCATCCAGATCAGCACCTGTAGCTCCGGCGTCGCCAGGCCGTGCAGCCACGGCATGAGCTGGCTGTTCCACGCGCCGGCGGTGAAGACGAGCGCGTCAGCGGTATACTCTGCGCGGTCAGTGGTGACGCGCACGCCGTCACCGCGCGGCGCCCAGCCCAGCACCGTCTCGCGGCCGTGGATTTCGGCGCCGTGCGCCAGCGCCGCGTTGACGTAGCTGACGACCCCGCGCTCGGGCGTGAGAAAGCCGCCATCCTTCTGGTAGAGCGCCATGCTCTCCTGCGGCAGACGGTAGCCGGGGAAGCGCCGGTTCAACTCAATGCCGGTGAGCACCTCGTGGTCAATGCCCATCTGCACGACGGACTGGAACGATCCCTTGAAGACCCACGAATCGGCCGGGCCGGCGTCGATGGAGCCGATCTTGTAGAGCAGCTTCTCGCCGGACACGCGCTCGATATCCTCCCACAACTCGTAGGCGCGCTTGAGCAGCATGACATAGGACGGGTGCTCGTAATAGGCTAGGCGGATGATACGCGTGTAGCCGTGCGATGACCCCTGGTCGTGCGGGATGTCGAACTGCTCAATGCCCAGCACGCTCTGCCCGCGCCGGGCCAGATCGTAGCACGTCGCGCTGCCCATGCCGCCCACGCCGATCACGATGGTATTGTAGTGTCGAGAATATGCGTTCATAACAGAACTCCTAATAGACCGCGGATTTGACGGATTAGGCGGATTTACACGGACAAAGGCAAGAATCCGCGCGCATCCGTCAAATCCGTGGTCTATCTCTTTTTTCCTGTAACTCTCGTGTTGGTCTCCGGTGCAGCGTTCGTGCCGCCCTCCGCCAGCGTGCGGGTGATGCTGCCGCGCAGGCGGTTGCCCGCCGGGTCGAAGAAAGGTGTGTTGACTACTGTCGCCAGAGACGGCCGGCCGCCGCTGACGACCATGACCTTCGCGCCCGGCCACGAATGGCTAACGCTGAGATAGCCAAGCGCCAGCAGCTTGCCCACGCTGTGCCCCTGGGCGCTGGAAGTGACGCGGCCGATCTGCTGGTAGCCAGCTTCCTCGGCGTCGAAGGCGGCGCCCGCCTCGCTGCCCGTGTGAATCGTCTCGCGCCATGTCTTGAAGTCGGCCACGCTGTAGATGGGGTCATTGAGCGCGGCGGGCGTGGGGCTGTCGACCTCCAGGCCAACCCAGCGCTCCTGCAAGCCGCGATCCTGGATGTGCAACAGTGCGTCGCGGCCGATGAAGTCGCGCTTGGAGAAATCGATCCAGCGGTTCAGCCCCACCTCGAAGGGACTCTGTTCCCCATCGATGTCGGGGCCGGCGAGCGGAAAGGCTTTCTCAATGCGCAGGCTCTGCATCGCGCCGACGCCGTAGGGCAGCAAGCCAAACTCCTTGCCGCGGCGTTCAAGGAACTCCCACAGCACGGCCGCTTCCTCGGCTGGTGCGTAGAGTTCGTAGCCGAGCTCGCCGGTATAGCCGGAGCGCGAGATCAGCAACTCGGTCTCATCGATGCGGTTGGCGCCGAAGCGGAAAAACTTGAGCGCCAGCAGCACCCCACTATCCGCGACGACGCTGGCGAGGAAGTCACGCGAGCGCGGCCCTTGCACGGAGATGAGTGCAATGGCGCCGCTGACATCGTTGGCGTAGGCGCTCATGCCTGCGGCGTGCTCGGCGACCCAGCGGAAGGTGAGCTTGCGCGGCGCTGCTGGTGACGATCATGAAATGCTCGTCGCCAAACTTATAGACCGTTATGTCGTCCACAATACGGCCATCAGGGCGGCACATTGTCGTGTAGCGCACCTGCCCCGGCTGCAGGTCGTAGATGCTCGCCACCACCAGCCGGCTGATCAGCCGTTCGGCGCCTGGCCCCTTGATGTCGACCTCGCCCATGCTGGTCAGGTCCTGCATCCCTACATTCTGGCGCACGGTTCGGTGCTCCTCGGCCGGCGCGGTGTAGGCCAGCGGAAACAGGTAGTCGCCGCCGCCCTTGACCATGCGCACCGCGGATCGCACGTGAATTTCGTAGAGTGGAGAACGTCGCTCAGCCATCTGCATCCTCGTCTTTTAAAAGAGTATCTATTTGCTCCCCAACTTGCGAGTCATGCAGGCTGAGAATTGCCTGCTTTAGCCCCGCGAGCTTGTTTTGACACACATCGAAAATCACTTCAGCATCCAGCGAAAAGTAGTGGTGGCTCAAAAAGTCCCGGATACCTTTGGCGCCCTTCCAATCAACCTGAGGATAGCGAGTAGCCAGGTCAAGCAGCACAGCAAAAGCATCCAATTGTTTCAACTGCTCACCAATTGCGATCAACATCATCGTTATGCCATCGAGGCGATCGATCCCCGCATCGCTGGACAGGAAATCGTCGGGTGTGCCAACGTCCGCAAATCGACGCTCGATGCGGTCAATGGCGATCAGATATTTTCAGCAATCACGCGTATTAACTGCGGATCAGACGAAGATGGCTTCACGATCAATTCGGCTTTTGAGATAAGCATTCAAGTTTTTATGCAATCGAATCAGATCGACCGGGACACCAAGGAGCGCCTCAATATCCTCCTTCAAATGCACCATTTGGAAAATATCCGGCGGCATTTCGACCACCACGTCAACGTCGCTGCCTTCGGTCGCCTGCCCTCGCGCAACCGAACCAAAGATGCCCAATTGTGTGACACCATATTTTTGGGCAAACACATACTTTTGCGCGGTCAAGGCATAGAGCACTGTTTCACGTTCCATCTCAATACTCCGGTTTAATCTCTTGTTTGCGACGCGCCATGAATGCTTGCAACGCTTCATCGACCGCCGGGTCGAGCGACGGGGGCGTGTAGTCCGCCAGCAACTGCCGGTACTTCTGATGCGCGCGCTGCTGGGCATCCTGCGCGCCTTCGGCCTGCCACTGCTCAGCCGAATTATAGTCGAAGAGGCCGGCGCGGTAGAAGGCCGTGCGGAAGTTGCGCATGGTGTGCGCGGTGCCCAGGTGATGGCCGCCCGGCGCCACCTCACGGATACTCTCCAGCGCCATCCCTTCCGCGGACAGGTCCAGCCCTTGCAGAAACTTGTGATACATGCCCAACAACTCGCAGTCGAGCACGAACTTTTCATAGCCCGCGGTCAATCCGCCCTCCAGCCAGCCCGCGGCGTGCAGCACAAAGTTGACGCGCGCCAGCACTGCGGGCAGCATCACCTGCACCGACTCGTACGCGGCCTGCGCATCGGCGATCTTGGCGCTGGTGAACATGCCGCCGGAGCGAAAGGGCAGCCCGTGCAGCCGCGCCAGTTGCGCGCTGACGACCAGTGCGATCTGGCTTTCGGGCGAGCCAAAGACCGGCGCACCGCTCTGCAGATCGACGTTGGTCTGAAACGCGCCGTAGATCACCGGCGTGCCCGGCTCGATCATCTGCGCCAGCACGATGCCGGCCAGCGCCTCGGCGTTGAGCTGCGCCAGCGTGCCACCCACCGCGGCCGGCGCCATCGCCCCGGAAAGGATAAAGGGCGTGATGATCATTGCCTGCCGCGCCTTGGCATAGACCTTGAGCGCGGCCAACATGCGGTCGTCGAGCCGCCGCGGGCTGGAGATATTGATCAGCGAGAGCAGCGCAGGCTGCTGGCGGATTGTTTCTGCGCCAAAGAGAAGCTCTGCCATACGCACGCTGTCTTCGGCGTTCGGCCCGCTGGTGACCGACCCCATGAAGGGCTTGTCGCTGAACTTGATGTGGGCGTAGATCATGTCGAGGTGGCGCGCGTGGGCAGGTCGGTTGGCTCCACGACAGTGCCGCCGGAGTGGTGAATATAGGGGCTGAGGTAGGCGAGCTTGACAAAGTTCTCGAAGTCCGCCAGCGTTGCCTCGCGGCGGCCGCGACTCAGGTCGTAGACGTAGGGCGGGCCATAAACCGGCGCAAAGGTGACATAGGCGCCGCCGATCACGACGTTGCGCTCCGGGTTGCGCGCCAACTGTGTGAACTGCGCCGGCGCCTTGCCCACATACTCGGCAATCAGCTTGCGGTCGAAGTAGACGGTCGAATCTTTGACGACGGCGCCGTGCGCAGCCAGCACCGCCAACGCCTCCTCGTCATAGAAGTCGATGCCGATCTCTTCGAGGATCAACATCGACGCGTCGTTGATCTGATGCAGCGCCTCGTCGTTGGCGAGTTCGTAGACGGGCAGGTTGTTGATGGGCTGGGCGATCACATGCACAGCCGCAGCGCTCTGGCGTGCGCGCCGCTGTTCGCGACGGCGGGCGACGACACTCTGGTCGGTCATAGAGGCTTCTCCACGTCAGAAATAGCTGCTGTTGATTTGGCCCGAGCGCCAGACAGATTGGGCGGAAATCGTATCACGGTGCGCCTGGAAGCGCAACCGGCGTGCGGGAGAGGATGTATCTTTATCCGCCTTGCTGCGTTGATGGCTGCGCTAGCAGCATCTGCCAGATTTCACGCGTCAGCGGGTCTTGCGCACGCCGCTCGCAGTTGTAGAGGTCCAGTGTCCAGCGTTCCGGATGGTGGTTATGTAGCGCCGGATTGCGTCCAGCGCCCGCTGGTCACGCACGATCTGGTCGTAGTAACTACGCTGCCAGAGCTTCCCCGGAAAAGCCTGCTAGCCTTCTTCCTTGACGCCGCGCCGATACTTCGCCGTCGTCAGCGATTTGAACCAGCGCATGATCTCGATCAGCGAGTTCTCCGGCGGCGCTGGCGGCGACGTCGCCAGCCAGGCAATCCAGATCAAAAGATGGATGTGGTTCGGCATCACGGCAAACGCATCCAACTGGGCATCAGGGAACTTGTCGGGCAGTGAGAGCCACACCGCATCCACCATATCGCCCGCACCATTTCGTCGCATACGGCCGTCGTTGATTTCCCCAAACAAATGCACCCGGTGTTCAGTGCAGATCGTCACAAAGTATGCCCCCGGCGTCCGGTAGTCAAAGCCCCGCAGCCGCAAACGTTTTCGTTGAGGAAATCGATCGCTACTCATCATTCTTCCCCCCCATTGGTAGGGAACGGCCCCCGTGCCGTCCCGTGTCGTCCGATACGGACATCCGCCATTACGACCAAACGGGCAGCAACCGGGCAGACATGGGGGTCTGCCCCTACCGGATCGGCGCGCATTGTAGCGGACGGCCCCCGCGCCGTCCCGTGTTGTTCGATTAGAACATTCGCCATTGCAACGCAACCGGGCAGACACTGGGCTCTGCCCCTACCGGATTGGCCGCCCGTCGTATAACCCTCTCCGCCCTGACAGCCTGGTTGACAGGCGCACCACCCCCACAGGATCACTTCGTTGTTTTCCTGAAGATCGCCTATACTATGGCCTGGCGAGTGGTAGTTCGGAGGTTATCGCATGTCGCACCCTGTTTTGCATGTCCAACTGCTCGAGGCTTTCAGTTTGTTCTCGATGACACACCGGTTGCAGGTGTGAGTACGGCGCGCCTGCAATCCCTGATTGCCTATCTGATTCTCCATGCCGATTCACCCCAATCGCGCCAGCACCTGGCTTTTCTCTTTTGGCCCGATGCAACCGAGGCCCAGGCGCGCAACAATCTGCGCCAGTTCTTGTATCAACTGCGCCACGCCCTCCCGGATGCGGAGCATTTTCTGGCTGTCGATAGCAATACGGTCTATTGGAAGACGGATGCCGCACAGGTAATTGATGTTCAGCTCTTTGAGCGCACCCTGAGCCAGGCTGCAGCCGCCGAACAGCAGGGTGAAGCTGCGCTGTCGCGGCAAGCGCTGGAACGTGCGCTCGCTTTCTACCAGGGTGATCTGCTGCCGGGCTGCTACGACGACTGGATGGCGCCCGAGCGCGAACGGCTGCAACAGCAAGCGCGCAGCGCCTGCCAAAAGTTGGTGCTTCTGCTCGAAACACAACGCCACTATGCCGCGGCGCTGCCGGTGGCGCAGCAGTTGCTCCGGCTCGATCCGCTCGACGAAAGCGCCTATGCAATGCTCATGCGCCTGCACGAGTTGGACGATGATCCTGCCGGCGCCCAACGCGTCTATCAGAGTGCCGTCGAAACGCTGCAATGCGAGCTAGGCGTCGAGCCGGGTGAGGCGCTGCATGCCGCGTATCAACGCTTGCAGCGGACGCCGCGCCCAAGTTCCTCGCTCGGCGGTGAAGAGACCGCTGCGGCTGCCTATCAACTGGTTGGCCGGCAAGCAGAGTGGCAGCAGTTGCAGGCAGCCTGGCAGCGCGCGGCGGGCGGTGGGGCGCATCTGGTTTTGATCACCGGCGAAGCAGGGATTGGCAAGTCGCGCCTGGCGGAGGAGTTGTTTCAGTGGGTGACGCGCCAGGGCTTTGCCACTGCCCATACGCGCTCCTACGGCGCAGAAGGGCGCTTGTCGCTGGCGCCGATTACGGACTGGGTGCGCAGCCCGGCTTTACGACCCCATCTTGCCGGCCTCGACTCAGTCTGGCTTGAAGAAATTGCTCGGTTGCTGCCCGAGCTGCTCAGCGACTACCCGCAGCTTACCCGCCCCCAACCCATCGCCGAATATGGGCGGCGGCAACACTTTTTTGAAGCGCTTGCGCGTGGCGTGCTGGCGGCGCCGCAGCCACTGCTGCTCTGGATCGACGACTTGCAGTGGTGCGACCAGGAGACGCTGGAGTGGCTGCATTTTCTGCTGCGTTTTGCGCCCCGCATTGCTTTGCTCATTCTCGGCACGGCCCGCAGCGAAGAATCACCACCAGACCATCCACTCTCCGCCCTGGCTCGCCAGCTACGCGCCGAAAATAGAGTGGCAGTTTGCGAACTCGCGCCACTCGATGCGGCAGAGACGGCCACGCTAGCCTTTCAGGTGCAAGGCCAAAGCCTCGACGCTACGGCGACGATGCGCTTGTATCGCGAAACGGAAGGCAACCCGCTGTTTGTCGTCGAGACCGTTCGTGCAGGGGCGGCCCCTGGCCAACTCGCGCAGACAGACCTGGGGACAGCCGCAAACTCGCCGGATGCGTCGATCCTGCCCCCACGCGTCCAGGCGATTATTGCCGGACGGCTGGCCCAGCTTTCGCCAACTGCGCGCAAGGTGGCCGAGATCGGCGCCGTGATCGGGCGAGCGTTCACGCTCGATCTACTCCTGTTGGCAGGCCATGAAGAGGAGGAGGTCGTGATCCATGCGCTCGACGAACTGTGGCAGAAGCGCATCGTCAGCGAACAACGGGTCAATGTTTTTGACTTTACGCACGACAAATTGCGCGAAGTAACCTATGCCGAGACCAACCTGCCGCAGCGTCGTTTGCTCCATCGCCGCATCGCGCAGGCGCTCGAAACGCTCCATGCAGAGGAGCTTGACCCGATCAGCGCCAAGCTGGCCACACACTACGAGCAGGCGGGACTGTTCAAACAGGCGATTGCGTACTATCAGCGCGCCGGCGCCGTGGCGGCCAGCGTCTATGCCAACGACAACGCCATCGAGTTGCTCACGCACGGCCTGACGCTGCTGATCCACTTAGCGGCCGGCGCGCAGCGTGACATCCAAGAGCTGAACCTGCATCTGGCGCTCGCCCCGTTGTATCGCATCACCAAAGGCTGGACCTCGCCGGAGATCGAGCAGTGTCTGAACCGGACATTGATCCTGAGTGACAAAGCCGGCGACGCTTCACACCGTCTGCAGGCGCTCTATGGGCTGCAATCGTTGAACGTCGTTGCCGCGCGGCTGGAAAAGGTGCAGTACACATATCCAGAGATGCATACCTTATTCAAGCAGATCCAGGGGGACATCACACCATTTGCCGGACTGATGTACACAGGTGCGAAGCTGCACATGGGCAAGATCGCCGAGGCGCGCGAACAGTTTGAACGCATCGTAGCAGAACGTGACAGCAGGCACATTCATGATTTACAGGAATCGCAGGGTGTGAACTATCTGGTGCTTGGCTATGCCTGGAACGCCCACGCCTTGTGGTGTCTGGGTCACGTCCATGCCGCGCACGCCAGCGCCCAAAATGCGATTGCGATTGCGCGCAAATTTGAGCAACCCTTCAATCAGGCGTTAGCCATTACGTACATGGCGACGCTGCAAGAATGGCGCCGACGCCGGCGCTTTTTGCCCAGGCACGAGATGCCTACGCGCTGACAAGCGAGTATCAGGTAACGTACTATCATGCATGGGCCAGGATCCTGCTGCACTTTGCCCAGGCGTGGCAGCACCCTGACCGCAGCGGCCTGGCGCAACTGCGTGATGCGATTCATCGCTTTATCGACATGGGCTCCCGTCTGCGCCTGCCGCTTTACTTCTCGCTGTTAGCGCGCGCGTGCTGGCGTGCCGGAGAGATCGACGACGCGTTGGAAGCCATCGAGCAGGGGTTGACCGAAGCCTTGCAAAACAACGAGCGCTGGTGGGATGCGGAACTTCACCGGCTGCGCGGCGAACTGATGTGGGCGCAAGGTGCAGACCCAGATGATGTTGAAGCTGCCCTGCAACGCGCGCTGGACATTGCCCAGGCTCAACAGTCCCGCTCGCTTGAGTTGCGGGCCGCCACCGATCTGGCCCGGCTGTGGCAGGCCACCGAGCGCCCAGAGCAAGCGAGGCACTCTCTGGTTCGGTGTACGGGGGTTTCGCGAAGGCTTTGACACCCCCGGATTTGCAAAGCGCGCAAGCGTTTATCGCCCAGCTTTGAACTATCCTCTTTCCTCTAAAGTCTGGTTCCTCCTAACGCCTTGACTAACGTTTGACTAACGCCTCCCGTGGTAGGTTGTCATCATCAGCAGAGTGCTGCTGAAACAGATTGGGTGCAGCAAACAGGTTGCGCATCTGTCTGTCCAAACAAGTGGAGGTCAAGGAGGAAGTATGGTAGTGCAAACCCCAACCAGGAATGAGCACAAACTGGATGAAGCGGCAGTTGGCGAGTTCCGCGCGCAACTGCGCGGTGCGTTGATTCGACCCGGCGACGCCATCTACGACGAGGCACGGAAAGTGTATAATGCCATGATCGACAAACGGCCCGCGCTGATTGCACGCTGCGTGGACGTGGCCGACGTGATCGCCGCCGTCAACTTTGGGCGCGAACAGCAGTTGACTATCGCCGTGCGCGGCGGCGGGCACAACGGCCCCGGCCTGGGCATCTGCGATGAAGGGCTGGTAATTGATCTCTCGCACATGAAGGGTATTCGCGTGAATCCCGCTGCGCGCACCGCACGGGTGGAAGGCGGCTGCACCTGGGGAGATGTAGATCACGCCACCCACGCTTTTGGCTTGGCCACGCCAAGCGGTTTCATCTCGACGACCGGCGTTGGGGGATTGACGTTGGGCGGCGGCATCGGCTACCTCTCTCGCACCCATGGCCTGACGATTGACAATTTGCTGAGCGTGGACATGGTGCTGGCTGACGGTCGCTTTATAACCGCCAGCGCCGAGGAGAACGCCGACCTCTTCTGGGCGGTGCGCGGCGGCGGCGGCAACTTTGGTGTGGTAACGTCGTTCGAGTACCAACTACACCCGATCAGCACCGTCTACGGCGGACCGATGCTCTGGCCGATTGACCGCACCAAGGAGGTGCTCAAGTTTTGGCAAGAGTTTATTTTGAATGCGCCGGAGGATATCAACGGTTGGTTTGGCCTTGCCACGGTGCCTCCTGCGCCCCCCTTTCCAGAAGCGTTGCACTTGCATAAAGGATGCATCATTACGTGGTGCTATACAGGCCCGCTCGACCAGGCTGAGGAGCGCTTCAAACCAATCCGCGCCCTCGGCCCAGCGGTCGACTTCACCGGACCGATCCCCTGGCCAGCGCTCCAGAGCATGTTTGATGGGCTCTACCCGCCGGGGCTGCAGTGGTACTGGAAGGCCGACTTTGTGCATGAGTTGAGTGACCAGGCGATTGATCTGCATGTGAAGTACGGAGCGCAGCTGCCGACGATGCACTCGACCATGCATATCTATCCCATCAACGGGGCCGCAGGGCACGTGGGCGCGCAGGAGACCGCCTGGGGCTATCGCGACGCCAACTTTGCCCAGGTGATCGTCGGCGTTGACCCTGACCCACAGAATAACGAACGCACGACCCAGTGGGCCAAGGAATACTGGCAGGCCATGCATCCCTATTCGGCGGGCGGCGGCTATGTAAACATGATCATGGATGAGGGCGAAGAGCGGGTGAAGGCTGCCTATGGCGACAACTATGGCCGCCTGGCGCAGGTCAAAGCCCAATACGATCCGCAGAACCTCTTTCACGTCAACCAGAACATCAAGCCCGCACGCTGACAGCGCCCTGGTCACAATCGCTGGCTCATCCTGTCGCTGCCAGATAGGATGAGCCAGCCAGCAAACCCATCTCCGCCCATGCAAGGCCAGCATCCGCTCCACCAGCGCCACCATCTGGTCGTGGCGGGCGACGTCCGCAGGGTCGGCGAAGTCGATGGTGCGGATGAGTGGTCAGTTAGGCAGCCTGGGCAATGAGCCGGGCATGGGCGATCTCACGCCGCGCAATCGGGCGGATTTGCGCCAGCAGCAGCGTGACGATAGCCACCGTCTCGCCGTCGAGCGCCATGAACTCAACCTCATAACCGGCGCCGTGCTGGTGGACAAACACGACGGCGCCAATATCGCCAGCCACGAGATGATGTTCAGGAATATTGCTTCGTAATACCACTCGGTCATGTTCAGCAAGCATGCTTGCCTCCAGTTGCGCGGGTAGGCCGCGACCAGGCGCGGCATCGTTTCACCATCTTCGATAAACCACACGACGCGCACCATCGCGCTTCATCCATCGGGCGTTCGTAGTATACCTTCGATGGACATAGCGAACGCCAAATGGTGATATTTCGACTCTGGCAATCCCATGCTCCTGGAGCGTGCGCACCAATGCCGCTGCAAACCTATGCGCTTGAATGAGCTGATCCACCATGCCACGATGTTCGGCCAAAGCGGCAAAATCACCAATCGGTTGCTCAGGACCAGGTATCAGCAGCAGAGGATGCGTTGCTGGCAAGTGACAGCGGGCCGGCGGATTTCCGAGGGAGGGGCGGCTTGCACCAGGAGAGAACGAGTCAAATCAAGCGCACTTGGCGATCGAGCCGCGGCCGGACGCTGGTGAGCGTCCGGCCGCGGCATCCTATTGGCACGTTGACAATCAACGCCGCTTACTGTCCCGGTGGGATATAGCTGGGCGTTTTCTTCGCCGCCGCGTCGATTTCCTCAGGCGTCAACAGCACCGTGGTTTTGCACGTGGCTGTCCCCGAGGCGTTGACCGTCAGGGCAACCGCGGCCACCGCGGCGTTGTCTGGGAAATCGCCAATGATGTACAGGTCGCTCTCGCCGAAGGCATAATAGAAGACTTCGACGGCGCCCCCCACTGACTTGGCCAGCTTCTCGACGGCGGCCCGGCGCACGCTGCCACCATCTTTGAGCAGGCCCTTCACGCCTTCACCGACGTAGCTTGCTTGAATCAGATACTTCGCCATAGTCTATTCCTCCTTTTGACTCGTGGGCACCACAGCATGGCACACGGATGCGCGATTCGAATCGATAACGGAACAGCCAAGCCACTGAACCCATAGGCGCACTCCTCCTAATTCGCACGGCGCGCTGGCAAACAGCGCCAAGGGGCAACCCGACAAGCCGCGTCAAAAGGATTGTGCGATGGGAAAGCTGACAGCCTGTGTCGTGACAGACCGCATCCGCCGTATTATCGTTGTGCGAAGCTCGGAATTCAAGTGCAGGTTGAGTTCACTGCTGGCTGCCCGGAACGCAGTCCGTCAACCATGAATGCACTCTGGCGGCACTATAACACACTCCGGTCCGGGTGGCAATGCACCGAAAAGGGACGGGTGCGTGTCAGAATTTTGGCGAGAACGTCCCCGGCACTGGTCACAGGGTGCGGCTTTGATGAAAGCTCTTGACCAGTGCCGGGGACGTACCCACAACTTGGGATGCACCGGAAAGGGACGGGTAACGCAACCGGGGGGCGGTCTGGGCGGGGCTGTTGTCTGCCAGAGCCGCCGGCGCTTGCCAGGCCAAAGCAATGCTCAGGCCAACAGAATCAAGCCGGCGATACTGCACTTCTGTTGGAGCGCCGCCGCGCGATGCAAATCAGACGTCACGAGCCGCTCTCCGGCGCCAGTCGCGCCGTTGGAGCACCTGGCGCCGGAGAGCACATTCAACCCCATCACCGCTACGGGAGCGCCACAAGGAGATCACCCGCCCTCCACAATCCGAACCTCCTCCGTCAGCCCATACAACGCATAGACCAGCTTATCAATCTGCCGAGCCGTAGCGTCGATCTGCGCCTGGAGCACGCTCTGTTCGTGCGGCGCTGCCGGTGCAGGGCCAGCATCCGCGCCTCCAGCGCCACCATCTGCGCATGGCGGAAGAAGCGCTCAATAGAGTTTCTCTGGGAGAATGATGAAGTAATCAAGAATCTTCGGGCGAAAGATCTGAAAATGCCTGCGATCGACCGTGAGGATTGTCCGAATTTCAAGTCGCTCGGCCATCGCAGCGATCACGCTATCGACAAAGTCAATTCGGCTGTCTCGATACTCTTCCATGATTTTGATGTAGATTGTCATCTTCATCCAGCACCGCCAGCAGGAAGCCGGTGTCCAGGAGCGCTGTCATGCGTCGAGGCTCCACCCCTTGCGGCGTTCAGCGATGGCATCTAGAGTTTCATCGACGCGCTGAGACACGTCACCTTTTCCACTGTGACCTATCCCGATAAAAGAGTAGCGCACGCTGTCAAGGGGGTGCACACTAGTCCAGGTGGGCGTAATTCTGCCCGTAGATTTGGTAGGGACAGGCCCCCGTGCCTGTCCGGCTTCCGGGCGCACACGGGGGTGCGCCCCTACCAGGCAACCAACGAGGTATTTTAGCCCGTGTGTACTAGCTACATAGCGTTTCAATGCTTCGAGTGCGGCATCTTCCAGTGAAATCTGCCTGGCATCGGCGATCTCTGCCAATTCCGCGGCAAGCGACTCTTCAGCCTGTATTGCGATTGTCACCATATGTCTGTTTCCTCATGACTTCCGCCGAGCACTGGGCAGGAGTCTAATACCAGGTTAGCGCGTCGTCAATTGCTGCTCAATTTACGGGTGCGTGTCAGAATTTTGGTGAGAACGTCCCCGGCACTGGTCAAGAGGAATTGGTTGAATAGGGCCGCGTCTGACCAGTGCCGGGGACGCAACAAAAACTTGACGCACACCCTCAATTTACCCGCCCTCCACAATCTCAATCTCCTTCGCCGTCAGCCCATACAACGCATAGACCAGCCGGTCAATCTGCTGGTCCGTGGCATCGATCTGCGCCTGGAGCACGCTCTGTTCGTGCGGCGTGCGCGCTGCGTTGCGCTGCCCATGCAAGGCAAGCATCCGCTCCACCAGCGCCACCATCTGGTCGTGGTGGGCGACGTCGACGGGGTCGGCGAAGTTGATGGTGCGGATGGGAAATCGGCCTGTGATATACTAGCGTCATGGAGTTCGACTGCTGATTGTCGCTCACACAGATCGTCAGGGGCTGACACGCATCATCAGCGCGCGTGAGGTGACAAGGTCGGAAAGAAAGCTTTATGAAACCGAATCCTGAAACACAATTCGATGATGACCTGCGCCCCGAATACGATGCAACCGTCTTGAAGGGCGGGGTGCGCGGCAAGTATGTCGCGCGCTACCAAGCCGGTACGAATCTTGTCTTGCTGGCGCCTGATGTGGCGCTGCGTTTCCAACCTCGGAAGCCGTGAATGAAGCGTTGCGCCTGTTGCTGCAAGTTGCACAGCGCAGCACGCTGACGCATATGGGATAACAAACCTCGCCCGGGTGATGGACATGATCAACCTCCCTGCACGATCCTGATCTCCTCCGCCGTCAACCCGTACAACGTATAGACCATCCGGTCAATCTGCCGGTCCGTGGCATCGATCTGCGCCTGGAGTACGCTCTGTTCGTGCGGCGTTCGTGAGGCGTGCGCGCAGCCTGGCGCTGCCGGTGCAGCGCCAGGCTGCGCCTTGACTCCCTACGCCAATCCAAAATACCGCTCAAAAAACGCCGCCAGCCGATCCAGCACCGTCTGCTTCTTCACCGCATGGCCGTTATCCTTCGCAAACCTCGACACCGGCGGCAGGATCTTCGTGATCGCCGTGCCCGCGGTCGGGATCGCACCGTCGCGGAAGGCGTTGTCCATGAAGCCTTCGGTCGCCTCCGGGTTGAGGCTCTCGTCGGCGATGATCTGGTCGAGTTCCTCCACCTTCTTGGCTGGCGACGAACGCCAGCCACTGCGCATCCACCTTGCCCTTCGTCGAGACGGAATCGACAAACTGCTCGATGAGGTCTTTCTTGTTGCGCAGCGACGGGCTGGCATTGACCGCCCGCTCGATGGTCGCACGGATTTCCTTGTCGGCCCCGCTGCCCTTGGCCTGGAGATACCGCTCCACCAGCAGCAGGATGTAGTCGACGTTGATCTCGACCTGCTTGATCAGCTCGATCTCGAACACCACGTCGTCGTTGATTGTCTCCTTCTCGGCGTCCGACGCGCTGCGGAACTCGGCGTACAGGTTCAGGTAGAGGCTCTGGTAGTCCTGGAAGTCGCGCGCGCTGAGGATCTCGTTGCCCGCAAAATCGTCGAACGCGGTGAGGATGTTCTTCAGCCGCAGGATCGAGCCGAACAGCTTGATGAACGCCTTCTGCGCCGCCTCGCCGAGGATCGCCTCGCCCAGCGGGAAGCGCTGCACCAATTCCGCGATCTGCTTCTGGTACTCCGCGTAGTAATCGGCATAGGGCTTGAGCAGGACGATGCCCTTGGCGTCCTTGTTGCCGAACAGCGCCAGCGCGTCGTTGGTCTCCTGCTCCAGGTCACGGAAGGAGACGATGTTGCCGTAGGTCTTGACCGAGTTCAGGATGCGGTTGGTGCGCGAAAAGGCCTGGATCAGCCCGTGGGCGCGCAGGTTCTTGTCCACCCACAAGGTATTGAGCGTGGTGGCGTCGAAGCCGGTCAGGAACATGTTGACCACGATCACCAGGTCCAGCTCGCGCTTCTTCAGCCGCTGCGACAGATCCTTGTAGTAGTTCTGGAACTTGTCGGCGGAGGTGTCGAAGCTGGTGCCGAACAGGGCGTTGTAGTCCTGGATGGCGGCTTCGAGAAAATCGCGTGAGCTGGCATCCAGCCCGTCGGTCTCGAAGGCCTCTTCGTCCAGCAGCCCGTCGGCCTCCGCCTCGTTGACGGCGAAGCTGTAGATCAGGCCGATCTTGAGCCGCTGCGCCGGCGGCAGCCCCGCCTGCTGTCGGGCAAATTCGGCGTAGTAGCGTTTGGCCGCGTCGATGGAGGCGCACGCAAACAGCGAGTTGAAGCCCACCATCCGCTTGCCGTCCAGGCTGTAGGCCGCCGACCGCTTGGTCTTCTGGTCGAAGTGCTCACGGATGTAACCCACCACCTGGCGGATGCGCTCCGGGTCGAGCAGCGCCCGCTCCGTGTCGATGGCCGGCACCTGCTTGTCCTTGATGCCCGGCGCCGTCTTGATCGTGTTGATGTAGTCGATGCGGAACGGCAGCACGTTCTTGTCGTTGATGGCATCGACAATGGTGTAGGTGTGCAGCTTGTCGCCAAAGGCCTGTTCCGTGGTGCGCCGCAGCGGGTTGCCGCTGCGGCCGGCGTTGTCGGCGAAGATCGGCGTGCCGGTGAAGCCGAACAGGTGGTAGCGCTTGAAGACGCGCGTGATCTCCTCGTGCATGTCGCCAAACTGGCTGCGATGGCACTCGTCGAAGATCACCACCACATGCGCGTCATAGACCGGGTGCCGCTTGTTCTTGGCCACAAAGCGGGCGAGCTTCTGGATGGTAGTGATGATGATGCGGGCGTTGGGGTCCTCCAACTGCCGTTGTAGCACCGCGGTCGAGGTGTTGGAGTTGGCCGCGCCCTTCTCGAAGCGCTCGTACTCGCGCATGGTCTGGTAGTCCAGATCCTTGCGATCCACCACAAAGAGCACCTTGTCGATGGCCGGCAGCGCCGCGCGCCAGTTGCGCGGCCTTGAAGCTGGTCAGCGTCTTGCCGCTGCCGGTCGTGTGCCAGATGTAGCCGCCCGCTGCCACGCTGCCCAACTGCTTGTAGTTGGTGGCCGTGGCGATGCGTTGCAGGATGCGCTCGGCCGCCACGATCTGATAGGGGCGCATCACCAGCAGCTTGCGATCCACGTCGAAGACGCAATAGCGGGTGAGGATGTTGAGCAGCGTGTGCCGCGCAAAGAAGGTGCGGGCAAAGTCCAGTCAGCTCGGTAATGGGCTGGTTCTTCGCATCGGCCCACCAGCTGGTGAAAGCAAAGCTGTTGGAAGTCTTGCCACGCGCACGGCTTTTGCCGCGCTGCTCGGCCAGATGACCGGCGCGCACGGTGTTGCTGTAATACTTGGTCAGCGTGCCGTTGCTGATGACGAACAACTGCACGTACTCGAACAGGCCACAACCCGCCCAGAAGCTGTCGCGCTGGTAGCGGTTGATCTGGTTGAAGGCCTCGCGGATGTCCACGCCCCGCCGCTTGAGTTCGACATGCACCATCGGCAGGCCGTTGACCAGCACGGTCACGTCGTAGCGGTTGGAGCGGGCGCCATCGGCCTCGTACTGGTTGATCACCTGCAAGGCGTTGTTGTGGATGTTCGCCTTGTCGATCAGGTAGATGTTCTTGGTCGTACCGTCGTCGCGCTTCAGGACCTGGATATGGTCTTCCTGGATGCGCGCGGTTTTCTCCAGGATGCCGTCGTTGGCGCCGGCGATGCAGGTACCAAAGAACCGCTCCCATTCGGCATCGGTGAAGCTGATCTTGTTGAGCTTCTCCATTTGGCGGCGCAGGTTGCGCGATCAGCTCGGCTTCCGAGGTGAGGCAGATAGTCGTAGGCCTGCGCCGCAAGCTGCTTGATCAATGCCTGTTCCAGCACGGCCTCGCTCTGATAGCCGGTTTTGCGCACCGCCTGCACGGGCGTGAACTCGGCCACCACGGTGCTCTCGTCGGAGAGGGCGATCGGTTCGTAGCGGTAAGGCTGGCGTGCTTCGGTCATCTCTGCTCCTCTGTAGGTGCGGTTTCCAACCGCACAACGCCGGTTGGCGGCCTATGACGGGGCGCCCGACAACCGTGCGGTTAGAAACCGCACCTACGACGACGGTGCCATTTCATTGAAAGTCAACAATCGATCCCGGTAATAGGCGTATTGTTGGCGCCCGCTGCGATCGCGGGCAGGCCGCTGCTGAGATCGTTCACCAGCGCGTCGAACTGGTCCAGGATGGCGACGATGCGGGCTTGTTCTTCGAGGGAAGGGACGGGGATGCGCACCTTTGCGAAGCCATTCATCAAGAGCGTATTGACCTTGGTGCGAGCCACGTATTTTGCTTTGTCCGCAATGAATGACGTCGTTTGCATGCAGTAAGAAACAAACTTTGGGTTCATCGAGTGGCGAAAGGCATAGCAGTGATCGTGAATCGCTACCTTCTCAGTTCCAAGCCATGCCAGGCTTCCCCGACGTCCTCAACCGTCTCACCCACATCAGTAACGATGACATCGCCAGGTCGGGCAAACCGCAATTGTGACGCAAGCTCCGGCCTGACATGCGAAATGACTGAGGTTGCGGATGTACCGTAATGGGTATAAATCTCGCCATAGTGAATGACAGGGATCCCATCATCGACATAGTCAGCTTTCGTGAAGCGCCGCCCACGAATGAACTTACCAACCTCCCCCAACGTCGCCCACCGGACCTCTTCCCTTCGTGCCTTCGTGTCTTCGCGTGAGCCTCCTCCGCAAAGCCAAGCAGCGCGTCGCGGTAGTACTGGTACTGCCGCCAACGCGCTTCCAGCTCCGCTTCCAGCTCCGCTTCCAGCTCCGCTTCCAGCCGCGTGAAGGTGTCCAGCACCCTCACAATCTCGCGCTGCACTTCGAGGGGCGGGACGGGGATGCGAAACTTCGAGTACGTCCCGATCCACTGCCGGGCATGATCTTGAGGTGCATAGGTGATTGTTTGCATTGCGTAGTAGGCGTATCTAAGACTTTCGAGAGTGTCCGGCTTTGGCGTGAGCATCTTCATTGCCGAAGATTTGGCCTTGAACGGAAAGTCCACCCACTTAAATGCTGTGGTGAAGTCATCGAAGATGATGACAGGTTCATTGGGCGACGCAGGATAGATTCCGTCTGTTTCGTCTGTATATCCAAGGATGAAAGTCTGACCTGCTGTGAGAACTGGCGTCGCATAACTGTCATCATAGCCGGTCGAGTCAACAAGGTATTTCCCAGGCTGTTCGTAGTCAAGTAGATCTCCCAAATCCTTGAACTCCACTCCCTCTGGGCACAACGCCGCAATCAACGCCTCAACCCGGCTCATGGCAACTCCCCGCTATCTGACTCACGCGAAGGCGCGAAGAAACGAAGAAGAACCCCCTTCGTGTCTTCGTGCCTTCGTGTGAACTTCCCTTTCACCTAGTGCCCCCGTCTGCAATCCTCAAGCGGCTGGCGGCTGCCGCAGCCACTGCGCCAGGTCGGCAGGCTGTGTGAAGTCGAGCAGGTCTTCGCTCAGGCGGTCGAGCTGCGCGATGGAGAGGGCTTCGATGGTCGCCAGGTCGTCCGCCGCCAACGGGCCAAAGAGATGTTGCAGCTGGCGCACAATCGCCTGCACGCGACCGGCCCGGATACCTTGTTCCATGCCCTTTTCCTGCGCTAATCGTTCTGCGTAGCTCAAGTATGCCATCTTTTGCTCCTTCTCAAAGTCATCCATTGCGTCCACGTAGGCACGCGCCAGCTCGTCCGGCAGCGTCATCACCCAGTCGAGAAACCGGTAGAGGGCGATCACCTGGGTGCGGTCATAGCCGCGGCGATAGAGTGATTTGGTCAAGTCCAGTTTCCACGCCAGCCGCGCCTGAAGATCGCGGCGCGTGGCGCGGTGTCTGGCATGCGCCATCACGACGACGGCAAACGGATTGGCGCTCGCCTCCAAAGCTGCCCACTCCTGTTCCAGGTCGAGCAGCTTGGCCGTCGCAAAATCCATGCGCAGCACTGTGCCGAGCAGACTATCCTCGTAGTGCGTCGGCCGCCAATGGTCATCGTCGTCGGTCAGCACAGCAAAGGTTGCACAGCGCACGCCGAAGCGATCACGGATGCGGTAATTGTAGACAAAGAGCCGTTCAGGGAAACTGGTCTCTGGCTGCATCTGCACTTCGACATGCACCAACACCCACAGTTCGGCGCCGTCGAGCAGGTAGACCTTGACCAGTTTGTCTACGGTGCGCCGGCCCGTGTCGGCGTCAGTGGTGATTTTCTGCAGCTCTTTGTCCAGATATTCGTGGCCGCGCGACCAGTCGATGGCGGTGTAGGCGTCCGGGAAAAAGAACGCCATGAACTCGGCAAAGAGCAGATCGAGAATATCCTTCCACGGTGAGTCGAAATCGGTTGCCGGCGCCGGCGGTGATTGCATGGCTTGCGCTCCTGACCTGATCAACGCCCTCTGCAGCCCTCTGCAGTCGGGCAGAATTATAGCACACGGGCGAATTGCACGCCCACCGGTTGAAACCGGTGTCTGGTAGGAGAAACCGGCTGAAGCCCGGTTGCCAGACGGTGCGATCACCGGTTTGGCAGTGCGATTCTTTTCTGGCTCACACGAAGGCGCGAAGACACGAAGAAGCCCCCTTCGTGTCTTCATGTGAGATTCTCATTCCGCTTCTTCCTCCAGCTCCGCCACGATGGCGTCGATGGCCGTGCGCAGTTCCGCCTGCCGCGCCACGATGCCGGCGATCCTGGCGTTGAGCGCGTGGATGTCCACCGCCTCCCGCGTATCCTCCTGCGCCACATAGGACGAGACCGCGATGTTGTAGCCGTTGGCGGCAATTGCCCCGTTCTCCACCAACCGGGCAAAGTAGTCGATCTCCTCCCTGGCAATGTAGGCGTCGAGAATCCGCTGCTGATGCGCCGCGGCCAGCTTGTTCTTGTTGCCGCTGCGCACAAACTCGGCCGAGGCGTCGATAAAGAGCGTCGCATTGTCGTGCTTCGACTTCTTCAGCACGATGACGCACGTCGCAATCGTGGTGCCAAAGAAGAGGTCGGGCGGCAACTGGATCACCGCATCCACATAGTTGTTGTCGATCAGATACTGGCGGATCTTCTGCTCCGCGCCGCCGCGGTAGAGCACGCCGGGGAACTCGACGATCGCTGCGGGCCCGTTGACCGCCAGCCAACTCAAAATGTGCAGGGTGAAGGCCAGGTCGGCCTTGCTCTTGGGCGCCAGCACGCCCGCGGGCGCAAAGCGCGGGTCGTTGATCAGCAGCGGGTTGGCGTCGCCCTCCCAGCGGATCGAGTAAGGCGGGTTGGAGACGATGGCCTCGAAGGGTTCGTCGTCCCAGTGCGCCGGCGCGGTCAGCGTGTCGCCGTGGGCGATGTCGAACTGCTCAAAGTTCACGTCGTGCAAGAACATATTGATGCGGCACAGGTTGTAGGTGGTCAGGTTGATCTCCTGGCCGAAAAAGCCCTGGCGCACCTTGCCCGGCCCCAGCACCTTGGCAAACTTGAGCAGCAGCGAGCCGGAGCCGCACGCCGGGTCATAGACCTTGTTTACCTCGCGCTTCCCCACCACGGCAATGCGCGCCAGCAGTTCGGAGACCTCCTGCGGCGTGTAATACTCGCCGCCCGACTTGCCCGCGGTGGAGGCGTACATCTGCATCAGGAACTCGTAGGCGTCGCCAAAGAGGTCGATGGTGTTATCGGTAAACGCGCCGCCCGCGCTCGTCAAGGGCAGGTCGCCGATGGCGTCGAGCAGCTTCACCAGCTTCTTGTTGCGTTCGACCACCGTGGGGCCGAGCTTGCTGGAGTTGACGTCCAGGTCGTCGAAGAGCCCCTTGAGGTCATCCTCGCTGTCGGCGCCGGTGGCGGAACCTTCGATGGCGGCAAAGACGCGGCTGAGCGTCTCGTTGAGGTTGGCATCGTGGCGCGCCCGCCGCCGCACATTGGCGAAGAGATGCGAGGGCAGAATATAGAAGCCCTTTTCCTTCACCGTCTCGGCGCGGCCAAATTCGGCGTCGGCGTCGCTGAGCGCGGCATAGTCAAAGTCCGGCATCCCCGCCTTGCGCTCCTGTTCATTGAGATAGGCGGTCAGGTTCTCCGAAATGAAGCGGTAGAACAACATGCCGAGCACGTAGGTCTTGAAATCCCAGCCATCCACGCTGCCGCGCAGATCGTTGGCAATGCGCCAGATGGTCTTGTGCAACTCGGCGCGTTCGTTCTCTTTGTGGTTATTCACTGCAGGCATTAGGCGGCAACCTTTCGGGATGGGCCAGGACTTGATGGTCTGCCCAGTCTATGCCAGGCAGGGGGATTCTGGCAAGGCGCCAGCAACGATAGAAATGGATGAAGCGATAGGACGCGGACATGCTTTGTCAATAGACAAAGCATGTCCGCGCTCCATTCATACGCATGGCCGCCTCTACCGGCGACGGTGCGACTCTCTAGCACAGTCGAGCGTATATGAGCCGCTGGTTGGTGTGGCGCAGAGAAACCGAGTTTCTTGGAGAAACTCGGTTTCTGGCTGCTTGCTATAGTATGCCGTCATATATTATGCGGAACATCTTCCAGAAAGCATTGAAGCTTCCTGGAAGATGGCACACCAGCATACATTTGTAATTTATCGATCAGTAAAGCCAATCGGCGCGCGCAGGTGCGGGTTGAGGCGCAACATGGCGCTGACCAGGACGCGCACCTGGTTGATGAAGGTGCGTAGGTTATCAAAGGCCGCGTTGCGCGCTTCGGTGGCGTGCTTGGCGTCCCTGGCGGCAACCTCGCGCGCGGTGATGGACGCAGCCAGCGCGCGCACCGCGGCCAGCGTTTCTGTCAGACGCTCGACATCATAGGTGGCCGAGGCCAACAGCGCGGCGTAGGGTTCAGTCTGTGCCCTGGTCAGGATACGCTCGGCCGATTCCACGAGCGCGTCCATGCGGTGGGGCGGCAGCTCGTCAAGCCCCAGGGCGATACGCCCCGGACCCGCCGGCACCACCGTGCGCGCCACACGGCGGAAGGCCGCGTACGAGGTGCGCGCCAGGTGGTGATCGCGATCCTGCTGCGCAGTCGCCTCGATAGCCGCCACCAGGGCTGTGCTGCGCGCATCGATGCTGTCGGAGGCCGCTGTGTAGAAAGAGTCGCCGGTAGCCAGGAAGGCGGGCGTCAACCCGTAACTGGGCATGGCCAGGCGAAAGGCGTCCGCGGCGTTTGCCAGCCCGTCGCGCATCTGCCGAAAGCGTGTCAGCAGCACTAATTGTTCCTGCGACTGGCGATGCGGCGTTGCGCCTTCGGCTTCGGGCCGCGTTGGGGTTTCCCCCTCCGGCAGGGGTGCGCTGGCCGGCAGTAGTTCACCGAACGCCAGTGCAACGCCAGACCGTGCGGACAGCGCCGCACCATTCGTCAATTCTTGCGTAGGAAGTGGAAGTTTGGCCTTCATGATCAAAGTCTCCTTTCGCTATGAGGGCTGCATAGAAAAACGTCAACGCATGATAGTACGAGCGAAGGCCACTGTTTGACCGGCGAAGATCGTCCTCAACGCATCCGCACATGACAAAGGATTGCATTTCGCCGTTCTATCATGTTGTTTCTAGCATAACCAACCGCCGAAAATTGCCATCGGGCATATGCAATAATTTTTTCTGCGCCAATTATCAGGTGGATGCGCCACAGCATGATCAATCATTTGTCACATCGAGATTGCTAGCGGCAACAAAAATGCCGGCGCCGGTGCAGGGTGACTCTTTCGGCTGCGTGCATCTGAAACGTAGAAGGCCAGGAAGCTCTATGCATCTTCACGCCTACGCGGCAACGTCGTCTCCAGATAATTTCCCGACCGTTACGGGCGATTTCAAGTGGTGACGGACGGCTTCCAAGCAGCGACGGACGACTTCCAAGTGGTGATAGACGATTCCCAAATGGTCTTGGATGATTTTCAAGTGATGATGCATGGTTTCCAAGTCGTGACGAACGACCTCCAGGTGGTGACGGACGATTTCTGAGTCGTGGCAGACGACTTCCAAGCAGCAACGGGTAATCTCTGAGTGGTGACGGACGACTTCCAAGTCGTGACGGGCGACTTCCAAGCAGCACCGAGCGATCTCTGAGTGGTGACGGACGATTTTCAAATCGTGACGGACAACTTCCAAGCAGCACCGAGCCCTCTCTGAGTGGTGACGGACGGCTTCCAAGTCGTGATGGGGTCTATCTCATGTTTGGGGCGAGTGTATTTTCGTAAATTATCGCCTCCGACGTGACGGGCGTCTTCCCAGTTTTTGGGAGCGTGCGTCGCACTGGTCAGCGAGTGAATAGAGCGCCGGCAGTAGGCGGCCCGTGCGACGCACGCTCTGATCCATAAATCGCTCAGGCGCTTCCATTGTGGTAAGCTTTCCTGACAGCAACGCCTCACCTTCACAACAGAACCGAGTCTTTCCGATGAACAACGAACTTCAGATCGATGCCCTGCTGCCGGTCGATATGGCAGCCAAAGCCGAGACGCTCGGCGTCAAAAAGGCCAATCTTGACTGGGTGAACATGACTGCGCTCTCCGTGCTGGCCGGCGCGTTCATTGCGCTGGGCGCCATCTTTGCGACGACGGTGAGCGCCGGCGCCTTTGCCTCCAGCCTGAGCGATGGCGTCAGCGTCTCTACGGCGTGGCCAACGGGCGCACCCCGCCTGCTCAGCGGGCTGGCCTTCAGCTTGGGGCTGATCCTCGTCATTGTCGGCGGCGCCGAACTCTTTACCGGCAACAACCTGATCGTGATGGCGTGGGCCAACGGCAAGGTGAGCACAAAGCGACTGGGATCGAACTGGCTGGTCGTCTATCTCGGCAACTTTGTCGGTGCGGTCGCAACCGCGCTGATCATGTTGATATCGCGGCAGTACGAGTTCAGCCACGGTCAGATCGGCCTGCAGGCGCTGACCATCGCCAACGCCAAGTCCGGGCTGGATTTCTGGCAGGCCATCGCGCTGGGCATCATGTGCAACGCGCTCGTCTGCCTGGCCGTCTGGCTCACCTACAGCGCGCGCTCCACCACCGACAAGATCATGGCGATCGTGCCGCCGATCACCGCCTTTGTCGCGGCCGGCTTCGAGCACAGCGTCGCCAACATGTACTTCATCCCGATGGGAATGTTGATCAAGGCCACGGCCGCGCCCGAATTCTGGGCGTCGATCAACCGCACGCCGGCCGACTTCGCCAACCTCACCCTAAGCAACTTCCTGGTGCGCAACCTGATTCCAGTCACGATCGGCAACATCATCGGCGGCGCTGTGATGGTGGGCGCGGTCTACTGGTTCATCTACCTGCGCGCGCGGCGATAGTACGGATACCTAGGTTGTAAATTCATGCTTGTCTACAATCTTCCAGGAAGCTTTGAAGCTTCCTGGAAGATGTTCCACATAAGCGTTAACCTAGCGATCAGTAAAACAACAGAACCACGAAGACGCCAAGCGCGCAAAGGGGCACGAAGAAAACAGAGATTCTGCCTTTCTTCGTGTTCTTCGGGCCTTACGTGCCGGGGACGGGCTGATCGTTCTCTGCTCGACCGCAATGCCGCAAGCCCGTCCCCGGCACGTAACCATACGAGACCCGGTTGACCCGCTCTTTACTGGTTGCTGACCAGTTGCACCTCGGCGGCGGCCTGCACACCCTGCTTTGCCGTCAGCACCTTGTATGCTTCCAGTTCGGCCTGGCGCGCCAGATCGATGCTGTCGGCCAGCACGCGTGCGGATTCCTGCGGGCTGTGGAAGCCGGTGCTGTTCTCCGACGAGATAAAGTCCCAGCGCATCGAGGCCGCGCGGTGCAGTTGCAGCGCGGTGTTCAGTTCCTCATCGGTGGCGCCAGCCTCACGGGCCGCGACGATGCCATCGATAGCCGCGATCAGCGCTTCTTCGCTGCTGCGCAGGAGTTGCGCGGTGCGATCCTGGATAGTCTCGATGCGGGCGGTCAACTCAGCTTCCGAAAATTTGTGACAAGTCTGGCACGCGGTCGCCACGTTGACCTTCGGGCTGCGCAGCCAGTGATCGGAGACCTTGACGCTACCTTCGCGCACGTAGGGCATGTGGCAATCGGCGCAGGCCACGCCCGACTGTGCGTGCAGACCAGTCGAGAAGAGTTCGAACTCCGAGTGCTGCATCTTGAGCATCGGCGCGCCCGTCTCCTTGTGCGTCCAATCCTTGAACCCAACATCGTTATAATACTGTTCGATGTTATCGATGGTAAGCCCGTTGTCCCAGGGGAAGGTAAGCAGCTTGTCCTCGCCCTGGAAGTAATACTCAACATGGCACTGGGCGCAGACATAAGTGCGCATCTCCTGGCGCGTGGCCTGGGTCACGTCGATGCCGCGCTTCTCCATCGCGTTGATGAAGGCCGGCCGCGTGATGCGCAGCGCCATTGTGTCGGGATCGTGGCAGTCGGCGCACGAACTGCCGGTGTGCAGTTGCTCCTTCAGCTCGTTGTAGGGCGTGTGGTTGAAGCCTTCCCAGCCCATCTCGGCGATAAGTTGCGGCGTCTCCGCGGCGTGACAGTTGGCGCACGCGCCCGGCTGCTCGACGATCTTGGCGCGCTCCGTGTCGATCTGATCCTGCAACGCATAAGCATGGCCGCGATCCTCGTTATGATCCTTGCTGAAGGCATAACCCGCCCAGATGCGCGTCATGGCCGGCACGCGTTCGAGCTTGCTGTACGGCTCGGAGCCGCCGTAGGTGGTCGGCCCGTAATTTTCAGCCGTCTTCTTAAAGGAATCATACTGCACCGGGAAGTTCAGACCCCACACAGCCGGGTCCAGTTCGTCGGCGGCAATCTCAACAATCTTAAGCGGATACTGGGTCGCTTCTTCCTTCTTGCCCTGAATATTCATCAGGACCCCCACGACGACAAGCGTCGCCACGGCGGCAAGCACAAACAAACCGATATACAACCATGTCCGATTTTTGGTAGGCTTTGGCGTCTGTTCGGTCATCTTCGCACCCCTTTATTATGTAATTTTTTCTGTAAATTGATTGATTTGATGAGGTCTGTCTGTCATGGGCCATGCGCCACATTGTCGTGCCCCACATTGCCATGACAACGAACACACTGCAGCGGTTCATCCGAGACCGTATGCTCGATAGCGCTGACAGCCGTCTCGTGACATTCGAGACAATTTTTCTCGGCGATCTTGGCGTTGAACTCACGAATCTGGATATGCTGCGGATACGTGCCCAGGGTGAAGGCAAGGCTGTGGTTGAAGCCGTTGATGCCCTTAACGATCCATTTGTCGGGAAAAGTGTGCGGCGTGTGACAGTCATTACAGGCGGCGACAGCTTTATGGGAGGAGTGGCTCCACCCGTCAAATTGCTCGCGCATAATGTGGCAATTCAAACAAGCGTTGGGATCGCTGGAAAAATAGGAGAATCCTTCGGCGTAGACAAAGGTGAAGGCGCCGAGACTCACCAATACACCAAGCATCAAGGCAAGTCCCGCCAACCAGTAACGGCTACTGCCTCCTGGCGCGGAATCATCGGTCATGGGAATGTTCCCTTTCTGTGGCCACCTACAAAGGTGGAAAACGGAGTAACTTTGTTGGATTACTGTCTATCATACTGGTAGAACTCATATTCTGCAAGTAAAACCGTTCAGACGAAATGGGGCCTCGCTTTACGTGCAAAAAAGTTCGGCTCAACCGGAATTCATGTGGTCGGGTCTTACGCGCCGGGGACGGGCTGATCGTTGTCTGCTCGACCGAAGCACCGCAAGCCCGTCCCCCGGCACGTAACCTCACGAGATCCGCTTGACCCAAAAGTTCTCCCGCAGAGCGTTAATCGGTAGGCCAGGGTGATTAGCTTGACAATAAGTGGATTCATGGGCAGAATCTTCTGGCGACCAAACCAAAGGGATCAACCATGAACCTACAGAGGCTGGATAATAGGATTTCCGACATTATGTTATACTAGCTTCATCTATTTCAACTTTCGTAATCCGCTATAAAGACGAATACCATGCCCAACGAATCCTTACTGACTCATTTGCTCCAACTGAATGAAGCGTTCGCGCTGCGCCAGAAACGCGCCAATGCCGTGCAGTCTGCTTTCAAACTGGCAACCACCACCCACAACAAAACCATCAAGGCGCTGCGCGACTATGCCGAACACGATACCACCGTCGATGTAAACGCCGCGCAGGAGGCGTTCGCCCGCGTGCGTGTGCGCGAGGAGGCGATCGACCCGCTCACGCCCGACCTGCGTCGCGAGATCAAGGCGCTCGCCACGCTCAATGCCGCGCTCAAAGAGAGCGCGACCGCGCTGCGCAGCGAACCGGTCGACGTGGCGCGGCTGGACAAAGCGCTCACCGCGCTACAAGCGAGCAAAGAGCAAGCTGTGGTCGAAATTATCCCGGAACTGCAAAGCGAGCTCGACCTAGCGCAGCGCGCTGGGTGACGAGTTTGGGCAGAAGCTACGGACCGCGGCTGGCCGATGGGCGTCGGGATTGGCGGCCGCCCGCCCAAGTTCGAGATCAGGCGCTCGGAACTGGATGCCAACTTCGCCCGCCGCTTCAGCGTGCTCCGCTACGGCAAGGATGTCGTGGCGCCCATGTGCCGATCACCGTCGAGGCCACCCTCAAAGCCTACCAGGCTGCGGTCAAGACGGTCCAGGGCGCGCAACCAGGAGGGTGCAGCGTGGCTGGCCCAGTTCCACGACGCCTACCAGATCGTAAGGCGCAAGCGCGCCAACACCGACAACACGCGTCAGCATCGTCGATGTCTATATCGAACTGGTGCTGCTGCGCCAGGGGCGCCCTTTGCCAGCGAGCCGAGCAAACGCACCTTCAGCGACTACAGCCGGGCCCAGTTCATCCACGACTTTCACGAGTTCACCGGCCGGCAGCGGCTGGCGCACAAGGGGCAGGTCGTCAAAGTGCACGCCTCGACCAAATCGCAGACCGACAGCCCGGCCAAGAGCATGTGGATCGTCGAAGGCGACTCGCCCTACGACGGGCGCTACATCTCTGATATTGAGTTTGTCAAGGAGTAGAATATGTTACCTGAACCGCGTCTGGCGCGCCAGATTGTCGAGACGCTCGGCCAGTCCGGCACGCCGCTCTCGAAGGGCGTCAGCTATTACAACGCCGGCAACGAATCGCTGCTCAACGCCATCGACGCGCACTATCTCGGCTCCTACCTGGCCGACGGCGGCGCGGTCTTCAAGCTGGTCGTGGGCGATTATGGCTCCGGCAAGTCGCACTTTCTCTACTGCGTGCGCGACCGCGCCTGGCAGCGCAACTTCGCCGTCAGCAAGGTCGATCTCAGCCCCAAGGAAAGTCCCTACGACGACCAGCGCCGCGTCTATGGCGCGGTGGCGTCGGCGCTGATCTGGCACGAGCTGGGCGGGCTGGCGGAGGATGAGGAGGGGCTGGCGCGCTTCTTGGAAGGCACGCTGCGCCGGCTCGTTTCGCCCAGCGGGCTGGAGTTGGACGACGAGGGCGCCGAAGATGTGCCCGAAGTGCGCGCGCTGTTGCAGACGGTGGCAAGCACACCCATCGACAGCCTCAGCTTCGACAAAGCGATCCAGGGCTACCTTACCGCGCTGCTGCGCGGGCAGACGCGCCGGCTGGAGGCGCTCGAACGCTGGCTGCACGGCGACGAGGTCAGCCCGGAGGATATGCGCGACCTGCGCACCATCGGCGTCACCGAGAAGATCAACAAGAACAACGCGTTCAAGATGCTGCGCTCGCTCTGCCAGGCGGTGCGCGCGCTGGGCTACACCGGGCTGGCGCTGCTCTTCGACGAGGGCGACCGCATGTTGAGCATTGGCGGCAAGGCGGAAAAGACCGCCACCGACAACCTGCGCGAGGTGATCGACCGCTGCCGCGAAGACCTGCCCGGCGCGCTCTTTATGTACGCGGTGCCGCCGGATTTTCTCAACACGGTCGTGCCCAAATATCCGGCGCTGCAACAGCGCGTGCAGGCGGCCAACTACTTCTCGCGCAGCAACCCCTTCAGCCCGCAGATCGACCTGGAGCATCTCGACATCCCCGACGAGGAGTTGCTGGAGCAGATCGGCTACCGGCTGCTGCCGATCTTTGAGTTGGCCTACGACGTCAAGCTGGATCAGGCGCTGCAGACTGCCAACATCCACGCGCTCTCCGCAGCCGCGCGCGCTGCCTATCTCGCCATCAGCCACCGCCGCCTTTTTGTCAAGACGCTGGTGACGGAGTGGTATCGCCAGAAGGTGGAAGGCGAGGTCGCGTTGACGCTGGAGGTGGCGTCGGCGCTGATCAAAGGGCAAAGCGACGCGCTCAACCTGCTGGCCGACGCGCAGCAGAGTCCTTACTAGCGGGGTGGCCTGTGGAAATGCAGACGGTCCACCATCCACATTTTGGCGCCGGCGAGCTGCTCAAGACCTACATGGGCGGCTACGAATGGGAAGTGCTCTTCGCCTCCGGGCGCCGCTTCCGGCTGCCGGCCAAGGAGTTCACCGCCGAGTCCTACCGCGCGGTGGCGCTGCCGCCGGTTGCGCTGGCGGAGCCCAAAGCGCGCATCTCGCTCGACACGGACCAGTTCCGCGCCCGGCAGACGCTGGAGGCGCTGCGCGTCGGCATCGTGCCGGTGCAGGATGCCGAGACGCTGACCATCGGGCTGGAGGCGGAGCGGGTCACGCTGGATCGGGCGCTCGACCGCAGCCGCGAGCGCGGCGGCGACGTGCTGGCCGTGATCGGCGACTACGGCTTTGGCAAGAGCCACTTTGTCGAACTGGCGGCGGCGTGCGCTGCGCGAGAACTTTGTCGTGGCCGGCGCCAGCCTGGATCTGGTCGAGGTGCCGCCGGGCAAGGCGCACAAGATCTACGAGGCGCTGGTCAGTGCGCTGCGCTACCCGGACACCAGCCGCCGCGGCCTGCTGCCGCTGCTCGAAAAAGGCGCTGGCCCGCCCGCCGTGATCGCCGAGTTCGTGCGTCTCTGCCCGCGCGAGGCGAAAGATGCCCGCTGGCTGCGGCGCTGCTGGCGCTGGCGGAGTGTCCCAGCCAGACCGCGCTCGAAGCGACCGTCGAGTGGCTGAGCGGGCAGTCCAAACCGCGCGCGGAGATGAAGAGCTGCTTCAAGCGCCCGCCGCGGCTCTACATCACCGGCGAGAACGCACGCCAGTACAGCTATCTGCTCACCGGGCTCAGCCTGTTGGCGACGTTGGTCGGCTACAGCGGCATGGCGGTGCTGATCGACGAGTCCGAGCACTATTCGCTGCTGCGCGCGACGCAGCGCGAGCGCGCCGATTCCTTCTTCCAGGCGATGATCGTGAGCGCGCTGGGGCTGAACAACGGGCGCATCGACGCGCGCACCATCCCCGATCACAACCGGGTCGAGTATCCGCTGAGCTACACCTCGGAGCCGCATCTCTTCTTTCTCTTTGCGCTGACCGAAAGCGCCGACCGTATGCCGGTGGGGACGTGGCTGGCGCCTTCGCATCTGGTGCGGCTGGACGACCGCTTTATCGAGAAGGACATCCGCGAGTTTTACAACACGCTGCTGCGTTATCATGCGCTGGCCTACGACTACACGCTGGCGCCGGCGCGCTACGCCGATGCCGCCAACATCGCACCCGGCTTGCTCGCCCGTGCGCTGGCGCAACATCGCATCAACCTGCGCGAGGTGATCCGCGCCGCCGTGACGACCTGCGATCTGCTCTATCTCTATCCCGACTATGCGGCGGATGAGATGATCGGGGAGTTGAAGGCAGGGTTGAAGGTGTAAACTGATGCCAACTTTGCTGCGCATTGGCCCTTATCGATTCTTCATTTAAGCCGCTGATTGTGAGGAGCCTACGCATATTCACGTGGAACGCGATGATAATGTGGCCAAGTTCTGGCTGACGCCTGTTCGCATCGAAAACAGCGGCGGATTCAAGCGCAACGAAATCAATCGAATCTATCGGACTATCGAAGAAAACCTTGACGAACTACTGCGAGGTTGGCATGAGCGCTGTGATGGTTGATGTGCAAAATCTAGCAATTCAGGAAGTGAAGATTGCAGAAGATACACTGACAAGTGGAGTTGTCGGATGGACGATCCATCAGTGCACCACTTGCCTGGTATCCTCGTCTATGGCATGACACGGCAGACGAACGCCAGCAGTGGCGGCTGATTGGGCGAGGTGAGGGCATTCACTGGCCCGATCTTGATGAAGATATCAGCCTGCTTGGATTGATTCGGGGACAGCCGTCGAGAGAAAGCGCCGGTTCGTTGAAACGCTGGCTAGATGAGCGCGCACATTATCAGCAGTGACGACATGACCGCTCTCGCCCTCAAATCCCGCCTCCCCCGCACCTGGTCGCCCTTTTTTGCCCGTCACGGAACCTTCACCCCGGCGCAGTTGGCCGCCATCCCGCCGCTGCTCGATGGGCAGAACGTGATGCTGTGCGCACCGACGGCCAGCGGCAAGACCGAAGCCGCGCTGGCTCCCTTCATCGAACGGCATCTGCCGCCGGCGCGCACTACCCAGCAACTGACGCTGCTTTACCTGCTGCCCACCCGTGCGCTGATCGCCGACATCGCCAACCGGTTGGCCGCGCCGTTAGAGCGGCTGCGCGTCTCGCTGGCCGTGAAAACACACGACCTCGATGACTTCGACCCGCGACGACCGGCCGACCTGCTGCTGACCACGCCCGAATCACTCGACGCACTCCTGGCGACCAAGGCAAGGTCGCTGATGCACGTGCGCGGCGTCGTGCTCGACGAGCTACATGTGCTGGACGGCGACGCGCGCGGCGACCAATTGCGTGCCGTGCTCGCCCGGCTGCGCCAGGTGGTGACATTTGCCGCCCAACAAGGCGACGACGCCGCTGGTCACATTCAGTATGTGGCGCTGTCCGCGACCCTGGCCGACCCAGCGACTGTCGCGGCGCGCTATTTTCCCAACCCTCAGGTCGTGATTACACCCGGCGGCCGTGACCGGCGGATCGAGCTGCTGCCGATGGCGCCCGATTCTGCCGCGGCGCTGCTCGAACATCTCGCCACCTTCCAGGGTAGTGACTGGCGCAAGGCGCTGGTCTTTTGCAACACACGCGCCGAGGTCGAAGCCTACGCCATGGCAGTGCGCGGCGCGCACACCCCATTTGGTTACGCAGTTTATGTCCACTACTCTAACCTGGAACGGCGGCGGCGGCAGGAGATCGAACAGCAATTTGCGCAGGCCGGCGCGGCGATCTGTTTTGCCAGCAGCACGCTGGAACTGGGCATCGACATCGGCTCCATCGACGTGGCGATCCTGATCGGTGCGCCGGGCAGCGCCGCCGCCTTTACGCAGCGCATTGGCGCGCAGCCGCCGCCAGCGGACGATCCACGCCACGTGCTTCTTCCGCACTCCACTGGAGGAATGCTGCTGCGCGCGCTGATGGATGCAGCCGGTCCCACGCTGACCTCCGCGCCGTTTCGCCCGTCGGTGGCGGTGCAGCAAATCTTCAGTCTGCTGCTGCAAAGTCCCACCGGTGCGCTGCGTTTTGCAGCCGCTGATCGACCTGTTTTCGGGTCTGCTCGCCGCCGCCGATCTCGAGGCGCTCCTGGGGCGGCTGCACGAGCTTCGCTATCTTACCACCGCACGCGCCGGCGAATGGCGGGCAGGCGAGCGGCTCAAGCGGCTGGTGGATCAACAGGCATCCGACCATGCGCCGTTGAGCCTGTACAGCAACATCCAGAACCGGCCGGCCACCCTGAAAATCCGCGATCAGAACAGCCAACAAGTTGTTGCCACCGTGGATCCGCTGTGGCTCGACCGCGCAGTGCTGACGCTGGAAGGACGTGCGCTGGATGTGACCTGGTTCGACGGCGAGGCGCTGTGGGTGACGCATGGCAGCGCGCAAGGCGAACAGGCGAAGCTCCCCTTTCTCTCGGCGCGCCAATTGTTGAGCTTCGACCTGGCGCAGGCTTTGCCGCGCGTCCTGGGGCTGGCGCCGGAGGGCGCGCCCTTGGTCGAAACGCCTACCGGCTGGCTGCTCTTTCACTGGTTGGGCGATGTCTACGGCCAGGCGCTGCTCGATCTGCTGCGCCCACAGATAGCAGTGAGTGCAGCGTCGCAGCCGGGGCTGGCTCTGCTGCTGTCTGACGCGCCGCGCAACCTGCCCGCGATCAGCAGCGAGCAGACGATACGCTACCTTCATGAACATGTGCGCCAGTACGAAGGCTTGTTGGCGCTCGGCGCATACAACTATCTGCTGCCATACGCTCTACGTCAGCGCGCGGTGGTCGAGCAATTTGATGTGGCGCGCTTTGTGGAGGCAACACAACGGTTAAAGTTGCTACGCGCAGATACAACCGTAAGCGAGGAATTGTTGAGGCTGACCTAGAGTTGCGGCAATTGATTCGGACAAGTGATGTAACAAGAATCACGCACGTTTACATTTCTTTTACACCCATCCCGTTTTTCGCTAACATTTGTGTGCAACGCTAGAATAAGTAGATAAAGCTATCTCACATCTTATGGATACAACCATCCTGATCGTGGACGACGAACCCAATATCGTCGAACTCAACCGCATGTATCTTGAAGGCGCTGGTTACCGCGTGCTTGCCGCACGCACAGGCCAGGAGGCGCTGGCGCGTTTTCACAGCGACCACCCGGACTTGCTGGTGCTCGATCTGATGTTGCCCGGCGCCGATGGCTGGACAGTCTGTCGTGAAGTGCGCCGCGAAAGTCAGACGCCCATCATCATGCTCACGGCGCGCACTGAGGACATCGACCGCATTTTGGGGCTGGAACTCGGCGCCGACGATTATGTCACTAAGCCCTACAATCCACGCGAGTTGGTGGCACGCGTGCGCGCGGTGCTGCGTCGCACCAATCCTCCCGCGGAAGCTTCCATCACGTCACCGCTGCACCTCGGCAACCTGATGCTTGACCCGGCGCGACGCACGGCGTCGGTGGGTGAGAAAGAAATTACGCTGCGTTCAAAGGAGTTTGACCTGCTCCACCATCTCATGGAGAACGCTGGCATCGTCCTCACCCGTGAGCGGCTGCTCAGCCAGGTGTGGGGCTATGATTTTGCCGGCGAGACGCGCACAGTTGATGTCCACGTTGCCGCGCTGCGCCGGGAATTGCGCGTCAGCGACGTCAGCCTGGAGACCGTGTGGGGCGTCGGCTACAAGTTGGTCGGACCGCCCTCGCCATCCGCCGGCGCGCGCTGAGCCGAAAGCCAAACCATGTCACGCTTGCGCCGTTTTCTCAATGCCTTGCCGAATCGGCTGCTGTTTACCCACATGCTGGTGGCGATCACGGTGCTCTTTGTCGCCGCGCCTGATGGTGCTGGTTTTACAGGCGCCGCTGCGCACAGAAACCATGGTGCAGCGCATGGTCGAATGGTTGCAGCCAACCATCACCCTGGCGCGCAGCAACTTTGCCGACGTCCTCACCACGACCGATGGCGCGGCGACCGAACGCTTTCTGGACTATCTGCGCAGCCAGGCGGACGCTCAAAATGCCCGTATTCTCCTGGTCACCCAGCCTGTGGGCGCTATCGTTTTTGACTCCGGCGAGCAGTTGGCAGGAAAGACATGGACGCCGGGCGCACATCACACGTTCAATCCTGCGCCGCGTCGTATGCGCGCCGGCGCAATGATGCCGATGATGAACGAAGCCACGCGCGGCGCCGTCAATCTGAATGGAAACGCCTGGTACTATGTCTCCACGGTTTTGCTCCCACTCCACGATGGCAGCCTCGACATGGTGGTGCTCAAGCCGCAGCCGGGGATGCTGCGCGCGATGGGCGAAGCGATTGCCGAGCTGCCACGCGGCATCCTGCTCGGTGGATTGTTGGCGCTAGGCGTGGCGATCTTTCTGCTGAGCCGCTGGACCGCCGGCACGGTCACGCGCAGCCTGGCGCCGCTGATGGCTGGCACGCAGGCATTGGCCGCGGGCAATCTTGCCTATCGCGTCGACGCTGCCCACGTCTCGCTTGACGAAGTGCACGCTGGCGTCAAGCTTCAATCAGATGGCCGACCGCGCCCAACAGAGCCAACAGGCGCAGCGCGACTTTATCGCCAATGTCAGCCACGACCTCAAGACGCCGTTGACCAGCATCCAGGGGTACAGCCAGGCGCTGCTCGACGGCACCGCGGCCGGCGCGGCGGTGCAGCAACGCGCCGCACTCATCATCAGCCAGGAGGCGCAACGGCTGACTTATCTGGTGGAAGAAGTAATCGACCTGGCGCGGCTCGAAAATGGTGGTCTTCATCTTCACCTGGAACCTGTCGATGCCAACGAACTTGGCGCTGAATTGGTGGATAGCTCCCTCCCCCGCTACGAAGCCAGCGGCGTCACGCTGACCTGGCGCCCGGCGCCTGAGCCTGTCCCGCTGCTGGCTGACGCTGCACGTCTGCGCCGCGCGCTGACCAACCTGCTCGACAACGCGCTCGAACATACACCTTCCCCTGGTGAGGTCACGTTGACCGTAGAAGCCACGGAACTGGGCGCACAAGTTCAATTCACCATTACTGACACCGGCGCGGGCATTCCAGCCGAGGAGATCGGCCGCATCTGGGAACGATTTTACCGGGTGGACCGGGCGCGCACCGAGCGCCGCGGGTCGGGGCTGGGTCTTGCCATCGTCAAGGAGATCGGCGAGGCGCACGGCGGTGAAGCCGGCGTCACCAGTGTGGTGGGTCAAGGCAGCCGCTTCTGGTTAAAGCTGCCGGCAAAGGTCGAAAATGGAGCGAAGGTTGGCGTTGCGGATCACACTCGTTAGTGCTACCGCAGACAACGTCCCCGGCGCGCCGCAGAAACATTCAGACGACTTCGGCAAAACGGCAGGATAGGCTCACTTCAAGCCCGACAGCCCCGCCATCCCTTGCAAAAAGCGCCGCTGCACTGCCAGGAACACGAGCACGACGGGCGCGGCGGCCACGACCGAACCGGCCATCATCAACTCGTAGCGCGTGCGGTACTGCTCGACGAACTTGGCCAGCCCGACGGGCAGCGTGCGCAGCGCATCGCCGGTTGTGATGATCAACATCCACAGGAACTCATCCCAACTGGCCACAAAGACGACGATGGCGAGCGTGATCAGCGCGGGCTGGATCAGCGGTACGACGATCTGGAAGTAGATGCGCAGCTCGCTGGCGCCGTCGATGCGCCCGGCGTCGATATAATCGTCGGGCACGGCCAGGATGAACTGGCGCATCAGAAAGACGCCAAAGGCCGACATCGCAAAAGGCATGATCAGACCGGGGTAGGTGTTGACCCAGCCAAAGCTGCGGACGATCAAAAAGAGCGGGATCAGAATGGCGGTAAAGGGGATCATGATGGTAGCGAGCACAAAGAGCAGCAACAGCGTCTTGCCGGGAAAATCAAACTTGGCGAGGCTGTAGCCGACCATCGGCGTAAAGAGCAGGTTGAACCCCACCACCGCCGCCGTGACGAGCAAACTATTCTTGAGGTAGTTGCCAAAGTTGAAGCTGGCAAAGACATCGATATAGTTCTGCCAGTAAAAGGCCGTCGGCAGCAGATGAAACTCTGTCGAGAAAAAGTCCTGGCTGCTCATGAACGAAGCGGAAAGCATGTACAGCGACGGCACAGAGATCACAATCGCGCCGGCAAGAATGGCAAGCTGGGCCAGGATGCGGTTGAGCGTTCGGTAAGCCTTGCGTGACATTCGGTGACTCCTCAAAAACAGGGCGGATCGGTCAGTCCGCCTGTTGAAAGCGCAGGATGCGGAACTGAACGAGGCTGAAGACAAGCAAAATCAGCAGAAAGACCACAGAGGCGGCGCTGGCATAGCCCATCTTCAAGAATTGAAAGCCGTTTTGGAAGATGAACATCGACAGCACGCGCGTGGCGGAGCCTGGCCCGCCATTCGTCAGCAAATACATCGGCGTGAAGGCCTGGAACGCACCGATGATCGAGATCACCACCACGTACAGAAAGACCGGGCGCAGCAGCGGCAGCGTGATGCTCCACAATCGCTGCAGGGCCGAAGCGCCGTCCACCTTGGCGGCCTCGTAGTAGTCGCCCGGAATGGCGCGCAGCCCAGCGAGGAAGATCAGCATATAGACCGGTGCACCCTTCCAGATGCTGAGCAGAATCATGGCCGGCATCGCGGTCGCCGGATTGTCCAGCATGCGCACGTCTCGAAAGCCCAGCCAGCGCGCAAATTCGCTGAAAAGGCCAAAGCTGGGGTTGTACATGAAGAGCCAGACCAGCGACCAGACCGTCAGCGAGATCACCGCCGGCAGGTAGTAGGTGGAAAGATAGGCCTGGCGAAAACGAAAGCCCTGGTTGAAGACCAGCGCCAGCCCCAGCGACACGATCCAGATGATGACACAGACGCCGATGGCATAGTAAAAGCTGACGCCGATGGAGTTGATAAACTCTTTGTCATTGGAGAGCGTGACATAGTTGGTCACGCCGATGAAGCGCGGCTCGTCGAGCAAGCTCCAACTGAAGAGACTGACGTAGAAGGTGCGAAAGAGCGGGTAGACATAGAACAGGCCGAAAAAGAGAAAGGCCGGCGCAGCAAAAAATAGTCCAAAGCGCATCTTGCGCGCGGCCAGGCTTCTGCCCCAGATGTGCGTCCGCTCTGCTTTGTGACGTTTTGTTGGCGCCGATGCCGTGGTTGATGCTTGCATGCGTTCTCGCTTTCGTGATGGAGGGGCTGCTGCACAAGCCAACCCCTCCCCATGCGACCACCGGGACCAAGCTGTCCGGCAGTCTACTTCACAATTGCGCGGGTTACTGCGCCACAGCCTGTTCGGCCTGCGCCTGCGCATCCTGCAGCACGGTCACCACATCTTCGCCCTGCAGCACGCGGCCCTGGGCGCGCGTCCAGATGTCAGAAAGTTCGAAGTACTGCGGTGAGCGGAATTCGGATTTACCGAAAGGATAGTCGGCAAAGATCGTCGCCAGTCGCGGGTCGGACTGCGCGTAGTATTCTGGCAGCGTCATACCGTCAATGTCGGCCTTGCGCGCCTGCACATAGCCGACCTCGTCCCACCACTGCTGCTGCTTGCTGGTCAGCAGGTTGACGAACTCCCACGCCGCCTTCTGCTTCTCCGGCGAGCTCTTGCCGCTGACAAACCACGCCCACGCGTAGAGCGTCGTCACACGATCCACCGCATTGGCAAACTGCGGCAGCGGCGCGGTGTCCCAGTTCAGGTTCGGGTCGAGGTCGTTGAGCGGCTTGGCTGCCCACGGGCCGCCGATAATGATCGAAGCGCGATCGTTGACCAGGTCGTCAAGCAGGTTCTGGTCGAGCGCCGGGTCGATGGCGCCGATCGCACGCAGATTCTGCACGTACTCCATGACCTTGACCATCGGCTCCTGCGTAAAGTCCGGCATGCCCGTCTCGGCGTTGATCAGCTCGCCGCCGAGCTGGCGCAGCATGGGCTCCTGGATCAGCACCGTCCAGATCGGGGTATCAAACGGCCATTCCATGCCGATGCGTACGACCTTGTCGCCATCCTTCTTGGTTAGCTTGGCGGCAATGTCGCCCAGCTCTTCCCACGTAATCGGCGTATCCTTGGAGAGCGGCTCGATGCCGGCCTCGGCGAAATCGTCTTTGTCGTAGATCAGGCTGAAGGTGTTGTACTCGGAGACGCCGCCGGTGTAGACCTTGCCGTCCACGGTGAAAGCATCGAGCGAGCCGGCATCGTAGAGATCGACAAACTCCTGCTGCGTCTGCACGCCAAAGGCGGTGGGGGTCAACCGGAGCAACGATCCCATTTTTGACAAACTGTGGGATCATCCAGTCACCGGCCCAGAAGACGTCAGTCCTTCCCCGCCCGCAAAGGCAGTCAGCACCTTCTGCTCGTAGTTGGAGTGCGGCGCGTTGTCAAAGGTGATCGTTACATTGGGATGAGACTCCTGAAACTCGGCGATGGCCGCCTCGTTGACCGGAATCGACTGGGCGTGGTTGTGCGTCATGTAGAGCAGTTCGATCGGCTGGTCACTGACAGCCGGAGCAGCCGCGCCGTCGCCCGCCGGGGCAGCCGTCGGCATCGTGCAGGCGGAGAGCAACATGGCGCCGATCATCAACAACGCCAGCAGC
This sequence comes from Candidatus Caldilinea saccharophila, assembly GCA_016710365.1. Lineage (GTDB taxonomy): Bacteria > Chloroflexota > Anaerolineae > Caldilineales > Caldilineaceae > Caldilinea > Caldilinea saccharophila. The sequence continues at coordinate 17,650 of JADJVW010000004.1, read as the reverse complement.
GTGTAAATACGTGTTTTCATCTGAATATCTCCTGACTAAAACAAATCTGGGTGAGCATGAACGAACTTCTTGGCATCCGTCTACTGAACCACCTGTTTCTGTCGATCCTCTCCTCCTTTTCCCGTGATGGTTAAATAAATTCCCGTATTCAGGCGCCGCCCGCCGCCAGCCTGCCCTCGATTGCCAGTTCGGCGGCCCAGGGCAGCGCCGCAGCGCCGTCGGCGGCAAACTTCAGCGCCACGCCGTCGAGCTGGGCGGTGCTGCCTGCGGGCAGGTGCAGGGTCACCATCGCCGGCGGCCGCAGCCAGGCCGTGTCGAAAGTAACGCGCAGCGTAAAGCCGCGTTCCTCGCCGATCGCCAGTTTCAGCGAGACCGGGCCAAAGCGCGTCGGCGTCGCCTCCAGCTCCACCACTGCGCCCGGATAGATCCAGTTCTCCGGCAGCCCCAGCAGCAGATCAAGCGTCTCCCCACGCTCGAAGACGAGCAGGTGGCGCACCAGCCGAATGAACTCAGCCGATGCCCAGTTGTGCGGCATGTCGCCGGCAAGCTGGCCGTTGTGTGAGCTATTGAGCGACTGCTCCTCGCGCCAGACGCGCGTCGGCGCGGCGTGGTTGGCAAAGGCGTACAGATAATCGACCGCCTTGTCGGGCCGGCCGGCGTAGAGCCAGACATGCGCGGCAAAGGAGGCGTGATAGTTCCAGACCGCACGGTAGGGCAGCCAGCCGGTCGTCGCCGGAATGCCTTCTTCGTCGTCGACGAGGTCCATCAGGTGCAGCAGGTTCTGCACGATCGGGTCGTCCGGCGCGAAGACCTCGCCCGGCCAGATCGCCTGGCAGAGCGCCCACGTCGCCGACTCGGGCTGCAACTGGTTGTGGCGCTGCAGTGGTTCAGGATAGCTGGGTATCCAGTGATGCAGGCCGCTGTCGTCGTAGACAGGCGGGATGTAGGGCGTGCCGTCGGGCAGCACCTGCTGGTGTTCGGCCACGTGCCGGCGGAAGTCGGCGAGCAGCGCGTCGTAGTCGCTGCGCAGCCGCGCCGCATCCTCGTCGTCGCCCAGGCGTTCGGCAGCATCGCGCGCCGCTTTCAGCCCAAAGAGAATCCAGGCTGGCGTCGTGTACTCGCTGCGCATCCCGCCGACGCCGCCGTCGCCAAAGGTTGCGGGCAGCAGGGCAACGCCGCCCCCTTGGCATCGATCTCGTTGCGCGCCTGCACACGCAGCTTTTCAATGTAGGTGACTCCGTTGCGGATCGTCGGCCACAGCTCCTCCAACTGATCGTTGTCGCCTGCCAGTTCCATCTGCCGGATCATCGTGGCGATGGCAATGCCGGTCTCCTTGGCGTGAAACTGCATGCGCGCGATCGAGCCGTCGGCGTGCACATGCCTAAGCAGTGTGCCGATGGCGCGCTGCGCGTCGTCACCGTAGCCGAGATAGTGCGCCGCCTCCAGAAAAAAGTGGCCGTCGACCACCCACAGCCCGCGGTAGACGGTCGGGCCGACCTGAAAGACCGGCAGGCCATCCTTGATCTCGCGCGCCTGCAGGATATTGCGCGCCAGCGCTTCAATCATCTCCTGCAGCGCAGGGTCAGGCACAGTGAACGTCTGTCGCAGCAGCGGGTACTCCTGCCAGAAACGGCGCGTCTGCGCCAGCGCCTGCTCCGCCCAGCCATAGTCCAGCTCTGCCTCCTCCTGGTAATTGAGCGGCAGGATGATCGCCCCGCGCAGCGTCTCGCCGCCGGCCACGATCTGCTGATCCGTCGCCATGCTGCCCACGGGCCGGAAGCCGGTCGGGTGGAAGTGCACCAGCCGCTGCGGCGACGAGAGCAGCACGAGATCACCGGGCGCAGGAGCGCTTGGATCCTCAACCTGATATTCATTGCTGACGCGCCAGAATTCGGGGCGCTCAAAGCGGTCGAGCGGCACGGCGTAGAGCGCATGCGCCGGCGCCACCGAGCGGCCGGTAAAGAAGACATTCTGCTCGGTCAGGTCGATGTGCAGCCCGGTCAGCAGCTCGTCCACATCGGCATTGACGGCAATCTCCCACAGCACCACATCGGTGCGGCGACCTCTGGCGTCCTGGTGCGCAAAGGTGCGCAGCGTCAACACGGCTGTGGGGTAAGTCAGCGTCGTGACGACAACCGGCGTGCGCGCGTCCTCCGTGTGCTGCGTTACGCGCAGCGGCTTGTCGGCCGAGAGCAGGCTGAACTCGATCACGCGGCGAAAGCGCCAGCTATAGAAGAGCAACTGCTCAAAGCCATAAAGCAGCGCGCCTTCTTCGCTGACCAGCGACTTGTACGGGTCGTCGGGAAAGCAGAGGTTTGTCCAGATGTTGGGTGGTGCAAAACGAAAATCGATGGTTCGTGACGCGTTCATTGTCTACTCTCTCACTTGCTTGCTTGATCGCACCGCTTCAGCCGGGTAAGAAAAATCGCACGCGGATGACGCGGATTGGGCGGATACATGCGGATCAGATCAGCGAAAATCCGCCTGATCCGCGTTCTATCGCTTGGCCGTCTCCATCACTTGAATTATGGTCACGCCGCCGGCCGCACCAGTTCGACCGGATAGGTGTTGTGGCTGATGCGCTCGCCCGCGTGCAGCACCGACAGATCGAGCACACACGCGCCCGCGGCCAGATCCTCCGGCAGCTCGACCGTGACGAGGCCGAGCGTCGTCACGCTGTCCGCCGCAATGCCGGGTATGTCCAGCGCCGCCTGTGTAATCACGCTATCCTCGCGCAGCAAGCGCACGTGCAGACGGCACGCCTCCAGTGCGGCGTGGCGGTCGTTCACCACCCAGCAGGGAAGCTGCAACGGCCGCGGATGGCTGCCGCGGTCGACGCCGATCAGCACTTTCTCGCGGTGAATGTCGGCCCCCACCAGCACCGGCTGGTAGACCTGCTGCAGTGTGTGATAGCCCTGCTTAGGCGCGCGGGCATAGGAGAGCACCGACCAGGTGATCGACGGCCAGCAATCCATAAACATGAACTGGAAGAGCGAGCCGATCTTCTCATACTTGTGGCGGCGGTAGCGTTCGATGGCGAATTTGAGCAGATCGGCCTGATAGCGCTGCGAGTTCTCGACGAACTCCTCCAGCGACGCGCCCATCTCGATGCCGGCGACATAGAAAGTCTGGTCGTATTGGAAGTCGTGGTAGGCCAGCCCCACAAAGTCCGGCGGCCATTGATCGCCGCCGCGCATCTGGCGCACCTCATCGGCGGAAGGCAACGCCTGCGCACCGAACTCGGTCAGGATGGGCGCGCCGGGCAGCGTACCGTAATCACGCATCTCCCCGACATACCAGCCCGGATAGGCGTGCTCGCTGAACTCCGAGGTGGCGCGCACGTAGCGCGAGGAGTCGCACTGCGCCGCGGCCTGCGCCAGCACCGGGTTGAGGATCACTTTGTTGTGGAAGGATGACTCGTTCTGCGTACACCAGAGCGCGATGCAGGCGTGGTTGTAGAGATGATTGACCATCTCCTGCACCTGGCGCACTGCCTCCTGCGTGAAGCGCGGGTCGGTGGTGTAAGCCCACTGCAGCGCAAAATCCTGCCAGACGATGATGCCGGCGCGGTCGCAGGCGCTGTAGAACTCGTCGCGATTGATGTGCACGCAGACGCGCACGCCGTTGATGTGCGCCGCCTTGAGCAGCTCGATATCGCGGCCGATCATGGCGGCATCGTATTCACCCAACCAGAGCGTCGGAATGACGTTCGCACCGCGCACAAAGAAGCGCCGCCCATTGACCGTCCACTCGCCGGTGTGCGGGTCGAGGTTGATCTGGCGGACGCCGAATTCGGTGGCCCAGTGCGAGACCTCAGACTCACCTGCACCAAGCGTCACCGCCAGCTCGTACAGATATGGCTCGCCGATGTCCCACGGCCACCATAGCCGGGGATCGGCCACGTGCAGCACCACGACATGATGCGTGCGTCCGCGCTGCACCGGGATGGTCATTTCCACCATGTTGTCGTCGAGCGCCACACGCAGCGGACACAGGCCAGCCATTGTGCTGTCCACGTCCAACTCCACGCGCACGATCGCTTGCAGGCCGCTCGTCGCTAGATCGTCATGGTTGCTGAAGAGCGTAGATGCCTCGCGCGGCGTGAGCGTGGACGCGGCGCGCACGTTGGCGACAAAGGCGGCCGGCCGTGTCTCGACATAGACCTCGCCCCAGATGCCGCCGGAGTTCTGCTCCTGCCCCGTCGTCAGTTCCCAGCTCCCCGGCCTCGCATCCCAGTGATTGAGGATGCCCTTGATGATCCATTTGTGATCCGGCCAGACCGCGCCCGGCTCCTCCTTGGGACAGTCGACATCGATCTGGAGCTGGTTCTCGCCCTGGCGCAGCAAGTCGGTAATCTCAAACTCGAAGGGTTGAAAGTATCCTGCGTGTTTGCCCACCGGTTGCCCGTTCAGCGTGACATCAGCGAAATAGTCCACGCCGCGGAAGACAAGAAAGGCGCGTGCGCCGTTCGCCAGCGCCGGCGCGGCGAAGCGGCGCGTGAAGCGCACGCGGCCGTCGAAGGTCTCCAGCCCGCGCAGTTGCCAGTTCATCGGCAACGCCATCTCACCTGCCGGCGGCAAATTCTCTGCGTTGTCGGTAATCGAGCCATCCGCCTGCACCGTAGTCCAGGCCAGCGGTTGATAGCGCCAGACGCCGTTCAGATCGATCCGTTGTGTCATCGTGCCAAGTCCTCTGTGTGTTTCATCTTTGCTGCAGCGGTGACAGTCACTTTGGGAAGTGACTGTCACCTGAATAACTGTCACCGCGAAATAGCTTTATTCCACCAGCTCTTTTTGTGCGCCAAGCCGCTGCCGGACCGCTTCATCGACCTGCACGCCGGCTTGCTGCAAAGCCAGCACGCACGCGCCGAGCACAGGCGGCAATTCCGGCACCACGACGCGCGCCAGCGGCAACATACTGCCTAGCGCGGCGCGGAAAGGCGCCAGCACTGGCTCGCCTGCACGCCACAGCCCACCCGTCAAGGTTACTTCGCAAGGCGCAGCTCGCCACCCCAGATGCTGGGCGACCGCCGCCGCCATCCGCGCCAGTTCGTGCACGCCCTGGCGGATCAATTGTTGCGCCATGTCGTCGCCTGCCTCAGCCGCTTCGATCACCAGCGGGGCAAAGCCAGCGATCTCACGCTTGGCGATGCCTTGCGTGTACAGGCGATAATGAATATCAGCCATCTCTTGCAGACCCAGCCGCTGCTGCACCGGCGCCAGCAAAGCGGTCTGCCAGCGCCCGTCGTAAGCGCCGACGGCGAGCCGGATCGCGTTCCAGCCAAACCAATAGCTGCTTCCCTCGTCGGAGATCAGATGTCCCCAGCCGCCGGCCTGCCAGCGTTCACCCTGTTCGTTCATGCCAAAACAGGAGGAGCCGGTGCCGGCGATCAGGGCGATGCCAGGGCGTCCCGCCAACCCGCCGGCCAACGCAATGCGAATGTCGTGATCGACGCCGACGACTTGCCCAAGCGCCAACCGGCGCGCCACCTCGCGCACGATGTCGCGGTCGGCTTCGGAGACCACGCCCGCCATGCCCAGGAAGACGCTGTCGAAGGGCGTATTCGCCAGCCCGGTCTGCTCGCACGCCGCGGCGACTGCCGCGCCGATGCCGACAACGGCGCCCTCAGCGCCAACACTGTCGATCCCTGACGCGCCGGCCCGCGCCGCGCCCAGGATGCGCCCCATCGCGTCGCAGATGGCGACCTGGGTTTTGGTGCCGCCCCCGTCGATGCCCAGAAAGCTGCGCGCCATGATCACGCCACCACGCCTTCCACCCACTGGCCGCGCGGCTTGACGAACGCCTTGACGACCTGAAGCTCCGTTTCGTCTTCGCTGGTCAGCCGGTACGCACTGGCCGCGGCGGGCACAACGAAGGTTTCGGCGTAGTGAAAGCGCTGGCGCCCGCCGTTGGCCGTCTCCAGCAGCACCGTGCGCCCTTCGACCAGGCTGAGCACGTGGCAAGAATCGTCGGTATGGACATCGACGCTGGCGTTGAATTTGTAGCGGTGCACGTCGTAGAAGTGATTGCGATGGGTGGGTTGGTGGATCAATTCCCAGCCTGGGCCGCTATCGATCACGCGCGGCTCGGCAATAAACTCGGCTGCGATACGCGCGCCCTTGCGGTCGAAGTAGAGATTCTCAAACGCACGGTCGATGTTGAGCGGCCGCGACCGGCCATCGAGGTCAAGGCGCATCCAGTCGTACATCTTGAAGGTGAAAATGTAGGGCGTAGCGCTGATCTCCAGCACCAGGGCGTCGGTCCCCGAACAGTGGATCGTGCCGTTGGGGATCAGGAAGAGGTCATGTTTGCGCGCGGGGTGCGCTTGGACGAAGCGGTCGATGTCCACCGGGGCGGCGTGCTGAAAGCTGTGATCCAGCGCGGCGCGGAACACTGCCGGGTCGATGTCTTCGTGGAAGCCTAGAAAACAACGCGCGTCCGGCCCAGCTTCCAGGATGTAATAGGTCTCGTCCTGCGTGTAGACTTCGCCAAAGTGACGGCGGATGTAGTCGGGCCGCGGGTGGCACTGTACAGACAGGTTGCCGCCGTCAAAGGTGTCGAGAAAATCGAAGCGGATCGGAAATTCGTAGCCAAACGCGGACGCGCTCTCGCCGATGATATCGTGCGGATCGCGATGCATCAGAAAATCAAAGGAGACTTCGAGCAGCAGGCCTTCGCTCGCAAAGACCAGGCCATTCTCCGGCACGATCAATTCAAACGACCAGGCATAGTTGGGCACAGCTTGCGCCAGTTGGGGCATGTGCTGGCGAAGCCACTGGCCGCCCCACGGCCCCGGCTCGAACCAGGGACGCACGCGAAAGAAGCTGTGCGCCAGCCGGTCAAGTCCGCGGCGCAGCGCGTCGCCGCGTGCAAAGGTGATGGCGTCGGGGCGCTGGCCGTCGACGATCCAGTCGATGTGCGAATGCAACGCCAGTTTGTGCCGATTGGCCGCCACCCAGTCCACAAAGTAGCTGCGCTTGTAGGCCGGCTTGGGGTCGAGCGGCTGCGCGGCGCCCAGGCAACTCACACTGCCCGCGCGCTGGCGAAACTGGATCTCGTTCTTGGGGACATCGACGTAGACCAGCGTGGCCTGCCAGCCGCTCAAGGCCGCGCCACAGCCATAGACGATGTTCAAGGCTGCGTTCGGGTCGGGGCGCAAAGTTTGCAGCGCCGCGGGCTCGAAGAAATCCGCCAGCTCGCCGGCAAAGCGGAAGCCAAAGATCGGGTCGTCGCCGCCCAGGTAAGGGGCGATCAGCGCGTCGATGGCCGCGGACGGCTTGAGCGCAGTCGCGACATCCACCCAGTGCGTGCGCACGCCGTGAACCTGGAGCGCGGCGTCAAGCCGCTCGCGGAAATCCGCCCAGATCACGCCAGGATAGCCGTCGATCATGACTTGCCCGGCGCCGGCCAACTGCTGCGCCAACGCGGCGAAGCCCGCCTCGATCTGACCTGACCCCAGGCTTGCCGACGGATAGATGTTGTACTGGCCGGCGACGGCTTGCTGACCAGTTTCCGCCACACGCGCCGGCATCAAGGTTTGCGTGGTTTTGCGCCACGGATTCGGCAAGGTCACGCTTATTCTCCCTGGTCTGGACGGCTGAAGTCGTCTTCATAGCGGGTGATGTCGGCCTGCTGCCAGTTGCCAAAGGCGACCTCCAACACGCGCGCATCTGGGCCGCGACTGGCAAGGCGATGTTTGGTGTTGGCCGGGATCCAGATTTCGTCGCCGGCGCTCGGGTGCAGAATCTCTTCGCCCACCTGCACCTCGCAGCCGTCGTCGAGAATGACCCACAGCTCGGCGCGCGCCGTGTGTGATTGCAAGCTGAGGCGCGCGCCCGCTTTAACGGTCATCAGACTGACGGTGACGTCTTCGTTGAAAGCATATTGTTTGAACGATCCCCAGGGGCGGCTGATGAAATCGACCGTGGGCTTTTCAGCGGGGATCGGCTTGGTCACATAGTTGGTCATCTCGGCTGTCCTTCTGGCGCTATCCTTCTAGCTCGTGTAAAAAGTCGGAACGTTCCATCACCATCGGCTTGCCTGCCTTTTCCACCACCACCAGCCGAAAATTGCGTGCGGCGACCGCGCCGTAATCATGACCGGCCTCGCTGGAGAGAATCCCCCAGTAGACCAGCGGCTCGTCGCCCACATTGATCGTGCGGTGCGCGGTGTGTCCCGGCACATAAACGGTGCGATTGGCTTCGAGCGGCGCGGCGCGACATACGCCGCTCTGCTCGTCCTCCAGCAACATCACGCCGCGCCCGCGCACGCCGATGTAGACTTCGGCCGCGGGGCGCCAGGCGTGAAGATGGCCCTTGGTCATGAAATACTCCTGGCCCACCTTGCCTGGCATCAGCATGCCCAGCCCGTAGTGAATCTGCCCGGCGCCGTCATGATCTTCAATTTGGGTCACGCTGTAGAGAAGCGGGTTTTTAGCAAGCATCTGTTTGCACGCCGCTTGATCGGCAAAGACGGCGTGAACATCAGCCAGATAGCGCTCGATAGGGAGACGCCCCTGAATCACGGCCGTGACCGGATCAAATGCCAGAGTGTCTTCAAAAACGGGTGCAATCGGAATACCCATGGGTTGCCACAGCTCTCTGTTCGCATAAAGATATTGAGTTATTTGTAAAGTTGTACACAGCAATCATACCAATCACAACAACACTTGTCAACGCCTCCAGATAATATAGCAAAAATTATCAATTCATAACGCATCCCAGTGAAACATTCCCACTCCAGCGTGCTTGTGATGCGCTTCATCGGCTTTATTTCGCAGACTTGCGGTTGACAACTCTATGCTTGGTGTTATATCTTGATAACTAATTAAAAGTCCAACCGCGAAGTCACAAAGAACACAAAGGGGCGCGAAGATAGCGCGCAGACATTATCTGACAGTCCTTCTTTGTGCAGCTTTGTGTTCTTGGCATCTTGGTGGTTACTCTTCAAGCAGCCTGTAAAACAACTTATGACCAGAGTCGCGGAGTTCATCATGCAGAAACTGCCCGCCGAATTACGCAGAGATCAGATCGCCGCCTACGTGCACGAACATGCGGCGGCTACGGCTGATGAGTTGGGATCGGTTTAGCGTCTCACTGATGACCGTGTGGCGTGACCTGACCACCCTTGAAGAGGCGGGTCGCGTGCGCCGTGTACGCGGCGGCGCGGCTAGGCTCGAACGTCGCGATGATGCTGAACCGCTTTACGACAGCAAGCGCGTCCTCAACCCCACGGCGAAAGAGCGCATCGCACGCTATGCAGTCGAGCATTTTGCCAAAGATGGTGACATCTTGTTTATGGAGGCCGGCACGACAGTGGCCGCCATGGTAAAGTATCTCACCGTCTACCAGCATCTCACCGTGATCGGCAACGGGCTGGGCACGATGAATGAATTGGTGCGTCTGGTGCCAAATGTCAGCGTCTACTGCTGCGGCGGGATGTTGCGCCCCGTGGCATTTACTTTCGTCGGGCCGCAGGCGGAGCAGTATTTCCACGACATCAACGCTTCCACCTGTTTCCTGGGCGCCACCGGCCTTACGCTCACCGAAGGCATCACCGATGTCAGCCTGCTCGAAATCCAAGTCAAGCGGGCGATGGCGGCCAGCGCCGACCAGGTGATCTTGCTGCTGGACAGCAGCAAGTTTGGCGTGCGTTCGCTGGCGCGCGTCGTGCCACTCAGCGAAGTGAACGTGTTAGTGACCGACACGGACGCGCCGCCCCCATTTGTCGATGCGCTGCGCAACCTCGGCATCGACGTTCATCTTGCCTGACCGGGTAGACAGAGAAAGAGAGTGCTTGGCATGGCAATCAGCGTTTTTGACCTCTTCAAAATCGGCATCGGCCCGTCCAGCTCGCACACGGTCGGCCCAATGCGGGCTGCGCGTCAGTTTGCACTCCGGCTGGAACAGGACGGCTTGCTGCCCAACGTTGCAGCCGTGCGCACCGAACTCTTCGGCTCGCTGGGCGCCACCGGCAAAGGGCACGGCACGGACAAGGCGGTGATCCTCGGCTTGCTCGGTGAAGAGCCGGACACCGTCGACACGACCACGGTCGCGGCGCGCATCGATGCTATCCGGGCAGCGCAGCGATTAGCTTTGTTGGGCAAACAGCCCATCACCTTTATCGACAAGCAACATATCCTTTTTCGACGCACGGCGTTGGCCTATCATCCCAACGGCATGACCTTTGCCGCGCTCAACGTGGATGGCGCCTTTCTCGACGCCGCCACCTATTACTCGGTGGGCGGCGGTTTTGTCGTGGATGAGACGGCAATCGGCGCCGACCGCATCCAGGCGGACGACGCGATCTTGCCCTATCCTTTTGACAATGGCGAGGAATTGCTGCGCCAGTGTGAGCAGCATCGCATGAGCATCAGCCAGATCATGCAGGAAAATGAGCAGGTCTGGCGCAGCAAGGCGGAGGTGAGCGCCGGCCTGCTGCGCATCTGGGAAGTCATGCAGGATTGCGTCCAGCGTGGCGTCACGTCGGAAGGCATTCTGCCCGGTGGGATGAAGGTGAGACGCCGCGCCGCTGAACTGCACCGCAAGCTGATCGAGCGTCCAGAAGCCAACCTGCAGGATCCGCTCAGCGTGATGGATTGGATCAATGTCTACGCCATCGCGGTCAACGAGGAAAACGCGTGGGGCGGCCGCGTCGTCACCGCACCGACCAACGGCGCGGCCGGCATTATCCCCGCGGTGCTGCATTACTATGCGCGTTTCGTGCCTGGCGCCTCGGAAGAAGGCATCATCCGTTTTCTGCTCACCGCCGGCGCTATTGGCACGCTCTACAAGAAGAACGCCAGCATCTCCGGCGCGGATGTGGGCTGTCAAGGCGAAGTGGGCGTGGCCTGTTCGATGGCCGCGGCCGCTCTCGCCGAAGTGCGCGGCGGCACGCCCGACCAGGTGGAGAACGCCGCCGAGATCGGCATGGAGCACAACCTGGGGCTGACTTGCGACCCGGTGGGCGGCCTGGTGCAGATCCCATGCATCGAGCGCAACGCAATGGGTGCGGTCAAGGCTATCAACGCGGCGCGTATTGCCCTGCACGGCGACGGCAAACACTATGTCTCGCTCGACAAGGTGATCAAGACCATGCGCGAAACCGGCGCCGACATGAAGACCAAGTACAAGGAGACCGCGCGCGGTGGATTAGCGGTCAACGTCATCGAGTGTTAAAGGAAAGCAAAAATGGAGACAGCAACAGATATCCGGCATTTGACAACCGCAGAACTGGAAGCCGGACTGGACTACACCCGCCAGGCGCCGCACGACGCCGGCGTGCTGGAGCTGATCGTGCGGCGGCCGGCCGTTGGTAGCCGTGAGGTGCTGGAGGAAGGCGAGCTGGACCTGCGCGCCGGACTGGTCGGTGATACGTGGCAGGCGCGCGGCAGTTCGCACATGCCGGATCGCTCCTCCCATCCTGACATGCAGTTGAACCTCATCAATACCCGCCTCATTGCCCTCCTGGCGCAGGACAAAGCGCGCTGGCCGCTGGCAGGTGATCAACTTTACGTCGACCTGGATCTGAGCGAGGAGAACCTGCCGCCGGGCACGCGGCTGGCAATCGGCGCGGCAGTGGTCGAGGTGACCGACCAGCCACACACCGGCTGCAAGAAGTTTGCGGCCCGCTTTGGGACAGACGCCGTAAAGTTCGTCAACTCGCCGGAGGGCAAGGCGCTGCATCTGCGCGGCGTCAACGCCAAAGTGGTGCAAGGGGGGACGATTCGCACTGGGGATGCGGTCAGAAAGATCTGAGGAAATGTTCGATGTAGCGTCTCAACCGGCCCATGATACCTCGCCCGGCGGCATGGGGATGCGTTGCACGCGCCAGGATGCTTTTGTCTGCAATCGGGCAAAACTGAGCCGAACACGGAACTCTTCTTTTAAGGAAGGAGCATTGCGGCCTGCAAGCCATATCGTGTCCAAGTCAGTTGGGTTGTAGCGTTGTTGTAACATGCCGTTGGGTAGTGCAGCAACGGTGATGTCAACCAGATCGCGCATTCCCTGCACGTCACGATAGTTGTATTTAACAAAAATAGTGGTGGTCAGGTAGGTCGAGCCATGCAACTCGACGACGAGGGGCAAACGTCCAGGTTCTTCGACGGCAACGCGTGATCTCATCTGCCGCACCGTCATTGAAATCTGGGATATCTGCAGTGTTGCCGTGCTGCGCCCCCTCACATCTTCCGCCTTTGAATCAACAAACAGCGCCTGTTTGACCGCATAATCTGGGTGAAACAGATAGCAGGCGCGTTTGTAATCCATTTTGCCAAACAGGCGCTGATCGATCCGTGACATACCCAACCGGTCAAGCGCCTCGCGCGTAACATCTTCCCCGATATCGGCAACCTGATCGTTTTCAGCGCGAAAAATCTTCTGCGCCATGTCACGATAGTCGTATAATGCCTGGACTACTAAGCGCAGCGAGGCGCGTTCGATTTCTTCCAGGCGCTCAAGATTCTGGTTAAGTTGATGCGGGTCGATCAGCATAGATATCGGAATCCGATTCAGCAAGCAGCTTGATTTGTACACCCCGCTCGATGGCCCGACGCGCCAGGGCGACATATTTCTCCTGAAGTTCAATACCGATAAACTGCCGCCCGGTTTGAATTGCAGCCAATGCCGTAGTGCCACTGCCCATAAAGCAATCGAGCACAAGCTCGCCTGGATCGGTGAGCAACCGAATCACGCGCAGCGGCAACTCCAGTGGAAATTTGGCTTCATGGTCGTCGTTGGCGCGCACAGAAGGAAATGTCCAGACGCCTCGCGATCCCCAATTACGCCACTCATCCGCACTCAAACGCTCCCGATCATATTTCGTAATGCCTGGCTTCCAGAAAAAGTACAAGTACTCGAATTCATCGACGGAACGATAGGAGAGACTTGCCCAACGCGAATTCTCCCAAGCCGCATCCTTGACCCAAATACGACGATCGTACGGATAAAAACCTGCCTGCAAGGCCCATTCTTCCATCAGCCCGCCCACGATCTTCACACGCGTCTGCGCTTCGTATTTACCCCCCCGAATGTTATTGCCATGCAGCCGTCGATCCACAGTCTGCTCGCTGCAACCCAAAGTTCGCCAATCGACGCCTGGCCATACTCTGGATGTTCGGCCATGGCGCGCAATACATCCCCACGCGTCACCGGTGATCGCTTGCGCCGCACCACATCCGCCTGGACACGCGGCATTTCTGGATCGCGAAACACAAGAATATCGGCAATGTTGATGACCAAGAACCCGCCAGGGGCAATGATCGGATAGTGAAGGGCAATGGCTGACTGTAGCAGCTTCTGCCAATCATCGAAGGTCAAATTCGCTTCGTATTCTTTGCCGACAAAGTAGGGAGGCGACCAGATACTCAGCGCAACACTGTTGGGGGCAATTTTTGGCAGCAAGTCGATGACGCCGCCACAGTGAATGGCGCCTGGCTGCAAAAAATTTGATGACTCATGGCCATTGCTGTAAAGCGTGCGGAATGTATCTTGTAAATCTTTTGGCAGCCGCTCAATAGTGAAATGGCTGGCATGGTGTTCTTCCATGAAGTGTCCTTACGTTGCTGACGGCCGATAAAGCGCATGTAAATTATAGAACGCCTGGTCTAATTCCGCAATCACAGACGAAGATAGGGCAGCAGGTCAGGATCGCGCATAGCGCTCCTGAATCCTGGGGATCAGGTAGTCGCTGAACGCGCGGTCGGCGTCGTATTCGGGCGCCCAGTTCCAGTCCAGACGTGCGGCGCTGTCGTCGATGTCAGCCGGCCAGGAGTCGATGATCGCCTCGCGTTTGAGGTCGGGCTGGAAGGTGATCTGAGCGCCAGGGAAGGCGGCGCTGGCGCGCTCGCGCACCTGCGCCGCGGAAAGGCTGAAGCTGGTGACATTGTACACCTGGCGCGTCAGCCGCTCGCGCGGTGCGCGCGCCAGCAGCAGCAGCGCGCGCACCGCGTCGGGCATCACCATGAAGGGGATGCGCGCTTCCTCGCGCACGAAGCAGGCGTAGGGAAGGCCCTGCGCGGCCGCGTGCAACATCTCCGGCGCGTAGTCGCTGGTGCCGCCCGACGGCATGGTGTAGGCGCTGATCAAGCCCGGAAAACGCACGCTGCGAAAGTCGATGGTGGGCGGCTGCTCCGCGGCAAGCTGGCGGTAATAGCGGCTGAAGTAGGAGCCAAGCTGCTCGCAGTAGAGCTTATTGCAGCCGTACATCGTACGCGGCTGATTCCACTCAAACTCGCGCACGCGCTGAAAATGCATCTTGGTCTCGCGGTCGGGCAGGCCATAGGCGGCAATCGAACTGGGAAAGATGAATTGCACCGAGCGTTTGCGCCACTGGCTCTCCTCGGCCGCGATCTTGAGCAGTTGCAGCGTAGCCTCGACGTTGACCTGATGTGCTTCCTCCGGTTGAATCTCGGCGCGCGTTGAGAGCAGGGCGGCCAGATGGTAGATCGCGTCGATCTCGTACTCGCTGACCAGGCGCGCCAGCAGCCGCAGGTTGAGCAGATCGCCCTCGACGTGCGTGCTGAGCGTGCGCAGCTCCGGCGGCAGTGGATGCAGATCCATCGTAAGGAGCTGGTTCTCGGCGTGCTGCGCCAGATCCTTGAGCAGCGCCTGCCCCACCTCGCCGCTGGCGCCTGTGATAAAGATCACACGTTTTCGCATCAGATCACCTTCAGTTCTTTGCCAACCGCCTCAAAAATATCCAGCGCCTGTTCGAGATCGGCCTGGCTGTGCGCGGCCGAGTTCATCACACGGATGCGCGCCTTGCCCATCGCCACCGTCGGGAAACCGATTGCCATCGCAAAGAGTCCCTGCTCGAAGAGTTTGCGGCTGAACTGCTGCGCCAGCGACGCATCGCCCAGCATGAGCGGCACGATCGGCGTCTGGCTGTGGCCGGTGTCGAAGCCCAGCGTCTGCATCCCGGCGCGCAGGATGCGAGCGTTCTCCCACAACTGTGTGACCAGCTCGTCCGATTCCTGCAAGATGTTCACAGCCTCGATGCACGCGGCCACGTCGGGCACGGTCATGGCGCTCGAAAAAAGGAAGGGGCGGCCACGTTGGCGCAGCCAATCGATGAGCGGTTGCTTGCCTGCCACCAGCCCGCCGACGACGCCGAATGCCTTGCTCAGCGTCCCTACCTCGATGTCGACGCGACCATGCAGCCCAAAGTGATCGACGATGCCGCGCCCACCCTTGCCCAGCACACCCTCGCCGTGCGCGTCGTCCACCATCAGGAGCGCACTGTGCGCCTCCGCCACTTCGCACAACTTGTCGAGCGGGGCAATGTCGCCGTCCATGCTGAAGACGCCGTCGCTGATGATGAGCCGGCGCCGGAACTGTGGCGATCCGGCCAGTTTGCGGCGCAGATCGTCGATGTCGTTGTGGGCGTAGCGGATGGTGCGCGCCTTGCTCAGCCGGCACGCATCGATGATGCTGGCGTGGTTGAGTTCGTCGGAAAAGATCAGGTCGCCGTCGCCCATCAACGCCGGCACGGTGGCCAGGTTGGCTGTAAAGCCGCTCTGAAACGTGATGCACGCTTCGGCATGTTTAAACTCCGCCAGCCTGCGCTCCAGTTCGAGATGCAGCGTCATCGTGCCGGCGATGGTGCGCACCGCGCCTGGCCCGATGCCATATTGGTCGATGGCGCGTTTGGCCGCCTCGCGCAGCCGTGGGTGGTTGGCCAATCCCAAATAATTGTTGGCGCAGAAATTGAGCACGCGGCGTCCATCGATAGTCACCCAGCCATCCATCGACGAGTCGATCGTGCGGATGGAAGCGCGCAGTCCAGACGCGGTTAACTCGGCAAGCTCAGTTTCGATCCAGGCCAAAGCATCGTTGCTCATCAGGGCTCCTTTTTGTAAAGATGTTGAAAAATGGCACGCGGATTCGGCGGATCGGCGCGGATTTATCTTTCGCCTCGATCCGTGCATATCCGCCTGATCCGCGCAATCCGCGGTCTATCATTGCAGATCAAGGCGTCGTCACCGCTTCCAGCCACGTCAGATAGAGCATCGCCTCCTCGAAGGTAGCGCCACACATCTCTGCGGTCGGGCGCAGGGCATTGCAGGCCGCGGGCCGCGTCGATTGACCAAAGATCAGGCAGCGATTGTCGTCGCTCAATTGTGCGCAGCGCACGCCCGGCGGGCTTGCCGTCCGGCATCCCCGGAATCGGCGTGCTGATTGAGATCGCAATGCAACAGGCGCCACATCCCACGCGACAATCCATCGGTTCACCCTTTCCGCAGTGATTCCAAAAGCGCCGGCGTGAAAGGATTCTCGTTGAGTTCGAGCAGTTCGATCCACGACTCCACTTGCGGCCCCCGATATTTTGGATACAACGCCGGATACGCAGCGCGCACCCAATCCAGATACGCGCGCAGGTCGGCGGCGGCCTCGGCATGGCGCGCCAGTTGCGCCAGCGTGAGCGCGCGGCTGTCCAGGCTGGCGCCGCTTGGGTCGGCCGCGACGGCGGCGTCACAGTAGGGCAACGCCTTGTGCGGCTCACCGGCTGTGCCATACGCCCAGCAGAAGGCATTGGCGGCGGGCGCATAGGTTGGCGCAAGTTGCTGCGTCTGCGCCAGGTCCGCCTGCCAACCCGCCGTATCGCCGCTGCGAATTCGCACCAACGCCCGATGGTAATAGCCCTGATAATTCTGCGGCTGCAACCCGACCACGCGGTCAAAGTCGCTGCGCGCCCGTTCCAGATCGCCCGCCCCGTTGCGCTGGTAGTAGGCGATGCCCCGGTTGACCAACGGATCGACGCGCATAGGTTTGCGTTCGATGACGACGCTCAGGTCGGCAATCGCTGCGTCGAGATCGGCGCGTTCGTCGAGCGAGAGCAGCGCCCGGCCCAGGTAGGTGGTGCCGCGATTGTAGCGCACGTTCTCCCACGTGGGCTGCAACGCCAGGGCTGCGCTGTAATGCTCGATGGCCTGGGTGAGCGTCTGCGGCGCATGGCCATGCATCTGCGGCGTCAACAACCCGACGTAGAAATGGAGCGTCGCCCGCGTCGTCGGGTCGGTCGGGGACTGCGCCAGCGCGCGTTCGTACGCGGCCAGCGCCTTGGAGGCAAGGTCGGCGCTGCGGAAGTAACTCCCCAGCGTGTAAAGCGCAAAGATGCGCGCGTCGCGCGGCACATCCTGGTTGATGACCAACGGCAGCGCCGACGGCGCATCGACCGGATTGACCCAGAAGGTGTCGTCGAGCGCAGGCGCGGTGACGCTGGCGCGCACGCGCCCCGCGTCGTATTCGCCCCAGATGGCGAGCACTGCGCCCGACGCGGTCACTGCGTCCGCTTGCGCTGGTTCGGTGATCGGCTCCGGCCAGATGACGGTGTGCACGTCGTCGAGTTGCGCGCGCTTCAGCTCATCGGTCACGGCTTCGCGGATGCGGCCGGCCACGTTGAACTGCATGTCGCTGGAGGTGTAGCCAACAAAGGGCGCAATCACGATCAACTGCTCGCCGGGCAGCGCCACGATCGGCGTGGCGGTGGGTGCTGGCGTCGGCGTCAAGGTCGCTGGCGGAATAGGCGAGGCCAGCGCGGAGAGCGTTGCCGGCCCTGGCGTTGGCGTTGCGGGAAAGACCGCGCGCAACAATGTCACACCGGCAAGCGCAACCACCAGCATCACGACGACCGCCACACTCAGCATCACGTG
>JADJVW010000003.1:22500-404050 GCA_016710365.1 Candidatus Caldilinea saccharophila | reverse complement strand
GCTGGCGCACGACGCGCCCGACAGCGAAGTGAGTTGGGCAAAGCTGCGCGCCAGCCTCCCCAGCATCGCGCCGGAGAGTCTGCGCACCAGCCTGCGCACGCTGACCGAGCAGGATATTTTGACGCAGCCCGCGCCGGATCGATGGCGCTTTGCCAGCCGGCTCTTCCAACAGTGGCTGGCAGTGAACGGGTGAAGATAGAAAGGAAGCTAGAATGGACGCAGGGCGGAAGTCGTTTTTTGGCCGCGATCGGGTCGTGTTCGAGATGACGCGGGGAGTGTTGTCGCCACAGCCCCAGAGTTTCTCGCTGGTTGGCCCCAAACTGGTCGGCAAGAGCCAATTTCTTCACTATCTCGCCGCGGACGACGGCCCGCTCCTGGGGGAAGACTTTGCCCGCCAGCGCCCCCCTGCCTTTGAGGATGGCGCGCGTGTTGTTGTCGTCTGGGTCGATTGCGACTGGCAGGATGCCCGCGCAGATTTGATCGGCTGGCTCTACCAGATGGTGCAGCGCCAGGTGCGCGAAGCCGGCGTGGCCCTCGACTGGCCGTCGATCGAGGCGGAGGCGTCGACCAGCCGGCGTATCTGGCGGATTGCCCGCGCGCTCAAAGAGCAGCAGATGCGGCTCGTGCTGCTGATGGACAATTTCGATCGCGTGTTCGAGGAGCAGTGGGTGCGTCTCGACACCGTGGACGAACTGCGCCCGCTGACGCTGGAGATGGCGCTGGTGGTCGCCACCGAACAGCCGCTGCACGACCTGGATCGCGACCTGGCCGCGTCACCCCTCTTCAATGTGATGAAGCAACTGTTCCTGGGGCTGCTCGACCCGCAGGCGGCGCGGGCATGGGTGCTTGCCTACGCCGACGATTTCAGCGGCGTGAACACGCTGGCCGACGCGTTGGTCGACCTGACCGGGATGCACCCTTTCCTGCTGCGACGGCTGGGCGACATTTTGCTCGAAGTGCGCGAGATGATCGTCGGCGGCGGCGCGCTCGGCCCCGAACACCTGCCGCTCGTGCGGCTGCGGCTGGCCGAACATGGACGCCTGGTTTTCGAGACCTCTTACCGGCGCCTGCAAACCCTCCCCGCGCGCGTGCGTCCCGAAAGCATCGACCGATTGATCACGGCGTTGATCGGCGGCTCCCTGCCCCTGCCCAGCGTGCAGATGGAAGACAGCGCCGCGTTGAACTGGCTGATCAATCAAGCCATGGTGATCTGTTGTGTGCAAGGTCAACAGAGCGGCTATCAATTCTTCACGCCGCTGTTTACCGAGTACCTGGCGCGACGGCTGAGCGCCGAAACCGTCGTCAAACCGCAGGCAACGCCCGCGCCTGCCCTGCCGGAGGATGCGCTGGAGCAATTCAGCAAGACGGAGGCCGCGCTCTTGCGCTACTTCAAGGCTCATGCCAATCAGGTCGTCTCCACCGAGCAACTGCTGGCCGAGGTGTGGAAGCGCCCCGCTGCCTCCAACCGCCGCGTCCAGGAAGCGATCCGCCGGCTGCGGCTGCAATTGGAAGAGATGGACAAACCCTTTGGCGCGATCGAAAATGAGCGCGGGCGCGGCTATCGCTTTGTACCGGCGAACGCCTCCATATAGTGTAGAATCTCTTTATGAAAATCGATTTTCCACTCGTTGTTATCCGTGGCGCCGGCGACCTGGCCAGCGGCGTCGCTTTGCGTCTGCAGCGCGCCGGCTTTCCCGTCGTGATGACCGAAATTGCGCAGCCGCTGGCCGTGCGCCGCACCGTTGTCTTTGCCCAGGCCATTTTTGATGGCTTCTGTCAGGTCGAAGAAGTGGGCGGGCGTCGCTGTGAGCTGGAGGAAGCGCCTGCCGTCGCAGCCCAGGGTGAAGTTGCCGTCGTCGTCGATCCGGCAGGCGAGGCATTACGCCAATTGCAGCCGCCAGTCGTGGTGGATGCGATCATGGCGAAGCGCAACACCGGCACGCGCGCGGATGCCCCATTTGTCGTGGCGTTGGGGCCGGGTTTTGTCGCGGGCGTCGATTGCCACGCCGTGATCGAGACCGACCGCGGGCACAACCTGGGGCGCGTGCTCTGGGAAGGCGCCGCCGCGCCGGACACGGGCGAGCCTGGCGAATTGCCCGGTGGCGGGCGCCGCGGTTCGCGCGTGCTGCGCGCGCGGGACGCTGGTCACGTGCTCGGGCGTTTCACCATCGGCGACCGCATCGAGGAAGGCGCTGAAATTGCGGTGGTGCGCAACGCATCGGGCGGCGAGTACAGCAGCATCGCACCTTTTGCCGGCGTGCTGCGCGGCTTGATCCATCCCAGCGTGGCCGTGACAGCCGGCATGAAGATCGGCGATCTCGACCCGCGAGCGGATGTGGCTTACTGCTTCACGGTCTCCGACAAGGCGCTGGCTATCGGCGGCGGCGTGATGGAAGCGATCCTGATGGGGCTGGCCAGACTGAAATGAGGGTTCCATGACTTCTATGCAACTATTTGCCGTGGCGGGGCTGCCGTCGATTCAACCTGGGGATGACGTGGCGTCACTGATCGTAGCGCGGCTGGCCGCGGCGGGCGAGGCGTTGCACCCCGGCGACATCCTCGTCATCGCCCAGAAGATTATCAGCAAGGCCGAGGGGCGGCTGGTGCGGCTGGCCGACGTGCAGCCCAGCGCGTTGGCGCTTGAATTGTCGGCAACCGTCGGCAAAGACCCGCGCGTGATTCAAGTCGTGCTGGATGACAGCAACGAGGTGTTGCGCGTGCGCCGCGGGCTGTTGGTGGTCGAACAGCGCAGCGGCTGGGTGTGCGCCAACGCTGGCGTCGACCGCAGCAACGTGCAGGCGGATGACGCCGGCGAGCATCTGGCGCTGCTTCCTGCCGACGCCGATGCCAGCGCCGACGCGCTCCGGGCACGGCTGGCCGCACTGACGGGTGTGACGCCGGCTGTGATCATCAACGACAGCCATGGCCGCGCCTGGCGCATCGGCACGGTCGGCACGGCCATCGGGTGCGCGGGGCTGCCGCCGATCTGGAATCAGCGCGGCCTGCACGACCTGTTTGGCTATGAGCTCGTTTCCAGCGAGGAATGCATCGCCGACGAACTGGCGGCCGCGGCCAGCCTGCTCATGGGGCAGAGTGACGAGGCCCGCCCGGTGGTCGTCATCCGCGGCTACGTTCCTCCCTCGCTGCCCCCTGCACCGGCGCGCGCCATCCAGCGGCCGGCGTCCCACGACGCGTTCCGCTAGATGATGGCCAGAATCCTATAACATCTTGACGACGACGTGCCCCTTGTTCCACAGCTCTTCGAGCCGATAGTGAAGGCGCATGTCCAATGTAAACAAGTGGACGATTACATCGCCGTAGTCGAGGATGGACCAGCCGCCACCCCGCCCGTCGAGTCCATCGACGCTCAGCGGACGCAGATTCTGCTGCAGCTTAAGCTTCTCCAGCAATTCATCCTCGATGGCTTTGGCCTGTCGTTCGTTGTCTACCGTGGCAATAATGAAGTAGTGGGCGAGGGAAGTTTGCTCGTGGACATCGAGCAATACAATGTCGGTCGCCTGTTTCTGCTCGACGATATCCACAAGGTTGTGGGCAAGTTGCAAGCTTTCCAGATCTGCCTCCTGAAAAATGGTGTGAAAAGAGCCAAATAATCCTGTGCGAAGTGTAACACAAGGGGGGATGACACTCAAGGATGAGAGTGAGTCATCACCATGATCTTGAGCCAGCAAAGTCAAAGGTCGGGATTGGGCCCGACTTCGGCGAGGAGCGCACCCAGATATTTCAGCACGCTGTTCGGCGTGAGGCCGCTGGCGCGCTGCAACGCAAGGGTCGTACCGTAGCGGTTGAAATAGGTGTGCTCGTGCTCGCCGGCGGTCAGCAGGATCACCGGCACGTGCAGATAACGACCCTCGTGGCGCATCTGCTCGATCAGGTCAACGCCGCCCGCCTCCGGCATCACCACATCGGCCAGGATCAGATCCGGGACGGATTCCGCCAGCAGCGCCAGTCCCTCTGTCACCTCGTAGGCGTGGCGAACGCTGACGGCGGGATCGATAATCGCCATCATCCGCTGCACGAGTTGGATGAAGGCGCGGTCGTCGTCGATCACCAGCATCTCGTTGACGACGCCCAGCGCGTTGATTTCCTCTGTCAGCAGTGCGATGTCGAGGGGTTTGAGCAGCAGCTTGCGGAACGGTGCGGTTTCGCCCGCAGAAAGCTGCACCTGAAAGGAGCATGAGATGATGGGAATTTTGAGATCCTGCAATAGGAGCGGCGCATTCTCTTCCGGTGCAAGGTTGAGCACCACCGCGCGCGGCTGCTGCACCTGCACTTGCGCCATCAGCGCGTCCCAGTCGCTGACCTGGATCCAGTGATAGCCATCGATGCGCCGGCGGGCCGTGCGATACAGCCAACCGTCCCTGTCGAAGATCAGGATGGATGGCAGCGAGTGAGGCGGGGTGAAAGCGTTCAGATAGTCGTCACTGCGCGCAGTCAGGGCAAGCGCAGTCGTGATCGGCAACGAAAAGCAGAACGTCGATCCGACGCCTACTGTGCTCTGCGCCCAAATCCGCCCGCCGTGCGATTCCACAAACTGCTTCGACAAAGTGAGGCCGATGCCGACGCCGCCATGCTTGCGGTGCAACGAGGTGTCCACTTGGTAGAATTGCTCGAAGATATATTCAAGTTTATCCGCCGATATGCCTGCCCCCGTATCGCGCACCGAAATTTCAACTTCATGCGGATGATGCTGAACGTCGATGGCGACGCAGCCTGCCGTCGTGTGCCGGTAGGCATTGGTCACCAGATTGATCAGCACCTGGCGAATCCGCGTCGCATCGATCTCGATTTCGGGCAAGTCATCCGGGATGCCGGCCGTGAGCAAAACCGGGCTTTCGCGGAAGAGGTTCGTCAGGATGCCGACGCTCTCACGCAGGAAGTGCGTCATGCTAACGAGCTCGCGCCGCAGCGTGTAGCCGGTCATTTCAAAGTGGGACAAATCCAAGATGTCATCGATCAATTCGGAAAGATGCTGGCTGTTGCGGAAAACCTGATAGACATCGTGGCGGAGCGTGGGCGGCCATGCC
Organism: Candidatus Caldilinea saccharophila; assembly: GCA_016710365.1. GTDB lineage: Bacteria > Chloroflexota > Anaerolineae > Caldilineales > Caldilineaceae > Caldilinea > Caldilinea saccharophila. The sequence goes on along the minus strand of JADJVW010000003.1, from coordinate 399,005 downwards.
AGCTCGCCGTAAACTTCAGGCGACAGGTGCATGATCTTGCCAAAGCCGAGAATCAGGTTGAGGGGCGTGCGCAGTTCGTGGCTGATATTGGCGGCAAACTGCTCTTTCATCTGCCGCGCGTGTTCCGCCTGTTTTCTGGCAACGATCAGTTCCTGCTGGGTTTTCTGCAGAAGCACATTCGAGATCTGCAGCGATTTGAAGGCCTGCGCCAGTTCCGCGCGATGTTCGCGCGTCAATGACAACAACTCGTCCGAGCGATCCTGGCTCGCTTTGTACCAGGTGACCGCAGTCGTCAACGTACCCAGTGTCAGCAGGTTGATGGCAGATCCCGTGCTCATCACAAAGATCAGCTCCCACGCGGGGTAGATTGGCGCTTGCAGATTGACGGCGCCCACCGCCAACAGCAAGAGAGCGCCGAGCAGGAGGCTCGGCCCGTAGCCGGCAAGCAGGCCCACGATCGACATCACCGGAATGCTCAAGTAGGGCAACCAGGCAATTTGAAGCTGCAAAACTGCCCACGTATAGATCGTCGATATGCCCACCACCAGGACGCTACGCGCGATGCTCAACCTGCCACGTCCGGCGTAAAGCTTTGCAAACGCGGCGACCACGGCCAATCCCAGGAAGTAAGGCAGCGTGGCGTAAGGATAGGGCGTGCGCGGCAACAGCGCCCAGGGCGTCAAACAGCAAAAGACGAGCAGAAAGGTAGTGAGCTTTTGGATCAGATCAAGATGAAACAGGTGGAGCCGGTGGTCGTCAAACAGTCTGGCAACATGGCGCATGGTTAAAGCACCCCCACCTGTTCCAAAGCGTGTAAGAATGTCGCAGGGGCGAGAGGTTTGGGCAGCATCGCCGTGGCGCCTAGCGAGCGCGCCAGCTCGGGATCGTTGAAGACCGAGCACACGATAATGGGGAGATGCTGGAGCGCGACGTGGGTTCGCATCCGTTGCAGCGTCTCCCATCCATCCAGCCCCGCCATCATCACGTCAAGAACGACGAGGTCGGGGGCGGCGTGGAGCGCCTGTTCGATGCCTTGCTGCCCGTTCGGCGCGCTGAGCACCTGCACCGGATAACCTGTGAGATAGCGGCGCAACAGTTCGCTGAAACTGGCGTCGTCATCGATGCAGAGGATGGTCTTTTGTTGCGGTGGTTTTGGCAGATGCAAGCTCACGCTGCCACGCGCCTCCCACTGCACATTCCACCCAATCTGCTCGACCATCGGCTGAATGATGCCATCGGGGCGCCATGCACTTTCCGGCGCTTCTGGGCGCAAGGTAGTCTGGATCGCCAGCTTGAGCAGCGGCCCCGCGTCTATCACGGAGATTGTCACCGCTGCTGCCGCGGCTTGAACGGCCCGGCTGAGCAGGGCGATCAGCACTTGGCGCGCCACCGGCAAGTTTAGCATCAGCGCGACAGGGCGCGCCATTCCGGCAAGTTCGATCCCCACCGAGGAGGCAGCCGCCAGCGGCCGCACGACATCGACCACCGACGCGAGCAATTCATCCAGATCGATGGCGTCTGCTGCCTCTGCCTGGGCATGGGGTGCGATGCTGTCCTGCACAGCCAAGGTGAATGCCCGCTCCTGATGCCGTCGCCAAAGCAGCAAGGCCAGGCTCGCTTCCGCTTGACGCAGTTCGCGATAGGCCTGGCGCTCGGAGATGCGAAGTTCGTCCGCGGCTTTTTGCACTATGTGGCGCTCCACATAGTGCAGCAGCAGGATGTTGTAGGGGCGCGCTTCCGGCGCGCGGAAGTAGAAGTCCCGGCCAGGATTCAATAGTTCGAGCAACTCCAGCACTTCCTGTTTAACCGCTAAGGCCACGTTGCGCAGCGGGCGCTGTTGCAGAGCGGCTCGCTCCTTCACGAGCGGCAGTTCCTGGAAATGGGGAAGATCGTAAAGGCTGGCCAGCAGTTCGCGCACCTGAGTTACGAAAGCATCAGGCATATCCGGCATGCGCCCTGCCTGCTGCGCCGCATGGGTTGGCTTGTTTTCCGTCATGTTTGTGTCATACTCATGTCATATCGATCACTGCTATGCTGCTTGCGCCGATTATACCGCGTCTGAACCGATTTTCACCGTAAATTTAAATCAAAGGAGATGTCAGCTATGACCAGCGATCTATCGCGCCGGACGTTTCTCAAATTTGCCGGCTACACGGGAGTTGCCTTGGGACTTGCTGCCTGTGCGCCAGCCGCGACGCCATCCACCGGCGCAGCGCCTAACGCCGGCGCGGCCGCGCCAGCCGCCGAGCCCGTCAAGTTACTCGTCACCATGGTCGACTACTTTGACTCGACCAAAGAAGCCCTCGACCAGCAGATCCTGCCTGCCTTTGCCGAAATCCACCCGGAGATCACGGTCGATATCAATTACACAGCGTGGAACAAGTACAACGAAGAGCTGACCACGGCCTTTGCCGGCGGCGTCACGCCCGATCTGATGCAGGGCGGCGCGATCTTTGTACCACAGTTTGCCTACCGCGACTGGATCCTGCCGCTGGACGACTACATCGAGACGGCGGATGAATGGAACTGGGAGGACTTCATGCCCTCCACGCGCGATGACGTGACGATCGATGGGCAGGTGTTGGCGATTCCCTATCGCCTGGATGTGCGCACGCCGTGGTACCGCGAGGATCTGCTGGCGGAGGTGGGCTACACTGCACCGCCGGCGACGTGGGCGGAGCTGCGCGAGATGGCTAAAGCGGCGACCATCCGCGACGGCGACGAATTTGTGCGCACCGGCTTTCACTTCCCGCCAAACACAATCAACTGGCAGAATGACTTCCAGGTCTTTGTCGCGCTACTGGCGGCGGCGGGCGGCAAGCTGCTCAACGAGGATAACACGCAGTCACTGCTGGCCGAGCCGGAATCGCTCGAAACCGCCGATTTCCTGCGCACCCTGGTGCTCGAGGATCAGTCGGCCATGTACCCACCCTTTGAGAATCAGGGCGAACTGTCAGCGCTGCACACCGGCAAGGGCGTGCTCACCATCTCCAACGAAGGCCCCGAAATTGCCGCACGACTCTACGCGCCGGAGACGCTGCCGCTGCTCAAGGCGGCGCCGCCCGCGGCCAACAAGGAGGCGCGCACGCACGTCTGGATCAACAAGTTCTTCATCTCCAAGCTGACCACAAAACCCGATGCAACGTGGGCGCTGCTGCAATTCATCACTTTGCCGGAGCAGTTGGCCATCTACACGGGCTCCTTCAACTCGCTGGCGCCGCGCATTTCCCTGGCGGACGCCGATTTTGTCACCGAGAACATGCGGGTGATGGCCAAGGCTGCGGAAACGGCCACCGTCTATCCGAAATACCACCGCATGGCGGAGATCTTCCGTCCGACCGCGCAGGCGCTCGAAGCCATCCTGCGCGGCGAGAAGTCCGTCGAGGTGGCGATGCAGGAAGCCGCCGACGCCGTCAACAACATTCTGGCCGAGTAGGCGCAGCACGCAACATTCATTAAAACTTCCTGATGGCGACCTTCCAGGAAGCTCGAAGCTTCCTGGAAGGTGAATTCTGGGAGAAGGACTCCAGTATGGCCGCAACCGCCGCAAAAAATCCGAGCGTATCCCAGCAGAATGACGCCTACCGTCTCAGCCGCATTCTCGACAGCGACGGTTTCACCGCCTTGCTGTTCCTTTTTATTCCGCTGTTGATTCTGGGCGCGTTGAAATTCTATCCGGTCGTGTTCAATCTTGTGATCAGCTTTACCAACTACGATCTGTCCCCAAATTTCCGTTTTGTTGGCTTGCGCAACTATCAAGAGATACTGACCAACGACGTCTATTTGAAGGCCATCCGCAACACCTTGCTCTATGTCGTCGGCACGGTGCCGATTGGGACTTTTCTGTCACTGTTCATCGCAACGCTGCTCAATCAAGGGATTCGAGGCAGACTCTTTTTCCGCACCGCTTTCTACCTGCCGGTGGTCACTTCGGTGGCGGCGACGGCGCTGGTCTGGCGTTGGATCATGAATCCCCAGGGCGGCCTGGCCAATACAGCGCTCGACAGCCTGGGGCTGCCCGGCCTGGGCTGGCTGACCGATCCAAACACGGCCATGCTCTCCCTGGTCGTCATTACGCTGTGGGGCGGCATCGGCGGCAACATGGTCATCTTCCTGGCGGGGCTGCAAGGCATTCCCAGTGAACTCTACGAAGCAGCCGAGATCGACGGCGCCAGGGCATGGCAATCCTTCTTCTACATCACGATTCCAATGCTCAGCCCGGTGACGCTCTTTGTCGTGGTGACCTACACGATTGCAATTTTCCGCAGCTTTGGCCTGATCTTCATGCTGACGCAGGGCGGCCCTTCCTTGTCCACCAATACGCTGGTGTGGGAGGTCTACCAGACGGCGTTTGGCTATCTGCGCTTCGGGCTCGGTGCGGCGATCTCGGTAGTGTTACTGCTGACTATTCTGTTGCTCTCGATCCCCATGCGCCTGTTTCAAGGGGAGGATTTTTAAGTCATGGTCTCACGTAGCTCTCCCAAGCTGGGCGGCGCGTTCTCGCGCGCGCTGACGTATTTTGCGCTTGCAACCATCTCACTCTTCATGTTGCTCCCTTTTTTCTGGATGGTCTCCACTTCGCTCAAAATCGACGCCGAGATCTTCACGCCTGGCATCAAGTGGATCCCCTCGCAGTTGGATTGGGAAAATTACACCTATATCTTCCGCGATCTCAACATGGAAGTGCTCTTTCGCAACACGATCTTCGTGACGCTGATCGCCGTCGTCGCTCAGATCATTCTGTGCTCGATGGCGGGCTTCGCCTTTGCCCGGTTGCACTTCCGCGGCCGCGACGTGCTCTTCTTGGCCGTGCTCATCACCATGACCGTGCCTTTTGAGGTGCTGGTGCTGCCACTCTTTATTTTGATCCGGCGTTTCCCCTTTGCCGGCGGCAACGATCTGCTCGGGAACGGCGGCATTGGGCTGATGAACAGCTACGCCGGCATCGTCTTCCCGCACCTCGTCACCGTCTACGGCATCTTTATTTTCCGCCAGTTCTTCCTGGGCTTTCCGAAGGAGTTGGAAGACGCCGCACGTATCGACGGCGCGTCACGCTTGCGCATCTATTGGTCGCTGCTGATGCCTAATTCAGCGCCAGTTGTCGGCACGATGGGGCTGTTTGCCTTCCTGTGGGCGTGGAATGACCTCCTCTGGCCCGTCATCGTCGTCAAGGAAAACAGCATGAAGACGCTGCAGGCCGGCCTGGCGATCGTGGCGCAAAATCCTTCTCGCTGGGGGGAGATGATGGCCGCGTCTGTGATCATCACGCTGCCCGTCATCTTTGTCTTTCTACTGCTCCAGCGCTTCCTGGTGCAGGGCGTCGCCACTTCCGGTCTGAAAGGGTAGCATGTAAAGCTTAACCACGAAGTCTCAAAGGGCGCAAAGAAGCACAAAGAAAGCCGCCAGCAAGGATTTGTGGGTCAAGCGGCTCTCGTGTGGTTACGTGCCGGGGGCGGGCTTGCGGTGCTTCGGTCGAGCAGACAACGATCAGCCCGTCTCCGGCACGTAAGACCCGACCACATCAATTCCAGTTGAGCCGGATTTGTCAGCGCTGCTCTTTGCGCCCCTTTGTGTGCGTTGAGACTTCGTGGTTCTGTTGCAAATTTCTTGTCAGAAAGGACTGATTCGATGAAAGTCATCATGGTGATGTTTGATACATTGAACCGCCGCCATCTGCCGCCCTATGGCTGTGACTGGACGCACGCGCCCAATTTTGCCCGGCTGGCCGAACGCACTGTGCTCTTCGAAAATGCGTACGTCTCCAGTATGCCGTGCATGCCCGCGCGCCGCGAGCTGCACACAGGGCGCTATAACTTCCTGCACCGCAGTTGGGGGCCGCTGGAGCCTTTCGACGACTCGATGCCCGAACTGCTTAAGCAGCACGGCGTCCACACGCATCTGATTACGGATCACCAGCACTATTGGGAGGACGGCGGCGCCACCTATCACACGCGCTACAGCACCTGCGAACTGGTGCGCGGCCAGGAGGGCGATCCGTGGAAGGCGGTGGTCGGCGATTTCCCGACGCCGCCGAAGACCACCAATCACCCTGGCGACATGTGGCGGCAGGACTGGGTCAACCGCAGCTATATGCCCGATGAGCAGGATCAGCCGCAGCCGCAGGTCTTCCGCCTCGGTGAAGAATTCATCCGTCGCAATGCCGCCGCCGATAACTGGTTCCTGCAACTGGAAACGTTCGACCCGCACGAGCCTTTCTTCACGCAAGCCAAGTACAAGGAACTCTACCCGCACGACTATGACGGCCCGCATTTCGACTGGCCGCCCTATGCGCCCGTCACCGAAAGCCCGGAGATGGTCGAGCACATGCGCTTCGAGTACGCCGCGCTGCTCAGCATGTGCGACCACCATCTCGGCAAGGTGCTCGACTTGATGGATGAGCTGAACCTGTGGGACGACACGATGCTGATCGTCAACACCGACCACGGCTTCCTGCTCGGCGAGCATGAGTGGTGGGCCAAGATGGTGCAGCCCATGTTCAACGAGATCGCGCATGTTCCGCTCTTGATCTGGGATCCGCGCAGCCGCATTCATGGCGAGCGACGGCGTTCTCTTGTCCAGATGATCGACATGGCGCCGACATTGCTCGACTACTTTGAAGTTCCGATCCCGGTGGACATGCAGGGCAGGCCGCTGCGCGGTGTCATCGAAAACGACCAACCGCTGCGCGAGGCAGGGTTGTTCGGCATCTTTGGCGGCCACGTCAATGTGGTCGATGGGCGCTATGTGTATATGCGGTCGTGCGCATCGCCGGACAACGAGCCATGTTTTGAGTACACCCTCATGCCCACCCACATGCGCAATCGCTTCGAGGTCGAGGAACTCCAGGAGATTCAACTGGCGGAGCCGTTCCCGTTCACCAAAGGCTGTCGGCTGCTTAAAATCCCGGCGCGCTTCCGCTTCAACCCGTCCCCGTATGGCACGATGCTCTTTGACGTGCAGAACGATCCCCAACAGCAGACGCCGCTGGCCGATGCCGAGTTGGAGGATCGCCTGCTGCGCCATCTGGTGGCGTTGATGCAGGACAACGACGCGCCGTCCGAGCAGTTCCAACGTCTCGGCATCGCCGACCGCAGCCAGGAGGATGTCCGTAGTGAGTGAGCAGCGCCCTAATGTGATCTTTATCCTGACCGACGACCAGGGCGCCTGGGCGTTGGGCGCGTCCGGCAATCAGGAGGTCATCACGCCCAATCTTGATCGGCTGGCGCGTGAGGGACTCTATTGCCCCAACTTTTTCTGCGCCTCGCCCGTCTGCTCGCCGGCGCGCGCGTCGATCCTGACCGGCATGGCGCCCTCGCAGCACGGCGTGCACGACTGGATCCGCTCCGGCAACTTGCCGGCGGCGCAATGTCCCAAGCCCTTTATGGATGACACGCGTGCGATCGAGTATCTGGCCGGCTTGCCCGGCTACACGCAGATCCTGGCGCATAATGGCTACCGGTGTGGGCTTTCGGGCAAGTGGCATCTGGGCGACAGCCTCCAGCCGCAGCAGGGCTTCAGCTATTGGCGCGTGGTTCCCTACGGCGGGAGCGACTACTACGACGCGCCGATCCTGCGCGACGGCGTCATGGAGATTGACGAGCGCTATCTGACCGACGTCATAACCAAGGGCGCGCTCGAGTTTCTCGACCAGTATGGTCAGGATGAACAGCCCTTTTATCTCAGCGTGCACTACACCGCGCCGCACAGCCCGTGGGAACAGGGCCAACATCCGCCGGATCTGGTGGCGCGCTATGCCGACTGCCCGTTTGCAACCTGTCCCGATGAAGACGTGCATCCCTGGCAGATCAACTCGGCGCCGCGCGGCGTCGGCGCCAAACGTAGCGAACTTCTCAGCGGCTACTATGCTGCGATCACGGCGGTTGACCAGGGCGTCGGCGCGCTGCTGGACTGGCTTGAGTCGCACGGCTTGCGCGAGCAGACGCTGATCATCTTTACGAGCGATAACGGCATGAACATGGGGCATCACGGCATTTGGGGCAAAGGCAACGGCACCTTCCCGCAGAACATGTACGACACCTCGGTCAAAGTGCCGTTTATTGCCGCGCACCCAGGCCACACCCCGGCGGGCGCGGTTGCCGCCGGCTTGCTCAGCCACTACGATCTTCTGCCGACGCTGTTGGATTATGTGGGGCTGAAGGCTGCCATCCCCAAAGGATTGCCTGGGCACAGCTTTGCACCGCTGCTGCGCGGCCGCGCAGCGCCGGCGCGCGACCACGTGGTCGTGTTCGACGAGTACGGCCCGGTGCGCATGATCCGCACGACAAGATGGAAGTACATCCATCGTTATCCCTACGGCCCGCACGAACTTTACAACCTTGCGGCAGACCCGGACGAGCGCGACAACCTGATCGATGAAGACAGCGTTGGCGCGATGGTCGCTGAGCTGCGGTGCGACCTCGAAGCGTGGTTCTGTCAATTCGCCGACCTCGCACGCGACGGCGCACGCCAGCCTGTCACCGGCAAAGGCCAGCTCGAACGCGTCGGGCCAGAGGGCGAAGGCCGGACGGCTTTCGCCAGTGACTGGCATTACATCGATGCACAAGGCAACCCGCGGTAGACGGTTGCCTTGTGCGTTCGTCTAAAGCAATTGCCGCTGCACCTTCCAGGAAGCTCGGAGCTTCCTGGAAGGTGCAACGGCTTAGCGTGCAACAGTGCTATCACCGTCCCGGCCAGCACATCTCAACGCGGCTGACCAACGGCGTTTCAAAAAATCCGTGCAAATCCGCGGTCTATTCTTTCTTTCGTCGGCCAACTAGTGGACTGTCAAGCGTAAAACTTTAGTAGAGCGATAGCAAGTGAACGCAGATAGGCGCAGATAAATTCGGATAAGCGCAGATAAGAGCAAAGCCGCAAAGCATCTGCGTCTATCTGAGGCCATCGGCGTTTATCTGTGCTCTCTTTCAATCATCCGAACCAAAGCTTCTTGGTTGACAGTCCACTAGATTCAGTCCATATCGCCAGCCGGGTGCGGACGAGACGTCCGCGATCCCAGATTCACTCCACCACCTCCACCGCCACCACAGTCGCCCCGCCGACGCCATGACAGAGCGACGCCAGCCCGCGTGCTTTGCCATGTGTGCGCAGGGCGTGCACCAGCGTCACAAGGATGCGGGCGCCCGATGCGCCGATGGGATGGCCCATAGCGATGGCGCCGCCGTGTACGTTGATCTTGTCGTAGGGGATGCCCAACAGCTTGCGCAGCAGCACGTTGTTGAGCGCAAACGCTTCGTTGTTCTCCACCAGGTCAAAGCTGGCGACATCGGCGTCCAGCTTTTTCATCAACTTGCGGATCGCAGGGATCGGCCCCTCGACAAAGCGCCACGACTCGACGCCCGCCCACGCGCCGCCCAGGATTTTTGCAATCGGCTTCAGGCCATATTGTTTGACTGCTTGCTCACTTGCCAGCACCAGCGCCGCGGCGCCGTCGGAGAGCTGGCTGGAGTTGCCCGCCGTCAACACGCCCTCCTTGGCGAACGCCGGCGGCAACAGACCCAGCGTCTCCAGCGTCGTTTCCGTCCGCAGCCCTTCATCGACCGCCAGCGTGATGTTGCGCCGGCGCTCGCGGACTTCGTAGGGGGCGATTTCGGCGCGCAGGTTGCCGGCCGCGGTGGCCGCGGTCGCACGCGTCTGAGAGAGATAGGCCACTTCGTCGAGTTCGGCGCGCGTCACGCCGTGCAGCGTGCAGAGGCGCTCCGTCTCCTCGCCCATCAGCTCGCCGGTGATGGGGTCAGTGAGGCCATCGACGAGCAGCGCGTCCTGCAATTGCTCCGCGTTGCCGAGGAGCAACTTGTAGCCCCAGCGCGCGCGTGCACTGAGCACAAAGCCCGCCTGCGACATCGACTCAATGCCACCGGCGAGGACCAGGTCGGCGTCGCCGGCGCGGATCGCCATGTCGCCGTTGATGACGCTCATCATGCCCGACGAGCAGAGCATGTCGATGGCGTAGCCGTCCACTTCAGCGGGAATGCCGGCCTTGAGCGCGGCGTGGCGCGGCACAAGCTGGCCGTGGCCGTGTTTGAGGATGTTGCCAAAGCTGTACAAATCGAGGTGCTGCGGCTCGACCCCGGCGCGCGCGACCGCGGCTTTCATCACATGCGCGCCCAAGTCAACCGGCGACACATCTTTCAACGTCCCACCAAACTTGCCGATCGCCGTGCGTCGCAGACACAATGTAGGCGTCACTCATCAGCTTGCTCCTGTGTGGCCGAAAGCCAACCATGTTCTACCATCCAGGAAGTCTCAAGACTTCCTGGATGGTAGACGAGATGTAGATGCATACACGGCTTTTATTGACTCGGATCGTAGAGAAAGAACCATTTCGTGTTCAGCTCGTCCAGGTAGCCATCCTGCTGCATCGATTCGATGGCCGCGTTGAAGGGTGCGACGAGGTCGGAGCCAGGCGGGTAGATGAAGCCAAAGTCCTCGGACTTGATGGCGTCGCCCACGATCTTGAGTTTGTCCGGGTTAGCGCCGATGTAGCCGCGACCGCTCGCCGCATCGACCAGCACCATGTCCACGTCGCCGGCAAGCAACGCCTGGACGGACGCGCCGAAGGTGTCGAAGAGCTTGATGCGCGGGTTAGCTTCGTCGCCGTCCAGGATGTCGTAGACCGCGGTGTAGAAGCCGGAGGTGCCTGCCTGCGCCCCCACCAGCAACTCGGCGTCCGCGGCAAATTCGGCTGGCGTCGTGAAGCGATCATCGGCGGCGCTCACCAGCATGAACTGCTGCGAAGTCATGTACGGCGCGCTGAAATCCACCTGCTGCGCCCGTTCCTCGGTGATCGTGATGCCGTCCATGCCGATGTCGAACTGACCCGCACTGATGGCCGGAATCATCGCCTCCCACGAGGAGTTGTTCCACTCCACCACGCAATTGAGCCGGCGGCAAATCTCCGTCACCGCGTCGTACTCCCAGCCCACCGCCTCGCCCGTCGCCGGGTCGATGAATTGCAGCGGCGTGTAGTCGTTTGCCATCGCCGCACTCACCGCCCGCCCACCCAAGTCCGGCAGGTCATCAACAACGCTGGGAAGCGCATCCTGAACAGCGGCGGGTGTAGCTTCCGCAGAAGAAGTTTCTTCAGCCATCGGCGTTGTCGCTGGAACAAGCGGCGCGCACGCACTTAGCGCCAACGCCAACATGAGGATCAACGCAAGCCAGGGCGACGATTTTTGTACGGTTGTCATATAGCTCTCCTTTTCTTGGTTCTATCGGTTCTGGTATCTACATAGGCGCCGCCAAACGGTGCGTTCGGCGGCGTCTCTTGTCCTGTGAATGGTAGACGGCGAAATCGCGCGTTACTGTCCGGCGGCGAAGACCGCAAGCGACTGGCCGCTGCCGTCGGCAAGGGTCAATTGACCCTCTTCGATGGCATACGTCGACACGGTGGTCAACAAGGCGAGGTAAATCGCCTCTTGATCCATCACGCCTGCCGGCTCGCTGCAGAACTTGAACGTGGCAACCGCCGGGCTGATCTTCATGACGCCGTCAGAGGCAGTGTACCCGCTGCTGTAATTGTTGCAACCGGCCGAGCCAGCCAGCAGGCCGTCGTCGCTAAACTCGGCGGTGATCTGGCTGTCGGCCAGCGGTGCGCGCATGGCGCTCACGCCGTCGAACAGGGAGATCAGCGCCCACGTTTTGCCGGTCAGGGCAGGATCGCTTGGGCGGTGGCAGACGGCGCAATTGGGGTCGGCGGCGCGACGGTGACGGCAACTTCGGCGCTGCTCTCCTCGCCGGTCGAACCGGTGGCGACGAGGCGGAAGCGGTAGACGCCCGCATCGGTCAGGCAATTCTGCCCGGAGCCGCTTGTCTCAGCGTCGTCTAGAATCACGGTATCGCCGCGCAAGATCTGGATGGTCTTGACATCGCCGCCGACATTCCAACTGATCGCCACGCAGCCGTTGACGACGACGGCTTCGGGCGAAACGGCAAAAGCGTCGATCACGGGCGCCGTATTCGAAGGGGGTGCAGGTTCGACGGCGGCATCGGCCTTGACCACCCGCACTGTCTGTTGGCGGGTGTCGGCGCCGACCGCGTCGGTGGCCGTCAAAGTATAGACGAACTCGCCAATCTGCGGCGGGCAGTCCTGTAAATTACCTTCAGACGGCGCCGCTTCCCACAGCACCGCGTCGTCGCGCGTCAGTTGCACGGTGACGCCCTCACCGACGATGCGCCAGGAGATATCGACGCACGCACCGGCCGGCACAGCGCTGTTGGGAACGACGGCGAAGGATTCGATGGCGGGGCCGGCGTTCACTTGCACGTCGATGGTGATAGTGCGAATTGCTTCCGCGCCGTCGTCTTTAAGGACGCGCAGCACGTAAGCCGTCGTGCGTTCCGGGTAAACCACCTGCTGATCGGCCGCAGCTACGTCGTTGGCCTGCCAGTCCTGACCCTCTTGATAGAAGTACACGGCCTGGGCGTCCTGCACATCCCACACGAAGGTCACAGGCTGGCCGCGCGTGATGTCCATCGTGTCGGCGGAAAAAATGATGCCAGGCACGGGCGTTGGCGTCGGCGCAGGCGTCGGCGTTGGTGCGCCTGCCACCTGAATGCCCACGCGCAGCGTCTGCCCAAACGCGTTACCGACGCCGTCATGCAGCTCCCACAAGCTCTGATAGACGCCGGGCAGCAACGGCGCCACCAGGTCGACGGCGACATCGTAGGTGGCGCCCGGTGCGACTGTTCCCTGCACATTGACCGACATGTCGCGCATACCCATGCCCGCGCCCGGAGCGTTGCCGCGAGCAAAGGCAAAAAAGTAGCTGCTGTCCCAGGTGCATGCACCAATATTCTGGACGCGCCAGGATTTTTGGAAGGGCTGCCCAGGGAACATCACCGGCGGGGCGGTCATGGCCTGATCGTCGTAGGTAAGGTCGGCCACCCACGCCATGCCGTCGATACACGCGGCTGGGAGGGGCGGTATCGTGGAGGATGAGGCCGCTTCGGCAGCCGCGGTCGCCGTTTGCGCCGGGATCGCCGCAAACTCATTCACCGGGATGCCCAGATATTGCTCGGCGAGGCGCGCGGTCTTGCCACTTGCCATCAGCGCGGCCAGCGCCGCGTTGAGTTGGTCGCGCAGTGCGGTGGAGCCTCGGCGCACAGCGATCGCGTACTGCTGCTCGTTGATGCCCTGTCCGGCAAGCCTGGCCTCACCCGCAGCGACATAGGCTTGGGCGGCCAGCAGATCGAGCACAACGACGTCGACGCGCTCTGCTGCCAAGTCGCTGACAGCGTTGTTCAGGTCATCGTACAGCAACACGTTGCGCGGGGCGATCAGTCCCGCATCGACCAGTGTCTTCTGCACCTGATCTTCATAGATCGAACCGCGCTCCACCGCCACGCGCAGACCCTCTAGATCCTCATTTGTGCGCACGGTCAGATCCGCGGCGGCGCTGGTGAGATACGCATCGGATGAGACAAAGTAGGGCGTGGTAAAATCGACCAGGCGCGCACGCTCCGGAGTTTCTGAGACCGCGGCAATTGCCGCATCGATCTGACCGAGCGTCAGCGCCTGCGCAAGTCCGTCGAACGCCAGGTCGACAAATTCCACCTCGACCCCCAGTTGCTTGCCAATGGCGCGCGCTAACGCCGGGTCGAAACCGTCGATCTGGAAACTCGGATCATAGAATTCAAAGGGTGGATAGTCCACCGCAGGCGCCGACGACAAGCTTGCCGTCTTTAAGAATCGCCTGCCAGTCAGCGGCAGCGTCAGGCAGCATGGGAGAGCCGCTGGCGGAGTATTCACCGGGCGGCAGGCGGCAAACAGCAGGGCCGCCAGCATCGTCAGCAGCATTGCCATCATCCATACTGGGCGCGTTATGCTGTGCCTCATCGGATACATCCTTTCTCGGATTGTAGGTTCACTGCATGTTGGCAAAGACAGTATACCAGCGCACAGGCGCAAGCTGCAATCGACCCGCGGGGGCGGGATATACACCGTAACGTTGGTGAAAACGCCTCCGGCCTGCGCTTCCCAATCCGCTTGAGCAGCACAGGGAGCGCGGCAAATACTTGGCAGTTATTGTCCGGCAAAACGAACGGATGTTCTGTGCGTAAGATCGGTTTTTTGACGTAAGAAAAAGAAACCGGTACAATATAAAATAACAAACAGGTGCATTCTTTTTCGTTTTGCACGACGTTTTGCAAGATAAAGTATTCCGCCCCGTTCAAAGGAGCCAAGAACCATGTATCAGCAGCTTACACTTGTCGGAAACTTAGGGAACGATCCGGAAATGCGTTACACGTCCAGTGGTGTGCCGGTGACCAGCTTTAGCTTAGCAGTTAGCAAACGGTGGGTTGGCCAGGACGGGCAACAACAAGAGAAGACGCTCTGGTTCCGTGTGACGGCTTGGCGAAAATTGGCGGAAACTGCCAGCCAGTACCTGACCAAAGGCCGCCAAGTCCTTGTGGTTGGCGAACTTGAAGAGCCGCGTTCCTATACAGACAAGAGCGGCAACGCACGCTTCTCGCTGGATGTAACTGCCAACGAAATTCGCTTTTTAGGTCGCGCAGAAGGGTCGTCATACAACAGTGGCTCAACGCCTTCGGCTGCTGTGGCCGAGGAAGGCAAGAGCATGAGCGACGAAGACATCCCTTTCTAGCCCGTAGCGGAAGTCGCGCACCAGGCTCGATGAGCGGCCATTGCACTGACAATCGAACACAAACAAGAGGCGCCTTGACGGGCGCCTCTTGTTTGTGTTCGATGTGACCTTACAGCGCGATTGTGAAGGGAGAAGCCGGATGCGCGGCTAGGCGCTTCTCCTCTTGCGCGCTTTTTCCTCCACATCGGCGCGGGCGCGCCGTGCGATCGGTGCAGCAAGGTGGCGCTGAATCGTTTCCTCGTCAGGGTGAGGGTCGTAGAAATCACGGAACATTTCCAGGACTGAGATAGTGGCGTCTGTATAGCGTTCTAATTGCACGGCGTCGCCGGCTTGAACTTCGCCCGCAGTCAGCACGCGACAATAGGCGCCGGGCCGTTCCGCCGCGCGAAAACGTTTAACGAAGCCGGGGTCCCCCATACGCGCGGCCAACGTGACGCATGGGATGCGCGCCGCCGTCACCTGGAGCGCCACCGCACCTACGTGCAGGATGTCGCCGATGTTGAGGATGGCGCTCTCCAGCGCGCTGATGGTCAGATTCTCGCCAAAGGTTCCCGGCGCCAGTTCATCGCCCAGTTGCGCTGACCACCAGGCATAATCCGTTTCACCATACACATAGACCGCCTGGTCGACGCCGCCGTGATTCTGAACATCGACGACCGCGTCGCCGGCAAGGCCAAGCGGCGTGATTGTCACCGAGCCTGTCACCGGCAGCTTATAGATGCCGGTGGCGCCCGACAATTTTGCGTTTTGCACCGGCTGTTGCTGACCGACGTTTACACTGCTCAATCGCATAGTTGGCTCTTATCCTTGCTTGCATTCCAGATGGATATCATCCGGCTTTAGCATGTATTCTAAATGGCGCCGGACGGCCATCCTTGCATAACGAAATAAGCCGGACGCAATTGCAGGGCGCCATCCTTTCTGAGCAACTGTTTGAAAAGCCCCACCACGCAGTCATAAGGGGCGCAAAGAGGCACGAAGAGAAGAATTTGCAAAGACGGCTTCCAGGTGCTTCTTTGCGCCGCTTTGCGTACTTCGCGTCTTCGTGGTTACTTTTCAAACAGTCTCTGAGACCGGTGGGTGCAAAGCTTGACGCTGATTTGACCATGCTTCCATACTCTATTACGCTAACAGACCGCTTGATGAATAATGAACACGACGCAAACACTATGGCGCGCCGCAGAGAACTGCTCAAATAGGATTCATCCGTTATTGATTGGACGCAAAATGACCGAACACGCCGAACCCAGTCGTTCTGTTGCTGCGAACAATACGCGCAATCAGCTTCGCCTCTATCTTGCTAACATCATAGAACGGTTCACCGTTCCCGAAGAAATTGTCATCGTTGTGACTGCCCTGATCGTCGGCGTCGGCACCGGACTGGGCGCGATGATCTTTATCTGGCTCCTACAGCAGATCGGCGCGTTCACAGCGTTGGTCGTCGACAATGTCGGGTTGATCGTTGGCACGCTGGCGGTCATGGCCACGGCGGGCGCGCTCGTCGGCTTGTTGATTGACCGCTGGGCGAGTGAGGCAAAAGGTCATGGCGTGCCCGAAGTGATGGAAGCCATCGCGATCCGCGGCGGACGGATCCGGCCACGCGTGGCCGCGGTGAAGGTGTTGGCTTCCTCGTTAACGATTGGAACGGGCGGTTCCGCCGGGCGAGAAGGGCCTATCGTGCAGGTAGGGTCGGCGCTGGGTTCCACGCTTGGCCAGATCCTGGGCTTCTCCGAGGAGCGTGTGCGCACCTTGGTCGCTTGTGGTGCGGCAGCCGGAATTGCCGCGACCTTCAACGCCCCCATTGCCGGCACGATCTTTGCCATGGAAGTGATCCTCGGCCGCTTTACCGTGCGCTATTTTGGCGCTGTCGTCATCAGCGCCGTCGCCGCATCGGTGACCAGCCAGGCGCTGCTTGGCAATAAGCTTGCCATTCAGGTGCCGGCTTATCCGTTGCATAGCCTGGCGGAATTGCCGATCTACATAATGCTGGGGTTGGTTTCTGCATTAGTTGCTGTGCTTTTCATTCGCGTGCTTTACTTTACCGAGGAGAAGTTTGACAAATGGCGTATTCCGCTGCCCGCAAAAACTGCATTGGGCATGACGCTGACCGGCATCCTCGCGTTGCTGATTCCGGGCCAGGAGGTGCTGGGGCCTGGTCTGCACACCATTGCTGAAACGATTGCCCAGGACTTTCCACTTTCTCTCGGTTTTATGGCCGTGTTGTTGGTCGGAAAACTGCTTGCCACCTCGTTCACCCTCGGTTCTGGCAACTCTGGCGGTGTGTTTGCGCCGAGCCTTTTTATGGGTGCGGTGTTGGGAGGAATGGTCGGCAAGATCGCACAAGGTTTCTGGCCGGATGTGGTTGTGAATCCGGGCGCCTATGCAATTGTCGGCATGGCAGCCGTCTTTGCCGGCGCCGCGCGCCGATTACAGCCATCCTCATCGTCTTTGAGATGTCTGGCGATTACAAGTTGATTCTCCCTTTGATGCTCGCCACGGTGCTATCGACCCTGGTCGCCGAACGCATCTTCCCAGAATCGATCTACACTTTCAAGCTCAAACTCAAAGGCATCTCTCTTGAGCGCGGCCGCGATGTGGATATCTTGCAGAGTGTGACTGTCGACGAGGTGATGACACGCTCAGTGCAGACCGTTCCCGAAAATATGACCCTGGTCGACCTTTCGGATCTTTTCGCCCAATCTCATCGTCATGGTTTTCCGATGCTGGATGAAGATGGCAGACTGAGCGGGATTGTCACAATCACCGATCTGGATCGCGCGGTCGAAAATGGATTGCCGCGTCGAACCCAGGCCCGCGAGATCGGGACGCCACGCAGCCGGCTCCTGGTGGCTACGCCAGTGCAACCGGTGGGCGAAGTCTTGCGGCGCATGGGCACGCGCGGCCTCGGCCGGATGCCCGTCGTCGAAACGGACGCGCCGGAGCGCCTGATCGGAATGATCCGGCGCAGCGACATTATCCGCGCCTATGATATCGCGATAAGTCGGCGCGCCGAATTGCAGCATCGCACCAGACGGATGCAGTTGCGCAATCTCGACGACACCGAATTCGTGGACATCGTGTTAGAATCGGGTGACGCGGCTGTCAATCAGCGCCTGCTCGATATTGCCCCCTTGATCCCGAATGAATGCATCCTGGTCTCGATCCGTCGCAACGGTCACGTTGTCATTCCGCATGGAGACACCAGCTTTCGCCCCGGTGACACGGTGACGGCCTTTGTCAAGCGGAGCGACATCGAACGCATTCAGAACTGTCTACGCAGCGGCGCCACATCGATTTAGTTCGCTCCGTCATATTGAAAGATGCTCTCAATCGACATCTGAAAGAGGTGAGCGATCTTGAATGCCAATGGCAGGCTTGGATCGTATTTCTCCGTCTCGATGGCGTTGATGGTCTGACGTGAAACTTCCAATTGCTCCGCCAGATCAGCCTGCGACCAGTTGCGCTCAGCGCGCAGCACACGCAGCCGGTTCTTCATCGATACCTCCAGGTAAAGTACATCGAGGCGATGCCCCAACAGGCGATCATCAGCGGGAAAATCAGCGTCAGCGATAACTGCGGGATACCGACATTTTCGAGCAGCCCGGCCGTGAAGCTCACCATACCGACAACCCCGGCGGCCAAGGCAAGCGCGTTCAATTGGATGCGCTGCTGCAACTCATCCATGTGGTTAAGAAAACGCAGATAGGCCGCCAGGGCAAAAAGCAGCGGAATCACGGGCAGCACCGCCACTGCAAAGCGCCACGGGCTTTCTTGCAGCAGCGGAATGAACACCAGGGAACCAATTAACAGAAACATATAAGCAGCCATTGCGCCGATAAAATCGCGCAGGTAGATGCGACTGTGCTCTTTCATTTCTAATCTCCTTGTCACATTTGCTTGTCAAAATGTAAAATTAACTTTACACAAACAACTCTACAACAAGAATCCGAGCATGTCAAGTATATTTTACATTTTGTAATGCATAGTTTACATCACATGTCAGACAACGGCCACTGACAGGAGAGAACGATTTCGGTTCAAACCATCAGGTTCTGTATAATGGCACAGGGTCTGGCTGCACCGGCGCAACCGCCGCAGGTCGCCAGCCAACGGAACAAGTTCGCGGCGCGTCTTATTGCAAGACGCAAATGCATTCGCCCGCTAAAGGACCAGTCAGTGACAGCTACACTCAGCACAATTGTCGAAGCCATTCGCGACAATCTCACCACGCTCAACACGCTGCGCGACGCCACGCTGGCGCGCAGCCGCACGTTGACCCGCTCCTGCGCGCACAGCATCCGCGCCATCCATCGCCACGAATGGCAGGAGGCGGACGCGCTGCTTGAACAGGCGCGCCGCGAAGCCAAAGCAATGGTCGAAGCCGTAGCCGACCAGCCCACGCTCTATCACGCCGGCTACACCCAGGATGCGCTCAAAGAGCTGGTCGAGGCGCATCTGGTCAACGCCGTATCGCGCAAGTTGCCGCTGTCGCTGCCGGCGGAGCTTTACGTCACCGGCCCGACGTATCTGCGCGGGATGAGCGAGGCCGCCACTGAGATGCGCCGCTTTGTGCTCGACCTCATGCGCCGCAGCCAGGTGAGCGAAGCCGAGCAATACCTGGAGTTCATGGACGAAGTGTACAGCCATCTCATCACCGTCGATTTTCCCGATGCCGTGACCGACGGGCTGCGCCGCCACACCGACGTGCTGCGTGGCGTGCTCGAACGCACGCGCGGCGACCTGACCCTGGCGATCCGCCAGGACCAGATGCGCGACGCGTTGCTGGGCTTCGAGCGCAATCTCGGCGCCGATTTTGCCGCCAACAACCTCGGTTTGCAGGTCGCCGACGACGATTACGGACAGGAGTGAGAGGCATCCGCATGGCAAACGACCGTTCGCTTGTGCGCGCCAGCGACATTGGCTTGTGGGCTTTTTGCCATCGCGCCTGGTGGCTGGCGCACGTCAAACAGGCGCCGCATCAGAACCCGCAGCTTCTCGCACATGGCGTCGCGCGGCACGTCGCGCATGGCGCAGACCTGCAGCGGGCGCAATGGCTCCAACGCGCCGGCGTCTGGCTGTTGATCATCGCACTTTTTGCGCTGTTGGCGCTGTTGGCGCTGTTCGCCGCTCGCTGGCTATTCTGATGAACGCACGCCTATGAGCACTTCGTTTGAAACGTCGACCACGCCGACCGCGCCTAAATCTCCCGATGCCCCAGCGCGCGTCGAACGCAGCACCCTGGTGCAACATGCGTTGGAGTTCCTGCTCGCGGCGCAGACTCAACAGGACCAGGTTCAGCTCGAAGATCGCGCGGTCTATCGACCCGACTCCTGGCTGATCCAAAAATGCTGGGAAGCATTAGCGGACGCAGGCGCAGGCGCGGAAACATTATCCGTCGCCAGCATGGTAGCGCAGCGTCAACCGTTGACCTGGGTGCAGGCGCTGCACCGTCTTTCCAGGCAGATCGACCGCAAACTGGGGCTTGCCGATCTGGTCGGCCAGGAGCTGCATCGTTATCAACCGCAGCTCCTGACGGCCAACTCCTCCCGCGACGACGTTGTCGCACGCGACCGGCTTGTCTTTGCCGCGGCCGCGGCGGCCACGATCGGCGACGACCAACAGGCGCTCACCTTGCTCGAACGCCTCGACCAATTCACCGAACCGTGGGAGCGGCCGATTGTCACCCCCGAACAGCGTCTGCTGTTGGCCGATATCTGCGTGCGGGTCGGGCTGCACCCCTTGAGCAGCGCTGTCATCAGCAACGCGTTGCGGCGCTACAGCGACGCCGGCGCCCAATTTGTCTTGCTCGTGACGACCGCGGCGGCGAGCATCTACGTGCGCCCGTCGTCGCGCCGCGCATGGCGCGTCTTCTCGGCCTGGGCGTCGACACTTTTCGCCACGCCACCCTGACCAGCCTGCATGCGCGGCGGCTCACCGCCATCGCGCTGGCGCAAGCCGGCGCCATCGACGAAGTGCTGGCGCAGTTGACCGCTATCGCCAACATTCAGGCGGCGCGGCGCGAGAGCGGCTTGTCGTTGCGTAAAGGCGATCAAAACCTGTTGCGTCAGGTGAAACGCCCGACCGCGGACGCCGACATCGATTTTCAAGTTTATACGATGCAAGAAGCCGTGCGCACCATGCCGGTGCGCCAGATGCCGCGTGAAGAGCGCATCGAGCTGGCGAATCGGCTTGTGTTGCTCGGCACCCAGAGCGACGGCTGGACCGCGGCCGGCGCGGCCGCCACGTTGATCGAGCTAGGCGCCGCCAAATTTGCGATCGATGTCGTCGAATCGATCTCGGCAAAGGATCCCACGAAGGCGGAAGGCTACATTGGGCTGGTGCGCGGCCTGCTGGCCGTCGAGGAGCCTGCGCTGGCTGAGGAACAGATCCAAAAAGGGCTGGAGTGGGCGCACGCTTATCCAGGTCGCAATCCCGAGCGTGCGCTGATCTGGGGGTTGGCCCAGGTCTATCTCGAACGCAACCAGCCGGACAAGGCGCTGACGATTCTGGACGCCTGGCGCGAACCGACAGGATTCTGGCATAACGTACGCACCTTCTTTGCCCGCGCCTGAACGATGATGACCTGCGCGGTGACGGCTTGCGTCTGCGCGCCTTGCTGCTCCAGGAAATCCCGTCGGCACGCAATCAGGCAATTTTGAAGCGCGAAGTTGACACACTGCTGGCGTGGGCGCCGCGCCTGTTAGACGGTGAAGCATTGGTCAACTTTATGGTGGATAATCTGTTGGCGCCGCTTCTGGTCAGTGGGCGCGCCCAACTCGCTTTGTCAGTGCTGCCAGCGTTGCAGAACACGCTGCGTGCGCGCAGCGGCGAGAAACATGCAGCGCGACTCAACAACCTTTCCCACCTGTTGGTCAATGAACTGGGCGCGGAGTTCAAACAGGAGACGGCCACAAGTCCTAATGGGCAAACCGCGCTGCTTACGGTGCGCAGCGCAGCGGAACAGTTCATTGTCGCCATCTGGCAGGCAGACAGCCAACGTGGTCTCTGGCAGACTGTGCACGGCATCGCAGGTGTGCTGCCGCTGCTGATCGCGCTGGATGGCCCTGAGGCAGTCGTGACGTTGGCGCGCGGCGTCAAGCAGGCCGGGGCGCGGTGGAGTGAGACATGAGGGGTGACAACTTTTGACACAGAGATGCGGAGATGCAAAGGCTCGCAGAGAAAAGCGGCTTCCCTTTTTACGAATTACACATCACGACTACACGCCTGCCAGCAGCACGGCCGCCGCAGCATAAGGGTCGCTTTCGCGGCGGCGGATCTTTTCCACCATTTTTTCAAGACCGCCGGCCGGGATGCTGGCGGCAATCCGCCGATTTAACTCGGCGCGAATAATGTTTTCCAACGTGTTAGCGATACGCAACTGCTCGCGCATCGCCATCTCTCCTGACTCGCGCAGCCAGTGGCGATGCGTCAATGCGCTGGCGCAGATCCTCGACGCCGGTCCCATCCGTCGCCACCGTCTTCATGACGGTCACTTTCCAGCGCGTCTCTTCGTCCTCGCTCTCGGCCGGTGATTCCACGCGCAGCAATTGCCCGTGATGGCGCACGTAGCGTGCGCCGTTGCCTTCGATGTCGAGCATCATCTCCAACGCGCGCAACGTGCGATCCATCCCCGGTCGATCCGCCTTGTTGACCACCAGAATGTCGGCGATCTCCAAAATGCCGGCCTTGATCGCCTGGACTTCGTCGCCCAGCCCCGGCGCTTCGACGACCAATGTGGTGTGGGCAGTGCTGGCGATCTCCACCTCCGCCTGGCCCACGCCGACCGTCTCGACGATGATGCAGTCGAAGCCTGCGGCGTCTAACACCGTGACGACATCCCCGGTGGTCTTGCTCAGACCGCCCAGGCTGCCGCGCGTCGCCATGCTGCGCACGAATACGCCCGTGTCGCCTGCCAGCGCGCGCATCCGCACGCGATCGCCCAGCAGCGCGCCGCCGGTGAAGGGGCTGGTCGGGTCAATGGCAACGATGCCCACCGTCATGCCGGCCCCGCGACAACTTAGCGCCAGCGCTGTCACCAGCGTCGACTTGCCGGTGCCGGGCGCGCCGGTGACGCCAACGATGTGTGCTTTCCCGGCATGGGGATAGAGTGCGGTCAGCAGCGCGCTGGCGTCCGTCTCCTGGTTTTCGACGTGCGAAATCGCACGCGACAACATGAGCCGGTTGCCGTTCAACACCCCTTCAGCCAATAGCGCAACTGAGGTGTGCTCCTTAAGGGCGCGGCTGCTCATTTAGACGATCACCTGGACGTGGTTCTGGATAAATTCGACATACGCCTCACTGGAGGCGCCGGGACCGAAGACGCCATCGACGCCGGCGGCCTTGAGTCTTTCGACATCGTCGTCGGGGATAATGCCGCCGACAACGACCAGCACATTATCCTGGCCCTGGGCGCGCAGCAGCTCGACTACCTTAGGGCAAAGCGTCATGTGCGCGCCGCTGAGGATGCTCAAGCCGACGACGTCGACGTCTTCCTGCAGGGCGGCTTCGGCAATCATCTGCGGCGTCTGCCGGATGCCCGTGTAAATCACCTCAAAGCCGGCGTCGCGCAACATGCGCGCGACGACTTTAGCGCCGCGATCATGGCCGTCCAATCCCGGTTTCGCCACCAAAATGCGGATCTTGCGTTCGCTCATAGCATCAACTCCTCAAAAGAAGCACTTCGACAAAACAACGAGATTGAGTGTAGCACGTTCATTTCGTTATGACCATATCCACGCGCGCAGGCGCATGCCTGGTTAGTTGACCAGGGGCGCCCCCTTCGGCGCCCTGCATCCCTGGCAGCGCCGTTGCATTTCTTACAAAACACTTCTTACAAAAGTGTCGTCCTCTGCTACAATCCCCTCATGATGCGAAATTCAATCGATTACCCAACCACTGAGCGTCAGGCGCTTGATCGCCGTGGCCGACCGATTAGCTGTTGTTTTTGCAACGCGCGCTGGCGAACAGGATCGCAGCGGCGCGTTTCCCTACGCAAACTTCGCCGACATCCGCACCGCTGGCTTGCACGCGGCGCCAGTCCCTGCCGAGTATGGCGGATGGGGCGCGGATCTGCTGGAAACCGTCATGATGGCAGAGCATCTGGCGCGGGGCGATGGCAGCACCGCGTTGAGCTTTGTCATGCATTTGCAAACCATTGGCAGCGCAGTCGAAAATGGCGACTGGCCGCCGGATCTGCTTGCCGAGCTTTGCCGCGCCGCGGTCGCACGCGGCGCGCTGGTCAATTCGCTGGCGACTGAGCCGGCGTTGGGCAGCCCCAGCCGCGGCGGTCTCCCCCAGACGACCGCACGTCCGTGTGGCGCGGGCGATGGCGCCTGACACGTGGATGATCGACGGCTGCAAGAGCTTCGCCAGCATGTTCCCAGTCCTCGACTACGCTGTTATCCCTGCTGCGCTCGAAGATGGCAGCGGCGAGGTGGGGAGCTTTCTCGTCGCGGTGGACGACCGCTTTCAGGTTGACTGGGCGTGGGACGCCAGCGGGATGCGCACGACGGGCAGCCACACGATCACGCTGCGCGGCGTCGAGACGCCACACACCACGCTCATCGGCCGCTCCGGTCAGGCCAGAGGCGGCGTTGGCAACGCGTGGTTCACGCTCGGCATCAGCGCCGTCTATTTGGGCGTAGCTGCAGCCGCTATCGACGCCGCCGGCGAGTATGCGTGCAACCGCGTCCCCACCGCGCTGGGACGACCCATCGCCGAGTTGGAAGGTGTGCAGCGCCGGCTTGGCCAGGCCGCGCTGCTGTTGCACACGGCGCGTGCGCAACTCTATTACACCGCCGAGCAATGGCTGCACTATCCTGCGCGCCGCACGGAACTGACCGCGTGGCTGGCCGCCGCCAAAGTCACCGTGACCAACCATGCTGTCGAGGCGGTCGACCATTGCTTACGGGTGGCAGGCGGCGCCGGACTGAGCCGCACCCTGCCGCTCGAACGCTACCATCGCGATGTGCGCGCCGGGCTGAGCCACCCGCCCAGCGACGATGAGGCCGCGGTTGCATTTGGCCGCGCGGTCGTGCAGAGATTCAGAGACAACACACCAACGGATGCAGAGAAGGAACAAATTTGATCCATACGCTCGAATCAGTCTGACAAATTGTTGCGAATCTAACAAAAGGCCGTTGACGCAGACAGCCAGCAATCGCAAGAATATCGACAGATCAGTGTCCATATTCAAGGAGCCTGCTATGTCTCTGTCTTCCTCCACCTCCCAACGCCCGACGCCTGCCCATCCTGCCGACTCATTTCAACCAGAACCAGCCAACACCCCAGTGCAGTGGCAGGCTGTCCTCTTGCCTTATCTATTGGGGCTGCTGACTGCTTTCACGCTGGCCGGTGCGGGGTTCTTCCTATTACGCCACCCCGAGCCGCCGCCGATTCAGTTGATGGCGCCGCCTACCCCAGCGCCGACGCTGACAATCGCCCCTACGCCCACGCCGGGGCCGATCGTCGTCTATGTGAGCGGCGCGGTGGTGACGCCCGGCACCTTTGTTTTGGCGCCGGGCGCCCGTATTGCCGATGCCATCACTGCGGCCGGCGGGTTGCGCGCCGATGCGGACGGAGCGTTGGTCAATCAGGCCGAACATCTCTTCGACGGCGCACAGGTGCATGTCCCCGGGGCGGGAGTAGTGGGATCAGCGCCAGCGCCAATCGCCGGTCTTTCCGGCCTGCTGCCCACGCCGACGCCGGAAAGCCGCACCGCTGCCGTGGAATTAGCGGCCGGCGACCTGATCGAACTCAACACGGCAACGCAGGCAGAACTGGAAACCCTGCCTGGCATTGGCGCCAGCAAGGCGCAGGCCATCATCGCCGACCGTCCCTACGCCACTGTCGACGATCTGGAGCGCGTCCCCGGTATTGGGCCGGCTACGATCACCCGGTTGCGCCCGCTCGTCACCGTGCAGCCCTAGCGTGCGGCCATTCAGCCGGAATCACGCCAGAATCGTTACAACATAGACTGGCGATACAACGCTCCGAACCAACAGCCCGCCACGGGATAGACCCGAACAGGCATCGGCTGCACGCAACCAGTCAACCGCCACTGCCTTACAGAATGCAGTGTGCGGCGCCCACGAAGCCAGAGGTCGAAAAGAAAAACTATGGCAAAAGAAGAGCAAAAGGGAATCGGTGAGCAGGCCAAAGACGCCGTCGTCGATGTCCGCAACGAATTGATTGTGCAGAGCGCCAATCTCTACATCCTGATGCGCAAGGTGCTGCTCTCCAGTCTGGGTGCAGTGGCGCTCACGATGGAAGAGGCCAACGAGTTGCTTGCCAAACTGGTGGAGCGCGGGGAAATCGCGGAGACCGATCTGCAAAAGATGATCGACGAGTTACGCGCGCAGCGCGAGCGCAGTGAGGCAGAGGCCGCCAAAACCCGCGACGAACTCACCAAGAAGGCGTCGAACACGCTGGAGGGGAGCGTCGAGACCATCCTGACGCGCCTGAATGTGCCCAACAAGAGCGACATCGAGGAATTGAGCCGCAAGATCAGCCATCTCAACGAGAAGGTCTCGGCGCTCAATCAACAAAGGCACAACAGCGACCGATAACAGACTGGTTATTGCAACAAAACAAATGGGGCGCAATTGCGCCCCATTTGTTTTGTTGGACAGCTTTTCAAGTTTCGCACCACCGACCTGCCAAGAATGTCGGCTAACGGGATTTCAACTTCCCCGGTCGATGCTTTCAATCTCCCGATTGCTTGATCGGTTTTGTCTGCGGCATGGTCTGAACGCGCGGCAGCTTTGGGCCGACGAGACGCGTACGGTGCGCCACCAGCCAGCGGCGCACCGGCGGCGTTCGCACCAGCAGCAGCAATGCCAGCACCCCAGCATAGATCAGCGGCTCCTCGCGTTCGGCCGCTTTGGCCTGCCACAGGAAATGCAACACCACCAACACGCCCGCCGCATAGACCAGGCGATGAAGTCGCTTCCAGTTGCGCCCCAAGCGTTTCATCCAGCCACGCGTCGAGGTGATCGCCAGGGGAATTAGAATGAGCAGCGCGGCGCCGCCCGCCAGGATGTACGGCTTGTCCAGCACGGCGTCTTGAAAGATCAGCCCAAAGTCAAACCCGTAGTCCAGCCCGATAAAATTGACCAGATGCAAGGAAGCGTAGACAAAGGCAATCAGCCCCAACGACTTGCGCACGGTCAACGCTCTGCGCAAGCCGAAGATTGTATTGAGCGGCGTGCAGGCCAGGCTGAGCAAGAGCACAATCATCGCCGCGCGGCCGGACAGGTTGTTAATGGTGTTCACCGGATCGACGCCGAGATCGCCGTTCGCTGCGCGCCATCCCAGCAACGCCAATGGCGTCAGCGCGCCCAGCGTCACCGCCCACCAGAACCAATGCTCTTTCAGATAACCCATCGTCGATGAACGTTCATCGCTGCGGATTCGGCCACTCATCGTGCGCTCTCCTCTCCTCAGAAATTCCCGCTCAGATCCATGCCGGCGTAGAGTGAGGCGACTTCCTCTGCATAGCCGTTAAACATCAACGTGTCGCGGCGTCCGCTTTCGCCGATGCGCCGCTCTGAGGCCTGCGACCAGCGCGGATGATTGACTTCTGGGTTGACGTTGGCGTAGAAGCCATATTCGTTTGGTGCGGCATCGTTCCAGGTGGTGGCCGGGATGCTGTCGGTCAATTCAATGGTCACTACCGACTTGATGCTTTTGAAGCCATATTTCCACGGCACGACCAGCCGGATCGGCGCGCCTTGCTGATTGGTCAGCGGCTTGCCGTACATGCCTGTGCCAAGAATTGCCAACGGATGCATTGCCTCATCGAGGCGCAATCCTTCCTGGTAGGGCCACTCCAAGACCGACGAACGTTGGCCGCGCATCTCGTCGGGGCGATAGACCGTGACGAACCTGACGTATTTTGCGTCGGACTTGGGGTCAGCATCCTTCAACAGCGCGGAAATCGGGAAGCCGACCCACGGGATCACCATCGACCAGGCTTCGACGCAGCGCAGACGGTAGATGCGCTCTTCCTGCGTGTAGCGTTTGTAAATATCGTCCAGGTCAAGCACCAAGGGATTGTTGACCAGCCCGGTGACTTGAACTTGCCACGGGTAGGGGTTGAACCCTGCAGCTTCGCTGGCGACCGCTTCTTTGTTGGTGCTAAATTCGTAGAAATTATTGTAGTTCGTAATTTCCTGGAATTGATTGAGCGGATCGCCCAATTCGTCCTGGCTCTTGCTGGCGGTTGGCTCCGCAAGGGACAGCGCTTCCGGCAGTTTCTCCGCACCGAGCGCCCGCGTCAACGCCGGTTCTGCATCGGCGGCGGGTGCACTCGTATTGCTGAGGGTGGCAGGCGAGCACGCAGCCAGCGCCAACGAACCTGCCGTCACCCCGGCAGCCGCCATGAATTGGCGCCGGTTGAGAAAAACGTGTTCCGGTGTAATTTCTGCTGGTGCAATTTTGACCATAGTGCACTCCCTTTCTAGATCATTACAAGAGGCGGATGGATGACGCCGCCGACCATATCGCTGTCAAGTATTGCAGAGTGTATAATCTCGCGTCAGTTTGTGCTGTATGATTGCTTGCAACCAGCCGCAAATAAAATCAACGGGTTACATTCTTGATTAGCTGCATTGGCAGCCATGACGCGCGATGTACACACTATGCTGCCATCTTATAGAAACAAGGTGACAGAGAGCTTAAGTAGATGTTACATGTTTCTAAAGGGCTAAAATCCGCTCGAACAGAAGGGGTTCCCAAGTCGATGAGCTTACTGCAACACCTGCACCCATCCACTGTGCATTTCCCCATCGCCCTGCTGCTGCTTGGCAGCGCGCTGACGCTCCTCCACCTTCTGCGGCGCGCGCCATTGGATCTCAAAGTGACGGTCTGGCTGTTGCTGAGTCTGGGCTGGCTCGGCGGCGCGGTCGCGGTCCTGACCGGCTTGCTGGCCCAGGTCAACCTGCCGCCGGATGCGCCTTACCGCACTGTCCTCAATTTTCATATCGGCGCCGGGTTGGCCGTGCTCGTTGTGTATGGATTTCTGCTCTATCGCGGCTGGCTCTATCGCGGGGTAAAAGCCCAGAAAGCGCGCCAAAAACGTGGGGTCGCAACCGGTGATCTGCTTGATGATGAAACGGCGCGCACGTGGATTGCGGCTGTCGTCGTCGTGGGCGCGCTGCTCATTGTGGCGACGGGGTGGTATGGCGGCCTTCGTCTATGAGTTTGCTGTCAACATCAAAAGCTGAGCGTCCCGATTCCCCACTGCACCGCCGCCACCGTCAACGGCAACGTCACAAAGGAGAGCGCGGTTTGCACGGTGATGATCGTCGCCATCGTCGGCGCATCGCCGCCCATTTGTCGCGCCAGGGTATAGGCGGAGGCCGCGGGGGGCGCGGCGCCATAAAAGAGCAGCACCAGCAGCGCAGTATGCGACAGATCGACAAAGTGCGCGGCCACGAGCAGCATGGCGGGGAAGACAACCATCTTGCCAAGGACGGAGAGCAACACCGGCAGGCCAGCGCTGGTCATGGCGCGGAGGCGGATGTTGGCGCCCACGCAAAGCAGCATGATCGGCAGCGCCGCCGCGCCGAGAATCTTTGCCATGTCGTGGACAACGGGAATCGGCGTCACACCGAGCAGATTGACCGCGATGCCCAGGAAGACCGCGATCAGCAACGGATTACGCACTAAATCGCGCAGGACCGCGCGCAGCACTGTGCGTTGATCGCCGCCCCCGCGGATCATCGTCACCATCAGCGTCACCACGGTAATATTGGTCACCGGGATCAATAGCGCCGTAACCAACGATGCCAGCGCCAGCCCCTCCGCGCCGAGCAAGCGTTCTGCCACCGCCAGCGCGATAAAAGAATTGTGGCGTGCGGCGCCTTGCAATACAGAGCTGGCCGTCGCGCCGCGCAACTTGCCCAGCCGGCTGCTGACGAGGGTAAAGAGCACGGCGCTGCCAAAGCCTGTGTAGATGACCACGGCGAACGAACTGAGCAGATCGCCCGACAGCTTGATCGTCGATGTGTTGTTGAAAAGCAGCGCGGGAAAGAGCACCCAATAAACCAGCCGGTCGTTGAGATTCCAAAATTCGACGCTGGGAATGCCCCCGCGCCGCAGCCAATAGCCCAGCACGAGGAGCAGGAAAATTGGGGCGATCGACAGAAAAATAGTGATCATGAAAGCGCCAGTGGCGGCCCAAGCAGTTCCATGCCGTGGCTGCGCCAGAGCGCCGGATCCTGCGGCGGCATGGCGTTGGCTTTGGTGACCTCGCGGAAGAAGGCCTCCATCTGGCCGGCCGGCAGAAAGGCGATCAACATGCGCCCGCGACCCTCACCCACGTGCGCCCAAACGTGCGAAAGCTGACGCGGCGCCAGCAGCGAATCGCCGGGCTGAAGCGCAAAACGCTCATCGCCTAGCTCCACCACAAATTCTCCCTCCAGCGCATAGAACCATTCGTCCTGAGCGTAATGGAGATGGCGCGCCGGGCCGCCTTTGGCGTGAAAGGTGTTTTCCAGCACCAGCAGACCGCTGGGTGCAGTGGGAACCACCTTGAAGGCGATCTCGCTGATGCCCAGACTGCGCCGTTCGCCAAAGCAGTCCTGGCCCGCGGCCACCAGAATGCTGGAAGACATTGCACTTGCACCAGAGTCAGAAGCAGTCATCGATTCACTCCTTTGCGCTCAAAAAAATCACTTAGCTACGTCGGTAGAGGGTGAATCGCCCAATTTCAGTAATTCACGATTTTACCTCACACAGAGACACAAAGCCACAAAGAAAAAATGGCTCCCTTTTGTTCCCTCGGCGGCTTTGTGTGAGTTTCGTGAAGTATTGACTTTTGCTTATTCTCCAGCAACGATCAGATCAGCGTACGCTTCCGGGCGACAGGTTTGCATGTAATAGCGCTCCGCCGCGTCCCACCGTCTGAGCCAATCTTCTGCATCGCCGCGCTGCAACTGTCGCTGCCAGCGCCGCGCCGCCGACGATTCCACCAGCAGCAGGAGCGCAAAGTAACTGCGCAGTTCCGGGCGCAGCGCATAACAGCCTTCGACCACGACAACTCCCTGCGGCTGGACTTCATGCCAAAGCCCATCCAATCTATTCAGCGACCAGTTGTACTTTTGATAGCGGCCGGCCTGTCCCACGCGCAGCGGTTGCAGCACCTGGCGCTCGAGACGCTGCCAGTCGTAATACCATGCATAACCGCCGGCGGCGTCGAGCGCGGCCCGCGCCGGCGGCGCCAGCGGGCGGTAGAAGTCATCCATGCGAACAACCGTGGACAAGGGATACGAGGCGTGAATCTCATCGGCCAGGGTCGACTTGCCTGCGGCGCTGTGCACGTCGATGGCGACCAGCGTAACGAGCGCTTCTCGTTTTTGCTCAAGCAGTTGATGCAAGGCTTCGAGCGGCTGAGGCATTTTCATTAGTTCACGACCAGCCATTCTATTCTCAAAAAGACTTCAACGGGAAGGGTTACTATCCTAACGGGTTCAGCCAGAAGTACAAAACTGCCAGCAGTTGTCGCGCCTTATCAAAATCCTGTCCATCTGGCGAGTTGACTAAATTCCTTTCTCGATCAAAAATCATAACGAACGTTCGCTTTTTTCTGAGGATGGAAAGATGGTTGACGAGCCGCTGCGCAAAGGAGAAGCCACCCAGGCGCGCATTCTTGACGCCGCCTACAGCCTGTTTATGGAGCAGGGTTATCACGGCACGTCGATGCGCCAGATCGTCGAGCGCGCCGGCGTCACCACGGGCGGCGTCTACAACCATTTCGCCAGCAAGGAAGAGATCTGGGTCGCGGTCTTTCTGGAGCGCCACCCGTACCGCGCGATTCTGCCGCTGCTGCGCGAGGTGGACAGCGGCACGCTGGAGGAATACGTGCACAGTGCGGCGCAGCGGCTGGTGGGCGAGCTGAACAAGCAGCAGGACCTGCTCCACATCATGTTTATCGAGTTGGTCGAATTCAACGGCGCGCACATCCCGCAACTCTTCGAGCGCATTGCGCCAGAGCTGCGGCCGCTGGTCGATCTGCTCGATGCGCACGTCGGCGAACTGCGCCCGATTGCGCCGCCGTTGCTGGCGCGCACCTTCCTGGGCTTCTTCTTCTCCTACTACATCACCGAGGCGATGATGCCGCCGGCCGTACGCGCGCTGATGGGCGACGGCGCACTCGATGCCTTTGTGGATATCTACCTGCACGGGGTGGTTGCCGGTGGCGAGGGGCGAGGGGCGAAAGATTTGTTTACAACGTAACCACAAAGATCCGCCCAATCCGTAAAATCCGCGGTCTATTCTTTTAAGGCGCAAGTTGCCATGTGGAATCGTCTGAGCAGTCTAATCCGCAAAGAGTTCATCCAGATCATCCGCGACCCGCGCACGCTGGGCATGACCTTTATCATGCCCGTTGCCATGATGTTTCTGCTCGGTTATGCCGCCACCAACGATGTGCGCAATATCGCCCTTGTCGTGCTTGACCAGGATCAGACGTCGGCCTCGCGGCGATTGATCGACGCGTACCGCGTGGCCGACTATTTCTCGATCGCGCAGCCGGTTGCCTCCGAAGATGAAATGCGTGGGTTGATCGACAACAACACGGCGCGTGCCGGGCTGATCATCCCGCCTGGCTATGGGCGGGCTCTGGCAGGTGGAGGGAGCGCCAAAGTCGCCTTTGTCCTCGATGGCTCCGACCCCACCGTCGCCAGCACCGCGTTGTCGGCCGCCCAGTTCATCGGCCAATCATTGTCGACGCAGGTGAATCTGGATCGCTTGCAGGCGCGCGGCCAAACGGTGATGACCCAGCAACCGATCGACATCCGCACCCAGGTCTGGTTCAATCCGGGGCTGGTCAACTCCTACTACATGGTGCCGGCCATGATCGGCATCATCCTGCAGTACCTGACGACGATGCTCACCGCCACCTCCATCGTGCGCGAGCGCGAGCGCGGCACCATCGAGCAGTTGATCGTCACGCCGCTGCGTTCGTGGGAGCTGGTCGTCGGCAAGCTGACGCCCTACGTGCTGATCGCCTTCCTCAACACCATCGAGGTGCTGACAATCGGGGTGCTGCTCTTTCACGTGCCGATCAACGGCAGTCTGCTGCTGCTGCTGGCGCTGACTTCGCTCTTTCTGGTGACGACGCTGGGCATCGGCCTCTTTATCTCCAGCATTGCCAATACGCAGCAGGAGGCCATGCTCACGACGATGTTTACGCTGCTGCCATCGATCTTTCTCTCCGGCTTCTTTTTTCCGCTGGCGGCGATGCCGGGTTGGCTACAGGTGCTCAGCTATCTCATTCCGCTGCGCTACTTTCTGATCATGGCGCGCGGCATCGTGCTCAAAGGTGTGGGTATGTCGGCGCTGTGGCCGGAGGTGGTGACGCTGAGCATTTTTGCATTGGTGGTGATGGGCGCGGCGGTTTCGCGCTTTCGCAAAAGCCTGGATTAACGAGGATTCTATTCTATGCACCTAAACTCGCGGCGGATTGCGCCTGTGCTTTTTCTCCTGCTCCTGCTGGGGCTGGCCGGTTACTATCTAGTCTGGCCGATGCTGAGCAAAGATGGCGAGTTGGTCGTCTCCGGCTCGATCGAGGCCACCGAGGTGAAGATCGCCTCGGAATTTGGCGGCCGCGTCGAAGAAGTCTACGTCAGCGAAGGCCAGCGGGTGACGGCGAACGACGTCGTGCTCTCGGTCAAGCTCAACAATGCGACGCGCAGCTCGTCACGCGAACGTGTGCTCGCCTTGATCGACGGCGTCGTGCTCTATCGGTCGGTGGAGCCGGGCGAAGTGGCTGCGCCGGGCGCGCCGTTGATCACGGTGGGCGATCTCGACCATATGACGCTCACCGTCTATGTGCCGGAGGATCGCTACGGCCAGATCATGTTGGGCGAGAGCTATCCGGTGACGGTCGATTCGTTTCCCAGCGAAGTCTTCACCGGTACGGTCAGCCACATCGCCGACCGCGCCGAGTTCACCCCGCGCAACGTGCAGACGACCGACAGCCGCCGCACCACGGTCTTTGCGATCAAGCTTGATCTGGCGCCGAGCGAGGGCAAGCTCAAGCCGGGGATGCCGGCGGATGTGAATTTTGGAGAATAGAAAATAAAGATAGAGATTGGAGATTGAGAGATTATGCGATAGGAGATGAGATCGCCTCTTTCCAATCTCCAATCTCTTAATCTCTCAATCTCCCTTCTTTAACCCATTGCCATGTCTGACTTAATTGACGCCTACAACCTGCATAAATCCTTCGGCGCGACCCAGGCGGTCGCCGGCGTGAGCGTGCGTGTGGCCGCGGGCGAGATCTATGGGCTGGTCGGGCCGGACGGCGCGGGCAAGACCACAGTGATGCGGCTGCTCTGCGGCGCGCTGACGCTGGACGAAGGCGACGTGGAGATCGGCGGTTACGATATCCGCCGCCAGGTTGAGCGCGCGCGCGAGCAGATCGGCTACGTGGCGCAGCGCTTCTCGCTCTACGAGGAGCTGACGGTGCAAGAAAACCTGCGCTTCTTTGCCGAGGTGCGCGGGCTGCAGGCGGCGCAATGGGCGCCGCGCAGCCAGGAAATCCTGGAGTTCGTCGGGCTGGAAGCCTTCCGCGACCGCCGCGCCGGCCAGCTTTCCGGCGGCATGAAGCAGAAGCTGGCGCTGGCCATGGCGCTGATCAACGCGCCGCGCGTCCTGCTGCTCGACGAACCGACCACCGGCGTCGACCCGGTGACGCGCCAGGATTTCTGGCGGCTGATCCTGCCGCTGTTGCGCCGCGGCAACCTCGCCGTTCTGGTCAGCACGCCCTACATGGACGAGGCGCTGCGTTGCACGCGCATCGGCTTTCTGCGCGAGGGGCGCATCATCAGCGAAGGGCCGCCCGCCGCACTGCGCAGCCGGCTCGATGGCCGCATCCTCGAACTGACTGGCGCGCCAGAGAAGCTGGTTGTGGAGGTCGCCCGCCGCGATCCCGGCGTAGAGACCGCCGAGCGTTTTGGCAACCGCTTTCATCTGCGCGTGGCGCCCGGCCAGGCCGACGCGGTGCTGGCGCGGCTGGGCGAGTCGATCCGCACGGCGGGCGGCGTGGTCACGGAACTGCGCGCCATCGACCCGCAGTTGGAGGATGTCTTCATCGAACTGGCAGAGAAGACGCCTTGACGCAAAAAGGTTTTGACGCAGAGATGCAGAGAGGCGGAGGTGCGCAGAGAAAAGCAAAGGCGGGGTGTTCTCTGCGTTTCTTCTGTTGTTTCGCGCCTCTGCGTCAAAATTGTTCAACAGCGGACAGTCCAGCTTGCCGAGGAAGATGCCTATGACCATCGTGATCCACACCGAAAACCTCACACGGCGCTTTGGCGACTTCGTGGCGGTCGATCATCTCAATCTCGACGTGCCTGCGGGCCAGGTGCTTGGCTATCTCGGCCCCAACGGCTCGGGCAAGACGACGACGATCCGCATGTTGCTGGGGCTGCTGCATCCCAGCGAAGGCCGCGCCGAGGTGCTGGGGCTGGATGTCACCGCACAGCCAGATGCGGTGCGGGCGCGCACGGGCTACATGTCGCAGAAGTTTGCGCTCTACGGTGAGCTGACCGTGCTAGAGAACCTGACTTTCTACGCCGGCGTCTATGGCGTCAAGGAGCCGGCGCGCATCCGCGAGATGTTGGCAAGCCTGGAGCTGGCCGAGGTGCGCGACCAACACGTGCACAATCTCTCCACCGGCTGGCGGCAGCGGCTGGCGCTGGCGACGGCGATCATCCACCGGCCGGGGTTGCTCTTTCTCGACGAGCCGACCAGCGGCGTGGATCCGGTGGCGCGGCGCGCCTTCTGGGACCTGATCTACGATCTGTCGGCGCAAGGCATCACGATCATGGTCTCCACCCACTACATGGACGAGGCCGAGTATTGCACGACGGTGGGCATCATGCGCGCCGGCAGGCTGCTGGCCCTCGACGAGCCGGAGAAGCTCAAGCAGGCGCTGCCGGGACAAGTGTGGGAAGTGCACGCCGACCCCATGCTCGACGCGCTTGATTTTCTGGAGACGCAGCCCTTTGTCCTGCGTGCGGCGCTGGCAGGCGATCACCTGCGCGTGGTCACGCCGAATGACGCGGACGCCGGCGCGCTACGCGCCGCGCTGGCTGCACACGCCATTCACGTAAATGACCTAAAGCCTGGCTCCGCCACGATGGAAGATGTCTTCATGACGCTTTCCACGAAGGATTAGGTTTTTACCCTCTTTTTTTGGTTTGGTGCATAACCCCTCTACTGCTTTACCTTCATTCGAGACTTTCCCAAGTGACCCTGCTCATAGGGCATCAAGAACCATAAAAATGCCTGCGCGCCTTTGCGTCTCTGCCTCTTTGTGCAGCACCGTCAGGCTGATAGCCTGACCTACGCATCTACGCATCAGAGCCGCCAAATGTTGGGGGCGCATTCCGTAGGTCGGACTATCAGCCCGACGGTGCTGGGCCAACGATCCGGGTGGCATTAACCAGCGGCAGGTCTGGCCGCCGGGGACACAACGTTCAACAAGGTGATGGCAGCACCGTCAGGCTGATAGCCTGACCTACGCATCTACGCATCAGAGCCGCCAAATGTTTGGGGGTGCACCCGCTAAGTAAAGGGGACTTGCATTTACTGCGTTCGGAGGGCAAAATGCATAGCGCTTACCATAGGAAGCAGCTTTCCCAGCAATTCATCGATGCTTCCCAGTGAATCGTTGCGATTGGAAGGTGTGAATGTACAGCGATGTGCATAAACGATTGTGACCCCACCCTAGCTTGCCAGCTAGCACCCCTTATGGACAAAGTGACACTTGTCCTCTCTCGTCGATTACGTGTGCACCTCACAAGTGATAGATTTCACAAGGTACATTGGAAGTAGTAATTTTCGGATTTAAGCATGCGTCCAAATACCACGAAATTGAAAGTTGTTTTTGTACTAAAGGAGACACCTGTCATGGCATTAGATCGCAAGGAACTCGACCAAATTCTCTCCACGCTCAACAAGTATGCGGAAAAGAAACTTACGACAGAATTTTTGTTGAAACTCGACCACGAAGATCGCTTTCCCAATGAGGTGCTCGCCGACCTTTACAACAACATCGGCCTGCATCTCGTTTTTATTGACGAGAGCGATGACGGCCTCGGCGGTAGCGCTTATGACGTCTATCGCGTTTCCGAGGCCATGGCCGGCATCGATGTCGGCATTGCCACCGGCGTGCTCGCCACCTTTCTCGGCGCCGATCCGATCGTCGTCGGCGGCACACCGGAGCAGAAGCATCACTGGATGAGCCGCATCGCCAACGAGGGGCTGCTGGTCGCCTACGGCGCCACGGAGCCGCAGGCCGGCTCCGACCTGGCGCAGCTCAAGACCAAAGCCGTGCCGATGCTGAATGAAGACGGCACAGTCCAAGGGTATACGATCAACGGTCGTAAGCAGTGGATCTCCAACGGCGGCGTGGCCGAAATCTACACGATCCTGGCCGCGACGCCAGGCGGCCCTTCCTGGTTCGTCATCGAAAAAGATGCCGAGGGCTTCAGCAAGAATAAGCCGGAAGACAAGCACGGCATTCGCGCCAGCAACACCGCTGCGCTCTTCCTGGAAGATGTCTACGTCGATGCCGACCGGCTGATGGGTGGCGTCGAAGGGCAGGGGATGGCACAGGCGCAGGCCGTCTTTGGCTACACGCGCTTAATGGTGGCGGCCTTTGGGCTGGGCGCCGGGTGGGCCGCGCTGAAGCGGGCGGTCAAGTACAGCCAGACGCGCGTCCAGGGCGGCGCCACACTCAACGAGAAGCAAGGCTATATGGACAAGCTGATTGTTCCCAATGCCGTGCGCCTCGAAGCGGCGCGTGCCTCATCGAGTGGACGGCCGACCGCATCGACGCCGGCGACCCCAACCAGCAGACCGAAGGCGCGGTCGCCAAGTATCTGGCCACCGAGTCGGGCAACAAGGCTGCCGAAGATGCGATCCAGGCGCTGGGCGGCTACGGCTACACCAAGGAGTACATGGTCGAGAAGATCAAGCGCGACGTGCGCATCACCACGATCTACGAAGGCACTTCGGAGATCATGGAGTGGACGATCAGCCGCGACCGCTGGCAGCTTCATCTCAAGAGCAAGGGCGCCTATTACAACGACTGGGCGGCTAAGCTGGAGACGCTGGCGCGCACCAACAACAGCAGTGGCGCCGCCACGGCCGCGCTTGCCATGCGCGCCATTGCCGTGCTCCTGGAGCGCGCACGCATCGACCGCCTGACCCGCAATCAGCATATCCTGTTCCGCCTTGGCGAATTGATTGCCTTTGCCGAGACTGCCGCCGTCTTTGCTGACCGCGCCATCAATGAGCCGTCGGACGCCATGCCCTTCAGCGCGGAGACGCAGCAGGTGATGAGCCGCATCCATGCCCGCGATGCTGCGCTCAAGGTTGCCGCGGACGGGTTGCGCTGGACGGTAGGCGCCGGGCAGAGCGACCCCAATCTGGCTGATTCGCTCAACCTGCCGGCGATCTATGCCGCACAGGCCGGGCTGCTCGAAGATATGGATTTCGTCGGCAAGAAGCTGGTGGAAGCCTTCCCGACGGAGTAGCGTGGAAAAGTGGAGATTAGAGACTGGAGATTAGAGATTGCGGGATTGGGTGATTCTCTCCCAATTCCAATCTCTAAACCACCCAATCACTTAATCTCCTCACTAACAAAGGAATGACCAAATCATGAGCCAAAGCTCCGATCGAGCAATTGCCATTGTGGGCGTGGGCGCCATCCTTCCCGATGCGCTCAGTGCGCCTGCGTTCTGGCAAAATATTCTGAACAAGCGTTACTGCATCTCTGAAACTCCAGCCAACCGCTGGAGGATTGCTGATTATTATGACCCAGACCCAAGCGCGCCGGACAAGACGTACTCCAAGATCGGCGGCTGGGTGGAGGGCTTTCAATTCGACTGGAAGAAGTATCGCATCCCGCCGCGCGTCGCCGCCGCCATGGACGAAGGCCAGCACTGGGCCGTCACCATCGCCGACGAGGCGCTGACCGACTACGGCTATCCCAATCGCCCGCTGGACACCGAACGCACGGGCGTGCTGCTGGGCACAGCCATGGGCGGCGAGATGCACTACATCACGCAGAACCGCGTCGTCTTTCCGGAGTTTGCGCACGCGCTGGAGGCGGCGCCAGCCTTTGCGGCCATGCCCGCCGCCACGCGTGAAACGATTCTGGGCGAGTGGCGCGCGCGCGTCAATGCCAAGCTGCCGCCGATCACCGAAGACACCATGCCCGGTGAACTCCCCAATATCGTCGCCGGCCGCGTGGCCAACGTGCTCAACCTGCGCGGCCCCAACTTTATCACCGACGCGGCCTGCGCCTCCTCCTTCGCGGCCATCAACGCCGCGTTTGAGATGCTTACCCAACACCACGTCGACGCAGTGGTCGCCGGCGGCGTCGACCGCAACATGGGCGCGGCCATCTTTGTCAAGTTCTGCAAGATTGGCGCACTGAGCGCCACCGGCAGCCGCCCCTTTGGCGCGGGCGCCGACGGCTTCGTGATGGGCGAAGGCTCGGCCTCCTTCCTGCTCAAGCGCCTCTCCGACGCCGAGCGCGACGGCGACAAAGTTTACGCCGTGATCCGCGGCGTGGGCGCGTCAAGCGACGGCAAGGGCAAGGGCATTACTGCGCCCAATCCACAAGACCAGATCCTGGCGGCGATGCGCGCCTGGGAGAACGCCGAACTGGACCCGGCGACGGCGACGCTGCTGGAGGCGCACGGCACCAGCACCAAGGTCGGCGATGTTGTCGAGGTCGAGAGCCTCAACACCGTCTTTAGCGATGCGGCGCGCCACAGCATCGGCCTGGGGTCGGCCAAGAGCAACATCGGCCATCTCAAGGCGGGTGCGGGTGCAGCCGGCCTGCTCAAGGCGACGATGGCGATCCGTGACAAGGTGCTGCCGCCGACGCTCAACGCGCAGCAGCCGAACCCCAATATCGACTTCGCTCACTCGCCTTTCTACCTGCTGCACGAGGCGCAGGCATGGGAACAGCCGCGCAACGCCCCGCGGCGCGCCGGCGTCAGCGCCTACGGCTTTGGCGGCACCAATTTCCATTTAGTGCTAGAGGAGCACGTGCCGGGCATGTTGAAACCGGAACCTAAAATCTATGCGGCGGCAGCCGGGTCAAGCGGCGGTCAAGGCAATGGGCCGGCGAGCAAGTTCATCAAGCAGCGCCGCGGCCGCCGTCGCCAGCCAGCCGAGCAGCAAGCAGCCGCTGCGGCATCTTCTGCCCTGGCGCCAAGCCGCCAGCGAGCTGAAGGACAAGCTGGACGATCTCTTCCGTCGCGTTGAAAGCGGCTGGACGCCCGAACGCAAGTTCCCGCCCAAAGCCGATCTCGAAGCGCCCGAACGGATCTTCATCGACTTTGGCAGTCAGGATGAGTTGCTGGATCGCATCAGCAAGGCGCGCAAGGCTGCTGGTTTCGACAACCCGGCGGCGTGGAAAGCGCTGCAAGGGCAGGGTGTCTTCCGCGGCAGCGGCGCCAAGCCGGGCAAAATTGCCTTCCTCTTTCCCGGCCAGGGCAGCCAGTACATCAACATGGGGCGCCTGCTCGCCGAACGCGAGCCGGCCGTCGCCCAGGTCTTCAAAGACGCAGATGCAGTGATGACGCCCATTTTGGGCAAGCCGCTGACCAGCTTCATCTTTGCCGACGGCGCCGACCCAGAGGCGATGAAGAAGGCCGAGCTGACGCTGATGCAGACGGCGATCACGCAGCCGGCGATGTTGACGATGGACACCGCGCTCTACAAGCTGCTGGCCGAGTATGGCTTTGCGCCCGACATGGTGATGGGCCATTCACTGGGCGAGTACGCCGCGCTGATTGCCGCGGGCATCATGCCGTTTGCCCACGCGCTGGAAGCCTCGGCCGCGCGCGGCGCCGAGATGACCAAGGTCAGCATGGACGACAACGGCTGGATGGCCGCGGTCATGGCGCCGCTGGAAGTTGTCGAGGCGACGCTCAAGGAAGTGGGCGGGTACGCGGTCGCCGCCAACATCAACAGCTACAATCAGGCGGTGGTCGGCGGCGCCAGCAAGGCGGTTGAGCAGGCGATCCAGCGCTTCGAGCAGAAGGGCTTCCGCGCCATGCGCATCCCTGTCAGCCACGCGTTCCACACCCGGATCGTGGCGCCGGCCAGCGCACCGCTGCGCAAGGTGCTCGACCGGCTCAGCATTTCGTCACCCACGCTGCCGCTGGTCGCCAACGTCACCGGCGACATCTACCCGACCGGCGTCGAGGAGATCAAGGACATTCTGGAGCTGCAGATTGCCTCGCCCGTGCAGTGGGTCAAGGGGCTGGAGACGATGTATCGCGAAGGCGTGCGCTGCTTTGTCGAAGTAGGCCCGAAGCGCGCGCTCAAGGGTTTCGTCGACGACGTGCTGGGCGACAAGCCCGATGTCTGGTCGATCCTGACCAATCATCCCAAGAACGGCGAGATCGAGAGCTTTAACCAGGCGCTGTGCGGTCTCTTTGCCGCCGGCTATGGGGTAGAGGGGCGAGGGGCAGGGTGGAGCGGGCGAGCGAATTGCTGCGCCCGTCGTTGTCGCCGCGCCGGTCGCCTGCCAGTTCAGAACGAAGTGAAGAAAGTGCAACCATGCCGCAACCGGCAGTGGATTCCAATCACGCCTGGGTCAGGCATTGGTCCAGGCGTTGAGCAGGCTTCGGGGCAGCCAGCGTTTCGCCCTCGCCCCCGCACCGCGCCCCCAATTCGACCGCAACGACGCGCCGGCCGGCTCGATCATCATCACCGGCACGGGGTTGGGTCTGCCCGGCGCCAACAAGCCGGTGATGGATCCGGACAACGCGCTGCGCATCCTGCGCGGCGAACAGTTTGTTGACCTGATCCCGGAGCGCTTCCGCAAGCAAATGGCCGCCAAGCGCATCACGCGCGTGGTCAAGGGCGACGACGGCAGCGGCCGCTTCGAGGTGATCAGGAGACCGACGACGTGATCAAGCTCGCCGGGCGCGGGGGATCCTTCGACCTGCGCGGAATATGGCGTTCCGGCCAAGCTGATCGAGGCGCTTGACATCACAACGCAGCTCTCGATCGCGGCAGGCCTTGATGCCCTGCGCGAGGCCGGCATCCCGCTGGTGCAGACCTACCGCCCGACGACCAAGGGCACCTTCCTGCCCGACCGCTGGCTGCTGCCAGAGGCCCTGCGTGACG
Source organism: Candidatus Caldilinea saccharophila (assembly GCA_016710365.1). Classification (GTDB taxonomy): domain Bacteria; phylum Chloroflexota; class Anaerolineae; order Caldilineales; family Caldilineaceae; genus Caldilinea; species Caldilinea saccharophila. The sequence continues at coordinate 357,216 of JADJVW010000003.1, read as the reverse complement.
AGACCGGCGTCATCTTTGCCAGCGCCTTCCCGGCGGCGACCGCTTGGCCGACGAGTTCAGCCCGCTTCTAGCTGGGAAAACCGGCGCCAGCAGATCGCCGCGCTGGAAGATCTGCGCCAATACACCACCGACCCGGCGACGCTGCGTGAAATCATGCGCCGCATCGGCGAGCTGCAGGACGAGCTGGCCACGCATCCCTACGAGTTCGACCGCCGCTTTATCTTCCGCATCCTGACGATGGGTCACAGCCAGTTCGCCGAGTACATCGGCGCGCGCGGCCCGAACACGCACGTCAACGCCGCCTGCGCCAGCACCGCCCAGGGCATGGCCCTGGCGGAGGATTGGATCCGCAACGGCCGCTGCCGCCGTGGGATCGTCGTCGGCGCCGACGATGTGACCGGCGAGAACCTGATGGGCTGGGTCGGCGCTGGCTTCCTCGCGACAGGCGCGGCCGCCACCGACGACAAGGTCGAGGAGGCCGCGTTGCCTTTCGACCGCCGCCGCCACGGCACGCTGCTCGGCATGGGCGCGTGTGCGCTGGTGGTCGAGAGCGAAGACGCGGCGCGCGAGCGCGGGATACGCGGGATCGTCGAACTGCTCAGCGGCGAAATGGCCAACAGTGCGTTCCACGGCACGCGGCTGGATGTCAACCATATTTGCGATGTGATGAACCGGCTGGTCACCGCGGCGGAGCGCCGCTTTGGCCTCAACCGCTATACCATGGCGTCACAGATGACCTTCATTTCGCACGAGACCTTCACGCCGGCGCGCGGCGGCAGCGCGGCGGCCGAAGTGACGGCGCTGCGCAGCACTTTTGGCGAGGCTGCCGACGAGATCGTCGTCTGCAACACCAAGGGTTTCACCGGCCATCCGATGGGCGCGGGCGTCGAAGATGTGATCGCGGTCAAGATTCTCGAATATGGCATCGTGCCGCCGGTGCCCAACTACAAGGAAGTGGACCCGGACCTGGGCGTGCTCAACCTCAGCCGCGGCGGGCGCTACCCGGTGCAGTATGCACTGCACCTGGCGGCCGGCTTTGGCTCGCAGATCGCGATGACGCTGATCCGGCGCATCCCCGGCAGCCACGACCGCGTCGACAACAAGGCGCGCTACCAGCGCTGGCTGGCCGACGTCAGCGGCTTCGACATGGCCGAGACCGAGGTTGTCAAGCGCGTGCTGCGCATCGTGGCGCAGGGGCAGCCGGTGCGTGCGCCGCTGGCCAGCGCCTGGCAGTACGGCGCCGGCCCCGTGCTGCGTGCGACCTCGCCTGGCGACGGCGTGGCGAGCGACTATCGCCCGCTGCCGATGCCCGCGGTGGCCGCCGCGGTGAGGGGGGGCGAAGGGCGAGGGGCGAGGGGCGACGTTGTGGCGCCAGTGGCGGCCACGCCTGCACCTGCACCTGTTGCGCCTTCTCCAATGCCTGCTCCGTCGCCGTGGAAGCGCCATCGAACCAGCCGCCCGCTCCCGGCCCGTGCGCCGCCGCGCCGGCCCCTGCCGCGCCCGTCGCCCAATCTCCAATCGCTCAATCTCCGATCGCTCAATCTCCCGCCGTCGACCCGGTGGTTTCGCAGGTGCTCGGCGTCGTCGCCAACAAGACCGGCTATCCGCAGGACATGCTCGACCTCGACCTCGATCTGGAAGCCGACCTGGGCATCGACACCGTCAAGCAGGCCGAGACCTTTGCGGCGATCCGCGAGGCGTTCAACATTCCGGTGCAGGAGGGCATCAACCTGCGCGACTATCCGACGCTGCAGGCGGTGGTGGGCTTCGTCGAAGAATCGCCCGGACCTGGCGGTGGTGCCGACCGGAGCCAAGGCCAGGCGCCAAGTGCCGGGCGCCAGTCGCGCTGTCGTCCCCGCTCCAATCGCTCCTCAGCAGTCGACCCGGTGACGGAGAAGGTGCTGGCGGTGGTGGCGGCCAAGACCGGCTATCCGCAGGATATGCTCGACCTCGACCTCGACCTCGAAGCCGACCTGGGCATCGACACCGTCAAGCAGGCCGAGACCTTCGCCGCCATTCGCGAAGCGTTCAACATCCCGGTGCAGGAAGGGCTCAACCTGCGCGATTATCCGACCTTGCAGGCGGTGGTCGGCTTCGTCGGCAGAACCGCCCGACCTGGCAGGGCGAGGGGCGCGGCGGCGGCGACGCCGGCGGCTGCGCCAATCTCACAATCGCCAATCTCACAATTGCCGGCTTCCGACCCGGTGGCAGACAAGGTGCTCGACGTGGTGGCCGAGAAGACCGGCTACCCGAAGGACATGCTCGACTTCGACCTTGACCTGGAGGCCGACCTGGGCATCGACACGGTGAAGCAGGCCGAGACCTTTGCGGCAATCCGCGAGAGCTTCAACATTCCGGTGCAGGAGGGATTGAACCTGCGCGAGTATCCGACGCTGCAAAGCGTGATCGGCTTCGTGCATACCAACCGGCATTTGGCAGGGCGAAGGCGGGGGCGATTGGCGACGCCGGCGCCGGCGCCAATCGCCAGTTCCGACCCAATCCCGATTTCCCATCGCCAATCGCTCAACGCCGCTCCGGTCGCAGGTCTCTCAATCGCCAACTTCTGACTCGATCACGGACAAGGTGCTCGAAGTCGTCGCCGACAAGACCGGCTATCCCAAGGATATGCTGGAGTTGGACCTCGACCTGGAGGCCGACCTTGGCATCGACACGGTGAAGCAGGCCGAAACCTTCGCCACTGTGCGCGAGACCTTTGCCATTCCGGTGCAGGAAGGGCTGAATCTGCGCGACTACCCGACGCTGGGCAGCGTGGTCGGCTTTGTCAAGACGATGCGGCCGGATCTGGCAGGGGCGAGGGGCGAGGGGCGAGGGGCGACGCCGGCAGGCGAAACCGCTCAATCTCCCAATCTCCCAATCTCCCAATCTCCAATCTCCGATCCAGTGGTGGAGAAGGTGTTGCAGGTGGTTTCCGACAAGACCGGCTACCCGACTGAGATGCTGGAGCTGGATCAGGACATGGAGGCCGACCTGGGCATCGATACGGTCAAGCAGGCCGAGACCTTTGCCAGCATCCGCGAGAGCTTTGCCATTCCGGTGCAGGAAGGGCTGAATCTGCGCGACTATCCGACGCTGCAAAGCGTGATCGAGTTTGTGCGCACGAACCGGCCGGATTTGGCGAGGGGCGAGGGGCGAGGGGCGAGGGGCGACGCTGGCAGCGGCCAATCTCCAATCTCTCAATCTCCAGTCTCCGATCCCGTCGTTGACAAGGTATTGTCCGTCGTCGCCGACAAGACCGGCTACCCGACGGAGATGCTGGAGCTGGATCAGGACATGGAGGCGGATCTCGGCATCGATACGGTGAAGCAAGCCGAGACCTTTGCCAGCATCCGCGAGAGCTTCAACATCCCGGTGCAAGAGGGGCTGAACCTGCGCGACTATCCGACGCTGCAAAGTGTGATCGAGTTTGTGCGCACGAACCGGCCGGATTTGGCAGTTGCGAGGGGCGAGGGGCGAGGGGCGAGTGAAGCGCCAGTCGCTCAATCTCCTAATCTCCAATCTCCAATCTCTCAATCTCCCGTTTCCACCGTCAAGACGATTGGAACCCTGGAGGACGCCGACAAGATGCCGCGCCGCGTGCCCCAGCCGGCGCTGCGTCCGAGTATCGACCTGTGCAAGCCGACCGGCGTGACGCTGGATGCGGACAGCCGGGTCGCGGTGATGATGGATCAGGGCGGCGTGGGCAAGAAGCTGGTGGAGAAGCTGCAAAAACGCGGCGCCACCGTGCTGACGCTGGAGCCGGGCATTGCCACCGATGCGCTCGACGCGCAACTCAAGGCGTGGCTGAATGACGGCAAGCTTCAAGGCATCTTCTGGCTGCCGGCGCTGGATGTCGAACAGTCGATCGAGGAGATGACGCTCGACGAATGGCGCGAACTCAACCGCGTGCGCGTCAAGAATCTCTACACGGCCATGCGCGCGCTCTACGACAGCGTGATGGGGCCGAACACTTTCCTGGTCTCCGCCACGCGGCTGGGCGGCTTGCACGGCTACGGTCCGACCGGCGCCACGGCGCCGTTGGGCGGCGCAGTCGTCGGCTTCACCAAGGCCTACAACATGGAACAGGTCATGCGCGAGGGCGGCAAGGGCGTCACGGTCAAGGCTGTCGATCTCGAGCCGTCGCGCAAGACCGTAGAGCCGGCCGACCAGCTCATCGCCGAGGCGTTGACTGACCCCGGCATGGTCGAGGTCGGCTACTTCGAGGGGCAGCGTTACACTGTGACGCTGGAAGATCTGCCGGCCAAGGACGGTGCCCCCGGCATGGTGCTCGACAAGCAGACCGTCTTTGTCGTCACCGGTGCGGCGGGCGGCATCACTTCCGCCATCACCACCGACCTGGCGGCCAACAGCGGCGGCATCTTCTACCTGCTCGACCTGGTGCCGGCGCCGGATCGCAACGACCCACACATCGGCCTCTTCCGCCAGGGGCGTGAGACGCTCAAGGGCGCGCTGATCAACGAGGCGCGGGCGTCGGGCGAGAAGGTGACGCCCACGCAGATCGACGACAAGATGATGGGGCTGGAGCGCCAGGAAGCGGCGCTGCGCGCCATCGAAGCCGTCGAGAACGCGGGTGGCACGGCCTACTACTACAGCCTCGACCTGCGCGACGGCGACAAGGTGACGGCGGTGGTGGAGGACATCCGCCAGCGCCACGGCAAGATCGACGTGCTGCTCCACGCCGGCGGTCTGCTGATCGACCGCACGCTGCCGAGCAAGGAGCCACACCAGTTCGCGCTGGTCTTCGACATTAAGGCCGACGGCTTCTTCAGTCTGCTCAAGGCGGCGAAGGGGATGCCGATCGGCGCCACGGTGAGCTTCAGCTCGGTGGCTGGGCGCTTTGGCAACAACGGCCAGAGCGACTACTCGTCGGCCAACGACCTGCTCTGCAAGATCTCCAGCAGCATGAGAGCGTGGCGGCCCGACACGCGCGGCATCGCCATCGACTGGACGGCATGGGGGCAGATCGGCATGGCCTCGCGCGGCTCAGTGCAGGCGATTCTCGAATCGCTGGGCGTGGACATGCTACCGCCTGAGGCGGGCGTGCCCACCATCCGCCGCGAGCTGACCTACGGCGCCACGCGCGGCGAACTGGTCGTGGCCGGTCGCCTGGGCGCGTGGCTGGAAGAGAAGGACCCGACCGGTGGTCTCGACGTGGACAAGCTCAACGCACAGCTTGCCGAACGCCAGAACCCGCTGCTGATGGTCGGTAAAGTGAAATCTTACCGGCTTTACGGCGGCATCGAAGTGGAGACGACGCTCGACCCCAAGGTGCAGCCTTTCCTCTTCGACCATGCACCGGACGCGGGCACGCCCTGGCTGCCCGGCGTGATGGCGACGGAGGCGCTGGCCGAGCTGGCGACGGTCGCTGCGCCGGGCTATCGCGTGGCAAGCGTCGAGCACGAGCAGATGATGGGCGCGTTCAAGTTCTTCCGCATGGAGCCGCGCACGCTCTATCTGAGCGCCACGGTCAAACCGGCGGCCAACGGCGAATTGCTGGCCAAGGCCACGCTGCGCTCGGTCACCAAGCCGGCCAAAGAAGGCTTGCCCGTGCAGGTGAAGGAGCACTTCATCGCCACGGTGCGCTTAACCACGGCGCCGGCGGAACAGCCGACGATGACCTTCACGGCGCCGTCTGCGGACAGCCTGCCGATCACGGCGGCGGAGATCTACAAGAGCTTCTTCCACGGCCCCGCCTACCAGGTGATTGAGCGGGCGGGCGTGAAGGGCAACGAGTGCCTGGCGCTGATGGCGCACGACCTCGGCCCGAACACGGAGCCGGCCAACGCCGAGTCGCTCATGGCGCCGCGGCTGGTCGAGCTTTGCTTCCAGTGCGCGGCGCTGTGGACGGAGCAGGTCAAGGGCGCGATGGGGCTGCCGCTCGGCTTCGAGAAGGTCACCGCCTATCGCCAGCCGGAAGAAGCGGCGGGGCGGCGGCTCACCTGCGTCTGCACCACCGCCAACGACGGCGAGAGCTTTGACGCCACGGTGGTGGATGAGGCGGGCAATGTGTTTGTGACGCTGGCGGGCTATCTGACGGTGGCGCGGCCGGCATAAAGGTTTGATGCGGAGGACTACAACGGATTCTTGGAAGGAACGGATTTGTTGCGCGGGATGGCAGGTTGGCCCGCCTAGTGGTGAGATGCAAATCCGCTGTTTCCTTGAATCCGTTGTAGTGTTGCTGCCCGATAGTAGACCAGGCGATTGCTTGCAGGTTATTGACTTCTGCAGAATAACCAGATAATATAGTTGTACATATGTACAACTAGTTTGATTGGGTTGCGATGGAAATCGTTATTGATAGCTCGGCAATCATTGCCGTGATTGCAAACGAACCAGAAAAATCAGCACTGATTAGTGCGACCGATGGCGCTCGTCTGATCGCTCCCCTTTCGATTCACTTTGAGATTGGCAATGCCTTCTCGGCGATGTTGAAGCGGCAGAGACTCAAGCTGGAGCAGGCACTGGAAGCCCAGACAATCTATCAGTCGATTCCAATAAGATGGGTTGACGTGGAGTTGAACGAGTCGCTTCGAATAGCATCTCAGCTCAATGTTTATGCCTACGACGCCTACTTGATTCGTTGTGCGGAGAAATACCATTGTCCACTGCTGACATTGGATCGAGCATTGCGCGTGCATGCGCAGACCTATGGCGTTTCGATTGTAGAGGTAACTATATGACCGCTGTATACACGTACACTGAGGCACGGCAAAATTTTGCTTCGCTGCTCGACAAGGCAGCAGACGAAGGCGAGGTGCGTGTAAAGCGCCGAGACGGACAGATTTTTGTCATCAAGCCGGAACAGACGACGGCGTCACCCTGGATGTCAAGGGCATCGATCTTGATATCTCGGCAGATGAAATCCTGCAATTCATCGCAGAAAGCCGGCGCTATGCATGAGCACATTGATGAGGATCGAAATTGATCTACCCGAAACACTGTTGCGCCAGGTCGAGATTAGCGCGGCCCGGCAGGGGCTGGCGCCGGCCGCATTGATTGCGCAGTTTGTGGCGCAAGGCATCCAGGAAGCGACGCAGCGACGTCCCCGCAGTGCACCGCCCATGATTGCCAAGGCAGCGACCGGCAAGCCGATTCCGGCAATGACTGCTGACGTGTTGAAAACCGCTGAAGCCCAGGAGGATCTGGATAAATATACGCAGTCGATCCAAGGAAGTCGCTGAACCATGCCGATGAAAAATCCACCTCATCCTGGCGAGATCCTCCGTGATCTCTATCTGGATCCGCTTGGGTTGACTGTGACAAAAGCTGCCGCCGGTCTTGGCGTCACTAGCAAGACCCTGTCACTGTTGGTCAATGGGCACGCTGGCATTTCGCCGGAAATGGCGACGCGGCTGTCCAAAGCGTTCGGCCGCACGCTGGAAGCACGGCTTCAACTCCAGATGCAGTATGACCTGGCACAGATCCGGCAGCGCACGGATGAGTTGAATGTGAAGTCGTTCATGAAGACAACTGGATAAATCCTTGTGGGTAAATTCCTCGAAATCGAAAGACAGCGGTTGGTAGAATTCAAGAAGCACACATCTTATCTGAGCGACGCAGCTCGCATTGAGGGAGTGTACAAGAAAGGCAAGTCGCATCCCATCTGTCTGCCGCGCCGCCATGCCGAAGAGAATCTCTTTTCGGAGATTCGTGTGGAAGCGCAGGCGTACTTCTCGGAGTTTGAAATCAAATGGCACGACGGGCAGGCAGGCATGCCGAGCAATCACCTGTGCGACTCTCAGGTATGCTGTGTCAACTTTCTATTTCCATTTCACGATCAGCCGGACGCTCTGGCCGACTTGCTGTGTCCCGTCTTCCCCGATCTGGCGAAAATGCTGCCAATTGAGAATGGGCAGTACGTGGCCTTTGAGTGGATCGGGGCGAAGAACTATCTGCACGAAAAAATTGCCCACACCGGCAAGCGCACGCGCGGCGCCAACTTCACCAGCGCCGACGCCGCGGTGATGTTCGAGTGCACAGACGGCAGACGCCAGATTGTACTGATCGAATGGAAATATACCGAGGCGTACAACAGCAAGCAGTCGCTTGCCATCGCGAAGAGTGGTACAGACCGACGAGAAATTTATCGGTGGCTGTTCGACCGCTCAGATTGTCCGATCGACAAGAGCGTACTACCTACGTTCGATGCGCTCTTCTACGAACCCTTCTACCAGTTGATGCGCCAGCAGTTTCTGGCCCACGAGATGGAGAGGGAGCGCGAACTAGGCGCCGAGGTGGTTAGCGTGCTACACATTGCACCGGCGCACAACATCGATTTCCGGAGAGTGACATCGCCGGCACTTGAGCACCTGGGCGAGACGGCGACTGGCGTCTGGCAGCGGCTGGTGACTGCGCAGGATCGCTTCACTAGCGTCAGCACGGAGGCGCTGTTCGGCAATTTGGTCGTGAAACCATTGCCGGAGATGCAAGCGTGGGCGGACTACATCCGGGCCAGATATGGATGGATTTTATCGCATGACGCGGACGCAGCAAGGTTAGGTCTTGTTGGTAACGGTGACACTATGCAATATCCAAAGTTTCTTGAAGTGAATGGCAAACCAGCCTTTGTCGTACTGACCTACGCCGAGTATGTCCGCATTGACGAAGAACTTCAAGAATTGGTAGACATCAGGGCGCTGCGTCAGGCGAAAGCCCAGGACACAGATGCGCCAGCGATGAGCCTGGCCGAGGCACGCACACAGTACGGATTGGACGCCCGCGCGGAACTGGCGTCCATTACAGCAGGTGTGTTAACGCAGGATTTGGCGGAATCGCTCGCATCGGCAGCCGACCAGATGGAGACGTCGGTCGAGGCGTTGATCCAGGAGGCAGTTCGACAATATCTTGCTACACGCCGACGTGAACAGATTGAGCAGGAGATCGTTGCCTACGAGGCGATGCACGCTAGGCTGTGGCAAGACCTGCCCGGCATGTGGGTCGCGATTCACAATGGTGAACTTGTCGACCATGATCGCGACAAAGTTGAACTCTATCGTCGGGTGCACCAGCGCTTTGGGAAAAAGCCGGTATTGATGCGCGAGGTAAAAGCCGAAGCAACGGAGGATATCTGGTTGCGCACGCCCAGCACAGGCAGGTTACCGCGATGAAGACCGCTTACGCGCGCAGCTATTACCCGCCAGCGCCAATGATCGAAATCTGGCTGGCGTCACCAGAACGTGCGTTTACACTTGGCCCGTTGCGCGCCTTCATCGACACAGGTGCAGATGGGTCGTTGATTTCTGCACAGATGCTCAGGCAGCTTGGCGTCGATCTTTTCGATGTCAAGCGCTTGCGCAGTCAATGGGGCGAGTCCCGTTTCGTGGAAACCTATCTGGTCGATGTTGGCATCGGATCACTGCGCCTGCCGCTTGTCGAGATGGTCAGCGACGATGCGTCGGATGAAGTCTTGCTGGGACGCAATATTCTCAATATGCTGCACCTGACGTTGGATGGCCCGAAGCAAGTCGTAGAAGTTCGAGAATAGACGGACTTTTGGAACACCGAACAAGATCGAGCAAATCATGTCCCTAAACTATCTCCACCTCCCTTTCAACCCAATCGCCGACCCCGCCGCGGTCGTGACCGCCGGCAGCGTGCGCGTCACCGTGCTCACGGCGCGCCTGCTGCGGCTGGAGTACAGCCCGACCGGCGCGTTCGAGGATCGGCCAAGCCAGGCGTTCTGGCATCGCCAGCAACCTGCGCCCGCGTTCGACGTGCGGCGCGGCGACGGCGTCCTCGAAATCGAGACGGAGCATTTACTTTTACGCTACACGGAGCACGCCCACGGCTTCACGCCGATTTCGCTCAGCGTCACGCTCAAGGCCAGCGGTGCGACCTGGTGCTACGGCGACCGCAGTTGGGCGGCGGGCAATCTCCAGGGCACGACGCGCACGCTCGACGAGGTCGACGGCTGGGCGCACCTGGAGCCAGGGCTGATGGCGCGCAACGGCTATGCGATGGTCGATGACTCGCGTAGCCTGGTCTTCGACGCGCACGGCTGGCTCGCCGCCCGTAGCGCGCCCGACAATCTGGACCTCTATTTTTTCGGCTATGGTCACGACTACATCGGCTGTCTGCAAGAGTTCCAGCGAGTCGCCGGGCAGACGCCGCTGATCCCACGCTGGATTCTGGGCAATTGGTGGAGCCGCTACTGGGCCTACAGCGAGGCCGAACTCAAAGCGCTGATGCAGGAATTCCGCGCGCGTGAGTTCCCGCTCTCCGTCTGCATCGTCGACATGGATTGGCACACCACGCAGACCGGCAACCGCTCGGTCGGCTGGACGGGCTACACCTGGAACCGCGATCTCTTTCCCGACCCGGCGCGCGTGATCGCCTGGCTGCACGCGCAGGGGCTGCACACCGCGCTCAACCTGCACCCGGCCGACGGCGTCCATCCGCACGAGGAGCAGTACGCGGCGATGGCCGCGGCGGTGGGCATCGACCCGGCGACAGGCGAGCCGGTGGAATTCGACAGCGTCGATCCGCGTTTTGTGGAAGCCTATTTCAAGTTCCTCCATCACCCGCAGGAGGAGATGGGGCAAGAAGAAACCGAGTTTCTTGAAGAAACTCGGTTTCTGGGCAACGGCGTGGATTTCTGGTGGCTGGACTGGCAGCAGGGTAAGCAGTCGAAGCTCCAGGGACTCGACCCGCTCTGGTGGCTCAATCACCTGCATTTCTACGACCTGGGACGCGACGGCGTCAAGCGCCCCTTCATCTTCTCGCGCTGGGGTGGGCTTGGCAACCATCGCTACCCCATCGGCTTCTCCGGCGACACGGTGGTGAGCTGGGCGTCGCTGGCGAACCAGCCCCACTTCACCGCCACCGCCGCCAACATCGGGTATGGCTGGTGGAGCCACGACATCGGCGGCCACATGTGGGGCGTCGAGGAGGCGGAACTCTACCTGCGCTGGGTGCAGTATGGCGTCTTCAGCCCGATCCTGCGCCTGCACAGCACCAACAATCCTTATCAGGATCGGCGGCCGTGGGGCTGGGGGCCGGCTGTGGAAGGGCCGGCGCGCACGGCCATGCAACTACGCCACGCGCTGATCCCGTACCTCTACAGCATGGCCTGGCGCAACCACGTCGACGGCATCCCGCTGGTGACGCCGCTCTACTACATCAACCCGGAAGACGATGACGCCTACGCCTGCCCCCAAGCCTACTGGTTTGGCAGCGAGCTGATCGCCGCGCCCTTTACCACACCGGCGGAACCCGACCTGGGGCTGAGCCGCCAGCGCGTCTGGCTGCCCGATGGGCTCTGGTTCGACTTTTTCACCGGCAAGCAGTACACGGGTGGCTGGCAGACCGTCTACGGTGGCTGGTCGGAGATTCCGGTCTTTGCCAAAGCCGGCGCCATCGTGCCGCTGGGTCCGCTGGTGGGCTGGGGCGGCGTGGAGAATCCGGCCGAACTGACGCTGCATGTTTTCCCCGGCGCGGATGGACAGTTCACGCTCTACGAAGATGACGGCGAGACCGTTGCCTACCAGCGCGGCGCCTATGCCGAGACGTCCTTCACGCAGAGCTGGCGCGGCGACCAGATGACGCTCGCCATCGGCCCGGTGCGGGGCGATACTGCGCTGATGCCGGCGCAACGCAGCTACCTCGTCAAGCTTCATGGCCTGGTCGAGACCGACAGGGTGCTGCTCAAGCGCAACGCAGACGGCAAGGCGGTCGCGAGCGACTACGATGCAGCCATGCAGACGGTAACGGTGCAGGTCGCTGGCGTGCAGCCTGACGAATTGGTGGAAGTGACCGTACTGGCGCAAAATGGCGTGCTGCTGGCATCTGCGGATCGCCACGCGGCAGAGGTGCGGCGTCTGCTCCATGCGTTTCGGCTGGAGTCGCTGGTCAAGTGGCAGATCGACAGGGACCTGCCGCAGTTGCTGAGCGGTGAACTGACGCTGGCGCGCTATGTGCTCACGCCGGGGCAGCAACAAGCGCTGCATCAGGCACTAGACAAGTAGGTGCGGTTCTCAACCGCACATGGCAGGTTGACGAGGAACGTGCGGTTGAGAACCGCACAGGGCAGGTTGACAAGGAACGTGCGGTTGAGAACCGCACCTACGGGACGAGGCAATGTGATTCACTGGCTGATTCAATCGCTCGACGACTGCCCGGATATCCTGCGCGGGGACGTGACGCCGGCCTGGCTGGGCGCGGCCGAGCAGGCACGCACCTTCAAGATCGAGAAGCGCCGCCGCGACTGGCTGTTGGGGCGCTGGACGGCGAAGCATCTGGTGCAGCGTTATCTGGCGCAAACGACGCGTGAAACGCCAGATCTGGCGACGATTTTGATCGGGGCGGATGCGGACGGCGCGCCGTATGCGAGTTGCGAGAGGCGAGGGGCGAAGGGCGAGGAAGAGGGGCGGCTGCCGCTGTCGCTGAGCATCAGCCATAGCCATGGCACGGCGTTTTGTGGATTGATCGAGAGTAGGAGAGTAGGAGATTATGAGATTGGAGATTGGAGGGGGACGCCTGATCTCCAATCTCCAATCTCCAATCTCCCAATCTCCCAATCTCTTAATTTCCCCTCCCTCGGCTGCGACATTGAGTTCATCGAGCCGCGCGAACCGAACTTTGTGAGCGATTTTTTTGCGGCGGAGGAGATGGCGGCGGTGGCGGCCGCCGGTGTGCAACAAGCGGCGCTTGTCACCGCGATCTGGAGCGCCAAGGAGGCGGTGCTCAAGGCGCTGCGCGAGGGGCTGCGCATCGACACGCGGCGCATCATTTGCCGCTTCGACGCGTTTGACAGGCCGCCGCGGGATTGGACGCCGTTTGCGGTGAGCGTGGATGAGGAGCTTGCGACCCACTTTCCCGGCGCGTGGTCGGGCTGGTGGCGCGGTGAAGGAGCGTTCGTATTGACGATGGCAGTGCTGGATAGTTCGGAATGTACCACTGAGGCATAAATATCACCGCGCGGACTTGGTGACTCTTTGTGTTCTCTGTGTCTTTGGTTTTTATCAAAATGGAGGTGCAACTTTGGAAGCCTATATCAAAAAACTACGTGACCGCAAGGCGATTGCCGCCGGCGGGGAAAAAGATGTGGCGGCGCAGCACAAGAAAGGGCGCCTCACGGCGCAAGAGCGCATCGACCTGCTCTTCGATCCCGGTACATTCTCCGAGATCGACACGCTGGTGACGCCGCGCTCCGACAAGTACATGGACGGCCGCGGATCGCGCTACGGCGACGGCGTCGTCACCGGCTTTGGCGAGATCAACGGCCGCAAGGTCTTTGTCGCGTCGCAGAACGCGGCGGTGATGGGCGGCTCGCTGGGCGAGATGCACGCCAACAAGATCGTCAAGGCGATGAACATGGCGATCAAGTATGGCTGCCCCTTCCTGGCGCTCAACGACTCCGGCGGCGCTCGCATCCAGGAGGGCGTCGATTCGCTCGGCGGCTACGCCAAGATCTTCGACGCCAACTGTGAGGCGTCGGGCGTGATTCCACAGCTCAGCGTCATCCTGGGGCCGTGCGCAGGCGGCGCGGTCTACTCCCCGGCGCTGACCGATTTTGTCTTTATGACCGAAAATTCGTACATGTTCATCACCGGCCCCGGAAGTCGTCAAGGCTGTCATGCAGGAAAACGTCAGTTTTGACGAGCTGGGCGGTGGCCTGATCCATTCTAAAGAAAGCGGCGTCAGTCACTTCCTCTCCAAGGATGACGCCGAGTGTCTGCTCAAGGTGCGCGAACTGCTCTCCTATCTCCCCTCCAACAACCAGGACGACCCGCCTTACACCCCACCGATCGACGACCCGGAGCGACGTTGCCCAGAACTCGAAACGCTGGTGCCGGTCGATCCGCACAAGCCCTACGATGTGCGCCAGGTCATCCACACGATCGTCGACGACGGCCGCTTCTTCGAGGTGCACGAATTGTGGGCGGAGAATATGGTCGTCGGCTTTGCCCGGCTCAACGGCTACGTGATCGGCATCGTTGCCAACCAGCCGATGGTGCTGGCCGGCTGCATCGACATCAAAGCCAGCGTCAAGGCCGCGCATTTCATCCGTCTGTGCGACGCCTACAACATCCCGATCGTGACGCTGCAGGATGTGCCCGGCTTCCTGCCCGGCACGCACCAGGAGTACGGCGGCATCATCCGCAACGGCGCGCGCATGATCTACGCTTATTCTGAGGCGACCGTGCCCAAGCTGATGATCATCCTGCGCAAGAGCTACGGCGGCGCCTACTGTGTCATGAGTTCCAAGGGGCTGCGCGGCGATCTGATTTATGCCTGGCCCAATGCGGAGATCGCGGTCATGGGCGCTGAAGGCGCGGTCAACATCCTCTTCCGCAAGCAGGTGCAGGAGGCGGAAGACCCGGCTGCCAAGCGCAAGGAATTGGTGGACGACTACGAGGATAAATTCAACAATCCCTATGTCGCCGCGTCGCGCGGGCTGATCGACGATGTCATCGAACCGCGCGACAGTCGCCGCGCCCTGATCCAGGCGTTGGAGGTTACACTTTCCAAGCGCGAGACGCATATGCCGAAAAAGCATGGTCTTTCACCGATGTAAGAGAGACTGGAAATTGCAGATTAGGCGATTAGGCGATTATGGGATTGGGCGATTGCTGTCCGCAGCGACGCCAATCTTCAATCTCTCAATCCCATAATTCCTCAATCTCCTCATCTCTATTCACTAAAGGACTGAATGATGTTCAAAAAAATCCTGATTGCCAACCGCGGTGAGATCGCCACACGTATCATCCGCACCTGCCGCGAGATGGGAATTCTTACCGTGGCGCTTTATACCAGCGCCGACCGCGATTCGTTGCATGTACGTCTGGCCGATGAAGTCAAGCTGTTGCAGTCGCCCAATCGCTATGGCGACGCCGACGAAGTGCTTGCGATTGCTAAAGCAACCGGCGCCGAGGCGATCCACCCTGGCTACGGCTTTTTAGCTGAGGAAGCCGGCTTTGCCGAACGTTGCGCGGCCGAAGGCATCGTCTTCATTGGCTCACCGCCGCCGGTGATCCGTGCGGTGCGCAGCAAAATGGAGGCGATGGAAGCTGTCAAGCGCGCCGGCTATCGCGTGCCGCTCTACGCCGACCTGCCGGATGCTGACGCCGACGAGGCTGCCTTGCAACAGGTGGCAAAGGAAGTCGGTTTCCCGCTCGTCGTGAAGTCGGCGCGCGGGGGGCGCGGGCGCGGTGCGCGCGTCGTCTTGCGCGCCGACAGGTTGATCGAAGCGGTGCGCGCCGCGCGCCACGAGGCCGAGTTGATCTACGGGGATGACCATCTTTACCTCGAACGCGTCATCGCGCCGTCACATTATCTTGTCGTGCAGGTGCTGGCCGACGCGCACGGCAACATCGTGCACCTGGGCGAGCGCGAGGGGTCGCTGCTGCGCCATAACCAGAAGCTGATCGAAGAATCGCCATCGCCGTCATTGAACGATACGCAGCGCGCCGCGCTGTGGACGGCGGCCGTCGATATTGCACGTCTGTTCAACTTCCAGAACACCGGCGCAGTGGAGTTTCTGGTCGATAGCGCAGGCAACTTCCACTTCACCGAAGTCAAGGCGCGCATTCAGATCGAACACGGCGTCAGCGAAATGCTCTCGGACATCGACATCGTGCGCGAGCAGATCCGCATCGCGGCCGGGGAAAAACTTGCGCGCACCCAGGAAGAGATCCGGCTGGATGGGTGGGCGATGCAGTGCCGCATCAACGCCGAGGATCCCTGGAACGACTATCTGCCTAGCCCTGGCCGGCTGACGCGCTTTCGCCTGCCGCAAGGACCGGACGTGCGCGTCGACACCTACGGCTACGTCGGCTGCGCCATCCCGGAGCGCTTCGACCCGCTGCTGGCGAACCTGCTGGTCAAGGGCGACGACCGCGCCATGTGCGTCAGCCGGCTGCGTCGGGCGTTGATGGAATTCCGCATCGTCGGCGTGCAGACCAACCTCGCCCTGCACAAACAAATCGTCCAGGACCCGGCCTTTATTGCCGGGAACTACGACACGCGCTTCATGGAACGCTTCCAGTTCGATGTCAGCGCCAACACGAGCCGTGAAGCCTGCCGCGATCTGGTGGCAATGACCGCGGTTGCCTATCTGTTGCGGCGTCGCGTCGATTCGCCGGTCGTGCCCGAACGGATCAAGAGCGGCTGGCACCGTTCCGCACGACGCCTGCCTTCTTGATGAATGTGTGGAGAACACTATGCACAAGTTGACAATTATCATCGAAAATAAGCCCTATGAAGTTGAAGTCACGCCTAACCGTGCGACGCCGGGCGACTATACAGTAAACGTAGATGGCCAACTGCTCACCGTCTACGTGCCGGACTACGACAACCCGGAACTCGCCGATTGGATGATCGTCGACGACCGTCCGTACGAGCTGCTCTTCAGCCAGGAGATGCGCTCCGCGCAGATTTACAGCGGGCGCTATGATATCCAGGTGCGCGACCATGAGGTCGAATCCGTGCGGCCTGCCTCCAGCGACGGTCGCGTCAAGGCGCCGATCCCGGGCCTGGTGACGCGCATCCACGTGGAGCCGGGCCAACTGGTCGAACTGGGCCAGCCGCTGCTCGTGCTCGAAGCGATGAAGATGGAGAACGAAATCCGCTCGCCGCTGGCCGGCACGGTGCGCCAGTTGGTGGTCAAGCCTGGCCAAACCGTAACGCTGAGCGAGTTGATGCTGGAGATCGAATAAGGACCGCATCCGCGCGTCTCTTTGACGCAGAGGCGCGGGGGGGCGCAGAGATAGCGCAGAGAAGGATCGCGGTCAAGACAGCTTGACTTTTCTCTGCGAAGCTCTGCCTCTCTGCGTCAAAATGAGTTTCCTTCTACTATTTCATAGATTTGTGTGCAAACATAGGAAGCCAAAAGATGGACCTCTCAACTGATCGTACAGACAGACAAAGTGCTGCGCTGCTGCCGCTGCTGCATCTCGCCGGCCAGCCCACCTGGAAGCTGCCGCAGCTCACCAGCCTCAACCGGCTGCCGCCGCGCGCCACGCTGATC
Source organism: Candidatus Caldilinea saccharophila (assembly GCA_016710365.1). GTDB lineage: Bacteria > Chloroflexota > Anaerolineae > Caldilineales > Caldilineaceae > Caldilinea > Caldilinea saccharophila. Next base: position 340,232 of record JADJVW010000003.1, on the reverse strand, counting down.
CCCTTCCCAGCGCCGAAGACGCGCGCCAGGCGCCGCGCGAAGCCTCGCCGTGGTTCCAACTGCTCAACGGCGTCTGGGACTTCAAAATTTTCGGCCGGCCGGAGCAGGTGACGCAAGCCGCGGTTGAGCACGGTGATTGGTCGCCGATCACGGTGCCGGGCAACTGGACGGTGCAGGGCTATGGCCGGCCCCACTACACCAACGTGCAGATGCCCTTCCCCCACCTGCCGCCCGACGTGCCGGAGGAGAATCCCACGGGTCTTTACCGGCGCACCTTCAGCGTGCCGGAAGGCTGGCAGGGACGTCGCATCGTGCTGCACTTTGGCGGCTGCGAAGGCGCGCTCTACGTCTACGTCAACGGCGCGCCGGTCGGGCTGAATAAAGATGCGCGCACCCCCGCTGAGTTCGATGTCACCCGCTACGTTCACTCCGGCGAGAACGAGTTGCGCGTCGTCGTGACGCAGTGGTCGGACGCCGCCTTTATTGAAGACCAGGACATGTGGTGGCACGCCGGCTTGCAGCGCGAGGTCTATCTCTACGCCACCGGGACGCCGCACCTGCAGGATGTATTTGCGCGCGGCGATCTCAGCGACGACCTCAGCGAAGGCATCCTGCGCATCACCGCCAAGGCCGGCTTCCCCGGCGGCGATGTCACCGGCTGCACGCTGGAGGCTCAGTTGTACGACGAGCGTGGCGAGGCCGTGCTGCGCCAGCCGTTGCACGCCGATTTCGACGACCCGCATCAGCCGCGTGGAGAAGTCTCGCTGGAGCAGGTCGTTCCCGGCCCCAAGCTCTGGTCGGCGGAGGCGCCAGCGCGCTATACGCTGGTCGTCACGCTCAGGACGCCGGCCGGGGAGGAGAGCAGCCGCTGCACCGTCGGCTTCCGCAAGATCGAGCTGCGCGACCGTTCGTTGCTGATCAATGGGAAGCGTGTGCTGATCAAGGGCATGAACCTGCACGACCATGACGACGTAACCGGGCGCGCGCTTACGCGTGAACGCATGGTGTCCGATCTAGAGCGCATGAAGCAGTACAACGTCAACGCCATCCGCACCTCGCACTACCCGAAGGACCCGCTCTTCTATGATTTGTGCGACGAGTACGGCTTCTATGTGATCGACGAGGCCAACATCGAGTCACACGCCTTCTTCCGCGAAGTGTGCCGCGACCCACGCTACACGCTGGCCTTTGTCGAGCGCGTGCAGAACATGGTCGAGCGCGACAAGAATCACCCCTGCATCATCTTCTGGTCGCTGGGCAACGAAAGCGGCTACGGGCCCAACCACGACGCGGCCGCGGGCTGGGTGCGCGGCTACGATCCGAGCCGGCCGCTGCACTACGAAGGCGCCATCTCGGTCTGGGCTGGCGCGGGCATGAAGGGGGGCGAGCGCGTCACCGATGTCATGTGTCCGATGTACCCGACGATCAGCCGCATCATTGAGTACTCACAGGCGAACGCCGACCCGCGGCCGCTGATCATGCGAATACTCGCACGCAATGGGCAACAGCAACGGCAGCCTTTCTGACTACTGGGCCGCCTTTGAGAAATACCCGGCGCTGCAGGGCGGCTTCATCTGGGAGTGGGTCGAGCACGGCATCCGCCAAAGCGCGCCGGACGACACGACCTACTGGGCCTATGGCGGCGACTTCGACGACGTGCCCAACGACGCCAACTTCTGCACCGATGGCATCGTCTGGCCGGATCGCACGCCGCACCCTGCGCTCAACGAGTTCAAGTATCTGGCGCAGCCGGTGCGCGTCGAGGCGGCCAATCTCAAAAAGGGCCGCGTGCGCATCGTCAACAAACAGGACTTTGTCGGGCTGGATTGGCTGCGCGGCGAGTGGGAGCTGGCCTGCGAGGGCGAGGTGCTCGCGCAGGGCAAGCTGCCCGCGCTGGAGATCGCGCCCGGCGCATCGCTGGAGGTGACGCTGGAGGAAGCGCTGCCCTGGCTGAATGGCAAGGAACGCGCCGCCGGCGAGTGCTTCCTGACCTTTCGCTTCTATCAGCACAGCGCGACGTTGTGGGCGCCGGCGGGCTATGAAGTCGGGTGGGCGCAGATCGCGGCGCCGGTGAAGCAGCAGGCAGCGAAGACAAGGAGAGGGGGAGACAAGGAGAAGGGGAGCGTCGAGGTTGCGGAGCAGGACGGACAGATTGTGCTGCGTGCGGGCGCGGTTGAGGCGACCTTCGAACGCGAGCACGGACTGCTGGTCAGTTTTGGACAGCCGGGCCAGAACCTGCTGGTGCGCGGGCCGCTGCTCAACATCTGGCGCGCGGCGACCGACAACGACGGCATCAAGCTGATGGAGCAGCCGGAGTGGAAGGTGCTGCCGCGCTGGCTGGCGCTCGGGCTGGATAAACTCTTGTACCGGCTCGACTCTATTCGGCTGGCCGAGGAAAAGGGCGCGCCCGTGGTGGAAGTCGTCCATCACGCCAGCGGCCGCCAGCAGTGGGGCGACTTCACCCACGTGCAGCGCTTCCGCCTTGCGCCCGACGGCAGCCTGGCGGTGCGCAATGAGGTGCGCCTGGGCGACGGCGTGAGCGACCTGCCGCGCGTCGGCGTGAGCCTAGTGCTGCCGGCGGCGCTGGAGCAGCTTGAATGGTTTGGCCGCGGCCCGTGGGAGAATTACAGCGACCGCAAGGCGTCCACGCTGGTCGCCCGCCACCGCAGCACGGTCAGCGAGCAGTACGTGCCCTACGTCATGCCGCAGGAGCACGGGCAGAAGAGCGACGTGCGCTGGCTGGCGCTCACCGACGTGCGCGGCGACGGGCTGCGCGTGGCCGGCGCGCCGACGGTCGAGTTTTCGGCCAGCCACTTCACCGCCGGTGACCTCTTCCAGGCGCGCCACACCTACGAGTTGACGCCGCGGCCCGAAGTCTACCTGAACCTGGACGCGGCCCAGCGCGGCCTCGGCACAGCAAGCTGCGGGCCGGATACGCTACCTGAGTATTGTCTACTGGAGAGCGTCTATCACTTTGAGTATGTGCTGGGCGTGAAGTAGGAGCAGATAATCCCAGCACGGCAAAGGCTTGGCAGTGGAGGTGTGTTGCACCTCCACTGCCAAGCTTCTCATCAGTACGATTCATTGATTTTCAGACAATCGGATATACTGATTGAATGGACGAAAACTGTGTCTTTATTGGTGGGAGCAGGTGAACAATGATGGATGCCTACACAATACGAATCCGTGAGCGTGGACAGGTTACCATTCCCCAAGTAGTGCGCGAGCGGATGGCTGTCAAGGAAGGCGATACTTTGACGCTGTTCCAGGTTGACGACCTGATCCTCCTCGCCACCAAACAACTTTTGATTCCTCAATTGAGCGAGCAGTTCAGTGCGCTGATGGATGCAGAGGGCGTAACGCTTGCCGATCTGCTGATAGATCTACGAGACGAACGTCAAACCAGCCGTGCAACGCGTCCTGCACTGTAATGCGTAGAGTGTTTGTCGATGCCAATGTTTTGATTGCAGGCGCTGATTCCCGTTCAGGCGCCAGCAATGCAGTTCTACGGTTGGCCGAGGTTGGACTCTTTCAACTGGTGGTGTGCCGGCAGGTGCTTGACGAAGCGGAACGCAATCTGAGAAAAAAGCTTCCCAGGGCGCTGCCAAACTTTGCTGCGCAACTGTCACAGCTTTCGCTCGAAATTCGCGAAGACCCCGAATCTGCAGCGTTTCTCCGCTGGGCAGATGTCATCGAAGCCAAGGATGCTCCCATTCTGGAAGCTGCCGTGTCGGCCGGAGTCGACCGCTTCGTGACATTGGAACACGAAGGACTTTACCCCAGAGGTTGCCGCCACCAGCGGACTCACCATTCAAACGCCCAGTGAATTTATCCAGAATATCAGGAAGTTGATTGAAGCCGGACTAGGTGACTTCCGAGAAGAGGTGGAATGACCCCTGAAGCTTCTCAACCTTCCTTCACCGATCGGCTGATGAACGCCAGCGCCCGGCTGGCCGCAGCGACCTGGCCGCTGGCGGGACGCCTCTTTCGCCAGCGGCTGGAGATCGACGAGAACCGTGCGCTGTGGGTGGACAAGACGCCAGGCTATCGACCGCGGCCGCCGCTGCAGGGCGTCACGCAGGCGGATGTCTCCATCATCGGCGGCGGTTTTACGGGCGCGAGCACGGCCTATCACCTCAGCCGGCGCTTCCCAGCGCAGCGCATCGTGCTGTTGGAGGCGGCGACGCTCGCCAATGGCGCCAGCGGCCGCAACGGCGGCATGATGCTCAACTGGGTCAACGGCTACGACGACGCAGCGCCGGAGCTTGCCGCACGCATTTACCAGACCACCGGCGCCGGCATCGAGGATATCTGCGCGCTGATCGAACGGCACAAACTGCCGGTCGATTATCGACGCGACGGCACGGTCACAATCTACACCGATCCGGCGCGCGCCGAAGCCGCCCACGCCACAGTCGAAGCGCAAAACAGTATTGGCATCCCAACGCGCTTTCTTGCCTCCGCCGACCTCAGAAAACATCTCGCCGTGGAACATGGGTGCGGCGCAATTTTCGATCCAGGCACAGGGCAGATCAACGGCGCACAACTGGTGCGCGGGCTGGCGCCGGTGCTGGAGGCGCAAGGCGTGCAGATTTACGAAGGCTCGCCGGTGCTCAAGGTGCATGAAGGGCGGACGATCACGCTGACGACGCCGCAGGGCGAGGTGCAGGCGAAGGCCATCGTGCTGGCGACCAACGGCTACACCGGCGCGCTGGGCTATTTTCACGACGCGCTCTTTCCGCTGCACTCGCACATCTTTGCCACCGCCGCGCTTGCACCGGAGCAGCGGCAGGCGTTGGGCTGGCATGGTCTGGCCGGCTTCGCCGACGACTTTGACCGCATCTCCTATGCATCGATGACGCACGACGGGCATCTCATCTTTGGCGGCGGCAGCAATCAGGCTTACAGCTACCTTTTCAACAACCGCACTGCCTATCCCGGCGGCGCGAGCGCTGCGCATCGCGCCCAAGCCATGATGGAGCGCACGCTGAGCCGCTACTTTCCCCAGAGCCACACGCTGCCGCTCACCCACCGCTGGGCGGGCACGCTGGGCATCACCTTTGACCGCCGGCCGCTGATCGGCGTGCGCGGCGAGCAGCGCAACGTCTACTACGCGCTCGGCTACTGCGGGCATGGCGTCACGCTGGCCAACCTGGCCGGTGAGATTTTGTGCGACCTCTATGCGGGGAACGACAGTCGCTGGCGCGACCTGCCTTTTGTCCAGGGCGGCTATCACCGGATTCCGCCCGAACCGTTCCGCTGGATCGGCTACCAGGTGTTTACGCGGCTGACCGGACAGTCGCCGCGGCTTTGACGCGCGTCGAGAGGATGTGCTTCACCGCAACCAAATTGCTGGAGGAAAACTCAATCGCCGGTGACGTCGGCCAACTCTTTTTGGTGGCGGCGCAATTCTTCCTGGGCTTGCAGACGTTCCTCGCGCGTGGGTTCAGTGGCTTCGGCCAACGACGGCTTCAGATCACGGCGCGGGAAGACAAGCGACGCCGCGACGGAGATGCCAAGCACGATGGCAATGATCAGCAGCGACCACTGGATTGGCACATGGATGGGGTGCGCCATGGCGTAGTCTGAAACGGTTTCCACGACCATCTTCGCACCGACAAAGCCAAGCACCAGCGACAGACCAAGCTTGAGATAGTGAAACTTGTCGACCACGCCGGCGAGTAAGAAATAAAGCGAGCGCAAGCCTAAGATTGCAAAGATATTGGAAGTGTAAACAATAAAGGGGTCGGTGGTGATGCCAAAGACGGCAGGGATGGAATCGACGGCAAAAACGACATCACTCGTCTCGATCACGAGCAACACAACCAGCAGCGGCGTGATCCAGCGCTTGCCGTGCTCGACGATCGTAAAATGTTGGCCGCGATAGTCATCGGTCACGCGGAAGAAGCGCTGTGTCATCTTGACGACGACATTTTTGCTGAGGTCGCCTTCTTCGTCGCCACTACGAAACATACGGATTGCCGTGACGATCAGCAGCAGGCCAAAGATTCCGATCAGGAAATCGAAGCGAGAAATCAGAGCCGCGCCGGTGAGGATCATCCCGCCGCGCAACACCAGAGCAGTAAGAATGCCCCAGTAGAGCACGCGATGCTGATATTCGGCCGGCGTCGCAAAGTAGGTAAAGATCATGACAAAGACAAAAATATTGTCGACGCTGAGCGATTTCTCCAAAAGATAGCCGCCCAGGAACTGCATGGCGATCTCCGGCCCCTCAAAATGATACAGGCCGGCATTGAAAATCAGCGCCAGGCTGATCCACGCCACACTCCAAATGGCGGCTTCTTTCACGCCGATGCGGTGCGCCTTGCGGTTGAAGACGCCCAGATCGAGGCCAGCATCGCAATGACGAAAAGATTGAAAAGAATCCAAAACCAAGGATTCGTAGCCATAACCAAAATCCCCTCTCGGCCGCACAACAGGATGCACACAGCAATATTTGTGCAAATTCCCAACACCGTTATCTTGGCGGCCACAAAAAACAACTATCTGATTATACAAGCAAGGGATTGATCGAAAAAGTTAGTTGGGAGAGTGGGGCGTATCTGGGGAACAGGGGGCTGTTGCGCGAACCCCTTATCTCGATTACAATCATGGCAGCATCCAGCCTACAATCGATCAATCCGCCCAGAGATCATCAGTTGAACCACTCCAGATTGCAACGATAGGGAGCATGTTCTCTGAGTTTACCTATCGTCATGATCGATAAAATATAGCGTGGCAGACAGCTTACTCCTCTCATCCATCACGCAATGACCACAAAGCTGGAAAGGAGCGCGCAGTGCGCAGTCTCTTGAAGGTCGCACACGGCATCGACCGCCTCTCAGAGTTACTCGGCAAGGTCAGTATTTACCTGATCCTTGTTTTGTTGGCGGTGGGCTTTTACAATGTCGTCGCGCGCTATATCGGTCGCTTTATCGGCCAGAATCTCTCGTCTAACCGTCTGCTTGAGGTGCAGTGGTACCTCTATTCCATCATTTTTCTGCTGATCTTTGCGTACAATCTCAAGCACGATGTCAATGTACGCGTGGATATTCTCTACACAAAGTGGGGGCCAAAGCGCCGCGCCTGGGTCGATCTGCTGGGCACTTTGCTGATCATCGCGCCGCTGGCGATCATCGGCATCTGGATGACCATCAACCCCGTGCTCCAGTCCTGGGGGCTGCTGCCGAATGGCACGTTTGGCGCTTGGGAATTATCCGGTGATCCTGACGGGTTGCCGCGTGCGCCGATCAAGAGCTTGATCATCGTGGCCTTTGCGCTGTTATTGTTGCAGGCGATTGCCCAAATCATCAAATATACGGCCCTGCTCACCGGCCACGATGAGGTGGCTACGGAATTGATTGCTGAAACCGCATCCACTGACCTTGTTGAGTGAGACGCTTTTCTTTGCACGCGTTCTTGTCTGACGCAACGCACGCAGGAGACTGAAAATATGGATTACGAATGGCTGGCCATCGCCATGTTCGTAGGATTCTTTTTTATCATGATGACGGGTTTCCCGGTCGCCTTCTCGTTTGCCGGTGCGTCGATCCTCTTTGGCGCCATCGGGCTGGCGGCTGGCGCGTTTGATCTGAACCTGCTCAAGTTACTGCCGTCGCGCTGGTTCGGCACGATGTCGGACACCACCCTGCTGGCGATCCCCTTTTTCATCTTTTTAGGCGCTATTTTAGAAAAATCGGGGCTGGCCGAAGCGCTGCTGGAAACGTTAGGCATTGTCTTTGGGCCGCTGCGCGGCGGGATGGCAGTCGCCGTGATCATCGTTGGCACGCTGTTGGCGGCGACGACCGGCGTGGTGGCGGCCACGGTGATCATGATGGGCATGATGTCGCTGCCGATCATGCTGCGTTACGGCTATGACAAGCGCCTGGCCTCCGGTGTGATCGTGGCTTCGGGCACGCTGGCGCAGTTGATCCCGCCCAGCCTGGTGCTGATTGTCTTGAGCCAGCAGATCGGCGTGTCGGTTGGCGACCTGTTCATCGGCTCATTTATCCCCGGCTTGATGTTGGCCGGCTCCTTTCTGCTCTACGTTGTGGTGCTCGCCTTCTTGCGTCCCAAGATGGCGCCTGCCTTTCCACCGGAAGCGCGCACAGTGCGCGGCGCCAAGTTAGCAATACGCGTGGTTAAGGTCGTCATCCCTCCCATCGTGCTGATTTTCCTGGTTTTGGGCAGCATCTTTTTTGGGATTGCCACGCCAACCGAAGCCGGCGCCGTCGGCAGCGTAGGCGCGTGCGTACTGGCTGCACTCAATCGCAAGTTGACCTGGCGCAACCTGGTCGATGCCGCCACGTCCACCGCGCGCATCAGCGGCATGGTGATGATGATTGTGATCGCGGCCAGCATGTTCACCGTGGTGTTCGACGGGCTGGGTGGCAAGTCTTTCATCACATCGATGCTGACCAATGTGCCGGGCGGCGTCGTCGGTTTCCTGATCGTCAGCAATATTGCCGTTTTCTTCCTGGGGATGTTTCTTGAATTTATCGAGATCGCCTTTATCGTCATGCCGCTGTTTGTGCCCGCGGCCGCGGCGCTTGGCATCGACCTGGTGTGGTTCGGCGTGATCATGGCGGTGAACCTGCAGATCGCCTTCATCTCCCCGCCGGTGGGGTTCTCCCTCTTTTACCTGCAAAGTGTGGCGCCCAGGGAAGTGCCGACCAGCGAGATCCATCGCAGCGCCTTTCCCTTCATGGCGCTGCAGTTGATCGTGCTCGTCCTCGTGATCGCGTTTCCGCAGACCGTCCGCTGGTTGATCGACATAGCGGCGTGATCTGGCGACAATCCTTTGACGCAGAGGCGCAGCGAGGCAGAGGTGCGCAGAGAAAAGACATTTCAGCAAAACAAAGGCCCGGCGCCTAACCAGCGCCGGGCCTTTGTTTAGTTTTACTCCACTGTGCGTAATCAGCCTGCGTTGAACACAAACGAGGTAAACGCGTATTCGTTGGTTTTGTTCCAGTCGTAGATGCTGCTGCGGAAGGCGTTCCATTGCTCATAGATCGCCTTGAAATCAGCATCCTGGGTGGAGAATTCGTCCACCAGACCAAGCCAGGCCTCAGACGCCGCCGTCATGATCTCCGGGCTGTATTCGCGCAACTGCGTGCCGCCCTCGATCAGACGTCCCAGCGCAGCATCATTGGCGGCCTCATAGCGGGAGAGCATGACCACATTCGATTGGGCAGCGGCAGTCTCGATCGCAACTTGATAGAGTTCAGGCAGCTTGTTCCATTCGTCCAGGTTGACGTTCACTTCGAGCGACGAACCCGGCTCCCACCACCCCGGCCGGTAATAGTAGTCGGCCACGGTGTTCAAGCCAAGCTTCTCGTCGTCGTAGGGGCCGACCCATTCGGCCGCATCCACCGCGCCTGTCTGCAATGCCTGGAAAATCTCGCCCGCGGCCAGCACCTGCACGTTGACGCCTAGCTTCGCCATCACCTGCCCGCCAAGCCCGGCAATGCGCATCTTCAGACCCTGCAAGTCGGCGACGGTGTTGATCTCCTTGCGGAACCAGCCGCCCATCTGCATGCCTGTGTTGCCAGCCGGCAGGGGCAGGACGTTGAATTTGTCAGCGTAGAGCTTCTGGATCAATTCCAGACCACCGCCGGCATAAAAGCCATGCGTTCTGCTGTTGCCAGGTCAGTCCAAATGGCAGCGTCGTGCCAAATGCCGCGCCGTGGCGTCTTGCCGATATAGTAATATGAGGCGGTGTGACCGATCGGCACGGCGCCCTGCTGCACGACATCAAGCACCTGCGTGCCAGGCGCCAACTCGCCAGGCGCGCGCCGCAATCACAAATTTGCCGCTGGTCAGCTTGCTCACGGTTTCGGTAAACAGTTGCGCCGTGCCGTACAGAATATCCACAGCCGGCGTCCAACTGGTCGCCATCTCCCACTTGAGTTCCGGCAGCGCCGCGTCTTGCGCCGTTGCCTGCTGAACCTCCTGGGCGGCAGGGGTGGCGCCAAAGGTGCAGCCGGCCGCCAGGCCGATCACAGCGCCGCCAGCAGCTTTCGTCGCTACATTCGTCAAGAATTCCCGACGGTTCATGGAAGTCCTCCTTAGACTGTAACCAATATGGGCTTGAAGTGAATTGAATAAAGATGGAATAGGGCGGAAATCTGCAAAGATTGTAACGAATCCGGTTTTCGTTGTCAATCTGTCGGAAAAATCCAGGGAGGTGCGCCCAAAATTCCGCCGCAATGGTTCCCAAGGCGTCAGCATCGATAGGGGAGCACCAACCAAACAACGACGGGCTACCGTTTCTGTTTGGTTGGTGCGCTCTCTGCGCGGCGGCAAATTTCACCGCCCACGCGTCAATCCAATGTTTGGTTGCTGGCGAACGGCATGAATTGTCTTGCCTGAATCTGATCGTCCAGATCCAGGATGATCGATCCGCCGGCGCCCCCCGCCGGATTCAGCGGTTGCGTCTGGTTGAGATTGTCGGTTGCTTGTGCAAAGAACTCGTAGATGCCATTGCCAAACCCCAGCGACGCATAGTCAAAATTGGTCGATGTCGCCAGTGGATTCGCAAGCGGCCATACGGCCCACGCGGTCGTTGTCCCCGCAAAGTCCGTGTAGCGGTAGTTGAGCGTGTAACGAACAATACTCGTGCCCGGCGCAAAGAAGCCGACCCATTGCACTGGAATCACATTCGTGATCGGGGCCGTCGACTGGATGATGGGCGGCGTGAAGGGTTGAATCTGTGCGATCGGGTGGCTGAATACGGTGGTCACGGCCTGCGCATTGGGACTCCACGGCTGGACATTGCCGACGTTGTCGATAGCCCGCACGCGGAATTCAAGCCGATCTCCAAACTGAGCGCCGGTGATCGTGAAGGACGTCGCCTGTGTATCCACTGCCAGATCCTGCCAATTTCCGTCATTCCGGCTCAATTGGAGGCTGTAGGAAGCAATCCCGGACAGATTATCGGTTCCGCTCCAGGTTACGGTGAAGTTGGGCAGGAACGTGAACTCCGGTAGCGGATTGACCGAGGCGACGGGCGGTTCGGAGTCGATGCGCGTCGAGACAGTCCGGCTCCAGGCGCCCAGGTTGCCGGCGTTGTCCGCAGCCTGCACCTGAAAGTCAACCACCGAATTGTTGGGCGCTTCGCGACGGAAGCCGAAATTGTCCGTAGGGGTCTGATTGCGCCAGTTGACCCAGCCGCCACCGTTGATGCGATAGCGCACGTTGTACCACGCCACACCGCTTGCTCGACAGCCCGGCTGGTCAGGATCGACCGCCGACCAGAAGACTCTGAACTCGGCCGGCGAGAAGGTGGGCAGCGCCGTCATTGTGGCGATCGGCGCCGCCGTGTCGCAGCTTCCCGTGTAGTTGACCTCCAGATAGGGCGCCAGCGCCGCGATCTGCCGGCCATTGAAGCGCCGCCAACGACCGAGGTTGGCCGTCTCGTCGCCGGTAATGAGCAGGCCGCGGTTTGGCTGGCCGCTGTCCCAAGCCCGCACTACGTCGGTGGCGCCGCCGCTAACCCAACCGATGGCAGGTGGAATCTCTCCCAGCGGAAACGCCGTGCCGCCCAGAAAATTGGCGCTGTTCCAGGTGACGCTGCCGGCGTTCCAGGATTGCTGCATAAGCTGAGCGCGGAAAGCCATCGAGCGACCGTCGCCCGGCGGATTGATCAACGTTTGATTGATGAAAAACGATGCGCTGTTGATCTGGACATTGGACGGTAGCCGGCTCAGATCAAACTGGATCAACGTGCGCATGGCATTGGGGCCGGTTTGATCCCAGCCGAGGTTCAGCACGGCAAGGTTGCCAAAGTTGGTGTTTGGCGCGCCCGAAGCAATGTAAGTCGCCTGCGAGGCCGGCAACTGCACCGTGGCATTGACTATACTGCCTTCCACGGCATAATCAATCACGGCGTACTGCGAGCGGTCGGGCATCTGCGCCAGTTCTTCAGCAGTGAAGCCCTCCGGCAACTCGACATCCGCGGGGACAACTGCCGGAGCAAGTCCTGGCGCATTGGCGAGTTCTTCCACCAGGCTGGGCGGCAGTGGCGCCGCAGGCTCCACCTCGCCTCCCTCCTGCGCCAACGCCGCCGAGGCCGGCATCATGGCCAAGAGCACCGCAAAGACAAGTAGATACCGCACGAGACGGGATGCTGTGCGGGAGACATCGACCTGCAATCGATTCATAGTGTTTCTTTCCTTTCGGATAACGGTGAGAACAATAGAGCAATGTGACGGCGAAATTGTACTTGTCTGGAGACAATGAGGAAAGTTTTTACACCATTGTAACAAGAGCGCGCCTACCTATAAAGCTTTACAGGTAGGCGCGCCTGCTTACCTACGTGGATTCAATAGAATTCTAACGGGGCCAGTCGACAGCCTGCAGCAACCAATCCGGCAACTCGCCGGGGATGGCCGCAACCTGGGTCGCGTTGCCGCCACTCACCGGCATCACCCACACGCCCCAGGCGCCGCTGCGCTTGCTGATGAAGGCGATCTGGCTGCCATCGGGACTGATTGCAGGCAGGCCATCCGGCGCGGGCTCATTGGTCAGCCGCGTCACCGCACCATCCGCGACGCTGGCGCGGTAGATCTCCCAGTTGCCATCGCGGCCTTCGCTCATGAAGACGACGCCGCTGCCATCGGGGAGCCAGCGCGGCATCGAGTCGGAGGCGTCGTTGGTGAATTGCGTGCGCCCGGCGCCCTCAGTCGTCATGGTGTAGGTGCCGCAATTCTGCCCGTTGTCGTCACAGCCCTTGAGGATCAGCAGATCCTGGCTTGGATGCCAGTCCGGGTCCTTGCCGAAGTCGAGTTCCGTATACTCCATGTTGGCCGGGTTCTCTTTATCAACAGCCGGCGTAAGGTAGATGCGCCAACGGCGGTCGCCCTGGCGGTTGCTGGCAAAGACGATGCGGTCGCCGGCAGGGCTCCAGCGCGGGCTGCTGTCCTCGATAAAACGTGAGAAGCGCAGCCGCCGTCCGGTCGCCAGGTCGTAGCCGCCGACGCCGAGCTTGTCGCTCTGTTTGCTGTAGAAGGCCAGCGTGCTGCGGTCCGGGCTGAGCGCCGGCTGCATGGCATTGTTGGCGACCAGTTCCGGCTCTGCGCCGGCCGTTGCGGACACGGCGTAGACATCTTCCAATTCGTAGACGCGGTTGCCATCCTGCACCACGCGCGAGGCCGAGAAGAGAATCACATTCTGCGCCGCCACATACGGCTTATCTGCCTGAATGGCTGGCGCCGGCTGGGGCAGCGGCGGCGCTGGCAGCATCGGCGCATTCTCGGCGTTGCTGGCTTCGACGTAGGGCCGCGGCTACCCAGCCCTGTCCATTCGGGGCTGACGGGACGCTGGCCACCCACCATTGGCCGTCCGCGCTGCGGCCGACGATCTCGCCGGTGGCGTCAAGCGGGGCAATGCCGACCACTGGATACTGCGTGCTCGGGCCGGTGCGGATGTTGACGCCCAACGCGGCAGTGACGCGGCCGCTGGGGGTTTGATCGGCGGCCACGGCAAATGCGACTGGCTCCGCCTCCGCATCCGGCGCGACCGGATCGGGATCGTCGCTGCTGGCTGCGGCCGTCGCCACAACGGAATCGATGGCAACTTCAAAGCGGAGCGCCATCGCGTCGTCGGCGGTGCGCATTTCCAGCACCTGGCCGTTGACGGTGAAGGTGGCGGCCGTGCTCAGCGCGGCCAGGAACGCGGCTTCCTGCTCCATGACGCCTGCCGGCGCGTCGCACATCATCATCGTGGTGGCGGCCGGCTCAATGGTGATCTGGTTGTCGCTGACGGTATAGCCGGTGATGAAGTTGTTGCAGCCGGCTGCCCCGGAAAGACTGCCGTCCTCGCCAAAGATGACGGTGATCTCGCTATCTTCCAACATGCCGACAACTGCTTCCTGACCGTTGTTATAGTTCGTTGCGCGCCAGACCACGCCGGTCAGCCCCGGTGATGCCTGCGCCGACAGCGTGAGCAGCACCGCGCCGTCGACGTCAAGCAGGGTAAGCTGGCCGTCGCTCAATGCATAGGTGGCGATATGCTCCAAGCTGGCCAGGATCGCCTGCTCTTGCGCCATGGTCGCTTCTTCACAGGCCATCAGCGTGCTGCCGCCCTGCGAGACGGTGAGCTGGGTGCCGTCGACGGTGTAGCCGGCGAAGAAACCGTTGCAACCGGCGTTGCCGCTGACCTGCCCATTGCGGAAGGCAATCGTGGCGTCGGCCACCGGTGCGGCGGCAACGCCGTCGGCGCCGGTGAACTCCGTCACCTGCCAGGTCACGCCTTCGATGCCGGTGGTGGCGGTGATCGCATCGCCCGGCGCAGCTTCTTCAGGGGTGGGCTCCTCCGCCGGTGGCTCGGTGGCCTCGACGGTCGGCGCCTCGGTGGGGACTTCCGTGGCGACCGCCTCGGTCGGCGCCTCGGTCGGCGCTGCCGTGGGGACTTCCGTGGGGACTTCCGTTGGCGCCGACGCTACCGTCGGCGTCGGCGGCGCCGCGGCGCCGCCACAGGCTGCCACCAGCAGGCTGATGGCCAGCACCGCGATCAGTAAGAACGGTTTGTAGTGGATTCGGTGATGCATCTGTTATCTCCATTCTGTACAAACTAAGATTGTTCCCAGCCGGCTCACATCACACGAAAAGCGAGCAAGCCGGTGATACCACGATATAAGAAGAAGAGGCCAAAGACCAGCGATACTGTCGCGACGATGACGCGGTTGTGGCGCTGCAGCCAGCCTTGCGCCCTGCGCAGCGGCGCGGCCGATCGTTGCGGCGCGATGGCGAAGGCAAGAATGGGCGGCACAACGAGTATCTGCGTCCCTAACGTGAAGAGCAGGTACAGCCCAACGCCCGCTGCCATGCCAGGGCGCGCTTCCTCGATCACGCCGATGGCCGACAACGTAAAGACCCACTGCTTGACGGCGAGCAGGATCACCAGCACACCGCTGCCGGCAGCCTTGAGCACTGTCATGTCACTGAGCGCGCTCATCCATGCGGGGGGCGTACTGCCATCCTCGTCATCGCCGCCCTTGCGCCACTTCTTGACGCCCATCACCAGCAGCAGGACGCCCAACAACGTCAGCAGCGTCGGGCCAATGAGTTCGAGGCCGGCGGCGGTTTCCGCATCGACAGCCGGAGCAAAGACCAGGCCAAAGATCACCCCCTGCACCAGGCGCACTGCCACCGCGCCGGTCACAAAGGCAATGGCCTTGCCGAGGCCGCGCTCGCTTTGCAGCAGCAGGAGCACGATGATCGGATAGATTGGCGCTAAGGTGGCAGCCAGGATTACAGGCAGCAGATCGATGAATACGTCAGACATAAGGCGCCTTTCACGTATCTCTAATCTCTGCTTGGAGATCAGAGACTGGAGATTAAAAACTGTTACGGCGTGACGATGTTGAACCAGAATTCAAAGTTGTCCATCAGCGACAGGAACTCGACCAGTTTCTGCGGATTGCCGTCGATCTGCGCCTTGCCGGCCGCCATCGTCTCCTGCAGCGTGGCCTCGCCGAGCACGACCGCATCGAGCGCAGCGCGGGTCATGGTGAGGGTGGCGTCGGCTTGCTCGGCCTGCTTGCCCTTGGCGTAGTGCAGCACCCCGTTCTCAACGGTCAACACATACTCTTCGCTGATATCGGTGAACCGGCCATTGAGTGTGATGACCTTGCCCGCCGCGCGCGGGCCATTCAAGCGCACAGCCAGCAGATCGAAGAACATCTCCAGCGGGGTGGCGTGGATGACATCGGGGTTGTTGGCGCTGGGCGCGCCATGGTCGACGACACCTAGGCGCAGTTCCTGGGCTGCACTCAAGTAGAAGTTGCGCCACGGGCCTGACTCGGCCTGATAGCCAAGCTGTTCCAGGGCGTCGGCCTGCAACGCGCGGGCCGCTTCATTTTCCGGCTCGGCGAAGACGAGATGGTTGACCACCTGCGCCACCCAGCGATATTCGCCCTGTTCGTAGGATTTGTGCGCCTGCGCCAGGAGATTGTCGGCGCCGCCCATGAACTCCACGTATTTCTTGCCGGCCGGCTCAGGCGGCAGCGGGTGCAGGTTGGCCGGGTTACCGTCGAAGAAGCCGAGATAGCGCTGGTAGATGGCCTTGACATTGTGGTTGATGGTGCCGTAATAGCCGCGGTTGTACCAGGCGCGGAATAGCTCTGGCGGCAGTTCGATGATCTCGGGAATTTCCAGCAGCGTGAAGCCCTGGTTGGCCAGGCGCAGCGTCTCGTCGTGGAGATACTTGTACATGTCACGCTGCTTCTTGAGAAAGTCGCGACCGGCTTCGACGCCCCAGGTCGGCCAGTGATGCGAGGCGAAGATCACGTCGTAGCGGCCCGCAAACATCTCGATGGCCTCGTTGACGTAGTGCGCCCAGGCCTTGGCATCGCGCACCTGCGCGCCGCAGCGTGTAGAGGTTGTGCATGTTGTGTGTGCAGTTTTCTGCCATGCACAATGCGCGATATCTGGGGAAGAGAAAGTTCATTTCGGCGGGCGCTTCGGTGCCCGGCGTCAATTGGAAGACGATCTCCAGCCCGTCCACGACCAGCGTCTGGCCTGTGGTCGTGATGTCGTCGGTCGGGTCGATCAGCGTAACCTGCCCGGTCGACGTCGTCTGTCCCAGCCCAGCGCCGACCTGCCCTTGCGGATCTTTGGGCAGCAGGTTGCCGTACATGTAGCTGGCGCGGCGGGTCATGACATTGCCAGCGATGACGTTTTCGCTGATGGCGTGCTCCAGGAAATGTTCCGGCGCGATCACCTTGACCTTACCCGCATTGACGTCCGCCTCGTCGATCACGCCCTTGACGCCGCCCCAATGGTCGATGTGGCTATGCGTGTAAATGACCGCCACGATCGGTTTGCGCCCCAGATACTTGTAAGCCAGCTCCATGCCGGCGCGTGCCGTCGGCGCGGAAATCAGCGGGTCTACGACCACATAGCCGTTGTCGCTCTCAATGATGCTCATCACCGACAGGTCGAAGCCGCGGATTTGATAGATGCCATCCGTGACTTTGAAAAGACCGTGATACAAGGCATTCAGGCGCGACTGGCGCCACAGGCTGGGATTGACGCTCGGCGGGGCGGTCTCTTCGGCCAGAAACGGATACGCGTCCAAGTCCCAGACGGCGCGACCATTTGAGTCAGTGATGACCGGGGCGTCGAGACTGGCGATGAAGCCGCGGGCGGCGTCCTGAAATGCCTGTACGTCATCCCAATTCAATTCGTCCAGCAGCGCTCGGTTGGCGTTTTCGGTGAAGCTTGTAGCATGGTTGCGTGTTGACATATCACCTCCTGTAGATGAAGACAATCTTGTCTAAATCTTCTGCGGCGCCTTATTGTCCGGCGCCTGGTCGAGCCACGAATTGGCCGCGGCAATCGCCTGATTCATTGCTTCGCCCAATTGCGGTGTAGCGAGAAAGACATTTTCGGCGCCGATGAGCTGGAGCAGGCCTGTTTTCGTCAGCAGATCAAGCATCACTGTATCGACGCCTACTAGCATCAACCTGCTGTTGCGTGCATGCAGCGCCTGGGCGTAGCGGCGCAGCACCGTGATGAAGGTGCTGCCGATCTCCGTCCTGCCGCGCAGCGTCAGCGCCACCACTGCCCGATCGGTGTTGTCCACGGTGGGGAGCATCTGCTCAAGGTTTTTGGCGGCAGCGAAGAAGACACTACCGTAAATCTGCAACAGCGTCAGACGGTGGCTGGGCAATGCGCGCGGTGCGGGCGACTCCAGTGGAAAACCACCTGCTATGGGCGTCCACTGTGTAATGATCACTTTGTTCGACTGGTGCGCCACGTGCATCACAATGCTGAAGGCCACGCCCAGCAGCACAGCGTATTGGAGCGGAAGGAACAGCGTGGCAAGAAAGGTCAGCCCCATCACGGTGGCCGAAGTCTTGCTTGTGTTCCAGATTGTCACAGCGGCCTCGATGCGCAGTCCCTGATAGCCGGCCACGATCAGCAGGGCGGCCAGCGCCGGCATCGGCGCCAGCTCGGCAAGAGGCGCCGCAAGAAAGACGACCGCAGCTACGCAGAGACCGGCCAGGATATTGGCCCAGCGCGAACGAGCGCCGGCGCTGAGCATGAGCGCCGTGCCGGAGATCGACCCGCCGGCCGGGAGGCCAGAGACAAAGCTGGTTGCAAGATTGGCGACGCCTTGCCCGAGAAAATCACGCGAGACGTCGGGATATTTGCCGTCTGGGTTGGGATAGCCCTGGCTGACGCCGGCGCCCTGAATCAGCCCGATGATGGCAACCGAGAGTGCAGGCAGGAACAGAGACGGCAGCAGCGCCGGCGACGGCAGCGCCAACGACGGCAGCGAGCGTGGAATGGTGGCGATGTCTCCCACTGTCCTGACTGACTGCCAGTCCAGACCGGCGCCAATCATGGCGAGCAGCGTCAGCAGAACCGTGGCAATGCTGATGGCAATGATGAAGGCAAACCGGCGCAGGCGCGTGAACAGCAGCAGCACGATCAGCGCCAACGTCAGCCCGCCGATGATCGTGCTCGGCAGGTCGACCTGGCTGGGGCGCAGCAGCAGGTTCAGAGAGCGAACCACGTTATTGGCGAAACGGCTCTCGAAGCCGGTCAGTTCGCCAAGCTGGCCGAGGATGATCAGCACGGCCAGGCCATTGAGAAAACCGGTCATCACCGAGTTGGAGACGAAGCGCACGATGAAGCCGAGCCGGAACAGCCCCGACAGGGCCTGGATCAGCCCGACGAGCAGCACCAGCGTCACCAGCGCCGACGCCCGCTGCGCATCGGGAATGCCGGCCAATCCCGCGCCGGCAGCCAGCGAGAGCGCGCCCGTGGTGGATACATTCATGAAGACCGAGCTGGTGAAGATCGCACCGGTTGGCACGGCCACCATCAGCGTGTAGATGCCCAGCACCGGATTGACGGTTGCCAGCAGCGCGTGCGCCATCGCCTGGGGCACGTTGACCACGGCAAACGTCAACCCGGCGATGGCATCGGATTGCAGATTCGATCGTGTAGGTCGCAATGATTGCATTACGCTAAACACCCCGGCAGCCTACGGATGCGCCATCATGTCGATGGCCACGGTGACTGCCAGGATGACGATGTCGTTCTGGCTCGGCTCGATCAGCACGCCATAGGTGTCGGCCAGCCGGAACCAACGCTTGGACACCTCGGCAACCTTGCTGTTGCCGTCGCCGATCGTGTACTGATGGTTGACAATATTGCCCTGCACCTGCAAATCCGGGCCATCCCCGATCTTGACCGTCCAGCGGTCGCGCAGCGGGGTAATCAGCGCCTTTTTGACTGTGGCCAGGGTTTCGCCGTTGGTCCCTTCAATGGTCATCGTGTCGCGGATGGTTAACAGGCGCTGTTGGAGCTTGCACAGCTCATTGCCGTTCACATCCTCGAAGAAGAGAGTATCGCGCACGCGCAGCATCTTGCCGTCAACCTTGAACGCGCCGGCCATTCTCGTCCTCGATCCAGAAGTCGTTGCCAAAGGAAACCAGCTTTTCGCGCATCTTGTAGCGGGTGGCGGATCCACCGCGGCCAAAGACCTCGCGTTCCTCGCGTCGTTGTTGGGGACGATTTCTTCCAAGCATGAGTCATTCTCCTATTCGTACATTATCTGTACTGATTCAACTGCTAAATGAGCAGTGTACTACAAACAATTATCTTGACGCCGTTCACCTTTTGACATCTTGATTCTTTGGCGATTGGTAAATGTTCAGCCTGGATCTTCCATACAGCCTTGACAAAAATCGACCACGGATTAAACGGATGAGACGGATTTTCACGGATGCACTCCGAAAATTATCCGGTTTTTTCCGTCAAATCCGTCAAATCCGTGGCCTATGGTTACGGCGATGGATGCGCCATCCTCTCACAAGGAGTATGCGCGATCACGGCTGGCGAAACGGCGAATCGACCTGAGCGAAAAAATCTTCGTAATCCTTGATCGGATTGGCCGCACGCCACGCGGCCGCGGCCTGCTCCGCCTCTTCGATTTCGGCTTGCGTCAACTGGTCGGCAAAAGACCAACGCTGCTCGGCAAAATCCGGTTCCGTCTCCTCGAAGAGTGCGTAGAGAAAGAAGCCGCGCTGGTAATCCTGCTCGATGAACGTAGCCCGGAACGCGCCGTTGATGATGGCGCTGCGGTGGCCCTGGCGGATGGCATCTTCCAGGCACGCAATCGCTTCGTCCAGATAGGCATCGTCGCCCATGTCGGCGTGCGTGCGCGCAAACTCGTAGAAGTCGACCTGGGCGTTGGCGTAGCCGGCCGCGCACGCCTGACGATACCAGTAGACGACCTGCGCCAGGTTGCCGTATTGCACACCCAGCGCCTCGGTCGGACGGTAGAGGTTGGCGAGCTGGCGCATTGCCTCCACATCGCCGGTCTCGGCGGCGGCGATCAGTTCGGCGCTGGGCGGTTCGCTCAGCGTTTCCTGCGGCGAAACAGGCGCGCGCACCAGCTCCACGTCGGCCAGGAAGAGGGTTCCGCTCGTTGTTTGGTTGAAGAGGAGCGCCACCTCGACAATGTCGGCAAGGTTGACCCCCTCAAACGCGCTGAGCGGCACGCGCACCGGCAGCAGCGGTACGCGGCCGGTGAAGAATTGGCCGAGGGCAACATCCTCCTGGACCAGCCCGGGCGGGAAGCGCAGCGCTGGCTCGTTGGCGCGCGTTGGCACGGTGGCTGTGTTGCCTGCGCGGTCGGTCACCTGCACGGAGAATGACTGCGCCGCGCCGGCCGGGTTGAGTGGCGAAAGCGGATCGACCGCCGCGCGCACGCTGACGGCGTCGAAGAGATGCAAGTTGTTCAGACCCTCGGGCAGCGGGAAGCGCAGCGCGGCGCCTGCGTCCTGCCAGGAGAGCACGGCATGGGCGGGCTGGCCGGGCACGGTCACGAGGTTGCGGCGGCAGGGTTCACTGCCCGGCAGCGACTGCGCCGAGTAGAAGCCGGCGGGGCAGAAGTGCAGATCCACCCCCTGCGCGGTCACCGGGCCACTAGCGGGACTGGTCGTCAGCTCGGCTTCGCTGGCGGGTGTCAGCAGCGGCAGGCGGTGGCGCGACGCCAGCAACACCGCGGCCTGCGCATCCAGCCCATAGAGTTGGACCGGCGCCGGCGCCGCGACATCCATGCCCATCCGCACCATGGCCGCGCGCACCTGCGCCGGGTCGCGGCTGAAGATCGTCGTGAGAAAATCGGCCGCATAGGCGACCAGGAAGCCGCGCTGTTCGTCCCCGGTCAACAACGATTCGCAGTCGGCCCGATCTGGCGTACCAAAGGGGTCGGCCGGCAACAAAGAGTTAAAGGCGTTGTGGTTGGCGCGCTCCAGCCAGGCGGATGTCACCCAAGCGGATGGCTCCGGCGTCAGCCGCGTCGTCTCGAAGAAAAACTGTCCGTCCTGCTGCGATACATCGCCGTCACAGGCCGGCAACACGATCGCCATCGGCGCGGGTGCGCCGCCGGCCGGATCCACAAAGACAAGCCCGGCGGCAATCAGCAGCAGGCCATCGATTGGGCCGTAGGCAAGGTCGCCGCGTTCGGCTTCAACTGCCAGATCGCGCGCCAGCGCCACGGCCGCCTCACCGCCACGCGAGTGGCCAAAGAGGACGAGGCGGTGAAGGTCGGCGCGCCCCGCCAGATCGATGCCGAACGCACTGCCGCCGCCGGCAGAGGCTTCTGCCAGCGCGCCCAGATGCAGATCGACCAGTTGGCGCAAACGCTCGCCCGCGGTCGGCTCGCCAAAACCAAAGGTGTTCTCGGCGTTGATGTTGATCGAGAGTGCCACGTAGCCGCGCGCCGCCAGTTGACTGACGAGGTAGGCGAAGCCGCGATAATTGGGCTGCTCAAGTTCTGGAGCGCACGGCCAGACATCGACGCTCTGATCGTTGACAGGGCAGCCGGGATGCGTGCCGTGCAGGATCAGCACGACCGGATACGGCCCGCCCTCGGCCGGCGCGGCGATCACGCCGTTCAGCCGCACCGGCATGGTGCGGAAGCGGCTGTCGGCGGGGAAGCGCTCCTGGATGACCGTGGCCTCGCCCAGGTCATATTCGACGGCGGCCGGCAGATCGGACGGCGCACCATTCTGCATCGGTGCAGGCGCCGGTGCTTCACCGGGCGCTACAATGGGCGAACAGGCGGTCAGGGCAAGCAGCGCAACAAGCGCGACAGTGATGGAGAGAAAGCAGCGAACCAGCTTCACAAATGGACTCCTGATAACCAGCCAATCGGTGCATGGAAATGGATCGCCTACTGCAGAACGTAGCGCCCGCGCAGCGCACGGATGCGCTGTTGCGCCAGCACGCCGATCAGAAAGACGATCAGAAAGACGGCAAAGGCCGGGCCGGTGAAGGGAATGTAGGCGGACACATAATCGGCGCTGACCTCCACCGCGGCGGGAAAGAGGCGGATCAAGCCGGCGATCACCGCATACGCGCCCGCCAGCGTCGTCGCCAGGATGATCACCCAGTCGCCCAGCCGATTGCCGAAGAAGCCGACCGCGCCGGCCCCCGCTACAATCAGGATGACGCTGAGGAAACTCGGCATGGCGATCGGCAGCAGGGAAAGCAACAGCAGAACAGCGACCGCGCCCAACAGCGCGCCGGCAATGTGCAAGACCATGCGCACCAGTGCATAGCCAACCAACGCCAACACGCCGCCCACTACCAGGCTGATCAAGATCCGTATCAGATCGGGCTGCGCGGCGAAGAGCCATGAGGATAACCTGAAGCCCAAGACAAAGAAGCCGACTGCCATTGAGAAGCGAAACAACACACCGCCGTAGACAAGTAGGAAAATCCCACAAGCCGCTAACATGATGCCCATCCAAAACATCGTGAGCCTCCCTTGAAGTGCGTAGTCTAGAAATCATTCAACGAAGCTCAGGAGCGGGCAGGGCGCGCCCTGCCCGCTCCTGAGTACACAAGCCTCAATAACGCAATACCAATGCAATGCGCTGGTACTTTTCCAGCGCGCCGTTTTCGGTGAAGACCACTTCGCCGCCCTTGTTGAGGACCATTTCGACGACCTCGTCAACCGCGTCCGGGATGACATCCGTAGCGGTGGCATCGTCCGCGGACAGGAGCAACAGACCGCTCTCATCGAGGCGACCGGGCGTATGATAGTCGCGCTCAACCAGCAAGGTTTTGCCGCGGCCCAGGTTCGCCATGCGCCACGCCTCGCCCACGGTAGAGACAACGCGCTGCTGACTGGCCATCGCCTCCAACGCGTCCAGCGAACGCTGCACGCGTTCGTCCAGCGCGGCCTCGACCTGCGGCCAGATCGCTTTGGCCAGCTCGTGGGTGGAGGCCTCGTCGTAGTTGCCCAGCATCGTGGCGCGGATAAACTGCTTGTGCGTCGTGACTTCATCCCAGAAGGAGAGATAGCGGTCGACGCCGACCACGCCCATCGGCAGCGGGTCGTCGGCCAGGAAGGGCTTGAGCGCGGCGTCGACGCTGCGGAAGAATTGGCGGTGACGCTCGTCACGAATCGCTGAAACGTTGACGCCAAAACCGCCCGGCAGCGATGTCGCACCGCCAGGGCCTTCGTGCACCATCGGGAAGCCCTCTTCCTGGATCTCCACCAGCGTGTCGTGCGTGCCTTCGAAGAGGCGCGTCGGTTGCTCGCTCAACGCCAGCACCCAATAGCGCGACGTGCGGTTCATGGCGAAGACGAGGTCACGTATTAAAAATTTCTCGCCGATCACCACGCGCTCTGGCACGGCGAAGGGAAGATAGTACTTAGCGGCAAAGTCGTGATTGGCAAAAATCACCAGCCCGTCGAGCGCGTGTCGATAATCAATGCCTTCACTTAGGCGGTCGAGGTGGTCGAACAATGGCGCCAGCTCCCGATTGTTGAATTCAGCGCGCAGACGCTCCTTTGCCTCGCCAATCAGATTGCGCACGCGGATCGGGTCCTGGAGATTGTCCGGCGCGGTGCGGTGCGTCGGCAGTGTGATGGTCAGCGACGGGTAGCCGCTCATCGCTTGCAGTTGTTGAATATCGTGACGATTCATAATTTTCTCATGCTTCCTTTAGTTTAACGAGCTTATTGCAACTACCCACCCAGTGGGATGGCGATCAACACCATAATGGCAGCGATGCCCGCGAGCAGCAGACCCGTTGCCCAGGGATTGGCGCCGGTGTGCTTGCCCCATTGATAGCCCGAAATGAAAAGCACCACAAACGAGACGACATTGGAGGCGCGGATCGCCAGCGACGGCGCGTTGTAAAAGAGCAGGAAAGGCACGAACGACGGGATGACGGCGATCACCGCCACCAGCACCGAGCCAAAGCCGCCGGCGATGTCCTGGCTTGTGAGGCGCACCCGCTGCGGCCGGCCATTGCGCAGATGCTCCAGCACATCATCATAGAGCTGCCGCCGCTGCTCTGCGCCGGTGATCGGCTCCAGGATGTAATCCAGCTCGTCCGCCACGATCTGGACGCCCTCTTCCTGCGTCGTCGCCGTCTGAAGCTGATGCAGCAGACGATGGCGCTCGCCGCGTTCGAAAAGCGCCATCAGCGCGTACATGATGCCGTCGATGATGCCCCAGGCCAGTGTGGCGCCGGCCGCGCCCCTCAACAGCTCGTTGACATACGTATCCGGAATCTGCTGCGCCGGATCTGCACCCAGCTTGATGATGCGGAAGGCGAGGGTGAAGGTCAGCAGGATCAGGATGCTGAAGATCGTCTCAGACAGCCGATCGATCGGATCGAGCAGCCGATTGAGAAAACTTTCTTTGGGTGTTGCATGTTGACGGTTGCGCGCAAGGCGCGCCGTTGCCGGTCTGACTGCCACTGACAAAGGTTCTGCTCCAGGTGAAAGCTGGCAGGCGTGCATCTCTTGTTCGCCGCCCACCAGCCTGTTCCTATCAATCAGCTCTGTAAAAGTCTGGCCTTCATTGCTGCAAACTCTTCGTCGCTGAGAATGCCGCTTTGGTGCAGCTCACCCAGTTTCTGCAACTGCGCGATGGTGTCATCGGTGACGCCGCCGGCAGCCGGGGCCGGGGCAGAGGCAGGCGCCTGGAGCTGCGGCGCGGGCTGCTGGCCGACAAGCGCCTGCTGCACCGACGCATCGATCTGCGCCTGCTGCTCGGCGGCCTGCGCCTGCTGGGCCATGGCCTGCTGCTGCGACTTCTGCTGCGCCGACTTCTGCATCGAACCGGAAACCGCGGTGGCGGTGCCGGCGATCACCGCAGTGCGTGCAACGGTGCCGATCAAACCGGGGCGTCCCCCTCGGGATCTTAGCATAAAAGTTCTCCTGATTGTGTAGTAGCGGGTTAGCTGGACTTGGCGGCGTCGATAATTGACTGGCGCACGGCCAGCACGGTCTCGTTCGGAATGCGCACATTCATCAGCACTTCGCCGTTGGCGTTGCGCACGGCCTGAGCGAAGCGCGCGGCCCACAAATTCTCAAACAACAGGGCCGCCGCGGTGCTGTTGTTGGGCATCTCCTCGGCAGCCATCAACAGATCAGCTTCGGAGAGCAACTCATCGTGCTCGCCTTCCAGTTTGACGAGTGCGTCGGCGACTTCGCTCGCCAGTTCGCTCGCTTCAAAGATCGTTACGTTGCCCTCCGCATCTTTGCTGATGATGGAGAGATCGATAATGCGAATCGTCTCGCTGTCGACAAGGTCGTTCAGCGCCGGGATGATCTCGCCGCTGAACTCGTTGCCCGGAAAATCGACGATCAGATATTCTACAGGTCCCAAGATTTGTGCCATGTACATTCTCCTTTCCAAATTCTATCGATTTACTGCGTTGTGTTGTCCGCCAGGCAGGTGATTGCCCCTCACAATGCTGCCGACACCACCTAATCGCGGTTGGCGGTGCTTATTTGCTCTCTTCATCCGCCGGCGCTTCGTCGATAAACTGCGCATCGCCGATAAAGACGCCATCGTCGCTGGCGATCATGCCGCTGACCTCGGTTTTTCCGGTCGACTCGGCCACGCGCGCCACGCCGCTTGCCGTCGGCCCATCGATGGCGGTGTACAAGACATTACCGTCGGCGTTCAGTTGCGTCGCGATATCGTCCTTGATCGCATCCATTGCTATGCGCGCGCCCTCTGCGGCAAGCATCGATTCGAGGATGCCGACCCATTTGTGCTCGACCACGGCAACGATCGCCGAAGAATTCGGGGTCAATGCTGTGCCGATCTCTTCCATCGAAGATTTGAGGCCGCTGCCCGCCGCCTTGCCTGCCAACGCGCCGATCGCGCCGCCGCCCACCGCCAACCAGCCGACCGGCCCCGCCAGCAACCCGATCACACCGCCGACCACACCGCCGGTGATCAATCCTTTGGTGCTGCGCCGCTTGGCATCTTTGACCTTTAGCTTGCCTTCACCATCCTTGACGACGACCGCGGCGTCGATAATGCCGATCAATCCCTCTTTCTTGCCTTGCTTGAGTTCGTCCATGATCTCAGCGGCCCGGTTCGGATCGTTGAAAGCGGCTACAATGATTTGTACAGGAACATCGTTCATCTTCTTTTCTCCAGAGTGGTAGGGCGGGAGATCACCGCCTGATGTAAAGTATCAAACTATTGCTACTGCGATTGCTACTGCGATCATTTGGTAAAGCGACAGACCGTCCAGGTAAAGCATGAGGGCAAAGCGCGGCTCCTCCCCGCGGTTAGCCTCTGGAATCATACTCTGTGTGACCGTTATGATCAGGAAGCCGGCTGCCAGTGCAGCAATCAAGCGCCGGACATCCCGCGCTTGATTGCGCAGCACCAGAAAGCGCCGCCGCGCGCCGCCTACCATCATTCATGGCAACGATCAGACTG
This sequence comes from Candidatus Caldilinea saccharophila, assembly GCA_016710365.1. Classification (GTDB taxonomy): domain Bacteria; phylum Chloroflexota; class Anaerolineae; order Caldilineales; family Caldilineaceae; genus Caldilinea; species Caldilinea saccharophila. The sequence goes on along the minus strand of JADJVW010000003.1, from coordinate 313,501 downwards.
GCGGCTCCTTCATCACCGGTCGCGTCCGCCAGTCGTAGCGGATGCTCAAGACGCGGATGGTAAAAAACAATCCCATCATACCCCAGGCAGCCCATTCCTTGCTGACGCCCATGTAGGTGAGCAGCAGAAAAACGATGCAGATGAAAATCACACCCGAGACGAAAATCGTGCCAGGCTTGAGCGCGGCCGGTGTGTCGCCCACCAGCAGATCGCGCAGGATGCCGCCGCCTACGCCGTTGGCGACGCCCACCAGCACGACGCCCGGCAGCGGAATTCCCTGCTGCAACGACAGTTGCATCCCCACCACGGCGAAGGCGGGCACGCCGATGGCATCGATCACGTCGATCACGCGATCCACCAGCGACATTTGCGCAATGCGCCGGCGAAAGAGCCCAACTGCTGCCGTCGCCGTAATGATCAACGGGATGTAGAGCGGGTTGGCCACCACGGGCGGCGTCTGATGCAGAAAGAAGCCATCACGAATCAGGCTACCTCCGGTGGACGCCAGCAGCGCAATGACCAGCACGCCGGCAAAGTCGTAGCGCTTGTGCATTGCAACAATCGCCCCGCTCGCGGCCCATAAAAAGACAGCCAGATAGTCGAGCAGGAACGGGACTTGAAACTGTGGCTGCTGAAGCAGGACCTCGCGATTCTCCTGGAAGTTTAAGGCGTCCAGGAGAGCCTGCGGCAGTGTATATTCAGGCAATTTGTTACACGCGCACCGGGTATCCCGGCCCGAGCGGGATGCCCAACACGAACCACAGGATGAGGAGAGCCAGCCAGGCCACCAGAACAACAGCTGCCACGGGCAGCATCAACGCCACCAGCGAACCAACGCCAGACTTCTTATCATAGCGTTGGGCGAAGGCGACGATCACCGGGAAGTAGACCATCAACGGCGTGAGTGTGTTGATCGGCGAGTCGCCGACGCGATAGGCGGCGAAGACGGTCTGCGCCGGCACGCCCAGCCGGATGAAGAGCGGCACGAAGATGGGTGCAAAGATCGCCCACTTGGCCAGCGAACCCGGCATAATGAAGTCGAGCACCACGATCACCAGGACGAAGCCGATCAACAGCGGGATGGCCGGAATGCCGGCATTGCCCAACCAGTCGGCCAGGGTAGTGGCGAGGACGGCCGGCATGTTGGTGTAGTTGAAGTAGGCGATGAACTGGCTGATCAGCAGCAGCATGAAGATCAGGCCGCCCAGGCCGGCAAAAGTCTTGACCACCGCGGCGATCACGTCGTTAGCCCCTTTATACTTGCCAACCGCCAAGCCAAAGGCCACGCCAGGGATGAAGAAGAACAGCATCACGATGAACAGCAGGCTTTGCATGAAGGGCGTTTGGCCGATGATCGATCCCGTTTCGGGATCGCGCAGCGGCGCGCCCGGCGGCAGGGTGGCGAGCAGGACGACGCCCAGCACCACCAGGAAGGCCAGCCCAGCCCGGCGCAGCCCACGAGCTTCGAGGGCCGGATCGATCTCGTCGGCAGCGGCGGCGTGTTCGGGGTCGCCGGCTTGCGTCGGGTCATACTTGCCCAGGCGCGGCTCGACCACGCGCACAATGACGATCCCCACGACCAGGGTCATCAGGATGGTCGAGACGACCTGGAAGAAGTAATCGGCCGTGATAGAGATCGGTGTGCCGCCGGCCAAGGCGATGGACTCGTTGGTGATCTCGAACAGCATAGCGTCGGTCGGCGTCGGGATCAGGTTCGCCATGAAAACGGCGGCGACGCCCCCAAAGCCGGCCGCCAGACCGGCGATCGGGTGCCGCTTCACCGCCAGAAAGGCCGCTGCACCCAACGGGATCAGGATCAGGTAGCCCGCGTCCGAGGCGACGCTGGAGAGCACGCCGACAAAGACGATGAGGTAGGCAATCAGCGGTCGCGGCGCGACCTGGACCAGCTTGCGGATCAGGGCGGCCAGCAGCCCGGCGACATCGGCCGCGCCCGCGCCCATCATGGCGATGAGCGTGACGGCCAGCGCGCCGAAGCCCTGGAAGTTAGGGACGAAGGAGGTGAACAGGAAGCGGATGCCATCGATACTCAACAAACTCTTGATGGGTATCGTCTGTTCCTTGATCACAAAGTCGACATCTTGGGCGCCCACGCCTGACAGCGTATATTCGCTAACGTCCTCGTAGAAGTCGGGCGTCACCTCGACTGGCACCGGCACGGCGATTTGTTCGGTGACGCTGATGCCCATCAACCCAAGGATGGCTGACAACACGATGACGCCGAGGATGAGATAGGCAAACATCAGCACCGGATGGGGCACCTTGTTGCCTACGCGCTCGACAGTGTTGAGCATTCTGTCCATGAATGATGGTTTGTCTGGTCCTGCGGTAGTTCCTGCGGTCATTTTTAGTCTCCACACAAACGGTTCTAGATTGCCTTTGTCCAGTCGATAGCGCTGCCTGCATCGGTTTGCGCCCCTGATCCATGTTCCAGTTTACGGCTCGCCCGGCCCGGCCGCGGCCCAGAGTTGCGCCAATTTGAGACAAACTTCGGTGGCGCGGCCCATGTCCTGCACGCTCACCCACTCCAGCGGCCCGTGGATGTTCTGCATGCCGGTGAAGATGTTAGGCGTCGGCACGCCCAGTTCCGTCAGGCGCGAGCCGTCGGTGCCCCCGCGGATGGGCGGGGAGAAGGGTTCGACGCCCACTTGGCGGCAGGCTTCCCGCGCCAGCTCGACCGGGCGCATGTCCTTTTCCAGCCAGTAGCGCATGTTGCGATATTGCGGCGTGACGGTGCAGGTGATCTTGGCGCGCGGCTCGGTGGCCTGGATCGTGGCGCAGACCTGCTGGATCAACTCGCCCTGGGCTGCCAGACCATCCATCTCGAAGTCGCGCAGGATGAAATTGAGTTCTGCCGCCGCCGCCGTGCCGCTCATCTGGTAGATGTGAATGAAGCCCTGGCGCTCGTCGGTCGTCTCCGGCGTCAGCGTGACGTGGGGAAGCGTGTCGATGATCTTGGCGGCCAGGTGCAGCGCGTTGACCAGCTTATCCTTGGCGTTGCCCGGATGAATCGAGACGCCCTGGATGTGCACCGTCGCCTTGTCCGCCGAGAAAGTCTCATAGACGACCTCGCCCAGCTCGGCGCCATCGAGCGTGTAGGCGAAGGTGGCGCCCAGGTCGGCAGGCAAATTCTTGTGGACGCCGCGGCCGATCTCCTCGTCGGGCGTGAAGCCGATGCGCAGCTTGCCGTGCGGGAGCTCCGGGTGCGCCAGCAAGTGTTTCGCCATGGCCATGACGATGGCGACGCCCGCCTTGTCGTCGGCGCCGAGCAGCGTTGTCCCGCTGGCAGTCACAATATCGTCGCCCATCTTGGCGCCAAGATAGGGCATTTTCTTGGGCGACAGCACCTGTGATGGGTCGTCAGGCAGCACAATGTCACTGCCGTCGTAATTTCGGTGCACGATCGGCTTGACGTCGCTGGCCTTAAAAGCGGGCGAGGTGTCCACGTGCGCCAGAAAACCAATGACCGGCGCGCTGGTTTCGACCGTAGCGGGTAGCGTGGCAAGCACGCGGCGCCATAGTCGGTCAGCGTCACCTCCTGCGCGCCGATGGCGGTAAGCTCTTCCACCAGCAAGTTAAGCAGGTCATACTGCTTGGCTGTGCTGGGCGAAGTCGTGGATTTTTCGTCTGCCTGCGTGTCAATTTCGCAGTAGCGCACCAGACGTTCTTCGAGTTCGTGGTCAAACTGTGTCTTCATAGTTGCTGTATCCCGCTCAGTTGAAACCATCTGCGTAACGATTATGGGTTTATTCTTTTGCAGCGCTCAGGCTGCGTACGGCCTGGTCGCCGCGACGATCATTCGACAATCTCAAGCGACTTGACCCAGAGATAGCGAATGCCGGCCAGGTTGCGATCAACCTCGGCCAACAGCCGTACTCGTGTATCCGGCGTGACTGTACGATTCCGCCAAACTCGGTTGGTGATTTCGACCCGAATCTCACCTGTCTCGTCGCGGAACGTGTAGTAATCTTCCCTCAAGTGATCGACGATATTCCCGACGACGGTAACGTAACTGCCGAGGCGCGCCGTATTTGCCTCTTGCACCGTGCTGACCTGCCCCGCTGCTTCCGGGCCGACGAACCCAGAGCCGGTGGACCCGGCTGTGGACGCCGTGCCAACCATCTCAAGCGACTTGACCCAGAGATAGCGAATGCCGACCAGGTTGCGATCAACCTCAGCCAACAGTTGCACCTGTGTATCAGGCGTGACTGCACGATTTTGCCAAACTCGGTTGGTGATTTCGACCCGAATCTCGCCCGTCTCGTCGCGGAACGTGTAGTAATCTTCCCTCAAGTGATCGACGATATTCCCGACGACGGTAACGTAACTGCCGAGGCGCGCCGTATTTGCCTCTTGCACCGTGCTGACCTGCCCCGCTGCTTCCGGGCCGGCGAACTGATTACTCGTTGCCGAAGGCGCCGTCGCGACAGTAGAGGACGCCGAGATCAGGCTATAGCTAAACGTGCTGAGCAGTCCACACAACAAACACACAACCAAAATCTTCTTCATGTTAAATCCCCTTCCAAAACTGCCAAGAGTCCAAGTCCTTAGCTCTAGCGCGACAACTGCGCCAGCTCCTCCAGATAGACGATGGCGGTCTCGATGCCGCGCGCGAACATTTCGATGCTGTAGTGCTCGTTGGGCGAATGCAACCCGTCGCTGTCCAGCCCATAGCCCATCATCACCACCGGAATGTGCAGCAGGCTGGCGATGTCGGCCACGACAGGGATGCTGCCGCCGCCGCGGGTGAAGACGGGCGTGTGCCCCCATCCTTGCTCATAGGCGCGCGCAGCCGCCTGCATTTCCGGGATATCGAAGGGGATCAAAGCGGCCCGGCCGGTCGTCAGCAGGCGGACAGAGAGCTTCACCGTCGGCGGGGCGATGGATTCGAGGTAGTCCTTGAGCAAGGTGAAAATCTTGTGCGGATCCTGATTGGCCACCAGACGCGAGCTGAGTTTTGCGCTCGCTTTCTGCGGAATGATGGTTTTGGGGCCAGGCCCGGTCCAGCCGCTCCACATGCCGTTGATGTCCAGCGTCGGCCGCGCGGAGAGGCGCTCGCGGATGGTGAAGCGTGCGTCGCCCCACACTGCCGGCACGCCCGTGACCGCTTTGTAATCCGCCTCGCTCAGGTCGGTCTTGGCGATCATCGCGCGCTCTTCGTCCGTCAGCGATACGACATCGTCGTAGAAGCCGGGCACAGCGATGGTGTTGTCGGCGTTGTAGAGCTTGCCTAGCATCTCGACCAGCACCAGCGCGGGATTGTGTGCGGCGCCACCCCACAGCCCGCTGTGCAAATCTTCCTTGGGGCCTTCCACCTCAATCTCGAGATAGGTCATGCCGCGCAGGCTGTGGGTGATCGACGGCGCGTCGATGTGCGACATCGAGGTGTCGCTGATCACGCAGACGTCGGCCTTGAGCAGGTCAAGATGTTCCTCGATAAAAGGCGTCAGGTTCGGTGACGATACCTCTTCCTCGCCTTCAAGCAGAAACTTTACATTGACCGGTGCGGCCCCCTCTGTTTTCAGGTAAGCCTCCAGCGCCTTGACGTGGATAAACATCTGGCCTTTGTCGTCGGTGGCGCCGCGCGTAGATTTTGCCGTCGCGCACCACTGGCTCGAAGGGATCGCTCGTCCATCCATCCTCCACCGCCGCGGGCACCACGTCGTAGTGGCCGTAGACGAGCACCGTCAGCTTGTCCGGCCCCGCACCCAACCACTCGCCGTAGACGACCGGATGGCCCGCCGTCGGCATGATCTGGACATTGTCCAGCCCCAGCCCGCGCATGTGCTGGTCCAGCCATTCCGCCATGCGCCGGATGTCGCCGGCATAAGCCGGGTCGCCGCTGAGGCTGGGAATGCGCAGCATCTCGAACAACTCCTGCAAAAACTTTTCACCATTGGCGCGAATAGGTGCGCGCTGCATCACTGGACACCGTCATCGGGTAGTGCTCCTTATTGAACGCTGATCGCTTTACTCAATCTCACGGTGGCCCGTTTCGGGAGCAACCGGTAGATACCTTACTTATTTGATCCTCGGGGTTTTGACGGCGTTTTTTTGCGCCTGCCTGCTTCGTCGATAATATCTTTGCTCGACAGCTCGCCCGGCACGTAGTTGGGGAGCTTCAACGAGGGAACAATTGCCAGCAGTGAAATGGCGGACAGCAGCAGGAAGGTCGCCCGCAAAGCGCGGAGGCGCGCCTCCGCGTTGATGCGCACTGCTTCCGCCACCTCTTCTGGCGTGGACGAAGTTTCACTCAGCACGCTCAACAATTGGTCGTTGCTGACAAAGTCGATGTTGTCGAAATTGATCTCCCGTTCAAGCGCAGCCGGCAAGACGGACTGATTGAAAGCTGTGGTGATGAGCAGACCCAGCAGACCCACGGCCACCACGCCGGCAAAGGCGGCGCCTAGCGCCGACGATACGTTGTTGACGACCCCGCGCAGCGCGCCGACGTCGCCGGCCAATTCCTTCGGGGAGGCGGACACCAGCACGTTGAACAGCAGCGTCAACATCGTGCCTTCACCGATGCCAACCAGCATCAACCCCAGAATGACGCCCGGTGTACTCCAGTCGTTGCCGACCGTAAAGGCGAGGATAAACATACCGACGGCGATCAAAACGAATGAGATGACGCCAAACCGTCGCGGGGTCAACCGCGCATAAAGCCGCACCGAGAGGATCGCGGCGGCGGCCACGGCCAGAGCATAGGGCACAATCGCAATCGACGTAAAAAAGGGCGTGCGATCTTGCACGATCTGGATGTAGAGCGGGATGAGAAAGCTGATGGCAGGGCCGAGTCCACCCGGCACCAGAAAGGCGTACACGGCATTGCGCTCCTCGGAGGAGTCCAGCACTTCCAGCGCCAACAGTGGCGTCTTACGATGCGCCACGCGTCTTTCGGACCAGGCAAAGAACGCCTGGCCAAGCACGACGCCCAACAGCAGCATAAAGGGCACCGGCGACAACCCTAGGAGCGAAATGGGCGCCGCAGGTTTTGCCAGCACCAGCCCCCAGTTGTTCAGATTATTGAAGCCAAACAGGATGAAGGCAATCGCCATCGCCGACAACACCACGCCGACGAAGTCGATGCTGATGCCGCGCTGGCGCGGGATCGACTTCATGCGAAAGCTGAGGAAAAAGACTACGATCGAGATCAAGAAGATCAAGCCAAACGAAAAACGCCAACTCAAGGCGGTGGCAATAAAACCGGCGATGACAAAGGTCAACCCGCTGGCAATGGCGGGAATGCTGGCGAGGATGCCGAGCGCCTGTTCCTGCTGACGTGCGCGATAGTTGGCGGCGATGAGGACGACGAGCGTCGGCACCAGCACCGCGGCCGCAATCCCTGCGCCAGCCTGCGCCAGGTTCATCATGGCGGCGTCTGTACTGAGCGCCATCAGCGCCATCGTCAGACCATGCGCTAGGACGCTAACTTGAAAGACCAGCCGTTCGCCAAACAGTTTACCAATTTTGGCGCCCAGCATGACGAAGGCGGCGACGAAGAGCGAATACAACACGAGCGCGGTCGCCACCGACGTCGCCGACGCGTTTAAATCTTCGAGAATTGGCCCCAGCGATACTGGCAACGCATTGACGTTAATGCCCATTTGCAGTTGGGCGAGCACGATGATCGCAAGCGGCGCCCACGAGGCTTTGAGCGCGGTTTCGACGACAGGCGGTATAGTGGTTTTTACTGCCATATATCCCCACGATGATCTGGCGTGCAACCTAAACAAGGGAACTGCACCAAAAGGTCAAAGAAAATCGAAATGCAAATTTTTTATAAATTACCAACCCTTCTGGTGAATCTTCCAGAAGGGTTGGTAAACTTAGTGCAGAATCAGGTTACGTCCCCGGCGCGCCGCAGGTGAATCCACCAGCCAAATATGCGGTGCGGCGCGCCGAGGACGTAACCTGCGGTAGCATTAGCTTGCGTTGGCGGCGATGCGGACGTTACTGTAGCCGGGTGAAGACCACGGCAGTGGAGCCATCTCCACGTCGCAAAGTCAACCGGTTGCCGTCGAACTGGAAGGTGACGGCGGAACGCAGCGCATCGAGGAACTGAGTTTCCTGCTCCATCTCGCCCGCCGGGTCAGCACATGCCATCATGCCGCCACCGAGCGCGCCGAGCGAGAGGTTGGCGCCGCTTACCCAATAGGAACCGGCAAATTCATTGCAGCCGCTATTGCCGCTGATCTGATCCGCGCTGAAGCGGGTGGTCAGGGTCGTGCCGTTGAGCGGGCCGGTGACGGCGTTACGGCCGTTGTTATAGCCGGTCACCTGCCAGCTTGTCCCGTTGAGCGGGTTCTGCGAGGCGGCGGGCGTGACACTGACCGTTACCTGGCGGAATTGCACCGTACCGTCGCGCAACTGGACGCGCATCTCGAAGGTAGTGGTCACCGGCGGGCAGACCTCTTCCGACCCCTGGCCTGTGCGCGGGAACTGTTGGAAGGGCTGACCCTGCGGGTAGACCCAGACCGCCTGGACATTTTCCACCGACCAGCGAATCGTGGTGCACTCGCCCTGGTTGATGGTGGTGCGATCGGCGGTCAACGACATCTGCGCCGATGGCGTGGCCGTTGGCTGAGGCTGCGGCGTCGGTGTGGGGGCCGGCGTCGGCACAATCACGACCGGCGGGGGCGGGGATGCGATGACCGGTGCGTCTGCCGCGTTGCTGGCAGCGACAAAGTCCGCCGAAACCCAGGCGCTGCCGCCCGGTGCGGCTGGCACTGCGACCACCCACCAGTTGCGATCCGCGCTGCGGCCGATAATTTCACCGGTGGCGCCGAAAGGCGCTACACCCAGCACCGGGAAGTTGACGCCCGGGCCTGAACGGAGGTTGACGCCGTTCGGCGCGGTCACGCGGCCGGTTGGCACACCAGGGTCTGGTTCGGGGATGTCGATCTCTAGCTCGCGCACCATGTGCACAGCAATGGCGTCGTCGGCGTTGCGCAGCTCGATGAAGTCGCCGTCGATGGTGTAGGTGGCGGCGCTTTCCAGCGCGGCGAAGAACTCCGTCTCCTGCTCCATGACGCCGGATGGGGTGCTACAGAGCCGTCGCGTTGAACCGATGCCGTCGACCACAATCGAGCCACTGGTCGATGCCTGAACCGATGCGAAGAAGTCATTGCAACCTGCGTTGCCTGAAATCAAGTTGGCGTCATCGATGGTGACGATGATGTCGGCGCCAAGCAGCGGGCTGACCACGGCTTCCCGGCCATTGTTGTAGCCGGTCACCAGCCAGGTGGTGTCGGCCAGGTCGGCTTTGGCCGCGACAAACGTGGCAAGCACAGTATTGCCATCCAGCAGGATAAGCTGGCCGGAGCGCAATTGATAGCGATTCGCAGCATCCAACGCGGCTGTGAAGTCGCTGGCTTGGGTGGCGACTGCGGGTGGGCAGGCCATCATGGTCGAGGCGGCAGGCTCGAACTGGATGGTCGAGCGATTTGCCGTGTAGGTTGTCGTGAAGCGGTTGCAGCCATCGGCGCCGCTGACAGCGCCATCCTCACCAAAATTGAGGGTGAGGGTGCTACCCGCCAATGGTAGCTGGCCGTTAAGCGTGCTGAGCACCCAATTGTGCCGGCTAGGGGTGTGCTGGCGGCGAGCAACGGCCGCGCGGCCACCAACAGCAATAGACCTAACAGCAAAAGCAGACCTATTTTCATTGTACGTAACTTCAAGAGAGGCTCCTTCCATTTAACCATGTTCATCTACTGAGTTTCAGGGACACCGAGTCCACTAACAAATGCCAATTTATCATCGAAACACACTCATCTCCAAGAAGTTATTCCTAAATATTGAGTAAGGCCTGTGAGCTATTGGGGTATGGATAACAACAACGACATCTTAACAAGAAGGTATATCTGCCGTCATGTTGCTTAATGAATCATATATTTTGGGCGCTCCGTTTTCTTCGGTGCGCAAGACTGCTAACACCACAAAGTGCATTTGGTAGAGGTTATTGATCAGGCCGACGAGCGCCGCCTGATCGGTCAACGCGCCCTTCAACAGCGTGACGCTATTCCCATCTTTGCATTTGACTGGTTGCACTTCCATTCCCTCAAGCCGATTGCTCCACCCCGGATTGATGTAGCCGCTTACCCAGATCGCATAGATTGAGGGTTGGTCAAAAGGGATTAAACGAACTTGCTTGTCATCGCTCATCACCCAACTGTAGCATAGGGTGAAACACCATGCATCACCCTGAACGCACCACAAAAGATGTAGGTTTTATCAAATTACTGTGTGCGCGGCAGACATTATGACGGTTGCTGTTTGGGAAGGAGAAGTGCTTTTTGCGCCACGGCTAATGCATCACGCCGGCGGCTGACCCCAAGCTTCTGGTAAATATTTGCGCGGTGCCGCTTGACTGTGTTTTCTGAGATGACCAGTTCTTTTGCAATTTCGGATGAGGTTAAGTGCTGTGCCAGAAGTTCAAGCACCTCAGACTCACGGTGCGTCAATGGCTCGATGAGGACATCATGGTTGATCTTTCCTGCATCGGCTGTGGACGTTGGTCGCCGATGCGGTGCGGATAAGTCTACAGATTCGGGCATCGGCGGCAAGCTTTTGATAACCCTATGGATAAACTCGGGCGTGCAGCCGCGATCCCGGAGTTCGATCAGCAACGGCCCAATGGGTGCGCCTAAATCAGTGAACATGCGTACGAGATTGCCAGGTGCTGCAAGTGTGACCGACTGCTCTAACAGTTTCAGCGCATTCGCGCGTTCGCCGTTCATTTCGTTTAAAAGCGCGCGCAGCGCCAGCATTTCAATTTGAACACGGAGGTTATAAGTATCGAGACTGAAGTCATAGATTTGGTTGATCCACGCCTCAGCATCCGCATAATCCTTCGAGGCAGCAGGGTCAAGCAAAATTCTGGCAAGCACCAGCGGAGCGGCGTAGAACATCGACATCGGCGCCAGCCGCTGGCTGCGATCATACGATGCCGCCCAACGCTGCGCTTCACCAATGTTTCCCTGTTGCAACGCAACAAAAGCTCGCAGCGTCTGCGCCTCTGCACCTACGTTGGCGCCCCCCATTTCCAGGCCAGTAGCGAGCAGCGAGTCACTTAACGCCTGAGCCTGTGAGTAGGCGCCCTGGGCGCAATAGACGGCAACAAGCCCGAATGCCCCCTGCCAGAATGCATGCCCGTGCGTGCTATATGGGCGATTCACGATCGTTGTGAACGCCTGACGCGCGCTTTCCAGCTCGTCGCGTTGATACGCGACACAACCGAGATAGAGATACGCCCACCCCTGCTCGTTGTAGAGGTCGCGTTCTTGCGTCAGATGTAGCAGATGCAGCGCACTTTGGTGTAATGTGGCTAGGTCGGCGTTCATCCAACTGGCGGCGCAGTAAGTAATCAACGGGCTTACTGGAAAGGCATCGCCGTGAATACGATCCTCGCGCAGGCTTATGTGCAGCGCATCTTGTAAGGCATTGAAGTCACCGTGTAGTTGCAGCGCCGCCAAATAGTACAACCATGCAAATCTGCGTACATACGAAAGCGTCATCGGAGCAAGGCCCAGTGCATGACGCGAGAAGCGCAGAAGTTCGGCGCGGTCACCGATGAAGTAGCAGTAGTCGCTGCGCAGTGCAGCAATCTCGCTCTCTAGAATCACTCGCTCCGACTCCGATAGCGCCGCATCGGGTAGCAGCGCTTCGATGCGGTCGAGCAGTGCATTCATGTCGGGCGTACGCCAGCGTTCTGCCAACAGCCACGCCTCGATGATCAGGAGACCGGGGCGTTCTTGGATCAACTGGACTGGCAGTAATTTCAACCAGTGATCCAGGCGCTGGAACTGGCTGTAATTCAATGCCTTGTGACGATACGTTTCGATAATTTGGGCTGCACTCATTGCGTCGCCTGCCGTCAGGGCATGGTGCAGTGCATCCTCGACGAAAGCATTGGCGGCATACCAGGCGCTGGCGCGCTGATGCAATATCGTGATCTGTTCAGCGCTGTAGCTGCGTTCTAGTTGATCGAGCAGCAAACGCCGAAAGAGGCTGTGATAGCGGTACCATCGACCTTGGTCATCCTGCGCACTGGTGAAAACGTTTTCTCTTTCCAGCCATTCCAGACGCTGCTGGCAACTTCCGACGCCTTCGCTCTCTGTCAGCACCGCATCACACAGGGCGCCGTTGAGATGCTCCAGGATCGCCGTCTGTATCAAAAATGTCTGCGTGGTGGCGGGCAGGTGAATCAGGACTTCGTTTGACAGGTAATCTATCACAAAGCGGTGTTCGAGTGCGCTGGCTGTCATGCGGGGAGCGCTGCCATCGCTCGCGTTGAGTGCGAGCGCCGCGAAGCGCAGCCCGGCCGCCCATCCTTCGGTGAATTCCGCGACCTGTTGGATCATTGCGTCATCGATCGGAACATGAATCGCTTTCTGCGCAAATGCCACAATTTCTCCCATAGTAAAGCGCAATGCGTTACTCCGAATCTCGACTACCTCACCACGCACGCGCAGGGTGTGCAGGGATAGCGGCGGATCATGGCGGGCGCTGATGACAAGATGCAGCGAGCGAGGCGGGTGCAGCAGCAGATCGTTGACTACCTGATGAACATCCTGATGGTTGATTCGATGATAATCATCCAGCACCAGGATAAACCGCTGACCAGCCGCCAACCCGCCCGTCTCTGTCAAATGATCGATTTCATTATTCAGCGTAGCGCTGATGGTAGAGACGGGTGGCAAAGTTGGGACATCCAACATCGCTTTTGTCTCAGCACAGGCATCGGGAAAAACCGTGCGGATCGCGGCGATCAGGTAGGCAAGGAAGACTGTCGGATCGCTGTCACGTTCGTCGAGTGATAGCCACGCGCTGCTGCGCTGGTCATTGTTGGCAAGCCACTCGCATAGAAGGTCGTCTTGCCAAAACCAGCCGGCGCACACACCAGCGTGCACGGTCGATCCGGAACGTATGCCAGGTGCTGCTGGGCGCATCAACGACACCTGATTCTCCACAATCCGCGGGCGATGGAGTTTTGTCCTGATAATGAATGGTGCTGCAGATTGCATCGACATCTTTATCCACCGACAAGTAGGATACGACTAAATGACAGCATAGGGCAGTTTAGCGCCGTCCGCCGGAAGGGGGAAACGTAAGTGACCACCAAGAGAGTAAACCAAGAGAGTAAACAGAGGTGATTCATCTCAGATTGGCGCAACGGGATTGCAGGGTCACTTGCCCAGGGTGAGCCAGAGCAGGCCTTGGGTCATAAGCTGAGAATCCGATCAGAGCGGGTTGAGCAATGAGGCGCACGCCTCACCGCTTTCGAGCGCTTCACACCATCGTGAGAGTGCGGTCAGAACGCTATGTGGGCGACGCACATTCGGTTGAAAACCGTCACTTCATCAGCAGTGGGACCCCTCTGGCAGCTGAAGCCCTCAAAGTTACCCATGCCCACTGGCAAGTTGAGAATTCGCTCCACTGGGTGCTGGATATCGCCTTCCGAGAAGACGAATCCCGTCTCCGTAAGGGCAATGGACCTCAGAACTTCGCTCTCTTGCGCCATATCGCACTCAATGCGCGCAAACAGGAGCGGGCTACTAAACTTGGTGTCAAAAACAAGCGCCTCAAGGCCGGATGGGATGAAACCTATTTGCTCAAAGTCCTTGGGCACATCGCCAGTTAGACGCGATTGCCCTAGACAAAGACATTGCCAGCCTATTCTGGCTGTGGTAAACTTTCGCCAATGGTAACTTTTTTGGCAGACACATCTTGGCTGTCATCTTTCATTGACTCTGCCCAGCCCAATAGGAGGCAGGGAGTTGCCCCATCGTCAGCACAACACCAAACAAATCGTCTCTGGACGTACATCGTCACCAGTTCTATCGCTGCGCCGTAAGTGGGTGGCGGTCTGGCTTGCAGTCCTCAGCTTGCTTCTGGCGGCAACAGCCGCCACACCAATAGACGCGGCCCCGGCAGCCATCCCTGATGCCTATCCCGCGCCGCCGGCAGGCTGCTTTGAGTGGGTCACAAACGGCGCCTTTGAATCACCGATCTTTATGGACTGGGGGCCACAGGGCTTTGTCGTGGCAGACTCATCCGTCAAGGTTGGCGGCACCTTTTCAGCGCGCATTGGGTTGACAGCCGCGGACCCAAATCAGAATATCAGCAGCAGCATCCGCCAGACAATCAACCTGCCGGCCGGATTCGACATCAACCTTTCGTTTCAGTGGTTCCCCAAATATGACCTCAATATTGGGGATGCCGACGTCCAGTTTGTCAATATTCAAACTTCCAACGGCTCGATCATCCCCGTCATTCCTAATACCAAGCAGAACAGTACGACCTGGCAGGCGATGAGCAGCTTCCCATTGAACAGCCTGGCAGGGCAGCAGATCACGCTGATCTTTGGCGTCAATAATGACGGCGTAGGCAGCAAAACGTGGATGTATGTGGATGATGTTTCCATCATCGCCTGCCCAATCCCGGCGACGCTGACGCCGACGCCCACGATCACGCCGCTTCCCACCATCACATTGTCGCCGACGCCGACGCCAACCACCACGCCACTGCCCGCAGGCTGCGTGACCGATGGCATCCTCAACGGCAGCTTCGAGGATGATTCGTTCTGGATTTTTGGCGAAGCTCCTGTACCCGGTGCGTATGTGGGCGCTCCGGTGCGCAGCGGCTTGCGCGCGGTGCGGCTGGGCATCGACCCGGCCACCGTCCCCGGTTTGCCCGGCAAAGAAAGCTTCTCTTCCATCCGCCAGGCATTTCAGATTTCGCCGCTGGCCAGCACTGCTGCGCTGAGCTGGTGGCACTTTGATCGCAGCGAAGAAGGGCCGCTGGAAAGCGTGCCGCGCATGATTCTGCTGGATCGCCAGGAAGTCGTGCTGCTCAATGTCGATCTCTCGACCGCGGGGGTTCTCTACAGCAAGCGGCTCAACGGCGGAGTATGGCAACAATCCAGCGTGGATTTGACCAGCTTTCGTGGGCGGCCTTTGGTGCTCTATTTCAACGTCCTGAACGATGGGAACGCGCTGCGCACCTGGCAATTTATCGACGATGTGGCGCTCACGGTCTGTTATCCGCCCACCGCCACGCCCACGCCGACCTCGCCGCCTACGTCAACGGCGCCGCCGACAGAGACGCCCACGCCCACCATCACAGCCACCGACACGCCTCTGGCGATGGGGAACGTGATGGGCGCAGCCACTCCAGGCGAAGGCGATCCGAACAGCGTCCTTGCCCATGCTGGGGAACCGACGGTCGAAAACGTGTCTGCGGCTGGGCGCGCAGGGTCAGAAGGTCTCGTAGTCAGTGAACAACCTTTGTTGCCTACAACGCTGTGGTTTGGCCGGCCGCCGGTCGAAGTGCTGACCTGGACCGGCGTCATGCTCGGTGGACTTGCCATCATCGGCATGTTGGCCTGGCTCATCCGCCAATATCGAGGACCGGGGACAACCCCCTGATCATCTTCTATCCCCAAAGTTGCACCTATTCGTGCGCTATCCTACTTGTTGCACCCTTCCGCCTCCGCTATACTTTGCGACGCATACAAGCATGCTGGCGTAGCTAACGCAAGGGGAAGGAAACTCAACTGATGAACAGCGACTGTCTGATACAAGACGCGCCTGCCGAGAGTGCAGCAAGCGTAACTCCGCTTTTGTGCACGGTGTATGGGCCGGAGGCGCGCCCGCATGGTTTTCAGGCCCTGGCCGCCGAATGGAATGACCTGGTGCGACGCGCTCGCTTCAATTCTATCTTTCTGACCTACGAATGGCAGACAACCTGGTGGGAATCGATCGGACAGGGCGAGCTTTGGATTGTGGCGTTCCGCTGTCCGCAGAGCAAGGCATTGGTGGGGATTGCGCCGCTGTTTTTGCACACGATCGAGACAGGCGTTGACGCGGGCAAGCGTCAGTTCAATCTGGTCGGCTGCATCGAAGTCAGCGACTATCTGGATGTGATTGCGGAACAGGGGCGCGAAGCTGAGATCTACGCGGCCTTTCTCGCCTGGCTGCACAGCGCCGACGCGCCGGCTTGGGATGTCGTGGATCTGTGCAACCTGCCGGAAGCCAGCCTGACCTATCGAGAAATACCGGCGCAGGCGGCGCGTTACGGTTTTCATGCAGACGTGATCCAAGAGGACACGGCGCCGCAGTTCGCATTGCCCCTGCGCTACGAAACATATCTGCAGGATCAGGTGGAGAAGAAGCAGCGCCATGAGATCCGCCGCAAGCAACGCCGCGCCGAGCGTGAGGCTGCGATTGGCCTTTATCTGGTCGGCCCCGAACACCTGCTCGAAGCGGAAGTCGACGATTTTGTGGCGTTGCAGCGCGCCAGCCGCGCGGACAAAGCGGATTTTATGACGCCACAGATGCGCCGTTTTTTCCTGGCGATTGCGCAGCGCATGTTGGAAGCGGGATGGTTGCGGCTCTTTTTCCTGACGATTGACGGCGAAAAGGCAGCCACGCTTTTCGCCTTTGAATATGATCGGCGCTTCTGGCTGTATAATTCCGGCTATGATCCAGACGCGCATGCACAGCTTAGTCCCGGCTGGGTGTTGGTGGGCTATGCAATTCAGTATGCCATTGCTTCCGGCTGTCGCGTATTTGACTTTATGCAGGGTGACGAAGAGTATAAGTATCGCTTTGGCGCGACCGATTACAAGGTGATGCGCGTGACGTTGCGTCGTTGACCCAATTCCACTAGTACAGAAGGGCGCAAATCATCCGCTAGTTGGTGCTTTGCGGAGAAACCGAGTTTTTTGGAAAAACTCGGTTTCTAGTTATCGGCCTATTTATGCCGCAGTGCACTAGCGATATTCCTGAACAGAGCAGAGAATGGTGTGAGGAACGATGCAAGGCAACGGTGCAGCTTATGAGAATCCCGACGATCAGTACGACGACAAATTGAACGACGATTTCGATCTGCTCGACGACCTGGCCGACGACGAAGCGCACCGCGAGAATGCGCGGCGTCGCGCGCAACGGCGCGCCTACAACGCGCGTTATGAGCAGCCTGGGCGTCGCCCTGCGGCCGAACGAGAAGGCGCTTTCAACGCGCTCATATGGTTGCTGGACGGCGCCACCGGCCTCGTCGAAGAGATGCGCCACAACGATCTGGGGTTGCCGGAGGACTTCTGGGTGCACGCCTACGCCGCGCGCCAGGAAAGCTTAATGGCGCTGCGCGCAGTGCTCGACGACTGGATCGACGAAGACCAACCCCCTCCGCCTGCCGGTGCGCGCCAAAAACGCCCAGAACGCCAAGAACGCCGCGGCGGCATCAACATCGACTTTTAACTCAACTTTTTCAGCTTTACAAGTGGATAGCTAGGAGGGGATCCATTTTGATGCCCTATGCGGCCAGCCGTCGCCCCATCTCCTCGCCCAGCGCCAGCAGCGCATTGGCCGGGCGGATCATCACCTCGAAGTCGATGATGCGGCCCGTTTCGTCCAGCCGGATCAGATCGATGCCCTTGAGCGAGAAATCGCCGACCGCGGCGCTGAACTCCAACGCCGCGCTATCGCCTGCAACAAACTGGCGATGATAGTGAAAGTCGCGGAAGACCTGGATCACAGTCTGCAACAGTCCTGCCACGGCCACCCGACCTCGATACGGTGTAAACGCAAAGGGCGAGCGAAACTCGACCTCTTCCGCCAGCAGATCGGGCAACGCGCGGCTGTCGCCAGCGTCGATCATCGCGTGCCAGCGCGCCAGAAAGCGATCCATCGATTCGTTGTTCATCGCGCCTCCCCTGAAGGTCAAAAAGAGATAGACCACGGATGAGACGGATTTGGCGGATCAACACGGATAAAAATCATCCGTGAGAATCCGTCTCATCCGCTAAATCCGTGGCCGATTGTTCCCTCTCTACTCAAAGATCCAGCCATCGACCGCACGCTGCCACTCGACCACGCCCTCGCCAAACCACAGGGCGATCTCGGCGGCGGCGGTTTCCGGCGCATCGCTGGCGTGGACGAGGTTGCGGCCGATCTCCAGCGCCAGGTCGGCGCGGATGCTGCCAGGCGCGGCCTCGAAAGGCTTGGTGGCGCCCACGGTCTGGCGCACGGCCACGACCGCATTCGTGCCCTCGACCACCATCGCCACCACCGGCGCGCTGGTGATGTAGCTGATCAGCCCGGCGAAGAAGGGCTTGCCTTCATGCACAGCATAGTGGCGTCGCGCTAGATCGTCGCTCACCTGCACCATCTTCATGCCGACGATTTTGAGACCGCGACGCTCGAAACGCCCGACGATCTCGCCGATCAGCCCGCGCTGGACGCCATCGGGCTTCACCATGACAAACGTACGTTCCATTTTGTTTCACTCCTCGATTTGTTTTTGGTTTTGAATTGCCTGCAAACGCAAGCTACGAGTCTACTGCAAATGCGTTGTTTTCCGCCAGCAGCGCGGCTTCGCCGATCGTGATGCGCAGCGGCGTTGACGGGCGATCCCACGGCACGCGCAGCCATGTCTGCACAAACTCACCGTCCGGATCCATCGTCTGGATCGGGTTGCGCGCCAGCGCGCGGTCATCGACATCGCCCAGGGCGGCAAGCACCACCCACGCCAGCAAGGTATGCGGGCTGCGCCCGGTCAGGTGGCGCGCGAGTTGATAAGCTTCTTGGCGCACGCCTTGCTGCCAGGCGGCGACCATCCAATTCACCTGGAAATCCAGGCGCTTTGGCTCTGCTTTGACTAGGCGCCGATACGCGCCGGCGGCATGTCCCCAGCGGCCAGCACGCAAATAAATGCCGGCCAGCGCGGCGCTATCCAGACGCAGACGATCGCCGCCTTCCAGGTGCGTGCGCGTCAACCCGCTGCGGATCTCCGGGTCGTAGGGGTGGCTCTGAAAAGCGCGTCGCCATATCGAGCGCGCCGCGCTGAGCATACCTTTCTGCTCCACCGCATACGCCAACGAACGCCAGGCGACGGCATTGCCCGGGTCGGCCTGCAGCAAGCGGCGCGCCCAGTCTTCCCCTTCCTGCCAGCGTTTGAGCGACCAGGCAGCGCGCACCAGGCGTTCATAGGTGGCGAGATGGCGCGGAAAACGCATCAGCACCACCCGCGCCAACGCGGCCGCCGCTTCCGGCTGATCTGCGGCAAGCTGCGCTTCCGTCGCGCGGCTCACCATCGCCAGTTCGACGACAGTCTCACCCAGGGCGCGTTGTGCGTCAAGATCAGGAATGCTGCTCATGGTCTAGATGCCGAACTCATCGCCCCAATCCAGCCAGCGCGAAGGGAGGGAGTAATAGGCGCCATCGCGAATGTTGTGCAGCATCTTCAGTTGACCAAAGAGGTGCTGAACGCTGCGCTCGTCGGCCGGCGAAGGGCCAAAGGGGTCGATCGGTCGCATCGATTCACTGCGCAGGACTTGAAACGTGGTCAGCACAGCGTTAGCAAGCACCTGTAAATGATAGCCCCCTTCCAGCACGCAGACCAACCGGCCGCCGCAAAGCTCGTCAGCCAACGACATCAGTTCTTGCACGAGGGCGGCATACCCTGCGGTGCTGACCCCCATGCTCGCCAGCGGATCCAGCCAATGAGCGTCAAAGCCGGCCGAGAGGATGATCAATTGCGGGCGGAAACGCCGCGCCACCGGGGCCAGGATGCGCTGGAACGCGTCCAGATAACCTTTATCGCCCACGTGAGGCGGGAAAGGCACATTGACCGTTGTTCCGTAAGCTTTATCGGCGCCCAATTCCGTGGCCGCACCGGTGCCCGGATAAAAGGGAAATTGGTGCGTGCTGAAGAAAAGGACGCTGGGATCCTTGTAAAAAATATCCTGCGTGCCGTTGCCGTGGTGCACATCGAAATCGACGATCAAGACGCGGTCGATGCCGTGGTGACGCTGCGCCCAGCGTGCGGCAATGGCTGCGTTGGCAAAGAGGCAGAAGCCCATCCCCTGATAGGCCAACGCGTGATGTCCCGGCGGACGCACCAATGCAAACCCGTTATCCGCCTGCCGCCAGAGCACAGCATCGACCAGATTCAACAGTCCGCCGGCCGCGCGCAACGCGGCTTCATAGCTGTCGGGGGTGACGTAGGTGTCGGCGTCGAGATGTCCGCCGCCATGACGCGCCACCGCCTGTAGCCGATCCAGATATTGTGGCGTGTGCACCGCTAAGACGGCTTCTATGGGGGCAGGTGTGCTGGGGACCGATACCAGGTTATCCAACATCCCTTCTTCGGCCAGCAATTCCATTACCAGCTTGAGACGCCGGTAATTTTCCGGGTGTCCTTCGAGCGTGTGGCGGAGGTTATAAGAATCGTAAACGATAGCTGTTCGGTTCATACTCTGGGGAGCCTTGTCACGAAGTACGGCGCCATTTACCTGCTAAGCCCGTTGAAACTTGGGCTTAAAACTAACTTTTTCATCCGCTTCCTCATTGATCATCTCGAAAACAGGATCGAAGTCAAATTCGTCGCTATGCAAGAGATGAATCCGCTTGCGCACCTGCACGGGGAGCAAGCTTTGCACCGGTTGCGTGACATGCAAGGTGGCGCCATCCCACATCATGCTCAGACGGCGTTCTTCGGTCAGCGTAATATCGAGCAGCGCCCACCAACGCCACTCTTGCGGCATGGCCGGCTCGACCACGATGACATCGCCGCGATCCGCCAGCCCCACCCCTTGCCAAATCGCCGCGCCTGCAAGCTGCATCCCCTGCCACGGGTTGTCGAAACCGCGCGGACGATCCGGTCGATTGCGCCACCCCGACGCGGCTTCCCACTGGCTTAGATCAAATCCTGCTGGGTTGTCGGTTGGCACGGGGCCGGTTTTCTGCGTCAGATAGCGCCATTCGCTTTCCCAGCGGGCGGCGTTCACATCATCGCCCGCGCGCAAAGCCAGGCCAGCCGCCAGCCGCAAACAGAGAGCCAATGCCCCTTGCCGCGTCGGTTGCGCGAATTCGTCCTGCTGTGCGGCGCGCAGCAGGATCAACGCTTCGGTGCACGCGCGCACGCCGGGGAGATGTTCGCTCAGGAATTGACGCGAGGTGCGGTGTCGTGCAACATGCGACGCCAAGGCGCGAATGTACGCGCCATTGGTGGCAAGCAACTGCTCAGGCGCGCCGCGCATGGTTGTGCTGGGAGTCGCCGGCAACACGACGGGCAACCTTCCTTCCGTGGCCTCTGCCACGCGCCGCAGATGCGCCAGCAAGTTGCGGCTTTGCACCGGGTCGAGCGCGTCCCAGGCGCCCACCAGCGCGGGAACATGGTCGACGCGACGGTCGGAGGGGGCCGTGCCGGTGCGGTGGCGCTGAAGATGACGAACTGCCTCCAGTCGAGCGTCTTCGACGGCTTGGTTAAAGAGAGGATCGGGCGTCCACAAACGACCCGCACGCAGGCGGTGCGTCCAGTTCCGGCTGCTGATATCGAAGTATTCCTCGACTTCGCGCAGGACGAGGAAGCTGCTCCAGGCCAGTTGCTCGCCCACGTCGCTGACTGTGAAGATCAGCGGCACCTCGACAATGCCGTTGACCAGCACATGATAGATGAGCCGGGCGCGCGATGCTTCATCGATGTCAACCTGGTCGGGGCGTCCGTGTGGGTTGCCAAAAATGCGCGTGCTCTCGGCGTTGCTCTGTTGATAGAGGCCGCGTGCGGGGCCGGGGTTGGACTGCGCAACCAGCAACCCATCGACGATGCGCTGGCTCAGCGGTTCGCCCCAATCGATGTCGATCTCCAGCCGCAGCACGCGGTCGCCCTCTGCCTGGCATTCGAGCAGCCAGAAAAGGGCGCGGTCATCGGTTGTCTTGTAGGGCGCACCGAGGCGCTTGGTGATAATGACGCCTTCCGAACCGGCGATCACTTCCTGATGGCCGGGGAAGAAGCGCGTCACCAACGGCGTCAGCTCGCCTTCCTGCACATCCATCACGCGCAGTGTGATGGATCGCGCATAGACGCGATCTCCCCACGGCCATACGACCCCGTGCAGGTTGCAGTCCGCGTCCACCTGACAGATGATCTCGTGGTTGGCAAGCCGGTTGAGTGGGCCTTGGGGCAGGTCCGCATAGTCGATGCTTTGGGGCAGATCCAGGATCGGGCTGATCGTCATGACGCCAGTTCTTGCTTGACGCCCGCCATCAGCAACCCAAGTCCTTCGCGCGTGGCGTCGGCGCGGTCGATGATGTCGATAATTTCGCCTTTGTACATCACAGCGATGCGGTCGGAAAGCGCCATGATCTCATCCAACTCGGCGCTGACCACCAGCACCGCGATCCCCTCATCGCGTTTGGCGACGATCTGGTTGTGGATGAACTCGATCGAGCCGACGTCGATGCCGCGCGTCGGCTGGGCCGCGATGAGCAGGTTGATCGGGCGGCTGAACTCACGCGCCACGACCATTTTCTGCTGGTTGCCGCCGGAGAGACTGCCGCCGTGCGTGTAGATGCTGGGTGTGCGCACGTCGAATTTCTCGACTAAAACTTTGGCGTGTTCGGCAATCGCGGCCTGCTGAATGGTGGCGGCTTTGGCGTAGGGCGGCAAGTAATATTGGTTCAACACGAGATTATCGGCAATCGAGTAGCTGTCCACCATCCCATAGGTGTGGCGATCTTCGGGCACGTGGCTGCTGTGGCCTTCGTGCGTGACGCGCCGCGGGCTGGCATTGGTCATGTCAGCCCCGCTGATCGTCACGCGTCCGCTGTCCACTTTGCGCAGCCCGGTGATCACCTCGACCAACTCCGTCTGTCCATTGCCCTGCACGCCTGCCACGCCCAGGATTTCGCCGGCGCGCACCTGGAACGAAACTCCGCGCAGCGCTGGATCGCCCAGATCGTTCGTCGTCGTGAGTCCTTCGACCTCCAGCACCACGGCTTGTGGCTGCGACGGGCCTTTTTCTACGGTGAGGATCACTTCGCGCCCCACCATCATCGAGGCAAGCTGCTGCTGCGTGGCGCTTTGGGGATCGGCCTCGCCGACGCTGCGCCCGTCGCGCAACACCATGATGCGGTCGGCAATGCGCAACACTTCCTTGAGCTTATGCGTGATGAAGATGATCGAGTTTCCCTGTTCCTTCAGCGTCTGCATGACGCGGAAAAGCCCTTCGATTTCCTGCGGCGTTAACACCGCGGTCGGTTCATCCAGAATCAGGGTGTTGGCATTGCGATAAAGCGCCTTGAGGATTTCGACGCGCTGGCGCACGCCCACGGGCAGGTCCTCGATGATGTCGTCCGGATCGACTTCGAGGCTGTATTTCGTGGAAAGCTCCCGGATGCGCGCCGCCACCTTGCGCCGATCCAGCAAGCCACCCTTGACGCTTTCGTCGCCCAGCATGATGTTGTCGGTGACAGTCATCACGGGGACGAGCTGGAAATGCTGATGCACCATGCCGATGCCCAGGGCAATCGCATCGCGCGGCGATTTCATCACCACCGGCTGGCCGTTGACCAGGATCTCACCCTCCGTCGGGTGATAAAGGCCAAAAATGATGTTCATCAAGGTCGATTTGCCCGCGCCGTTTTCGCCCAGCAGCGCCAGGATCTCACCCTTGTGCAGCGTGAGATTGACATCTTCGTTGGCGACGACGCCGGGAAAGACCTTGGTGACGTTGCGTGCTTCAAGCACGGGTGTGACAGATGTGTTCAATTTTTCACTCCGATCCGCCTTCGGTCTCGTATACTTTACCCTCCGCGGCGGGTGCGCGCACCCGGCCGACAAAACCGGAGACGGCGACGATGGTGACGACGTAGGGGATCATGCTGACAAACTGGCGCGGCACCGTCGTCACGCCGGCAAGCAACAGCTCATTCTGCAGCGCCTGGGTATAACCAAACAACAGAGCGGCGCCCATCGCGCCAAAGGGCATCCAGTTGCCAAAGATCATGGCGGCCAATGAGATGAAGCCACGTCCCGCGGTCATACCCTCCTGGAACTGACCGACCGCCTCCAAAACGAGAAAGCCCCCGGCCAGCCCGGCCAACATGCCGCCGATGATCGTGTTCATGTAGCGGAAGCGGTTGACGTTGATGCCCACGGTGTCGGCCGCGCGCGGATGTTCGCCGCACGCTCGCGAGCGCAGACCCCACTTGGTGTAAAACAGCGCAATGTGAATCACGACGACCAGGATCAATGCCGTGTAGGTCAGGGGCGGGTTGGAGAAAAGCACTTCACCCAACACCGGAATCTGCGACAATCCCGGAATTGCAACCGAGCCAAATTTGCCTTCGGCCACCGCGTCGCGGTTGAACAGATAGGAGCTGACGCCCGTCGCCAGGATGATCAGCACCGTGCCCGAAATAATCTGATCCATCCGGTAGCGAATCGAGAAGAGGGCGTGCAGCCATCCCATCGCGCCGCCCACCGCCAACGCCGCGGCTACGCCAAACAGCAAGCTGTTCATGAACGGCCAACCGTTGGTGCCGGTCTTGGCGACAAACGCAGCAAACGCGCCGGCCAGCATCATACCCTCGATGCCAATATTGATGATACCCGTGCGCTCACAGAGAATGCCCGACATGGCGCCCAGGATCAGCGGCACGCTGGCGCGCAAAGTAAAATTCAGCGCGCTGATGCCAAAGAAGACGCGCAGCCAGACGTTGCTTGCGCCCAGCGGCGTGGCGTTGACGAGCAGCGCCATCACCACGAAAATGACTATCAACCCGCCGATGATATAGGGCGTGATGCGAACCCGACGTTTGCCCATCGTGCCCTACTTTCCCCACCCACTGCTGAAGACCGTCGTTTCCACCTGATCGCTCGGCTTGCGGATGCGATAAATCTGACGGATGATGGTCGGCGCGGCCACAAAAATCAACACCAGTGCCTGAATGATCTGGATAATGTCGGCGGAGACGCCGGAGTTAAATTGCATACGCGCGCCGCCTGCATCCAATGCGCCGAGCAGGAAGGCCGACAGCACGACGCCGATCGGGTTGGTCTGTCCCAGCAGCGCGACGGTGATGCCGTCAAAGCCGACGCTGCCGGTGAATTCCGGGGCGAAGCGATGGTTGAGTCCTAGCGTCTCGATGGCGCCGGCCAACCCGGCCAGACCACCCGCAATCATCATGGTGAGGATGGTGATCCACTTGACGTTGATGCCGGCGTAGCGCGCCGCCTTGTTATTGGCGCCGACAGTGCGGGTGGCAAAACCGAGCGTCGTCTTGAAAATGACCCACCACATCAGGATCGCCACGGCCAACGCCAGCGCAACGCCCCAGTGCACCCGGTAAGGATCGCCAAAAATCCACGGGATGCGCGCGTTGAGAAAGACCTCTGGGGTGCGCGAAATCGGCCCCGCGGTCGCGTCCCAGAGTGGGCCGGGCGTCTGCCCTTGCGTGCCGCCTGCATAGACTGTCCAACCGGCAAAGAGGCTCGCCACATAGTTGAGCATGATCGTGACGATCACCTCATGCGCGCCGGTGAAGACTTTGAGCGCGCCAGGAATGAAGCCCCACATCATCCCACCCGCAATCCCGGCCAGCAGCGCCAGCGGCAGATGAATGACGGCGGGCAGCCCCTCAAAATTGACGCCAACCGCCACCGAACAAACCGTGCCAATGATAAACTGACCCGAAGCGCCGATGTTGAAAAGGCCAGCCTTGAAGGCAACGGCTACCGAAAGCCCGGTGAGGATCAAGGGCGTCATCTTGCGGATGGTGGTCGACCAGGCGCGCGCGCTGCCGAACGCGCCATCCAACAAGCCGCGATAGGCCGCAAGCGGGTCGTCGCCAAAGATCCACATCACGAGTGCGCCCACAATCAGGGCGGAAAAAACAGCGAGGATTGGAATCAGTAGCATCTGCCCAATCCGTCGTAAAGAGGAAACATTCATAGCCGCTCCTGGGAATGGAACAGTGGGCGGGGAAAACAAGAGGCAAGGAAATTACCCTTGCCTCTTGTTCTAAAACAATTTGTCAGCGATCGGTCACGGCTGATAGCCAGTGGTCAAGCTGCCGTCAGCCAGGCCAGCGGCGATCTCGTTGAGCTTGTCCTTGATCTCCTGGGGAATCTTGTCCTCGAAATCATGGAACGGGGCCAAACCAGCGCCGCCAAAGTAGTTGCCGGCAGCCATCGCGCCATCGGCGGCATAGGCGTTGATCAGGTCGACCACCGAAGGGGTGATCAGCTTCATGGCGCTCGAAACCAAGCAGGGATGCGCAGCCGGGAGGGTCTCCCACTGGTCGGAGTCCACGCCGATGCAGAAGAGTTCCGTGCCCGCGCCCGGCGCCGACGCAACTTCTTGCAGCGCGCCGTTGCCTGTCTGACCGCCGGCGCCAAAGATCACGTCTGCCTTCTGGTCGAGCGCCTGCTTCGCCGTGGCCGCGCCCCATTCCGGGTCGACAAATGCCTGCGACATCTCGCCAGGGTGATAGGTGGTGAGGACGGTGATCTCGGGATTGATGTACTTGGCGCCCAGTTCGTAGCCTTGTCCATACGCCACCACCGGCGGCACCAGATCCGTGCCCAGCACGGCGGCGATTGTGCCGGTCTTGTTCAACTGTGCGGCCAGAGCGCCGGCCAGAAAGCCGGATTGATCCTCGCGGAAGACCAGTCCGGTCAGATTGGGCAGCACCTCACCCTGGAATTGGTCGACGCCGATGAAGTAGATGTCGGGATTTTCCTGCGCGGCCTTGATGGTCGCTTCGCCCAGGGCAAACCCAACGGTCACAATGACATTGAATTCTGCATCGACAAACTGCTGAATATTGTCGGCGTAATCCTTCGAGTCCTGCGTCTCGATGTACTTAAAGCCATCGCCTTCCGTCAGGCCGAGCGCCGTTGCGACCTCCACAACGCCATCCCAGGCCGACTGGTTGAAGCTGCGGTCGTTGACGCGACCCACATCGGTGACCAGGCCGATCTTGATGGCGGTCGCCGGCGCCGGCGCTGCTGCCCCGGCTGCTTCGGTGGCAGCTTCTGGCGCCGCTGGGAGCGGGCATCGTACATGCGGACAGCACCATCGTGAAAACAGCCACTATCGACAACAAGATAGCAAATCGCTTGTTCTGCATAGTTCTGAATCCTCCTACGGATTTCACGAAATGTTGAATTTTAGAACAATAAGTCTGATTCTGCTTACCAACGGAAGGATAGGGGTGCATCGCATTTCCTACAAGCTGAGGCCAGTCATGTTGCAAAGTATTCCGAATTGTAGTGACGCGACAGTGATCACCTATTATTATAGCGAAAGCGTGCGATTGAGCAAACCGGTGAAAGGCGTTGGAGATGGATGTGGAGCATGAACGATCCTGTTCTCGTTGGCATCGACGTGGGCGGCACCTTCACCGATTTTGTCGTCTGGGATGCGCAACAACTGAGGGTGCACAAAGCGCCGACCACGCCTGACGATCAAAGCATTGCTATCGTGCAAGGCCTGCGCGACCTGGGGTTGCTGACAGATAAGGCTGACACTGTGCTGCGGCGGTCGCTGGCGATCGTGCATGGCATGACGGTGGCAACCAACGCGCTGCTGGAACGTCGCGGCGCTCGCACCGCGCTGTTGACCACCGCAGGCTTTGCCGACGTCCTTGTCATCGGACGCCAGAATCGGCCGCAGCTATATCGTCTTCAGCAGGCGCGCGCGGCAGCGCTGGTGGCCGATCAGCATCGGCTGGAGATCAGCGAGCGCCTGGATCAACACGGCGCCGTTATCACGCCGCTGGATGAAGCGGCTATCCCGGCGCTGGTGGAACAGTTGCGCGCGGCGGCCGTCGAAAGCCTCGCCATTGTCTTGCTCTTCTCCTATCGTAACCCGCTTCACGAGCAGCGCGCGGCCGCCCTGCTGCGCGCTGCGCTGCCCGACCTGCCGATCTCATTGAGCTGCGACATCCTGCCTGAATATCGCGAATTCGAGCGCACCGCCACGACTGTCATCAACGCCTATGTGCAGCCGTTGGTGGCGCGCTATCTCGCCCGTCTGGAGCGCACGCTTGCTCTGGAAATGCCAGCCAGCGCGCCGTCCATTCGCATCATGCAGTCCAACGGCGGCGTGATCGGCCTGCAGCAGGCCGCGACTCAGGCCGCGCGCGTGGTGTTGAGCGGGCCGGCAGGCGGCGTTGTCGGCGCCTTTGCCGTCGCCACGCAAGCAATGAGCGCGGATACCTCTCTCCTCCCTTTCTCTCTGCCCAAAGACAACCCCGTCAATCTCATTACCTTTGACATGGGGGGGACCAGCACCGACGTGGCGCTTTGTCCGGGACGCATCCCCACGACCGCCGAAAGCACGATCACCGATCTGCCCCTGCGGCTGCCCGTGATCGACATTCACACCGTCGGCGCGGGCGGGGGCAGCATTGCCTTTGTGGATGCGGGCGGCGCACTCCAAGTTGGGCCTCACAGCGCCGGCGCACTGCCTGGCCCTGCCTGCTACGGCCGCGGCGGCGACCTGCCGACCGTCACCGACGCTAACCTCGTGCTGGGGCGGCTCGATGCGGCGGGGTTTCTGGGCGGAAAGGGGCAGGTGACTTTGGACGAAGCCGCGGCGCGGCGCGCCTTGCAACGTTTGGGCGCCGCGCTTCAACTCAGCACTGAAGCAGCGGCGTTAGGCGTAGTGCGCGTTGCCAACGCCACGATGGAACGTGCGCTGCGTCGCGTCTCCGTCGAGCGCGGCTACGACCCGCGCGCCTTTGTACTGCTGCCCTTTGGCGGCGCCGGCCCGCTCCACGCCTGCGACCTGGCCGAGAGCCTGGGCGTCACGCGCATCCTCTGCCCGCCAAATCCCGGCGTCTTGAGCGCCTATGGGATGCTCATGGCCGATGTGACGAGCGAGGCATCCCAAGCGCTGCTGGCAGACGCCGATGCATTGGCGCACGCGCCAGCAGCGCTGAGCGCGGCCATCGCCGCGCTGGATGAAAAAGTAACGGCGGTGCTGCAACGTGAGGAGGTGACGGAAATTGTGCGGGCCGCAGAGATCGACATGCGCTATCAGGGACAAAGCTACGAGTTGACCGTGCCGCTCGCACTGCCGGTGGAGGGCATGGCGGTCGCCCAGGCGGCAGCAGCATTTCACGCTGCCCACGCGCAACGCTACGGCTATGCCATGCTCGAAGCGCGCGTTGAAGCGGTGACGGTGCGGCTGCGCGCTTCCTCACCTGGCGCCAAGCCGACGCTCCCCAGTCAGACGCCTCAGCCCTCCGTGCACGTCACCGACGCGATCACGTGTACAAAGCGGGTATGGTTCGACGCCGTGCGCCCCACCGCAACGCCTTGCTACCAGCGCACTTTATTGCAACCAGGCCACCGTTTTGACGGCCCAGCCATTATATTTCAGTACGACGCCACCGTGGTCGTAGCGCCCGGTTGGTCAAGCGTGGTGGACGAGATGCGCAATTTGTGGATATGGCGTACCATTGTGGTGTAATCTGCGTCTAGAGGCTGCACCTGGCAGGATGGAGACGTTCAGCAACTCTCAGTTCTGGCGCAAGACAGCCAAGCGCAAAACAAATTCTCTTTTTAATCTTTCAATGACATTGCAAAGGAGTTTTAGAATGGTAAAGTCGCTATTGATTCGGTGGGTTGTACTTGCGATCGCGGTAGGGATCACCACCTGGCTGTTGCCGGGGTTAAACTTTAGCGGGGATCTGCTTACGCTGTTTCTCATGTCAGCCGTGCTTGGCTTCTTGATGGCAGTGCTCAAACCTATTTTGATGCTGCTGACTTGTCCGCTCGTCGTGCTGACACTCGGACTTTTCACGTTGGTGATCAATACCTTCATCCTGTACGTCACCTCGTGGATCTTTCCGAATTCCTTTCACATCGACACCTTCTGGTGGGCGCTGCTGGCAAGCATCATTATCAGCGCCATCGCCATGCTTTTGAACTCTCTGCTGGGAGAGGAATAGTCCGTTATAGGTTGCCCTCCTCCATTGCCTGCAGCAGCGCCATATCGAGATGAACCGGGTCGCGCTTGACCGCGTCCGCCACCTCTTGTGCGCGCTGCTGCACCTCTTCCCGCACCGCGGCTTCATCCACCGCCAGCACGCGGCCCTCGCGCACCAGGATGCGCCCATCCACCATCACCAGATCGACCTCGTGGCCGGTGGCCGCGTAGACCAGGTTGGGCACAATGTTGCGGATCGGCGCGGTCAGCACCGGCATCAAGTTGAGCGCGTGCAGGTCAACCAGGATCAGGTCAGCCTTTTTGCCGCGGCGGATTGAGCCAATTTCGTCGCCCATTCCGATGGCTTGCGCGCCTTCGATGGTCGCCATGCGCAGCACTTGCCACGCCGGCAACACCGTTGGGTCGCGATATTTAATTTTGTTGAAGATCGCAGTGAGTTTCATCTCGTTGAAGATGTTGTTGCAATTGTTGCCGGCGGCCTGATCCGACCCTAACGCCACCAGCCCGCCAGCGCTGCGGAACGCCACAGCCGGCGGCACGATGCCGTCGATAATACCGATGCTGCCCGAACAGAGCACCATGCTCGCGCCGCTGTAGGCAATTTGGGCGGTCTCGTCCTCGGTGGCTTCGGTCAGATGCACGGCGAGCAACTGGTCGTCGAGATAGCCGATCTGCTCCAGAAACGCGGGCGTGCGTTTGCCGTAGCGCTTGAGCATCTGGTCGATCTCGCGATCACCCTGCGCTACATGCATGTGCAACATCAAGCCCTCGGCCGCGGCCAGCCGCTTGACGTGGCGCAACTGATCCAGCGTCAACATATCGGCGCCCTGTGGCCCGTACATCACGGTGATGCGGCCATCCTCGGCGCCGTGCCATTCCGCGGCAAAATCGACCGCTTGCCGGATACTTTGTTCACCGACCACATCGTCGAGCGGGTAAAGTTCGCCGATTCCCCAGTTTGCCATTTGACCAGGCGGCAGCGCGTTGATAGTCGCGGTCAGCACCGCGCGCACGCCCACCGCGGCGAAGACGTCCGCCCAACCTTCGATAGGATGCGCGTAGTCGCCCAGGGTGGTGGTTCCTGCCTTCAGCGCCTCCAGCACATTCAGCCAGGCGCCGGCCAGGGCCGCCTCGCGATGCAGATGCCGGGCGTAAGGCGCCAGTCCTTTCTGCATCCAATGAGCGACGTCCTGCGCCACGCCGCGCACAACGGCCCAGGGCGTGTGCATGTGGGCGTCGATCAAACCGGGCAGCAAGGCATGATGGGAAGCATCGATGACTTCGGTGGCGACAAAGCGCGTAGACAGGGCGGTCGAGGGGCCGACATCGATGATGCGCCCGCTGCGCACGGCTACGGCGCCATCCTCTATATAGCCGACGCCGTCTCCCTCCATCGTGAAGAGATGGGCGTGGACGAACAGAAAATCAGCAGGTTCAGGCATAGATCGACACCGGGCTTGGTTTACAGCCAAACAAAGGGCATAGATGTAAAAATAGACGTACAAGACGGACGATCAGCGATAGGGTGCAGGCTCGTTGGCAAAGGCGCCGGGCGGCGGATACGCGGCGACCGGCTGCGCTTCGGGCTGGCTATCCTGATGCATTTTCAGGAGCAACGCAGCGGTCAGGCGCGTGTTTTCTTCCACGGCAATTTGCAGCAATATAATCTCGCCCAATGCATAGAGCATCACGAAATTCAGCAGCCCGCCCAGCAAAACCAGCAATCCAGTGATGATAGCGCTGGCGCCCGCTGCCGCGGCAAAGCCGGCGTAGGGGCCTAACGCCTCGCTTAGACCCGCAATCTGCGGCAGGAGAACGACGCCGATCGCCGTCAAAATCGTCAAGATCAAGGTGATCCAGGCAAATACCTTGAACATTGCGCCCATGAAGCGCAGGACATCAAATCGCTTGGGAACAGTCATCACGTTTCCTCCATGCGTGTGTAGTCACTGATTGCCGTACTGCGGTGCATCCACGAGGGTGACACCGTTTTCTCAGTAAAATGATAGTATCAGGAGTATTGTACACGAATGCGGAGTTTGCAGCGAAGACACTTTAACGCACTTCTAACAGAAGCAAAAACGCTCACCCAACATCAAGGTGAGCGCCACCCCTGCTGATGCCCGGACAGCCCAGGCATCGTCGTCTTACTCCGCTTTTTTGGCAGCAGGAGTGGGCGCCGCGCTTTCCTTCGAAGCCAGGGTGCTTTCCTGCTTGCCGTCACTCTTACCGTCACTTTTGCTGTCACTTTTGCTGTCACTTTTGCTGTCGCCCTTGTCGTCACCTTTACCTTCGGCGCCATCTTCCTTTTTGCCATTCGCCGACGCTTTGGACGTATTCTTGCTGTCGGTGATGTACCAGCCGCTCCCCTTGAAGTGAATCGCGGGCTGGCTGATGCGCCGGCGCACATGAATGCCCTGGCAATGCGGACAGACTGGAGTGCTGCTGTCGGAAAACGACTGAATTTTTTCAAACTCGTGACCACAATCGTGACAGACAAATTCGTAAATTGGCATACGATCTCCCTCTTTGTGACAGCGCAGACGACCACGCCTCTGACGCTGCACACTTCCAACCAGCGGGCGTTTGGTTTACGGCGCACCCAGGCCGTATACTCCGATCAACGTGTATTCCACTCAACTTGGCGTTTGCAAAATCGCCAAGAACTGAGTATATGCAACTGGCAATCGCCTGTCTAATTCTTCTCTACAGTAAACAACGAAATGTTATGACCGCTCGCGCCCATCGCTATATCCAATTTGCTGCTCAATATGAGCCTGAGGGCATCCACTTGTCGCTGCCGCTGGAAGGGGATGCAGCGCAGATGTTGCAAGGGTGGGGTGACAATGCAGCTCATCACGCACAGTTCACCTACAACGGCATCCGGCTTAAAGGGCACCCTGGCCTCGACATGCTGACAGCGCCGGGCGCACTTATCCGCGCCACCGACCGTGGCCGCGTCGTCGAGATCAGCAACGAGCCGCACGGTCTGGGACGCTCTGTGAAAATCGAACACCGCTGGGGCGAATCCCTCTACGCTCAGGTCGGCGAAATCCTGGTGGAAACTGGGCAAGTTGTGGAACGCAGCCAGGCGATTGCCCACGCTGATGTCTTGCGGCGAGCCTTCCCAACGCATCTCCACTTTGCCATTCGTATTCATCCCTATAACCGTTTTGATGGCTGGGGAGGCTTCAGCGACCCGACGCCGTTTCTCTATGTCGCCGAGTTGACAATGCTTGCTGAGGAAATCGATTCTGATACGGAAGAAGCATCGCTATCCACCTTGCCCCGTCTGGCGCCGGATGTTTCTGGATTACGTCGCCCTTGATCTAATTGATTAAATTCGTAGTAGTAGAAGCGTGGATAACTTTAGACCAAACACGCTGTAGACACTGCACGGGCACAAGATGCAGGGAGTTTTTGAGCAGGTTCTGCCAGGGCTTGTGCAACAGGGCGCTTGGCATTCAACCGATCTGCTGGGGATAGATTGTGCAATTCTTCGCATAAGTTCCATAAGCTATTTTATGCGCGCCTAGAGAGGGTGGGTCGAATCTGATTTGCCACTATTGTGTGGACAAGGCAGGATAACTTGCCAAAGGAAACCCCATGCAAAAGCCAGCTTTGCCAGCGTCTACCCCACAATTTATCCACAGCTTTCACACAGCGCGCCGGATTATCGATGCAATGGCATCCACCACGAAAAGCTGCTTGAGAGGTCGCAAGCGCTCATGCCGGCGCGCACTTGAGTCAGTCTCATTGGCGCTTGGTTTCTGACGAAATTGTAGTACAATCAATTTCATTATTGAAAGCCATCGGTTTGCGTTTGGAATTGCCATGGTCGGGCAGACGTTGGAACGTCGAGAGGTCGAACACCAGGTGAGTGCAGACAGTGTTACTGCCGTCGCCATCACGGACGGTGACCTGGTTTGTACGATGGTCAACGCTGCTTTCTGCATCTTGTTTGAACGCACCTCTGAACAGGTTGTCGGACGGCCGATAACTGGGTTCAAAGAAACTTGGTTCGGGCGCGCCGTCAGCCAACTACCTTTCGGGACGATTTACGCGGATGACGCCGCTGCCACAGTTGCGGTCGAGGCGCCGGACGAGCGCCGCCTGTTGTTATCTTGCTCGATAGGTCACGGCCTGACGAACGAAGTGCAATATGTGTTGACCGCCACCGCGCTGGCGCATACGCTTCCTTCTGACCAGCTCATTGCTTACACCACGCAACTTGAGCGCAGCGTCATGGCTGGACGACACGAAGTTGATCGCAGTCGAGAAGCCGCCAATGGGCTCCGCAACTTGTTGTTGATGAGCATTTCTAATCGCCCACTCGATGAAATGCTTGATTATGTGTACGAGCAGGCGCAGCGTCTGTTGGGTGCGATCGGGATGACCGTCATGTGGGCGCCTGGCTTCACGTCGGTCATGAGTAGCCTGGAACAATTGGAAATCCTCTATACCGCAGGGACGGAAGCTGAATATTCACTAGAGTCGATTCTTGTCCCGGCCTTGTTGACCGAGCTGCACGAACAACAAGCTCCGATCTTTGTTGCAGAAGCGACGCTCGCTTCGCAGCATGAGATTGCCCCCACGCTGGTTGTGCCGTTGCTGGTGGACGGTGAAGTTCATGGCGTAGTGGTTGTCGCGCTGGCGACGACGGAATTATCACCGACCGCGCACCAGGATGCTTTATGGCTGGCGGATCAGGTAATCATCGCGCACGGCGCCGACCGGCTCCAACAAAAGGCAAGGACCGCTTCTGCGCTGCAACAACGCGAGCGGTTGGCGCGGGAGATGCACGATGCGGCCATGCAGTCGATTTACAGCATCACGCTCTTTGCCGAAGCGGGACGGCGGCTTGCCTCGTTGGGGCAGATCGCGCGCGTGCAGGACTATTTGCAGCAACTGAACGAAACCGCGCAATCGGCATTGAAAGAATTACGTTTGCTGCTCTACGAACTGCAGCCCGCGGTGCTTGAACAGGTGGGATTGATCGGCGCGCTGCGTCAGCGGCTGGAATCGGTGGAAAAGCGCACCGGCATGACCGCGCGCCTTGAAGTGGATGGCGACATTTCCTTCCCGGCTTTTGTGGAAGATGGGCTGTATCGCATCTGCCAGGAAGCGCTCAACAATGCACTCAAACATGCGTCAGCCTCTGACGTCAGAGTTTATCTGGGAGTGCACGACCAGGACGTCCATCTCGAAATTTGCGACAACGGGATCGGGTTCGACGCCGAAGATGCGAAATGTATGAGCGGTGAAGGCATGACCACTATGCATGAACGCGCACGTCTGATGCACGCAAAGTTATTCATTGAATCTGCACCGCAAAAGGGTGTCTGTGTGCGCGTTTTAATGTCGATTTCAAACTGGGCCGATCATGCTTCTGCATAGGTTCGGCTTGCAACCCAGGAAGGTGCAACTATGAGCAATGATCAAGGAATCCGTGTCTTAATCGCAGACGATCACCACGTTGTGCGGGGTGGTCTGCGTGCGCTGCTAGAAACAGAGGAGGACATTATCGTCGTCGGCGAAGCTTCAGACGGCGTCGAGGCAGTGCTCAAAACGCGCTCGCTGAATCCCGATGTTCTCTTGTTAGACTTGGTGATGCCGCGCAAGAATGGCATCGAGGCGATTCAGGACATTAAACATGAAAATCCGGAAGCGCGTATTTTGGTGCTTACCAGTTTTTCGGACGACGACAAGGTCTTTGCCGCCATCAAAGCGGGTGCGCTCGGCTATTTACTCAAGGACTCCTCGACCCAAGAATTGATCCAGGCGATTCGCGATGTTTACAACGGTGAGTCGTCACTGCACCCGGCGATTGCGCGCAAGTTGATTCGCGAATTAAACCGGCCCGCCAGCAACCTGCCCCAGACTGACGAGCCGTTGACCGAACGCGAGGTGGAAGTGCTGGTTTACGTGGCGCGCGGCTATTCCAACCAGGAGATTGCCGACACCCTTATCATCAGTGAACGCACTGTGCGCACCCATGTCAGCAACATTTTGAGCAAGCTACACCTGGCCAACCGCACCCAGGCTGCCCTTTACGCGCTTAAAGAGGGTCTGGCTACGCTCGACGAGGCCGCCAAATCGTTGTGAACGCCGTACTGAGACGTATGACAACCCGGCAGCCTGTTCGCCGGCGCCGGGCTGCTGTCGGGATCATCGTCTTCTACGTAAGTTTATGCGCCGGGGGCTGCACCTTCCAGCTTCCCTTGCGTCTGACGCCAGAGTCGCTGGCGGCGCCGGCGACTCCGACCCTACTCCCTGGCATCCCCACGCCGACGATGTCAGCGGCGCAGCTAAGCGACCCAACCGCCTTGATCGACGCCGCCGGGCTGGATTTCTTTGAGCGACGCGTCGTCAATGTGTACGAAAGCGTCTCCCCTTCAGTGGTTAGCATTACCACGCGCGTGCTGCGTCGTGACTTCTTCTTCAATGTGGCGCCGGAAGAAGGCGCCGGCTCTGGGTTTGTCCTTGACCAAGCGGGTCACATCCTCACAAACTATCACGTAATCGAGGACGCCGAAACGATTGAAGTGGCCTTTGGCGATCAGCTTGTCGTGCCGGCGACGGTCATCGGCGTCGATCCGCGCAACGATGTCGCTGTCCTCAAGGTTGAATTGGCGCCTGAAGAACTCCAACCAGTCACGCTTGGCGCTTCCAACGATCTGCGCGTCGGTCAATGGGCGATTGCGATCGGCAACCCCTTTGGCCAGTTTGGCCGCACGCTGACGACCGGGGTGATCAGCGCGCTCGACCGCACCATCGAAGGCCCCGACAACCGCACGATCCCTGGCATTATTCAGACTGACGCTGCCATTAACAAAGGCAATTCGGGCGGGCCACTGCTCGACAGCAGCGGCCGGGTCATCGGCATCACCTCCGCCATTTTCAGCCCCACGGGCACCAGCGCCGGCGTTGGCTTTGCTGTGCCGGTCGACACGCTAAAGCGCATCCTTCCCGATTTGCTTGCGCTGGGGCGCTACCGGCATCCCTGGCTGGGGATTCGCTACGCCTACATCATCACACCGGGGCTGGCCGAAGTGTTGAAACTGCCTGCGCAGGATGGGCTGCTCCTGGTGCAGATTTATGACGGGTCGCCGTTGGCAACGGCTGGCATCCTCGGCGCGCAACATGAAGACATCATTGGCCGCGAACGCGTCTATACTGGCGGCGATCTATTGGTTGCCGTTGACGGGCAGACGATCGCTTCGATTGCCGAATTGGAAACCTTGCTGGAAAATCATTACCGCGTCGGCGATGTGGTTACCGTTTCCATCATTCGCGACGGGCGCACGCTGGATGTAACGATGGCGCTTGCCGAGGAGCCGCGCTAGTGGATAGCTGTTTTGATTGCGCCATCTCGTGTAGGTCACGCTAACAGTGTGACACGGCTCGTTGACGCAACATGCCGGGCTAGTAGCCCGACCTACACATGGCGCTCCTCATGCCAAGTGACCACTCGCCCACCTTCACCTATGACGTTCTCTTCCTAAACTCAGTACTTCACGAAACTCACACAAAGTCACAAAGAACACAAAGAGCGCCATCTTCAACTTTGTGTCTTTGCGTCTCTGTGTGAGGCAAAATCGTGAACTACTGAAACTGCAAAATTTATGTGTTGATTCAGACCGCGGGCAATTCGTCGGCAGTGGGAAGGGGGGACGGCAGGTCGTAAAAACCATGGTTGCCGTTGCGCCGGATTTTGAGCAATTCGCGCACCATATTCACCGTATCGTGGAAGGGACGCACGCGGCTGTCGCGCTGATAGTACCAGTTGATCGGCGCTTCGGTCAACCGCATTCCGCGCCGACGCGCGATGTACAGCACCTCGACGTCGAAGCCCCAACCATCGATCCGTTGCAGCGGAAAGAGCGTTTGCGCGGCTTCCTTTGTAAACATCTTAAAGCCGCACTGGGTGTCCTGAATGCCCGGCACCGCCAGCAGCCGCACCAACCAATTGAAGACGCGCCCCATGATATGTCGGTAAACCGGCTCGCCATAGCGCACCGCACCCGGCAACTCGCGGCTGGCGATCGCGATGTCAAACGAGCCGCCTGGTTGAGTAGGAGGGAGAAATTTAGCGATCTCCTCGATCGGCATTGCCAGGTCGGCGTCGCAGATAAAGCGATATTCACCCTGTGCGGCCAACATGCCACTTTTGACGGCCGCGCCTTTGCCTGGCTCACTGTGAGCAACAGCAGCCGAACCTTTCCGTCAGCCGCCAGTTGCCGATCGATAAATGCTTGCACGACTGCGGTCGTCGCATCGCTGGAGCCATTCTCGACGACCAGAATCTCGCTGGCATACTGCTGTTCGCGCAGATAGGTGACAATTTTTTCCAGCGAAGGGGGCAGGCGGTGCTCTTCATTGTAGGCTGGAATCACAATGCTTAGAAACGGCGCCTGATTCAAATTGCTCACAGCAAAGTCCTCGGATAATCCCATCACGTGATCAAACTTACCAGCGCCAACAGGAGAAATCCTTGGACGACGATGGCTCCTCCCCACAGCATATGGGCGCCGATGCGCTGGCGCTGATGCACAAGCCAGAGACCCCCGACGGCATTGACGCCCCACGCCAGCAACCCAATCACCAGCAGACGAAAGAGCGTCGTCTTCTCGCCGATTTCCTCCGGCAATCCCTGACTATTGTAGCGAACCGCTAAAACTTCGGGCAAATTGGAGAAGCTGATCGTCAGCACTGCAAACAGCACTAACACGCCGGCCAGTCCTGTCAGCAGCAGCCAGACGCCGCGGCGATCGTTGCCCAGGGCGCCAGCCAACCAGGTCTGCTGGACGCGCCTCGGCGCCACCGTTTGCGTCGCTCCCAACCGATAGCGCGCCTGCAACGCCTCGACAAAGCCCTCTGTATCCGCGGGCGACAGTGCGTACAGGCCTGTGTCGGTTCTCAGCACTACACAGGCAGAAGGGGGCCGCGTCGCGCATAAATTGACCGATTGCGCCGTCGGGGCCGCGGCGATGTCGAGAAAGGGCAGGGGCCAGCGCAACAAGCTCGCTGACGCCACCGGCAGATCAGCGCCCTGGACTATTTCGTGCACACTTTGGGTGGGAATGACTTGATGCAGATGCGCCCAGCGCAGCGTGATCGCGTTGCGGTCGACCCAGTATTCCAGGGTGAAGGCCGCCCAAGTGCGGTAAACAAGGTGAACCAACAGCGGGGCGCTGATCACCAAGATCAAAAATAACAGAAATTGCAGCAGATCGATCGGACGTCGTAACGCCCACACGACCACCAACAGGTCGAGCAACAGTAGCCACATGGCCGCGATCACGCCTTCCCAGCGTGACGGCGCCAATTTTGCCGCAAAGACCATGTCAACGCACCTCGACGCCAGACATGGATGCCGCTAACTGCCAGGTTGGTAACTTGGTCAGAAAAACGTGATTCGTGAAATTGCTGTCCATTACCAGCATTGTCGGCTGCATGGGCTGCTCGTTATTTCTTTTCGTGTCTGACATAGACGCGCACCTCTGGGCTTTCGGCGCGATTGCCGGCCGCGTCATAACCGATCACTTTGACCGTATGCCCCTCGAAGTAGACGCCGCCGTTGGTGACGATTGCCTGGAAGCCGTCTGGGAAGGTGGCGACTGTGCCGGGCTGCACTTCCGGGTCGTCGGACTTGAAAGCCGGCCACGGCTGTCCGCCCGCGGCTGAATTCAGATCGCGCATCTCGATGTCCCAGCGCTCGTTATACGGGGCCACGGTGCTTGTCGCAAAGGTGCGCCCATCGATGACAAACTCCACGCGCTCAAGCGCCAGGTTGTCGTTGGCAAGCACGTTGACGTTGATCTGCTCGTCATTTTCCATGACAAAGAGCTGGTCGGCCTTTGGCTCTGTAACGACGACGGTGGGCGGTGTGTTGTCGATTGTCACCGGAATGGCAGCCTGCTTCGGCCCGTCACCGCGGTTGACCGTCAGCCGCACGGTATAGAGACCTTCGGCCAGCGGGAAAGTATCGAGCCGTTCGAGCACGCCGTTTTGCACCTCTTCGCCGTGCTCCGGCCCGATCTGCGTCCACTCCGCCGGCTCCAGCCCTTGCCCGATTTCCAGACGATAGGGGCCGCCGCGCGCGTTGCCGATGAATTCGATCTGCCCGGCGATAGTGCTGCCCAGCGTCGGTGAGATGATGGCGCTGTCCGGGTCGAAATCTTCAAGGCGCAACGAAGCTGTCTCCGTCGGCGGCTGTGGGACGCCGCTGTCTCTCACCCAGTCGGCTGCCTCTTGCGGCAGAATTTCATAGACGCGGTTTTCGATGCGTTCGGGCGGCGTCGCCGGGCCGGCCAGGAGGCCTGTTTCGCGGTCGAGCTCGAACGCCTGCCAGACATTGTCGGAGAGCGTCGGCTCGGTGCCGGCGACGAAAATCTCGGCGCGCTGTTCCTGACATTGGTCGGTGGGCAGCAGCCCGCTCGGCTGGCAAACCACGCGTTGGGTAAGGCCGGGCGGCGGGTCGTACCAGAGCGCCGGCTGATTCTCATGATATTTGCGCATCACTGCGTTCCAGATCGGCGCCGCGCCCGACAGTCCGGTGACGTTTTCCATCGATTCGTTGTCGGTGTTGCCGACCCACACGCCGACCGTCAACTGCGGGGTGTAACCCATGGTCCAGTTGTCTTTGAAAGCGTTGGTCGTGCCGGTCTTGGCTGCCACCTTGCGGTCAGGCAGCGTGAGCGCGGTGTTGGCGCCAAAGGCGGGTGCGCGCGCTACGTCGTCACTCATGATGTCCTGCATCAAATACGCCACCTCAGCGCCGAACACGCGTTCTGCGGCGGGCTGCTCATATTTCTTGAGCGTGTTGCCGTCACTGTCGCGCACCTGTAAGGTCGAGACTGGATTGAGCGTCCGGTAGCCGCTCTGCAACTCATTCGCAGGCGCCGGCTCGCCGACCATATTGCCGCTGTTGGCAAAGACGGAGTAGGCATAGGTGTGGTCGAGCAGTGACACCTCACCGCCGCCGAGCACCAGGCTGAGGCCATAGAAGTTCAAGCCACGATTCAGGCCGTTGATGCCCATGCGATGCGCGGTGCGGAGGGCATCGGCCACGCCGACCTGCTCCATCACTTTGATCGCCGGGATGTTATAGGAGCGTGCAAGTGCGTTGCGCAGCGACACCGGGCCGTGATATTGGCGGTCGTAGTTTTCCGGTCGATAGTAGGCGCCGTCGGCCTGTGGGAAGGCTTGGGCGACATCGAGGATCATCGTCGCCGGCGTCATCCCTTCCTGCAGCGCGGTCAGATAAACGTAGGGCTTAAAGCTGGAGCCAGGTTGGCGCTCGGCGGTCGCAATGTTGACCTGGCCGTCGATTTCGTTGTTGTTGTAATCGAGCGAGCCGACCATCGCCAGAATTTCGCCGGTATCGTTCTTGATGGCGACGACGCCCGCATTGCTGGCGTTCTTGCCTTGCTCTTTCAGAATCTGCACCTGTTCGCGCGCCACCTGTTCGGCGTATTTTTGCAGGTTCGACATCCAGGCGTCGTGTAGACCGTCAAGCCCTTGCGCCAGATGTAGAATGGGTCATCGACGGTGTTGTATTCCCGCTTCAATTGGTCGAGGACATAGAGCGCAAAATGGGGCGCGGTGAGCACATCGAAGCGCTCCGCAACCGACTTGCGCAGCGCCAGTTCCTGCTGGAAGGCTGCATCCGCCTCGGCCTGCGTGATATAGCCGGATTCGACCATCGCCTGCAAAGTGACGCCCTGACGCCGCTTGGCATCCTCCGAGTTGTCGATGGGGTTGAGCGCTGGATATTGCGGAATCGCGGCGAGCATGGCTGATTCAGCGAGATTGAGGTCGCGCGTGCTTTTGCCAAAGTAGACCTGGCTGGCCGCTTCGACGCCATAAGCTAGATTGCCATAGAAGTTATAGTTGAGATACCACTCCAGCAGTTTCTCTTTTGGATAGCGCCGCGTCACTTCCAGCGAGAGGATCACCTCTTTGATTTTGCGGGCATAGCTCTGCTGGGCGCGCTCTTCCGGCGCGATAAAGACGTTCTTGATAAGCTGCTGCGTGATCGACGACCCGCCCTGCACCGCCCCGCCTTGCAGGTTCGACATAAAGGCACGGAAGAGACCGCGGATGTTGATGCCGGGGTTGTCCAAGAAGTTGCGATCTTCCAGCGCCACCGCCGCCTGCCAGACATACGGCGTCATTTTGTCCAGCGCCACAAAACGCCGGTCCCCGCCAAAGGGGCGCGGGTCGACGCTTTCGTAGAGCAGGTTGGAGCCGGTGCGGTCATAGAGGCGCACCGTCTGGAATTGATCCTGTTGCTGCTCGATTGCGCTGACGTCGGGCAATTGCGCGGCGTATTCGTTGTAGACGCCAAAGACGGTGGCGGCCACCACCCCTGTCACCGTAGCTGCGATGACGCCCACCAAGATCAA
This sequence comes from Candidatus Caldilinea saccharophila, assembly GCA_016710365.1. Lineage (GTDB taxonomy): Bacteria > Chloroflexota > Anaerolineae > Caldilineales > Caldilineaceae > Caldilinea > Caldilinea saccharophila. The sequence goes on along the minus strand of JADJVW010000003.1, from coordinate 271,327 downwards.
GAGCCCCAGCAGAAACTGGCCAAGACGCAGCCATATTTTGGGTCTGGCGGTCACCGCGCGTTGGCGACGCCGGCGCGCCATCAATATCGTATCGTGTCGATCCAGTCGTTTCGTCATATGACTATTTTTATTTTCTCTATACTTTCTCAACCACCAACAAATGGCTCAATCCCCAAATGCACAGCGGTGATTGCTCCAACGTATAGGTCGCCCGCCGCAGCCATTGGCCCACCGTGGGCCAGCGCCGCACGACGTTGTCGTAGCCCGGAAAGATCTGGCTGTGATGCACCACACGTACGGGCAGGCCGACCAACAGCCGGCGCAGTCCTGCTGCCGTGTAAGCGCGCACATGCGGCGCTAACCGGTTCCGCCACGCGTCCGGCAGATAATTGACGAGCGGAATGGCGCCGAAGTGATAGTCCCCGCGCCAATAAATGCCGTGCGTCTCGAACGGATAAAGCCGGTTGGGCGCAAAGATCACCGCGCGACCGCCTGGACGCAGCACCCGCACAATTTCGGCGCTTGCCTGGCGATCATCCAGCACGTGCTCCAGCACCTCATGACTCAACACCAGGTCGATGCTGGCGTCGGCGTAGGGCAAGGCTTCGGCCGCGGCGAGCGCCAACCCGGCGGCCGGCGCCGTACGCGCCGCCAACGCCAGATGCTCGGCTTCGATGTCGATGCCGCTGACAGCGTCGGCATAGGGTGTCAGCGCCCTGACGTACATCCCCGCGCCACACCCATCCACCAGGATGTGCTGGACGCGCGCGCGCCCGGCCAGTCCCCATTTCAAAATCATCGCCAGGCGGCGGCCCTGTCCGGCGCGCCAGACAAAACTGGGATTGCCGCGCCGCGCGGCGCGTTCACCGTGCAAATCAAGCGCTTCCATCATATTCCTCAGTCGAAAGCGTCCCTTTCAAAGTCCCTTTCAAATAAGGGGTAACGTTTTGTGAAGCGAAAAAGTTCTGCATCGGTCACTTTGCTGCAGGCGGCGCTAGCTTGACGCCCACATGGATGGCCACCGACCGCAGCATCCGCTCTACAAAGAAGACGTGCTGTAGACCAGCCTGCTCCATCAGCCGCGCCAGCTCCTCAGGCGACGGGAAGGCAACGGTGCTGTGCGGCAAATAAGCGTATGCCTGCCGATCCCTGGCGACGATTGACCCAATAAAGGGCACGATGCGGAAGAAGTAGAGGCGAAACAGCGGGCCGAGCACGCTGTTGGAAGGCGGGGTCGTTTCCAGGCAGACCACGCGGCCGCCCGGCCTGGTGACGCGCGCCATCTCGCGGAAAGCGGCCACGCGATCCACAACATTGCGCACCAAAAAGCCGCTCACCACCGCGTCGAAGGTGTTGTCGGGAAAGGGCAAGGCATAGGCGTCGGCCTGGGCGAAAGGCAGGAAAACGCCAGGCGTCTTGCCCACGCCCGCGGCCATCATCTCGTAGGTAAAGTCCGTGGCCACCGCGCGCAGCGTGGGAAAGCGTTGCAGCGCGGTGTAGGCGATGTCGCCCGTGCCGGCGCCGACGTCGAGCAGCGACCCGCGCGGGGGCAGGTTGCAGTGGGCCAGCATCTCGCGCCGCCATCCCTGATCCTGGCCAAAGGTCATCAGCCGATTCATCAGGTCGTAGGTCGGCGCGATGCGCGCAAACATACGGTTTACATAGACTGGTTTCTCGTCAAGCGTCGGCAACATCGGATTACCTCAAAATTCCGGAAATATGTTCGGCCAGCACGATGCTGTTCATCTCGCCCATCCACACCGAACGGATGATGCCATTCTCATCAATGAAAAAAGTCGTCGGCAATCCCAGCACATCATAACGCTCACCAACCACCTGTTCGCCGTCCATCGGCACGATCACGGTAAGCCCCATCTCGTCGACGAACTCTTGCACCCGCTGTTGCGTCTCCGCCTGATCGACCGCGGCAAAGACGACGACATCTCGATAGTGTTCCGCGGCGCGTTCGATAGCGGGCAACTCGCGCTGGCAAGGCCCGCACCAGGTCGCCCAGAAGTTGAGCACGACCGGCTTGCCGCGATAGTCGCTCAGCCGAAACTCACCGCCATCCAGCGTCGGCAGGGTGAAGTCCGGCGCCGGGCGACCGACCGCCGGCTGCGCGGAGACGTCCGCAACTGGGTCGCTGGTCATTGCGCCAGGGCGCGTCCACCAAAGCCAGCCCGCGCCCAAAACCAGCACCACCAGGAAGATCAAACCCCAGCGATTCATCCATCATCCCCAATCTGAATGGAACACGCCGTCCCGATCGGTGCGGAGGTAGGTGTGCGCACCAAAGAGGTCGCGCTGCGCCTGGATCAGATTCGCCGGCAGCCGTGCGCTGCGATAACTGTCGTAGTAGGCGAGGCTGGCGCTGAAGGCCGGCGCCGGAATGCCCAACGCGACCGCGGTCTGCACGACGTGACGCCACGCGGGCAGCCGCTCGCGCACCGCAGCGGCGAAATCGTCGTCCAGCATCAAGTTCGCCAGCGCCGGGTTGCGGTTGAACGCGTCGGTGATGTGATTGAGGAAGCGCGCGCGAATAATGCAGCCGTTGCGCCAGATGGCGGCGATCTCAGCCAGATTCAGCGCGTAGCCATGCACCTCGCTCGCCGTGCGCAGCATCGCCATGCCCTGGGCGTAGGCGCTGATCTTGCTGGCGTAGAGCGCCTGGCGCACTGCGTCGATCAACGTCTGGCGGTCGCCATCATACTGGGCGTTGGGGCCGGGCAGCACTTGGGCGGCGGCGACGCGTTCCGCCTTCATGCTGGAAATGATGCGCTCCGTCACCGCGCTGTTGATGGTCGGCGTCGGCGCAACCACATCGAACGACTCCTGGCTGACCCACTTGCCGGTGCCCTTCTGCCCCGCGGCGTCAAGCACCAGGTTGACCAGCGGCTTGCCGGTGATTTCGTCCACCTTGCGGAATATCTGCGCGGTAATCGCAATCAGATAGCTGTCCAGTTCCCCCTGGTTCCAGCTATCGAAGATATCGGCAAGCTCGCTCGCCTCCAGCCCCAGGCCGCGGTGCAGAATGTCGTATGCCTCCGCGATCAACTGCATGTCGCCATACTCGATGCCGTTGTGCACCATTTTGACGTAGTGGCCGGCGCTGCGCGGCCCCATGTAGGCGACGCACGGCTTGCCATCTTCGGGGGCCTTGGCGGCAATGGCGGCGAGAATGTCGCCGGCCAGCGCCCAGCCTTCCTGCGAACCGCCCGGCATGATGCTCGGCCCCCACAAGGCGCCCTCTTCACCGCCACTGACGCCGACGCCCATATAAAGTAACCCGGCAGAAGCGAGAGCGTCGCCGCGCCGTTCGGTGTCGGCAAAATAGCTGTTGCCGCCGTCCATAATCAGATCGCCTGGCGCCAGCAAGGGCAGCAGACCCTCGATCACGGCATCGACCGCCTTTCCCGCCTTGACCATGATCATGATTTTGCGTGGCCGTTGCAGTGCAGCGACAAATTCCTCCAGCGTGCGCGTGTAGATAAGTTTCTTGCCGGGATGAGCGGCGACGAACTCGTCGGTCACCGCGGTGGTGCGGTTGAAGACGGCAACGGTGAAGCCGTTGCGCGCCATGTTCAATACAAGATTCTGACCCATTACTGCCAGGCCGATCAGACCAATGTCAGCGTTGCTCATCGTGGACGTTCCTTTCCGGTGAATCGAATCACTTTTTTGTGAACACAGACCGCAGATGCAGGCGCGGCTTGGGCGCCGGCGGGGGCGGTGTGTAGTGTTCAAACAACTGTCCGTCGGGGATGCGGCTGACCAGGTGTGGCAGCCCCCAACTTGCGCCGGTTTCCTCCAACTGGATCGCGCGGCGCGCTTCGGTCATTGCCACATCGACCGGGCGGAAAGCGGCCAGCGCATCGTAAAACGCGTGCAGAAAAGCCAGCGAAGGGCGCGCACGCAGGCGTGATGGCTGGTAGATCGCGGCCGGCGCGCCGCGACGCACCAACTGCTCGGCCACGTCGGCAGCCGGGTCAACGCCGCCGATCCGTGCGGCATTGCGCACCTCGATGACCGCCAGCCGCAACGAGTAGTGATCGCTCAGTAGCCGGCCCAGGTGATCCCCGTTGATCGCGCGGCCACGCCCCATTTCATCCTCAAAGACAAGCACACCTGCCTGCGTCTGCGTGTCGTGCACGGCAAATCCCACAAAATGGATGATGTGGTAGGGCTGTTGGCGCAGGCGGCGCTGCAGATCGAGCAGCGTCGGTCTGGCCAGACGCTCGAAGGTCATGCGTCCATTGGCGGCAAGGTAGTCGACCGTATCGACCAGCGCGCGCCAGTCGCGACCGATCGCCAGCGGCGGGTAGCCTTCCGGTCCGGCCATGACCACCAGCACGCGCAGCGGTGGGGCGACGACCAGGGGACGAATCTTGTGCGCAGCGGGCAGATAGCGCACCACCGGCGTGTGCACGGAAAGCGCCAGAAACTCTTCACGCGTCTCGTCGTAAAGATATTCCCAAGGCAACGCGCGCAATGCCGCGTCATCGCCGATGCCAAGCTGTACGCGCAGGCCGGCGCGTGCCGCGTAGGCGGCCTGCCAACTCTCGCGCCAGAGGTCAAGCACGGGGCCATGAAACACCGCACCGAACAACTTGCCGCCCACGTCGCGCGCCAGGGCAAACTGGGCATTGCGTTGCGGATCGTCGGCGCCGGCGGCGTCGCCAAGCAGTTGCTGGATGACGGCATGTTGGTCGCGGCGGTGCAGCGGCAGCATAAATGCCACGGTTGCCGTGCCCGCCGGCGATTTGTGCACCGTCGCACGGTAGCCGTCTTCCGTCAGTTCCAGCAAGAGGTCGCACACCCATTCCGTCGTCATAACCCGCCCATTGTAGCTTGCCCCGGTGTGTGCGTCAAAGGAAACCAGCGGATTATCTCTGAAAGTCGGTTGGCGAAACCGTGGATTCATAGGATAATAGGCCGCAGGTCTTACAAACTATTCATCTCCTATTCTCCCAAAACTAAGGAAGTCTTGCGTAACTGGAGTCCTATGCATGTATTGATTACCGGCGGGGCGGGATTTATCGGCGCTCACCTCACGCGCTCGCTTCTGGAGCGTGGCGACCAGGTGGCCGTGCTCGACGATCTGAGCACAGGCAGCATTGAAAATATCCGCACCTTTGCTCATCATCCGCTCTATTCATTTGCCATCGACGACCTGCGCAACGCGCTTGTGCTTGACCGACTGGCCAGCCAGGCAGATGCGATCGTGCACCTGGCCGCGGCGGTTGGCGTCCAGTTGGTGGTCGAGCGACCGACCGAGACTATTGAAACTAACGTGATCGGCACACACGCGCTTTTGGCGGCCGCGCGGCGCTACCGTTGTCGCACGTTGCTCGCCAGCACCAGCGAAGTCTACGGCAAAGGCGTCAAGGTGCCTTTTGCCGAAGACGATGACCTGCTGCTCGGTGCATCCAGCCGCAGCCGCTGGAGCTATGCCGCCAGCAAGCTGCTCGACGAGTTTCTCGGCCTTGCGGCCCACCGCGAATACGACCTGCCGGTGACGGTGGTGCGCTTTTTCAACACCGTCGGCCCCGGCCAGACTGGCCGTTACGGCATGGTCGTGCCGCGCTTCGTGCGCGCGGGGCTGCGCAGCGAGCCGATCCCGGTTTACGGCGATGGCGAACAGTCACGTTGCTTCTGCCACGTCCGCGACACGGTGCGCGCGGTGATCGACCTGCTCGACCGGCCCGAACAGACGTCCGGTGAAATCTACAACATCGGCAGCAGCCAGGAGGTGACGATCAATCAGCTTGCGCAAACGGTGATAGAACGCACAGACAGCCGCTCTGCTGTGCAATACATTCCGTATAACGAGGCCTACGCACCCGGTTTTGAAGATATGCGCCGTCGCGTGCCTGATACGACGAAGGTGCACGACGCGATTGGCTGGACGCCCAAACACAACCTGATTCAGATTCTCGACGATGTGATCGACTATGAGCGCTTGCGACTTACCCAAGCTGGATAAGTCAATGCAACCTTTTTGAGATTCCACCGTTCTACATGAACTACCGTTTTGCATGAACTGCCGTTTTGTATGAAGAGGAGAAATTTTTATGAAGAAACCCATACGACTGCTGACCGCGTTGCTGCTGCTTGGTCTGGTATTGACGCCGGCCACGCTGGCGCTGGCGCAGGATGGCGACATCGCACCCGCGCCCATCGTCAATGATGAAGGCGGGCGGTTGCCATCGCAGGCCAGATGGACTACAGCAACCCGATCATCACCCTGGGCGTGGCCCAACCGCTGATTGTGCTGGAGGATCAGGCCGGCTTTATCGACCGCAATGAAGGATTTATCTTCCCCGTTGAATCGCAGGTGCTCGGCCAGATCACGGGCGACTTTTTCAACCCGCCCTTTGACTGGAACCTGTCGTTGCCGATCGAGCCGCAGGGCACGCTGCGCGACGTCGACAATGACGGCGAGGAAGATCCCGGCGTGATGACCTTTGCCGTCGCCTACTGGACGAACACCTTTGGCGACCCCTATCTGGAGCAGCGCGACCAGAGCGGCGGCGGCTGGTCCACGGCCTTTGCCACCACGCGCATCAATTCGGACCCCAGCGGCAGGGGGTGAGGTCATCGGCGGCAAATACATCGTCTGGGCGCCGGACGACCAGCAGGGCTTCCCCAGCGGCTTTGGCGAGGATGGCAAACTCTTTACCGCGGATGACCCGATCGTGCTGCTGCCCGCGGGCTACACCGTGGTCGATATGGACGCCGAGCCTTTTACCTTCGACCGCGCCAGCCGCCCCAATATGGAGCTGATCGAGCCGGAGAGTCTCGTCCTCAACGACTTCTCGGATATGAGCTACGCCGAAGCCTTTGACGCGATGCTCGATCTGTTCCGCCGCAAATATGCCTTTACCGAATTGAAGAACATCGACTGGGACGCAAAGTCCGCCGAGTTCCGCCCGCGCTTCGAAGCCGCGGACGCCGAGCACGACTCGCTGATCTACCGCCGTGCGCTGCGCGACTTCATCTGGTCGATCCCTGACGGCCATCTGAGCGGGCCGTTTGTGCGGGAAGACTTCATCGAGGCCACGCAAGGCGGCGTCGGCCTTGCCATGCGCGACGTGGAAGATGGTCGCACGATCGTCAACTTCGTCACGCCGGATGGTCCTGGCGACCGCGCTGGCGTCGAGCTGGGCGCCGAGATCCTCACCTGGAACGGCCAGCCCATCAACGACTACATCGCCGGCATCGTGCCTTTCTCCTCGCCCTTCTCCGCCGATCATGTGCGCCGCCTGCAACAGCTTCGCTACGGCACGCGCGCGCCGTTGGACAGTGAAGTCGAACTCACTTTCAAGAACCCAGGCGACGATGCGGAGCAAGCGGTTGTGCTGACGCCAGAAGCCGAGAGCGAAAGTTTCAGCGTCTCGTCTTTCAACGTCGGGCGCACCGGCGCCGAACTGCCGGTCGAGTTCCGCCTGCTGGACAACGGTCTGGGCTATGTGAAACTCTACAGCTTCTCCGACAATGAACTGCTGACGGTGCAGTTGTGGGAGCGCATGATGGAGACGCTCAACCAGAGTGGCATCCCCGGCCTGATCATCGACATGCGGCAGAATGGCGGCGGCAGCGGTTTCCTGGCCGACCAGATGGCCGCCTATTTCTTCGATGAGCCGCTGGAACTGGGCAAGAGCGGCTACTACGACGAAACGCTGGGTGAATTCTACTTCGACGAAGATCGCATCGAACGCTTCTACTTGCCGGATGAAACGCTGCGTTACAGCGGCCCCGTTGCTGTGATTACCGGACCCAATTGCGCCAGCGCCTGCGAGTTCTTTACGCACGATATGTCGCTCGACAGGCGCGCCGATATTGTCGCCAATTACCCGACGGCTGGGCTTGGCGGTGCGCAGGACTTCTTCCAGATGCCTGATTTTGAAATGTTGCAAATCTCGATCGGCCGCCCGGTTGACGCAGATGGCAATATCATCATCGAAAACGTCGGCGTGCCGCCTACGATCCGCGTGCCCGTCACCGAGGAAACCCTCTTTGCCGATAGCGATACACTGCTCGAAACAGCGATTGCAGCCGTCTCTCGCATTGCGCTGCCCTACGGTGCAATGGTGAACGAAGGCTCTGCCCTCAGCCAGCCGTCCGGCGTTCCGGTTGAGGCAGCCGCCACCGAGGAGCCGGTTGCTACTGAAGAACCGGCTGCCACCGAGGAGCCAGCAGCCACTGAAGAACCTGCGGCTGTTGAGACTCCAGCCGAAGAGGCTGCGGCTACAGAAGCGCCGGTTGGGGAGCCAGCCGCCACCGAAGAACCCACCGCGAAACCCGCTGCGACGGAAGCCGCAGTTGAGGAACCGGCCGCCACTGAAGAACCCTCTGCTACAGAGGCGCCTATTGAGGAGCCGACCGTCACTGAAGAAGCTCCCGCGGCCGATGTCACTCCAGAAGCGCCGGCGACTGCCAGCGGCACGGTGACTATCGTCTCCACGGGGCGCGTCCTGGTGCGTTCGCTGCCTGAGCAGGCGGGTGCGATTCTGGGGTTCGTCAACAACGGGGATGTCTATACGTTGCTTGAGCAGTCGGCGGATGGCGCCTGGCTCAAAATCGACTTTGGCAGCAACGGCGGCTGGATCAGCGCCGCGCTTGCGCAAGTCAGTGAATAGACAGTTTTAGGCTCAATCTCCAGTCTCCAGTCTCTACTCTCGCCCTCAGAGAGTGGAGACTGGAGATTCTTTCTTTACGCCATCGGCACTACCAGATCGTACGGAAACTGCGTCAGGTTGAGGACGCTGCCATCCTCGCGCAGCGCGATCGTATCCTCCACGCGCACGCCGTAGCCGCGCGCCGGATAATATAGCCCCGGCTCGATGCTCACGACATGGCCAGGCGTCAGCCGCGTGGCGTTGCCGGCGGCGACGCTCAGCCGCGGCTCCTCGTGCACGTCCAGCCCCACGCCGTGACCCAGGCCGTGGACATAGCCGTCATGTCCACCGGGATGGGTGCGTGCGGTGGGATGTCCCTGCGCCTCGAAGTAGTCGAGCGTCATTTGCTGAAGATCGCGGCAGGGCAGTCCGACGCGCGCCGCCGCCATCGTGCGGTCGAAAATTTCCTTAACCTGTGCGTACGTTGCTTCGACTTCATCGGTGGCGTAGCCAAAGCTCCACGTGCGCGTCATGTCGTGGTAGTAGCCGCTGCCGATGCGCGGGAAGATGTCGAAGATGATCGCCTGTCCAAGCTGTAGCGCCACGCTTTCTGTGCCGCGATTATGCGGAACGCCGGCCTCGCGCCCTTGCGCAAAGATCGTGTCGCCATCTTCCTCCAGGCCGTGATGCAACAGCCGCGTACGCAGAAACGCCTTGACATCGCCGATCGTGAGCGGTGCGCCGTCTGCCTTTACGATCCGGTCGCCGCGCACGCCGTGTCCGCGTACAAAGTCCTGCGTCTCGCCGACCACGATTCCCGTCAGCCGCCCTGCCTCGGCCATCAGCGCGAGCTCGGCCTCGTCCTTGGTCTCGCGTGCCAGGCTGAAGAGCGAGTCGCCATATTCGCCAACGATCTCGGCGTCGAACAGCCGATCCTGCAGCAGGTTCAACACCATCAGGGCCGCGCCGGCGTCGACCATGCCATAGACGCCCAGCTTGCCGCGCAGCCCCTCGTGCTGAATCACATCAGCGAGATAGGCGACTTCCGCGGCCAGCCGGTCGCCGTCATGCGCGTTCAAGTAGCGCATGGCATTGTACTGCGCGTCGCGGTCGACCAGTCGCAGCCCGGTTTCCGCGGCCGTGTCGCGCTCCATGCCGCCGTGGATCAGCGTCAGCGGTGCGTCGCGACGCTTGAGCACCAGCGCGCGCTCCAGATGCGCGCCGCCGGTGAGATAATTCATCACCGGGTTGCCGGCTGAATTGCCGAGCACCAACAAGCCATCGAGATTGCGTTCCGCCATCAGGCGGTCGAGATCTTGTTTCATGGATCCTCTTTCTTGTTCTGAATCAGTTGTTGTTATTCAAGTGGGCGCTGCGCCAGCACAGCTTCGCTGGTGGTCGCCGTTGTCGGGTCGCTGGAGGCCAGCAATGTCCAGCCCCAGCCGGTGATCAGCTCGGCCAATTCGCCCGGCGTCAGCAGATAGTCCGGGTTGGCGTGCGGGCGCACCGCCAGCGCGCCGCGGTGATGGGTCTGTAGCGCCAGCACGCCGCCAGGTCGCACCGCGGCGCGCAGCCACGGCCATAGTTGGCGATCCAGAAAATAGAAGCAGGTCACGCAGTCGAACGTGGCCGGCGTTGGACGCCATTCATCGAGATCAACGCACAGGAAGCGCGTGCGGCCGGCAACTTCTGCCGGCATGGCGGCAACGGCCAACGCCAACGCTGCATCGCTCCCATCGACGCCGGTCGCGCGCCAGCCACGCCGCGCCAGCCAGAGCACGGTCCCACCCGCGCCACAGGCAACGTCGAGCGCGGCCGGCGTGACGCCCGCCCCGCGGCGTGCGGCCGCCACGCGGTCGATCACGTCAGCATGGTGCGCCAGCCACCGGTTGGGCTTCGCATCGACCGGGGCGTTGCCGGTTTTGTAGCGCTGATTCCAGCGGGTGCGATCTTCTACAGCCATGGGCGCAGCGTACCACTGGTTGGCATGACGAGCAAGCAATCACAGAAGGTTTACCCATCTTTTTCTCTGTTGGCTTTGTCGGAAATCCGACAGACGCGCGCCTGCCTTCTGTGCAAACTGAAACAAATGATTTGCACAAGAAAAAAGGTGCGTTATGACCGCAATGACGATTGAACAACCTTCTGACCAGACGACGCCAGCCAACAACGGCCAGGGAGGACGTCTTCCCTTGCTCCGCCTGGAAGGGCTGACCAAGATCTACACCGAAGCCGACGTGAGCCGCACGGTGCTCGATGCGCTCGACCGCGAGTTCTACGCCGGCGAGTTTGTCTGTCTGCTCGGCAAGTCGGGCAGCGGCAAAAGCACCCTGCTCAACCTGCTCTCCGGCATCGACGCGCCCAGCCGCGGCGACGTGATTATCTACGATGGCCCCAATGCGGTGAAGCTGACCGCGTTGGGTGAGCAGGAACGCACGCTCTTTCGCCGCCGCAATATCGGCATTATCTTCCAGTTTTTCAACCTGATCCCGACGCTGACCGTGCTCGAAAATGTGACGCTGCCGCTCGAACTCAACGGCGTGACGCGCGAGGCGCGTCCGCGCGCGCAGATGCTGCTCGATCGCGTCGGGCTGGGCGACCGGCTCAACACCTTCCCGGACAAGCTGAGCGGCGGCGAACAGCAGCGCGTGGCGATTGCCCGCGCGCTGGCGCACGACCCGTTGCTGATCCTGGCGGACGAACCGACCGGCAACCTCGACGAGGACACCGGCGACACTGTGCTCACGTTGCTGCTTGAACTGACGCGCGACGCGGGCAAGACGCTCTTCATGGCGACGCACGCGCCCGAAGTCGCCCGCCTTGCCGACCGCGTGCTCCATCTCGACCACGGCAGGCTGGTGAGCGACCAGGCATGGCGCGCTGAGCATGAGAAGTAATTGACCATGATGTCTATTCGACCAATCTACCGCCAGGTTTGGCGTCAAGTGTGGCGGCGACCGTTACAGAGCTTTTTCTTGATCGTCGGTGTGGCGATCGGGGTGGCGATGATCGTCGCCATCGACCTCGCCAACGGCTCGGCGGCGCGCGCCTTCCAACTCGGCACAGAGACTGTCACCGGCAAGGCGACGCATCAGATCACCGGCGGCCCCAGCGGGCTGGACGAGGCGCTCTATGCGCGCCTGCGCACCGAAGGCGCCTATCGCCTGAGCGCGCCGGTCGTAGAAAGCTATGTCGTCGCCGAGGCGCTGGATGGCCAGCCAATGCGGCTGCTTGGCGTCGATCCTTTTGCTGAAGCGCCTTTTCGCAGCTACCTCGGCCCCGGCGACCAGACGCAAGGCCCGGCCGCCGGCTATCTCAGCGAATTGATGGTGCAGCCCAACACCGTCCTCCTCAGCAGCGAGGTGGCGGCGCGCTATGGCCTTGCCGCGGGCGACACGCTCACCGTGCGTCACGGCGTCGATCTCATCGACCTGACGATCGCCGGGTTGCTTGCACCGTCCGACGATCTCAGCCGCCGTGCGCTCGACGGCCTGCTGGCGACCGACATCGCCACCGCGCAGGAAGTATTGGGCAAAGTAGGGCGTCTTGACCGCATCGACCTGATTGCACCGCCCGGCGCGGCCGGCGAAGCCGTGCTGGCGCGCATCGCGGCGCTCCTGCCGCCGGGTGCGCGCCTCGACCCGACTACTGCGCGCACGGGTGCAGTCAACGAGATGACAGCCGCGTTCCAACTCAACCTGACCGCGTTGAGTTTGCTGGCGTTGGTGGTCGGTATGTTCCTCATTTACAACACTGTCACCTTCAGCGTCGTGCAGCGGCGACCTGTGCTGGGCAGCCTGCGTGCGCTCGGCATGACGCGTCGTGAAATCTTCGGCATGATCCTGGGTGAGGCTATGTTGCTCGGCGCGCTCGGCACGCTGCTGGGGCTGGGGCTGGGCGTGCTCCTCGGCCGCGGCGCGGTGCAATTGGTGACGCAGACCGTCAATGATCTGTTCTTTGTCGTCTCCGTGCGCGAGATCGAAATCCCGACGCTGACGCTGGTCAAAGGCGCGGCGATCGGGCTGGCGGCCGCGGCGATCGGCGCGGCTTTCCCCGCATGGGAGGCGACGAGCGTGCCGCCCGCGGGCGCGCTCAAGCGCAGCAACGTCGAGGAGCGCACGCGCCAGGTGCTGCCCTGGTTGTCGCTGGCGGGCATCGGGCTGCTGGTGGCCGGCGCAGGACTTATGCTGCCGGAATGGAATCTGGTCGTCACCTTTGCCGGCCTCTTTGCCGTCGTCATCGGCGCGGCGCTGTTGACGCCTGTGCTGACGCTGGGGATGATGGCGGGTGTGCAGCGGCTGGTGCAGGGGCGCGGTGTGCTCATGCGCATGGCCCCGCGCACAGTGACGCGTTCGCTCAGCCGCATCGCCGTGGCCGTGGCCGCGCTGATGGTGGCGGTCAGCGTCATCATCGGCGTCGGAGTGATGATCGGCAGCTTCCGCCAGACTGTCGTGCTCTGGCTTGACGACGTGTTGCAGGCCGACATCTTCATCTCACCGCCCAGCCTCGGCTCCAACACGGTGACGAGTTCGCTCGACCCGGCGCTGCTCGACCGCGTGGCCGCGTTGCCCGGCATCGCCGGCGCCGCCACCACGCGCAGCGTCGACGTCGTGGCAAGCGTCGCGCCAGAGGGCGAAATCATCCCGATCCGGCTGACCGCGCTGAGCGACGATCTGGCCGGCCCCGACCGTCGCTACCGTGCGGCGTTGGGCGACTGGCAGGAAACGTGGCAGGCGGTGCGCGACGGGTCGATCCTGATCAACGAACCGATGGCGAACCGGCTGGGCCTCACGGTGGGCGACGCGCTGCGCATCCAGACCGACCGCGGCGAACAGGCGTTTTCAATTGCGGGCGTCACCGTTGATTTCGACGTGCGCTCCGTGGTCTTTATCGACGACGCCGTCTATCGCCGCTGGTATGACGACGACCTCATCTCGGCGATTGCGTTGTTCGTGGCGCCGGACGTTGACGTCGATGCCAAGGTGGCGGAGCTGCGTGCGGCCTTTGCCGGCGACGAGGAATTGCTCGTGCGTTCCAATCGTGGCACGCGCCAGAACGCCATCGAAGTCTTCGACCGCACTTTTACGATCACCGTGGCGCTGCAACTGCTGGCGACGCTTGTGGCTTTTATCGGCATCTTGAGCACGCTGATGAGTCTGCAATTTGAACGCAGCCGCGAGATCGGCGTGCTGCGCGCTACGGGCATGACGCGCTGGCAGGTATGGCGCCTCTCGCTGATGGAAACGGGGCTGATCGGCGCGGTCGCTGGCCTGCTGGCAATGCCGACTGGCTTCCTGCTTGCCGTGATCCTGATCTACATTATCAACCTTCGTTCCTTTGGCTGGACCCTGGAGATGCGACTCGACCCGGCGGAGTTTGCGCAAGCCTTCTTCGTCGCGCTGGGCGCGGCGTTGCTGGCGGGCGTCTACCCAGCGTGGAAGATCGGCAACACGCCGCCCGCGATCGCGGTGCGCTCAGAGTAACAGTTACGCAATGGGCCCTGTTGTCAATTGGTGCAATCACACGGATTCGGACGGATAAATTTGGAGAGCTTCAAAACGCGTTTTGTGTGCTAAAATCGTATTACAATTTTGCGTTCGATAAGGAGATCGTATGGATACGGTAAGTGTATCTACAAAATATCAGGTGGTGATTCCGCGTGCGGCGCGCAAACAGTTGCACATTTACCCTGGGCAGAAAATGCAAGTGATCGCCTACAATAATCGTGTGGTTATGATCCCCGTGCGTCCAATCCAGGAGGCGCGAGGCGCGTTGAAAGGGATCGATACCACCATCGCGCGTGATGAAAAAGACCGTGTATGAATATTGTGGATTCTTCTGGCTGGCTTGAATATTTTGCCGATGCCTCCAACGCCGACTTTTTCGCGCCAATCATTGAGGCCACCGACCAATTGTTAGTGCCGGCGGTGTGTATCTACGAAGTGTTCAAGTGCGTCTTGCAGCAACAGGGTCTGGACGCTGCTGAAACCCGTATCGCCGATCTGTACAAAGGAACTTTGATTGACTTGACGCCTTCGCTTGCCATCAGCGCGGCTTTGCTGTCTGACAAGCTGAAATTGCCGCTGGCTGACAGCCTCATTTTAGCCACATCTCAAGCGTTTAATGCCACGCTATGGACGCAAGATGAACATTTTAAAGGAATAGAAGGCGTAGAATTTATCGCCAAGCTGCCGGGTGACGAAGCCAACAAATAGCGATCACACCTACTGTGCACCATTCAATGGTACGAAAGTGGCGGTTGAATTGCCCTCTAATTTGCACTATTATGCTTTCCGCTAGACAAGCCTACCGGTTGAAACTGGCCGGCCAATGGATGGAAGGGAAGCATGGAGTCCGCAATCGGTGTATTGTTTTTGGTGTTGTTGCCGGTGATAGGGGTCAGCGTCGGCTTCTGGCTGATGTATCGACGCATCAATCGGCTGCAGGAGCGACTGGGCCAGCTTGAGTTCAAGCTCCAGCAAAGCGGAGTTGTTCCGGCCGCGGAGAGTGAGCAACCGGCGGCGGCTTTGATAAGTGCGGCGTCGCCTGTCCCGGATATAACAGACGCAAACGCTATCTTCACTACACCCGCGGCAAGTTCCCCTGCTACAAGCTTGCCACCAGACGCGCTCGAGCAGGAGGCGCCCGACGCGCCCCAGCCAGCGCCTGCATTTTTCGTCGGGACGCAGGCGCGCCCACTTACCTTGCCGCCTGCGGGGCCATCTTTCGAAACTTCCCAGCCCATTTTGTCGCCACTGCCGTTTGTCGATAAACCGGCGGCGCGCCGGTCGGCGCCGCCGGTTGTGGATTGGTTTCTGCACATGCACGTGCTCGTGCAGATCGGCCTGGTCGTGCTGCTGATCGGCGTGGCGTTGTTGCTGCGCTATGCGGTGGATCAGGGCTGGCTGTCGTTGGAGATTCGGCATCTGGGCGCGGCCGTGGGCGGCGCGGCGCTGGGCGTAGCAGGCTGGTTTGCTTACAAAAAACAGCGTGGTTATGGCATGGCCTTGCAGGGCGGCGGGCTTGCTATTCTCTACCTCACCGCCTTTTCGGCCTATCGGGTCTATGCACTTCTGCCGGCGCCGCTGGCCTTTGCTTTTTTCGTGGGGATCAGCGCTTTTGGCATCTTGCTGGCGCTGCTGCAAGACGCGCGTATCCTGGCCTACGTGGCGATGGTGGGTGCATTTGCTGCACCCATTCTGGCGGCAGAAGGCGGCGGCAACTATGTGGCTCTGCTCGGCTACTACGCGGTGATCACCGTGACGGCGCTGGTGATGGCGCTGCGCAAGGGGTGGCAGGGGCTGGCGCTGCTCAGCCTGCTCGCCACCTATGTCGTCGGCATTGCCAACTCTGCCGATAGCTTTATACCCGCTGACTACGGGGGGATGCTGGGCTTTGTGGCCTTCTTCTTTGGAATTTTTCTGGCGACGTCTTTGCTGCTTGCGCGACAAGCAGGTCAGAGCCGAGGCGCGCTGGATCTGATCATCGCCGTGCTCAACCCGCTGTTTGCCCTGCTGTGGCTTGTCATCATTACGGACCACACCGACAAGGATTTAGGGTACGCACTGATTGCAGGCGGCGTGATCTATCTGGGCGTCTTTGGCGTACTGGCCTGGAAGCGTCCGGCGCAGTTGACAGTGCAGCGTGAGTTGAGCCTCTTCTGGGGGCTGTTCTTGCTGTCGATGGCCGCGCCGGTCTTTGCGGAGGTGCGCATGACGGCGAGCATCTGGGCGGTGGCAGGCGCGCTGTGGGTGTGGCTGGGTTGGCGCCGGTCGATGCTATGGATGGCTTTGTGGGGGCTGATCACTCAACTTGCGGCTGGGATTGCCTTTGCTCCCACCGGCCTCGACGCGGTCGACCGTGCGCTGCAACCGGCGGCAGGGTATCTTCCCTTTGTCAATGAGTTCACCGCGGGCTGGGTGATATTGGCGCTGGCCGGCATGATTTCCGCCTGGCTGCTATGGCGCATGGCGCAACAGGAGCAATGGCTGGCGCATAATAGCCTTCTGCGCGCGGCGTCACGCCTGATCTTTCTCTGGGGTGCGGCGTGGTGGTTTGGCGGCGGGCTGTTGGAGGCGACAACCGTGCCAACTTTGTACGTGGTCAGCACGATGGTGGTATTTCTAACCCTTTCGACTGTGCTGATGGACTGGATCGGGCGGAGGCTGGCCTTTGCGCCTTTGAGCGCGCCGCTGTGGGGATTGCTGCCGGCGTTAGCGGCGCTTGCCTTATTGCAAACTTGGGAAATCGACTCGCCGCTGCAAGGCGCGGCATGGCTGGCATGGCCGCTGGCGTTGGCCGCGCATGGGTGGATGCTGCACCGCAACAGGGAGGCGAGGTTCGTCGCCATCTATCATGCTGGCGGCGTGTGGCTGGCGACCTACCTGGCAGTGGCCGCGGTCAATGGCGCGCTGGTTCAGGGTGGCGCCGGCGCCACCCTGACTGCCTCGGCAATTTTGGCGCTGCTCGCCCTCATCATCTGGTTTGTCACGGCATTTGCCGGCCGCTTGCCGGGCGCCGGTCGGGCCGTATGCACACACCTATCGGCTGTGGGGCGCCGGGTCGGTAGTGGGTGTAGGCGTGCTTGCGCTGCTGCGAGCAAATCTTGCTGTGGGTGGCGCCAACGACTGGCTACCCTTTGCACCGCTGCTCAATCCACTGACGTTGGCTTCGGCGGCGATAATGGCGGCGTCGCTCTACTGGCTCGTTGTTGCACGCACCGATGTCGCTGAGCGCGTGCGCCCTGCGCTGTGGAGCCTGCGTTGGGTGTGGTGGGCGTTGCTGATCTTCAGTATGAGTGCGGAACTGGCGCGCAGCGTCCACCACTTGCTTGGCATGCCGCTGACGTGGGATGGCCTCTATGCCTCGTCGATCTTTCAGACGTTGCTGGCTGTCTTGTGGGGCGTCGTGGCGCTGGGGTTGATGGGATGGGGCAGCCGGCGGCGCACGCGGTCGGCCTGGTTTGCTGGCGTCAGCGTGCTCGGCTTGACGCTGGTCAAGCTCTTCCTGGTTGACCTGGCCGGCGCCGGCACAGTGGCGCGCATCGTGTCGTTTATCGGCGTCGGGTTGCTGATCCTGGTGATTGCGTTTGTGGCGCCGGCGCCGCCAAGGCGGGAGGTGGAGGCGCCGGGGGATTGAGAAATTGGAGATTGGAGATTAGAGATTGGGAAATAGCGGCTGCAATTTCCAATCTCCAATCTCCAATCTCCCAATCTCCAATCTCCCAATCTCTTCTTTTCTATTCTAGCGCAGGTTCACGCCGATATTCGCCCCGCTGGCGATCTTTTTGCGCTTGCCGAAGGCTTTTTCTGTGCTGTCAGGATGAATCACAACGTTGCGTCCAATGATCAGACCTTCGGGGATCGTCGATTGCTCGCCGATCATGGTCAAGCCGGTGTTGAGCACCTCTGACATGGCGTTATTGGCGGTGTTGTCGTCCCCATCGCCGACGCGCGCGCCAGCGCGGATGACCACACGCTTATCCACGACGGAACGGTCGATCACTGCGCCCGCTTCGATGATCGTGTCTGGCAACACCACGCTGTCACGGATCACGGCGCCTTCGGCCACGCGCACCCCGGACGACAGAATGCTGCGTTCTACCGTGCCTTCCACCCAGCAGCCGTTGGAGATCAAACTCCCGCCGACCTGCGCGTTGGCGCCAAGTTTGGCCGGCGCGCGATCCTCGCTGCGTGTGTGAATGACCCAATCGGGGTCATAGAGATTGAGCGCCGGCTCTTCAGCCAGCAGGCTCATATTCGCTTCCCAGTACGCCTGCACATTGCCAACGTCGGCCCAGTAACCGGGGAAGGCGTGGGCGCGCACGTGCTTGCCCTGCGCGATCATGGCCGGCACCACATCCTTGCCAAAATCGAGGAAGTCGTGGGCGTGGAGCGTCTCGACCAACAAATCCTTGCGGAAAATGTAGATGCCCATTGAAGCCAGGGTCCCGCGCGAGCGCCGCGGCTTTTCCTGAAAACCGACGATGCGCTCGTCGGCGCCCAGCGTCACAATGCCGTAGCGGTGCGTTTCATGCGGGTTGACGCGGCGCACGGCTACGGTCAGGTCAGCGTTGCTCTGCACGTGCTCGCGCAGCATTGGCTGATAGTCCATCAGATAAATGTGATCGCCGGCGAGGATCAGAACGTGGTCTTCGTCCTGTTGGATTACAAAGTCGAGATTGCGCCGCACCGCGTCGGCCGTGCCTTTTTGCCAGTCGCCGTAGGGACCGCCCTGGTAAGGTTGCAACAGACGCACGCCACCCTGGGCGCGGTCGAGATCCCACGGTTTGCCAATGCCGATGTGATCGTTGAGACTGCGCGGCTTGTACTGGGTCAGGACGGCTACATTGAAGATGCCGCTGTTAACGCAATTGCTGAGGGGAAAGTCGATGATGCGGAACTTGCCGCCAAAGGGGACGGCAGCTTCGGCGCGCGTTTCGGTCAGCACGCTGAGATGCTCGCTGAAGCCGCCGGCCATGATCATTGCAAAGGCGCTTGCCATATCAGTTGTCTCCTATACCGTTTTCCCGGTACACCGTCTTGATGTTATACCGTCTTGCCGTCGGCGACGATCTTATCGGGTGGGAAATCCGCCTCGTCGCGGCCGCTGTTGATCAGGACATTGCGCCCGATTTGGGCGCTGTCTGGGATATAGGCATGCTTGCCGATGACGGTGATGCCTGCGAAGAGGCGATCCGGCATTTGCTCGTTTACGGTTTCCAGATTGCCTGTCCCGACCACGGCGTTGGCGCCGATTACCACCTTTTTGTCGACCACCGCACGGTCCAGCCGTGCGCCGGGGCCGATCCAACAGTCGTTCATGACGACGCTATCCTGGACAACTGCACCCGGACTGACGTAGACGCCTGGACTGAGAATGCTATTGACGACAAGCCCGCGTACGACGCAGCCGTTCGAGATCATGCTGTTGACGATTTTGGCCTGCGGCCCAACTTTGACCGGCGGGCGTTCCTCAGATTTTGTGAGCACGGGCCAGTTGTCGGTGTAAAGATTGAGCGCCGGTGTGGCGCCGAGCAGTTCGAGACTGGTCAACCAGTAGGAATCGATCGTGCCGACATCGACCCAATACCCTTCAAAGCGATAGGCGAAAACATTGTCGCCGGCATTGATCATGGCGGGAATAATATCCTTGCCAAAGTCGTTGCGCGGCTTATCGGGGCGGCCTTCGCTCAGGCGGCGTTCCAGCATATTGGCGTTAAAGACATAGATGCCCATCGACGCCAGGTTGCCTTTGTCGCGGTCTTTGGGCTTCTCGTAGAACTGGACGATCCGTTGTTCATCGTCTACCTGCATGATGCCAAAGCGGTTGGTTTCCTCGATCGGCACCGGCATGACCCCAATCGTGAGGTCGGCGCCTTTTGCCAGATGGTAATCGAGCATTGGGCGATAGTCCATCTTGTAAATATGGTCGCCTGATAAGATCACGACGGTATCCGCGCGATTTTCGCGAATAAAGTTGAGATTTTGGTAAATGGCATCGGAAGTGCCTGCATACCAGTTCTGGCCGCGCCGCGCCTGATAGGGCTGCAACAGACGCACGCCGCCACGGCTGCGATCGAGATCCCACGGCTTGCCGATGCCGATGTGATCGTTGAGGCTGTGTGGCCGATATTGCGTCAGGACGCCAACTGTAAAAATACCGCTGTTGACGCAATTGCTGAGCGTAAAATCGATAATGCGAAACTTCCCGGCAAAGGGCACGGCCGGCTTGGCACGCTCCTCCGAGAGGACGGTCAAACGCGTACCTTCGCCGCCGGCCAGGATCATGGCAACTGTTCTCATGGGCGTCCTTCCGTTCAATGGAAATGGCGGTCAAGATGTGCTGATGCCTATGATTGTAGAAGATCGTTGGAAATTCGACAACCTATCCTTATCTTTAGACAGAAATTTGACCCTGATCATTTGGTTGACGGTGTTGTTGATGGTACACTGCCAATTTGCGATAGAGGATTGGCGCTCAAGAGCGTTTGAATTTGTCTGTTGCAAGTGCGATGCCTAGTTAGATAAATAAATCTGTTATTCACATGACGATAGGAGGAAAGCGTGCTGCAGCGCCCAACTCAAACAGCAGCTTTCTGGCGGGACCAATTTGAAGTCACCGCAGATGACACCGAATTTTTGTATCAATTGCTTCTGGACGGCCAGAAGCCAATGCACCTAAGTGAGCTGGCGAGCGCCCTGATTCAGGAGTATCTGCGTCGCGAGAATGCGCGTATCGAATCGGAGCTTGGGAAAGGGGCAGTTTACGCCCCGAAGCAACGGTACACCGTCGGGCAGAAAGTGGTTTTCCCTGCGTTGGAATTTGCGGTCGGCGATGTGGTTGAGGTGCGTCCTGGTCAGAATCCGGAACATGGCGACTTCGAAGTGATCAAGGTTCAGTTTGACAGCAAACAGAAGCCGCGCGAATTCGCTGCTGCCCTGCAAAGTGCGCACAACCTCAATCAAGTGAACGGTGATCGTCTGCTTCACGACGACGCCCTGCTCTCTCATCAGGAGATCTACCAACTGTATCAGACCGAGATCGATGAAAGTTTGCTCTACGCTCTAGAAGAAGGCGACCGCAGCGACGCATTTGTCGCGGTGGAGGGCAAATGGTTGTTGGCTGATATGTTGGCTGAGGTTCATGTTGGGCACCTCAATATTGCGGAGGCGATGCTCGAAATCCAAGGCAACCCGATGTCGGCGGATCAACTGCTGGCCGAAGTAGATCTGGACCGCAATGTCAGCCAGCCAATGCGCATCACCAGCCTTAACCATGCGCTGAGCAAAGATACTCGTTTCGTGCGGCTCAACGATGGCGGGGGCGCACTTTGGTTCTTACGGCGTATGCAGCCTCTCGAAGTGCAGGCGCCGCCACTTCTGCTGCACTATCGGTCAACGTCTTACAACCGCGCGCTCCTCAGCGTCGAAATGCTTCAGTTGGAATGGGAGCTAGACGACGAGTGGGGGGAAAGCAGCCTAAGCAGCGAAGTTCCTTCTGTGGTGCCCTCCACCAGCTTGATGCTGATTTATCCACATCGTCGCCACGGCACATTGCCGCTCAGTGGTCGTACGCGGGGGTTCTTTCCGCAAGCGGATGGCGGCGTCTCCACAGTCACGCTGATCGATGGCCGGTGGGGCGCCCGTTTCGAGGGATGGGTTGTGCACGAGGGACGATATGTGGCAGGGCTGGCCAAGTGGATGGAGGAGCATCAAATTCCCACCGGCGCCTACATTACGATCGAACGCACGCCGAAGCCCAACGAGGTCGTCATCGACTTCCGCACGCGCCGCCCTAAACGCGAGTGGGCGCGCTTTGCACAAGCCGATTTCGACAACAGCGCGCTGCTCTTTGAGATGAACAAAATGCAGGTGTCTTGCGAATATGACGAGACCATGATCGTTGCCGAGCAGAGTTCCAGCGATCTGGATCGACTCGCACTTCAGGTGCAGCAGCGCGGGATCGAAGTGATGCAGATTGTTGCGCAAGTGACGCCTGAGTTAATTAAGTTAAACCCGCAGGGTACAGTGCATGCCAAGAGCGTCTACAGCGCAGTTAACATGATTCTGCGCACACCGCCTGGTCCGGTGTTCTATGCCCTGTTGAGCAACCGCCGTTTCCGCGATGTTGGCAACGGTCTGTTCGCCCTGACGTAGGAGGCACTCGGCAATGGTATCCAACACACTGGCGCAACGGTTGAATCGCTTTCGACCAACCGTCAACACCAAATTTCATATTGATTACGATTGGTGGGATAAGAGCGGGCAGAGCTTCCCGTCTTTACTTGCGCGACCAACTTTGCGATGAATGTCGCGCTCGCTTTGCCGACTATCACAATACGGAAGATGTGGATTGGGTCGATCCGGAGACGGGCGAAGTCCATCGCACGGATGCGCTGCGCGAATGTCTGCGCACGCGCTGCGCGAATGATCCAGACTACATTAGCGAAAAGTTACCGCTCACATCGGCCTGTTTCCGTATTTTCCTGGCGAACAACAACACGTCACTTTCGCCCGATGAACTGCACCAATTGCTGCCCTGGCGCTCTGCGGACGAGATTTTACGCACGCTGGGCGGCCAGCGCGTCTATCTGGGAATTCGCCCGGCATAACGTACGGCGCAAAACCACCTGAGAGGATGTCTGTGCATCGCCGACAATGGATGGACAGATTTCTTACTTTGGCCCCATCCGAATTGCCCCATCCAGACGGATCACTTCGCCGTTGAGCATCTGGTTTTCGATAATGTGCGCCACCAACGCGGCGTACTCCTCCGGGCGTCCCAAGCGCTGTGGAAAAGGAACTTGGAGGGCAAGCGATGCTTGTGCTGCTTCGGGCAATCCGGCCAGCATGGGCGTCGAGAAAATACCCGGTGCAATTGTCATCACGCGGATGCCGAGTGGCGCCAGGTCGCGTGCGAGCGGCAGCGTCATTGCCGCCACCCCACCTTTGGATGCCGCGTACGCCGCTTGCCCCATTTGCCCGTCGTAGGCAGCCACCGAAGCGGTGTTGACGATGACGCCGCGTTCGCCGCTCTCACCGGGTTCGTTTTGCACCATGACTTCGGCGGCCAGCCGAGTCACGTTGAAGGCGCCGATTAAATTGACCTGCAACACCCGGATAAACGAGCCAAGATCATGCACTCCCCCGTTTGCCGAGGCCTTCTCGGCGATGGCGATGCCGGCGCAGTTGACCACCCCGTGCAAGCCGCCAAATACATCCAGCGCCATGGCAATTGCCGCCTTGACTTCATCCTCATGGGCTACATCGGCGTGGACAAAGCGAGCACGGTCGCCAAGCATGGCGTCCATCTGTTCGCCCGCGGCCGTGTTAAGATCGACCAGCACGACTTCACCGCCGCGATCGACCAGCAACTGCGCCGTTGCCGCGCCCAACCCGGAGCCACCGCCAGTGATCAGAAACGTTTTGCCTGTTATTTGCATAAGCACCCTCTTTTCTTGCGCGCCGAGCCTGGAAATTGTGGCTGAATTCTTTTCTCATTGGCGGCTATTCAGGTTAGCCAGCCGCCGCTAAGCGCCATTTCGACAACAATATCGACGACGCTGACCTTATTATACCAGAAAGAAAACTGGGTATATTGATCTATGCCCTAAACAGTAGGCCAGTTGAAGGGATACAGGAATTGACCATAATGGATAAGTGTACAACAATACGTAGGCTTGCCCAGTATGCCGTCCGCGCAGTTTTAATGGGTTGCGAGCAAATCCGACAAAAGTCGATGACGAAAAGTCAACTAGGTGATAAGCTGAGGTTGTTGAACGAGGATTCATCTAGAGCAGTCGAGGATAGATCGTCATGAACGACAAATCTGCAGCAGGTAAGTGGAATATTGGCATTGGCCTTTGGGTAATGGCCGCTTTTATGGTCTACGGATTCATTCTGATTTACTTACGCGACTTTGCTCCCGACCGAGAAGCCTGGATCGCCGCCTATAATGTCAGCCCTCACTTTGAAGCCCGACTTGCGCATGTGCATGGCAACCTGTTTTCTTTTCTCAATATCGTCTTTGGCTTTTTGCTGGTGAAATTACCCGTCAAAACAATTCAGGCAAGGTGGATTTCCGGATTGGCGCTTGCCGGCTTATTGATGCCAATTGGAATCCTGAGCGAAATCTATCTTGGACTGCCACCTCTGTTGGTATTGATCGGCGGGTTGTCAATCCTAGCCGCTACAATCCTCTTGGGGATTGGTGTAGTGGAGATGAAACTGCAATCGGTTTGAAACAACTCAAAAAAATGGAGAAACACTCATGAACAAGCAAACCTTGATCGACCATCTGAACGAAGACCTGGCGGGAGAATTTGGCGCCATCATCCAGTATCTGACGTATGCCGCCAAGGCAACTGGCCCCTACCGCCCGCAACTGACGCAATTCTTCCTGGTCGAAGTGGCGGATGAACAATTGCATGCGCAGTTCCTGGCGAACAAGATCGTTGCCCTGGGCGGCGAACCGACCACCACCCCGCGCCCGGTGCCCGCCGCACACAGCAATCGCGAAATGCTGGAAGCCATATTGAGCGCTGAACGCCGTGCCACTGCCGATTACACGCAGCGCGCAACTGAGGCCGAGGAACTTGGCGAAAAGGGGCTCCAGGTGCAACTGGAGGACATGGTGCGCGACGAAAGCGGCCATTCTGAAGAAACCGAGCGGATTCTGCGCGATTGGCCGCTCTAAAAAGCTGTCGGCAACCTCGCCCAATCTTGACGGCGCTCGAGGCGCGGAGATACCGGCGAGAATGTCTTCTTGCAGCGCTAGCGTAAAGAATTTCACCTTGAATAGAAGCGGCTCAGGTGCGTCAACCACCTGAGCCGCTTCTATTCAACCAGCATTCCGCCAGGCGTCTGCCAAACAGCGCCTGGCTTTCCGCAAACACACCTGGCGCCCCGAACGCTGGATGAGTTGCTACCCTGTACAAGCACGGCGTGTTCGTCTAACCGTAGCGTTATGTCGCCGCTCCGAGCAGCGCACCTATGGCCTCCTCCAACCGCCGCAGATCTTCTTCGCTGTTGTATCCCTGCACCGAAATACGCACAAAGTGGCGTCCTTGCCAGTTGATGCACGGAATCTCGATGGCAAATTCGTCATACAAGCGCTCCTTCAACACCGCCAGATCCGGCTGCAACGGGATGGGGACAATCGCCATCTGGTGATAATAGCCTGACTGAGCCGGATAGACCGCCGCCATACCCGTGAGCGCGGCCAGTCGCGCCATGCTGGCGCTGAGCAGGGCATGGCAATGGCGGCGCACGGCCGGCCAGTGATGCTCCGCCTGGAAATCGATCGCAGCCGGCACGCTGAGAAAGGCCGAGAGGTCATCGGTGCCCTGCCACTGCAGCGCGCTGATAAAATCGTTTTCTTCAAAATGACCGCGTTCCGGGCCAAAGCCCCAACTTGTGACCAACGGCTCGATGCGCGGCTGGAGGTGCGGCTGCACCCAGAGAAATCCTGCCCCTTTGGGCGCGCAGAGCCACTTGTGGAGATTGCCGGTGTAGGCGTCAGCGCCCAGGCTGGCGAGGTCCAGGTCGATCTGGCCGGGAGCGTGCGCGCCGTCGATGACGGTGAGGATGCCCGCGCGACGCGCTCGCGCACAGATTGCGGCAATCGGCAGCGTCAAGGCCGTCGGCGAGGTGATGTGGCTCAGATAGATCACGCGTGTTTGGGCGGTCACCCCTTGCCAGAATTCTTCGAGAATGGCGGCGTCATCGCTGACGGGCAGGGTGATGGGCTGGCGCACATAACGCGCCCCGCGCTTGGTGCAGGCCAGTTCCCAGGCATTACTGCACGCGCCGTATTCATGGTTGCTGGTCAGCACTTCATCGCCCGGCTGCAGGTCGAGAGAACGGGCCACCACGTTGACGCCAAATGTGGCGTTGTGGACAAAGACAAGTTCTTCGGGGCGCACATTGACATAGCGCGCCAGCGCTGCACGCGCTTCGCGCAGGGCAGGCGTCGCCTCACGACTGAAAAAGCGCACGGGCTGGCGCTCCAACTGCCGCTGCCACTCCTGGTAAACTTCGAAGACTGGCAGCGGCGTGGCCAAACGAACCGTGGTTGAGGAAAATCACACTTGGGTCAAGTTGAAAATAACTACGTAGCGAGCACATAGATTCCTATCGGCAAAAAACGGCGCTTATGGACATCCTTAGGAAAGTTTGAAAACTTCTTGGTGGATTGTAAAGGCAAGTCATGAAAATGGATGAATAGCGCGTCGCAAGAGTTTGCCGCATCTCCCCAGCACTGGTCAGGCGCAGCGCTGCTCAACCAACCTTCCTCGGCCACTGCTGGGGATGTAGCCAAAACCTGGCGCGATGTGGAAACAAAACAGTCGTGTATGGCGCACCATCAGCACGCGACAGTCGCCGCCACCGCCCCACCTGCTGCCATAGCACGCTTGCAGATCGCCATGCGGATGGCGGTGCGTTCAGCCCCTTCGATTTCGACCTCCGTGAACTCCGGCACGATCATCAGATCGAAGCCGTCGTCACGCAGATACCCGCGCGCGATGGTCACTGCCTTAATCGCCTGATTGAGCGCGCTGGCGCCAATCGCCTGCATCTCGACATAGCCTTGTTCACGCATGATGCCGGCAATTGCGCCTGCAACCGCAGTTGAACGTGATTGGCTGGAGACCCTGATGAGTTCTGCCATGTGAATGCCTCCTTGAAAGAATCGACAAGTAATGAAAGCCGGTGCAGTGTGATTCGATGGTAGTGGCGTCTTGGCTGCACATCGTTTTCTTTTCACGTTCAGTCTATATTTTTTGCCGATGATGGCGCGTTGATCGCACGTCAACGCGCCATCGGTTGACTGACCTGTCGCGGCAGTTTCTACAATAGCAAATGCCAGACAAACTTTCGTCTGGCATTTGTTTACAGCTAACTCTGTTCTTCTGGGCGTTATGTCGCGTCTAAAGGGCACAGTTCACGACGGATAATTTTCGTCCCAGACCGCGCTCATCGCCTGCAACAAATAGGTGAGGGAGACGGCGCCAGGGTCAGGATGGCCCTGGCTGCGCTCGCCCAATTTGGCCGCCCGCCCGCGCTTGGCGACCATGGTTTGCGTAGCAGCGACGCCAGCCACCGCCGCGGGCAACGCCGCGCGCCATGCCACGATAAGCGGTTGATCCGCGGGTTGGGCGGTCAACGCATCGACAAAGGGCTGTAGCGCGTCGATGAGGGTTTTGTCACCAGGGTGCGCCTTGCCCAGCCGCGTGATGGTCGCCAAGCCGGCCTGCAATGCCGTCGTGGTGGTGGTCAGATCATACGGGCCATCGCCCAAGCCGCGTCCAACTGTCGTGATCAGCGCGCCCAGCAATGCCCCGGATGCGCCTCCGCCCGCATCGGCAAAGGCCGCGCCTGCCACCACCAGCAAATCGCCAGCGCTTCCATTTGCTGCTTTGGCGGCAGCGTGCGCGGCGCGCAACCCGCGCACCATCGTGGCGCCGTGGTCGCCGTCGCCCGCCGCGGCATCCAACAGGCCAAGTTCCTGCTCATGGGCGACCATGCTCTCCAGTGCGTACGTCAGCCAGCGACGCACGACGCGCTCGGCGTCCTTCTCTGCATCTTTCATTTCCACCTCAGGCATTGGTGTAGGCCGCCGATGCGCACGGGGCATTGAGCAGCGGCGTCAACTCATCGTCGAGCCAGCAGAGCGTCAGCGAGCAGCCGGCCATGTCGAGCGAGGTGACCATTTCAGCGACAATCGGCTGAGTTGGTTGCAGCCCTTCCGCCAACAAACGTCGATGAATATCTTTGTAAAGTACAAACAGTTCTTCGTAATGGGTCGAACCCAACCCATTGAGCAGCACGGCAACTGACGCACCGCCCCCGGCAGGCGCGTCGCTGAGGAGTGTTGCAAGCAGTAGATCCGCGACTTCGCGCGCTGGCCGCATGTGGCTGGACTGGACGCCGGGCTCGCCGTGGACGCCCAGCCCCAGTTCCATTTTGCCCGGCGCCACCGTGAAGAGAGGAGCGGTTTGTCCTGGCAGCGTGCAACCGGCAAAGGCCACGCCGAAAGAGCGGGTGCGCTGATTGGCCTTGCGCGCCAATCGTTCGACCTCGTCGAGGCGATCCCCCCGCGCCGCACTGGCTCCGGCGATCTTGAAGACAAAGAAGTCGCCGGCAATGCCGCGGCGTTCGTCCTCCTGGCCGCGCGGCGCTGAAGCAACATCGTCGGTCACGCACACCGTGCGCGCATCGATGCCTTCATCCTGGCAGCGCAGCTCGGCCATGTCGAAGTTGAGCACATCGCCGCTGTAGTTGCCGTAGCAATAGAGGACGCCTGCCTCACCCGTCACGGCCTGCGTGACGCGATAGACCTGCTCCGCCGAAGGCGCAGAAAAAATATTGCCCATCACGGCCGCGGTTGCCAGCCCAGGGCCGACATAGCCACAAAAGGCCGGGTAGTGCCCAGAGCCGCCGCCAATGACGAGCGCCACCTTGCCCGGCTGCGGCGCATCGACCGCCATCACACCCGACGCGTTGGGCACCCGCTTGACCAGCCGGCTATAGGCAGCAACAAATCCTTCAATCAACTCGGCGCGGAAATCAGCCGGATCATTGTAAAGCTTCGTCATATTTCTCCTCGTTTATCTCGACTCTCGGCTCGCGGACGGCCACCTTCCAGAATCCGTGCAATTGAACAGCCACAGTAAAAAAACAAACCACGGATATGGCGAATGCTCGCGGATTTTACGCGAAAATCGTCCAGATTTGTCCGGAGCATCCGCCGGATCCATGGCGCCTAGCTGAATTGGAACCCCCATGATACCATAGAATGAGTGGTTGCAAATGGTTTGCAGATTGCTGCCATCCGCCGACTGGGTGCGCCCATGGTCAGCAGTTTGATGGGCTGGCGGTTAGTGGCGACGCTTAGCGCGGGGATGTTGTTGCTGGATGAACAATTGACATCGCCTTTGCAGGTAGTCGGTATGATTCTGGTATTAAGCACAATTACCTGGTATTTATCTCAGCAGCATTGATTGTGCTTTTGCAAATCATTGTGTGAAATTATCTTAATTTGGGTATTGAATCTGTCTGGTAACCCTGCTATAATCCTCATCATTGATTGTGCAAAGTGGGAGAAATCAACTCCCACTCTTTTTTTAATAGGGTTCCCTAGCAGACGCTGATCGATATGTTTCACGTGAAACAATGTGAAATATAATCCAAGTGCACAGCGAACGCATATCAACAGGACGGGATTTGTGACAGGTTCTGTCCAGCCGCAAAAGAGCGTAGACATCCCGGTGATTGACTATGAAGGTAGCCAATACCGGGCTGATTTTTGGGTTGGCCAAGGGCGTCAGTACGAAGATGCTGCCGAGCGCATCGCGATCGAGCGCATGTTGCCTGCCAATGGGGGGCGCATCGCTGAGATTGGCGCTGGCTTCGGACGTTTGGCTGATCTGTATAAGGGGTACGAGCAGATCGTATTATTCGATTACAGCCGCAGTCTGCTTCAAGACGCGGCGCGCGAGCGGGCAAGTGATGGTCGCTTCGTTTTTGTGGCAGGCAATCTTTATTCGTTGCCGCTGGCAAGCGGCATTCTAGACTCGCTGGTGATGGTGCGTGTGATGCATCACCTGGCGGATGTACCTGCTGCACTGCAGCAATTGCGCCGCGCACTGCACCGCCATAGCGTCGGTGTGATCGAGTTTGCGAACAAGCGCAATTTGAAAGCGCTGGCGCGGTGGGCGCTAGGCCGCCAATCTTGGTCGCCGCTCAATCATGAACCGATCGAATTCGTGCGGCTGAACTACGATTTCCACCCAGCGTGGATGGAAAAGCAGATGCAGGCGGCTGGGTTGCGGGTGAAGCAACGTTACGCTGTATCGAATTTTCGCCTGGGCGCGCTCAAGGAGCGTATCGATGCAGAGTTGCTGGCTGGCGTCGATAGCTGGTTATTTGCGCCGGGGGGAACGTTTCCTCTGGCGCCAAGCGTTTTTTTGAAGGTTGACGCACCGGCAGCGGGCTCGCGGATTTTGATCGAACCCGGGCGTGAGTCAATTGCACAACTTCTGCGCTGTCCAGTTTGTGGTGCAGAGCCGTTAAAGCAATGCGCCGAAGATCGCGTAGCGTGCGTTGAGTGTAACAGTGCATTTGCACAGCGTCAGGGCGTATGGGATTTGAAGGAAGCCCTCTGAAAGCTTTGTTATGTTGAGGCTCCGATCTGTTGTGATGGTGGCCGATTCATAGATCCCGCTTGCAGTGTATATTTTGTAGCAATCATTATAGATTAGTTTTCAATTGTGGTTCATGCTATTTGGATAGCATGTGCTTAATTGGGTATTTGAGTAAGGAGATTACTCATGGCAAAGCAAAAACCCATGCGTTCTTCGTTTGAGGGCGAACTCAGCGCCGATTTTGAGGGAGAACTTGACGCTGGCATGGAACAGGAGCTTGAAACAGAAGTTGATGCCGAAGGACTTGAGGCGCCCAGTGAGGTGGAAACGCCCACTGCTCTCAGCCCTGAGGCCGCTTTAGAATCGCTGCTGGCGCTTGGACGGACGCAAGGCTACGTCTCGTATGACGATGTGTTAAAAGTGATGCCCGAAGCGGAAAGCTCGATGGAGCAGCTTGAGGATATCTTTGCGGCGCTCTTTGAGCAGGGCATCGAAGTCGGGCAGGCGCGCGAGGAAGAGCACGATGGGCTTGGTGATATCAGTGATGCCGAGCTGGAAGCAGTTGAAATCGAAGAGGAAGATTTCGATCTGAGCCAGATCGAGATCGACGATTCGATCAGCCTCTACCTGAAGGAGATCGGCCGCGTGCCGCTGCTCACCGCGGAAGAAGAAGTCGATCTTGCCAAGCGCATGGAGCGCGGTCGTGACTCGCGCAAGAAATTGTCCGAAGGCATGGAAGATTGGGAAGAGCGCGAGCGGCTGTTGTGGTACGTGCGCGACGGACAGGCCGCGCAGGAGCATCTCATCAAGGCGAACAGCCGCCTGGTGGTGAGCGTCGCCAAAAAGTATGTCGGGCGCGGCGTCCCATTTCTGGATCTGATCCAAGAAGGGAACATCGGTTTGATCCGCGCGGTCAAGAAGTTTGACTATCGACGCGGCTACAAATTCAGCACCTACGCCACCTGGTGGATCCGCCAGGCGGTCACGCGGGCGATTGCTGACCAGGGGCGCACGATTCGCGTGCCTGTGCACATGTACGAGCAAATTAACCGCCTGACGCGCACGAGCCGCCAGTTGGTGCAAGAACTAGGGCGCGACCCGACGACGGAAGAGATCGCTGAAGAACTCGGTGTATCAGCGCGCAAGGTCGAACATATCATGCGCGTCAGCCAGCGCCCGCTTAGTCTGGAAATGCCGGTGGGCGAGGAAGAAGACAGCTATCTTGGCGACTTTATTGAAGATGAGGATGCTGATGCGCCGGGCGACGCCGCGGGCCAGCAACTTCTGCGCGAGGTGATCGACGAAATTTTCCAGAGCCTCACCCCGCGTGAGGTGCGCATTTTGCAACTGCGCTTTGGGTTGGTTGATGGGTACTGCTACACGCTGGAAGAGGTCGGCAAGAAGTTCGGCGTGACGCGCGAGCGCATCCGCCAGATCGAGGCGCAGGCATTGAGCCGGTTGCGTCATCCGAGCCGCAGCCGCAAATTGCGCGATTATCTGTAAAGCGCATGACTCAACAAGCATGTTTCACGTGAAACATCAAGCCCTGAAGCCACAACGGTTTCAGGGCTTTGTTTTGCTGTTTTTAAGCGCGCCCCAATCTATTCTCCACACTTTCCTCCTTTCAACTCATCCCTCGCAACTCTCATGCTGCTGACAGGACACAAACTAAACAATCGACCGATCTTTGGCCACGAAGCGTCAGGTAAGCTATGGATCCAAATCCTTGATATGTACCCTGGGAGGTTCTCATGCCTTCACACTGCCGACGTTGGCTAACGTCACTCATGCCCTGTTTGCTCTTCCTGGTGCTTTGTGGGGCTGTAATCACTCTCGCGCCATCCGCAATTGCACAAGGAGACTTACCTGCTCCTCCAGCAGCTTCGGTCTACTTGCCGACAATATTCGGTATGCCGCCTCCTAAAATTCTGATCGCGGCGGCTTACATCGATAGCTCGCTCAGCTATGAACCGGACGAAGCCATTCTGTTGTGGAACACCGGCTTAGGCGCGCAACCGCTTGCCGGGTGGTCGCTGCGTGCAGGGACAAAACAAGCGACATTCCCGCTGACGACGACGCTGACGCTGGCGCCCGGCGCTCGCATCTGGTGCACGGCTAACACGGACAGCTTTCGTCATTCGTTTGGCCTGGAGGCGGGTTGTGGCTGGATCACCGTGGATGAAGAGGCGCTACACTTGACAGGCGCGTTGACGCTGGTTAATACGGGCGGTGCGATCTCGTTACTCGATGCCGACCAGACTGCGGTCGATGTGCTCCTCTACGGTGAGACGACGCTGCAGCCAACCGGCTGGCAGGGCGCGCCGGCCGCGTTATATACACGGGGGTTGGCGACAAGCGCCGGTCAAGTCTGGCAACGCAAGCTCGACCCATGCAGCGGGTTGCCACTCGACAGTGATACGGCGCAAGACTGGGCTGGCGATCTGGGTGATCGCCTGTGGGGACGGCGCATTCGGCAGCCGGGCTGGGGCGGGTGGGATCGAGCCGACGGTCTGTGGCCGCGCACCGGCGTTGCATCAGGCGCCTGGTCAGTGGCGGTCGGCCCAGAAGGATTGTACACGCCAATGTCCACTCTGTTGAGCGGGGCGGTGCATTCGCTTGACCTGAGCCTCTATACCTTCGAGCATCCTTCATTGGCATTATTGGTGGCGGATGCGGCCCGACGTGGCGTGCAGGTGCGGCTGCTATTGGACGGTGCACCGCCGGGCGGCATCTCCCAGCAACAGAAATGGTGCGTCACGCGCATTGCCGAGGCCGGTGGTGAGGTGCGATATCTGGCCGTCATCGACGACGCCCCGCGCGGAACTAAACGGCGTTTCCGCTTCACGCACGCCAAATATGGCATCGTCGATGGACGCAGCGTCTTTGTGGGTACGGAGAATCTGACCTTCGATGCCATGCCGGAGCCAAGCTCCCTGCCGGTGGGTGGTCGCCGCGGTTTTTATCTTTTCACCGATGCTGCCGAGGTGGTGGCGACATTGCGCAACCTTTTTGTGGCCGACTGGCAGCCGGCGATTTTTTACGACATGCACCGCTATGAAGCCACTGATGCCAAATATGGCGCACCGTCCGTTGATTTTGTCTTGCCCGCGCCCACTATTTACAACGTGGCTGAAGCGCCATTTGGTGCGTTGATCCAGGCAGTTGGGAACGCCGAGTACGCGGTGATCAGTGCGCCGGAAAATGCAGCGCGTCCTGATGTTGGCATCCAGGCCTTGCTTGCCGCGGCTGGCCCAGGTGACGAGATCGCGTTGATGCAGATGTACGAGGATAAGTACTATGGCGAAACGTCGAGCAATCCTATTGCCGACCCGAATCCACGACTGGAGGCAGCTATCGACGCGGCGCGGCGTGGCGCGCGCGTCCGCCTGCTGCTTGACGGCTATTTCGATGACCCAAACGAGCTGCGCAGCAACCAGGCGACGGTGGACTATGTGCGCGCCATTGCTGCTGGCGAAGGGCTGGATCTCGACGCTCGCATCGGCAATCCTTCGGCCGGCGGCATCCACGCCAAATTGGTGCTTGTGCGGATTGGCGATCGACATTGGGCCGCGGTGGGTAGCTTGAATGGCGGTGAGACCAGCCACAAACTTAATCGCGAAGTGGTGTTAATGGTTGAGCAGCAGGAGATTTACATGCGGTTGTATAGCGTCTTCGAGCATGACTGGCGCATCAGCCAGTAGCACATGCTATCCCAGGTGACAGTCACCTCTGACGGCGACTGTCACCTGGAGCAAATGCGTCAATCCAGATAGTCGTACGCAATCAACGTCAAGAATTCGATAAAGCTATCGCTCAGGCAGAGCTTGTCCAGAATTTCGGCGGCGTCTGCGTAGCGCTCGGCTGTGGCGCCGCCCAGCTTGGCGAGTTCTTCATCACGCATCCGAACGTACAGTTCGCGGGTTACGGCGCGACCGTCGTCGAGCGCGGCGCTGTGATGAAGCCACTGCCAGATCTGCGAGCGGGAGATCTCGGCGGTGGCCGCGTCCTCCATCAGGTTGTTGATGGCCGCGGCGCCGTTGCCAAGCAGCCAGGCGTTCATGTACTGCAGCGCCACACTGATGTTGAGACGCAGCCCAGCCTCTGTAATGGCGCCGCCGGGCGCCTCGATGTTCGTGATTTCGCTATCGGCTACGTGCACATCCTCACGCATACGCTCCTTCTGATTTGGCTGCTTGCCCAAATAGTCGTTTGCTATTTCCAACACAGGCGGCACCAGGTCGGGATGCGCGACCCAGGTGCCATCGCAGCCGTCGCCAAACTCGCGCAGCTTGTCTTCATGCACTTTGCGCAGCGCGTTCTCGGTGACTTCTGGGTCGCGGCGGTTGGGGATAAAGGCTGCCATACCTCCGATGGCGTGGGCGCCGCGTTTGTGGCAGGTGCGCACCAGGCGTTCGGTGTAGGCGCGCATAAAGGGCGCCGTCATGGTCACCTGCGCGCGGTCGGGCAAAATCTGCTGCTCGTTCTTGGCGAATTTCTTGATGACGCTGAAGATATAGTCCCAGCGCCCCGCGTTCAGCCCGGCCGCGTGGTCGCGAATTTCGTACAGGATCTCTTCCATCTCCAGCGCGCCAAGGATCGTCTCGATGAGCACCGTGGCGCGGATGGAGCCGCGTGGGATATTCAGCGCATCTTGCGCCGCAACAAAGACCTCGTTCCACAGGCGCGCTTCCAGATGGCTTTCCAGCTTAGGAAGATAGAAGTAGGGGCCGCTGCCACGGTCAAGCAGTTCCTGCGCGTTGCGGAACATGTATAACCCAAAATCGAAAAGGCTGCCTGAAATGGGTTCGCCATCCACCAAGACATGCTTTTCAACTAAGTGCCAGCCACGGGGACGGATCAGCAGGGTGGCAACGGTTTCATTGAGCGTGTAGCGTTTGCCGTCGGGGTTCTCAAAGGCAATCACACCGCGCACGGCGTCACTGCAATTGATCTGTCCCTGGATCACATTTTCCCAAGTCGGCGAAAGCGCGTCTTCGAAATCGGCCATGAAAACCTTGGCGCCTGAGTTGAGCGCGTTGATCATCATCTTGCGTTCAGTAGGCCCAGTGATCTCGACGCGTCGATCGTTCAGATCGGCCGGCGCCGGCGCCACCTGCCATTCTGCGCTCCGGATCGCTGCGGTTTCGGGCAGAAAACCAGGAAGTTCGCCTGCGTCGAAGCGCTTCTGCCGCTCTGTGCGCGCGGCAAGCAATTCGACGCGACGCGGGTTGAACTGACGATGTAGCGCCGCCACAAACGCAAGCGCATCGGGCGTGAGCACTTCGAGCGCCGCAGGCGAGAGAGGGCCAACGATTTTCACGCCGGCCGGCGTCGTTTGGGTCATTGGTGTACTCCTGTCTATAGTCTAGATTGCTATCCGAAAACAAAGTGAGGTCGTATGCAGCAGCGTAACAAGTCCATGTTTTGTGGCGATTCAGGTTCTGTGCCGTCGCTGTTATAGAGGGAGCGTTACACACGGAGCGGCGTCACTCTTACCGCTTGAATTTTTTCGATAACTTCTTGAACCTGTTCGACAAAAATGTGGTTGGGCTGGAAGGCAATGATCGGCAAACCATATTGAACGGCGGCGCTCAGCACTTCGGTGGCAGGAGGAAGCAGCGCGGTGAGCGTTCTGCCTAGCCGCCCCTCAATTTCACGCAGCGAGAGTTGCAAGACGCCTTGTCGGTTGATGGCAACCACGTGCACGGTTAGTGCGTTGCCATAGGCGCCAATTTGAGATAGACGTTGCACGGCGGCGGCCACACATGAGATTTCTGGCTCCACAACGACGAGCACCTGATCGCTGCTCTTGATGATGGCTTCCGTAGCTTCATCTGCGGCAGGGGGCAGGTCGATAATGATGTAGTCCGCCAACGCATTCAATCGCGCCAGAATAGCTCCACCATGGGCGGCGGTGAAAGGCCCGAACTCGGTGGCTTTTTGTGGCCCGCACAGGACGCGGACGCCAAACGGCGTAGCGAGCAGTAGGCGCACGACCGCCTGCTCGGTGATGGCTACCGCCTCCAGATCCCGTAAGTTTGCCAGGGAAGCGTCTGGCTTAAGGTTGAGTTGAACTGAAATCGTGCCGAAATCGGGACGAAATTCCAGTAAAATGACCTCCTTGCCTGACTGCGCAATTTGTGCGGCCAGGTTGATCGCCAATGCGGTGGCGCCTACCCCTCCCTTGGCCCCGATTACGCTGTAGACGCGCCCGCTTTTGGCGGCCGTGTTTTGGCGCAATATTCGATGGCGCTCCAAAAGCATCTCAACACGTGTCAACAACTCGCGTGGGTCGATGGGCTTGGTCAGGTACTCATCGGCGCCCGCCTTCAATCCCATGATTTTTTCCTGCACCTGGCCAAGGCCACTGAGCATAATCACCGGCAGTGTTGCCGTCGCCGCATCTTTGCGCAGCGCTATGCACACATCAAACCCATTGATGATGGGCATCATGACATCCAGGATGATCAGGTCAGGGCTTTCTGCGCGGATCATTTCAAGCGCTTGCTGTCCATTTGCGGCCTGGATGATTTCGTGATGTTCCAGTTTAAGCGTATTGCTGATCAGCCGCTGTAACATGACATCGTCGTCGGCTACCAGGATTTTTGCTGGCATTGCGTTATCCTTTTTGCGGTCTTAATAGGCTAAACGCGCAAGATATGTCTGCTGCGCAGCTTTACGCGCTTGTTGCAGTGTGTAAATGCCTCGCTCTTCAAGCGGTGCAATCATCCGCAGGAAGAGCTCGCCGGTCACGATGGCGTCTCCGCGGGCGGTGTGTCTGCCTGGCGCCTGTACACTCAGCCGTTGGGCATGCTCTTCCAAGCTGTGACGTGCAGGAGAATGGTGAGCAGCGTGCGCTCTTCGGCCAGGTCGGCGCGCTCCTGGTGGATGGCTTCGCTCCGGTCGGTTTGCAGCGTAGCAAGGCGCTCGGCAAATTGGTTTATTCATTTTGGGAAGTCAAATTGAAGGATGAATGGTGAAGTAAGGGAAGCGAACGCCTTACTTCACCATTCATCCTTCAAATAATTATCCTTCTAATGTGCTCGTATCACCCACCGGCTGGCCCATGACCTGCGCCTTGAGCAGTCGGCGCATGATCTTGCCGCTGCGCGCTTTTGGGCAGGGTCGGCACAAACTCGATGACAGCCGGAATGGGCGATCGGGCCAACCTCGTTGCGCACATGCTCCTTCAGTTCGCGCACCAGTGCATCGGAGCCGTCCACCCCGCTGTTGAGAATACAGAAGGCATGGATCACATGGCCCTTCAACTCGTCGGGCACGCCGATCACGGCCGCTTCGGCCACAATGGGATGCGACACCAACGCGCTCTCTATCTCTGCCGTGCCCAGCCGGTAGCCCGACACCTTGATCACATCGTCCATGCGGCCGATGATCCAGAAGTAGCCATCTTCGTCGCGGCGTGCGCTGTCGCCGGTGAAGTACCAGCCCTGGTTGGAGAAATCCGACCAGTACGTCATGCGGTAGCGGTCTGGGTCGCCCCAGATCGTGCGCGCCATGCCTGGCCAGGGATGCTTGACGACCAGATAGCCATCTTCGTTGGCATCGGCCGAGGCGCCATCCTCGCGCACGACATCGACCTGGATGCCCGCAAAGGGAAGTGTGCCGCTGCCAGGTTTGAGTGGGATAACCGGCGTCGGCGTGATCATGAAGCCGCCCGTCTCGGTCTGCCACCAGGTGTCCATGACCGGGCAGCGTTCGCGACCGATATACTTATGGTACCAGCGCCATGCTTCCGGGTTGATCGGCTCGCCGACCGAACCGAGTATACGCAGGCTGCTGAGGTCGTGGCGTGCGGCCCACTCCTCGCCAAAGCGCATGAAGCTGCGAATCGCAGTCGGCGCGGTGTAAAGGATCGTGATGTTGTACTTCTCGATCAACTGCCACCAGCGGTCGGGAAGCGGATAGCCGGGCGCGCCTTCGTACATGAAGCTGGTCATGCCCAGGATCAGCGGCGCGTAAACAATATAGCTGTGGCCGGTGATCCAGCCCGGGTCGGCGGCGCACCAGTAGCGATCCTCTTCTTTGACGTCAAAGACATACTTCAAGGTCGTGGCGATGTGCACCTGATAGCCGCCGCAGGTGTGTACAAGCCCCTTGGGTTTGCCGGTGGTGCCCGACGTATAGAGGATGAAGAGCGGGTCTTCGGCGTCCATCTGTTCGGTCTCGCAATAGGGGCTGGCGATGGGCAGCGCCATCAGTTCGTGCCACCAGAAATCGCGACCGGCCGACATATGCACATCCTGCCCCGTGCGCTTGTAGACAATCACTTTCTGCACGATGGGACTGCGGTTGACGGCCTCATCGGTGATGTCCTTGAGGTTGACCGTCTTGCCGCGCAGCCACGCCCCGTCGCAGGTGACCACTACTTTGCTGCGCGCGTCGGTAACGCGGTCGGCCAGCGCCTTCTCTGAAAAGCCGCCATAGACGACGCTGTGGATCGCGCCGATCTTGGCGGTGGCGAGCATGGCGATAGGGAGTTCGGGCACACGGCCCATGTAGATCGTGACGGTGTCGCCGCGCTTGACGCCCATACTTTTGAGAACGTTGGCGAAACGATTGACTTCCTTCCACAGCTTGAAGTAGCTGTAGGTGCGCTGTTCGCCATTCTCGCCTTCCCACAGCAGCGCCAGCTTATTCTTGCGCCAGCTTTTGGTGTGACGATCCAACGCGTTGTAGGCGATATTGGTCTTGCCGCCCACAAACCATCGGAAGAAGGGTGCTTTGCTCGTGTCAAGCACCGTCGTGTAGGGTTCGTACCAGTCGATCACTTCTTTGGCCTGCTCATCCCAGAAAGAAACGGGTCTTCAACGGCTTGCTGGCGCATTTCCAGATAATCGGGAAAAGTGGCGTTGGCGACAACTTCTGCGGACGGTTGATAAATCTCTTTGCTGGCAGAGATGGTTTCCATGGCATTGCTCATGGGGCGCTTTTCTCCTGCAAGTACGCTGATTGAATTAAAACTTGAATGGACAACGGTGTTCTGATGCCACGGAGTGTACTAACTTGCACGCATACGCGCAAGGCCGATGCCGTGACACAGCAGGAACACCTATTTCAGGCGAACCGGATCCCCAACCAAGCGCAAACTGGCCTCGCATCAGCTCCTTTTGATGGCCAAAAAGGAACCGGCGCGCAGCCTGCTCGACATACACGGCTGCTCGACATACACGGCTGCTCGACATGCACGACGGCCCGGTGCAATATCCCTTCGCTGCAATCAACCGCACCGAAGCCGTCGCCTGGTTCTTCCGCCAGCAGCGCTCCCCGTCACCCTTTCATCCTGTTGCGCGCCGCCTCCGCCAGCGCATCGCGCTGCTCGTAGACTTTGCGGATCGCAACGACCGCCTGATCGACCCCTTCCTTGCCGGCCCGGAAAACTTCCTCGCCCAGCCAGACCGCTTCCTGCTCGTACGCGTGGGTGGCGACGGGCAGTTCCATCTGTGCAAAATCAAAACGCTCCGGGTGCGCGGCGGGCACGGGCAGCCGCGAGCGCAGCGGCTGGAAAAGCTCGTAGCGGTGCATCGGCGGATAGCCGGTTCCGGCGTCCAGCCCTTCGGCGTCGAGCGCGGCGCAGACTGCACGATGATCCACGCCCCACATCGCCGGGTCGATGGCAAAGATGTACTGGAAGACCGAGCGCCGCGTGATACGCGGGTCGGGGCGCAGCACGCGCACGCCGGGAATCTCGCTCAGCGCCTCGTCCATGTAGCTGACCGCCGCCTCGCGCGTCGCAGTCTGCGCGGGCAGCCGTTCGAGCTGGACGCCGGCCAGCGCCGCGTGCAGCTCGCTGCTGCGGAAGTTGGCGCCCAGCACCGTGACCGCTCCACCCTCCCCCGGCGGGCGGCCGCAGTTGACGATGCTGGCCGCGGCGTCGGCCAGTTCCTTGGTCTTGCAGATCAGCACGCCGCCTTCGCCCGCGGTCAGAATCTTGGAGGATTGCAGACTGAAGGAGCCAAAGTGGCCGAGCGTGCCGGCGCCCTGGCCTTGCCACTGCATGCCGTGCACGTGCGCGCAATCCTCGACCACCACCAGATTGTGCCGCTCCGCTATCTCCATGAGTGCGTCCATGTCCGCCATCAGCGAGCCGACGTGCACCGGGATGATCGCGCGCGTGCGCGGTGTGATCGCCGCTTCCACTGCCTTGGGGTCGAGGCAGTAGTTCTGCGGGTCGATATCGACGATCACGGGAATAGCGCCGGCGGCCATCGGCGCGGCCGCGGTGGCCTGGAAGGTGTAGGCCGGCACGATCACCTCGTCGCCCCAGCCCACGCCCGCCGCGCGCAGCGCGATCTCCATCGTCACCGTGCCGTTGGCCGCCATAATCGCGTGCTGACCGCCCTGAAATGCCAGGAACTGCTCCAGAAAGGCGCGCGTGCGCGGGCCGGGATAGGGATAGCCGCCCCAGTTGCCGGAGCGGATCACCGCGGCGACGGCCTCGACCTCACGCTCGTCATGCACCGGCCATGCGGGATACGTCATCTGGACAGCTTTTTCGCCGCCCAGAATTGCCAACTTTGCGCTCATCAAATGACTCCCTCGTTGTTTGAATAAAGATAGCGACTCAGCCGGATAAAAATAGAACGCGGATGACGCGGATCAGATCAGCGAAAATCCGCCCGATCCGCGTCATCCGCGTGCCATTGGTTCGCCCGCCAGCAGCGCGTCGAGCGCGCTGGTCAGGGCCGGTCCGGCATCGATGCCGGTGGACATGCTTTCCTCATAGTGCGCGCCCGGCTCGAAAGGATCCTCCGGATAGATAAAATCGTCGGCGGGCAGGATGTAGCCAAGCTCGTCGTTGGCGAGGCCAACCAGCACGGCGTGGCGTGCACCGGCCGCGCGCAGCATCGCCTTGTATGCCAGCCCCAGCCGTGGCAGCACCTCGCCCGGCATGAAGAAAATCGCAGTGTCGCCCAGCCGCAGCAGGCTGGCTTCGGTCAGGAGGGCGCCGGTCTCATGCAGCGTCCCTTGGAGCAGACCCGCCTGCTGCGCCAGTTGAAAGAGCGGGTTGTCGAAGGCGACGATGT
The DNA here is from genome assembly GCA_016710365.1 of Candidatus Caldilinea saccharophila. Taxonomy (GTDB): domain Bacteria; phylum Chloroflexota; class Anaerolineae; order Caldilineales; family Caldilineaceae; genus Caldilinea; species Caldilinea saccharophila. Next base: position 230,018 of record JADJVW010000003.1, on the reverse strand, counting down.
ACTGCTGGCGGCGGTAGTGCAGCGACTGCGCCGGCTGCGCGGCAACGCCGGTCAGCGCGGCCAGCGCGGCCAGCGCGGCCTCGCCCAGGATCACGCCCATGCGCTCGGCATCTTCGAAGCGGTTGCCGGGCATGGCCGGCGTCATCATGCCGCCCAGCGCGCCGACCAGGCCGAGACAGGGCGCGCCGCTGGCGTGCTCCACGACGCGCCGCATACTCGCCAGATAATCCGCCGAGATGTGCGGGTTGTCGTCCCACAGCACCTCCGGGTGACAGGGATAGACGAGCAGCGTCGCCAGCGCGCTGTGGCCGCCGGCTTCCACGAACTGCACGCACGACAGCTCCTCGTCGCGGATCGCCGGGTCGCGCGTTGCGCGCCACCCCGGTGACCTGCGTCGCGGCGGCGCGCAGATCGGCCGGCCGCAGCTCTTGAAGCGCAGCCAGCGCAGTTGCGGCGATGGTGCTCTGCAGCCACACAAAGTAGACGGGATCGACCCCGCGCGTCTCTTCGTCCGGCCCCCACAGGCCGAGTGTGTCGGGGCCATGATGCGTGTGCGTGGCCGCCACGATCACCTGCGTCGCCGGCGCGCCCGCCTGCACCGCACGCTCAATGGCCTGCACCGCCTGCCGCGCCAGCCCGATCAGATCGACCGCGGCCAGCACGACGGTGACATCGCCTTCGCGCAGCGCCAGCGCGCGCACGTAGAGATCGTCGTGCACCGATGCGGCGCGACGGTTGCGTCCAAAGCCGGCCAAAAAGACCGGCCGCGCCAGCGCCGGCGTAATCGTTGCCTGCGCGTATCCAATCGCCAAGGCCATAATTCAGCTCCTTGCATTACACTTTATAACGCCTTGCCCTACGCAGCAGCGGCAAAATGCGCCCTGCCTGTGTTTCTGCATCTTTGCGTTAATCTGAACACTGTCGCTCCTCACAACTCGCAACTCGCCCCCGCAACCCGCCCCTCGCCCCTCCGCTCACCCCTTCACCCCAGAAATGACCACGCCTTGAATGAACTGGCGCTGCGCAAAGAAAAAGAGCAGCACCGGCGGGATCACCATCACCACGCTGGCCGCCATGATCAGGTGTGTGTTGACTGAGTAGAGCGCGTTGAAGGTCTGCAAACCCACCGCCATCGTCCAGTTGTCGCGGCTGTGCAGAAAGATCAGCGGCTCGTAGAAATCGTTCCAGGCGTAGAGAAAGTGAAAGATAGCGACAGTGACGATCACCGGCATCGCCTGCGGTGTGAGCACATGCCAGAGCGTCTGCAGCGGCGACGCGCCGTCGATCTTGGCCGCGTCGTCCATCTCCAGCGGGATGGTCATGAAGAACTGGCGCAGCAGAAAGACATCGTAGGCGTTGGCAAAGAAGGCAGGCACGATCAGCGGCAGCAGCGTATCGACCCAGCCCAGCCGCTGGAAGAGCACGTAGACTGGGATCAGCGTCACCTGGCGCGGCAGCATGATTGTGCTGAGCAGCACGATAAAGAGCCAGTTGAGCCAGGGTGCGCGGAAGCGCGAAAAACCATAGGCGACCATCGTGCAGGAGACAAGCACACCGGCCATGCCCAGAAAGGTGACGAGCAGCGTGTTGAGCAGATAGCGCGGGAAGGGAACGCTGGTCATCGCCTCGGCATAATTTTCCGGGTGAATCTCCAGATGGCGGATCGGCGTCTGTTCGGCAATTTTGAGCGTCATTGATTCGGCCGGGTTGGCCGGGTCGACGAAGATGCCCATGCCGCCGGGCTGGTTTTTGACCAGCGCCAGCTTGCGCGGCTCCCCGTCGAGGGTGACATGGTAGAGCGGCTCCATCACCCCGTCAATCTCGACCATCGTCGACTCCCAGGGCAGCAGCGGCGGCGGCGCGGCGCGCAGTTGGTTCTTGCTCTTGAGCGAGGTCGAAATCATAAAGAGAAAGGGGATCAGGATCACCACCGCGCCGGCCGCGAGCAAGATCGTCGCCGCGCTGCGTCCGGCCAGCGAGCTGAGGCGAACACTCTGCCAGCGGCTACCGGATGTCACACTCTGCGCCTGCGCCTGCTGCATGTCAATCAATGCCATTTTTCATCTCCTCAACTCGCCCCTCGCAATTCGCCCCTCACCGCCTCCGCACCTCACCCTCGTAATAGACCCACAGCACCGACGAGCGAAAGACCAGCAGCGTCAGCGCCAGCACGACCAGAAAGAGCACCCACGCCAGCGCCGACGCGTAGCCCATTTCGTTGTACTTGAAGGCATTCTGGTAGAGGTAGAGGTTATAGAAGAGCGTGGCGCGCTGTGGCCCGCCGCTGCCGCCGCTGATCACATAGACCTCGGTAAAGTACTGGAACGCGCCGATCAGCCCCAGCACCAGCGTGTAGAAGAGCACGGGCGTCATCATCGGCAGCGTGACATGGCGAAAGCGTTGCAGCACGTTGGCGCCGTCGACCTTGGCCGCGTCGAAGAGCGAGGTGGGAATGCCCTGCAAGCCCGCCAGGTAGATGATGATGCCGCCGCCGACGCCCCACAGGCTCATGATCACCAGCCCCGGCACAGCCCAGTCCGGATCGGTGAACCAGCCCGGCCCTTTGATGCCAAAGTTGCTCTCCAGAAAGGGGTTGAGAATGCCGATCTGCGGGCTGAAGATGCGCGACCAGACGATGGCGACCGCCACGCCCGCGATCACCGAGGGCAGGAAGTAGATCGTGCGCCAGACGCTGACGCCGGGAACTTTCTGGTTGAGCAGCAGCGACAGGCTGAAGCCGGCGATCAGTCCCAGCGGCAGCGCCAGCGCGCCATAGTAGATCGTCACGCGCAGCGAGTGCCAGAAGAGCGGGTCGCGCACAAAGGCGCGCACATAGTTCTCAAAGCCGGTGAAGATCGGCGGGTCGACGATGTTATAGCGCGTCAGCGAGAAGTAGAAGGAGAGCAGCATCGGTCCGGCTGTGAAGAGGACGAAGCCGACCAGCCACGGCGCAATAAAAAAGAGCGCCCACAGATCTTCCTTCTGCGCCAGGGTGAAACGACTTTTGTGAATTTGCTGCATTGGCGGCCTCCAGGAGAGACTAAGAGACTGGGAGACTAAGAGACTGGGAGACTGGGAGATTGGAGGCTGGAAACGACAGGCTTTCTTCGCTCTGCAATCTTCCAGTCTCTAATCTCCCAATCTCTCCCCTACTGCTTCGCCCAATAATCGTCAAAGAGTTGCTGCAACTCCTGGTTGGTCTGGTCGAGTACGGCCTGCGCATCGACCGGGCCGAGATAGACAGCGCTGAAATTATTGTTCATCGTGTCGTTGACGCGGCCCCACTCCGGCACGAAGCTCTCGTGGTTGGGGTTGTCCAGATAGTCGATCGAGTCAAAAACGATGCTGAGGTCGGCGTCCGGGTATTTCTCGGCCAGCCGCTGCTGGAACTCATCCGCCACGGAGCGCCGCGCCGGAATGCAGCCGTAGATTAGGCAGACCTCGACGATCTGTTCGGGCGCGGTCAGCCACTTCAGCACTTCCCAGGCCGCCTCCTGGTTGGATGCGTTCTTGGGAATCGTAAAGGTGTCGGCGTGGATGCGCGCGATGCGCCCGCCCTGCTGGTTGTAGGGCGTGGGCGCAAAATCGTAGGCAAAGGGCAGATCGACCAGCCCTTCGCTCATAAACCAGGTGTGGCTGTTGAACATCGCCACCTGATTGGAGCCAAAGGGGTCGATGCCGGCGGCGTCGCGCGCTTCCTGCACGGAGGCATCCGGCACAAAGTGATCCTCCCAGACCGCCTTGCTCAGCCAGTCCAGCCCGTAGACCCATTCCTCGGCATTGGCGACGGCGGTGCGATAATCTTCCGTGGCCGGGCGGCCCACATTGGGTGCGCCAAAGCGTGTCAGGAAGCCGCGCGCGTCGGTCCAGGAATCGTCCCAACCCCACTGCACGATGTTCTCCGGGTCGAAGTCCGGGGACGTGGCGTTGTTGCCGTTGGCGTCGAGCGTCAGTTCCATCGCCAGCTCGCGCAGCTTGTCCAGATTCCACGACGCGTCGGCAAAGTCGTGGGTCGGATATTCCAGCCCGGCCGCGTCAAACATGTCCTTGTTGTAGAAGGTGAAGGAGGGGAAGAGGCCGAGCGGCAGCCCAACGGTCTTGTCCGGGTACTGGTTCAGCTCGACGGCCGGCCCGTAGAAGTCGCTCGTGTCAAAGCCTTCCGCCTCGATCAGCGGGGCCACATCGCCCCAACTGTCGAAGAACTGCGCCACGGTGGAGACGCCGTTCGGCCCGACCAGTTGCGGCGGGTTGCCGCCCGACATCATCGCCAGGAAGCGCTCGCCCGCCTCCTCGACCGGCACGATCAGGAACTCCATCTCGATGTCGTCGTGGCTGCTGTTATATTTGGCGGCAAGATCTTCCTGCGCCTGGATCTGGTCCGGGTCGGTGCCTGTGCCCATGCCGACAAAGACGGTCACCTTGGCCTTGTCGCCGCTGCCGGCGGCGGCGGATTCGCCCCCCGGTGCGGCCGCCGGCGCCGCGCACGCGCCGATCAGCAGGGCGCTCACGAGCAGGCTGCTCAGCAAAATCGTGATTCGGTGCATTGCTTCCTCCTTTTGGAAACACAAAACGCTCGATGGCGGCGCGGCCGGTGTGGCGAGGCGCCGTTCAGCAACTACAGTGCAGCCCGTTGAAGCAGCGCCGGCGCTGCCGCAGTGGCGGAGTTCGGCCGCGAGCAACCGTAGGAGCAGCGTGCGACCAGATGCGCCGGGAGCAGCACTTTGTGCACCGCAGCGCGTGGCTGCTGCTTGATCGCCTCCATCAGCAGCGTGGCGGCCAGCGCCCAGCCTCCTGCACCGGTGCATGCACCGTGGTCAGCGCCGGCGTCAGGTGGTGCGAGAGCAGGACGTCGTCAAAGCCGACAACGGCGACATCTTCCGGCACGCGCCGACCTGCGACGCGCAGCGTCGTCATCGCGCCCCAGGCCGATTCATCGTCGGCCGCGAAGATGGCGTCGAAACTCGGCTCGCCGCGCAGAAACTCCTTCATCGACTGCTCGGCAATCGTTTCGTCGAAATCTCCCCGCAGCAGCTCCGGCGTCGCCGCGAGGGATGATCGGCGAGTGCATGGCAATAACCCGCTTCACGGTAGCCCAGCTCGTGCACGCGCGCGCTTCGGTCTGCGCGTGGACATTGCCGGCGCGGTTGACCACGCGGCTGACGGTGGCAGTCGAGACGCCGGCGCGGCGGGCGACATCGACGATGGTCACGCGAAGGGGCAGCTCGTTCTGGGACACAGGCAACTCTGGCCGGCACGGCTGAATGGACGGCTGAACGGGCAAAAAGACAAAATTAAGGATGTAAACGCTTACATAAATCGAGGTGCAGCGAGTTTACCCGATTTAGTTTTGTCTGTCAATCGCTAATTTTGGTGCGCAGCAATTCTCAATTTGACGAATTGTTGGGTTGACTGAGAAAGAGAGAAGTGCAGATGTTTGGGCTAGAAAGTGGCTACGACGTGGACTTTCTCTCATTGAAGCAGCAGCTAGATGTGTTGCGAGGTGCGTTCGATGAGTTGCCAGATCATCGAACAGGTAAGAGTTGGAACTCACTGCTCTCTTTCATGTTCCAGCAACTTGAACTGGCGCTGCCTCCACCTGACTGTTGCCAAATTTAGAATTGCTGGCATACTTGGCGTCGTGTTGCCGGAAGCAACTGCGGTGTTGCAATTGATTCATGATGAAGCGCGATGCTGGCGCGCCTGGGTGTAGTCACCCTGGGCGTGTCCATGGCGGCGGACCAATTTTCTAGTTCAGACCCAGACCAAACAAAGGTGCTCTATGACGAACCATACCCAACGCGTGATCAGAATCGTCCTATTGTGCGTCGTCTGGATGGCGGCATTCATGTGGCAACATCCCATACCAGCCCAGGCGCAGGCATCTCCGGGCGCTGTCCAAAACAACGGCTGGCTCTTCACCGATGTGGTGCGGGTCGGGCAGAGCGGCTTTACCCAACTGGGTACAGGCCGCGCCGGACCGGACGGCGTGGTCGTGGTTTCCGGCGTGCGCAACGGGCGCACGGGGCTCTTTCATGTGGAGGGAGGCGTCATCACCGAAGTAGCAACCGAAGGCACAGTGCTGCCCGGCGGGCTGGGCGCGCTGAGCAACATCAGCGCCACTCAATTTGCGATCCTGCCTAGCGGCGACATGGTCTTCCAGGCGCGCGCCACCGGCGGCTCACTCAAGCCTACGTTCAACTACACCTTCCGCTGGAGCAACGAGACGATCACGCTGGCACAGCCCTCGACAGAGACCGACCCGGTCACATTGGCGCAGGCCTTCGAGCATGACCTGGCCCAGGCCACCACCGACAACCGCTGGTTGTCCACCTTGCAGACCGGGCTGTTTCCCAACACCACCACCGACTACGGCCTGACCGACGGCGCGGCGCGCCAGCCCATCGTCAGCTTCACCCGCAGCGCAGCCAACTGCATCTTCGACTCGGTTAGCTTGGCGCGGCCAATGCCAACGGTGTGGTTGCCTCCTATCGGGCCTTGCAGACCACGCCCCCAGGACGGCAACCGCTGTGCGAACGAGCTGGGCACAACCCGCGCCTGGTCGATCAATCTGGCTGGCGCTGCGACGGGGACTGTCGCCAACGGCTCCTCTTTCGAGCAGGGGAACACCCATACAGGCACTGCGCTTGCGAACTCCGCCATTCTCATAAACAATCAAAACCAGGTGGCGGCAATCCGAGAAGTCCATAACAGCCCGGCCACCTTTATCACCCGCCGCCAACTGGTCGTCTTTGCTGCGGGCAGCGAGCAGATCATCCAGGACACCGACGGCCCGGCCAGCGACATCTTCCTGGCCGACTTCGACCAGCAAGGGCGCGTCCTCTACTCGGTGGTGATGGACGACTTCGTGACGACCGTGCTGCTGGGTGGCCCCGACCTGCAGAATGACCGTGTGCTGCGTACTGGCGACCCTCTCTTCGGCCAGCCGGTGACCAGCCTGAGCTGGGTGGCGCGACCCGCCGCCGCGGGTGATGGCGAGACGCGCGCCTTTGCCTTCCAGTATGACTTGGACGACGGTTCGGTCGGCATTGCTCTGGCAAGCCAAGGACGACCGCGCTGGACCAACCCGGCCGGCGGCGACTGGAGCACAGCCAGCAACTGGACGCCGGCCAACGTCCCCGGCGCAGGCGAGGGCGTCCGCTTCGACCTGGACGGCGCCTATGCCGTGAACCTGAGCACCCAGCAGGTGGGCAGTGTCCAGGTGCGGAATGGCGACGTGACCTTCCGCAATGGGGAGTTGAATATGACCGCCACTGAAGGCGGGATCAGCGTCAGCGGCAACACACCCGACGCGGTGGCGCGCCTGACGATTCTCGACACCGGCGCGACCACCAGTACGGTGGTGACCGCGGCAACGGTCAGCGTGGGTTTTGGTGGACCGGGAGAACTGCGCATCGAAAACGCCCGGCTCAGGCCGCCAGAGGAGGCTGAGCGCGCCAATGTGATCCTGGGCTTTACGGCGCCAGCCACAGCCACGGTCAGCGCCGGCGGCATCTGGAACTTGCGCGAGATGTTTCTGGGTATGAACCAGGATTCGCTGCTGCGGGTGGAGGATGGCGCATTTGTCGGCTTTGGGGCCGACCAACTCATCGTGGGCGGCTCCCCCCTGGCGCTCCCCGTGCGCAACCAGACGGCGACGGCGAACGTGGACAACGCCAGCAACAATGCCGGTCCCCTCGGCGTCGGCGCCCTGTTGGGCATCGTGACCGACCTGGTCATCGGCGAGTCGCTGATCGGCAAACTTGAAGTCCGCAACGGCGCACGCACCGTGGCCCTGACGACGACCGTGGGCACGCGCGACCATGACACGCGCACCGACGGTTTTCTCACCGTGGAAGGAACCAACGCCACCCTGCCGGCGCGCTTCGAGTCCGGCGGCGGGGAGAGCGGCGGTCTCTTCGTAGCGACCGGCACGGGGACGGATGCGCTGATGACGGTGAGCGGCGGCGGCGTGATGACGGTGACGCGCCTCTCCCTGGCCGACGGCGCGCAGAGCAATGCCTTGATGTTTGTCGACGGCATGGAGGCGGCAGACGCGAGCGACCACCGCTCCACGGTGACGGCGCCTTTCCCGCGGAAGAGGAGCGGACCGCCGCCGCAGGTGCGGCCAACGGCGACTGCGTGATTGGCAATGTCGGGCAGGGCGCGCTCAACGTCTCCAATGGTGCGCTGGTGCGCTGCCGGCAGATCGCCGTGGGAATGGCCGCCGGCAGCCGAGGCGAGATAAATATTGACGGCATCTTCCGCAGTGTGAACGCCCGGGTGATAGCGGATGGCCCCCGGATCGAGGATGGCGCCATCTGCATCGGGCGCGTGCCACTTTGCGGGGCAACCAGCGGCTTCGTGCGTGGTGACGTGGTGATCGGCTCGGACGGCATCCTGGAAGGCAGAACCATCGGAATTGGCAGCGGTGGACGGCTACGCGGCAGCGGCCTGGTCATCACCACAGGCGGCGTGGTGGTGATCGATGGCGGCAGCGTCGCGCCGGGGGTCGTGCAGTTGGACGGGCAGCAGCGCGCAGCCGCTGCATCACACCAGGTCGGGACATTGACGATCCAGGGCAACCTGACGGTCAGCGAGACCGGCGTCATCACCCTGCACGTGCTGGGCGCAACGGCGAATCTGCAGGATCGGCTGGTGGTGTCAGGCGCGGCGGCGCTGCACGGCCAGATCGCGCTCAATTTCGGCAACGGCTACGCGCCAAAGCGAGGAGATCGGCTGGCGCTGATCCAGGCGCAAACAATCACGGGCGCGCCGCAGGAGGTGCTGATCAGTGGTCTGGCGCCGGGCTTTGACTACGATGTCGATGTGACCAGTGGCGTCCTGACGCTGGTGGCGCTGAATGACGGCACGCCAACCACGCAAGAGACTACGCAGCCCTTGTACCTGCCGCTGATCCAGCGATCGGGTTGGTAGCCGAGTGGCCTGTCGACAGCGCTTGCGTCCGTGCGCTAGGTCGGGACGCGTCCCCAGCGCACGGACGCAAGCGCCGCCGTTGCGACGGATGATGCGCATTTCGGCCAGCGTGACCGCGCCATGCTCGCCGAAATGCGCCTTGATGCCCTCGACTATTGCCGCAAAATCCTCACGACGCAGAAGCACATTGCCGGCCAACCGCACCAATCCAGCCTGATCGATCAGAAACTCGATCAACTCACCATCACCGCCCACCATCTGGCAGCAATTCTCAATTTGACGAATTGCTGGGTTGACTGAGAAAGAGAGAAGTGCAGATGTTTGGGTCAGAAAGTGGCTACGACGTGGACTTTCTCTCATTGAAGCAGCAGCTAGATATGTTGCGAGATGCGTTCGATGAGTTGCCAGATCATCGAACAGGTAAGAGTTGGAACTCACTGCTCTCTTTCATGTTCCAGCAACTTGAACTGGTGCTGCCTCTGCCTGACTGTTGCCAAATTTAGAAGGCTCAACCGGGATTCATGTGGTCGGGTCTTACGTGCCGGGGACGGGCTGATCGTTGTCTGCTCGACCGAAGCACCGCAAGCCCGCCCCCGGCACGTAACCACACGAGAGCCGCTTGACCCATTTAGAATTGCTGTTTGAACTACGCAAATTGCCGGTTGAAACCTTCGTACGTCTGTTCTATAATGGAGATAAGTTGGAAAAGCGAACCCATCCCGACCGTCGTAGGTTAACATGCTCCTGAAGTAGCCGGACAGGAGGCTGAGCTATGATCAATGTCGACGGAGAAAAGGTCTGGGCGCCCACGTGCAAGCAGGAGTTGATCGCCGGATTGAAGCGCATGGGGATTCACAAAGTGGCGGGTCTTTCGCTGGAGCGCCTCTCCAAGAAGGAACTGACCACTGCCTACTGCCGCGAACGGTCGCGCATCGTGCGCCGGCAGCAACAGGAGCGCAACTCCTTGCGCTCGCTGAGCTGTGAACTTCCCGCCATCCAAGCAGAGGCGCAACTCAAGCTCTTTGCATCTGACTGAACCGGGCCGCCTTGCTGACCGGTCTTCGCCGCCGGTCGCACACAGCTAAAGTTTATGATCCTCGGCAGTCCCCTTTGCAGGGACTTCCTGCAGCGCTTTCGCCCTTCCCCGCCCGGCGCTGGTAGAATGTCTTCGCTGACTTTGCCCATCAAACGTAAAGAAACCAGAAAGAGGAAAGTGTCATGCTTCAGATCATCGCGCTCGGCGGCGGCGGCTTTTCGATGGAGCCGGACAACCTCGCCCTGGACGAGTACATCATCCGCCAGAGCGGCCAGTTGCGAGCCCGCGTCTGCTTTCTGGCGCAGGCGAGCGGCGAGAGTTTGGACTATACCGTGCGCTTTTACCGCGCCTTCAGCCGGCTGGGCTGCCAGCCGACGCATCTCTCGCTCTTTGCCTGCCCGCCGCAGGACGCCGCCGCACTCCTGCTGGCGCAAGATGTGATTTATGTGGGCGGCGGCAACACCAAGAGTATGCTGGCGCTCTGGCAGGCGTGGGGTCTGCCCGCGATCTTGCGCCAGGCGTGCGCGCAGGGGGCGGTGCTGGCCGGCATCAGCGCCGGCGCCAACTGCTGGTTTGAGCAAAGCATCACCGATTCGGCCGCGCCGCAATTGGATGTGATGCCCGGCCTCGGTTTTCTGCCCGGCAGCTTCTGCCCGCACTACGACGGCGAGGCTGAGCGACGCCCTACCTTTCACCGGCTGTTGGCTGAGGGGCGCGTCCAACCTGGCTATGCGGCGGACGACGGCGCGGCCTTTCACTTCATCGACGGCGCGTTGCATCAAGTGGCGTCGTCGCGCGCAGCGGCGCACGGCTATCGACTGTCGTATCGTGGCGGCGAGGTTTTCGAAGAGGTGTTGGCGGGTGCGCAATTAACCGCTCTGTGCTGAACGCGCCGTGTCCGGCGGGAGGATCTCACGCAAATTGTGCCTGATAAGCGCGCCAATGCTCGGCGAATATCTCCGGCGCCAGCGCGTAGAGCATCTTGAGCACCTCCTGCCCCATGATTCGGATTTCCCATTGGGCGGCTTTGTCCACCGCGCGCAGCCAGAGAAAATGGCTCCACGCCGCAAAATTCATCGTCGTGACAATGCGCGTCTCGGCGGCGTTGGGCAGCAGGAAGCGAGCATCTTCCTTGCGAATGCCCAGCCCGCGCAGACGGGCATATTTTTCCTCAGCGATGCGCCAGAATTCGGTGAGTTCAGCCATTGCCTCGGCGTTCTCCGCTACCGCCGGCGGGACGATCGCGTGCCAGCCTCCCTTGCTCAGCTCGACGTAGCGCTGCGACTCCTGGCTGAATGACGCCAGGCGATGTCGCACCAGTTGGTGGGTGCACGTGCGGCTGATCCCCTCAAAAAAGAAGGTGGCCGACCCGTGATCTAGCAGCAGCGCGGGGTCGTCGAGTACGGGTTGGGTATAGCCAAGCAACGTGACGCACATCGGGCCGCGTTGGACAGGCAGAAGGGGGGAGAGATTGGGAGATTGGGAGATTGGAGATTGGAGATTGTCGGGAGCAACAGGCTGTCCGAACGCCGCATTGCTTAATCCTCCAATCTCCCCATCTCCATCCTTCAGTCTCCAATCTTCCACCTCAAATTCGCTGAACACGGACGGCGCCACTGCCTTTAAAATCGGCAGCGCATCCAATGCTACGCCTCTGCGGAAAAAGTCGAGCCAGACACGCGTGTTGCCGCTGACGACCCACGTATTAGCGCCGATGTCGGTGACCTCGCAGTGACGGTTGAGCGTGCGCCAGTAGAGCGGCTCCACCGAGTTGCGAATGCGCAAGGTGACGACGGCGTGCTCGATGATGTCTTCGTGCCCCTCGCGTACACGCGCGGCAATGAACTCCGGCGCCGTGCCCATGCGCTGCGTGGATCGGTAGCAGATGCGGCCGGCAAACTCCATGATCGCCTCGGCGTAGGTGCTTCTGCCGGCGAAAATTGTGGAGAGATCGCCATATCCGGCGACCGAATCTTCGGTCAGCGCAAGGTTACGCTGGGTCAGCGACAACAACTCGACTTGCATAGTGCCCCCCTTGAAAATAGGTGCACTATACCAGACGCCATCATGAATAAAGGAAATGCACAAATGGAGAAATTGACAAACCAGATAAACCGGATCGCAGACAACTGCTCGCTCAAACATGATTTTTCGGTTTGGCCAATCGGCAAGGAACACAGATAGACGCCGATAGAGTGGGATGAGCACAGATGCTTGGCCGCTTTGCTCTCATCTGCGCTGATTTGAGTTTATCTGGCGTCTATCTGCATTCTCTGGCTGGCCAGCCTTCCAAAAAATCACGTTTGACAGACCACTACCCGCTAAAGAGCGAGCCGATGCCCATTGCGCCGAAGCCAAAGATCGCACCGATCATCGCAAAAATGGCGGTGATGATCGCCACGGCGACCCAGCCAATGATGACGGTAAGGAGGGTCTTGCCGTCGTCCAGCTGATGCACCTCGCGCACGGCAAAGAAGCCGCAGGCGATCGACCACAGCCAGCCGACCAGCGCGATCAACCCGCCAAAGCACGGGATAAAGCTGAGCAAGCCTAGCGCCATTGGTGCATAGGCATAGCCCAGTGTGCGCAGCAACTGTGGCGTCGTCGCACGGCCCTGGAAGAACTGTGCGCCGACATAGTAAATCACATACGCCCAGACATAGTAGCCCACGATGCTCATGATGACGCCGAGGATCAGCACCAGCAAGGCGCCAATCACGTTGCCGCCTAGCAAGCTGCCGAGAAATGCACCCAGGCCGGAAAGCGCGGATACGATGATCACGACCATCACCGCTTGTTGGCTATAGCGCTCGTCGTTTGCTGCCTGTCGATAGAAACTGGCGTCGAATGTTACGGCGCGCCGCACATCGTTGATCAAGGTTGACAGTTCCATGTTGCTGTTTTACTCCTCACTGAATGATTGGTTTGCGGTTGTTCCCATGCTCGAAGCAATACGTAGTTGAATTGCGAGGGTTGCACATTGACCACACGATCATAGTCTTGACTGCCGCCCTCGTCAAAATAGCCCAAAGCAGCTTCCGAACCCCTGAAATCGTGGAACCGTGGAATCATGGACGCGCGCTTGCAGATTCCCTCTGCGCATGTGATACAATCCTACGTTATGGCGAAACAATATTATGGTGGACAAGCGGTAATCGAAGGCGTTATGATGCGGGGACGCAAAAGCATGGCAGTGGCCGTGCGCAATCCCCAAGGTGAGATCGTGCTCCACGAAGAGCCGCTGACTGCGAAAATCTACACCAGCAGTTGGGGGCAGTGGCCCTTGGTGCGGGGGTTGGCGATGCTGTGGGATGCATTGGGACTTGGCATTCGCGCCCTGTTCTGGAGCGGTGAAGTCGCGGCGCAAGAAGACGAGGGCGAGAAGGTCGAGTTTACCGGGCCGGTGGCATGGACCACAATTGCGGTGAGCCTATCATTTGCCATTGGGCTTTTCTTCCTGTTGCCAACCTTTGCGGCTCGTTGGCTTGCCGCCTATGTCAACGACGATCCGCTGGTGGATGCACTCTTTGAAGGCGTCATCCGTCTGGTGGTCTTTCTCGCCTACCTCTGGGTGATCGGCCAGTTCAACGACATCAAGCGCGTCTTTGGCTATCACGGCGCCGAACATAAAACGATCAACGCGTACGAAGCGAATGTTCCCTTAAAGGTGGCTGAAGTGCAGAAGTTCAGTGTGCAACATACGCGCTGTGGCACCAGTTTTTTGCTTTACGTGCTGGTCATCAGCATTTTACTTTTTGCGCCGCTTACCTTTTCGAACATTGAGCAGGGCTGGCTGGCGCTGCTGCTGCGTTTTGCGACGCGGCTGGCGTTGGTGCCGGTGGTGGCTGCCATCGCCTACGAAATTATCCGTTTCAGCGCCGCACATGACAAAAACCCGCTGATGCGTATGCTCATCACGCCTGGGCTGTGGCTGCAGAAAATGACCACGCGCGAGCCGGATGACGGCATGGTGGCTTGCGCCATCGCCGCGTTGCAGCCTGTGCTGGCCGCCGATGGCAAGGCGCCGGCGCCCACCAATGTCGTGGCTGCACGCCCTATTGAGTCGCCTGCATCGGCTGATTGACCTCGCCTACATCACGCTCCGTCCGCGTCGCTCATTACAAGTAACGTTTCTCCACCCACCACTACACGGTCGCCCGGGCGCAGCTTGCGCCCGCGTCGCGTCTCGACAAGACCGTTGACGCGCACTTGCCCGCTTTGAATCAACCCTTTGGCCTGACCCCCGGTCGCCACCAGTTGCGCCAATTTCAAAAATTGTTCCAATTTAATCGTTTCTTCCACGCACACGATCTCCTTTTACACAACGCGACGGAACGTTCGCACGCCAAACCAAGTGCAGAGCATGGCAAAAATCGTCAACACCGCGAGACAAAGCCCGAGATTCAGGCTGCCACCGCCAAAGAGTGTAGCGCGCATTCCCTCGACAGCATAGGTCGTCGGGTTGAGCAACGCCACAACGCGCATCCAAGCCGGCATCGTCGCCAGTGGATAGAGCGCCGAACTCCAGAAAAAGTAAAGGAAGGGTGAGCAAGAATAAGATCGTATGATAGCCGCCGATTGATTTGCTGCGCAACGCCATTGCATTGGCAAACCCGACGCCGCTCACCACAAAGGCAGTCAACACCAGCAGTGCAGCGACAATCCCCAGCGGCGATGTCTGCACGCGCGCCCCGAAGACCACCGCCACCAGGACGATCAATAGTGACTGCACCAACGACTTGACAAGCCCGCTGCCCGTTGCTGCCAGCAGGATGCTTGCCCGCGGGATAGGCGCCACCAGATACTCCTTCATCACGCCTTTCATTCTTTCTTCCAGGATCGTCATGCCGGCGTTGATAGCGCCGCTGAGGGCGGTAAAGGCAATGATGCCAGGCGTGATAAACGAGAGATAACTCAACCCATCGATGGCCGCGGGCGTCACGAGCCGATCCATGCCGAGCCCAAACGTCGCGGCCAAAAGCAGGGGGGCCGCCAGCGTGCCGCCCAATTCTTGCCCGTTGCGCACAAATTTATGGATGTGTTTGGTGAAGATCACCCAACTGCCGCGCCACAACTCTTGACCCTGCATCCTCACGGGGGACTTTCCCGTTATTGCTAGCTTTTCCTGCATCGTCTGGTTCATTTTGCGTTGCTTTCATCCGTTATTGTTGCGTAGCCGCACTTTTCGCCGACAGGGTTTCCCTCACGCAAGATGGGGGGCAATCGGTGCGAGTTGCAGACGCGTCTACACAAAGCTGGGCATGGCTGGTATACTTTGTCATTGATAAGTGTACGCACAACTTCAGGGAATGTGAAACCGGTGATGCGTTGGGGAAACATCCATTTCCCACGCCTGTTGCATTGCATGCGCGCGTGGTGTAGAGTGGCGCGAGGCAGTACACCCCAATCCAGTGCGATGCACTGCGCAGGAAGGAGATGGCAGAAGATGCGGACATCCAGCAATCGCCCCTTTGGCTCGCTTCAATGGGGCATAATTGCGCTCACGATTGTCACAGCGATCATCCATATTGGGCTTGGTCTGAGCTTTTTTGACGCTGGCGGTCTGATTTTCGTCCTAAATGGCGTCGGCTACTTGGGACTTGTGACGCTGCTTTATCTAGATATTCCGGCCCTGGCGCCCTATCGAACCATCATCCGGTGGATTATGATTGCATACACTGCCACCACGGTGATCGCCTGGCTTTTCATCGGCGCCGGTTCACCATTTGCCGGCCCTGTGCGCGTGGGAACGCAGAGCATCATTGCTTATACAGACAAAGTGGTTGAGATTACACTGATTGTATTGTTATGGCTGGACGGACAGCGGGCGTAATTGTAAAGCGGTCCATCAATGTTATGTCCAAGAAGCATGTGAAAATTTGCGCTAATGAAATGTCACTTGCTATAATCGGCCTATTAACATCCAAAGACAGCGCAAATCCAAAACCAGAAATTCAAATTTGATGGTGCTGGGGTTTTGGAATGAAGCATAGACAACGTCACGACAGTAAGCAACATGCGTATCGCGAAACGTAGGCGTTGAGCATGGATCGGAAGCAGGCGCACATCGACTGGCGCCCGCTAAGTATAGCCTTGCTTCTGACACTGATCGCACCTGTGTGCGTTGCTTTTATGCTGGATCGTTGGTTAGCGACGTTTCCAGTCCTGATGTTAGTTGTCGGATTGATTTGTATTCCACTGGCAACAGTGGTGGTGATGCGGATGGTCTTGCGTGAGCTTGATCGGGTCATTGCGGAGGTTGCTCCGCCCGATCATGCAGCAGACGAAGTACAAAACGAGCACGACAGCCGCTTGTCGGATGTCAGCACTTGAAGATTTACGCCAGCCGCTTGCCGGCTCACTTGTTACCGAAGGAGCATTTCGCACCATGGGTAAAAAGATTGTAGATTTCCTGTGGGGAAGCACACAGCGCAAAGTCTGGACGAGTCTGATCGTTATCTTGATGCTCGCCAGCTTCGTGACCAAGCTGGTGTTGCCCGTGCCCCCGCCACACGTCGCTCTCTCCGGCGAACCGATCTTTTCGACAGGCCCTCAGTGGTTCACCAATTCTGTTTTGACCACTATCATTGTCGACATTATTTTGCTGCTGCTGGCGTTGCTCACGCGTTTCAGCCTGAAAGAGGTGCCCAGCGGTCTGCAGAATGTGATGGAAGCCGTTGTCGAAGCGCTCTACGGCCTTGCCGAAAGCGTTGCGGGCAAGAACGCCTCGAAATTTTTCCCCTGGGTTGCGACGATTTTCCTATTTGTCATCGTCAGCAACTGGAGTGGGCTGATTCCGGGCGTCGGCAGCATCGGTTTTTACCATCCCACTGAAGCGCACAGCGAGGAAGCGCCGGCCGGTGAAAGTCACGGCGCGCTGCTCGATGGCCAACTGGCCATGGTGGGCGGCAGCATCATGCTGGCCGCGCCGGGAAACGCCCAACATGCGCCGGCTGCCGCCGAGAGCGAGCACGGCAAGTTTGTTCCGCTCTTCCGTGCGCCAAGCGCCGATCTGAATGTAACGTTTGCGTTGGCAATTGCGACCATGGTGATGGTGCAGATCTGGGGCGTTCGTCACTTGGGGGGCGCCTACTTCCGTAAGTTCTTCAATTGGAGCGGGCCAAACGCCTTTATGAAGGGAATCAATGCTTTCGTCGGCATTCTGGAATTGATTTCCGAATTCGCCCGCATTATCGCCTTTGGCTTTCGTCTTTTTGGCAACATTTTCGCTGGAGAAATTGTGCTGGCAACGATGGCCTTCCTGTTTGCCTTCCTGTTGCCGATTCCCTTCTACGCGTTAGAAGTGTTCGTTGGCTTTGTGCAAGCCCTGGTGTTTATGATGCTGGCGCTGGTGTTCTTCCAGATGTCCACTATCAGCCATGGCAGCCACGACGAACATCATTGATAGTTAGGTTGATATTAGACAATACTTGAACTGGGTAGTCATCTCAATTCACAAAAGGAGATTAAAACATGGATGTCGATGCAGCGAAACAATTGGGTGCAGCGCTGGCCATGGGTCTGGGTGCGATCGGGCCTGGCATTGGTATCGGTCTGATCGGTTCTAAGGCGATGGAAGCCATGGGACGCAACCCGGAGGCCGCCGGCACGATCCAGACTAACATGATTCTGGCGATTGCCTTCGCCGAATCCATCGGTATTTTCGCCCTGGTGATCGCGCTGCTGCTCAAATTCGTCTAAATTCAGGCACAGCGATTGCCACAACCGATGTGATCGCAGGTTGAAGAAGGAGGCAAATTCGTGGACGCACTTGGAATTGAATGGACACTGCTGCTGGCGCAGATCGTCAACTTCGCCATCCTGATCGTGCTGCTGCGCATGTTCCTGTACCAGCCGGTGCTGAACATGCTCAACGCCCGCAAGGAGCGCATCGCGCAAAGCATGAAAGATGCCGAACGCGTCAGCGCCGCCGCGCGTGAGGCCGAGCAGGACAAGGCCAAGGTGCTCGAACAAGCGCGCCGTGAGGCGCAGGAAATTCGCGCCCAGGCTACTCGCGACGCTGAAAAGATCGCGCAGGACGTGCGCGGGCGCGCTGAGCAAGAGGCCACCGACATTCGCATGAAATCACAGGCGGATGCCGCCAAGCAAGTCGAGCTGGCGTTGGCCGACGCTAACAAGCAGATTGCCGACCTGGCCATTCTGGCCACTGAAAAGCTGCTTGGCCGTGAACTCGCCAACAAGGCCGAACAGCAGCGCTTCTTGGCGGAGTTCTTGGCTGATCCCGGGAGCAAAGGCAAATGAGCAGCAAGCAAGAGCGGGTAAACCGTTACGCACAGGCGCTTTGGCTGGCCCAACTGGAACGCTGGCAGCAAGCCTTCGAGCAAGCCACAAAGGCGCTGGAAGAAAAAAAGCTGGCGGCATTGGTGGCGGACAGCACCAAGAGCAGCGCTGACAAGGCGGCCGCTCTGGAAAAGGCGCTGCCCGCAGACTTTCCAGCCGAGGTCACCAACTTGCTCAAGGTCATGATCGAGGCTGGCGATGCCGAATTGATCGACGACGTGAATGGACGCGTGGTGCAGGTTGCTTCGGGCAAGCGGGAAGCGCTCAAGGCGGAAGTTACCAGCGCCATCGAGTTGACCGACAGCGAAAAAGACAAGCTGCGCAAACGGTTGGCCGCAGAATATGGGGAAGGGTTGACCTTCAGCTTCGGCGTGGACCCATCACTGATGGGCGGGCTGCGTGTGCGCGTCGGTGACCGGTTGATTGACAACTCGGTCGCCACGCGCCTGGCCACTTTGCGCGAGTCGATTGCTACGGTAGTTCGTTAAAACGCGTGGCGCACCGGGTGCTGCGTGACGAACTCTGTGGCAATCTTGCGCGCGATCGAGGGCGTATCATGCAGCATTTTTGTGTAACAGCGGGTAAGTAGCACGCAGCACGTTACAGGAGGAAATGATCCCAATGGCTGTGCGTACCGATGACATCACAGCGTTACTGAAACAGCAAATTCTGAATTATACACCAGCGCCCAGTCAGATCGACGTAGGCGAGGTCTATGAGGTCGGCGACGGTATTGCGTTGGCTTCTGGGCTGACGAACGTGATGGCCGGCGAGCTGGTCGAGTTTTCCAAGACAGGCACGTTGGGCATCGCCCTGAACCTGACCGCCGAAAATGTTGGCATCATCATTATGGGTGAATACCAGCATATTCAAGAAGGCGACCTGGTGCGTCGCACCGGCCGCATTGCTTCGGTGCCGGTGGGTGACGCCCTGATCGGCCGTGTGGTCAACGCCGTCGGTCAACCGATCGATAATAAGGGGCCGATCGATTCGAGCAAATTCCGCCCGGTCGAACGCATTGCCCCTGGCGTGATCAAGCGCCAGCCGGTCAATACTCCGGTGGCGTCGGGCATCACCGCCATCGATGCGCTGATCCCGGTTGGTCGTGGCCAGCGCGAGCTGATCATCGGCGACCGGCAGACCGGCAAGACGGCGATTGCGCTGGACACCATCCTCAACCAAAAGGGGAAGGACCTGATCTGCATCTACGTCGCGATCGGGCAGAAGCAATCTTCGGTGGCGCAGGTAGTGGGCACGCTGGAGAAGTACGGCGCGATGGAGCACACGATCGTCGTCAGTGCGGCTGCCTCCGACCCTGCTGCGCTGCAATATCTGGCGCCCTTTGCCGGCTGCTCGATGGGTGAGGAGTTCATGGAGCAGGGGCGCGACGCCCTCATCGTCTACGATGACCTTTCCAAGCACGCTCAAGCCTATCGCCAGGTGTCGCTCTTGTTACGCCGCCCGCCGGGCCGTGAGGCTTATCCTGGCGACGTCTTTTATCTGCACAGCCGCCTGCTCGAACGCGCGGCTCGGTTGTCCGATGAAGAAGGGGGCGGCAGCTTGACCGCGTTGCCCGTCATCGAGACGCAGGCCGGCGATGTGTCGGCTTACATCCCTACCAACGTGATTTCGATCACCGACGGCCAGATTTTCCTGGAGTCCGACCTCTTCTACGCCGGCATCCGTCCAGCGTTGAACGTGGGCATCTCGGTGAGTCGCGTCGGCGGCAACGCCCAGACCAAGGCCATGAAAAAGGTTGCCGGGCGCCTGAAACTGGAATTGAGCCAGTACCGTGAGTTGGCCGCCTTTGCCCAGTTTGGCTCCGATCTCGATCCGTCAACGCAGCGCCAGCTTGACCGTGGCCGTCGTCTGACCGAGTTGCTCAAGCAGCCGCAATATGTGCCGATGTCGCTCGACAAGCAGGTCATGAGCCTGTGGGCTGCCGGCGCAGGGAAGCTTGATCAGGTGCCTGTGCAGCATGTCAAGCGGTGGGAGGCCGAGATGCACGCCTTTATGGATGCCAATCGTCCTGAAATTGGGCAGGCAATTTTGCGCACCAAAGATCTCCAGCCAGAGATCATCGATTCGATGAGCGTGGCGATGGACGATTTCAACCAGTCCTGGCAGCCGCCGCAGTAGCACAGAGGCAATTCAGAGCATGAGAGAAGGGGAGATTAGAGACTAGAGGTTGGAGATTTACTGTGTAGGCGAGTGGGCCAGAGTCCCAACAACTTTTCGGCTCACTGCAAGTCTTCATCATCTCTACTCTCTTCCTCTCTATCTCCTTCTGGAGGGAAAAGAGCACCTTGGCGAACTCAACTCGTGAAATCCGACAACGTATCAAGTCGGTGAAAAATATTGCCCAGGTCACCAAGGCCATGGAAGCAGTGTCGGCTGCCAAGATGCGCAAGGCGCAGCAACAGGTGCTCGCCACGCGCCCCTATTCGCAACAAGCGCGTGAGGTGTTAACCTATATTGCGCGGTTGACGAACACGGAAAGCGAACTCAACCCGCTGATCCGACCGCGCCCTGTCAAGCGCGTCGGCATTCTGCTGGTCACAGGCGATCGTGGGCTGGCAGGTGGCTTTAACGCCAATGTTATCCGTCGTTGTGCGCAAGTCATGCGAGAGAAGCGCAAAGAGGGCGCCGAGGTGACGGTCGTCGCTATCGGGAAAAAAGGGAGAGAGTGGCTGCTGCGTTACGATCCAGTCGTACGCGCCGAATTCACCAGCATCCCGGACAACCCGACCACCTATCACATCGGGCCGATCGTGCGTATTTTGATTGACGATTTCCTGTCTGGTCACACCGATGAAGTGCTGATGGTCTACACAGACTTTGTCAACACAATCCGTCAAGAGCCGATAGTGCATCAGTTGTTGCCGGTGCAACCCGCGGATCCATCGGCGACTATGGCGCCGGAATATATTTTTGAGCCATCGCCCGAAGCAGTGCTCAATCGTGTGCTCTACGGTTTCACCGAAGTGCAGGTTTTACAGGCGATCTATGAATCGTTGGCCAGCGAGCATTCGGCGCGTATGGTCGCCATGCGCAACGCCACCGATGCCGCCGGTGAATTGATTGACGATTTGACATTGACCTATAACAAAGCCCGCCAGGGCTCGGTCACGAGCGAATTGATGGACATTATCGGTGGCACCACGGCGCAGGAAGGCAGCACAAGTAAGGCAGCAACCGCCAGCGAAGCATGGCTGACGGTCAATTGGGAAAGCGCATCATCGCTGGCTTGAACGCCAGAGGGTTGATTGCCGCGTTACAGATGTCGAAAGAGAATGAGAACCCTATTCAAGGAGGTCCTCTGTGCCTGAGCAATTGAGTGGCACGATTCAAAGCGTGATCGGGCCGGTGGTGGACGTTGCGTTCCCCTCTGGTCATATGCCCGAAATTTACGACGCCATCACTGTGGCCATGGATGATGGTGTGACGCTAGTGCTGGAAGTCGAACAGCAGATCGGTGACAACGTCGTGCGCACCGTCGCCATGGGCAGCACGGATGGTCTGCGCCGCGGGATGGAAGGCGTCTCCGCAGGCTCGCCCATTCGCGTGCCGGTTGGCCCGGCGACGCTGGGCCGTCTTTTCAATGTGACGGGCGCCCCGATCGACAACAAGGGCCCGGTCAATGCCGAGATGACCTATCCGATCCATCGCACCGCGCCGCCCTTCTCCGAGCAGAGCACCAAGGCCGAGATGTTCGAGACGGGCGTCAAGTGCGTCGATCTGATCGCCCCTTTCACCCGCGGTGGCAAGACGGGCATTTTTGGCGGCGCCGGTGTCGGAAAAACGGTCGTGATCCAAGAGTTGATCCACAATGTGGCTGAGTTCCACAGCGGTTACTCTGTCTTTGCCGGTGTGGGCGAACGCAGCCGCGAAGGCAACGACCTCATGCGTGAAATGATCGAGTCGGGCGTTATCGATTCGACTGTGATGGTCTTCGGCCAGATGAACGAGCCGCCAGGCGCCCGCTTGCGCGTGGGGTTGACGGGCGTCACGATGGCTGAATATTTCCGCGATGAAGGTCGCGATGTGCTGCTCTTCATCGATAATATCTTCCGCTTTGTCCAGGCCGGTTCCGAAGTGTCATCCCTGCTTGGCCGCCTGCCCAGCGCCGTCGGTTATGCACCGACCCTGGGCACCGACATGGGGACGCTGCAAGAACGCATCACCTCCACCAAGACTGGCTCCATCACGTCGATGCAGGCGGTCTACGTACCTGCTGACGACTATAGCGATCCGGCGCCAGCGACGACTTTCGCCCATCTGGACGCGACGATTACGTTGCAGCGCTCACTGGCCGAGCAGTTCCTTTTCCCAGCGGTCGATCCGTTGGGTTCAACCAGCCGTATTCTTGACCCGCTGATCGTAGGCGAGGAACATTACGCCGTTGCTCGCCAGGTACAACGCACGTTGCAGCGCTATCGCGATTTGCAAGACATCATCGCCATTCTTGGTGTTGAAGAGTTGAGCGAAGATGACAAGCTGACTGTGGCGCGCGCAAGATGCAGCGCTTCTTGACGCAGCCAATGTTCGTCGCGGCCCAGTTCACGGGTACGCCCGGCCAATTCGTCAAGATCGAAGAAACTGTGCGCGGTTTCCGTGAAATTCTTAGATGGGAAGCATGATGACTTGCCCGAACCGGCCTTTACATGGTCGGCACCATTGAAGAAGCAGTGGCAAAAGGTGCGAAATTGCGATCGTAAGGATAAATAAAAAGTTACGCATACGCATTACGCCTCTGCACTATGCCAATTCTAGGTCGACATCGTCACACCGGAAAAAGGCTTTACCAGCGGAGGTCGAAATGGTGACCTTGCCCGGCGAATGGCCAGATGGGCGTCTTGCGGGCCATGCACCATTGCTTTCTACGTTCGATATTGGTGAGATCGTCTTGCACAAGCGCGACGAGAAACAATTTATCGCCGTCAGCGGCGGCGTTGTTGAGGTGCGCCCCGACAAGGTGACGATTCTGGCCGATGCCGCCGAACCTGGGAGCAATATCGACGGGCGGAAGAGCACGCCCCGCGAGCGCCGCAGATTCTGGCCGATAACCCACCGCCGCAGCAGGTGCCGAATTTAGCGTTGACGCCCGCCTGCCGGTGGCGGACGTTGCACGATCCGGCAAGAGAGTAATAAACCAAGCTATGTTTGGAAAGCACATCGGGATCGATTTGGGGACCGTGAATGTTCTGGTGCATGTCAAAGGTCGCGGCATCGTCATGAATGAGCCGTCGGTTGTCGCGATTCGCCTGCGCGATAATACGATGGTGGCGGTGGGGCATGAAGCCTATGACATGTTGGGCCGTACGCCGGAAAGCATTGAAGTGGCGCGCCCGATCCGCGATGGGGTGATTGCCGACTTTGTGGTGACCGAGCGATGTTGCGGTATCTGATCCAGACGGTGGCCGGCGACCCCAACCCGCTCTTTCGCCCGCTCTTTCGCCCCAAAGTGATGATCAGCACCCCGCGCGGCGTCACCAGTGTGGAAGAGCGCGCGGTGCACGATGCGGCGATGCAGGCCGGCGCGGGCGCTGCCTATCTGATTCCCGAACCATTGGCCGCCGCGTATGGCGCGGGCTTACCCATTGGGACGCCAACCGGCAACATGGTGCTAGACATGGGCGGCGGCACCACCGAAGCCGCGGTCGCCTCGATGTATGACATCGTCGTGTGGAGCAGCGTCCGCATTGGCGGCAATCGCTTTGATGAGGCGATCATCAACTACGTGCGCAAGAAGTACAATTTGCTGATCGGTGAGCAGACCGCCGAGGAAATCAAGATCGGCATCGGCAGCGCGTTGCCGATGGAAGACGACCGTTACATGGAAGTGCGCGGGCGCGACCAGGTGACGGGGCTGCCCAAGATCATTCAAATCAGCAGCAGCGAAGTCACCGAGGCGCTGCAGGAGCCGCTGCAGGCAGTGGTCAGCACGGTGCGCGCCACGCTGGAAAAGACGCCGCCCGAGCTTGCCGCCGACATCATCGACCGCGGCATGGTGTTGACCGGCGGCAGTTCGCAGTTGCGCAACGTGGCGCAGCTACTCACGCAGGAAACCGGGGTGCCGGCTTACGTCGCGGAGAACCCGATCGCATGTGTGGCATTGGGCGCGGGCCGTGCGCTGGAAAATTACGAGATTATGCGCCGTAGCCTGCCAATCGTGCCCGATTAATGCATTCTTTAATTTTACTCATGTGCGTTCTTGACGGTAACGACAATAGACAGTACAATTCCTGACATATTTCTAGGGAAAGTTGGTATCTTCAGATTGATTGAAAAGTTTGTCGTGTTGCCACTACCTACAAAAGTGTTGGCAACTCTGTCCTCGTTCACCACAGCGCATACCCTTGTTTTTGAATCGAATGAGACACTATGAACAACCGCAATGTGATTAGTACGTCTGACGCGCCTGCGGCGATTGGGCCATACTCGCAGGCAATTCGGGCGGGAAACTTTTTGTTTGCCTCCGGCCAATTGGGTCTGGATCCAGCTACAGGCGACTTGCGAAGGCATTGAAGCGCAGACGCGTCAGGCGCTTGCCAATATGCAAGCGGTGTTGACCGCCGCCGGTGTGCGCGTTGAAAATGTTGTGAAAACCACCATTTTCCTGGCAGACATGGCAGATTTTGCTGTAGTCAATCAAATTTATGGCGAGGTTTTCGGCCATGAGCCGCCGCGCAGCACAGTTCAGGTGGCTGCACTGCCTAAGCAGGGCCTGGTTGAGATCGAAATGATCGTGCTGCTGAACGAGCAATAGATCAGCAGAAGAAATTGCGAAGAAATTGTGAATTCATCACCGATCGGGTGATAGGCCTAATTTTGTTTCGGAGGATTGTAAAGTTGTATGAATGAAGTTCGAGTATTGACAACTGGTGGACACGACTGGCTGAGCGATGAAGAATATCGCAATCATCCCATGGCTGCGTTGTTGGAAGAAATCGAGCGCTCGCTGCAGGAGCCGTTCTCTGGCGAGATCCGCACCGGCATCATCGTCGACAAGCGCTCCAACGAAGTCTTGGTGGACATCGGTTTCAAGTCGGAAGGCGTCGTATCGGGACGTGAATTTGATCGCGTCGGCGATACGCTGGAGGCGCTGAACATTGGGGATGAAGTGCCGGTCTATGTCATTCGCGAGGATCGCGATGGCAATCTCCAGTTGAGCATCAGTCGAGCGCTGGCCGAAAAGGACTGGGAACGCGCCGAGGAGTTGATGCGCACTCAGGATATTTTCGAGTGCCCGGTCGATTCCTTCAATCGCGGCGGCGTCATTGTGCGGCTGGGCCAGGTGCGCGGCTTTGTGCCGGCCAGCCAACTGACGACCACGCCGGTCACCACCAGTGAGGAAGAGACGGATTCACGTTATTCTTCGTTGATGGGGGACACCCTCAAGCTGAAGGTGATCGACATCGATCGCAAGCGCAACCGGCTGATCCTTTCCGAACGGCTGGCGATGCGCGAGTGGCGCCGGCAGCAGAAAGACCAACTGCTGGAAACGCTGCACGAAGGGTTGATTATGGAAGGCGTGATCAGCAGCATCGCTGACTTTGGCGCTTTTGTCGACCTCGGCGGCGCGGACGGCCTGATCCACCTGAGCAATTGAGTTGGAACCGCGTCACCCATCCGAGCGAAGTCGTGCGTGTGGGCGAACGCATCAAGGTGCAGATTCTCACCGTCGATGCTGAGCGGCGCCGGATCGGCCTGAGTCTGCGGCGTTTGGCGCCACAGCCGTGGGAGATCATCGACAACACCTACCAGGTCGGTCAGATCGTCCAGGGCCGCATCACCAAACTGGTGAACTTTGGCGCCTTTGCTCGCCTGGTGGATACGGGCATCGAAGGCTTGATCCACATTAGCGAACTCTCGGAGCGCCGCGTGGCGCATCCCAAGGAAGTTGTCGCTGAAGGGGATGTCTACGATCTGCGCATCATCCGCATCGAGAGTGACAAGCGCCGCTTGGGTCTGAGCCTCAAACAGGCGCTGCCGGAGCCGGAGGTCGATTGGCAAATTGCTCCCAGCACCGAGCAAGGCGAAACGGAAGCTGCCGTCGAGGATGCTACCGAAGAATCCGTTATCGAAGCGGTTGCCGAGGCGGTCTGACCGCTGGGCATCCAGTCGATTTGATGAGAGCGAAAACATACGGGCACGAACTTTCGTGTCCGTATGTTTTTTTGCAGGATCGGTCAAGGTTGGAACGTTGAGAGCATTCAAACGTTCTAATGATAATGGGTAGGTTTCGCTACTCAAAAAGCGAATTGACAAAGTTGAAAACGCATCGTTAAATAAGAGTGTGATTTGTCCATTTACCACCCCACCATTGCCCGGCAGGTGGGAACTTTAGAACGCAAAGCGGAACAGCACTTACTGCGATTTCCCTCGCGTTTCTGATATAGTGCACGTGTCGGGAAAGACCGGCTATGATTAGTTGTACAAGGGAAGATCTATGTCTGACAAACTAGACCGCTTTACGAAGCGTGCGCGTCGCGTCCTGACGTTGGCGCAAGAAGAGGCGCTCCGACTCAACCACAACTACATCGGCACAGAACATCTGTTGTTGGGGTTGGTGCGTGAGGAGAATGGCGTTGCCGTTAAAGTGCTGCGAGAGTTGGGCGTCGAGCCGGTTCAGATCATCCGTGCCGTCGAACGCACCGTGGGTCGTGGAGAACGCCCACCGTTTGGCAAGCCCACCCTTGCCCCGCGCACCAAACGCGTCATCGAGTTAGCGGTGGATGAAGCGCGGCTCATGGGGCATCATTACATCGGCACGGAGCATCTGCTGCTGGGACTGGTGCGTGAGGGAGAAGGGATCGCCGTCAATGTGTTGCGTGGTCTGGGCATCAACCTCGACCGCGTGCGCACGCAGACGGCGCGCAATATCCTGCAGAACCAAGCGCAGACCAAAGAGAAACAGAAGAAAGAGTCCAAGACGCCGCTGGTCGACCAACTTGGCTACGACATGACTGCCGCTGCTGAAGAAGATAAGCTTGACCCGGTCGTTGGACGCCAGGCTGAAATCGAGCGCGTGATCCAGATTTTAAGCCGGCGCACGAAGAACAACCCGGCGCTGATCGGCGAGCCGGGCGTCGGCAAGACGGCGATTGTCGAAGGGCTGGCGCAGCGCATCATCGACGGTGACGTGCCTGAGCCTCTGCTCAACAAGCGTTTGCTCATGCTTGACGTGGGCAGCCTGGTGGCCGGCACGATGTATCGCGGCCAATTCGAGGAGCGCCTCAAGAAGGTCATCGAAGAGGTGATCTCGTCCCAGTCGATCCTTTTCATCGACGAAGTGCACATGCTCGTCGGCGCGGGCGCGGCTGGCAGCAGCGTCGATGCCGCCAACATCCTGAAGCCCGCGCTTAGTCGCGGTGAGTTGCAGGTGATCGGCGCCACTACGCTCGACGAGTATCGAAAATACATTGAGAGCGACGCCGCTCTGGAACGGCGTTTCCAGCCTATCCTCGTGGAAGAGCCTTCCATTGAGGAGACCATTGAGATTCTGCGCGGTGTACGCTCCCGCTACGAAGATCACCACAAGTTGATCATCACCGACGAGGCGCTGCATTCGGCGGCGCACCTGGCGGCGCGCTACGTGCCCGATCGCTTCATGCCCGACAAGGCGATCGACCTGATCGATGAGGCGGGCAGTCGTGTGCGCATGTACAAGGCGCCCTATGCCGCCAATCTGCGTGAGACCTTCATGAGTCTGAAAAAGCTTCAGAAGGAAAAAGAAGTGGCGCTTGACACCCAGCGTTTTGACGATGCCATCGACCTGCGCTACCGCGAAGTCGAACTCGAAGCCCGCCTCAGTGAGCTGCGCGAAGGCTGGAACGAAGCATCCAACCAGCCAAAAGTCACGGCCGAAGATATCGCTGAAGTCGTGGCGATGTGGACGGGCGTGCCGGTCAGCCGCATTGCTGGCGAAGAGCGCGAACGCCTGCTGGAGATGGAGCGCGTGATGCATGAACGCATTATCGGCCAGGACGAGCCGATCAGGGCGCTTGCCAAGGCGGTTCGTCGCGCGCGCGCCGGATTGAAAGATCCTAAACGACCCATCGGCAGCTTTATGTTTCTTGGGCCGACCGGCATCGGCAAGACGCTGCTCGCCAAGACGCTCGCTGAATTCATGTTTGGCAGTGAAGAGGCGCTGATCAAGCTCGACATGAGCGAGTTCATGGAGCGCCATAATGTCAGCCGTCTGGTCGGCGCGCCGCCAGGCTATGTCGGCTACGAGGAAGGCGGCCAGCTCACCGAGGCGGTGCGCCGGCGCCCTTACAGCGTGGTGTTGCTTGATGAAATCGAGAAGGCGCACCCAGAAGCTTTCAACATGCTGCTCCAGATCATGGAGGATGGCTACCTGTCGGATGCAAAGGGACGTCGCGTGGATTTCCGCAACACGTTGCTCCTGATGACCAGCAATATCGGCGCCAAGCTGATCCAGGGCGCCAAAGGGCTGGGCTTTGTCATCTCTCAGGGTGAAGAAGATGAGCGGCGTGAGAGTGAATACGAGAAGATGAAGGCGAAGGTCATGGATGCGCTTAAAAAGACCTTCCGCCCCGAATTCAGGAGCTGGAATTGCGCCCGCTACGGTTGCAGATGGCCGAGCAGGAGATGATGTTGAAGCTCACGGAGGCCGCACGTCTGGCAATCGCCGAAGCGGGCTATGACCCGGAGTACGGGGCTCGACCCTTGCGCCGTGTGATCCAGAACCAGATTCAAGACCCACTCAGCGAGGGGATGCTCTCGGAGAGATACGTACCGGGGGATACAATCCTGATCGATCATCGTGAGGTTACTGGCGAGGACGGCGGTCTTACCAAGGAATTTGTCTTTGAAGTTTCCGAACACAAGGAAGTGGAGAAGGCCGACTCAATCCCCGACGAGTTTGAGGCGCTGCTTCAGTAACGCCGTTCGTCCGCACCAATCAAGTCTTTCACACCCGGCGTGCAGCATTGGCGAGCGCCGGGTGTGTTGCTGATAGGAGCGTTGTTTGTTACAATCTGAATAGAACAAAATGTCTGGTCATGCTGCGCCCGCTTCCTGAATGTCGCCCACCATCATCGCCCGCCCGGGGCCATTGCTCTACTCAGCCACCACAGGTAAGGAGAATTTATGTCGGAACGACTCGGTTTCATTGGTCTCGGCATCATGGGACAAGGCATGGCCGCCAACCTGCTCAACGCCGGCTTTCCGCTCACTGTTTGGAACCGCACGGTGACCCGCATGCAGGATCTCGTGGGGCAGGGCGCGCACGCTGGCGCCAGCCCAGCCGATGTTGCCGAACGCAGCGATATTGTCGTCATCTGCGTCAACGACACCGCGGATGTGCAGGAGGTGGTGTTAGGCGAACATGGCGTCATCCACGGCGCGCGTTCAGGAGCTTTAGTCATCGATTGCAGCACGATCAGCCCACAGGCCACACGCGATATGGCGCTGGCGCTAAGCGAAGTCGGCATCTTTATGCTCGATGCGCCGGTCAGCGGCGGCAGCGAAGGGGCGGCCAAGGGTGCGCTCAGCATCATGGTCGGCGGGGAGCGCGAGCAATTTGAGCGCGCACTCCCCCTTTTCCAGGCAATGGGCAAGACCATCACCCACATCGGCGGACATGGCGCCGGGCAGACTGCCAAGCTGGTCAATCAGGTGCTGGTCGTCGGCAACTGCATCGCTATGTGTGAAGCGCTGCTGTTTGCACAGGCAGGCGGCGTAGACCTCCAAAAAACTTACAACGCCATCAGCCAGGGCGCGGCAGGCAGTTGGATGTTTACCAATCGCGCACCGCAGATCATGCAGCGCGATTGGCGCCCAGGCTTCACGATTGACTTGCAGCAGAAGGATCTGCGGCTCGTGTTGGAGGCTGCTGACGATCTGGGCGTCCCGCTTCCGGTGACCAGCCTTGTTTTTCAACTTTACCGCACCCTGCAGAACGCTGATTTTACGCCCCGTTTCCGTGTAAACTTACTGTGATGCCGCCGCGACTCTCGTATAATCATAACCATAGAATAAATTCGTTTGTGCTATGATTCACAAAATGCCAACTATTGATTGAGTTGATGGGATGATCCAATGAAACGCTTGATCGTTATCCTTCTCGTCGTTGCTGCGCTTGCCGCCGGCGGATGGTTTATGTATGACCGCTATCTGGCGCCAATTCAGGCGCAGAGCAATGAACCGACTTATGAGACGATCGTAGTGGAGCGCGGCGCCATCGCCAGCACCGTCAGCGCTACGGGCAGCATTGAGCCGCAGGAGGAGGTCTCCCTTATTTTCCGCAGCGCCGGCATGGTGAACGACGTGCTGGTCGAGGTCGGCCAAAGTGTAAAGGCCGGCCAACTGTTGGGGCAGCTTGACACGACTGACCTGACGCTGGCGTTTGCCAATACCAAAGTGGCGCAGGAGATCGCATCTGCTCAGCTTGCCAAGCTGGAGGCGCCGCCCGACAGCATGGATGTGGCCGCGGCGCAGGCCGCGGTCGAAGTAGCGCAGGCGGGCGTCGCCAGTGCAGAGGCCGCCCTGGCGAGCGCACGGGCAAGCTACAGCAATCTGTTCGCCGGCCCAACCGACGCTCAGTCGGTCATCAACGAGTCGCAACTGCGTCAGGCTGAGATTAATCTCAAACAGGCGCAACAGGCGTACAACAAGATTAAGGACCAGCCCGACGCCGGTATGTTCCCGCAGGCGCAACAACTGGAGCAGGCGACGGTTAACTATGAAGTCGCCAAGGCGCAGGCCAGCAAGACAGTCGAGCCGGCCAACCAGGCGCAACAATCGCAGGGGCTTAACCAGATCGCCCAGGCGCAGTCTGCGTTGCGACAGGCGCAGGCGCAGGTGGTCAACGCGCGCAACAATCTGGACAATTTGCTCGAAGGGCCAAAAGAGGAAGATTTGATCATTGCACGCGCCCAGGTCAAACAGGCGCAGTTGAACGGGCTGCAAGCTGAAAATACGCTGGCCAATGCCCGGCTGGTCGCCCCGATCGATGGGGTGATCAGCCAGGTCAACATCAAGATCGGCGAGATCGCCAACAGCGCCCGTCCCGCGGTCGTGCTGACTGATTTGAGCCAATTTAAGATGAAGGTGCTGGTCGACGAAATCGATGTGCGCCAGATCGAGGTGGGGCAGTCTGTCCGGCTAAGCGTCGACGCCCTGCCCGGCGCCGAGATCACCGGCGAAGTTTCCAAAATTTCACCGACCTCTTCGACGGTCAATGGGGTGGTCGCGTATGAGGTGACGGTAGTGCCCAACGCCACCGACGAGCCATTGCGTGTAGGGATGAGCGCCACCGCCATTATCACGACTGCAAACGTGGATGATGTCGTGCTGGTGCCAAACCGCTTTATTACCATCGATCGCGACACGGGCGAGGCGTATGTGTACAAGATGGTGAATGGCGCGCCGGTGCGCCAGCAGATCGAGCTTGGCCTGCGCAGCGAGCGTGAAAGCCAGATTCTGGCGGGCGTGCAGGATGGCGATACGCTGGCGCTTGTAACACAGAGCAGCGAGGAGCAATTACGCGGCGCGCTCTTCGGCGGCAATTAACGTTTTGTAGAATAAATACAAACCGAGTTTCTGCCAGAAACTCGGTTTGTGGATAGATGAACGGATAGGCAAGTATGGCTTCACACAACAACGGACAGACGCCAGTCGTTTCGCTGCGCGATATCAAAAAGATTTACCAGATGGGGGATGTCGAAGTGCGCGCCTTACGCGGCGTCGACATCAACATCTTTGCGGGTGAAGTGGTCGCCATCATGGGACCAAGCGGCAGCGGCAAATCAACGCTGATGAACATCATTGGCTGCCTCGACGTGCCGAGTGAAGGCGCCTACGAACTTGATGGCCAGGATGTCAGCCGGCTCAAGGATGACCAGTTGGCGGCGATCCGCAACCACAAGATCGGGTTCGTCTTCCAAAGCTTCAATCTGTTGCCGCGCACGACCGCGTTGGCCAATGTCGAACTGCCGTTAATCTACGGCGGCATCGGCGGGCGACAGCGCCGGGAGCGCGCCGAGGAGTCGCTGCGTCTGGTCGGTCTGGGCGACCGTCTCGACCACAAACCCAACGAGCTCTCCGGCGGTCAGCAGCAGCGCGTGGCGATCGCGCGTGCGCTGGTCAATGCCCCGTCGATGATTCTTGCTGACGAGCCAACCGGCAACCTCGACACCAAGACCAGCATCGAAATTATGGAGCTTTTCCAGCGCTTGAACGAAGAGCGTGGCATTACCATCGTCTTTGTAACGCACAACCCCGAGACCGCCGAGTACTGCCACCGTGTGGTGCGCGTGCGCGATGGGCTGGTTGAGTCCGACGAGACGCAAACCGCGACGGCCGGCATCTATGCTAATGGCGCATTGCATGGCGCCGTCAACGGACACGCGCCAATGGCGGTGAAGGAGAAGGGCATATGAAAGTTATCGAAGCGATGCGCATTGCGCTGCGCGCGCTGGCGGCCAACAAGTTACGCAGCATCCTCACGATGCTGGGCATCATTATCGGCGTCGGCGCCGTGATCGCGCTGATGTCGATCGGGCGTGGAGTTGAAAAGTATGTCACGGACCAATTCGCCGGCCTGGGGAGCAACCTGCTCTTCATTGCGCCAGGTCAGATCTCGGACGGGCCACCCACCTTGCGCTCCAATCCAGTCAAGTCGCTCACACTCGCCGATATGAACGCAGTTGGCGACCGCAGCTTGGCGCCGCATGTGTCAGCCGTGGCGGCCGACTTTCAGACGCGCGCCACGGTCGAACGCAATGGCAAAAGCGTTTCCGTACAGGCCAGCGCCACCACGCCCAGCTATCCACTCGTGCGTAGCTGGAAGACGACGACCGGCTCCTACTTCTCGCAACTCGATAGCGACGAGCGCCAACGCGTGGTGCTGTTGGGTGCAGACACCTATAAAGACCTCTTTCCGACTGGCGACTATCCGGTCGATCAGACGGTTCAAGTGAACGGCATGAACTTCCGCGTGATCGGCGTGATGGAAGGCAAGGGCGGCGGGCCGGGCGGCAATCTCGACAAGTCCATCTTCCTGCCGCTGACGACGGCGCAGGATCGGCTCTTCAAGCAGAAGAACCCCAACGGCGAATACAAGATTTCGGTGATCTATGCCTCGATCGACGATGCTGACAATATTCCGCTGGCGCAGGAGGAGATCTCGCAACTGATGCGCGAACGTCGCGGCGTCCAATATCTCGACCAGGATGATTTCTCTATCATCAGCCAGAACGATCTGATCGCGGTCTTTGGCGACATTCTCGGCGCGCTGACGATCTTCCTGGGCGCCATCGCTGCCATCAGCCTGCTGGTGGGCGGCATCGGCATCATGAACATTATGCTCGTCAGCGTCACGGAGCGCACCCGCGAGATCGGCCTGCGCAAGGCGGTAGGCGCCAAGCGCGCCGACGTGTTGATCCAGTTTCTGATCGAGGCGATGGTCCTGGCCGCGGTCGGCGGCATCATCGGCGTGACGCTTGGCTGGGGGCTGGCGCGCACGGTCAGCACGCTGTTTGGCGAATTCAGGCGGTGGTCGGCGCGGATGCGGTCATCACCTCGCTGGTCGTGGCGACGGCGGTGGGGCTTTTCTTTGGTATTTTTCCCGCCTATCGCGCCAGCCGCCTCAACCCGATCGATGCGCTGCGTTATGAATAGGGGCGAGGTTCGCTTGATGACAAAACGATGGTTTGGTGTGGTGGCGGCCATCATGATGGCCGCGGCGCTCGCCGCGTGCAGCGGGGCGCCGCAAGGCACGCCGACGGCGCTGCCGGCCAGTGTGGTGCGACCGGTGCAGTCGACGCCGATCTATTCGCAGCGCGCCGAGGTGTTTATTTTGGCGACGCCGCACAGGACGCCGATCTTTGTTGCTCCCACGCCTGAGCCGCTTCCAGCCGCTGCCTTGAGCGCAGTGGATGCAGGCCCGGTCGGGTGGACCGCGCTGCTGACCATGGAACAGCCGCCTTCGGGGATCGGCATTGCGACGGGTGGCGCGGCCATCTATGATGAGCCCGGTGGGCGGGTGATCAAAAGCGTGCCGGGCGCCAGCGTGCTCAACGTGACCGGCATTTCTGCGGATGGCCGTTGGCTCTCGGTTTACGACGAAGATGCGGTGTATGGGTGGGCGCCTGCGAGTCAAATGGTGCTCTACGGCGCTGACGACTTGACCGTGGTGGAGAAGGCTGTCGATCCGGGCGTAGTCGCCACCTTGATCGCCGACGTGATGCAGCCGGTTACTGTTCTCGACGACTTGATGGCGACGCTGGAAGCCACGCCGCAACCATAAAATCTAGCGAAAAGTCTTCTTGCTGCGACGCAGAGCGGCAGAGGTTCGCAGAGGAAAAGCAAAGAGGTTTCTGCAAGCATTACTGGCTCAACCGGAATTGATGTGGTGGGGCCTTACGTGCCGGGGACGGGCTGAACGTTGTCTGCTTGACCGAAGCACCGCAAGCCCGTCCCCGGCACGTAACCACACGAGATCCGCTTGACCAGCATTACTTTGCGTTTCTCTCCATCTCCGCGCCTTTGCATCGAAAATATCTTTTTCAACCCTTTTTTGCCTTATAGCTTCATTTCACGCAGCGTGGGTAGATATTGTTCCAAAAAGTGCAGAAATGAACGCGTTACCGGTGAAAAGAAGGCGCTCTGATTCCACACCAGCTTGAGTGTACGTTGCAGCGGTTCTCCCGTGACTCCCACCGCGCGTAACAGCCCCATCTCCAATTCGATGTGCACGGCGTAGTCGGGCAGGATCGTGATATCCTTGCCTTTGGCTACGGCGCGCTTGATCGACTCCACATTGTCGAATTCGGCAGCGACGCGCACCTGTACGCCGGCAGCCTGTAACTCGCCGTCCAACCAGATGCGCGTCTGGCTGGTGCGCTGGCGCATGACCATACTTTGCCCGTCCAGCTCATCCAGCCGCACGCTTTTGCGCTCCCACCACGGGTGGCGCGAGCCCACGATGACAAACTGCTCGTTGACCTCCAGCACCAGCACTCCGATGCCTTCCCTGTCGCCGCCATCTTCCAGTTCGCCCTCGATCATGCCAAGATCCATCTGTCCATTGCGCAAACCGGCCACAATCTGGGGCGTCGTACTGGTCTGCACCGCCACCGTCAAATTCGGATAGCGCTGGCGAAAAGCTTGCGCCCAGTCCGGCAGCAGATAGACGCCGGCGCCAGGCGTTGCGGCCACCGCCACCTGCCCGCTTGCCAGGTACTGGACGTCGGTCACGGCGTTTTCCGCCTCCGCCAGCAGCCCCAAGATTTGGCGCGTATAGCCGTGCAACGTCTCGCCTGCCGGCGTCAGCGTGACGCCGCGCCGCCCGCGCTGAAACACCCTGGCGCCGAGACTTGCCTCCAGGTCCTGGATGTGCTGGCTGACCGCGGGCTGGGTCATCAGCAAACGGTCGGCCGCGGCGCTGAAGCTGCCGGTCTGCACCACAATGGCGAAAATTTCTAGCTTATAAAGATTGAGCATAAGTCTAAACTTATATCAATCATAAGCAAGTCGGCGGCGCTCGGCAAATCACGCCCGGTGTAAAGTAAATACAATCATAACCTGATACTCACAAAAGGAGTCCTGTGCATGAGTTTTCTGAATCGACTTTTTGGCGGACCGGGCGCCGCCGGCCATCAATTGGTGCAGCCGGCGGAGTACAAGGCGCGCTACATGGACGATGCCATGCCGCACACGTTGGTGGATGTGCGCACGCTGGAGGAATTCAGCGGCGGTTATATTCCTGGCGCCCTCAACATCAGCCTGCAGGAACTACAACAGAAGTTGAACCGCATTCCCAAAGATAAACCGGTGATCGTCTATTGCCGCAGCGGCAACCGCAGTGCGTATGCGGCCAACATCTTGAAACAGGCAGGCTACACGGAAGTGTATGACCTGGGCGGCATCATCGACTGGGCGCGGCAAGGGTTGCCCATTACCCGATAATTATACAAGGCGAGAGAAAGGAGAATCGTCATGCTTCTTCGCTATTTTTACGACGACAAACTGGCGCAGGCCAGCTATCTGGTGGGTTGCGTCGCAACCGGTGAGGCGTTGGTTGTAGATCCGGCGCGCAACGTCACGCCCTATCTGCGCGCGGCCGAGCAGGAAGGGTTGCGCATCACGCACATCACCGAGACGCATATTCATGCCGACTTTGTCAGCGGCAGCCGTGAGCTGGGCGCGGTCACTGGCGCCACTATTTACCTGAGCGACATGGGCGATGCCGACTGGAAATATGCTTATGCCGACGAGCCGAATGTGATTTTGGTGCGCGAAGGTGACCACTGGAAAGTGGGCAACGTCAAGGTCGATGTGCTCCACACACCCGGCCACACGCCCGAGCACATCGCCTTCATGATCACGGATACGGCCGGGGCGGACAAGCCGATGGGCGTCTTCACCGGTGATTTCCTCTTCATGGGTGATGTGGGGCGACCCGACCTGCTGGAAGAAGCCGCGGGGTACAAAGGCACCAAAGAAGTTGGCGCACGTCAGCAGTTTCAGTCGGTCGCGCGCTTCAAAAAGTTGCCCGATTATCTGCAAATCTGGCCTGGTCACGGCGCTGGCAGCGCGTGCGGCAAGGCGTTAGGTGCGGTGCCTTCGACCACGTTGGGCTACGAAAAACTGTTCAATCCGGCCTTTGGCTTCGACCGTGAGGAGGCGTTCGTGGAGTGGCTGCTGGACGGCCAGCCCGAAGCGCCCAAGTATTTTGCGCAGATGAAGAAGGTCAACAAGCTCGGCCCGTCACTGACCACCGTGCTGCCGATGCCGGTGAACTTCGACCGCGCCACGTTGGATGCGGTGATTGAAGACGGCGGGCAGATCTTCGACTTGCGCAACCGCGGCCAGTTTGCCTTTGCGCATGTGCCAGGTACGATTAATGTGCCCACCGGCAATAACAGCTATATCACCTATCTTGGCTGGCTGGTCGATTATGAACGTC
Organism: Candidatus Caldilinea saccharophila; assembly: GCA_016710365.1. Lineage (GTDB taxonomy): Bacteria > Chloroflexota > Anaerolineae > Caldilineales > Caldilineaceae > Caldilinea > Caldilinea saccharophila. Next base: position 192,807 of record JADJVW010000003.1, on the reverse strand, counting down.
CTGTCTACGTCCTGCTGCCCTCAATCGATGCGGAGCGCGAGATTCTGAACGACCTCCGTTCGATCGGCATCGACTACGTGCCCGGCTACTTCAGCCCAGAGGTGCTCACACACCGCACGCAAGCGCTGCCCGTCGTGACGGCGCGTGAACTGGCGAAGCGGCTGCCGCACAACCACATCGTACTCGTCGATGTGCGCGGTCGCGCCGAATATGCCGAAAAGCACATTGTCGGCGCCCAGCACATCCCGCTGGGCTATCTGGCCGACCGGTCGGCGACGCTGCCGCAGGATCGCACCGTGGTTACGCTCTGCGCCAGCGGCTACCGCTCGCAGATTGCGGCCAGTCTGCTCCAGGCGGCCGGTTTTGAGGATGTGGTGGCGCTCAACGAGGGCGAAGAGTGTTGGTCGAAATTTCTGCCCACCGAGCGCGGTGCAACGATAGAAATGGCGACTGTATAGGTGTAAGCTCCAATCTCTAGTCTCCGCTCTTCATAAGAGACTAGAGATTGGAGCTTCAATAGAAGGTGGTTCACGGTGGCGATGCAAATTGGAATTGACATCTTACTGGGGTTTGTGATCGGCGTGTCGCTTGGCTTGTTGGGCGGCGGCGGGTCGATCCTGACGGTGCCCGCGTTGGTCTATGTGGTGGGACAGTCGCCGCAGGCTGCAGTGACCGCTTCGCTGATGATCGTGGGCGCCAACAGTGCGATGGGGGCGTTTATGCATCGCTCGCAGGGCACCTTGAATTGGAAGGTGGCGCTGGTCTTTGGCGGCGTGGGCATGGCCGCGGCCTATCTGTCCGCAGGCTGGTCGAAGCTGCTGCCGCCCACCGCGTTGATGATCCTCTTTGCGGTGCTGATGCTGGTGGTGGGTCTGTTCATGATTCTGAAGCCGCAGCCCGCCAATCAGGATGGCGGCGGCCGCGGCTGGCTGGTGACGATCGCCAGCGGGCTAGGCGTGGGGGTGATGACCGGCTTTCTGGGCGTCGGCGGCGGGTTCCTGATCGTGCCGGCGCTGGTCATGCTCGTCGGATTGCCGATTCGTCAGGCCGTGGGCACGTCCCTGGTCGTGATCGCCATGAACAGCCTGGCCGGCTTTCTGGGCCACCTGGATGGCCCGTCGATCGACCTGCAAGTGGTGGCAATTTTTGTCACGGCTGGTCTGACGGGCGCATTGGTTGGCGCCCGGCTGGCGCGTATCGTCCACCCCGATCATTTGCGCAAGGGATTTGCACTTTTTGTGATAGGATTGGCTATCTTCCTACTCGTGGACAACGCTAATAAGCTGGGCTGGATTTAGCTGTTGTGCAGAGGTTTTTGGATAGAAAATTGAGTTAAATGAGGAGAGAGTATGCCTTTATATGAGTATGTGTGTTCACACTGCGGCGCATCCTTCGAGCAATGGGTGCGCAGTGCATCGTCGAAAGACGCGATCGCCTGTCCGCAGTGTCAGAGCGTCGAGGTCAACAAGCAATTTTCCACCTTTGGGATGACAGACGGCGCGGGCGGGAGCAGCAGTGTGGCGACAGGCGACAACTGCTCCACCGGCGGTGGCTGAGGCATCCGCTGGAAAAGCTGACCGTGCGTCGGCACAAATCAACAGACGGCGTCAGGATCGATCCTGGCGCCGTCTGCTTTTTTCACAGGCAACATACCCATACGGGGCGCCAATGAACAATGAAAATAGCCTTTCTCTGCGAGCCTCTGCCTCTCTACACCTCTGCGTCAACGCTATTTTCAGAGCAGCCGGGAATGGGAGAGCAGACCCGCCTGATTTGCGGGAATAGGGCATTCGCACTAGACTCCAACCAGGTTCTTATGCCTTCGGTAATGACTGAGAGTTCGGTTGTTTTTACACCTTTTGTGGATCGAGAAGGTGGTGGAGATGGACGCCGCAAGGTTGGTCAGTTTTCTGCAAGAATTAGCGGATAACAACAACAAAACGTGGTTTGATGCGCACCGCCCGCGCTATCAAGCCCTGCGCCAGGAATTCACGGAGTTGGTCGGCGCGGTGATTGCCGGCATCGGGGCTGTGGACGCAGCCGTGCAGGAGCTGGACCCGGCAAAGTGCATCTTTCGCATCAACCGGGACGTGCGCTTTTCACGCGATAAAAGCCCCTACAAAACGCAGTTCAGCGCGGCGATCAGCCCACAAGGCCGCGGCGTCAATATGCCATCCTATTATTTTCAAATCGATGTCCAGGGCGAACTGCTCATCGGCGGCGGCATGTACGCACCCGCGCCGGAGCAGCTTGCCAATGCGCGGCGCTTTATCCTCGCCCATCCCGAACGGCTCGACCAGCTCCTGGCCGACCCGGCTTTCCACGCCGCGCACGGTGCCATCGAGGGCGACTTGCTCAAGCGACCGCCGGCTGGCATCCCGGCCGATGCGCCGCACATGGAGACGCTCAGGCGCAAGCAATATCTCGTCGGCAGAAGCTATGTCGTGCAAGAGTTAGCGGACGACGCCCTTGCCACGCTGCTGATCGAACGCTTCCAGGCGACGGCGCCCTTCATCCTTTGGCTGCGCGAAGCCGTGGGGGCGCCGGGCAGCAGCGGTTCGCCAGGCAGCAACGGCCCGGATCCACTACCGGTCGATATTTTCTAACCTTTCAACCAAAGGACCCTGCAATGGAGCACTCCTCCCCACCCGATGTCGAATATCTCTCTTCTGACGCGATGGCCGGTCTGCCTTTTTCCGAGGCGGTGCGCGTTGGCAACTTACTCTTTCTCTCCGGCCAGCTTGGGGGCGACGGTTCCGGGCGGCTGGCGCCGGGTGGCATCGCCGCTGAGACGCAGCAGACCATGGAAAACATCCGGGCGGCGTTGGCGCGTCACGGCTCGTCACTCGACCGCATCGTCAAAGTCACCGTCTTTCTGGCCGACATGGACGAATGGGCCGAGATGAATCGCGTTTACGTCACCTATTTCCCCACGCACCTGCCGGCGCGCAGCGCGCTGGGCGCCAGTGGTCTGGCATTAGGGGCACGCGTCGAGATCGAGTGCATCGCGGTTGTCGGATAGAAAAAAGATAGACCGCGGATTTGGCGGATAAACGCGGATGAATCCGTGCCAATCCGTTTAATCCGCGTCATCCGCGTGCCATTTCATCTTTCAGTCAAAGGCAGCGAGCTATGCAAGAAGTCGTGATTGTCAGCGCGGTGCGTACGCCGATCGGGGCGTTACGCGGCGCGCTTGCTGCGGTGCGGCCCGACGATCTGGCGGCGCTGGTGGTCAGCGAGGCGGTGCAGCGCGCGGGCATCGCCCCGGCGTTGGTCGAGGAAGTCTACCTGGGCTGCGCCAACCAGGCCGGTGAGGACAACCGCAACGTGGCGCGTATGGCGCTGCTGCTGGCCGGACTGCCCCACCATGTGGCGGGCGTAACCGTCAACCGTCTCTGCGCCAGCGGGCTGAACGCCATCAATCAGGCCGCACGCGCGATTGCCTGCGGCGAGGGCGACATCTACGTGGCGGGCGGGGTCGAAAGCATGACGCGCGCGCCCTATTCGCTGCCCAAAAATCCGGTGGGATTTGGCCCTTCCGGCAACATCACCGCCTACGACACCTCGCTGGGCTGGCGCTATCCCAATCCGAAGATGGAGGCGCTCTTCCCGCTCGAAGCGATGGGCGAGACCGCGGAGAACATCTACGCGCGCAGCCGCAGCGGTGAGCTTCCCGGCGGCGAGATCACACGCGCGGAGCAGGATCGCTTCGCCTTGCAGAGCCAGCAGCGCGCGGTCGATGCGATCGGCGCCGGCTATTTCGAGCGCGAGATCGTGCCTGTCGTCGTGCCACAGGGCAAGCGCGAGCCGCTGGTCGTCGAGGTGGACGAATATCCGCGCTACAAAAAGACGGCGACGGGCTACGCATTGGCAACGAGTCTGGAACAGTTGGCTGCGCTCAAACCGGCCTTTCGCGCCGGCGGCACGGTGACCGCGGGCAACTCCAGTGGGCTGAACGACGGCGCGGCCGCGCTGGTGCTGATGTCGCGCAGCCGCGCCGAGGCGCTGGGGGTAAAGCCAATCGCGCGCTGGGTGGCGTCGGCCGCGGCGGGCGTCGACCCGCGTGATGGGGCTGGGGCCGGTCGCTGCGACGCGCAAGGCGCTAGGCCGCGCGGGGTTGACGCTGGCTGACATCAACCTGGCCGAACTCAACGAGGCCTTTGCCGTGCAGGCGCTGGCGGTGCTGCGCGAACTGGGGCTGAGCGAAGCGATCACCAATGTCAACGGCGGCGCCATCGCGCTCGGCCATCCGCTCGGCTGCTCCGGTGCGCGTATCCTGATTACGCTGCTCTACGAGATGCAGCGCCGCGTTGAGACGGGTGAATTCATGCGCTATGGATTGGCGACGCTCTGCGTGGGCGTCGGCCAGGGCGAAGCGACGGTGATCGAGTTGGAAAAGCAAATCTGAAAAATCATTGACTTGAAAGCAGAGCAAGCATGAAACAGATTCCGATTATTTCGGCGGCGGCGGCGGCGGCGCTGGTCAAGGACGGTGATGTGATCATGGGCGGCGGCTTTGGCATGACCGGCAACCCCGTCCATCTGCTGCACGCGCTGGCGGAGACCGGCGCACGCAACCTCACCTTTATCGGCAACAACGTCGGCGAGCCGGGGCTGGGCGGGGGCAGGCTGCTGCGCAACGGGCAGATCAAGCGGGCGATCGGCTCCTTCTTTACGAGCAACCCGGAGGCGGTGCAGGCCGCGCAGCGCGGCGCGCTGGAGGTGCAGTTGATCCCGCAAGGCTCGCTGGCCGAGGCGATCCGCGCGGGCGGTGCGGGCATCGGCGGCTTCTACACGCCGACCGCAGCAGGCACGACGATCGCCGGCGACGCTGAGATCAAGCTGATCGACGGCAAACCCTTTGTCTTTGTGCCCGCGCTGCGCGCCAACGTGGCGTTTGTGCGCGCCTGGATCGCCGACGCCGCCGGCAACCTCGTCTATCGCATGACGGAGCAGAACTTCAACCGCGCGATGGCAACCGCCGCTGATCTGGTCATTGCCGAGGCGGAGCAGATCGTGCCGGTGGGTGAACTCGATCCGAACCAGATTCACACGCCCGGCTGCTATGTCGATTACCTGGTGCAGGCGCAGGTGACGCTGGCGGATCTGGGCTCGTCGGCGTCGGTGAAGGGCGGCGCGCGCAAGGTGAGCGAAGCGCGCATGAATATGGCGCGGCGCGCGTTTGCCGAGCTGCGCCGCGGCGATGTCGTGAACCTGGGCATCGGCATCCCGACGCTGGTGGCTGATTTGATCCGGCCCGAAGATGGCATCATCATGCACACGGAGAACGGCATGTTGGGCGTCGGCCCCGCGCCGGAGGAAGGCGGCGCGCTGGAGTATCCGGTCAACGCCGGCAAGATTCCGGTGACCGCGCTGCCAGGAAGCAGCTATTTCGACAGCGCCGACTCCTTCGCCATGATCCGCGGAGGGCACATCGATGTGGCGATCATGGGCGGGCTGGAAGTGGACGAGCAGGCCAATCTTGCCAACTGGGCGGTGCCGGGGCAGCCATTGCTGGGCGTCGGCGGCGCGATGGATCTGGCCGTAGGCGCCAAACGGCTGATCATCACGATGCAGCACACCAACCCCGATGGCAGCGCCAAGCTGGTCCCTTCCTGCACCTTGCCGCTGACCGCCTCCGGTGTGGTCGATCTGCTCATCACTGATCTGGCAGTCTACAGGTTTGAAGATGGGCAGCTTACCTTGCGCGAGTTGATGCCAGGCGCCACGCTTGAAGAGGTGCGCGCCAAGACATCCGCACGCTTTGTGGAGAAGCTCGCTTGAGAATTGTCTGCATCCAGCATAAGAAGATGCGATGGTCAGGAGTCGAAACGTGCAAAAATGTTTTTCGCTGGCCATGGTTTTCGTTGTGACAGGAAGCCTGTTGTCTGCTTGCGCGTTCGGCGTCGTGGTCGGCTCCGGGCGGAGCACGACCGAAACACGCCAGGTGAGCGACTTTCATGCCGTCAACTTCGCCTTTATCGGCGACTTGAACATCACCCAGGGCAACCAGGAAGCACTGACGATCAGCGGCGACGACAACATCCTCGCGCTGATTCGCAGTGAGGTGCGCGCCGGGGTGCTGCGCATCGACGCCGGCGCGACCAATCTCGGCCAGACCATCGTGCCGTTGCGCTATGATCTGGTGGTTCGGAATCTGGACGAGGTGGAACTCTCCGGGCTAGGCAATATCAAACTCGGCGCGCTGCAAAGTGACGCGCTGACCCTGAACCTGAGCGGCGCCGGCTCGCTGACGATCGACGAACTGGCGGGTAAGGAACTTGCCGTCAAGATGTCCGGGCTGGGCAACGCCAACTTGACCGGCGAGGTTAATCGGCAGACGGTCACTGTTTCCGGCGCCGGCAACTACTACGCCCGTGAGCTGCGTTCGCAGGCAGCGAAGATCACGATCAGCGGGCTGGGCAATGCGGAGGTGTGGGCGGTGGAAACGCTCGACGCCATGATCAGCGGCGCAGGCAACATCAGTTACGCGGGCAGTCCGCAGGTGACGCAACAGATCAGCGGCATTGGTTCGGTTGATGCCGTGGACAAGTAGGCGCCGGGGGCAATTGCTGATTTAGCTACAGTCACAATGACAGCACAGCAGCCTTGTCCCAACGGACAGGGCTGTTACTCTTCCTTTTACTAACTGACCAGCGAGGAACCGCATGGGCGAGCCATTTTTACCGGGTCTGAAGTTGAGCGGAGCCTTCTACTGGGAAGCCGTGCGCCCGCTGCTCGACGAACACTTTCCCCGTCTGCCGCACGCGGCCGCGCTGATCGGCAGCGGCTCCGAGGTGCTTGGCTTCGACGATGCCATGTCCGCCGACCATCATTACGGCCCGCGCGTGATGCTCTTTCTGGACGGGGTGCAACATGCGCAGCATAACGCTGCCATCCATGCACTGCTGGCAGAACGCCTGCCCTTCATTTTTCGTGGCATGCCTACCAACTTTTCGGCGCCGGACCCGACCGACAACGGCGTTCAACTGCTGGAATTAATCGAGCGCCGGCCGATCAACCATCGCGTCGAAATTTTCACCGTGCGTGACTTTTTTGTCGGCTATCTGGGCGTCGATCCGGCCGCGGCGCTGGCCCCCGCTGACTGGCTCACCTTGCCCCAGCAGAAGTTGCGCACGGTCACCGGCGGCGCGGTCTATCACGACGCGATCGGGCTGGAAGCAGTGCGCGGTCGTTTCGCCTGGTATCCACATGACCTCTGGCTCTACCTGCTGGCCGCGGGTTGGGCGCGCATCGGCCAGGAAGAACACCTCATGGGGCGCGTCGGCATGGTGGGCGATGAGGTGGGTTCGGCGCTGATCGCCGCGCGATTGGTGCGCGACGTCATGCGCCTCTGCTTCTTGATGGAGCGTGTGTACGCGCCCTACCCAAAGTGGTTTGGCACAGCCTTTCGCCAGTTGCCGTGCGGCGCCGACCTGTTGCCTGTGTTGCAAGATGTTTTACACACCGGGTCTTGGCAAGCGCGCGAGGGCCGCCTGGTGATCGCCTATGAAGCGCTTGCCCGCCTGCACAACAGGCTCGGCGTGACGCCACCGCTGCCCGAGCAAACACGCAACTTCTTCGGCCGGCCCTTCCGCGTGATCGCCCTGCATGGTTTTGCGGACGAACTCCTGCGCGCCATCACCGATCCGGCCATGCAAGCGCTTGCCCAACGCCCGCCGATCGGCAACCTCGACCAGTTCAGCGACAATACCGATCTGCTGGAAAACGTGCGTCTTCAGCCCATCCTCCGCCAGTTGTACGCGTAAGCAGATCGCTAAGCCGTTTGAAAAGCCTCACCACGAAGCCACAAAGGGCGCAAAGAGGCGCGAAGAGGAAAATTTGCAGAGACGACTTTTAGGTGCTGCTTTGTGCCGTTTTTGCGTACTTTGCGTCTTCGTGTTTACTGTTCAAACAGTCTCTAAGGAGACAGCGCGTCCAGTTCCGCGCGGAATTCTCGAAAGACCTCGGCCAAGGAAGCTGGGGTGTAGTGAGCGTTCAATCCACTTGGATTGGGCAGCACCCAGACGGGCGCGTCGCTGATCGGTTCTGATTGGCGGCCAAGCCGAGCCTTGGGTCGACCGAACGCGGTGCGATAGGCCGTAATGCCGAGCACGGCAATGCTCTGGGGTTGATAGGTCGCCACACTCTGTTCCAGCCGCGCGCCGCCAGCAACTAATTCTTCCGGCGTCAGTTCCGCCGCAGTCGCGGTGGCGCGATTGACAAAATTAGTGACGCCGCAGCCGTAGTCCAACAACTCACGCTCCTCTGACGGATGAAAAAGCCGCGGCGTAAATCCAGCCGCGTAGAGCGTCGGCCAGAAGCGGTTGCCGGGTCGCGCAAAGTGATGTCCCGTCCAGCCGGAGTATAGCCCTGGATTGATGCCCACAAAGAGCACACGCAAGTGCGGCCCAATCACATCAGAAATAGTGCGGTCGGCGGAGGCTAGCAGATCGGCTTTGGTTGGTTTATTGGATGGGTGCATGGAGCTGAAAGATCCTTTTCTAGTTGTGTTCTCGTTGTACTCCAGAGCAGCAGCGACCAGAAGACAAGGTCTTTGCTCGCTTGGAACCCCGCTGTATTGATGCGCAGCCACCCTTTTTCATCCGACGCCCGCGTATCTCCGCCCATCGGGCGCCTTTCTGGGACAAAAGGTTATCCACGCGCGCGGAGTCGCAGCGCACCAAAAGGTCACTGGATGCACTGGCGCTCACCGTGATTTTTCGTTCACCAAAAAGGAAAGCCCACCGAACATGGCCACCTCCCTGGTGGGGAAGCCGGCGAGCGCCGCGCGGATGCGTTCTGCTGGATCCTTGTTGTACGCCATAATCAGCAACTCAACCTGTCAGGCGTCTTGCGGCAACGTCCGGGCGCGGATGCCCGCATTCAGCGCATAGAGGAGCGCCTCCAAGCGACTCTTGCCTGGCTGACGCGCGGGCATCTGCAGCAAGACCGCACGCGCTTCAGCAGGCGCGTGCTCGATCGCCCAGCGGACTTCACCGTCACCGATGCTGGGATCGCCGGCGTGGTCAAGCTCAAGCGCCAGTGCCGCATAGGCCGCTGGACCGACGATGTGCTTCGTCTGATGGACATCCGCCAGGGGATGCGTGTAGGCGCTCGCTGCCGCAAGGCCGGCGGCACGCGCGGCGGCAGTAGCAGCGGGCTCGCCGATCTCACGCGCTGCCGCATGCGCCGCCAAGGCCAGGGTGCGCAACCGCGCCGTGCGCTTGCCTCCACCGGCGAACACCCGGATGCCCTCGATCGCAGCGCGCGGCCGGGCATCTGCATCAGCGTGTGCCTCGTACACCGGCAGCGCCCGCTCCGCGCACGCCGCAGCCCAGCCGCCGATGGCGCGAAGTGACTCAATGCTCAGCGTGAAGTATTGGGACTCACGATTCATCCTGCATCGCCTGAGATTGAGATGGTGCTCGGTCACAAACGCCTCACCGGTAACCTGTAAAAACACTTTGTCAACCCGTTTTTGTCTGTTCAGGCTCGCCTGCCAATATAAGAATTCGCTGCCTTACTTCGTTAGAAACCCACATACCCGCATCATTTAAATTTGCCACAAACGGTTCAACCTTATTCACCAAACCTTGAGCTTTGGCTTCCAATAGAACCTTCAAAGTTCCCCAAACATGCAAGCCCGCCGCCTGTGCTGTACGGCGAGCCAGCATATCATCAAGCAAAATGATGTGTTCTGGATTTTCCAATCCCAAAGCCATTACGGCAACTTCACCTGCTCCTAAATCCAGTGCAAGCCATTCAGAAGGCATAGATTTTGGATTCACAATGCGAAGCCACTTGAATTCTGCTGGACTTGGAACATCGTACCCCCTGCTTTGCCCGGCAAGCAATTCATTTTTTACGGCATCAGGTGTCCAGACTTCAGTAAACAACTTGGGAAGCCAATCTATTGCCCCGATTCGATAAAGGTAAAAGTAACGGAGACGTATTACTTATAACCGTAGACATTTTCGTTTTCTAAATCATTGAGTTCAGCCGCAAAAGGAAATACCTTGTACCGATTTAAATTGAGTAGAAATTCAACTCTGGGCATACCTGCAAGTTCGGCGGCACGCCCAGAGGAAAGCCTGCCCATTTCAAACAACTTGACAGCCGCTAACATCCGTAATTCACGCCCAAAAGCCACAGCATCTGTCTTTTCAGCGAGAAGAATCTTTTCAGGGATTTCAATAGTAACTTGTTGGAGGGTCATTTTGTACTCCTTTCACTACTATTTTACATCGCTTCAACGAATTGCTTATCACCAATTCCACTTCACAACCAGTTCATGGATTTCCATGGCGTTAATCTCGCGTACTCTCTTTGGAGGAGGATAATCACTGCCGCCGATCTTGATGCAATCTGTTTGAGAAGAAACAAGAATATACACATAACCTGTAGTAGACATATTCGTTGTGATCCGTGATGTGCTGCAAGCGCATTGTGATTATTAACCAAACAGCCCAACTACTCATTTTCAATCAAATAGCGGGATATGATCCCCTCGGCTGAATCATACCCCGCTATTCACTCCATATCAACCGTCGATTGCGACAGCAACTAAACCAGCGGGCCTTCTCGGCCTCCACGCCTCACCTCACACCGGCCCGACCTCCACCTCACAAAAATACCGCTCCCGCCGGCTCAGCACCCGCTTCCCCCACCAGCGCAAACGCGCCGTGCAGCGGCAGAGGTGATGACGAGTTACTCACCATCTCCGTCTCGATCACCCGTTGCAAGTGCGAAGCAACTGTCTTATACCCATGAACGGCGCTGTAGCAAGTAAGTCAAGCCGCCTGCAATTTCTCATGGATCCACTCCAGGATCGGCGTCGATTACACGACGCCGATCCTGCGCGCTACCCGTCTCAACGGCTCCATCTCTTGCTTCGGCAAATGAATCTAAATAGTGACAGGATACCCGTTTGGAACGTTTGATTTTTATATCACATCTGATATAATACAGCACATGAATGGTGAAGACAAGCCTGTGGTTTGGTTATATGGTGAAGTAAAGACACCGCCTTTTAGCCAAGCAGCACGATTGGAGGCGGGCTTGTTGCTCCGGCGCTTACAGCAGGGCGAGAAGATTGGAATGCCTCAATCACGACCTATGCCGAGCATGGGAGCGCGCTGCCATGAATTGCGTGTGCGCGATGAGAGCAAAAACTGGCGCGTCCTCTACCGCATAGACAACGATGCCATTGTGGTGGCCGAAGTGTTCAACAAAACGACCAGGGAAACGCCAAAAGGCGTGATTGAGAATTGCCGACGGCGCCTGGCAAACTATGACGAGGCGTAGGGGGTGAACAATGGATAGAGCAAAGCGTGAACGGCTGGAATCACAAGGTTGGAAGATTGGGACAGTGGCAGAGTTTTTAGAACTCACGCCCGAAGAAGCGGCGCTGATTGAAATCAAGTTGACGCTAAGCCAAAACTTGAAACAGCGGCGGCAAGGCCAAATGACACAGGCAGAATTGGCCGCTAAGCTCCATTCCAGTCAACCTCGTGTGGCCAAGGCGGAGAATGGAGACCGTTCTGTTTCGATTGAGTTGCTGCTGCGTGCGATGCTGGCAACGGGCGCGACCCTCCAAGAGATTGGCCAGGCAATTGCGGATGCTGGCGCAGCCATCAAGCCGCGCACATCGGTGTAACGGCTTGCGTTACCTACGTGTGGGCGGGCGTGGACAATGCTTGAGATGTGGAAAAAATCCGCAGCCAGAAAAATGCTTGAAAATGCCGCAGAATCCCACACGTCAGGTGCACGCTTTGTTAGCCCGCTTCTGTTTTACGAAACAGTGTCATTTGATTTCTTCCCCAACTTAAAGAAGCCTATCGCAAGCATAATTAGCCAGGGTAACATCGGCATTATTGATATAAATGAAATCACAAACCCCAATTGACCAGCCGTTGGTGGAACTAGCATTAATATTCCAATAACCAACCCTAACCATCCGACCGATTTTGAGAACACTCTGCTATTTATTATCGCAATGGAAAACATTGTTATGGCTATTCCGCCGAAACAATAACTAACATTAAAAGAAGTACCATTAAATAATGTCATAAGCATTTTGCCATTAGTTATTATTGATACTTTATCTACTTCACTTACTGCACTCGCATATTGATTGCTCAATATAAGCATTCCAAATATGGCTTCTCTTGAAACTACGTATAGTGCTACACTTATTATTGAAAATACTAAACCAATCATTGAAAAAACGGGGCTCCTTTTCTTTAACAGCAAAAACAAGCCTATATACACAAGCACAAACAAAATATTATCTACTGTTAAATTAAGGTCAAAATCGATAAAACCGAGCAAAGGGTTTTTTTGAAACAAGTCAAAATAACTAATTACATCATTTGGAGGAGGAGCAATGAAATAGATTGCTGCCTGAAATGGAATAATCGCAAACAGAATAATCGAAAGAACGCCAAGAAATTTTAAAAATATCCTGATTTGCTCATTTCCTTCTACTTGGTCATCTGATTTCATTGTTATCTCCTTTGTTGGCTTTTAGACGGGAAATATTATTTTGGAGGGGCGGGCTAACTACTCATTATCAAGCGAATAGCGGGGCATGACTCCCTCGGCTGAATCATACCCCGCTATTCGCTCCATATCAACCATCGATTACGACAGCGCCGAAACCAGCGGACCTTCTCGGCCTCTACGCCTTACCTCACGTCGGCCCGACCTCCACCTCACAAAAATACCGCTCCCGCCGGCCCAGCACCTGCTTCTCCCCCACCAGCGCAAATGCGTCGTGCAGCGGCAAGTGCGCCGACGAGCTGCCCACCATCACCTGCACGCTCGTCGGCTCGACCGCAAGCTGCATCGCGGCGTCGTAGTAGGCGAAGAGTTCGGCCGACAGCGTGAAGGTGACGCGTGCGCGCTCGCTCGGCGCAAGATGGACGCGGCGGAAGCCGCGCAGTTCCTTGACCGGCCGCGTGACGCTGGCGCCGTCGGTGCGCGTGTAGAGCTGCACCACCTCGTCGCCGGCGCGGCTGCCGGTGTTGACCACCTCCACCGTCACCTGCACCTCGCCGCTGGTGGCGACCTGCGCCGGCGTCACGGCGAGATTCTCAAAGGCGAAGCGCGTGTAGCTTAGCCCGTAGCCGAAGGGGAAGAGTGGTTCGTTGCTCTCGTCCATGTACGGGCCGTAGAAGAAGGAGCGTGCGCCCGATGGCCGGTGGCCGTAGAAGAGCGGAACCTGCCCGACGTGGCGCGGGAAGGTGATCGGCAGCTTGCCGCCGGGGTTCACATCGCCAAAGAGCATCTCGGCCAGCGCGGGCGCGCCCTCGGCGCCGGGCAGCCACGCCTGCACCACTGCTGGCACGGCGTCGACCAATTGCGGGATGGCGTAGGGCCGCCCCGTTACCAGCACCAGCACCACCGGCGTGCCCGTCGCTAGGATCGCCTCGACCAGCGCCTGCTGCACGCCGGGCAGCGCTAGATGCGCGCTGTCGCGGAATTCGCCGGAAGTGCAGTCGGGGGTGAGGCCGGCCTTGTCGCCGACGACCACCACGGCCACCTCGGCCTGCTGCGCTGCCGCGACCGCCGCGGCAAAGCCGTCGGTTGACTCCGAATTGACCGCGCAGCCCGGCGCATAGTGCACCTGCGTCTGTGGCCCGACCGCCTGCCGGATCGCGGCGACGATGCTGATCATCTCAGCGTAGTTGTCGACCAGCTTCATCGACTCCGGCAGCGCATGGTCGGAGAGACCCAGCCCTTGCAGCGTGATCAGCGTCTCGATGTGGGCAGGGTAGGAGTAGTCGCCCAGCAGGTTGCGCGTGCTGTCGGCATTGGGGCCGATGACGGCAAGCGAGCGCAGCCCCTTGTCAAGCGGCAGCAGATCGCCCTCGTTCTTGAGCAGCACGATCGACTTGCGGGCGATCTCACGCGCCAGTTCGCGCTGCGCGGGCGTGTCAAAGACCGCGGGCACGGCGTCCGGCTCGACAAAGGGTTGCTCGAAGAGGCCGAAGGCGAATTTGAGCGCCAGGATGCGGCGCACCGAACGGTCGATCCACGCCAGCGGCACATCGCCGGCGGCGAGGGCGTCGAGCAGCGGCTGGCCGTAGGCGTCGATGGTCGGCAGCTCCAGGTCCATGCCGGCTTCCAGCGCCAGGTGCGCAGCGTGCGCCTTATCGCGCGCAAGCTGGTGATAGTCGGCCAGTTGGTTGATTGCCATGTAGTCGGAGACGACCAGCCCGTCAAAGCCCCACTCGTCGCGCAGGATGCGCGTCATCAGTTCGTGCGAGCTGCTGCACGGTTCGCCGTCGATCTCGTGGTAGGCGGGCATCATCGACGCCAGCTTGGCCACGCGCACCGCCGCCTCGAAGGGCGCCAGATAGACTTCGCGCAGCTCACGCGCGTTGATGTGCGCCGGCGCCCAGTTCAGCCCGCCTTCAGACGCGCTGTAGCCGACAAAGTGCTTGCCCGTCGCCATCACGCCCTGCGTCCAGTCGTCGCCCTGCAAGCCGCGGATGTAGGCCGTGCCCATCGATGCGTTCAGGTACGGGTCTTCGCCGAAGGTCTCCTCGGTGCGCCCCCAGCGCGGGTCGCGGGCGATGTCGAGCACCGGCGCCAGCCCGTGATGGACGCCGAGCGCGCGCATCTGCGTGCGGATCACCTGCGTCATGCGCTCCGCCAGCTCCGGTTCCCAGGTGCTGGCGAGGCCGATGATCTGCGGGAAGTTGGTGGCGCCGCTGGCGAGAAAGCCGCTGCAGCACTCGTCGTGGATCAGCGCGGGGATGCCGAGCCGCGTCTCTTCGACGAGAAAGTGCTGGATGGCGTTGGCCAGCGCCGCGGTCTCGACCGGGCTGAGGCTGCTGCCGCCGGCCAGCCGTGTGATCTGGCCGATGCCGTGCGGCATACGGCTGGCCGCGCTCTCCCGCGAGAGCGACTGATCGTTCTGCTGCACTTCATAGACCCAGAGGCTGCCAAGCTGCGCCACCTTTTCCGCGGTGGTCATGCGGCCGAGCAGGTCGTCGACGCGTTGTTCGATCGGCAGGCGCGCATCGCGATAAGCCGGCGCGTCAGTCAGGCTAGTTTGCATAATATTGACCCTTTGTTTTGGTGTAGTTGAAGAGACCACCACGAAGACTCAACGAGCACAAAGGGGCACAAAGAAACGCCAGGCAAGGCGTCCTTTGTGCCCCTTTGCGGTCTTCGTGTCTTGGTGGTTCTAAGTGGTTCCATGCTCGGCGTACAGATGACAACTGACGTGCGCGCCTTCGACCAGGACGTCGGGTGGCGGCGTGGTGCGGCAGACGTCCATCACCAGCGGGCAGCGACCGGCAAAGCGGCAGCCCTGGCGCAGATACTCTTCGTGCTCGGTGTCGGAGAGCTTGATTTCACCCTGCCAGCGCCGTGCCGTGTCAGCCTCCGGGATCGACGCACGCAGCAACTGCGTGTACGGATGCTTGGGCGCCATCAGCACCTGCTCCACCGTGCCCATCTCGACGATATCGCCGCGGAACATGATCGCGATGCGGTCACAGACATAGTAGGCGGTCGCCAGGTCGTGCGTGATGTAGAGCACGCTCACGCCCAACTCGTCGCGCAGCTTCTTGAAGAGGTTGACGATCGACATGCGCAGCGACGCGTCGACCATCGAGACCGGCTCGTCGGCAATGATGAGCTTCGGGTCGGTGAGCAACGCGCGCGCGATCGAGATGCGCTGGAGTTGGCCGCCCGAAAACTCGCTCGGATACCGGCCCGCCAGATCCTCGTAGGTCAGGCCGACCAGACGCAGCTTGTCATCGATGCGGGCGGTTGCCTCCTGCTTGGTCTTGGCCAGTTTGTAGTTCCGGATCGTCTCGAAGAAGTAGCGTTCGACCTCTCGCAGCGGGTTGAAGGTGCCAAAGGGATCCTGAAAGATCGCCTGGATGCCTTCGGTGAACCAGACCTTCTCGTTCTTGGCTTCTTTCTTGCCGCCGTGGATGATCGCGCCGGCGGTGGCGTGATCAAAGCCCATGATGATGCGTGCGGTCGTCGTCTTGCCGCAGCCGCTCTCGCCGGCCAGGGCAAAAATCTCGGCCGGTTTGATGAAAAATGAGATATCGTCGACCGCCGTGATCCGGACACGCGAGAGCACGCTGCCCATCGTAAACGTTTTGGTCAGGTCTTCAACTTCAAGCAGCTTTTCCATGCTCGCCCTCTCCGACTAGCCAGCAGGCAACTTTGTGGTTCGACTCGACTTGCGTGAAACCCGGCATCTCCTGCTTGCAAATTTCCTTCACATGCGGACAGCGTGGGTGGAAGGGACAGCCAGGGGGCAGGTTCGCCAGCGAAGGCGGGCTGCCGGGCACGCTCTCGCGCGGCGTCTTGTCGCCAAACTTGGGCAATGAATTGATCAGGTATTGCGTGTACGGGTGTTCGGGGTCGCCGAATATCTTGTCGGTCGTCCCCTCCTCGACAATCTTGCCGGCGTACATGATGCCGATGCGGTCGGCGATGTTGGCGTGCACGCCCATGTCATGCGTCACCAGGATGATCGTGTTCTGCAACTTGCGCTGCACATCCTTGAGCAACTGCACGACGCCACGCTGCACCACCACGTCGAGCGCGGTGGTCGGCTCGTCGCCGATGATGATGCGCGGCTTAAGCAGCGTCGCCAGGGCGATGGTC
The DNA here is from genome assembly GCA_016710365.1 of Candidatus Caldilinea saccharophila. Classification (GTDB taxonomy): domain Bacteria; phylum Chloroflexota; class Anaerolineae; order Caldilineales; family Caldilineaceae; genus Caldilinea; species Caldilinea saccharophila. The sequence goes on along the minus strand of JADJVW010000003.1, from coordinate 176,163 downwards.
ACCCGTTGGCGCATCCCGCCCGAAAGCTGGTGCGGGTAGGCGTCGAGAATCTTGGGCGGCAGACCCAGCTCGATGATGTGTTCCTTGGCGAGCACAAAAGCCTCGTCGCGCTGCTGCGTGCTGATGTGGCTTTCGATGAAGTCGCGATAGGTGTCCTTGACCCTCGCCACCGGGTTGAGCACGCTCATCGAGCCTTGCGGCACGTAGGCGATGTACTCCAGCCGCAGCCGCCGGATTTCTTCTTGGGTGAGGGTGGATACGTCCACATCGGCGCCGGCGATGCGATAGCAGACCCGGCCGCCGACAATGCGCAGGGGCGGCTCCATGGCCGCGGCCAGCGTTTTGAGCAGCGTGGTCTTGCCGCAGCCGCTCTCGCCGGCAATGCCGTAGATTTCATTTTCCCGGATCGCCAGATCGACGTCGTTGACCGCCTTGACGGTCTTCTGCTTGCCGTAGACATCGAGCACGTAGAAGGCTTTCAAACCTTCGGTCTTGAGAATGATCTCTTCCATGCGAATCACCCAACTCCGACGCGCTGGATCCGGCGGCGCGGGTCCAGGTATTCACTGATGCTGACAGAAAGCCAGTACAAGGCTACGAAGAGAAAAATCGACAGCGCGATCGGCGTCAGCACCCACCACCAGCGGCCCAGCAGCACGGCCTGGTAGCTGATTGCCCAGTAGAGCATCGTGCCCAGCGTCGGAATCGAGAGGTCGAGCAGGCCGAGAATCGCCAGCGTGATCTCCAAGCCGATGGCCCAGGCCATGTTGTTGATCAGCGTGGAGAAAATCAGCGGCGTCGAATAGGGCATGTACTCGTTCATCACCAGCCGCAGGGTGCCGGTGCCGGAGAGCACGGCGGTCTTGGTGAACTCGCGCTCGCGCAGGCTCAGAATCTGCGACCGGATCAGCCGCGCGTCCCAGGCCCAGCCAAAGATCGCCAGGAGCAGCCCCAGGCTGATCACGCTCATACTGTCACGGATCAGCATCGCTAACAGGACGATCATCAGAAAGAGCGGGATGACCAGCAGACTGTCGCTGACGAACATGAGCACCCGGTCCGACTTACCGCCCAGATAGCCCGCCACCATGCCGACCGTGACTGCGATCACGCGCGAAACCAGTCCTGCGATTAAGGCGATGGTCAGCGAGTTGCGCACGGCGAAGGTGGCAATCCAGAAGATGTCCTGGCCGTTGGAATCGGTGCCCAGCCAATACTCGGCGGACGGTCGCATGTCGCGCGGCACTTCTCCCCACAACGTCGGGTCATAAGGTGATAAAAAAGAAAGGCCGGCGAAGGCAACCATCATGACCAGAATCCAGAAACCCCAGAAAAAGCGGTAGTCTCTGAGCAGATCTCTAAATACTTTCACGCTATCCGCACTCCTTGTCAGGCGAATACAATTGTACGTTGTCTACTTTCATGATCATTGGTATCTACTCAGTCGGGTAAAGATAGCACGCGGATGACGCGGATCTCACTGATTTTCGCTGATCTGATCCGCAACTATCCGCCTGATCCGCGTGCCATTGGTTGGCCGATTTGTGTCTCGCCTAATCCGTCCTATCCGCGTTCTATTTCTACAATGGCTGAATAGCCTCAGTCATGAATACCTGATGCGTGGATCGAAGAGCGGGTAGAGCAAATCCACAATCAGCACGGTCGTTGTGATGGCAAAAATTGAAAAGACTGTGATGCCCATGATCAGGTTGTAGTCGCCGTTGATGATGGCGCGATACAGAAGCGTCCCCAGCCCCGGATAGGAAAAGACGATCTCCGTGATCAGGGCGCCGCTGAAAATCAAGCCGAGCGAGAGCGCCAATCCTGTGATCTGCGGCAGCAGGGCGTTGCGAAAGACGTAGCGCGTGACGATTTTGCGTTCCGTTACGCCGCCTAGCCGGGCGTACTGGACATAACTCTCGCCGACGACGCTCTGCACCACCAGTTTCATGGTCTGAAACCAGACCGCCATGCCCAGGATGGCGATGGAGAGCGCGGGCAGGAACGAATGCCAGAGTACATCCTGAATATAAGGCAGGGTGAAGGAGGGCTGGCGACCAAAGCTGGAGCCGCCCGAAACAGGAAACCAGCGGACGGCGTAGGCAAAGAGCAGCAGCAGGGCGAACGCAAAAATATAGTAGGGCATGGGCCGGATCACCATGGCCACGGCATCCATGCCTTGCGCCCAGCGGCTGCTGGAATAGTAGCCGGCAAACGCGCCCAGAACATTGCCAATCACCCAGGCGAAAATCGTCGTCGTCAGTAACAGCCCGACGGTCCACGGCAGCGCTGTTAAAATCAAGCTGCTCACCGGCGTGGGAAATTGGAAGAACGAGACGCCCAGGTCTCCTTGCATCAGGCGCGTCCAGAACGCGCCATATTGATCGAGCCAGGTGCCTTCCAGGCCGTACATTTGGGTCATGTCGGCAATGATCTTGTCCATCGCGCCGGGTTCCAACGACGCACCGCGCGCGCGCAGCTCAGCAATCGTCCGCATGACCGGATCGTTGGGCAGCAGGCGCGGGATGATGAAGACCGCGGTAACTCCGAAAAAGATCACCAGGAAATATTGGATGAAGCGGGGGATGAGATAGCGTCGAAAGAACATGCGATAGATTGCTCCCTCTGGGTCTGCAAAGAGTAGAGAGATGGAGATTAGGAGATTGCGAGATTAGGAAATTAGGAGGTTGCGTACGGTCTTATCGCCGCAAAACCCTCTCAAGTTCCTCAATCTCTCAATCTCCCAATCTCTACACTTCTACTGCCCGCCAGCCGCCTGCAGTCTGGGGGTCATGTACTTGAACGGGCCCCAATGGGTGTAGGGCTGGGTGTAGGGATTCTCTGCACCCGGCCAGTTCGTCCAGTATTGCTCGTCCCAGGTTACGAAACCGACATAGCCATAGGTGGGGATGCCAGGCATCTCGGTGACGGCGATCTTGAGACCCTCAATGCCGGCGTCTACCGTGGCCTGATAGTCAGTCGGGTCGGTGTTGCGCAGTTTTTCGATGACCGCGTCCATCTCCGGCGAGGACCAGCGCGACACATGGCCGTTGGTCGTGTCGCCCAGCGGCTTCACATATTCGGAGTTGTAGTGATTGAGCACGCGGTAGAGGTCTGGCCCGGCGCCCCAGGGCTCCTGCGCCGGCCAATTGCCGGAGACGTCAAAGTCGCCGGTGGAATTCAGGCTGGAATTCGCTTCGGAAGGATAGGCGCTGGCGTTGATGCCAAAGCGCTTCCAGGCTTGCACGGCCGCCGCACAGTTGCGGAAGTCGTGGTTAACGGCAGCGGTGCCGCTCAAGCAGGCGATCTTCCATGGTGTACCGTCGGGCAGCAGCCATTTGCCGTCGCCACCTTTGCTGAAGCCGTTCTTGACCAGCAATTTTTCGGCGACATCCGGCGCATACTTGTACCAGCCGTAGCCGAAGAGATTCCCAAGCTCCGCCGGATCAGTGGGCACTTCGTAACCGCGGCCTTTGGCATACTCGACAATGCGTTGCGAAGCATTCATGTCGAACGGCTGGAAGGTCTCGCCGTTGCCAATGTCCAGCGTGAATTCCTCCAGCCAGGGGATCATCGGCTTGATGAAGTCCTCAGGATAGTTGGAGAGCGACGGGATGTGCACAGGGCTAAGCGCACCGGTGCCGTCCACAGCAATCCCCATGTAGTCGGCAATGTCGATCGCCAGCAGCAGCGCCCAGCGCACGTCCTTGTTGTCGTACGGCGCCTTGGCCGTGTTGAAGGTGATGCCTGTGATCGCCGGGTCGTTGTTCACGACATAGGGCCAGTCGCGCCGGTAGGCGCGGCAGGTGTCGCACTGCTGCAACACGGCCTGGAGGCCGTCGGAGGAGACGCCGAGCACGTCGGCCTGGTGGGTCAACTGCGCCAGGATCTTGGAGCCTTCGTCGGCAAAATACTGAAAAACGACGTAGGTGGGCTTCGGCTCGCCGAACATCATGCCGGTCGGGCTTTGTCCCAGTCCGCGCGCCTCTCCCAGATCGTCCAGAAGCCGGACGGGTCATAGCTGTGCAGCTTGTAAGGACCCGTGCCGACGATTGGGTTGAACTCGAAATTCACCAGATCATCCACCGACTCCCAGATATGCTTGGGCATGATCCAAACCGCCCCCCAACGATCGAGGAAGGTAGTGTGGAAGCGCGAGTTGGGGATATTCAGCTCGAAGGCAACGGTGTAATCATCCACTGCCGAGACGGACTTCACATTTTCGACAAAGAAGCTGTTGGCGTTGAAACCCTCATTTTCCTTGAGCGTCTCTACGGTAAAGACAACGTCTGCGGCAGTGAAGGGTTCGCCATCGGACCACAGGACGCCTTCACGCAGTGGAATGGTAAGCGCCGTGAAATCCTCATTGTAGTCAGGATCGCCGGCAGCCAGGCCAGGGATGATCTCTCCGGTCGCAAAGTCCACCGACCAGAGCGGCTCAAAGGCTAAGTTCTGTATACCGCGATCCTGCCACTTCCAGCCGACCCACACGTTGAAGTTCGAGGGCGAGCCGACGCGGCCGGTCAGGATGTCGGCGATCAGCGTCTCGTTGCGCGGGAGGTCGCCCAGGCCGGCGCTTGGCTGTTCTGCCGCCGGTGCTGCCGCTTCCTCAGCAGCCGCTGGGGCAGAGGGCGCGCCGGCAGGCGCACACGCCGACAAGGCCAGGCTGGCTATGATCAGCAATCCCAACAAAATTATCAATCTACGTTTCATCTTCCTCTCCTCTTTTCTTCAAACATAATTCACCTTAGTTCACAGGAACGATTGGCCGACACGACTGCCGGATGACAAGTCGGGTCGGCACTTTATTGAGTCGGCTTTCCCAGGGCTGCCCCTGGATCAGCTTCAGCACGATTTCAGCCGCCAACACCCCCATTTTTTCGATGGATTGGTCGACGGTAGTCAGCGGAGGATCGGTGAAGGCGCTCTCGACGATGTTGTCAAACCCCACGACAGAGAGATCCTCCGGAATGCGCAGATGGCGCTCCGCCGCCACAGCGTAGACGCCGAACGCGGTTTCGTCGCTGGCCGCCATGATGGCGGTGGGCGGGTCGGCCAGCGATAACAGACAGCGCGCGCACTCGATAGCCCGGGCGCGCGCGTAATCACCGGTGGAGATGAGGTCGGGGTCAACGGGGATGCCCGCTTGCGCCAATCCATTGATATAGCCTTCTAATCGGCGGCTCGAACTTTGCAGAGCCGGCCTGCCTGTAATAAAACCGATGCGGCGATGACCCAGCGCTACGAGATAGGACATGGCTTCGTTGACGCCCTGATAGTTGGTCGAGATGATCGCGGGAAAATCAGTGTTCGCCTGATGCGGGTCGACGGCAACCAGGGGAAAAGCCGTGCGATATTGAGCGGCGTTGGGCGTCACGACGATAATGCCATCCGTCACGCTGCCATTCAAACGCGCCACCAATTGTTGCTCCCAACTGGCCAACGCGTTGACGTTGCGGCCGGCGCTGGCATAGGCAAGCAAATCGTACCGCTGCGCCGCCACCTCTTGGCTGATCCCTTTGATCACCAGCGAGGTAAAGGGGTGCCAAAGGTCGGGCACAATCAGCCCAACCACGTTGGTCGTGCGGCTGCGCAGACTGCGGGCGGCCATGCTCGACGCATAGCCCAACTCCTCGATCACGCGGCGCACGCTCTGCGCGGTTTCCGGCGCAACGTCATCTTTGTCGTTGAGGACGCGCGAAACAGTGGAGACGGACACCCCAGCTTCACGCGCTACATCGCGGATCGTGACGCCGCTCTGCAAGTATCGCATTGACAGGCAATCTGATGATTTGATTGGGAAGTTACTCAAAGACTCACACAATGAAGCGGTAACGATACTGATAACGATACCGGTATCGTTATCAGTATTTTAGTGAAAATCGAGCGGTTGTCAACCCCCAATTTTCGTCGGGGTGTGTGTCAAGTTTTTGTTGCGTTCCCGGCACTGGTCAGACGCGGCCCCGTTTAACCAAGTCCTCTTGACCAGCGCCGGGGACGTTCTCGCCAAAATTTTGGAACGCACCATCTCTTGCGACGCCGCCTGCAGCGCCGGAACGGCGTTGAGCATCAATCCATACGCTTTGTGTCGATAGCAAGCGATCTGCAGCAGAATGCCAAAGACGTAGAAGAGAATGAAGATCGACAGATCGCTGCTGTCTTGTTGCAGAAACGGATATCGATGAGCCAGCCGCGATCACTCACAGCGGCGCGCGCCTCGTAACCGAGCGCCGTGTAAAGCATGGCCGTGAGGACCAGCATCGCCGACATGATCAACGCCATACGTCCATTGCTATTTCACCATCATCACCCTGCACAATCCAGCAGCCAACTGTTACAATTTCAGTTACAATGGATTCAGCGCTCATGGGCAACGCAAAGCTGCCCTACAACCACTTTTTTTTGCAACGAATGGATGGAAACTATGCAACCTGACCAGACGCCAAGCACACGTCCGCTTTTTCTTGATCCTGCCCAACCGCTTGCCGACCGCGTCGCCGACCTCGTGGGGCGCATGACGCTGGAGGAGAAGCTTGGCCAGCTTGTTTTCAACGCGCCGGCCATCGCACGGCTGGGCATCCCGGCCTACAACTGGTGGGGCGAGGCGCTGCATGGCATTGCCCGCAACGGCCGCGCCACCGTCTTTCCGCAGGCCATCGGCATGGCCGCCACCTGGGACCCCAACCTGATCGAGCGCGTCGCATCCGCCATCGGTGACGAGGGTCGCGCCAAATATCACGCCACACTGCGCCGCTACGGCGAGACCGGCCACTACCAGGGGCTGACCTTCTGGTCGCCCAACGTCAACATCTTCCGCGACCCGCGTTGGGGCCGCGGCCAGGAAACGTGGGGCGAAGATCCGTACTTGACGGGCGAGCTGGGCGCCGCGTTCGTGCGCGGCTTGCAGGGCGACGATCCCCGCTATCTCAAAGCTGCGGCCTGCGCCAAGCATTACGCCGTGCACAGCGGGCCAGAGAGCAAGCGCCATGCGTTCGACGCTCAGGTGTCGCCGCGCGATCTTCACACCACCTATCTGCCCGCCTTCAAAAAATTGGTGACCGAGGCCAAGGTCGAGGCCGTCATGGGCGCGTACAACCGTATTAATGGCGAGGCCTGCTGCGCCAGCGAGTTGCTGCTCGTGGATATTCTGCGCGGCGAGTGGGATTTTCAGGGACATGTCGTCTCGGACTGCTGGGCGCTCAACGATCTACACACCACACACGGCCTTACCGCCGACGGCGCCGAGAGTGCAGCCCTGGCGGTCAAGCGCGGCTGCGACCTGGAGTGCGGCCAGACCTTTGAGCACCTGGGCGCAGCGCTGGAGCGCGGGCTGCTCGACGAGATCGATATCGACCGCGCAGTCACGCGTATCTACACCACGCGCTTCAAACTGGGCATGTTCGACCCCCAGGAGCAGGTGCCTTTCTCGGCGATCCCGGAAAGCGTCATCAACAGCGACGCGCACCGCCAGCTTGCCTATGCAGCGGCGCTGAAATCTGTCGTCCTGCTCAAGAACGCAAACAACATCCTGCCCCTGCGCGACCTGCGTAGCCTCTACGTGCTTGGACCGACCGCGGCCAATGCCGAAGTGCTCATGGGCAACTACTACGGCGTGTCTGAATCGCTGACCACGCTGATCGAGGGCATTGTGGCGCGCACCCCGGAGGGCGTCCGCCTGGAATATCGCCCCGGCACACTGCTGCTCCACGTCCCCGCCAGCCCAAGCACGTGGACGACCATGGCCGCCGCGCGTTCCGACGTGGTGATCGCCTGCATGGGGCTCTCGCCGCAGATGGAAGGCGAGGAGGGCGACGCCATTGAGTCGCCCGTCAACGGCGACCGCGTCGACATCGGGCTGCCCGCGGTGCAGGCCGATTACCTGCGCCTGCTCAAGTCGAACGGCGCGCGCCTCGTGCTTGTCCTCACCGGCGGCAGCGCCATCGCCCTGGGTGATATCGCCGACCTGGCCGACGCCATTCTCTTTGTGTGGTATCCGGGCCAGGAGGGCGGCGCGGCCGTGGCCGACGTGCTCTTTGGCGCGGCGTCGCCGTCGGGCAAGCTGCCGCTGACCTTCCCGGCGTCACTCGACCAGTTGCCTCTCTTCGAGGAGTACAACATGGCCGGCCGCACCTACCGCTACGCCAGCGAAGCGCCGCTCTACCCCTTTGGCTTTGGGCTGAGCTATACGCGCTTCATCTATCGCAGCATCCAAACGCCAGATGAGATCAAGGCCGGCGCGCCGCTGACCGTGCAGGTCAAGCTGACCAACGCCGGCGCCGTGGATGCCGAAGAAGTCGTGCAGCTTTATCTGAGCAAGCTGGAGCCGGCGCCGGGCGATCCATTCTACACGCTGGTCGGATTTGAGCGCATGGCGCTGGCTGCCGGCGAAACCCGCACTCTCGACTTTACGCTGTCGCCCGACCGGCTGGCGACAGTTGACGACGCAGGCAAAGTCGCGGTGCGGCCCGGCGCCTACCGCCTGATCGCCGGCGGCAGTTCGCCCGGTCTGCGCAGCACGGCGCTGGGCGCGGCCACGCCGGTGGAAACGACGATTAACGTCATTCAGTAGGAAGAACACACACGATTGATCAACAGAGGCGTGGAAGCAATTCGTGGGAAGAGTTGCTTCCACGCCTCTGTTGATCATGGAACGATGATTTCTATCGCTTTGTCCCCACCGGCGACAGTGGAGATTGGAATACGCTGATCCAGCGTAGCGAGCTTGCCACCGTGACTCACAGCCAATCCCAGTAAATAAAGGTCAGCCAGATGGTTGTGTGTAAAGGCAGCATCTGGCGTCAACAGATCGCGCAGGGTGACATCGTCCGCCCAGAAAGTATGGCCGGGATGAGCGCATAATTGGCGTAGTAGACCCAACACCACGGCGCTTTCGCCCGGACGATTTGGGTATTGCGGATGACTGGCAATGCGCACGAAGCCATTTTCAACGATTGGGCACGTGGCCCAAACATGCTGACCGGTCGCAGCAAACCAATGATGCGTCACATCGTGGTGAACGTGCATCGGATCGACTAATGCCAGCATGAGATTGACATCGAGCAAATAGCAGGTCACGGCGCGGCATCTCGCAACTGATTGACCAACTCCAGGGTTACGACGCCAGCCGTAGACTGCACCGGAAAGAGAGGCGCCCCGTTGCGCCGGGGGGCCTCAGGAACATGTGTGAGCGCTTGGCGCGCCAATTCGGAGAGCGCCTTGCCGATCGATATTTTCTCACGCGCGGCTTGTTCCTTTGCCGCCAATAAAATATCCTCATCAATATCCAACGTTGTACGCATTACGCTCTCCGAACAAATGCACGCTATCCGACCCATCCAGATTGATGCTATCTCATCATTTAAATGATGTCAAGACATCAACATCATTTGAGAGTGTTCCGTAAATAGACTGCATTGACAACTGTCACGTGACACATTACAATTCGGCTATGATCAAGTCATTTGCCGACAAAGAGACACAGCAGCTTTTTGTCAGCGGCAGATCGAAGCGCATCCCCCCTGATCTTGCCAAGCGGGCGGTGCGAAGGCTGGAGTATATCAATTTAGCAACCGACCTCAACGATCTGAGAGTGCCGCCAAGCAACCGGCTACATGCGCTGAAAGGTGATCGAGACGGCCAGTTTTCAATTTCAGTCAAAGAGCAATGGCGTATCTGCTTTCGATTCATCGACGGCGATGCCTTTGACGTCGAGATCGCAGACTATCATTGAAAGGAGCAAGCGATGACCATAGCAAATTCTGAACCGCGGCGGATCCCGCCAACACACCCAGGGGAAATGTTGCGCGAAGATTTTATGCCAGCCTACAAATTGACTGCCAGTGGACTGGCGACAGCCCTGGGAGTCTCGCGCCAGACGATCTATGAATTGCTGCAGGAACAGCGTGCCATTACCCCACTGATGGCGCTGCGTCTGTCGCGTTTGTTTGGCAACTCACCAAGCTTTTGGCTCAACGCGCAGCAAGCAAGAGATCTTTGGGAAACCAACCGTAGCGCCGAAGAAGAATTGGCGCGCATTCAACCGCTTGGCGTCGCAGTCTAGACAGACGCGATCCTATCTATATCTGAGGGGGCTTTGCAAAAAGTTTCGCATTAGGAAGGCCAGGTCATGGTGCATGGACTGTCAGCTTGACCGCCAATCCGCCAACACCACCTGCGCCGCGTAATAGCCGCACATGCCATGCACGCCACCGCCCGGCGGCGTCGATGACGAACAAAGGTAAATCCCCTGGACCGGCGTGCGGTAGGGCGTCAGGCTCAGGCTGGGTCGCGTGAAGTGCTGGAAGAGATCCTGCACCCCGCCGTTGATGTCGCCGCCCACGTAATTCGGGTTGTACGACTCCATCGCCGCGGCGTGGCGCGTCGTGCGCGCCAGGATGAGATCGCGAAGCCCGGCGCAAAGCGCTCCACCTGCTGCTCGATAGCGTCCGTCCTATCCACTGTGGAAGCGTTGGGCACATGACAGTAAGCCCAGGCAACCTGCTTGCCGGCCGGTGCGCGCGTCGGGTCGAAGCGGCTCTGCTGCGCCAGGAGCACAAAGGGGCGCGCCGGATGCGCGTCGCGCCAGACCGCCCGCTCGGCTGCGGCAATTTCGTCGAACGCACCGCCAACATGCACGGTAGCGGACCGGTGACAGGCGGCTGATGTCCACGGAATCGGCCCATCCAGCGCCCAGTCGATCTTGAAGACGCCCGGATTGTAGCGAAAACGCTCGAGCTGGCGCCGATAGCCGCCAGGCAAACGGTCGCCGGCAATCTGCAACAGCCCCTTAGGCGGTGTCGAAAAGATAGGCGCGCGCCGGGGGCAGGTCGGCCAGGTCGGTCACCTCCCAGCCGCAAACCACGTCACCGCCGAGGGAGTGCAAATAACGCACCAGTGCGTCGGCGATGGCCTGCGAACCGCCTTTTGCCACCGGCCAACCCACCGTCTGCGCCAGCAGCGCCAGCAGCAGGCCAATCGCGGCAGTGGGCGAAGATTCCAGCGGCAACACCGCGTGGCCGGCCATGCCTGCAAAAACCGCGCGGGCGCGCTCGCCTCGCCAGAGCGTTTTGGCCAGCAAGGCAGCCGGCGCGGCCAGTGGCAGCGCATAGGCCCCCAAAAGCAACGGGTGGCGCGGAAAGTGAAACGGCGCCAGCAAATCGTCGATAGCATCTTCCCAATTCGCAACCAGCGCGCCAAAAAGCCGCCGCCACATGGCGCCATCCTGGCCCAATTCGGCGGCAGTTTCGTCCAGCGAGCGCGTCACTGCCACCGCCGAGCCATCGTCCAGCGGATGCGCCAACGACACGGGCGGCAAGATCCACTCCAGGCCATAGTCGGCCAGGGGCAGGCCACGCAGGAAAGGCGACGCCAGCCCCAGCGGATGAACCGCCGCACAGATGTCATGCTGGAAACCGGGCAGCGTGATCGCCTGCGTGCGCATGCCGCCGCCGGGCGTAGCATTGGCCTCCACCACCAGCACGCGCTGCCCTGCCTGCGCCAGCGTGATGGCCGCCGCCAGCCCGTTCGGGCCAGAGCCAATTACTATCGCATCATAGCTCACGTAGAGGACCCCTTTCGCTATAGAGCCATCGTTCGTACAAACGCTGTTCGTGCGCCGTCCGGTTTCACGGTCAACTGCATTGCGAATGTTCTCGTTCGCCAATAAGACCTATTATTTCGTGATTGCAGTATAGTTTAGGTTTATGATAGAGTGTAGAGGCCGTAACAAATCTACCCCAGCAAGCTTCAATCACAGTTGAAAAAAGGAGAATGGATTATGCATCGCTTTCGCTACGCTGCTCTAATCACGATGCTGGTGATCTTTGCCATTCTGCTGGCAGCTTGTACGACAGTGCCTGCCGCGCCAGCGGAGTCAAATGCTGACGCGGCAGCAACCGAAGCGCCAGTCGCCGCGGTTCCGGCCGGGGGCGTCACCGAACTGCGCATCACCTGGTATGATGATGGCAGCGAAGGCGCGATTCTGCGCGACCTGCTCGACCGCTTCGAGGCCGACAACCCAGACATCAAGGTTATCATCGACACCGTGCCCTACTCCAGCGGCATTCTGGAGACGCTGCCGCTCCAGCTTGAGGCTGGCGAAGGGCCTGATATGGCCGCGTCACCCAGTTGGGTGGGCTGTCCAAGTATATGCTCGATCTGCGCCCCTACCTGTCTGCCCCAGCATACTGGGACGAGAATTTCGGCCCCTTCCTGGCCTGGATGCAGACCGAAGCCGACGGCAATGCCATCCCCGGCTTTATGACGCAGCTTACTGTAACCGGACCTTTCATCAACCGCACGCTCTTTGAACAGGCAGGCGTGGCTGTGCCCAGCGACGCCTCCGACCAAGTAACCTGGCAAGAGTGGGTTGCTGCTGCCCGCGAGGTTGCCGCTGCCACCGACACCTTTGCCCTGGCCATGGATCGCTCCGGCCACCGGTTGGCCGGCCCTGCGGTAAGCATGGGCGCCACCTATTTTGATGCTGACGGCAATCCGGCGCTGGTTGGCGATCAAGGCTTCAAAGACATGGCGCAGCTCATGATCGACTGGCACGCCGACGGCACGATGATCCCGGAAGTGTGGATCGGCTCGGCAGGCAGCTATCAGGCCGCCAACGAACCTTTCGTCAACGGCCAACTCGCGATGTACATGTCGGGCAGTTGGCAGATCGGCCAGTTCAACACCAACATCGCCGATGCCTTCGACTGGGAAGCTGTCCCCAATCCCTGTGGGCCGGGTGGCTGCACGGGGATGCCAGGTGGCGCGGCGCTCGTGGCGATCAACACCACCAAGCACCCTGAGGCTGTCGCCCGCGTCATGGAATATCTGACGGATGAAGCGATCATGAACGAGTTCTATGCCCGCACGCTCTTCATTCCTGGCCATCTGGGTCTGGCCGCCAAGGGCATCGAGTTCCAGGCCGAATTGCCGCAGACGCTGAAGTCGCTTCAGGTCTTTTCGTCTGAAGTAGGCAAACTGGCGCCGCTTGCCTATGATTTGCAGGCGTACAAGTACAACACGATTCTCTTCAATGCCACCCGCGACCGCCTGACCCAAGTCTTTACCGGCGAATTGACGCTGGATGAGGCGATTCAGAAGATGCAGGAAGATATCGATGCCGGCATCGCGGCTGCGCAGCAATAGCCCGAGCTGGAGGTCTGGTTACCTCAGAAGCGGCTTGAACAGTTGCATTCCGATGCAAAGTCACGCGGAGTCACAGAGAGAGAATGCCCCTCTGTGACTCCGCATCGAAATGGGCAATTTTCAAGTAGTCTCTCCCAAAATCAGTAACAAGCCAAAGGTTAGCTCGGAGGCGCAATGACGATAAAGCTACGGCAGACGCCTGCGCTGCCACCGGAACGCGTCAGCCTGGGCGCACGCCTCGGCCATTTCTTCTACATGATGTATGCCGGACTGATGAGCGTGATCGGCTGGGTCGCCGAGCCCTTGCAGCGCTGGGTCAGTATGAAGAATATGGCTTATTTTTTTGTCCTGCCCAATCTGATCATTTTTGGCGTATTTGTCCTCTTCCCGATGTTGCTCAACATTTATTATGCCTTCACTGGGGGCACGGCGCTTTTCCCGCAGGATCGTCCCTTCGTCGGCGGGCAGAATTTCCAGCAGATCTTTACCTGCACCAATTTCCTGGACCCCAATTCCTGTCGCGAAGATCGCTTCTGGCGCGGCCTCTACAACACCGTCTTCTATGTCATCTTCCAGGTGGGCGGCATGGTGGCGCTTTCGATGCTCACGGCCGTGGTGCTCAATCGCTCGATCCGCGGCCGCGGCTTCTTTCGTAGCGTTTTCTTCTATCCCGTGCTGCTATCGCCGGTGGTGATTGCGTTGATCTGGAAGTGGATTTTGCAGCGCGATGGACTGCTCAATGCGTTGCTGGTCACTCTGGGCATGGAGCGCGTCGTCTTCTTTCTCAATGCCAACTGGGCGGTTTTCTGGGTGATCTTCATTAGTATCTGGGCGCAGATGGGGTTTTATACGTTGATCCTGCTGGCCGGCTTACAGTCGATCCCGCATGACATGTACGAGGCCGCGGATATGGATGGCGCGAGCCGGGTGCAAAGCTTCCGCGGCATCACCTTGCCGCTGCTCATGCCGACGCTGCTCGTGGTGCTGGTGCTCTCCGTCATTCGCGCCGTGCAGGTCTTTGACCAGGTGTGGGTGCTTACGGGCGGCGGCCCCGGCACGGCGACGGTCTATGTCGTCCAGTACATTTACGAGACTGCCTTTGCCAACCAGATTCAACAATTCGGGCTGGCGTCGGCGGCGTCGGTGATCCTGGGGCTGATCCTGCTTGTCCTGACGATCTTCCAACTCAGGCTGGGGCGGCAGTCGGATATTGCGTAAAACGTGAAATGTAATTACGCATCACGCATTACGTCTTGTTTGTTTTATGGAGGGGGTGGACATGGCCGGCGTTGGCGAATTTCTCACACGCAGTCGCGGGCGGGGGCGGTTCGATTGGAGCGACATTTTCACCTATCTCTACCTGCTGCTTGGTACGCTCATCATGTTTCTGCCGGTGCTATGGCTCGTACTTTCGTCATTCAAGACGCAGGCCGGTTTGCTGCGTTTTCCGCCCGACCTCCTGCCCTACGATCAGCGCACAGTCAGCGTGGAAGGCTACGACAAGCCCTTGCCACTTTACGACGTGACCATGCCCGACGGCACGGTGCGTCAGCTTGCCCAGGTGCGCCGTGTGGGACTCGAAGGCCAAATGGTCGATCCCGCCGCTCCAGGTGAGGTGATCAAAGTGGGCATCGGCGACCGCACCGAAGTGCGCGAACTGCGGCTGGCTTGGGAGAACTACACCGATCCGCTGGAACGCTTCAACTTTCTGGTCTACCTGCGCAACAGCATTGTCGTGACCGTCGCCGCCACGATCATTACGCTGCTCATCAACAGCATGGCTGGATTTGCACTGGCGAAATATCAATTCCGCGGCAGTGACGCGATCTTTGTGATCATTATCAGCACGCTGATGATCCCGATTTCTGTGATTTTGGTGCCCGTCTTTTTGGTGATCACCGGCATCGGCTGGAACAACAACCTGCTTGGCGTGATCATCCCCGGCGCGGCCACACCGACCGGCGTTTTTCTGTTGCGTCAGTACATGCTCACGATCCCCGACGAGTTGCTCGACTCGGCGCGCATCGACGGCGCGTCGGAGTGGCGCGTCTACTGGCAGCTTGTCATGCCGCTGTCGGCGCCGGCGCTGGCGGTGCTGGCGATCTTTTCCGTGATGTGGCGCTGGAATGATTTCCTCTGGCCGCTGATTGTGCTCAGCCGCAGCGAACTGTTTACGTTGCAGGTGGGGCTGGCCTCGTTTCAGGGCGAACTGAACACCCAATGGCATTACGTGCTGGCAATGACGGTGATGACGTTGCTGCCGATCACGCTGGTTTTTGCGCTCTTGCAGCGCTTCATCACAACCGGGATTGCGACGACGGGAATGAAGTAACCGCCGGCGCTGTCCGTTCCGTGGGCGCGTCCAGGTGTGACTGACGACGGTTTTTCAGCCTGGCACAACATGCCTTGTATCGACCAGCAGTCGCGCCCCTTGTTGAACCGCCGCCCAGTCATAGGCTGCGTGATCAGTGGCGATCACCACACAATCAGCTTCGGCGAGGGCAGTATCCAGGTCATCCATGCTGCGCATCGCTATGCCCTCATGCTCGAACGCCGGTACATGTGGGTCGTGATAGCTTACCGTCGCACCTTTTTGGCCAAGCAAGTGGATGATATCCAGCGCCGGTGACTCGCGCAGGTCGCTGACGTTCTTTTTATACGCTACGCCCAGCACCAGGATGCGGCTGCCCTTGACCGCCTTGCCGGCGTCGTTGAGCGCATCCTGCACCTTCTGCACCCAGTAGCGCGGCATCTCCGTGTTGATCTCGCTGGCAAGCTCGATAAAGCGCGCATGGTACTGCATGGTGCGCAGCTTCCACGACAGGTAGAGCGGGTCGATCGGGATGCAGTGGCCGCCCAGCCCCGGCCCCGGCGTGAACTTCATAAAGCCAAAGGGCTTGGTCGCCGCGGCCTCGATGATCTCCCACGCGTCCAGCCCCAGCTTGTCGCACATCAACAACAACTCGTTGGCCAGACCGATGTTGACCGAGCGGAAGGTGTTCTCGAAAAGCTTGACCATCTCGGCCGCCTCGGGCGAAGAGACCGGCGCCAGCGTCTCGATGGCTGCGCAGTAGTAGGCGCTTGCCACGGCAAGACAGGCCGGCGTCACCCCGCCCATCACCTTGGGCGTGTTGCGCGTTGTCCAGTCCGTGCGCCCCGGATCGACGCGTTCCGGCGAAAACGCCAAGAAGAAATTCACGCCAACCTGCCACTCTGCGTCTTCTTCGCCTTCCTGTGCTTCGCCCTTGGCCCCTCGCCCTCCACCCTTCTTCAATAGCGGCAACATCACTTCGGTAGTGGTGCCTGGATAGGTCGTCGATTCCAGCACGATGACCATGTCGGGGTGCAAATGGCGAGCAATTTGTTCGGTGGCGTTGATGATATAGGAGATATCGGGGTCGCCGGTCTTGTTGAGCGGCGTCGGCACACAGATCGACGCGGCGTCGCACGTGGCGAGCGCGCTGTAGTCGGTCGTGGCGAAGAGGCGCCCGGCGGAGAGGGCAGCAGGGGGATGAGGTAATGGGGTGGGAGGAAGCGACATTTCCTTCTCCCCTTTCTCCTGTCTCTCCGTCTCCCCGCCTTCACCAGCGCGGCCACCGCCGCCGCCGGCACATCCTCGATATAAGACTCGCCGCGGTTGATGGCGTCCACCTTGCGCGCGTCGAGGTCGATGCCGGTCACGCGATAGCCGGCCTCGGCAAAGGCAACGGCCAGCGGCAGCCCCACATACCCCAGCCCGATCACGGCGACATGCGCATCGCGTGCCGCAAAGCGAGCTATCAATTGAGCCTGGCGCGACATGTTTTCTCCTCTCACGTGCTGTAACTGGCACAACGAGTGAGGTTACACGAAGAAACCTGGTTCGGCAATTTCGGCCGATAAATTGTCAGAATCGGCCTATGGCTGCCGCGACATCGCCACAGTACTCGATACTCTGGTATACTTGCGCGCATGAAATTTGACACCTATTTGATTACCAGCGATCTGCAGCAAATGCCGGCGCTGGCCGCCGCGATCGAGGCTGTCGGTTTCGACGGCATCTGGACGGCTGAGACCAGCCACAATCCTTTTCTGCCGCTGACGCTGGCGGCGGAGCATACGCAGCGTATCTCGCTGGGCACAGCAATCGCCGTCGCCTTTGCGCGCTCGCCGACGACGTTGGCGCACATTGCCTGGGATTTGCAGCGTTACAGCGCGGGGCGCTTCTTGCTGGGGCTGGGCACGCAGGTCAAGGCGCATGTTGTCCTGCGCTATGGGATGCGCTGGGAGAAACCTGTCCGCCAGTTGCGTGAGAGCATCGAGGCCATCCATGCTGTTTGGGCGAGCTGGCGCAAGGGTGGAACCTCGCTCAATTATCGCGGCGAGTTCTACACACTGCGGCTAATGACGCCTTTCTTCGCCGAGCCGCCGATCGACTATCCTGACCCGCCAGTCTACATCTCGGCGGTCAATGAACAGATGCTGCGGCTGGCCGGCAGCGTGTGCGAGGGCGTGCACATTCATCCCTTCCACTCGCCGCGCTATCTGCGCGAATATGCCTGGCCGCATCTGCGCGATGGGCTGCGATCCGCCGGTCGCTCGCGTATGAATTTCACCGCGGTCGCCGCGGTCTTTGCGATTCCGACTGACGGCGCCAAGCCAGCCAGCGTGTACGAACGCTCCGTACGCGAGCAACTCGCCTTCTACATGAGCACGCCGGCCTATCGCGCCATCGTCGATCTGCACGGCTGGACGGCGACGGCCGAACGGCTCAGCACCATGGCGCGTCAGGGTGAATGGCAGGCGATGGGTGACCTGATCGACGACGAAATGCTCGACGCCTTCGCCGTCACAGGGACGTGGACGGCGCTGCCCGGCATTGTCAAGCAGCGCTACGCCGGCCGCCTGCTTGATCGCATCGCCTATTATCTGCCCTATGCACCGGGCGAGGAGGACGCCGGCTGGGCCGCCACGTTGGCTGGCTTCAAAGAAGGGAAAAGCCCGCCATGACTGTTTCGTCGGATAGAATTTTTGCAAGTTTCTGACGCAAAATTATCCCATTCAACCAATCCTGTCTTGAAACGAGTGCAACTTCTAATGACCGGCAAAACCACACTCCGTTCCGTCACTTCCGTCGAGGAGGTCGAACAATTCCAGCGATTGGAACAACTCATCTGGCAGTCGCCGGCAGAGGACGCCGTGCCCGTACACGTCGCGATCACGGTCATTCGCAACGGCGGCGGCATGATTGTCGCTTACGATGACGACGGCCCGGCTGAAACTGGCGGCATGGTGGGTCTTACCTTCTGGTTTCCAGGGCTGGGCGCGCCGACGACAGACGGGGAGACAAGGAGACAAGGAGACAAGGAGAGGGGGAGACCGGGCTCCTTCACCCTTCACCCTTCACAATTTGCTGATTTTCCCCTCGCAACTCGCCCCTCGCCCCTCCTCAAAATGTGCAGCCACATGGCCGGCGTGCTGCCCGACTGGCAGGGGTGCGGGCTGGGCGTGCAGCTCAAGCTGGCGCAGCGCGAGGCCATTCTTTCGCAGGGCGTAACCACCTGGGTAACGTGGACCTATGACCCGCTCTTTCGCACAAATGCCGTGTTGAATATCCGCCGGCTGGGCGCGCTCTGCAACACCTATAAGCAAGACTGGTATGGCGTGATGAAGGACGGGCTTAATGCGGGCGTGCCCAGCGACCGTTGCCAGGTCGACTGGTGGCTGGACAGCGCGCGCGTAAAGGAGCACGTCGAGCAGGGGCGAGGGACGCGAAGCGAGGCGAGGGGCGAGGGGCGAGGGGCGGAGGAGAGCCGTCCGCCTGATCTGTTCGTCGCATCGACCGTCGCCAGCGGGGCCGGATTTCGCGCACCCGCCGATACTGATCTGCCGCTCGATGGCCGTCCGCTCGCCGTGCCGATTCCCGACGACATCGCCGCCATCCGCCGCAGCGATGCTGGGCTGGGCATGGCGTGGCGGCTTTCGATGCGCCACTGCTTGATCGATGCGTTTGCCGCCGGCTATGTCATCACCGACTGTCTGCCGGCGGCCGGCGAATGGCACTATCTTCTCGAATGGTGCTCCGAAGACAGGACATCTCCATAATCTACGGTCAGGCTGAGCTTTCGGCGCGCTGTGACTGGAGGCGCGCAGTGCGTGGCGCTGTGATCGTCGCGAATGGCTTTCCTTTTCCAACTGTCTCGGAAAGTCAATTATCTACAGAGTCTCATCCGGTCTCGGCAGGCGCTCCTGAACCGGCGGCAGCGCGGGAAACGGCTTGTGCGGCTCAAGCTGGTACCAGTATGCCGTACTCGAAATGTCGTCCGCGCGGTGATTGGCATGGCCGTGCTCGATCGTCACCTTGATGCTCTTGCGGAAATGGATGGCGTCCTCGATGTGGAAGCGGTAATAGGAGGACTTCCCGCTCCAGTTGGGACCGCCGGGCAGCGTCATGCCGTGATAGGGGCTGTCGTACTTGTCTGCCGGGCAGTACGCGGTGTTAAAGTAATCTTCCGTACCGGTGCCGTGCAGGCTGGGCGGCCATTCTTCGCCGTCGATAAAGATCATATCGTCGCCTTCGCCGTACCAGTTGAATTTGCGAAAAAATGCCATGCGCTCTTCGGGCGTTGTCTGCTTTTCCTCTGCTTGGCGCAGCGGCCAGGGTTGATCGTCGGGCCAGGCTAGTTCAGGGTCTATACGCAGGTTATGATAGTTGATATTGCAGCCGACATAATGACCCGCTCCGTCAGCTTCTAAGATGACATAGTTGTCTTGACCGCCGACATTGCGCCCGCCAAATGAATAAGCAAGGTTATCCATCGCCTCGGCAGATGCGCCAGCAAACATACTTCCGGCAGCGCTAAATGTCTGACGCGTCTCTTCCAGCAGCGCCGGTCGATCCTGCTCCTGCAGTCCTGTGGTTGGATTTTCGCGTCGCCACTGTGCATGAAACCGTCCCATGTCTGCGGGGATGCCGTCATGCAACTCATAGTCAATGTAGTAGTAGAAATTCAACGACACATCCGCTTCATTTAAGAGGAAAAATTCAGCACGTACGCCAAACGGCATCGGAAACCAGCAGTTGAAGCCACGCCCTTCGGACGGGCTCATCTGCAGCGGCAGGGAAGAGAAGTTGACGGTCTTGGCATGGCCGACGCCAAAGAAATCGCCCAGCGGTGCATCGATCGAGTACTCCGTCTCACCATCCCAGCGTGCGCGCAGGACAAGACGGCGCAGATAATCCGGCTGGTCGCAAGCGTGCGTGCACCAGATATGGTTGATGCAACCGGCGCCCGCGATGTCCGCCAGCGCAACCTGTTGACCCGGCTGAACCACCAAAAAGTCCATATTGCCGCCGCTGCGATCCCAACTTGACGCGCGACGCGTGGTGACGTTGCGAATGCGGGCGAGTTCACCCAGTGGGCTCCCTTTGAAAACGGTCATTAGATAATCTCCAATCTGTTGCGTTCAGATAGTGTAGGAAATGGCTGCGCCGGCAGCGTCTGATACCAGTAGGCCACGGAGCAGATGTCATGCTGGCCAGGCAGATAGCGCCCTTCAGAGCGCCAACCAAGCGCCTGAATCGTAACCTTCAGGTCTTGTTGGAAATTGATGGGATCCATGATGTGCCAGCGGTACATCGCCTGGCGATGCTGCGATTGGTAGGCGCCATCCGGCTGCAACACCTGGTGCATACCAACAAAAGGCGTCGAGTACGTCGTATATTGCCCATTCAAGTCGAAATTGTAGGCGCCGCCGAAGTAGTCTTCCGTGCCCGTGCCGCAGATGGTTGGATGCTCGCCGTCGCCGTCGATATAGAACTTGATCTCACCCTCGCCCCACCAGCCGCTGTTGTTGAGGCTCCAACCCATCGACGTGCCAACGTAATGGCCGCGCCCCTGCACGCCGTCGAGGATGGTATACGGCTCCAGATAGGGCAACGGGTTTGTACGCCGGAACTGCGCGTGAAAGTAGGCGGCTTCTTCCGGTACAGTGGTGAGGCAGTAGTTCACTTGATAGAAGCAGGCGCCGGCGCGGGTGGGGTGGCGATTTTCCAGCGTGATTCTGGCGCGGCGGCGGAAAGGCATCTCCCAAAAGCAGTTGAGCGCTCGGTTTGGATTCACCGCCACCGGCAGCGAGTTGATCTGCGTGATCGGGCCGTCGGTCGGTCGATCCGGGTTTTGGAAGCTGTAAGGCATGGCAAAAAAATCGGTGAGCGGGCACTCCACCGACGGCTGCGTCTGACCTTCCCAGTAGATGCGCAAAATGAAGTCGCGGCTCATGATACTGCCGCCAAACCACATACTTTGGATGGCGCCTGGCCCTTCAATGTCCGCCAGCACAGTGGTCTCCTGGGCTTGTACGGTCACGTAAGGGCGGCACTTCCAGCCGCTCCCCAGCTCGCGCGCCGGGCCATTCGGCTCCGGCGCGGCCGTTGCCCCCATGCCTTTGCCGCCAGTGGGGTTTTCGGCGCTGATCGAACGTGTCTGCGCCTCGCTCAGCCAGGCGAGATTGCCCAAATTGCGTCCCAATCCGTTAAATGGCATGTGTCTGCACCTTCTCTGTAGATTGCTGCTCGACGTTTTGATAGTCCACCAACTTGAAACAGAGCGCCTCCTGCCCGCCGCCTACATCCACCAGCGGCGGCTTGACTTGGCGGCAGATGTCGCGCACATAGGGGCAGCGGCCGGCGAATTTGCACGCGCTGTATCCATACTCCTTGGTCTCCATGTCCGGCAGACTCATGACCTCACTCCACTTTTCACCGATCTTGGCGACCGAATCGAGCAGCAGTTCGGTGTAAGGGTGAGCCGGCTGCTTGAGCACGCGGCTGGAAGGGCCATATTCGACGATCTTGCCCCGGTACATGATGGCAATCAGATCGCTGACATAGTAGGCGGTTGATAGATCGTGGGTGATATAGAGGATGGTGACGTTATATTGGTCGCGCAGATCCTTAAAGAGATTGACCACATTCATGCGCAGTGAAGCGTCGATCATGCTGACCGGCTCATCCGCCACCAGCAACTCCGGCCGCGGGATCATGGCGCGCGCGACGGAGACGCGTTGCAGCTCGCCGCCGGAAAACTGGTTGGGGTAGCGGCCGATCACACGATCCGCGGCCAGACCAACGCTTGCCAGCGCCTGTTCCACCGCCTGATGCGCCTGCGTTTTACCTCTGGCTCCTGCAATATTGCGCGCCGTTTCAAACAGATAGGTGTCCACCGTTTTGCGGCTGCTAAAGCTCTCAAAGGGATTCTGAAAGATGGGCTGCACCTTGCGTCGAAACTCCCTCATCTGTGTATGGTTCAGCGCGCCGCTTGTGCTCTTGCCGTCGATGAAAATCTCACCCTCGGTCGGCTGGATCAAGCGTGCGATCATGCGCGCCAGCGTCGTCTTGCCCGAACCGGATTCGCCGACAACACTCAAAATCTGCGGCTTGCCGGCTTCCAGCGTCAGGCTGACGTGATCTACGGCGGCAATTTTGGAGCCGCCGATCAGCCCGCCGATGCGATAAATCTTGCTGACATCGCGTATTTCCAGGAAATGTTCACTCATGCGCGCTCCGCTCCTCCCCTGGCTCGCGCTTGAGACAGGCAACAAAGTGTCCAGGCTCCAACTCAATCAAGGCAGGCTCCACCTGTCGGCAGCGCTCGTCGGCCAGATAGCAGCGGTCGGCAAAGCGGCAGCCGCTGGGCGGATTCAACAAGCTTGGCGGCCGGCCGCTGATGCCGGTGCGCTCTGTATCGTCGCCCAGGCGCGGCAGCGCGTTGATCAGCATCTCGGTGTAGGGGTGCAGCGACCGCTCGAAGATCACGGCGGTCGGAGCGATCTCAACCACCTTCCCCGCATACATGATCACCATGCGATCGGTGATCTGATAGTGCACGCCCATATCATGCGAGACAATGATGAAGGTGTTCTGCAACTGCTTTTGCAGTTTCATGAGCATGGTCAGAATGCCGCGCTGGATCACGACATCCAGCGCCGTAGTCGGCTCATCGGCGAGCACAAACTTGGGATGGACAAAGGTGGCCATCGCCACGATCACCCGCTGTCGCATGCCACCGCTCAACTGGTGCGGGTAGGAGTTGAGCACCTCCGGCGGCAGTTCCAGTTCCTGAAGATAGGCGGCCATTCGGTTTAATAGCGCCTGCTTGCCGATGGCGCGCACATCACGCTGCAGGAAGGAATCGAGAAACTGATCTTTGACGCGCACGACCGGGTTGAGCACACTCATGGAAGCCTGGGGGATATAGGAGATATATTCCCACCAGTAGCGGTGGATCTCCTCGTTGGTGATGACCTTCTTGGCGCCCATATCCTCCACTTCCAGCTCGACCGAGCCGTCAGCGATATACATGGGCGATTCGACATTGCCGTAGATCGTCTTCATCAGCGACGTTTTGCCGCAGCCGGATTCGCCGGCGATCCCCACAATCTCGTTGTCGTAGATGTCAAAGGAGACATCTTCCACCGCTTTCACCGTGCCCTGCACCGTGCGATAGAAGGTGCTGATGTGCTTGATGCGGATCATTGGCGACCTCTTCTCGTCGCAAAATAGTCGGACCAACCGGTGGAAACCAGAAAGAGGCCGATAAAGAGCAGCATGATGGCAAAGATCGGCGAGAGAATCCACAGCCACTTTTCCAGCAGCAGCGCCTGGTGCTGCATCGCCCAGTAGATCATTGTGCCCAAGGTTGCCTCCTTGAGACTGGAGAGGCCGATAATCGCCAGCCCCGACTCGGCGGAAATAGCGACCAGAATGGTGTTGATAAAGTTGGCCAACGCCCAGCCGAGCACAAACGGCATGATCTCCAGCACGACGATCTTCGCTGAGTTTTCACCAGATGCCTGCGCGACATGAATAAACTCGCGCTCGCGCAAGCTCAGCGACATCGCACGCGCCTGGCGCCCCGGCCACGGCCAGTTAAAGAGCACCAGCACGCCGGCGATGATCAACAGCGACGTTTTGCCGCCCAACAATGCGGAGATCAGGATCAGCACAGGCAGCGAAGGGACGGCAATCACAATGTCCATCGCCAACGTGAGGATTCGATCCGAGATGCCGCCAAGAAAACCCGCCGACAGCCCCACCAGCACACCGATCACCGTGGCGAACGTTGCGACGCTCAGACCAATCCACAACGAGTTGCGAATCGACCAGGTCAAGAGCCAGAAAATATCCTGGCCGAGATTGTTGGTGCCCATGATGTGTTCTGCACTGGGCGGAAGGTTGCGAAAATAGGTATTCCAGGCGGTCGGATCTTCTGGGGCAAAAAAAGGCGCAACAAATCCCAACAAAAAGAAGATTGCTACGATGATCAGCCCAACCACCAATCTAGGTTTGACTAGTTGCAAGATTCGCCTCGCTAACGGTTAATCGAACGAGCGCTTGTTTATTTGTAGCGAATGCGCGGGTCAATAAATGGGTAGACAATATCGAGAATCAGCGTAGCCGTGGCAACCGCCACGATCGACAGGCTGACGGTGCCCAAAATTAGGTTGTAATCCGAACCCAAAATGGCGCGATAGATCAGCGTGCCGACGCCGGGATAACCAAACAAAATCTCCGTAATCAGCGAGCCGCCAAAGACGCCGCCGATGCTCAGCCCCAACACGGTGATCTGCGGCAGGATGGCGGTGCGGGCAACATAGCCCACCATGACCTTGTTGTCTTCGACGCCGCGATAGCGTGCATACTGGACGAAGTCCTCTTCCTTGGTGTCAATCGCCATCGCCTTCATGCTGATGATCCACCACCCAAGGCTGACGATCACGATCGACATCAGCGGCAAGAAGGAGTTATAGGCGACGCTTTTCATCCACTGCCAACTGCCGGGCTCGCCGCTGACCTGAAACACAAAGGGAAAGATCGGCCAGATATAGGCAAAGAGGATGACCAGCAGCAGCGCAAGAATGTAGTAGGGGATCGGATACATGATCATGGCTGCGGTTTCGATTGCTTTGGACGTTGTACTCTTGTTGTGGTAGCCGGCCAGCAGGCCGATGAAATTGCCCAACGTCCAACTGATCAGCAGCGCGGTCAACATGAGACCCAGCGACCAGGGCAGCGCACGCGCGATCAGCACATTGACGGGCGTCGGATAGTTGGCCAGCGAGGGCCCAAAGTCCCAGGTCAGCAGCACGCGGCTGAGAAACGACGTGTACTGCTCCCACAGCGTCCCCTCCAGCCCAAACAACTGGGTCAGCGTCTCGCGCATCGACTGCACGAGCTTGGGATCCATGGTGGTGCCCTGTGACATCAGCCGGCCCAGCACCGCTTCAACCGGGCTGCCCGGCACAAAGCGCGGTACAAAAAAGATAATGGTGATGCTGATCCAAACCACAAGCACATACGTCAAGAGCCGGAAGAGCAAAAACTTGGCAAACTGCATGGTTATCTCCTCGACGGCGGGACAAGAGTGTGGGATGCGCCCGGCGCCTGCCGGGCGCATCCCACACTGGCACTATTGCTTGGGCTGAATGTTCGCCACGATGAACTTAAAGTTGGACCACCACCACCACGGGCCTTCATAGTAGTTGTCGGCCGTCGGATAGTTGGTGAAGTAGGTCTCGTTGACCGGCACGAACTTGGAGGTGCCGAACATCGGGATCCAGTGCATCTCCAGCGCCATCTGCATCAGCAGGTCGCTGCTGAGCTCGACGTTACGTGGGTCGTTCGACGTCACCTTTTCCAGCTCGTCCATGATGGCAGCGATCTCGTCGCTGGCGTGGCGGTTGACGTTGCCTGGAGCCGGTTCACCCGTGGGTACGATAAACTTCTGGTGCCAGCCACTCAGGTTGGGATAGATGTCGGCGCCGATCGCACAGCCAGGCCAATAGGAGCCGGCCTCAAACTGGCCGGTGGCTTGCTCCGTCCAGAATGTGTTGGCGGTCATTGGCTTGACAGAGGCGTCAATGCCAAACTTGCTCCAGGAGTCGGCCACAGCGTAGGCCAGACGGCCGGACTGCACCTCAAAATCAGAAGGCGCATTGATCGAGATCGACCACGGCGTGCCATCCGGCAGCAGCCACTTACCATCAGCATTGCGTGTAAAGCCCACATCCTCCAGCAACTTGGCGGCTTGTTCGGTGTCATACTTCCACCAGCCGACGCCAAACAGGTCAATCAACTCGGCATCGGTCGCAGGCAGGTCACCGCCCACGCCTTGCTCCTGGAATATTTTCGCCATGTCCAAAGCAAAACTCGAATCGAAGGGAGCATAGCCATCCGGCAGGGTCATCGCCTGCAGGCGCTCGACCAGTGGCTTGTGATAGACTTTTTGCACGGCGGCCACCGGCGGCACACCCAGCGGCGAGACGCGCAGCATGCCGGCAAAGGTGCCCAGCGACACGTTTTTGATATCGGTCGCCAAGGCCAAAGCCCAGCGCACCTGCCACTGATCGTAGGGGAATTCAGAGTTGTTGAAAGAAATGCCGCGCTCGCACGGGTCATCGAAGTCGGCGTAGGGGAAGCCGGCATGCCAGGCGCGCACCACATCGCTGCGCTGCGTCAACACCTCCATCGACTCCGGCGTGATGTCCTGGAGGATATCGACATCATTGGCGATCATAGCCAAAATGCGCTTCTCTTCGGTGCCCACAAAGTTCCACAGAATGTACTTGGGGCCAGACTTTTCGGTGATTTGGCCGACGCTGGTGCGTTCCCAGTCGTCGCGCAGCTCCCACAGCGTCCAGTTGCCGTTGGGGTCGGTCTTGCTGAACTTGTACTGGCCAATGCAGACAGGCGGGAAATACTCGTAGGTGGTCGGATCCTGGTTCTCCCAGATATGCTTGGCCATCGGATAGAAGCGATTGTCCCAAATCGTCACGCCCAAATCCTTGGCCATGCGCGGCTGCGGGCGCGTTGTGTTGAACTGCACGGTGTACTTGTCGACGGCTTCGAAACTGGCGATGTAATCGACGGCCCAGCCATGGATCGCAAGCGCCTCGGTGTCCATCCACGTCTGGAGCGTGAAGATGACGTCGTCACTCGTGAACTCTACGCCATCATCCCAGTAGATGCCTTCGCGCAGTTTGATCTCAAAGCTGGTGTAGTCGTCGTTGAGCGGCGTGGGCATCTCTGCGGCTAGAGCTGGAAACTGCTCGCCGGTAACCGTGTCGACGTCCCACAGGTTGTCCAGGCAGATCTCGTGATAGCCGCGCCCCATCTCGACGCCCGGCGTGTACGGGTTGAAGTTTTCCGGACGTTCGAGCGAACCATTCAGGTTGTCCAGGATCAGCGTCTCGTTGCGCGGCGTGCCGACAAAGGTCATTTCACCTGCCGGGGCAGCAGCACCTCCATCGCTGCCGGCGCCGCTGTCCGTCGGAGCCGCCGGCGCAGCGCATGCACTTACTACCAAACTGAAAACGACAAGAACGGCTATCAGCCATTGTCTGTGTTTCATTCTTCCCCCCTCATGAGCAAGACTATCGAGTTGGTTTTTTGCAAAGTACTGGGAACTTCATACACCATATACACCTGTATTACATGCTCGTTTACCACTGCATGCTCGTTTACTGCTGTCACGCCGCTACGCTGCTCCTTTCGCCTGGCCTCTTGGCAGTACAGGTCAGCTCAGTCATCCTCCCACGTATGGTCAGCGGCTGCTGGTGCAGACGCATTGCCATCCTCTCTATCCGCCACAGGGGACATCAGTTTTGCACCGCATGAACGGCGAACCACCACCTGAGCGGGCAAAATGATCTCGCGCGGCTCGCCCGCGTAGGCGCCCAGGATGCGCTCGATCAACAACCTGGCAACCTGGCGCCCCATCTCGCGCTCGGGTTGGCGCACGATCGTCATAAATGGGTCCAACTCCGACCCCATGCCAAAATCATCGACGCAGACCAGCGCAACATCCTCAGGCACACGCAGCCCGCGCTCGCGCAGCGCACAGGCCGCACCGGCCGCAATCCGCGGGCCAAACGCGAAGATGGCATCGGGCTGGGTGCGATCCAACAGGGCGTGGGTCATTTCGTAGCCATCGCGTGTGCGCCACCCCTTCAGCATGATCAGGTCCGGCGCTATTTCCAGGCCGGCTCGCTCCAACGCCAGCTTGTAACCGGCAAGACGTTCGCCCCCCAAATGAGAAGGGAGCGCCGGCCCCAATGCCGCAATGCGGCGGCGCCCCAACCGCAGGAGATGCTCAATCAGGTCGCAGCTTGCCTGCGTCGTGTCACAGCGCACCAGGTCGTATGGATAGCCCTGCTGCGGGTTCACCACCCGCGCCGCTGGAATATTTTGGCGCTGCAGCAGATCAAAGTACTCTGGCGACGAAAAGACATGCTGCATGACAATGCCGTCGATCCGGCTCTGCAGCAGCATCCGCATGTAGCTTTGCTCGCGGCTCTTGTCCTTCCATGGCTGCGAACTGCAGATCACCACCGTAAACCCTTGTTGCTGGGCAGTGTCCTCCACCCCAGTGGCGAGATTGGCAAAAAACGGATTGACGATGTCGTACACCAAAAAACTGATCATGCGCGTCGGCCGGCCGCGCATCGATCGAGCCAGCGCATTGGGTACGTAGTGAAGTTCCTTGGCGGCGCGCTCCACTTTGGCGCGCATCTCCTGGCTGGTATAGCCTTCCCCGCGCACTACGCGCGAGGCTGTGCTGACGCTGACGCCGGCAAGGCGCGCTACGTCCTTGATGTTTGCCATAGGCATCCTTGCAACCGAGGCCACGACACAAGCGCCTGCCACCGCCAATGCGCCTGCTCTTTGTGCTTTACTTTTGTCTTTGGGAGAGATTGTTGCTTTACAATGACAACGTTGCCATATCAGCATGGGCTGGCAACGTTGTCAATCCCTCTTTTTTCGAAAAATCCATGAAAAACGTGATAACGCACTGATTGACACGAACATTGAGCTGTTTTACACTCCAGCAACACCTGTACCACCACGCTCTGGCGCCATTGGGCCGCCGTCAATCGATCCTGCTTTGCCAAAGGCGCTGAACTGTACAAGCCATGCACCTTTGATTTCCCACGCTCTATTCCAAGTCAACAATAAGCTATTGTGGAGAAGCAACTATGCAATACCTTCGCCAAAAAAGGGGAAAGATAGAGCGGTCGTGTAGGATAGGCTTATCACCGACAAAAGTGGAATTCCTATCAGACAGAACCGCTCATGATCGAGATTATCGCACTGCTTCAATGCTTGGACCAATGTCAGAATCAGACAGCGACACGTCAGTTGGGACGAATCATCGCCGCGATGTTGGCAATGACCGGTCGTGTGACGATGTTGGGTATTTCGCGCTGGACGGAGAGGGGTGGCAGCTACCGGACAGTGCAGCGTTGGTTCAACACAGTGCTGCCGTGGGCGCAGATGAGTTGGCTGTTCTTCCGCACCCACCTGTTCCAACCTGATGAGGTGTATCTGGTTGTTGGCGACGAGAGCGTGGTCAGCAAAGCCGGAAAGAAGACACACGGGTTGGGACCGTTTTTTCTCGTCGATCTCACAACAAGCCCATCGCTGGGGTCAGCTTCTTCACCCTTTCTCTGGTCAGTGTGAGTGATGCTGTTTCCCATCCGCTGCTGACGGAGCAAGTGGTTAAGCACGCAGAGACGGACGCTCCAGCGAAAGCGAAGCAGCGTGCGACCAAGAAAAGCGCAGCGAAGAAGAATCCAAAGGGAGGCAAGCGCAAGGCGGGACGTCCCAAAGGCAGCAAGAATAAAGACAAACGTCACGTTGAATGGAACGGCGAACTGAGAATGATGGAGCGACTGGTCAAGAAGTTGTTGGAACTGATTGGTGGACTCTTCCCCTCACCTATCTGGTGCTGGATGGTCATTTCGGCAACAACAACGTTTGTCAGATGGTGCAGCAAAGTCTGGGGTTGCACCTGATCTCGAAACTGCGTCACGATTCGGCGCTCTACTTCGAGTACAAGGGTGAACAGAAGAAGTCTGGCCCCGTCGTCGCTCTGGCGACAAGCTCAATTATCAGGCCATTCCAGAGCGTTATCAGATGGCGACCGGTCAGGACAAGGGGATTCGCACTGATGTTTACCAAGCCACGATGTTGCACGAGTGCTTTGCCGACCCACTCAATGTCGTGATCCTGGTCAAAACCAATCTGGAGAGTGGCGTCCGCGCACATGCGGTGCTTTTCAGCAGTGATCTCAAACTCACACACGATACCCTGATTCACTACTATCGCCTGCGCTTCCAAATCGAGTTCAACTTCCGCGACGCTAAACAATTCTGGGGCATGGAGGACTTCATGACCATCAAAGAGACTCCCGTCACCAATGCAGTCAACCTTTCGCTCTTCATGGTTAATCTTTCTCATCGCCAGCTTGCCGATTTTCGCAGGTCACATCCCGACGCTGGTGTTTTGGATTTGAAAGCGTTCTTCCGTGGTCGTAGATATGTCCACGCAACCATTGAATTGCTTCCCGAACCACCCAATCCGAATATTATTGCTGCCATCCTTCACTATGTTGCCAGCATGGGCGCAATTCACTCGACTCAAGCTCTTATCACTCAACCATAGACTGGCGAAGGTATTGCTAGAGACAATAGCTTATCGCCCATTTGATGCATCCCTCCAAAGGGGTGTCTCTCTGGAATGCCTGCATATCAAAATGGCGAAGGTATTGAACTATGAACACTGCGTTTAATG
Organism: Candidatus Caldilinea saccharophila; assembly: GCA_016710365.1. Taxonomy (GTDB): domain Bacteria; phylum Chloroflexota; class Anaerolineae; order Caldilineales; family Caldilineaceae; genus Caldilinea; species Caldilinea saccharophila. Next base: position 145,409 of record JADJVW010000003.1, on the reverse strand, counting down.
GGCTGGGTATGAGCCTGGCTTCGCTCTCGCGGCTTTCCAGCGCCCGGACCCGCTCGATCAGCCCAGAAAATTTCGCTGGCGCCAAAGGCGCGGGTGGGATGGCCACCGAGGGCACAGGCGCCGACGCCGGCCGCGAACTGGGCCAAGGTTGGAAGATTTCGCCCTCGATCAACATTGCCGGCAGCAGCACGGTGACACTGGCGGAAATTGATGGTCCGGGCGCCATCCAGCAGATCTGGCTCACGGTGCACCCAACCTTCTGGCGCCGCCTGGTCATTCGTTTTTACTGGGATGAGGAAGAAACCCCATCCGTCGAAGTCCCAATCGGCGACTTCTTCTGTAGCGGCTGGGCGGAACGCTGCAACGTCACCTCACTGGCGGTCTGCGTCAACCCAGCGGGCGGCTTTAACTGCTACTGGGAGATGCCCTTTCGTCGCCACGCGCGCATCACCGTGGAAAACATGACGCCTGACCCGGTGCGCGGCTTTTACTATCAGATCAACTACACGCTGACTGAAGTGCCAGAGGAGTGCGCTTACTTTCACGCGCAGTGGCGGCGCAGCAATCCGCTGCCCTATCAGCAGGTGCACACGCTGCTCGACGGCGTAACGGGACAAGGGCACTATGTCGGCACCTACATGGCCTGGGGCGTCAACAATTCCGGCTGGTGGGGCGAGGGCGAGATCAAGTTCTACATGGACGGTGATCAGGAGTGGCCCACGATCTGCGGCACGGGCACAGAAGATTATTTTGGCGGCGCATGGAACTTCGAGTTTCCACAAGGGCAGTACGGCGTCTTTTCTTCACCATACAGCGGCATGCCACAGGTAATTCGGCCCGATGGTCTCTACCGCAGCCAGCAGCGCTTTGGCATGTATCGCTGGCACATCATGGACCCGATTCGCTTCCAGCAAGACCTGCGTGACGATCCAGGCGCTCGGTTGGCGCTCGCAGATCGAAGGCAAGTCGCGCTATCTGCCCATGCAGGACGATATTGCCTCGACTGTCTTCTGGTATCAGAGTGAGCCGCACGCCCCCTTTCCTGCACTGCCCGATGCAAATGAGTTGGAAGTGATTTAGTCTCCAAGGGGAAGGCGATCTCATAGCCGGGTATGGCAGCGAGAAGCCTTCCCCCGCGCCGGCTGGTGCTGGACAAGATGCGCGCAGAAGATTGCGAGCCGTCTGCGCGGCTGACCGCAGTCCAGCACCAGTTTGGACAAACGGTGTTTCAAGTCCCGAATCGGGCTGAATCCGTTGTCGTGATCGTTGGATTACCAAAAGGAGCCATCATGCCTGCCACACCTCTCTTCGGTCCTTACGGCAGCAGCGCCCTGCCTTTTATCGACCGCTTCGCCGCGCACGGCGCCAATGCCTTCTGGTTTCACGGCTTTGACGCCGCGGTCATCGACGCGTGTGAACGCCACGCCATCGCCGCGTGTGTGGAGTTCAAGACCTTCCGCGCCGATTTTGACGCACGGCCGGAACTGATCCCGATCGGCGTGGATGGCCGGCCCATCCGCTACGGCGAGCTGGTGCAGGGCGTCTGTCTGTCGCAGACGGATTTTCTCGCCGAGACGGAAGCGGCGCTGCTCGACGGGCTGCGCGCCTTCCAGCCTGCGGGCATCTGGCTCGACTATCTGACCTACGCCGGCTGGTTCGAGACGCCTGAACCGGATTTGCAGGAAAGCTGCTTCTGTCCGGCCTGCATCGCCGACTTCTGTACCGCCACCGGCCGCGACGCCACGACGCCGCAGCAGATTCTGGCCACAGCCGGCGCGGCGTGGACGCGCCACAAATGCGAGCGCATCGCCCGCTTTGCCGCACACTATGCCGCGCTGATCAAGGCGCACCATCCCGGCTGCATCGTCGGCGCCTACATGTGTCCCTGGACGCCGGGTGAATATGACGGCGCGCTTTCGCGCATCTTCGCCCAGGAGTACGAGCTGCTGGCGCCGAGCATCGATGTCTTTACACCGCTCATCTATGCGGCCAAGAGTGGGCGGGCGCCGGGTTGGGGACGCGATTTTCTGGCGCAGACGCCCGCCTTCATCCCGGCCGGCCAAAAGGTGCAACTGATCCTCGATGCCCTCGATTTTCCCGCCAGCCTGCTCGAAACAGCCCAAGCGACGCCGCCGAGTTGGGGCGTGCAGATCTTTGGCGGCACGCAGGTCTTTGGCGATGCAGCGAACGCCGCGATCTTTGCCAACGCGGTCGAGCAGATGCGCAAGCAGTAGCTATTCAGCCGGGTAAAAATAGCACGCGGATAACGCGGATCAGGCAGATAGCTGCGGATCAGATCAGCGAAACCCCGCCCGATCCGCGTCATCCGCGTGCCATTGGGTGGCCGATTCTTGCCCCGCCTGAATCACTACCGCAAGCAATGGATAGCACATGACATCTGACCCTTGATCGCAGGGTTGCGTCTGATCTTCAATGGAAGGAGCGTACAGTTCTCATTTCATTGAAAATCAGGAGGTTGCAATCCGCCATGGCTCATCACACGGTGCGTTCCGGCTATGCATCGCTCGTCGACCGGCTCAATCGTCTCCCCCAAGGCGCGCCGCCGTCGGACACGCTTTACGCGATCCTCAAACTACTTTTCAGTGAAAAGGAGGCCGGGCTGGTGGCGCTGCTGCCCATCCGCCCCTTTACCGCGGACCACGCGGCCAGGGTCTGGAAAATGAAGCAGAGCGAGGCGCAGAAGGTGCTCGACGAACTGGCAGGCCGCGCCATTCTGCTCGACATGACCGCGCCCGACGGCGTCACCTCCTACGTGCTGCCGCCCCCGATGGCCGGCTTCTTCGAGTTCTCCATGATGCGGCTGCGCGGTGATGTCGACCAGAAGCTGCTGGCCGAACTCTACTACCAGTACATCAACGTCGAGGAAGATTTCATCACCGCGCTCTTTATGGCCGACACGCGGCTGGGCCGCGCCTTTGTCAACGAGGAAGCGCTGCTGCCCGGCCAGCGGCTGACAGTGCTCGACTATGAGCGCGCCAGCGAGGTGGTGCGCTCAGCCAGCCAGCGCGCCGTCGGCCTCTGCTACTGCCGTCACAAGATGCAGCACATGGATCGCGCCTGTGACGCGCCGCTGGATATCTGCATGACCTTCAACACCAGCGCCGGCGCGCTCATTCGCCATGAATACGCGCGCGAGGTCGATGTGCAGGAGTGCCTCGATTTGCTGCAGGAGGCGCGCGACCGGGGTTTGGTGCAGTTTGGCGAAAATGTGCAGCGCGGGGTGAACTTTATCTGCAACTGCTGCGGCTGCTGCTGCGAGGCGATGATCGCGGCGCGACGCGTCGGCTTCACCAATGCTGTGCAGACCACCAACTATCTGCCTGTGGTCGATGCCGCGCGCTGCAATGGCTGCGGCAAGTGCGTCGACGCCTGCCCGGTCGAGGCGATGACGCTCGTCTCCGCCAACGACCCGCACCACCCAAAGCTGCGCAAGGCCGAGGTGAACGCCGATCTCTGCCTGGGCTGCGGCGTCTGCGTACAGCGCTGCACACGCGATGGCCTCTCGCTGGAAGCGCGCGGCGAGCGCATCATCACGCCGGTGACCTCGGTCCATCGCACCGTGTTGATGGCGATCGAGCAGGGCCAATTGCCCAACCTGATCTTCGACAACCAGGCGCTTGCCAGCCACCGCACCATGGCGGCCATTCTCGGCGGCATCCTGCGGTTGCCGCCGATTCAGCAGGCGCTGGCCAGCGAGCAGGTGCGCAGCCGCTATCCTGTCAAGTTATTGGAGTGGGGCGAGCAACACTTTCTGGAAAACTGAGCAGTCACCTGGCAAGCTCTTCAGCTTGACGCGGAGACGCAGAGCGGCAGAGGCTCGCGGAGAAAGGGGTTATTTTTCACCTGATTCTCTGTGCTTCTCTGCATCTCTGCGTCTCCGCGTCAAAATCAGCAGCTTTTCAGCGGACATCGGCAAGAAGACGGCAATCTTTCACGCGCACTGCACGAAGCCCTGCGCCCACAGACAGCCGCCGCAGGTGGGAAAGCCGTTGTCGGTGCAGTCTTCGAAGTTCTGCGGGAAGCGTTCGCAGCCGCCGCAGGTGGTGCAGGGTGAAAAGTTGAAGTCGCGCACCCGCTGGCGAAAAGCAGCGAAGGCCGCCGACGCCCAGATTTCCGGCAGCGGCGTCGCGTCGATGTTGCCAAAGCTGTGATGCGTCACATCCTTGCGCCGGCCGCGGATGTATTCGGGGTGGTCGTGCAGCAGCGAGAGGCACGGGCTGACTTCGCCATCCCAGCGCACCGCGGCCATGCCTTCCTGCGCAAAGCGGCAGTAATCGTTGCGCCCGCTCAAACTGGCGCCGTTGAGTGTGATGCTGGCGGTGGAGGAGAAGGCGCCGCGCACCGGCTCCATCGTACGCGCATCCAGGTCGAACTTGGGAATGCTCATCGCCGGCACCCAGCGCGACGCGCGGAAGGCGCAGGCGGTCAGCGCCCGGCTGTAGAGAATCTGCTCCTCCAGCGCCGCGGTGTGGGGCACGAGATTGGAGACAAGGATTTCCCACGCGCCGAGCACCGCAGCCAGATGCGGCAGCGCGGCCAGGTCGGCCACATTGTCGCGCATCGCCACAAAGGCCAGCGCCAACTGTGGGTTGCCGTGACGACCGTGCCGGCGCAGCCGCAGCCGTTTCAGCCACAGCAGGTTATCGATCACGCGATCATAGCTGGCGCGCGCACGGATGCTTTCGAAGCGTTCGGCGCTGGCGCCGTCGAGCGAGACGACGATGCGGTCCAGGTCGAGGTCGATCAGCGCCTCACTCATGCGCCGGGTGAGCAGCGTGCCGTTGCTCGTCGCCTCAACCTTGGCGCCGGTGGCCTTGGCGAGCGCCACCAACTCCAGAAAGTGGGGGTGCGCCAGCGGCTCGCCGTAGCCGCTGAGATGGATCACGGGCGGGGCCGGCAGCGTCCTGATCTGCGCCATCAGACCGGCAAAAGTCTCCAGCGGCATGGCGCCGATTGGCTCGTGCCAGACCTCGCGCACGCACATGACGCAGTCCAGGTTGCAGGCGGTCGTGATCTCGACGTAGAGCTTGTTGAATCGGTCAATCATTCCTTACCTCCTCCATGGCATCCTGAGCTGTGCGCAAAGACGTCGAAAAATGCATCGGAAATCACCCGGCGTTTGGCGGCGTAGACCGGTTGCTTTATGATTGCGGTCGGATGGTCAAACTATACAAACCATAATACAACGAGTCGGCTACATGGGTTACATGGCTGTCCCGGCTAATCCAGACGCGCAAACGATTTGTTGGACAAACATGCAAAAGGGGAGTCATTGTATGCGCATGAAAACTCGATCCGCCGTTCTGCTGAGCCTGCTGATACTTGCCAGCTTGATGTTGTCCGCCTGCAGCCCGACGGCGCCGGCTGCGTCGCCCGCGCAGCCCGAAGCAGCGGAGGCAACCACGTCAGGCGGCGTGCTGACGATCGGCCTCGGCTCGGAGCCGGAAACGCTCGATCCGGGCGACGCCGTCTATGTGCAGGAACAATTTGTGTTGATCAGCCTCTTCGATTCGCTGCTGTCCATGGCGCCGGATACGACGCTGCATCCTGGTCTGGCGAGTGCCTGGGCCGCCAACGACGACTACACCGAGTTTACCTTCACGCTGCGCGAGGACGTCACCTTCCACGACGGTGCACCCTTCACAGCCGCTGCGGTGAAGGCTTCGTTCGACCATATTGTGAGCGATGACGTCTTGGAGTCGGGCGGCAAGACGCTGCTGGTCGATCACCAGTACACGGCGACGGAAGTAGTCGACGACTACACCGCCGTCGTGAAGTTTGCCGCGTCCTATCCAACCTTCCTGCGCGACGCCGCCCGCCAGTGGCTCAGCATCTCGTCGCCGACTGCGCTGGAAACGTACGGCACGGAGTATGGCCGCAATCCCGTGGGCACCGGGCCATTCCGCTTTGTGAAGTGGGACGCCCAGTCTCAGGTCGTCCTGGAGCGCAACCCGGACTATGCCTGGGCGCCGGAGTTTGCTTCCCACCAAGGCCCCGCGCTGCTCGATCAGGTGATCTTCCGCTTCCTGCCCGAAGCGGCCACGCGCGTGACTGCCTTCGAGACCGGCGAAATCCTTGTCGCCAGCGAACCGCCTGCGCTGGACGCCATCGCGTTGTCAGAAGCCGGCGAGGGCGTGCTGGAGACCTTTGCCCAGCCTGGCATCCCTGCGATCATGATGATCAACACCGAAAAGGCGCCGACCGACGATGTCAACGTGCGCAAGGCGATGATCCTGTCGCTCAATCAGGAGGAGTTCGTCCAGACCGCGTTCCAGCAGTTGGGCCTTCCCTCCTACAGCGTCCTGTCGCCGACGACCTGGTCGTTTGACGAAGAGGCCGCCAATCTTTATCGCCATAACGCCGAAGAAGCCGCCCGTTTGCTGGCGGAATCCGGCTGGACGGACAGCGACGGCGACGGCATCCTGGATAAAGACGGCGAGAAGCTGACCATCGACTACATCACTTCGCCGATCTGGGAAGAGGCGTTCAACGAACTGCTCGCCGGTTACTTGACCCAGGCCGGTTTTGACGTGCAGATGCGCGCCATGGACGACGCCGGCATTGCCGCCGAGGGCGCGGCCGGCAACTACAATATGCTCTACATCTACTGGACGCGCGCCGACCCGTCGCCGCTGCGCATCCTCTTTCACTCGGACAACATCGACGGCGGCGCGGCGTACACGCGCTTCCGCAATGCGGAACTGGACAGTGCGCTGGCCGATGGCGACACGCAGACCGATGAAGCCGTGCGCGAGCAGGATTACGTCACCGCGCAGCGCATCATCATGGAGAACGCGTTGGTGCTGCCAATGTTCACGGTCAACACCTCTTATCTGAATGCGTCGGCGGTCCAGAACTTCACCTTTGATGTGGAAGGCTACCCCTGGATTTACGACATCTCGGTCAGTCAATAAAAGACAAGGAGACAGGGAGACAAGGAGATAGGGAGAAACCCAGGAAAAGCAGCCGCGCTTTCTGTATGTCCTTGTCTCCCCTTCTCCTTGTCTCCCCTTCTCCCTGCCCTTGCCATCGTCGTGTATGACCCACTTTTCTGTAACGCATGTATAGCTATCTTATCCGCCGGTTCCTCACCTCAATTTTCGTGCTCTTCGGCGTGTCGGTGCTGGTCTTTTCGATCATCCACCTCGTGCCGGGCGATGCCGTGACCGCGATTCTGGGGCGGCAGAAGGTTTCCGCCGAACGGGTGACTGAGTTGCGCGCACAACTGGGGCTGAACGATCCGATACCGGTGCAGTACGGGCGCTATCTGAGCAACGCACTGCGCGGGGACCTGGGCGAATCGATCCGCAATTACGTGCCTGTCTCCGAAGCGATTGCCGAACAGTTGCCGAGCACGATTGCCCTGGCGCTCTCGGCGTTGGCGATCGCGTTAGTGCTCGGCTTTCTACTGGGGCTGGCAGCCGCACTTAACTATGGGTCGTGGTTCGATACGGCGATCATGGGCGTCTCCGTCAGCGGCATGTCCGTGCCGACCTTCTGGCTGGGACTGCTGCTGATCATGCTCTTTTCGGTGCGCCTGAAGTGGTTCCCCAGCATCTCAAACAGCAACAGCTTCGCCGATCTCTTCCTGCCTGCGCTGACGTTGGCGCTGCCCGAGTCGGCCGTGGTGGCGCGTATGGTGCGCGCCAGCATGTTGGACGTGCTGGGCAAGGAGTATGTCACCGTGGCGCGCGCCAAAGGCTTGCCGGAGCACGGCGTCGTGCTCAAGCACGCGCTGCGCAACGCGCTGATCCCGATCGTCACCTTTGTGGGGTTGCAGATGGCCTATCTGCTCGGCGGCTCCGCCATCGTCGAGACCATGTTTGCGCGCCAGGGCATTGGGCGGCTGGCGGTCGATGCCATCTCCAATCGCGACTATCCGATGGTGCAGGGCGTGGTGCTGGTGGTTGCCGTCATCTATGTGGTGATCAACACCTTCACCGACATTACCTACACCTTTCTCAATCCAAAGATTCGCCTGAAATGAGCGCCAAACCGACTTCTCTCGCCGCGCCTGCGCCGGCCAGCCGCATGGTGCGCAGCGAATCACCCAGCGCCCGCCTGGTGCGCCGCACCTTGCGCAATCGCGGCGCCCAGATCGGCGCCGTCATCCTGCTCGTGCTGATCGCGGCCAGCCTCGGCGCGCCGATATTGACCAGCCATGATCCCAACGCCATCGACCCCACGGCCACGCTGCAACCGCCCAGTCGCGAGCATCCGATGGGCACGGATCATATCGGACGCGATGTCTTTGCACGATTTCTCTATGGTGGTCGGCTTTCGCTGCGCGTCGGTCTGATCGCCATTGCCCTCGGCGCGACGCTCGGCGTCACCATCGGTCTGATCGCCGGCTACTATGGCGGCTGGCTCGACGCTGCGAGTTCCTGGGTGACGGATGTGCTGCTTTCCTTCCCGGATATTTTGCTGGCGCTCGCCATTATTGCCGTGCTGGGGCCGGGCATCGTCAACGCCATGCTGGCGATCGGGATTGCCTTCATTCCTTCCTTTATGCGCCTGACGCGCGGCAATGTGCTCGCGATCCGTGAGATGGACTATGTAGAAGCCGCGCGCGCGATCGGCGCCTCGGATCACCAGATTTTGATCAAGCACATCCTGCCCAATGCGCTGCGCACGCTGCTCGTGCTGCTTACGCTGGGCATCGGTTCGGCGATCCTCGCCGGCGCCGCGCTCAGCTTCCTGGGGCTTGGCGCACAGCCGCCGACGCCAGAGTGGGGCGCTATGCTCAACGCCGGGCAAAAGTTCATCCGCCAGGCGTGGTGGCTGACTGTCTTTCCGGGACTGGGCATCTTCCTCACCGTGCTTGCCATCAATCTGATCGGCGACGCCCTTAGCGATGCTGTGGCTGGTGCGACGCCCGCGTACAGCAACAAGGCGACATAGATATCAATCGCTGCGCCTGTAATGCGCACCCATTCGCGCAAGATCACGCGGCTTCGGCCTCGGCAGCACGCGCCGCCAGGACGCCGGTGACGATGATTGCAATGTGAACGACGATGAACACCATGTAGCCCACCGCGTCATAGCCGCGGACGATCAGGTAGAGGTCGTCCAGCACGCCATGCATGAATTCCAGCCAGACGAGCAGCCAGGCTGCACCCAGGTAGCGGCGGGGGTTGCGCGCCGCCCAGAGCGCAAAGGTGGCAATCCCCAGCATCTCGAAGGCAAAGGGCGACCAGCCGTCGACGAACGCCTGGATCGTGTCTGGCGTGGCCGGAAAGGGAAAGGTGATCATTGAACCGGCGAAACCGGGGTCGAACAGCACAAAATACATGTTCATCAACGCCAGCAGCAGATAGAACGCGCCGACGACCATAAACCACCACTTGAGCTTTTTCATGATTGCACCCTTTTTCACTAAACCAGAGTCAAGGCGTCGGTCGGCCAGATTTCATCATCCTTCGATGAGATTATTGCACCGGCGCGGTCAGATACGCGTACAAGGCAGCCAGGTCGTCGTCAGTCATCTTGGCGGCGCTCTGCCAGGGCATCGTCTCCGGGAAGGCCACGCCGTCAGGTTTGACGCCGCTGCGCATCATGGTAAAGAATTGCTCCTGGCTCACCGTGGCGACGAGCAGGCGCGGGTTAGGGATGGCAGGCCCCGTAGCCGACGCTTCTGTCCCCGTGACATCCGGGCCGTGGCAGCCGCGGCACTCGCCAAAGGTCGCCACGTATTTGCCGTACTCGGCGGTCACACCCTGAGGCGGCGCCGTAATCGTGTCGGGCGCAGCCGGGCCTGTCGGCTGTCCAAACATGCCTGCACCGAACATCACGTCGCCCAGATAGTTGATGTTGTCGCCCGTAGCCCCGTCGGTGGCTGTCGCATCCAGCGTGCGCAGATAGGCAACGATCGCCTCGGTGTCTTCGTTGCTCAATTGGTTGTAGGTGAGAAGCGACATCATGGCAAGCAATTGGCCATCCTGATTGACGCCGTGGCGTAGAGCCCGAAAGATCTCGCCGTCGCTGTATCCAGCTAACTTGCCGCCTGGGGTCAGGTTCTCCGTCACCATGTCGCCGATGAAACCAAAGCCTTCAGAGGCGGAGAGATTCCAGCCGCCGCTCAACGGATGCGCTTCGGTTGGCCTCCCGTCCGCGCCTACGGCGCTGTGGCAGCCAATGCAGGAGAGATTCACCAAGTATTCGCCGCGGGCGATCTGATCGGCCGTGCCCGCCACCGTGATATCCGGCGCAGGGTTAGCGCCCGGAAGGTACATGGCCGCTAACCCTTTACCCCCCAAAAAGGCGAGGGCGGCGCAGAGCGCAGTCAGCAACCCGGCGCCAATGCTGCCGGCGATTTTTACCCACAGTTTGCTGGCCCGAATGGCGCGCCAGGTCAGCCAGCCGAACAAGAATGTCAGTCCTACAAATAAGGCCAAGAACAAGAGATTGCCGATCATGTGAGTTCCTCCTCAAGTATCCAGAATACGAACGATTACGGTTCGACCACCAGCACGCCGACCATGCCGGCGGTCGCGTGACCGGGCGAGCCGCAGTAGAAACGATAGCGCCCCGGCGCAGTGGGCGTGAAGACTGCGCCAAAGGTCGCCTGGGCCGACAGCGGTGCGTGAATGTCGAATTCGTCGAGGTCAAAGGCATGGGCGTAGCCATCCTGGTTGACTACCCGCAGCGTCACCGGCTGACCGGCCTTGACCCGCACTTCATCCTTGACAAAGTGCATCCCCTCGGTTTTGATGGTGACATCGTTGCTCGAACCGCAGGCCGCCAGCAACAGGACAAAAATGGACAGCAAGGAAAACCAGGATCGCCGCTTCATGATTGAGCCTCTTTCGTAGTCATGGGAGATGCACAGTTTGTTCTCCTTGAACTTTATAAAGATATTGAATCAAGCCACTGCGGTCGCTTCGATCTCCACCATCATCTCCGGAAAGGCCAACCGAGTCACGCCGATCAGCGAACCGGTGTGGCGGCAGCCAGCCTCAGCAAGTCGCCCAATGAACGCATCGTAATCGGCGAAAAACTGATCTACATCGGTGGTGTAGATGTTCAGACGCACAATATCGGCAAAGCTGAAGCCCGCTGCACTCAGCAGGGTCTCCAGGTTGTCCAGCGCTAAGCCGATCTGTCCGCGCAGGTCGCCTGCCAACACCGCCGCCCCCGATTCATCATTGGCGCCCTGCCCAGAACAATAGAGTATGCGCTGTATACCGCTCACTTCGTTGGCTTGCACATAGCCAAACTCATCCTGCCACGTCCACGGGTTGATGATACGTCGCTCCATGTTCATTCCTCCCTAATTTGTGATTTCATCAGCATTCGTATTGGGCGGCAGCAGCGCCACCCACTGGGTAAGAAAGCGACCAAGCTCGACAGCATCGCGAAAGCCGATGCGCTCGCCGGTGTGCGGATTGGCCAAGCTGTACCGCCAAATGGTTGGTGCGTTAGGCATCGTCTCTCCCTCCTGCCAAAGTGTAAGAATGAAGCTGTGGTAATGCATGGTGCGTTTCCCTGGGCTGGTATTCATCGTTTCACCCTTGCTTGCGGCCTGTGGTACGCTATGCCCATCCTACACAGTAATCATTTAGAAATCATTTGTTGGAGACATGGATGACGGCCGATTTGCAAATTCGGTTGTTTGGTGGCCTGGAAATTCGCCAAGGCAACGTTCCGATCACTGCCTTTATCTCCAACAAGGCGCCGGCGCTGTTGGGATACCTGGCGGTCGTCGGGCGGCCTGTGCAGCGCGAACTGCTTGCGACGCTCTTTTGGGGCGAAATGGGTGCCGGCGACGCCAAGAACAACTTGCGCCAGGTGCTGACCAGTCTGCGCAAAGTGCTCGATCCTTACCTGGATATCACGCGGGAAAGCGTTGCCCTGCGCACCGAGTCGGCGTATTGGCTTGACGTAGCTGAGTTTGCGCACAGCATCAAAGGCGCCGCGCATCTGCCGCCAGAAGCACATATCGCCCGGCTCACCGCGGCGACGATGCTTTATCGAGGCGATTTGTTCGAAGGCGTGCTCTTGCACGAGGCGCCCGATTTTGAGGATTGGCTCACGATGCAGCGCGCACGACTGCGCGAGTTGGCGCTCAACGCGCTGCATGAGCTGGTCGGACTCCAAATGGCTGAGGCGCGTTTTGCCGACGCCATCGACAGCGCCACGCGCCTGCTTGCCCTCGATCCCTGGCGCGAGGAGGCGCACCGCCAACTCATGCTGGCGCTGGCGCGCACCGGGCAGCGCAGTGCTGCGTTGACGCAATACGAACAGTGCCGCCGCACGATGCGTGCGGTCTTCGACGTTGAACCCGCAATCGAAACGAGTGAACTGGCCGAACAGATCAAAATGGCGCTGCGCGGCCTGCGCCACAACCTGCTGCCGCCGATCAATGCGTTCGTGGGGCGCAACGACGAACTGCGCGTGCTGCGCCGCCTGCTTGCCGACCCGACCGCCCGCCTGGTCACGCTGATCGGTCCGGGCGGCATCGGCAAGACGCGGCTGGCGATGCAGGCCGCCGCCGAGCGCATCGATTATCATCTCGGCGGCGTCTGGTTCGTCTCTCTGATCCCCGTGGGCGACGCAGACGACATCATTCCGGCCATCCTCACAGCCCTGCGCATCCCCACGCTAGGCGTTGACAACCTGCTGCAAACTTTGGTCAACTATCTGCGTCATCGAGATGCGTTGCTGATCCTGGATAATTTTGAACATGCACTGACGCCTGCCAATCTCGATTCTATCGCTCGGCTGCTGACCGATGCCTCCATGCTGTGCATCCTCGTCACCTCGCGCGTGCGCTTGCAAATGCAGGCGGAGCGCATCGTCGAAATTGAGGGACTCCCCTCGCCTGCGCCGGACGACGACCCGGCTGCTGAAACCTTTGCCGCGGTTGAGTTGCTTGTGCGCCGCGCCCAGCAACAAGATGCTGCCTTCGCCCTCACCGCGCAAAACAAGGAGGTCCTCGCGCAGATCTGCCGGGCCGTAGACGGTATGCCGCTGGCAATCGAACTGGCAGCGGCATGGCTGCGCACGCTCGCCATCGACGAAGTCCTCAGCGAGATCGCGCACAGCGCCGACATTCTGACTTCCACCATGCACGATGCACCGCCGCGTCATCGCAGCCTGCGCGCGGTCTTTGCGTCCTCGTGGCGGATGTTGGCGGCGGAGGAACAGGCGGTCTACGCTGGCGCCGCTATTTTCCGCGGCGGCTTCGATGCCGGCGCCGCGCGCGCGGTGGTCGACGCGACGCCGGCCACGCTGGCGCGGCTGGTGGACCATTCGCTGCTGCGCCGTACAGCGGATGGCCGCTACCGGCGCCATCCGCTGTTGCTCCAATTTGCCGTAGAGCAACTGCACGGCGATCCGCTACATCTTGCCAGGACGACGCGGCGACATGTCGCCTACTTTGCGCACTTTCTCAAGCTGCACACCCCCGCGCTCTATGGCGCGGGGCAGCCGGATGCGCTCAACGCTGTACGCCGTGAGCTGGACAATATTTGGCAGGCCTGGCAGTTGGCCGGTGAGCAGCGCGCCTTCTCCTTCTTCGACGATACACTCGACGCGCTGCTCCTGGTCTTCGATATTGCTGGGTTGATCCAGGTGGCGCGCGACCTCTGCCGGCTCGCCGGTCAGCAACTGGCAGCGGTCAACCCGACCAGCCCTGCGGAGCGTATCGTATTGGCGCGAGTGCAAGCGATGGAGGGAGTCTTTGAGTTCCGCGTGGGCAACTTTGCGCGCGCCCGCGCGTTGACTGAGGAAGCGCTCGACATGCTGTGCGACGAACAGGCCGATCCCTGGGTGCTTGGTCATGCGTATATTTTTCTGGGCGGCGCTTATTTCGGCCTGGGCGATCTGAAGCGCACGTTGGCGGAATTTCACCGCGCATTGGATGCCTACACCGCCGCCGACAGCGCCTGGGGTCGCGCCACGGCGCTGGGCAATATTGCCGAGATGCATATGGTGGCGGGAAACGAGGCTGCCGCACTCGACTACGCACAGCGCGCGCAAGTCATCGCCGAACCGACTGGCAACGCTTATCTGCTCGTCCACAACACCTATCGGCTGGCCGTGTTGCTTGCCAACGCCGGCGAATATGCCGCGGCGCAGCGCTATCAGCGCGCAAGCCTTGACTATGCCGAGCAGTTGGATTACACGAGTGGGATTGGCATGGCGACGGCTTCTTTGGGTGACATCGCCTTCGCCACCGGCGAATACGCCGTCGCGGCCCAGCATTTTGCCGATGCCGTCGAGTTGCACCGCACCGCCGGCAACTGGATGGATGAGGCGCGTTGTCTCGTGCGTCAGGCGGAAGCCGCACTGGCGCAGGAGCAATACGAACCGTGCCGGAGTCTTTTGCATACGGCGCTGCGCAAGGCAATGCAGGCGGACGCCCACGCCGTGCAGATGGATGCGCTGCTGCAGGTGGCGCGGCTCTGGCTGCAGCAGCAGCGCAGCGCCGAAGCTGCCGCACTGCTCGATCACGTTGCTGCTGCCCCCGCCAGTACGGTTGCGACGCGCACGATCGCGACCGAGTTGCTGGCGGCGTACACGAGCCGGCAGTCACGCGTGGAGCACGCAAAAAGTCAGATCTTTTCGCTCGCGCACGTCTTGGCTCATCTGTGATGCGCAGCCGCGCCCACAAATCTTGCTTGCTGCAACACTTTTTTGGGAGTACAGATTCCATTATGTCATCAACTGCCATAACCATACCCACCATTTCGGATATCCGATCTGCCGCCGCGCGTATTCGACCCTACGCGCATCGCACGCCGGTGATGACTTGCCACAGCCTCGACGCGCGCGTCGGCGCGCAGGTTTTCCTGAAGTGTGAGAATTTTCAGAAGGTCGGCGCGTTCAAATTCCGCGGCGCGTGCAACGCGGTTTTCTCGCTCAGCGACGAACAAGCAAGCCGCGGCGTGGCAACGCATTCTTCCGGCAACCACGCGCAGGCGCTGGCGTTGGCCGCACGCCTGCGCGGCATCCCGGCCTACATCGTTATGCCGAGCAACGCGCCTGCCGTCAAACGAGCCGCGGTCGCGGGGTACGGGGGCGTTATCACGCTCTGTGAGCCGACGCTGGCCGCGCGTGAAGCCACTCTCGCGCAAGTTGTCG
Organism: Candidatus Caldilinea saccharophila; assembly: GCA_016710365.1. Lineage (GTDB taxonomy): Bacteria > Chloroflexota > Anaerolineae > Caldilineales > Caldilineaceae > Caldilinea > Caldilinea saccharophila. The sequence continues at coordinate 130,304 of JADJVW010000003.1, read as the reverse complement.
CGGAGACGGGCGCCGCGGTGGTGCATCCCTACAACGACGTACGCGTGATTGCCGGGCAGGGCACGGCTACGCTCGAACTGCTGGAAGATGTCTCCGACCTGGATGTGATCCTCGCGCCGGTGGGCGGTGGTGGGTTGTTGAGTGGGACCGCGCTGGCCGCCAAGTCGATCGCGCCGCAGATGCGCGTCATTGCGGGGGAGCCGGCCGGCGCTGACGATGCCTTCCGTTCGCTGGCCGCCGGGCAGATTCTGCCCTCTGCCGCGCCCAACACCATCGCCGACGGGCTGCTCACCTCGTTAGGCAGCCTCACATTTCCGATCATCCAGCAGCATGTAGAGCAGATCGTCACCGTGAGCGAGGAGGCGATCATCGCCGCCATGAAGTTCATGTGGGAGCGCGCCAAGCTGGTCGTCGAGCCGTCGGGCGTCGTGCCGGTGGCAGTGCTGTGGCAAGGCAGGCTCGACCTGCGCGGCCTGCGCGTGGGCGTGATCCTGTCGGGCGGCAACGTGGACATGGAGCGGCTGCCGTGGCAAAGGGAAGCTCAACCGTGAAGTAGCTCCCGCGCCGCGCAGGTTGACGCCAAAAAGGAAAGAAAATATAATACTTCGTCTGACTAACTATTTGAAAGGCAAACCATTGAGCGATTCGATCCAATCCTGCGCACGCGCTATTCTTGACGCCACGCCCGCCATCGTGCAGGCCATCCGGGTGGAGATGCGCGCCGAACGTCTGCATGAGCTTTCGGTGCCGCAGTTTCGCACGCTGGCTTACATTGCCCGCCAGCCCGGCTGCTCGCTCTCCGACGCGGCGGAGTTTATCGGTATGACGTTGCCCAGTATGTCGGTGCTGATCAATGGACTGGTCGAGGATAGCCTGGTGCTGCGCCAAACCAGCCTGCTCGACCGCCGGCGCGTGACGCTCACCTTGACGGAGGCCGGCGCCGCGCTCCACACCCGCGCGCTGGAGGGAACGCTGGCGTGGCTGGCGCGCCAGCTCGAACCGCTGCCCGAAGGCGACCGTCAGGTTGTCTTGCGCGCCATGAACGTGCTGCGCCCAATTTTTGTGATAAATCATGCCGTTGACGCCCCAAGGGGCGCGGCAAGCCATCCAACCAATGAAACAGCAAGTGAGATCGCCCGCGCATGAAAACTCTGGAGCATCCCGATCAACAGTCAACGCCGGAGGGAGAGGACGCCGTCGACAGCCGGCCAGCTTCCATCTCACCCGTTGCGCACGGCGTCAAGGTCGAGATGCTCGATCCGCCGCTCAATCCTCAGCTTCCGCCCGAAGTGGCGCCGATGCGCGCACGGCAGGCGCGGCGCATCGAGACCTTCCGCGCGCTCCAACACCGCAACTTTCAGCTCTATCTCTTTGGACAGTTGGTTTCCCTGGCGGGCACGTGGATGCAAATCGTGGCGCAAGGTTGGCTCGTCTATGAGTTGAGCCGGTCGGAGGCAATGCTGGGCGTGGTCGGCTTTGCGTCGGCCATCCCCGCGCTGATCGTGACGCCTTGGGCGGGCGTTATCATCGATCAGGTGCGCAAGCGCGACGTGATCGTCATGACGCAGGTGAGCGCCATGCTACTGGCCTTTGTGCTGGCGTTTCTGACCTTCACCGGCACGGTGCAAGTGTGGCACATTATCGTACTGGCTGTGGTGCTGGGCGTCATTAACGCCTTCGATGGCCCGGCGCGTCAATCGTTTGTGGTCGAGATGGTGGGCAGCAATGACCTGTCTAATGCCATTGCGTTGAACTCGATGACTTTCAATGCCGCGCGCGTGGTTGGCCCGGCCTTTGGCGGCATCCTGCTGGCGACGGTGGGATCGGCGTGGTGTTTTACGTTCAACGGGCTTTCCTTCTTAGCCGTGATCATCAGCCTGCTGGCGATGCGCATTGCCAGCGAGCGCACCGTCACCGATCGCCGCTCGCCCTGGCAGCAGTTGCAGAGCGGCTTGCGCTACGTGGCGGGAAAGCCGGAGATGAAGGGGCTGCTCATGTTGTCGCTTGCGTTCAGCACCTTTGGCATCGCCTACAACACAGTGCTGCCCGCCTTTGCGGATCGGATTCTAAACGGTGGCGCGGTCGGCTTTGGCCTGTTGACCGCGGCGGCCGGCATCGGCGCGGTGACAGGCGCGTTTTTGGTGGCGACCTATGGAGACCGGGGGCAGCGCGGGCAATGGCTTTTCTATGCGGCGATGAGTTTTCCCGTCGTGTTGGGAATGTTTGCCCTTAATCGCAATTTCCCGGCCGCCCTGCTGCTGGCAGCGCTATTGGGCGTCGGTTTCATGCTTCAGTTCACGCTCATCAACACGCTGTTGCAGACGCGCGTCACTAACGAGATGCGCGCGCGTGATGAGCCTCTATACGCTGACCTTCTTTGGCTTCACGCCGTTTGGCAACTTGGCGCTGGGGGCGCTCTCCCAGGCGATCGGAATGAACGTGGCGATCCTGCTGTTTGCCGTGCTGACGTTTGGCGCGTCGTTGGTGGTCTTTCGCCTGACGCCGCAATTGCGCAGGCTCGCTTAGTTGGCCTCGATGGCGTCTAGCCCAAGTTCGTAGTTGCGATTGCGCACATCTCCCAACGCGGACGGCCACTGCCCTGTGACCGCCTGCGTGATCTTCCCCACGTGTTCGTGGCTGTTTTCGATGAAGAGTACATAGCGTTGCTGCACCCCCGCGGCCACGGTGCCGGCAAGATAAAGCCCGGGCACGTTCGTCTCCATCGTGGCTGGATCGTAAACCGGGACGCAATTTTCGCCTTCCAACTGCACGCCGGCCATTTCCAGCAACGACTGATCGCCGCGAAAGCCGGTGGCCAGCAGGACAAAGTCGGTTTCATGCACCAGCGTTGGGCCGTCCGTCGGTTGGCCGTCGTGCGTAGGCGCCAGCACGACATGCGTCCGCGTGATTTCAACCGGCGCGGTCGAAGGCAGAAAGCGGATCGTGCCGGCCTCGATCTGCGCCTGCACGTCGGGCAACAGCCAGTGTTTGACGCGCTGCTCGTCGAACCAGGGCCGGCGATAGCTGATCGTCACCTGGGCGCCGCCGCGCCAGCAGCGCAACGCCGCCTCGACCGCCGAGTTCTTGCCGCCGACGATCAGCACGCGCCGGCGGAAATAGTCGTGCGGGTCGCGGAAGTAATGCGCAACGTGCGGCAGGTCTTCGCCGGGAATGTTCAACCGATGCGGAAAGTGCATATCGCCGATCGCCAGCACCACCCGCCGGGCGCGATAGTGGCGCGTCCCCGCCAACGGCTGCGTCGTGATGAGGAAGCCTTCCGCTTGACGCGCCAGCGCCGTCACCGGCTCGTAGGTCTGAATGGGCAGGTCGAACTGCTCGACAACCCCGCGCAGATAAGCGATATACTCCTCCCCGGTGATGCGCTGTTGATGGTTGTTCTGGATGGGCGCGCCGGCAATCGCCAGCCGCTCGGTCGTGCTGAAAAAGCTCGTGTTGCGCGGCCACCACGTGATCGTGTGAGCGATCTGATTGGCGTCCAGGTGGATATAGTCGACGCCCGCGCGCTTCAGACAGACGGCCAGCTCGATGCCGATCGGCCCGGCGCCGATGATGGCGACTGCGTGTTCAACGGGTGCGCCGTGCAGGCCATTGTTTGGTTGTTTCATGATGTCACCAGGTCAATAGGATGTTCAACGATCGAGACGATGCGGCTGTCGACAATGCGATCCCGATCGTCAGTGTAGAAATCCACATAAAATGGGGCTGGCGCCAACGCCGCGATCGGCGCCAGCAGCGGGGGCGCGGGCGCGTCGGCGGGCTGAAAATAGCCAAAGAGACCACTGCGCACCGCTTGGAAAGGCAGGTCGCGGCGCAGGCGCGCCAGCTCTAGCTCGATCCAGTGGGGCGTCATGCGAAACGCACGCAGCACCGGCGCGTCGTCAACTTCCAGCGAGCAGATCAGATAGATGCTGTCGGGGTAATGTGCGTTCCACGCGTCCGTGGCGGACGGATACGCGACCGACGCCGGATGCGAATGGTAGATCGCCATCATCTCGTCGCCCTGATCCTCAAAGGTAAACTGAAGCAGCAGCGTCTGCGGATCGACATCATAGTTCTCGATGCGCTCGGCGGCGATGTTGCGGCCGCGCACCGCTTCGCACGCGACCAACCCGCGCCCGCGCACGATGCCGCATACTTCCTCCGGCTTGCCCTCACGCGCGTGGGCGATAATCGCCTCCGCGACGGCGACAGGGATTTTCACAGCTTCGCTAGCACGCATTTTCTGCCCTTTCTTTCCATTGGCGATTCCCCAACAAACAGCTATCATACATGGGTATGCTAAGTCGTAACAAAGTGATCGATGCGCTGGAAGACAAGCGCGCAAAATTTGAAGAATATCAGGCCGCACAACGCAGCGAGTTCGATCTGCGTCAGCAATTGCTTGAGCGCTTTCTGCAGATGTCGGCGGCGGAGATAAGCGCGCGCGTGGCCGAGCGCGGGCAGGCATGGCCGGGCGCACTGCCCACCCCTGAGCTCGACGAGGCCACAGCGCTATGCGTCTCCTGCACCGAACGCTGGCAGCATCATCAGGAGGCGCGTGCCTGGGCGCTCACCGTGTTGCAAGGACGCCCAGTGGCCGCCGTCGACGGCAGTCAGATTCCGCCGAGCAAGGAGTTGTCGACGCCGCTCGGCGCGGTGCAGATCGGCTGGTACATCAACTATCATGTCCCTGGCGGGCGCTATGAGAAAGACGTGCGCTTCGAGGTGCTCGCGCCGCAGGAATTGGGCGAGGAAGAAGGCGGCGAGTTCCCGGATTGGCGCGTCAATCAGCAGCGCTTTGTTGGCGAATGCAAGCAACTGATGGCGCTGATGGAGCGCTTTGCTGCGCCAGACGCCGGCGAAGCGCCGCTCTGCTTCTTCGATGGTTCATTTATCATCAGCTTTGCCGGGCAGATTCGCCCCAATCGCGCCGAGGCGTATCTGGACGCGGTGCGGACGTTGTTGGACACATCGGCAAGATTAGCAGTTCCGCTTGCCGGCTTTGTCGACAGTTCGGGCAGCCGCGATGTCGTGATGCTCATCAACACGGTGGCCGGCCCGCCCTACATGAGCCTCACCGACGGCGCGCTCTTTGCGCCGCTGCTGCCCAACTGGGGCGACCGTACGCCGTTCTTTATTTGCGCCCGCAACGACCTACTCAGCCAGCAGGGCAACGCCGAATTTTATCAGAACGTGGCCTTCTGCTATATTCGGCTGGCCGCAGAGCGACCGCCGGCGCGCATCGAACTGCCGCGCTGGCTCGCGGAGGCGGGGTTGGCCGGCGCTATCGTCGACCGCGTGCGCGCTGAATGCATCGTTGGCGCGGGCGGCTATCCCTACGCCATCGAGACCGCCGACGCCGTAGCCGTGCTCAAACAGGCCGACCGCGACCACTTCTACGCGCTCTTTCAGCAGTTCGCCGAACAACAGGGCCTACAGTTTCACTTCAGCCGCAAGCAGTTGAGCAAGCAGGCGCGGCGATAGATCAAAAAAACTATTCTCATGTATAAAGCTAGAAAGTTTGTGACGGTATGACGAACGACTTCTTGTCTCTCCATTTCGATGCCCTTGTGATCGACGGCCATTGCGACAGCATTGGCAACCAGCTTGAACAGGGTCGCTGGCTCGGCGATCGCTCCGACGTTGGCCATGTCGATCTGCCACGGCTGCGCGAGGGCGGCATCGATGTCCAGTTCTTTGCTTGCTACGTGCCCACGCCCTATCAGCGTCACGGCGCTGTCACCCACGCGCTGGAGCGCTTCGACCAATTGCACTTGCTGGCCGAGCACTTGCCCGACCAGTTTGTGCTGGCGCGCCGCACCGATGACATCCTGCGCGCCAAGGCGGAAGGCAAAATCGCCGGCATCGCCGGCTTGGAAGGCGCGGAGGCGCTCGACGCCAGCATCGGCGTGTTGCGCCAGTTCCACCGGCTCGGCTTGCGCAACCTGGGGCTGGCGTGGAACAATCGCAACGCCGCGTGCGACGGCGTCGCCGAAAGCCGCACCAACGGCGGCCTCACCGAGTTTGGCGTCAAGGTGGTGGCGGAGTGCAACCGACTGGGCATCATCCTCGACGTGAGTCATCTTGCGCCGGCCGGCGTGACCGATGTGCTCGCGGTCAGCGGTCAGCCGATCATCGCCAGCCACAGCAACGCGCGCGCGCTGTGCGATCACCCGCGCAATCTCACCGCGGCTCAACTGGAAGCGATTGCCAGCAAAGGCGGCGTGATCGGCGTGACCTTTGTCGATGCCTTCCTCAATCGCGGCGATCCGCAGGCGGCTACGCTCGACGACGTGGTGGCGAACATTGAATACATGCTCGGCGTGGTCGGCCCCGATCACGTGGCGTTGGGCAGCGACTTCGACGGGTGGACGCTGCCCAAAGAGCTGAAAGATGCGACCTGCTATCCCCTGATCACCCAGAAGTTGGTCGAACGCGGCCACCATCCCGGCGTCATCCGCAAGATTCTCGGCGAAAACCTCTTGCGGGTCATGCGCACTGTGCTAGGATAAACAGTGCTGGGGTAAGCTGCGCTGAAGTAGGACAACAGGATAAGGCGCGACCTGAGCGATGAAATCGGGTTATTGGTTAAGGAACGGAACAGGCGACAGGCGCTTGCCATACGCTGTCCCTAAGAAAGTATGACGATGACCAAACCGAATCAAAGCGAACAAGAACAGGTGCAAACCACGGAAATAATTGTGGACAGTGTCCCCGCCGACACTGCCCCCTTCGACACTGTCCCCGTGACGCCGGCGGTGGATGTCAACTCCTCACTGGTGGCCGCCATCGAGCGCGTCGCCCGGCCAGGAGATGATTCAAGCTGGGATCTGGCAACTAAACGCACGGTGCTGGTGATCATGCTGGTCGGTGTGATCTATGTGACTTACATCAGCCGCAACATTCTGCCGATGGTGCTGGTGGCGGGCATCGTCTCCTATTTGTTAAATCCTATCGTCAATCTGGCGGCACGTTTCAAGATCCCGCGCGCCATCAGCACCCTGGTGATCTACCTGATCGTGATCATCGCGCTGGTGGTGCTGCCGATCATCTTTGTGCCGGCGCTAGTGGATCAACTGCGGGCGTTGGGCAATTTCAATGTGCCGGGTACGGCGCGTGCGGTCATCAACTGGCTCAATGACACGGTGCGAAGTCTGCCCGCCGAGATCGTGGTGCTGGGCTATGCGCTGCCGCTTGGCCAGTACATCGGCCAGATCCAGGAAAACTCGCGGCAAATCCAATTTATCCCCTCCGTCAATGATATCCTGAACTATATTCAGAATCTATTGAGCACCACGACGACCGTGGTCGGCAGCACGTTCAACATTGGCGTCAGCGTGGTGGGTGGCATCTTTTCCGTGTTCCTCACGGTGTTGGTGACCTTTTTCGTCAGCCTGTATATGACGATCGACGCGCCACGCATCCAAGCCTATATTCACGACCTGTTTCCGTCCTCCTACCGTTCAGAATTGGCGGATCTGCTGCGGCGGATCGGTCATGTCTGGCAGGCATTTCTACGCGGTCAGTTGATCCTGAGTATCACGGTCGGCGCCGCCACCTATCTGGCGCTGATCTTGGTGGGGATGCCCGGTGCGTTGCTCTTCGCCATCCTCGCCGGTTTGCTGGAGGTAGTGCCCAACCTCGGCCCCATCCTGGCCATGATCCCTGCCGTCATTATGGCGTTGATCCAGGGCAGTGACATGATGCGCGAGGTGGGCATCAACAACCTGGGCTTTGCTGCGATCACGGTCGGCATCTACTTTCTGATTCAACAGTTAGAGAACAATATCCTGGTGCCGCGCATCATTGGCGAGAGCGTCAACCTGCACCCGATCATCGTCATCTGCGCGGTGGCGGTTGGGTTGACGACGGGAGGCATTCTGGGCGCGCTGTTGGCGCCACCGGTTGCCGCCAGTTTCCGCGTGATCGGCAGCTACGTCCATGCCAAGCTGCTCGATTACCCACCCTTCAAGGATCGCCATTTAGCCAATGCTCCCCCGCGCACCTATCGGCGTAAGATGTCGCGGCGCGAGTTGGAAGCGCGTCGCAAACAAAACGACGAGGCGACCGACGTTCCGTCAGGAACGCTGCCCGCGCGTGAAGCATCGGCGCGACCAAACACCGCGGCCGCGTCTGCACCACCCTCCCAAGGCGATGGCCTGAACGGAAACCAATCTGACCGCGCTCCCACGCCGCCGCCGCCCCATCCATCCGTCCCGTAGGTTGGCTTTCCGTATCCGTAGTAATCCGTAGGTCGGGCTACCAGCCCGACATGCTTGCGCCACCGGATCGTCGTCACGCTATCAGCGTGACCTACGCGAAACTAGTCGCGCTGATAGCGTGACCCACGCGAAAATAAAAACGGGTGGAGAGAATTCTCTCCACCCGTTTTACATTCAAAAAGAGGCCGCTTATCGGCGTCGATCCCCGCCGCGATTGTCGCGCCGGTCGCCACCGCGCCCACCGCGGTCGCCGCCGGCAGGTCGCGAACCGCGGTCGCGGCTGCGCGCCTCTTCGACGCTCCAGCCTTCGAGCACAGCCTGGCGGCTCATGCGCACCTTGCCGCCCGGATCGACGTCGATGACCATCGCGGTCAGTTCGTCACCCAGCTTGGCAATGTCTTCCACTTTGTCCACCCGATAGTCGGCAAGCTGGCTGATGTGCACCATGCCATCGACGCCCGGCATAATGTTGACGAACGCGCCGTAGGGTTCGACGCGCACGACGGCGCCGGTGTAAATCTTGCCGACCTCGATGTCCTCGGTCATGCGCTGCACGTCGGCCAGCGCCTGCTCGGCATTGAGACCTTCACCGGAGATGTACACGGTGCCATTTTCCTCGATGTCGATCTTGACGCCGAACTGCTCTTGCAGCCCACGCACGGTCTTGCCGCCCGGCCCGATCAACTTACCGATCTTTTCCGGGTCCATGTGATGGGTCAAGATGCGCGGCGCAAACTCGCTCATGCTTTCGCGCGCGTTGGGGAGCACCTCGAGCATCTTGCCCATGATGTGCATTCGTCCCTCGCGCGCCTGGTCAAGCGCACGCCGCAGAATCTCGAAATCCAGCCCCTTGATCTTGAGATCCATCTGCAGGGCAGTGATGCCATGCTCGGAGCCGGCGACCTTGAAATCCATGTCGCCGAGGGCGTCTTCCATGCCCTGGATATCGCTCAAAATCTGATACTCGCCGGACTCCATGTCCTGGATCAAGCCCATCGCAATGCCGGAGACCGGCGCCGTGATCGGCACGCCCGCATCCATCAGCGCCAGCGTGCTGCCACAGACAGAACCCATGCTGGTGGAGCCGTTGGAACTGAGCACCTCGCTGACCAGACGCAGCGTGTAGGGGAAATCTTCCGGGATGACCGACACCAGCGCCCGTTCGGCCAGCGCGCCGTGCCCGATCTCACGGCGTTTGGGGCCGCGCATCGGCGTCGCCTCGCCCGTGCTGAAGGGCGGGAAGTTGTAATGATGCATGTAGCGTTTCTCGTCGCCCGGCAGGAGCGAGTCCAGCCGTTGCGCGTCGCCCGGCGTGCCCAGGGTGGCGATGGTCAGCACATGAGTCTCGCCGCGCATGAAGAGGCCGGAGCCGTGCACGCGCGGCAGGTTGCCCACCTGTACGCTGATGGGGCGAATCTGGCTGGTCGTGCGCCCGTCAGGACGGATGCCTTTCTCCAGAATGCGCTTGCGGGTGAGTTTCTTGAGCAGCGCTTCAAAGGCATCGTCGACCTCGGCTGCCGTCATTTCGCCTTCGGTCACGCGTGCGGCGAAGGCTTCCTTGACTTCTGCCTTGGCCGCGTCGAGCGCAGCGTTGATCTCAACCTTGCCCAGACCCTGCTCCAGAATTGCGGCGACTTTGGCCGACGCCATCTCGGCAACGCCCTGCTGCACGGCAGCCGGTGGCAGGAAGATCGACGGCTCGGCCTTGGCCTTGCCGAGCGCAGCGTGCAGTTCGTTGATGGCGGCGATCACGACGCGGTTGGTCTCGTGCGCCAGTTTGAGCGCCTCAAGCACCAGATCTTCCGGCAACTCGTGGGCGCCGGCCTCCACCATCAGGATATTGTCATCCGTGCCCGCAGCGACCAGGGCAAGGCTGCTGTGCTCCATCTGATCGGCGGTGGGATTGACGACAAACTCGCCATCGACAAACCCGACCGTCGTGCCGGCGATGGGGCCATTCCACGGGATGTCGCTGATCGACAGCGCAGCCGACGCCGCAATGATCGCCAGGGGATCCATCAAGTTCTGGCCATCGGTGGCGATCGCCGTAATAATCACCTGCACTTCGTTGCGCATCCCCTTAGGGAAGAGCGGGCGCAGGGGGCGATCCACCAGGCGCGACATGAGAATAGCCTGCTCGCTGGGTCGTCCTTCGCGGCGGAAGAAGCTGCCTGGGATGCGTCCGGCCGCGTAGAGACGTTCCTCAAATTCGACGGTAAGCGGGAAGAAGTTGATGCCCGCGCGCACGTCCTTGCTCATGACCGCGGTCGCCAGCAACACGGTGTCACCATAACGCACGGTGACGGCGCCGCCTGCTTGTGGCGCCAACAGGCCAGATTCGATGGCCAGCGTTCTGCCCCCTACTTCAGCAGTGAAGAGTTGGGAACCTTGAAACATTTGCATAAATTTTACCTCTTGAAACGAACATTAGGCAGCCACGTTGTCACCGTTGCGCATCGAGACGATGCGACAATGACGATACGGCTGCATCCGACAACAAAAAAGCAGGATGTCAGACTTCGTTCAGCAGGGAAAGAGTAGGGACGAGGTGCGGAACTGGAGAGTGTCACCAAAAAGCTGGACTCCTTGGTGACACTCTCCAATGCCGGACCCCGCACCCGCACCGGTCTCACCGGTGTGGAAGCTCCTGCATGAAGAATGTCGTAACTCCCTGCGCCTGACTCCTTATCCTGCGTCGTGGCGTGCAACAAGTCAGCATACAAAGAAGGGCGAGCGTCTGAATTTCGACTGCCTCGCCCTCCTGCTTTATCTACTTGCGCAACCCCAAACGCTGGATCAACTGTTGGTAACGCTGGGGATCCTTGCGTTTCAGATACGCCAGATGTCTGCGGCGCTGACCAACCAACTTCAGCAATCCCCGGCGCGATCCCTCATCATGCTTGTGCTTGTTGAGATGGTCGATCAACGCATTGATACGCGTCGTCAACAGCGCAACCTGAACTTCAGGCGAACCGGTGTCATGCTCGCTCAACCGGTAATCTTCAATTAGTTGAGCTTTTTGCGGCTTTGCGATACTCATTGGTACTCCTTTTTGAACCCCTGTCTGACCAACTGTTTAGCACCACGCTTCGCCTCTTGGTTAGGGCGATTGAGCCGAATCATCGCTGTACCGGGCGTATGCTTCAGCGTGTAACACCACAACAGTATACCATTTCCCAGACTTTACGCCAAATCCTGCTCTGGTCCCTTGAGGTGAAAAGGCGATCTTTCTCTAAAACTTCGAGCGCGCTTCCTGAAAATCATCGTAAAGGGCCGCCAAACAGATGAGCCGGACGGTTTGTGCATAAAATCCATGGGGATCCGCCTGATCCGTTCTGCCCGCAGCCAATTCCACCTGGCCTGAATCATGGTCTGTTAGGGTGAACAACCCCACGGCGTGGCGTTGTCGGCGAAAGCGCGCACGCGGAACTCCGGCTCGCCGCGCTGGAAGTCACCGGTCGAACGCACCACGCGGCTGTCAACCCACTGTTCCACTTTGTAGGGTTCGCCGGCGCCGCCAAACCGGTTCACGTCAACGGGCAGCCCGTCAATCTTGAGAAAACCTGAGGGTTCAATCGAACCGATGCCGCGGCCGAGCGAAACCCACTGGTTGGCGTTGTTGAGCCGGTAGAGTTTGATCCAGGCGTAGTTCTGCGGCTGCGGCGGCACGCACGTGACGATATTGCCGACGGCACCGCTCGGCTGTCTGAGCACCTCGACGCGCAAACGGGCAAAGGCCAGCCCAGCTTCGTCAAAGTACTCCATGCGCAGGCGATATTCGCCGCCGTCGAGCGAAGCCTCATACGTGTATTTGGTGCGCGCTTGAGTGCGCCACTTGTCGATCACCAGCCGGTCGTTGAGGAAGAGGCGCATGCCATCATCCGTCTCGACGATGAAGCGATATTTGCCCTTGTCGAGCCGCAGCGTGTTCGTCCAACGCACCGAAAAGTTGTCGGCAGGCACACCAGGGGCGGGCGCGCCATAGCCCCAGTCGAAGTCGATCTCGCTGTCTTGACGCACGAGCGCCGGGCTGCCGCTTACGTCGCGATTGGCGAAATACTCGCCGACATAGGGACGGCCTGGCTTGACCTGGCTCCAGGTGGCTGACGGCACCTCGCCGCCGCCGCTGCCGCCACTCCCGCCGCCAACAAGCTCCCACGTCAGGCGCACCTGGGCGTGGCCGGTGAAGTCGACATATTCCAGCCGCACCGGGATCGCGCCGCCGGACAAGGCGATCTCAGCGGCGAACTCGGTGGGACCTTGTTGTCGCCATTGGTCGATGATCAGCCTGTCGTTTACGTAGAGGCGCGCGCCGTCGTCCACCAGGGCGCAGGAAACGATAGGTCCCGGCGCTGAAGTTGACCGCTCGATTCCAGCGCGCCGAGAAGTTATCGCTGTTGATGATGCCGGGCGCAGGTGAACCCGTCCCCCAGTTGTAGTCAATGGCGCCGCCTTCCCCGCGCACCAGCGCCGACGCGCCGGACAGATCGGGATTGTTGAAATACTCGGCGGTCCAGATTTCGCCGGGCGGGGGCGGGGTTGACGTCGGCTGGGGCGCGCCGCCCGTCGGGAGCCACGTCAGCGCGACGCGCGCTTCACCGGTGTCTTCGAAATATTCAACGCGGAGCGGCGCACTTCCCCCCAGCGCAATCTCGCCGGAGTCAAGCGTGGTCGTCCCCTGGACGCGCCAGGCGTCGATGACCAACTGGTCATTCACAAACACGCGCGCGCCGTCGTCCACCGTGATGCGGAAGCGATAGAGGCCGCTGGGAAAATTGACGGTGTTGGTCCAGCGCGCCGAGAAATTGTCGGCGCCGATCACGCCGTCGGCGGGTGAGCCAAAGCCCCAGTTGAAATCCACCCGATCGTCGCCGCGTACGAGCGCGGGCGCGCCGAGCAGGTTGCGGTTGTTGTAATACTCGCCGCGCCATTGGCCGCTGCCTACAGGCTGGCTGGCAGCGGGGGGCGGCAAAGGCGTGGGCGCGGTGACGCCGATTTCTGACCAGCCAAAGCGCACCACCGCGGCGCCGCGGCGTTCGTAATACTCGGACGCACTTCGTGGCTGCCGGCGTCCAAGGTGCGCGCCGCCGAGAAGGTGCGCGTCGCCCCGTGGTCGTACCAGGCATTGATCACCAACTGACCGTCAAGGTAGAGGCGGGAACCGTCGTCGCTGTTGAGCGTAAAGCGATAACTCCCCGGCTGGGGCACCTCCAGCGTGCGCGTCCAACGCGCCGAAAAATTGTCGACCGCCACCTCTGGCGCGGGCGAACCTACTCCCCAGTCGAAGTTGACATCGGCGTCCACCCGCGTCAAAACAGGCGCGCCGCTGAGCGAAATGTTGTTCCAGTAGCTTGCCAGCCAGCCGTCGCCCGCCAAGACGCCGCCGGACGCTTGCGCATGTACGTTGGCCGGCGCCAGGCCAACCAGCAGCGCGGCGATAAAGACCCAAGTGAAGCGTCGCAAGAGCAGATGGGAAAATTTGTTTTGCATAGGTTCCCTCCTTTTGAAACGGCGAAATTGTTCCACTACGATGTACGCCGCGCACTGGACAAAAGTTCCCCTTGCTCGATCTGCCAGAAAACAGCTTGTGCGCCGGCTTCAGCATACTGGAGGCGTGTTACTGGTTTGCTGACAATGCCCGCAGGGGTCATTTGCGCTGTGGCCGTGCGTGCGATAAAGTCTAGCTATCCAGTTAAAACTTGTTGCCCGACGGCCTCATCGTCAGGCTTACACCCAAGAAGTGGAAGCCGCCACATGAATACTGACAAATACCGCGTTGCACCGCACAGCAAGATCGATCTGAAAACATGGGAACCAGACGACAAGGGAGTATTCGAAGGCGGCAAAAAGGAGGGCGAAGCCGCGCTGCCCCCGCTTAACGCACGCCTTGAGACCTTGCAGGAGTTGCTCTATGCGGAAGGCAAGCACAAGCTTCTCATCGTGCTGCAAGGTATGGATACGTCCGGCAAAGATGGCGTGATCCGTCATGTGTTCGAGGGCGTCAACCCGCAAGGCGTCAGCGTCGCCAGCTTTAAGGCGCCAACGCCGCTCGAACTGGCGCACGACTATCTGTGGCGCGTCCATCAGCAGACGCCAGCGCGCGGGCAGATCGCCATCTTCAACCGCAGTCACTACGAGGATGTGTTGGTCGTGCGCGTGCACAATTTAGTCCCACCGGAAGTGTGGAAGCGTCGTTACGCGCAGATCAATGCGTTCGAGCAGCAGTTGGCCGAAGAAGGGACTACGATCCTCAAGTTCTTTCTGCATATCAGCAAAGAAGAGCAGAAGCAGCGGCTACAGAAGCGCCTGGCCGAACCGGAGAAGCAGTGGAAATTTTCGACCGGCGACCTGGCCGAGCGCAAACTTTGGGATGATTATCTGGCTGCCTACACCGCGGTGCTGGAAAAGACGAGTACGGCGTACGCCCCATGGTACATCGTGCCTGCCGACCGCAAGTGGTATCGCAACCTGGTCATCTCACACGTCATCATCCAAACGCTGGAAGGGCTGCACATGCGCTACCCGGCGCCCGAAACAGGGCTTGACGACATTGTGATTGAATGAGAGAAGCGGCGCGCTGAAAAGTATTGATCCCCACGTGCATCAGCGATAGGTGGCGTGCTCACTCAAGGTCTTGACCAGTAAGGAATTACTTCCATGAGTGAACGCCTCCATCCAGTGGCATTGCAGGCAGCAGATAAGCTGGAGCAGGGCCGCATCAGCCGCCGTGATTTTCTGCGTTACGCAACCTTGCTGGGCGTTTCCGTTGGCGCCGCTGGCCACCGGCTGCGCCTGACCCCGGCGCAAACTCTGCGCGCGTCCGGCTGGAAGGCAATGCGCCCAGCGCCATCAACTCGCCTGACGGCTGTCGTTTCCATACTCGCTGTTTACGGCGCGACCTCATGCCCGATGGCGGCAAGCGCTGTGCGACCGAAGCGCCAATGTATCAGGATGTTGGGGATGGACATTTGATTTTGTGCCATTTACCGTTGGAGGTGCTCCGCCATTTGGAGCCAGGGGTAATGCAAGCCGACGGGTGATGGCGGTGTTTGGGGCAAGATACAGCGGGGCCAAGATCCATTGGGTCGGTGACGCGAACTGTCGGGCTGGTAGCCCGACCTACTACTATCTGTCGGGCTGGTAGCCCGACCTACGCATCATTGGGCCGTACTGGTCACTTGGCGGATCGAGAACCTAGCCACTTGGCCGTTTCCCGATGCTGCCGCCTGTGGCATACTTTTGCATCGAAGCTGTCAGTGGTGGTCGGGCCCCAAACTCGACCTTCGGGGGACCACTGACAGTTTCTTTTTTTGTCTTTTTTGTCTCTGCCAAAGACCTCGCTATGCTGATGGCTGCCCTCCCGACAGGGTGGCATCTTCCAGGAAATGATCTTCGATCACCAGCAGTTGCGCCTCGTCCCCGCTGGCAATCGGCAATGTGAAAGTAAAAGCAGCGCCTTCTCCAACCTTGCTCTCCAACCAAATCTGCCCACCGTGACCTTCAATGATACGACGGCTGATGGCCAACCCAAGCCCACTGTTCTTTTCACCGCCAGGGGCGCGCGGCGACAAACGCGAGAAGGGCTGGAAGAGCTTTTTGCCTTGCTCTTCAGAGATGCCCGGCCCTTGATCCTGAATCGTGACAGCAACCATTTCTCCAGAGCCTGCTGGGAAAGGATGCGCCGCGACAAACATGACTGAGCCTGCTGGGGAAAACTTAACCGCATTGGCGAGCAGGTTATTGAGCACCTGCTCGATCTTAACCGCATCTACATAGACTGGCGGCAGCTTAGGGGAGATATCGGTGACGATGCGGATCGATTTGCGCTGCGCCAGTGTGCTGTTGAGGCGTGCATTGTGGGCGATGATGGCAGCAAGGTCGACTGCCTGACATTCCAGTTGCAGCCGGCCGGCTTCGATCGTGGCGAGATCGAGCAGATTGCTGACCAATTTATACATAAAATCACTGGCATTGACGATCTCGCGCACCAGGTCAGCTTGTTCGTCGCTGATCTCCGTTTCGGTTTCTTCGAGTAGATACTGGCTGTACAGCGCGATCACGCTTAGTGGCGTGCGCAGGTCATGGGCGGCCATGCCGAGCAATTCATTCTTGAACGTATTCAGACGTTCCAGCTCATGATTCTTGCGCAGCAGATCGCGCTGCAGGTTGATCAATTCGTTGTTGAGCTGAGAAAGTTCGCTGTAACGGTCGCCGCCATGTTGAAACTGTTCTAGAGCCAGGTCGTACTGACGCTTGATCGCCGAACGCAGCGCGGTGGCTTGATCGTTCGCAATGCGTAACAGGTCCTGCTGCATCAAGCTTATATCGGTATCGTCGATGGCCGCGCCAATAAACAAGGTGTCTCCATCTCGAAAACCGCTGAAACGCAACGCCTGGATCCCTTTTTCCAACGCAACGTTCAACTCCCAGCTTACACCGCCCGCGCCGGTGCGCAATTCCTTGAGCAGGCGCAGCGCTTTGTCAATACTGCCGGGACTGATGAACTGAATAAAGCTTTCGCCCGGCTTAAGTGCGGTCAAGAGCATGCCAGGATTCGCTACGATCTCTTGAACAGTGCCATCCAGGGTGCAGCGCAGGATAATGAGATGCGTGCCTTGCGTATTCACGGGTAACGCGATCCTTTCAAGCAAGCAGTTGCTCGGCTAGCTGTACGGCGCGGCGCGCGTCAGGGGCGGTGCCGTCGGCGCCAACCTGACGCCATAACGTCGACGAGATTATAAAGGGATGACCGCCGACAAGAATGATGGGAGGCGTCGGCAGGCGCCGCGCATCGCTGATCAGTGCGACGACCTCGGCAAGATGGGGCGTCATGGTGGCCGAGATGGCCAACACGTCGGCTCGATAATCTACCACCGCACGCACCACGCCGGGCGCCGGTGTGTTTGCGCCCAGATAATAGGTGTCCCATCCCGCCATCTCAAAAAAATCCGCCACCATGCGCACGCCTAACTCATGTAATTCATTCCCTACGCTGGCGGCCACCAGGCGCAGACCCGTCGGTTGCCTCGCAAAGACGTAGGGATAAAGCTGTGTCATGACGAATTGAGTGGCTGCTGTGATGTAGTGTTCCTGAGCCACATTGATCTGATTGGCTTGCCAAAGATGGCCGAGCTCTTGCTGGGTGCATTGAAACACATGCAGATAAATATCTTCCACCCGGACGCCGCGCTTGACCGCGTCGAGGATCAATTGCGTCGCCTCGCGTCGTTTTGCTTCCAGCAATAAGCGAAGATACTCGGCTGCAAGCGCTGCGAAGGGAAGGTCGTCATTCATCTGGGAAGGCAAAGGGAGATTTGGCTCGCTCAAACGGGTCTGGGCAGCGATCAGGAGAGCATCTATCGCCTCGATCTGAGGCGAAGAGAAACGCCCGTGCAACTCTGCCTGCAGGTGATAGAGGGTGGAGGAGAGAATGGTTTCAGAGAAGCCGAGACCGCGGAATAGCTCGGCGGCCCAGTCGATGTAGGTGAGGAAAAGCTCGGCGTCATCCGCCCAAAGCGCCTCGGCCAGATAGCGCGCATGATAATTGATGTCCCGCACGCTTTTGGCATAGCTGGCGTCGTCGAGATCATGTGTGGTCGTGGGTTGCGTCGCATAGATGCGCGCTATGACCTGCTCCGCAATCGATTGGGAGTGCTGACGAATGATCACACCGGCCTGACGTCCAGGAGATTCTAGCCCCACACTCTCCACCCTTTGGGAAAACATAACCATTCGCCACGTCCTTCAGCCCTTGCGCCACCAATGTCACAATAAAAGCATAACTCCACTCCCTATTGTATCGATTGCGCTGGCGCTTGCCAATCAGCAACTGATCTGCAGGCGCGTCCTATGAATTGTGGGGGCGCCAGGTGTGCTTACGGCATCTCGATGGTATACTTCAATGCAGAAAAGGAGCACTGCAAGCTTATGTCATCTTATCTTCAATCAGTTTCCTGGTGGTGCCTGACGCCTCATCTGCTCAGCCCGTTGCAGCTCGTGCGCGCGGCGGCTGACATTGGTTATGCCGCGGTCGAACTGCTGCCCGAAGAGTATTGGGCGCTCGCCAAAGAACACGGATTGGCAATCGCCTCGGTCAACGGCCATGACTCGATTATCGATGGCCTCAATCAGCGCGCCAATCATAGCCGGATCGCACGCGAGTTGGAGACAAAGATCGCCAAGGCAGAGCAGTGGCAGATTGCCAACTTGATCTGCTTCAGCGGCAGCCGGCGCGAACTGGACGATGCCGAAGGCATCGAGGCTACGGCTGAAGGGCTGCAACAGGCGGCGCGGCAGGCTGAAGACGCCGGCGTCACCCTTGTCCTGGAGCTTCTCAACAGCAAGGTCGATCATCCCGACTATCACGCCGACCGCACCGCCTGGGCAGTCGAAGTCTGCCGTCAGGTTGGCTCGCCGGCCGTCAAGCTGCTGTACGACATCTACCACATGCAGATCATGGAAGGCGACATCATCCGCACCATCGAGGCGGTGCACCCCTGGATCGGCCATTATCACACCGCGGGCAACCCGGGCCGTGCAGACCTGGACGACAAACAGGAGTTGAACTATCGGCCGATCTTCCAAGCCATCGCTGCCACTGGCTACACCGGCTACGTGGGGCACGAGTTTATTCCGCGCGAGGAACCGATCGCGGCGCTCCAGCAAGCGTTTGACTTGGCGCAGTTGGACTGAACGCGCAGGGGCGCCAGTAGACTCGCCGGCAGAAACCGAGCTTTTCCGAAAAGCTTGGTTTCTCTTTGTCGCCCATCGTCAACCAGTCTCCGATTGTCCTGTCTAGGCGAACTCATCTCCTGCGCGTTCGTTGATGGTGCGCTGGCCGTTGCGTGCGCTGGGTTCGTCCTGCGGCGTTTCGCGCAGTGAAGTCCCTTGTACGCCAGGCGGCGCCGCGACCTGCTCCTGAAGCACCACCGGGTACCCGCCAAACACAGCGCGATCCTCGGCGCTGTCGTCAAAATAGATGCGCTCACGCTGCAACATGCGCGCCAAGTCGTCGAAGCCCAGCGCATCGACGACCTCGTCGGGGCGACCGGTGGCGCCGGAACGCATCTGCACGCGCAAGAAAATGCGATGTTCCTCGTTCACGGCGTCATAGCCAACATAACGCAGCTCGAAGACTAAAGGACGCAGGTTATAGGTGTAATGCCGGCCTTTTCGTTGCCGCTCGCGCCAGATCGTTGCCTGCTGGAGAAAGGCTGCGATGCGCGCCTCGATCAAGTCGACGGGCAGCTCATCCGGCGCCGTGTAAAGCACGATGGTATAGTCGGCGCCGATGATCAGATTCTGGAGCGCGTCGGCGGCCAACGGCGCTTCTGCGACCGCTTGCAGCGCGACGCCCGGCGGCAGCTTGGCGCGCAGCTTTGCCGCAATCTCGTCGATGGCCAGCGGCGGCGACAAGATGATGTCCAGCGGCTCGTTGGCGCCGGTGATGCCGACGCCGAGCGGCGCTGCAAATTGAATGTGCGGCTGGGGGTTGAAGCCTCGCTTGTAGAGCAGCGGCAGATCCGCGCGGCGCAGCGTCCGCTCCCACAGGCGAAACTCGTCGTGGTGCGAAATAAATTTGATCGCCTCACCCTTGGCGTAGTGAATGCGCACGCGCTGGCGAGGGAGGGGTAGCAATTCTTCTGTCATCGGTGCTCCTCAATAAGATTGGAGATTAAAAGATTGGGAGATTGTGCGATTGGCGAGAAAGCCGCCATCAATCTCTAATCTCTTAATCTCTAGTCTCTCAATCTCTCAATTCCCTACTCCCTCACCCGCTTGCTCACTGTACCTTCTCTACGCTGCGGCACACGGTGGTCGAACTGACCGGTGAGGTCGGGAGACATGTCGTCGTTGAAGTAGAGCGGAATCGGCGTGATGCTGACCGGCTGACGTTCCTTGTCGCGTCCGAGCGGCGGGCATCCCCATCCCTGGTCCGGCGCGTCGCGGCGTTGCTCCTTGAAATAGCCCAGGATACCACACGAAAAGCAATGTTCGCGGCAGTCGTCGACGACGCCGCCCTGATAGGTGTGGATGTACTCGTCCATGAGGAACTGTTTCTTCAGCCCGGCCGAGATGTGCTCCCACGGCAGCACTTCGTCGAGCGGACGCTGACGACGCGCGTACCAGTCCATGTCCAGGCCAAGCTCATCGAAAGCGGCCTGCCACGCGGCGAAGTTGAAATATTCGCCCCAGCCCTCCAATTTAGCGCCCTTGCGCCAGGCCAGTTCGATCACATCGGCCAGGCGCCGGTCGCCGCGCGTCAGGAACGCCTCGACCAGCGTCTCTGCCGGATAGTTCCACGAGAAGTGGATGCCTGGCCCCCGCAGTTCGCGCTGCAAAAGCTCGATCTGTGCGTCGATCACAGATTCGTCTGCCATCGGCACCCACTGAAAAGGCGTGTGTGGCTTAGGCACCAGCGTGCTGACGCCGATGCGCACGTTCGCCTTCTTGCCCAGCACGCGCCGCCCGACGGCCAGCACTTGCTTCGACAGGTCGGCGATGGCTTTCACGTCCTCCAGCGTCTGCGTGGGATGGCCGATCATGAAGTACATCTTGATCGTGGTCCAGCCACGCTTGTAGACTTCTTCGGCGGTCGCCAACAGTTCAGCAGAGGCAATCGGCTTGTTGATCACATCGCGCAGACGGTCGGTGGCAGCTTCAGGCGCAAAGGTAAAGCCGGAGCGCCGCCGTCCCTTTTCGAGCAATTCCATCAGATCGACGCTGAAACTTTCGATGCGCAGGCTGGGCAGGCCGACGCTGAGCCGTTTGGCGCCGTGTCGTTCCATCGTGCGTCGCACCAGTTCTTCGACCTCGGTGTAGTCGCTGCTGCTCAAGCTGAGGAAGCTGACCTCCTCAAAGCCACACTGCTCGATCATTTCGTCGACGGCTTGCAGCACTTCTTCCACCGGCCGCTCGCGCACCGGGCGGAAAATCATGCCGGCCTGGCAAAAGCGACAGCCGCGCGTGCAGCCGCGCATAATCTCGATGGCGGCGCGATTGTGGACGACGTTGATGTAGGGCACGATGAATTTCGTCACGGGCGGCGGCAGCACCGTCACCACCCGCTTGAGCACCTCGGCCGGCGCGGCGGGATGGGTGGGCGTCACCGCCGCGATGGTCCCGTCCGCGGCATAGCTCACTTCGTAGCACGCGGGGACGTAGACGCCGGGAATGGCGGCGAGGCGCGCAAGCAGGGTGAGGCGGCTGGGGGATTGCGGAATTGAGGGATTAAGGGATTGGGGGATTGGGGGATTGGCGTCAATCTCTAATCTCTCAATCTCCAGTCTCTTAATCTCCAGTCTCTCAATCTCCAATCTCTCAATCTCTCTCCTCCATTCCTCCACCGCTGCGATCACTTCAAAGATCACCTCCTCGCCCTCGCCAATGATCATGGCGTCGAAGAAGGCGTTCATCGGCTCCGGGTTGTAGCAGGCCGAGCCGCCAGCGATGACGAGCGGGTCGTCAGCGGTGCGGTCGGCGGCGCGCAGCGGAATGCCAGCCAGGTCGAGCATCGTCAGCACGTTGGTGTAGAGTTGTTCGTAGGGCAGGCTGAAGCCAAGGATATCGAAGTCGCGCACCGGATGGCGCGTCTCCAGCCCATAGAGGGGGATGTCATCGCGTCGCATGTACGCCTCGAAATCGGGCCACGGGCAATAGACGCGTTCGGCCAGCAAATCGGGGCGGCGGTTGATGAGATCGTAGAGCACCATCAGCCCCAGATTGCTGCCGCCCAGTTCGTAGATGTCAGGAAACGCAAGCGCCACCTTGGTGTTAATGCCAGGATCAGCCCAATCTTTGATCACCGTATTGAGTTCGCCGCCGGTGTAGCGCGCTGGTTTTTCGACCTTGTGCAAGACACGGTCGAGCGCGCGCGTGATCTGGCGAGGTGTTTTGTGCACCATTGGGATTCCTTTCCTTCGCTGCTGCCGGACGCCGGCTGGCCCGGGTGGGACTTGAACCCACAGATTGACAGAGTGGCAATCTTACCATAGAAACCCCGCGCCGTCATTGCTGAACCGATGCGATCGACGCCCAATTTTTGGTATATCTTCGGCGCCGATCAGGCGCAATCCTGTTCAGCCACTTCTGCTTGAGCAGCGCGGAGGTAGTTCTCGGTGGAGACGCGCTTGTCCAGATTCTGGGACGCTACTGGTGCAAAAACACGTTTGACGCACCAACATTCATTTGATAGCATCGCACAACCGACAGAGACAATTTGAGTTGTATCGGCGTATTCTTTGGAACGGAATGAAGTGTTTGACAGCCCTTCAGGATGATGTCATGGCAAGAGATCCACGCTTTGTAGCCGTCCATCGCGGCGGTTTGCTCGACCTGACGCGACACCGTCTGCTGGCAGGGTGGGCAGCGGTGTGCGCCGAGCATGTTTTGCCGCTGTTTGCGCAAAGCACGCCCGAGGATGACCGGCCGCGGCGGGCGATTGCGGCGGCGGGCGCCTGGTCGCGCGGGGAAATCAGCGTAGGCGCAGCGCGTGAGGCCGCGCTCCAGGCGCACGCCGCCGCACGTGAAGCGCCTGATGCCGCGGCCAGCGCCGCGGCGCGCGCGGCCGGCCATGCCGTTGCCACCGCGCACATGGCGGATCATGCGCTGGGGCCGGTGTATTACGCGGTAAAGGCGGTGAAAGCGGCGGCCGCGCCGGGCGATGCGGAAGCGGCAGGCGCGGCCGAGCATCAGTGGCAGCGTGCACACCTGCCGGCGCCCATCCGCGAGTTGGTGGAGTCGGCGTTGGCAGAGGGCACGGTGCTGGGCAAGTGGCGCCCCTGACTGCTGACAGCCATAAAGGAACCAGTAAACACATACAGGTATTGACAAGCCTATGGATATTCGACTTGATGATCTGAACGGGGAAGCAATCGCCAGTTTTTTAGCCCAGCACATTGAAGACATGCGCTCCGTCTCGCCGCCGGAGAGCAAACACGCGTTGGATCTGGATGGACTGCGGTCGCCGGAGATTCAATTTTGGTCAGCTTGGGAGGGCGAGGCGTTAGTCGGTTGTGGCGCGCTGAAGAATTTAGGGGCGGGTAACGGCGAGATCAAATCGATGCGCACCTCTGCCGCGCACAGAGGCAAGGGGATCGCGTCCAGGCTGCTTCAATTCATACTGGACGTTGCCGTCGAACAGCGTTATATTACGCTTTATCTTGAAACCGGCTCGATGCCCTTCTTTGCCGCGGCGCGGCATTTGTATCGTAAGCAAGGGTTTTGTCAGTGTGACCCCTTTGGTTCCTATCGGGAAGATCCGTACAGCGTCTTCATGCGGCTAGATTTGCGGAGCTTGTCCAATCGATCGAGTTCAGAAAGAGCATGTTATGACACCGGCAGAGATTGAAACTTTGCGCCAGCTTTACACCACCTACGAGCGCATTGAATCCGAATATCCAGACACCCACCGCGAGGCGACGGCGTATGTCGTCCGGCATCTGCCCAAGCGTGCGCATAGCAGCGGCTCTGTCGCCTACTCCCAGTTGACCACAGCCAACGCCGATGCGCTCATCGACGCGCAGATCGCCTACTTTGAGGAGTTTGGCTGCGATTTCGAATGGAAGCATTACGATTATGACCTGCCGCCCGACCTCAAGGCGAGGCTGGCCGCGTGGCTTTGAACTCGACGAGATGGAGACTATTATGGCGCTGCCGCTAGCCGGGGCGCCTGCCGAGTTGCTCGCCCCGGTGACGCACGACGTGCGCCGCATTCTTGATCCTGCCCAGCTTGCCGATATCAAGCGCATTAAAGAGGAGGTGTGGGGAGAGGAGCGTGAGTTCGTCAGCGAGTTTCTCCGCCATGTACTGCTCGAATCGCCGCAGCGCATGAGCATTTATATCGCCTACGCGGATCAGGATCCGGTCGCCTGCGGGTGGATTCACTTTGCCGAGAAAGGCCCGTTCGCCAGCCTGTGGGGCGGCTCAACGCTGGCGGGTTATCGCAAACAGGGTTTCTATACGGCGCTGTTGGCTGTGCGCGTGCAGGAAGCAATTGCTCGCGGCAAGCAATACCTGACGATCGACGCCAGCCCGATGAGCCGGCCGATTGTGGAGCACTTTGGCTTTGTGAAGCTGGCAGAGTCGACGCCGTGCCATTGGCATGTGCACACGAGCCAGTAAGCGCATCATCGGGATGACGCTGAAACCTTTTAGACAAGGGACACTTTCGACGCCGAGGCGCGGAGCGGCAGAGAAATCGCAGAGAAATGCTTGTAAAAAACTTTTGCCTTTCCTCTGCGAATCTCTGCTTCTCCGCGCCTCGGCGTCAAAGAGAGCAGCTTATCAAACAGCTTCTTATTCCGGGATGGGCGGCATCGTTTCGTCGTAGATCCACGCGTTGAGGAAGTCAGTCAAGTCATCTCCGCTCACTTCGTTGGCCGTGGCGATAAAATCCTCGGTCGAAACGACGCCGTCCTTGAAGCGGGCGTAGTAGGTGCGCAGAAACTGCCAAAATAGGTCGTCACCGATTTTGAGCCGCAAGGCGTGCAGCACCCAGGCGCCGCGCTCGTACACAGCTTCCGAGAAGAGGGTGGCTTCCTCCACGGCGCCCGGCGGCGGCGTCTTGAAAACGGTCAGATTTTCGTAATACTGGCGCATGCCTTTGTCAAGGAAGTCGCCGCCGAGTTCGTTTTCCAGCCATAAACGCTGTAAATAGGTGGCGAAACCCTCGTTCAGCCAGGTCTCATCCCACGCGTCGAGCGTGACGGCGTCGCCAAACCACTGGTGCGCCAACTCGTGTGCGTTGACGCCCTCCATCGCCATCTCCGGGCCAAAAACGGAGAGCGTCTGGGTCTCCAACGCAAACCCGAGCGAGAAAGGCATCATCACGACGCCATATTCGTCGAAGGGATAGTCATCGACCAGCTCGCTGTAGAAAGTCACCATCTCACCGGTATTGGCGAAGGCGCGGGTCAGCGCGTCCACATCCTCCGGCGGGAAATAGTGACGGATCACGACGCCATCCGGCCCTGGCGTTTCGATGCGCACAAAGTCGCCGATAGCAACCGTGGCTAGATAGCTCGCCATCGGCTGCGCCATTTCCCACACATAGGTGCGCTGCGCGCCGAGGTCGATCTCTGCGCGCAGTACGCCGTTGGCCGCGACGACGTTGGGTTCGTCCACGGTGATGCGGAAGGTATAAGTCGCCTTGTCGGTCGGGTGGTTGTTAACGGGATACCACGTCATCGCGCCGCCCGGTTCGCTGACGACAAAGATTGTGCCGTCGCGGTTGTTCCAGCCCTGCTTGATAAAGGCAAGCTCCGGGTCGGCCAATGGCGTGGGCGTCCCGTCGTAGGCGACGACCGTAGTAAAGATGGCGCCGGCGTCCAGCGGCGCCGTAGGCGTGATGGTCAGTTCCTGCCCGCTGCGCGCAAATAGCGCGGGCGCGTCCGCTATAGTAACCGCACTGACGTTCATGCCGAGCAGGTCGAGGTTGAACGCGGCCAGTGGCTGCGTGGCTTCGCTGCGCAAAGTGGCCGTGCCTTTGAGCAGGTTGCGTGCGGCGTCGACCGTCAGATCGAGCGTGTAGTGCTGCACGTCGTAGCCGGTGTTGCCCAGCAGCGGAAAGATCGGGTCGCCGACGCCGGGCAAGCCTGCCGTGGCCGCGGAGGATGGCGCGACGGAAGGAGGCCCAACGATCGGACGACAACCAGCCAGCAGCAAAACCAGCCCGACCCACACCGCCAATTTACGCATCGTCTCACCTTTCCAGAGGATCGAGAATCCACTGCTGCAACGCCACAGCCGCGCCTTCTTCGTCGAGGGTGGGGGCAATCCAATCAGCGACGGCTTTGACATGGTCGCCGGCGTTGCCCATCGCGATGCCAAAGCCTGCGGCCTGGAGCATGGGAATATCGTTGTCGCTGTCGCCGATCGCCAGCACACGGCGGACGTCGATGCCGAGCAGCTCGCACAGCCGGCGCAGCCCGCTGCCTTTGTCGACGCCGGCGGCGGTGGTCTCGACCAGCCACTCGTGGGTGCGTGTAATCGTCAACGGCGGTGCAAAGCGGCGCTGATATTCAGGCAACAGGTCGATGTCGCCGGGTAAGTTGTGGTTGAAGGCGACTACCTTGATCGGGGGATGGGCGTGCGGCGCGGCCAGCAGTGGATGAAACGACTCCACCAGCGCGGCCGGCGCACCCAACAGATGATGGAGCAGTTCCTCCTCGTCAGGCGTATCACCGCGTGCATTTTGATAGATCTGGGTGCGGCCCTCGGCGTCGTTGAAGTAGAACGCGGTCGGGTAACGATGTTCGTCGACAAAGGCGGCAATCGCACGCGCTTGGTCGAGCGGAAGGGAGATTTCAACCAGCACGTTGCCTGTGATAGGGTCGCCGATGACTGCGCCCTGCGTTGTGATCACCGGATGCGTCAGTTGCAAATCGCCGGGTAGACTATGCCGGATGTAGTCGAGCGTGCGCCCTGTGCCGATAGTGACGGGCACGCCGGCGCGCTGCACAGCTTCGATAGCGTCGTGGACGACCTGGCTGATGCGGGCGCGCTTGTAAGCATTCAGGATCGTGCCATCGAGGTCGAGCACGACGAGATCAAATGGCGGCATAGCACGAACTTGCAACGCAGGATGGATTCATAGTTGAAACGTCACGACGCGGTCGTGTCCTTGATAGTCTCGATGTAGCTCGACTTGTGACGCCTGGCTGAGGATCGTCTCCACCAGGCTGATCACTGCGGCGCCTTGATTGTAGCCGATCTCCAGCACTACCAATCCACCCGGCGCTACATGGTCGGGCAGTTGCGACAGAAGCCGAGAGATGGCGTCCAGCCCAAGCGGGCCGGCGACCAGCGCACCGGCAGGTTCGTAATTGCATATATCGGGCGCCAGCGTGGCATAGTCGTCACTGGTCACGTAGGGCAGGTTGGCCACCACGACATCGGCGCGTTCGGGCAAACCTGCCAACAGATCGCTCTGCAACAGCGTGACCCGATCGGCCAAAGCGTGGGTCTCGACATTTCTGCGCGCCACCGCCAGGGCGTCTGCGCTGATGTCGAGGGCGTAGAGGTGGGTGTTTGGCGCGTTCGTCGCCACTGCCAGGGCGATGGCGCCGCTGCCTGTGCCGACGTCCGCCACCACCAACCGCCGCGTGCTGTGGATCGTGGCTTCAGCGAGCACTTGATCGACCAACATTTCAGTTTCGGGGCGTGGGATCAAGACGCGTGGGTCGACGTACAAATCGATGCCGTAAAATTCTTTGTGGTTGACCAGATAGGCTACGGGTTCGTGTGCGACGCGGCGCACCACCAAATCCATGTAGCGTTCAGCCTGGTCGGGCGTGAGGATGTGCTCATAGTGAGCAAAGAGCCAACTGCGGTCGACGCCGAGCACGTGCGCCAGAATCACCTGGGCGTCGAGGCGCGCCGTGGAAATATGCGCCTCCTCCAGCCGTTGCGTTCCCGCGTTGATGGCCGGGCCGACTTCGGCATCGTGTGAAAGTTTCCAGACCACTTGCTGCCAGATCGGCCGCGTCGTCTGGAGTGATAGACATGGCATCTCCGGTGCGATGATGGATCGTGAAAAGACCGTCCAACGACTGGACTACATTCGGGCCGGTCGCAGCTCGCCCTTGAGCGCGACGATTCCGGCGTTCGCCCTTCTTTGGCCGAACATCCAACTGTAAAATAGCCAAATGGTTCCTCCTGGGAATCAACAGAAACTTGCATCATTGCATGTTTAAGGCTGGAACGCGGGCGTCTTTTCCGCAGAGAGAACGGGTAGGACGTCCATATTTGTACATTAGCTGGGTAATCATTCACAAACATTCCTGTGCATGGACGATTGTACCAGAAATCGGGGCCGATGCAACTGACTTTATGCTGACCATTGGTTGCTGCGCGTGCGACATCCGGCGAACTACAGGCACACTACAAGGGCACAGTTGCCCCACGAATACCTAGAGGATGGTTCACGCCAACTCCGCGCTCATCACTTCCAACCGCTGCGCCTGATCGTGCGCGGCCAAATCTTCGATGAATTCGTCGAGCGCGCCGTTGAGGACGCTGTCAAGTTGATAGACGGTTTTGTTGATGCGGTGGTCGGTGACGCGGCTCTGCGGAAAGTTATAGGTGCGGATCTTCTCGCTGCGGTCGCCGGAGCCGATCTGGCTGCGACGAGCCGCGCCAAGCGCATCCATGCTTTTCTGCTCCTCAATTTCATAGAGCCGCGAGCGCAGAATCCGCATGGCCTTGAGCTTGTTTTGCAACTGGCTCTTTTCGTCCTGACACGAAATCACAATGCCAGTGGGCATGTGCGTCAGACGCACCGCGGAATCCGTCGTGTTGACGCTCTGTCCGCCTGGCCCACTGCTGCGAAAGATGTCGATGCGGACGTCGTTGTCGTTGACTACAACGTCGATTTCGTCAGCTTCGGGCAACACCGCCACGGTGGCAGCGCTGGTGTGGATGCGTCCGGCGCTTTCGGTCACCGGCACGCGCTGCACACGATGTACGCCCGATTCGTATTTCAGCTTGCTGTACGCCCCTTTGCCTTTGATGGCAAAGACGACTTCCTTGAGACCGCCAAGTCCGGTGTCGTTCAGGCTAAGCTCCTCCACCTTGTAGCGATGCGCCTCTGCCCATCGGATGTACATGCGATACAACTCGGATGCAAACAGCCCGGCTTCTTCACCGCCTGTCCCCGCACGAATTTCGAAAATGACGTTTTTCTCATCTTTGGGATCTTTGGGAAGCAAGAGCGCCATCATCTGGTTATCCAGCGCCTCGGTCTCTGCTTGCAGAGCTTCAATTTCGAGCGCCGCCAGGTCGCGCAACTCTTCGTCTGCATCTTCGAGCAGCGCATGGTTTTCTTGAAGCTGTATCGTTGCCACCTCATAACGCCGATAAGCCTGCGCCAGTTCCTCGATTTCCTGACGCTCGCGGTCGATCTCGCTCAGGCGTGTAAAATCGGCCGCCACAGTGGGCTCGGCCATGATCTGAGTTAATTCGTCAAAGCGATTAGCAATTTTGGCAACACGGTCAAGAATCGTCGACATGCTCGTCTCTCAGTCCGTCAATCTTTCTCAGTCCACGAAAATAGGAAGATGTCCTAGCGAAATAATTTCGTCCCAATCTCCCGGTTTGCCTTCGGTGAAAACTGCCATTTCCCCGACCACAGTTGCATTCGCCAGCTCCATCAGTTGGCGGAGGCCGCGCAGCGTGCTGCCGGTGCTGATGACGTCGTCAACCAGCACGACGTTTTTATTGCGCACCAGATGCACATCTTTGCCGTCAATGTATAAGTTCTGCGGGGCGCCGGTGGTGATGCTCATCACCTCGGTCTCCAGACAGTCCACCATGTAAGGCTTGCGGAATTTGCGCACGACGACATAGGGCAGCTTGCTTTGCACCGCCAACGCGTGCGCCAGCGGCACCGCTTTTACTTCGGGCACAATCAGCACCTCAGCCGCGGTGGGCATACGCGCTGACAACAGGGAAGCGGCCGTCTCCACGACTTCGGCGTCGCCCAACATGTTGAAGATCGCAATCTTGACGCCTGGCGCGACTTGGAAAATCGGCAGTTTGCGCATGACGTTGCCAAGCTGCACGGTGAAAACGCGACCGTCGTAACTCATTCGTCTCCCCTTTTGGGTCACCGTCGGGTGGGATTGTCACATAGGTTGCTTGGCTTCCTCGGTAGGGACGCCACACTCAATTGTATCACGCACACAAAAGGAGACTCGAATTGGAGATTGGCAGATCAGGATAAGCCTCTAGCTGCAACCTGAAAGGCTGCCATTGGAGCCTGTGGTCAACGTGAAGTAGAATGCAGCCGACGCGACAGTGCATCGATGTGGCGGTTTGTCAGTCGCCACCAGAGGTAAGAAAAACATGGCCTCCTCCCTACATCAGGCGGATCACTATGAAGTGCTCGGCGTCTCGACGTTGGCTTCGGATGATGAGATCCGGCAACGCTATCGATTTCTGGCGCTGGCGTTTCACCCGGATCGCTACCGGCGCAATTCGGAGCATCATCATCAGGCCGAGCAGCAGATCAAGCGCGTCAACGAAGCGTACCGCGTGCTTTCCGATGTGCAACTGCGCTCGGCGTTCGACGCCTCGCGACGCCTGCTGGGAGGCGTCGATCCGGGTATAGGTCGCCCCGCCGCGTCCGTCTATGCCCAGTCGCTGCAAGATATGGCGCGCGCCAGCCAGCGGCTGGCCCAGGTGGAGCAAGAGTTGCTCAAAAGTCGCGACCGGCTGGAAAAATACGAGCGCACCAATGCCAGCTTGAGCGACCGCTTGACCGAACTGGAGCAGATGCGCAGCACCGAACGCGGGGCATTTGAGGTCGAACAAAAGGCGCTTCTGCTTCAGGTTGAGCAACTGACGCAGGACGCCCACACCCAGGGGCGCACGCTCCAGGAGAAGCTTGATCATGCGGAGCGCAAGATCGAACGTCTGCAGCAGGAGGCGGAACGCAAGACCGCGCTGATCGATCGCATGAACGCGGCAAAAGCTGCCTGGGAAAGCTCGAGCCAAAGCCGGCTTGACTCATTCAATCAGCGCATCGAGCGGCTGCGCGCCGAGCTGGAAGAGCGCAACCGTCAGCTCGCCGAGGTGCTTGGCGGCAGCAAGTTGCTTCAGGAGCAGGTCACCCAAGAGCAGCGCACGGCGCAGCATACCATGCAAACCTATTCCTCCGCGCTCAGCTTCAGCGAGACCGAAGCCGCGCGCCTGCAAATCGAACTGGATGCATTTACGGCAACGCAGCAGCGGAACCACGCGCTCATGCGTCTCTGGCAAGTTGCTGCGATCATCGGCATTGCGAACACCCTCATCCTGCTTGTCATCGTCTTGCAGTGGCTGCGCGGCGGATAAGCTTCTACCCCAACGTCAGCAGCACGATCCCGATCACCATCAGCCCGGCGGAAACTAATCGCTGCCATGTGTCGCCCTCTTTGAGCAGCCAGGTTCCCAGCAGCGCCCCAAACAGGATGCTCACTTCGCGCGCCGGGGCAATGTAGCTGACCGGCGCGGTGATCAGCGCTGTCAACACCAGGATGTACGCCAACGAACTTAACAACGCGATGCCCAGCGCTTCCCACCGGTGCGTGCGCCATTCGTAGACTACTTCCGCACGCCGGCGGAGCGCAAGCGGCGTGAGCAGCAAGGTGCGGCCAATGCTGGAGCCATATTCCAATAGCAGCGGCGCCACCAGAATGGTGCTGACCGCTGTCTTGTCCCATAACGTGTAGGTGGCGATCAGCAGCCCTGTCAGCAGCCCATAGCCTACGCCGGCGGCAGCCCGTCGAGCGCGCACCATCTGTGCGCCGCCGGCAATGAAAAAAACGCCGATAATGACAAACAGCGCGCCTGCGACGGCCAGGAGGGAAGGGCGCTCGCCCAAAAGCAGCACCGCACCGATCATCGACAGCAGCGGGCCTGTACCGCGCGCCAATGGATAGACGACCGACAGGTCGCCAGTTCGATATCCTCGCTGCAGAAATAAGAAATAGCCTACATGGATGATGGCGCTCCCCAGAATAAAGAGCGCCCCTATCCAGCTAAGCTGAGGTTGCCAGAAGAGTACATAGATGGCCACAATGGGCGCCCAGAGCGGCGCCGTCAACGCCGAAAAAAGCCAGGTGAAGGCGGCGCCGCCCTGGGCGCGCTTTGCCAGGAGATTCCAAAGCGCATGAAGCAGGGCGGATATGAGGACGAGTCCAAGTGAAAACAGCGTCACCAGCGGGCAGAGATGAGCATGACTAGGCGGGCATGCGCAGGCTCAGCGCCATTTCTTCGACCATCTTCCCACCCAGCATCACCATCTCGTCGAGGCGCTCCCGGCTGATCTGATCTATCGTATCGGAGCGCAGATGATAGTGCGCATCCTCAACTTTGGCCGTAAAGGCCAGGGACGGCACGCCGCGGAAAGCAAAGGTCGAATGGTTGCCTTCCGGCCACGGCTCCATCCATGTGACTTCGGGGAAATGGGCCGTCACGCGTTCGAGATTGGCTTGCATGACCGGCGGCAGGTTGAAGCCGGCGACCGCGTTTGGCCCGTTGCGCAGACCAACCGCATCGAAGTTGAGCACAGCATCGATCGAGTTGAAGCTATTGCCACGCCGGCGTACATACTCGTCGTCGCCCAATGGCAGATATTCTTGGCCGGTGAAGGCCACAAATTCGAGGCTGTATGGCTGTTCCTGGCGGCAAAGTTGTTCGGCCAGCGCCAACATCACCGCCACGCCGCTGGCATTGTCGCTGGCGCCTGGCGTGTCGACCTTTGTGTCATAGTGGGCGCACAGAACGATCTGCTGGCGGATCAGACCAGGCAGCCGACCGACGACATTGGCGGTGACGCCGCGGCTCTGGCGCGTGTCAATGCGCAGTCGTGCGGTCTCACCAGCGTGCTGGAGCAGCATCGCGCCCACCTGAGCGGACACAGTCGCTGAGGGTATGTGGAATTCCCAGTCCTCGATCAAGCGTTCGATTTCACCGGCGCGTTGCTGTACGGCCAGAATTGCGACGGGTTGTTTTGCTTCTAACAGTTCGACAATGCGAGCGTTTGCGCCGTCCTTAAAACTTTTCGCCTTCGGCGGGAGCGGGTGATGCACCAGCTCGCCATAGAGTACTGCCAGTTTGCCTTTCAGATCCGCTGCCTCCAACTCCTCGCCTGTACAGAGAGGCATCAGAGGGGCGGACACGAGGCAGGAAGGAGAGTACGGGTTGGCGGCGACAGGGATCGCAGAGTCGTGCATACAGAGCCAGGCGCCGAGTTCTTCCCACGCTGGGCAGGCGAATTCTTGCGTCTCAACGGCCAATCCGCAGCGCCGAAACACCGACTCGATATAAGCGGCGGCGGCCTGATTTCCCACCGATCCGCTGGGTCGTGCGCCAATTTCTACGCTTAGTGCTTTCAAATGGCGAAATGTTGTATTTGGCATAAATAAACCCCAAAAGTTAATTGCTCCTTCGACGGCGGATAACAAAACTAGTGCGCAAGCGCATGGTATCCATTAGTAATTATAGCGAAAGCGAATTGCCGTTGAATCGTGGATGCGTTGCGAAAGTGAAAAATTGTGAGCGGGGAATCTGGCCCCAATTTGTTTCATGTGGTTTCAGTTTGGCGAAAGACGCCGAGCTCCGCCGCAGGCAGCATCGCCCTCAGGTCTGTACTCTGTAAAATCACCGTTGTCCCACGTACGCCCGAACCAATCGAGACCTCGGTCTCGGCCAAGACGCTCTCGTCGATGTAGAGGGGCAGTGGCTGCGGCAATCCGAGGGGCGAGACCGCGCCGATTGGGTAGCCGGTGACGGTTAACACTTCCTCCGCGGTGGCCATCGTCAGACGCGATTGGCCGAGATGCTGGCGCAGTCGCTTCCAATCCACCTGCGACGGGCCGGCCACCAGCACCATCGCAAAGCGATCTTGCGCCAGCCGGAAGAGGATGCTGCGCACAATCTGTGCGGGGCGTTGGCGCTCGCGCGCCGCCTGCTCCAGCGAGTTGACCGGGTCAGGATGGGTAAAGAGGCGATACGAAACGCCGAGCTGGTCAAGCACCGCTGCGACTGGCGGTAACGCTGCTGTGTTCATCCTGGCCTTTGCAAACCTTCCAGGAGGCTGTACTCCTCCTGGAAGGTTGATGGCAATCATACGAAGGTAGGTTTATGAAAGTAGGTCAGGCTATTAGTCCGACGTGTATATCACGCGACCAGTGACTAACTTTCCTTGAGAATCGCATCAATGCGCGCCATGACATCCTCCGTAAGTTTGGGGACGATCTCCAGCGCCTTCATGTTTTCGTGCACCTGGGAGACGCGGCTGGCGCCCGTGATCACGGTGCTGACGTGCGGGTTCTTGACGCACCAGGCAATGGCAAGCTGCGACATGGTGCAGCCAAGCCCGTCGGCAATCGGCTTGAGTGCGCGCACGGTTGTCAACAGATTGGGGTCAGTCAGTCGCGATTTCAGCCACTCGTAGCCAGGCAGGCTGGCGCGGCTGTCCGTGGGAATGCCATCATTGTATTTGCCGGTGAGCAGACCGGACGCCAGCGGGCTCCAGATGGTCAGGCCAAGCCCGATGTCGTCATAGAGGCGCGCATACTCCTTCTCGACGCGGTCACGGTGCAGCATATTGTACTGCGGTTGATCCATCTGCGGTTTGTGCAGATGGTGGCGCTCGGCAATTTCCCAGGCCGCACGAATTTCGTCGGCGCTCCATTCTGACGTGCCCCAATAGAGCGCCTTGCCCTGGCGGATGATGTCGTCCATCGCAAAGACTGTTTCCTCGATCGGCGTGTTCGGGTCAGCACGATGACAGAAAATGAGATCGACATATTCCATGTCAAAGCGTTTGAGCGAATTGTCGATTGCCTGCATCAAATACTTGCGGTTAAGTGTGTTGCGCTCATTCGGACCGTCGTTCAAGCCCCAGTAAAATTTCGTGGAGACGACATAGCTGGCGCGGCGCCAGCCGGCGCGCTTGAGGATCTGTCCCATGATCACTTCGGACTCACCGCGCGCATACGCTTCTGCATTGTCGAAAAAGTTGACGCCTGCATCATAGGCGGCCACCATGCAGTCGTACGCGGTGTCAACATTCATCTGCGTCCCAAATGAGACCCAGGAGCCAAATGACAGTTCGCTGACCTTCAGACCAGCGTTCCCTAGGCGACGGTAATTCATGATTTATTCCCTTCCTTAACGGTGTGAACTTGCCGCACGGCTGAGAATGTAACGTCTTCATTCCCAAAATCCGTGACTGGCGAAATCGATTTCACACTCATTCTGCCCAATTCAGAGGCCTTTGGCAAATGATCCCTGCAACAAAGGAACGAGTATACAATAAAGACAACTGGCGCACGCCGCAGCGTGCGCCAGTTGTGTGAGCGATAGGTGGTGAGCCAGCGACGCTTACCGACGCGTCATAGGCAGGTAGATGTTAAAGGCTGCATCAATCTCACCTTCGGCGGCGAGACATGCCTCCGTGTCCTGGACGCCGGCCACCGTGACGCACGAGCACGAGGTGCGCACCAACACCGCGCCTGTGTCGCGCCAGCGATTGCCGAGCATATCGACGCCTGTGGCTGTGGCGATATTGGTGGTGCGCCCTGTAATTGCCATTGAACAGGTGTAGACCCACTTTTCTCCAGCATCGAGGATGCCGTTGCCATTATCGCCAGTCGGCCCGCTCAAGTTGCACGCCGATTGTTCATCGACGACCGTAATGTTGGTCAGCGGTGTATTCCCGGTGTTCTTCACCTTGATTGTAAAGTTTACCTCTGTTCCTGCGGGGACGACGGTGCGGTTGGCTTTCTTGACGACTGTGATGCCTGGGCGGATCAATTCGATGAAGACCTTGTCGGTGGCGGTCAAAGTTTTGCCTCGCGGATCCTTTGCCGTGACCTTACCGATATTCGTACTGTCCTGGCATACGCTCGGCGATGGTCCCGGCGTACAGGCTGCGCCCACTTCGTCTATGCCGCCGTCGGGCGTCATGTTCTCACCTTTGCAGAAGG
Organism: Candidatus Caldilinea saccharophila; assembly: GCA_016710365.1. Classification (GTDB taxonomy): domain Bacteria; phylum Chloroflexota; class Anaerolineae; order Caldilineales; family Caldilineaceae; genus Caldilinea; species Caldilinea saccharophila. The sequence continues at coordinate 94,606 of JADJVW010000003.1, read as the reverse complement.
TGACATCGCAGGTGTAAATCCATTCCTCGCCAGGATCGAGTTTGCGATTGCCGTTGTCGCCACTCGGTTTGGACAGCGCGCACGCCGGCATACTGTCGGTGACGTATACCTGGGAGAGCGTCACGTTGCCCTGGTTGCGCACACGCAGCGTAAAGCGCACAGTTTCGCCTGGATAGACGACCGTTTTGCTGGCCTCCTTGACGATCGCCAGCGCCGGCTTGACGACGTCCACGGCAGCGCTGTCTTCATCGCTCCACAGCGCGCCCAGTGGGTCGCGACCGGTGGCGCGCACGACATTGGTCACATCGTCGGTTGGCGACATCGCACAGGTGTAGACCCAAGTTTCTAGCGACTCGAAGATGCCGTTGCCGTTGTCGCCTGACGCCGTTGAGAGGGCGCAGGCCGACAAGGAATCCTCGATGGTGAGATTACTCAAAGCTACGTCGCCGGTGTTTTTGACGCTGATGATGAAATTGACTTCTTCACCAGGCGCGATCTGGCTCTTGTCGACGCTCTTCGTGACATCGATGCCAGGATGAATCAAATTCACAAAGGCTGAATCTTTGTCACTTACCTCACGGCCTGCTGCATCTTTAGCGGTCACCTCGACGATGTTGGTGACATCACTGCAGATCGGCGGAATCGGCGGCGGCGCTTCCGGGCAGAGATAGCCATGCGCAAGGTGACCGGCGATGTTCAGCGTGTGGGTGCCGCCCAACTGCTGCCAGTTGGTCTGCCCGTTGGCGCTGATGTACTTGCGCAACGTTCCTTCCTGGGTCACGGTGAAGATGCTGCGTTGACCGACATCAAAGCGGTCAAGTTTGCGGAATGAGTTTGCAGACCGATAGATGTCATAGCCGATGTACGCTGGAATGGAAGCCTTGTTGACCACAGTCAACTCGAACCAGCGATTGGTCGGGCTCCAGCAACTGCCGAACGATGGGCCAACCAGGGTTGGCAGCGGGTCGGTGCAGGCAGGGGCAAGCTCCGGCTCAGCGCTGGCGACATCCCAGGCTTTCGTGACATCGACCACCACTGCACTGCCGCTGACGTCACCCGCGCCGGCGCCGCCCACTGCCGGCGCCTCTCCGGGACAAACAGTCAACATGCAGGTGTACGTCCATTCTTCGCCCACGGCAAGCTGGGCATCGCCATCGTCGCCGGTGGGGCCGACCAAAGCGCATTGTGGCAGCGAATCGGTGACGTTCACTGTGTTCAGCGGGGTGTTCCCGACGTTGCGCACCTTCACAGTAAAGTTGATCGCTTCATTGGGATAGACGAAGGCGTGGTCGGCTAGCTTGGTAACCTGGATTTCGGGCGTGTACACCTCAACCGTGACGCGGTCTTCGGCGTACCAGGGGTTGCCCAGCGCGTCGTTCCCCGTGACGGTCGCCAAGTTGATGGTCTCTTCCGTGAGAATCATGGCGCAGGTGTAAGTCCACGCCTCCCCTGGATCGAGAGCAGCGTTGTCGTTGTCGCCGGTGGGACCGGCCAATGTACACTCGGCAAGACCATCCTCGACCACGACGTTGTAAAGCGCAGTGTCGCCTGAATTGCGGACGACGATCTGGTAGTTCACAGTTTCGCCCGCATGGACGACCTCGCGATCGGCGCTTTTCTTCAGCGCAATTTGCGGTGCGATCACATCCACCGCTACGCTGTCGGTTGACCAGACGGATTCGCCCCACGGTGCGTCGGCCCATACCGTGGCGGTATTGGTAGTGTCCTCGGCCAGCGCACGGGCGCAGGTGAAGCTCCATTGCTCGCCCACATCCAGCAAATCATCCTGATCGACATCGCCGGCGTTGTGCTCGTCACTGGTTGCTGGCAGCACCGTGCACTGATCGTCTTCGACGCGGACGTTGCGCAGCGGCACTTGACCGGTGTTGTTGACCGCGAATGTGTAGGTGACTACATGGTTCGGGTAAACAATGCTGGCGCTGGCGCTCTTGTCCAGAGTCACATTCGGACGGCCAGGCGCATTGACGAACGTGCAGGTGACATGTTCATTGGCATCGAGATCGATAGTCGCTCTGCCGGCCAGGGTGTCGACAGTTGTCTCACTGTCCGGGTCGGTGCAGTTGATCGCGGCGACGTGCCAGGATGCTTTGGCGCTTTCCAGCACATTGTAGACGCCCGGCGCGACGCCCTCAAAGGTGCGTGCGCCGCCCGCAGCCGGCAATGTGAAGGCGCCTAACGTGCTTTCAAAGAACCAGGGCGAATCGCCAACACCGGTCACTTCCTTGACAATGGTCACGCTGCCGGCGTCGGCGACGTTGTCAAAAATGCAGACAACCGTCTCGCCGGGGTCGAGATCGATCGTAGCCACGCCATTGGCCAGGTCGGTCACGGTGCCGTTGTCCGGGTCGGTGCAGGTCAACTCTGCGAGACCCCACCCCGCAACTGCGGATTCGGCGACACTATAGACGCCGGGCGCCAGCCGTGCAAAGTCTCGTTGTCCACCTGCGGCCGGCAGCGTGAAGGCGCCAAGCGCGTTGCTGGTGAACGACCAGTCGGCGCCGGCGACGCCCACCACCTGCTTGCCCACGCGGATCGCGCCGCGCCGGATGTTGGTGAAGGTGCAGACGACGTCATCATCGACATCGACATTGACTTCGCCCGTTGCGGTTGGCGTCCAGGTGGCGCCGCTGTTCATTTCCGTGCAGCTCAAGCCGCGAATATAGTCATCTAGCTCCGTTTGGGCGCCGGCGCCTTCACCGACGATATGGACGCCCGACGACACAGGCTGCTTGCCAGTCGTGCCGCCATTCTGCACATCGGTGGCATAGATGACGGAATCGATAGCGAGGTTGAAATAACCGTTATCGCTGGCCGGCAAGACTTGCTTGCGCACCTCGAGTTGGCCGCTGGCCGGCAGTTCCGTGGCATTGCCGATCTGTACGATTGGATGACAGGCTGGGCCGGCGATGGCATCGGTGGCGTTGATGGGCGGTGGCCCGGCCATGGTGATCCTTGCACTGGCCGCGCCTGTCGGGTGCGGCTGGAGCAGCGCCAGCGTAAATTGTCCCCCCTCGATTGGATCGACGCCTGCCGGCGTTTGCCAGCGGACGCCGCGCAACCCGGCGGCTGGATCGTCGACAAAACTCCAGCCCGGCGTAGTCGCCACAGCATCAATCTGGGCGGCGTCAATACAGGATGGCAAGCTGAGCATCCACTCGTCAAGCTTGTTGCTCTCGAAGTACTGGTAGACAGTATAATTCCACTGCGTTTGCGCGGGATTTGTCTCTGTCAATTCGATACCGTATATGTCGCTGTCGGTCGGATAGAACTCGACGTAGAGCGGCGCTTCGGTGATCGAGAATGGCTTACAGGCTGTCCCATCGCCAGGGTCGGTGTTGATCCATCCAGGCTGCGGCTCCTCGCAGAGCAGGAACTCGCCGGCTCGATTGGGCGCTAATGTTGCCTGCCCTGCCGGATCGGTCACCTGGCAGAAGCCGACCGTGGCTCCCTCGCCGTCTTTGACGCACAACGTCCAGCCATACAGCCCCGGCTCCCCGGCGTCGCGCTGGCCGTTGCTATTTTGATCGTGATACTTTACGGCATAGAAGCTGGCTGTGTCCGGCGCCAGCACATCGATGCGGGCGCTATCCACGGCTGAATATTCGTCGCCATCGAATATGGCTGCGGCGGTGGCTACGTTGTCGAAATCCTGCATGACGTCGTAGGCCGTACAGACGTAAGTCTCGACATCGCCACGCTTCAACCCTTCGATCGCGTGGTCGCAGTCGGGTGTCAGCGGGTCGGTGACGAATGCCTGGTTGAAGCCAACGTTGCCGGTGTTCGTGACTGTGATGGTAAATTCAGCGTAGTCTGCAATCAACACTTGTTGTAGATCCGGCGATTTTTCGATGGCGATCGCAGGTTCGGGCACGACAAACTCGGCGAAGACACAGGCGTCATTGCGCATCATTTCGCCGGTGATGAAATAATCGACCATGTCTTCGTTGTATTGACAGCTATCCATTGCACCGGGTACGAACCCAACAATGTTGAGCGTGTAGGTCACGCCGTCGATGATGACAGTTTGGGGTGGTGTGTTGTTGACGAAGTCGACGCGATCGTCGCACAAATCGTTGTTGGTCGAACCATAAAGGCACGCCCCGTTGTTGAGCGTTTCGTCTAGCCGCATGGTGTAGGACATCTGGACATCGATGGCCGGAGTGCTGCTCTGGAAGTTGACGGTAAGGTCGACAAACTGCATCGGCACGAGCGGCGTAACGATGTTCTCGTTGTAATGCGTGAATTGGCCGAGGAGGAAAGGCGTCGCCGGTGCAAACGTCACATTGTCAGCGCCATCAAATCCAAAACCGCTGCGGAAGATGAGTTCACCGCAGCCGGACGCGCCGAGCTGCTGGCCGTAGCGCATCACATTTTCGTCCGTCGGATCGGCAGGCGAATTATTGATATCCTGACAGGTGACAGGCGTCACGCCGAGATCGTTGCGTGGATAGCTCCACTCGCCATCGACCGCACCGCCGGCGGGAGGGCTGTCCTGGGCATGAACCCTGGCGGTGGGAAATAGCGTGACCAAACCCGCCGTCAAACATAGCAGCACCATCAAGATCGGGATGCGCCAAACAGCTCTTTTGGCCAATATTGAGTACATACTTTTGCCTCCTTATTCGACTTTTCTACGATTAACCGAACCAGTTTCCACAGTGTTGGCATCCGTATCTATCATCGTAGGCGCGCATAGACGACGCGAGCATCGGGCAATTGTCGCAAGCAAGCAGGGTAGCGTGACACACTCACGCAGGCAGTTGTGCAACAAAAAAGCCGGATGCACCTGAAGCGCATCCGGCTTTTTTGTCAGTTATCGAAACCGTTCAGTCGAAACAGACAGAGACCAGCACGCTGTCTTCATCCCACCAGCTCGCGCCGCGCAGATCTTTTGCCGTGGCGCGTGCGGTGTTGACTGTCGCCATCTGCACGGAGGTCGAGCAGGTGTAGAGCCATTCCTCCGCGGGGGCGAGCACGTCGCCGTCGTCGCCTGCCGGCCCACTCACCACACAATCCGGCAGCGAATCAGTCAGCACGACGTCCATCAACGGGGTGTCGCCTGTGTTCTTGACGAAGATCGAGAAGTTGATCAATTCGCCCGGACTCACATAGGTCTTGTCCGCCAGCTTGGTGACGTAAATGCCCGGCCGGATCAGATCGACGGCCGCGCTGTCTTGGTCGCTGACCGGCTGGCCTAGTGGGTCTTGCGCAGTGACCACAGCCGTATTGGTTACGTCAGCGCACAAGGTGGGCAGATCGCCGCTGGCTGGCGTCACTGTGTCGGGCAGGACAAAGTGCGCGTCAGTGCAGAAGGCAATCGAACAGGTGTAGGTCCATTCCTCGCTGACGGCCAGGCGTTCGTCGCCATCATCACCCACGGGGGCGGCAAGGCGGCATTCAGGGAGCGAGTCGTCGATGACGATATTTTGCAGCCATGAGCTGCCATTGTTGCGGACTTTCAAAGTGAAAATCACGCTTTCGCCGGGATAAGCATAGGGCTTGTCGACAGTTTTGACGATGTCAATTGCCGACCGCACCACGGTGACGGCAGCGCTGCCGGAGGCTGTCCACCGCGTGTTCAGGCGGTCATATCCCACGGAGATCGCCGTGTTGACCATATCGGCGGTGATTGGCATGGTGCAGGTGTAGACCCAACGCTCAGCCGGGTCAAGCGCCGCGTTGCCGTTGTCGCCGCCTGGCCCGCTCAGCGTGCAGGCGGGTTGGTCGTCCGTCACAGCGAGGTTGAAGAGCGGAACGTCGCCGGCATTGCGCACGGTGATTTGGAAATTGACCGTCTCGCCGGGCGCGACCTGGGTGCGATCCGCCGCTTTTTCGACGATGAGCACCGGGGCGATCACGTCCACCACTGCGCTGTCCCGCGCCCACACCTGCTCGCCCCACGATGTGCTGCCCCAGGCGGTGGCTGTGTTCGTCGTGTCCGCACTCAAAGCAGCGCTGCACGTGTAGCGCCAGATTTCGCCGCTTTCCAGCAACGCATTGCCGTTGGCGTCGCCGCTGTTTGCCGCGCCGTCGAGCACCGGCGACGCCGGGCACAGCGCATCCTCGACGCGCACGTTGCTCAATGCCACTCCGCCTGGGTTGCTCACGGCAAATGTGTAAGTCACGAGCGTCCCCGGATAAACCACGGCCTCGCTGACATTCTTTTCCAGCGCGATGGCCGGGGTTCCCGGCTCGTTGACAAAGGTGCACACCACCGACTCGCGCGCGTCGAGATCGATGACGGCAGTGGCGCTGGCGAGATCGGTGGTCGTCGCCCCGTCCGGATCGACGCAGGTAATGGCGCTCGCCCGCCAATTCTCGGCGGCCGCCTCACGGATGCTGTACGCACCCGGCGCCAGATTCTCGAAGGTGCGCGTCCCACCGGCCGCATCGATGGTAAACGCCCCCAGCGCACCGGCGAAGAGCCATGGCGCGCTGCTGACGCCGTTGACCTGCTTGACGATCGTGATCGAGCCGGGCTCTTGCACATTGACAAAGGTGCAGGTCACGATCTCACCCGGCGCCAGATTGATGGCGGCGGTGGCGGTCAACAAGTTTACTTGCGAATCGGCGCCAGGGTCGGCGCAGGTCAGCGCGCTGAGCGCCCACCCCTCGACTCGCTGCTCAGATACGTTGTAGGTTCCTGGCGCTAGTCGTGTAAAGGAGCGTTGTCCACCCGTCGCCGGCAGTGTGAAATCACCCAGCGCGCCTCCGAAGCGCCAATCCGCCGCCGCCACACCACTCGCCTGCTTTACGATGCTGATGGCGCCGCGGCGAATATTGGTGAAAGTGCACACGACGTTTTCGCCCGCATCCACATTGACGCGCCCGCTGGCGTCAGACGTCCACGTGCTGCCGCTGTTCGTCTCGATGCAACGCAGCGTGCTCTGGTAGTCATCAAGCGTCGTCTGATCGCCAGCACCTTCGGCAATTGTGTGCGCGCCGATGGCGACAGGCTGCGCGCCCGTGCTTCCACCATGTTGGATATTGGCGACAAGCACCTGGCCGTCGATGAGCAGGTTGAAGCGTCCATTGTCGTTAGCCGGCAACACTGCTTTGCGCACTTCAAGCGTGCTGTTGGCAGCCGTGTTTGTGTTGTTGCCAAGCAGCACAGACGGATTGCAGACTGGTCCGGCAATTGCAGCAGCCGCGCCGACTGGTGCACTCCCACCGACGATCACGCCACCGCTGCCAGCGCCGGTTGGATACGCCTGACGGAAGGCAACGTTGAAGACCGCGCCTTCCACCGGCAGCGCCGCGGTCGGCCAGCGCAACCCGCGCAAGCCGGTGATGCTATCCACTACAAAGCTCCAGCCGGGGGTGGTGCCGTCCGGATCGAGCTGAGCCGCGTCGATACAGGCGGGCAGCGCCAGCACCCAGGCGTCGGGCGGCTGGCTGTCCAAAAATTGATAGAGCGTATACGTCCAACTCAGTTGGTTGGAGCTTTTTTCGGTCAGCTCGACGCCGTAGATGTGGTTGGCGGTTGGGTTGAGTTCGACGTAAAGAGGCGCCTGCGTCACCGCGACTGGCTTGCAGCCGCTGCCGTTGACCGGGTCGGTGTTGGCCCACCCATTTTGCGCCACTTCGCACACCCGAAAATTGCCTGCTTGATTCGGCGCCAGGATGGCAAACCCTTCGAGATTGGTCGTCTGGCAAAGCCCCACCGTGTTGCCATTGGCATCCCTGACGCAGAACGCCCACCCTTGCAGGCCCGGCTCCAGGTCATCGCGCTGGCCGTTGCCATTTTGGTCGTAATATTTATAGGCAAAGATCGATGCGCTGTCCGGCGCCAGCACATCGACCACCGCGCTGTCGCTGTCTTGATAGGTTGTTCCTGCAAAGATGCCCGTCACCGTTGCCACATTTTTGAAATCTTGCTCGACGCCGTTGGCTGCACAGGCATAGGTGAGCGTAGCGCCTGCCTTCATCTCATCAACCCGACGGTCACAATCAGGCGTGAGCGGGTCGGTGATGGTGACTTCGCTCACGCCGACGTTGCCCGTATTCCGCACGGTGATCGTAAAGTCGGCGTTGTCTCCAGCCGTGATTTTCTGGAGGTCAGGCGTCTTGGCGATGTCGATCGCCGGTTGTGGTGCAACAAATTGGGCAAACACGCAGGCGTCGTTCTGCATGATCTCGCCTGTGATGAAATAATCCGCCAAGGTGGGAAAATACTGGCAAGTTTCTGGCGCACCCGGCACAAAGCCCAGAATATTCAACGTATAAGCAACGCCATCGACGAAGACCAATTGCATCGGCGTGTTGTTCAGGAAATCGACCTTATCGTCGCACAGCCCTGGATTGGTGGCGCCGTAGGGACAGGCGCCTTCGTTGACGGTCTCGTCCAGCCGCATGGTGTAGGTCATCACGACGTCCACCGCCGGGCTTGGGGTCTGAACCCGGATGGCGAGGTCTACGAGTTGCATCGGCGTAAGAGGCGTCACAATGCTGTTGTTGTAATGGGTGAAACGGCCGAGGAGAAAAGGTTGATTGGGCACAAACGCAGCAACGTCGCTGCCGTCGAACCCAAACCCGCTGCGGAATGTCGTCACCCCGCAATCCTGCGCACCGATCGGCTGCCCGTAGCGCACGACATTCTCATTCGTGATCGTCAAGGGCGAGTTGTCGACGGATTCGCAGGTCACCGGGGTGATGCCCAAGTCGTTGCGTGGCCCGATCCATGCGCCATCGATGTTCCCGTCAAGCGCAAGGCCGAGCGTAGGAGGCTCTTCAGTTTGTCCTGGCGGCTGGGCTCCCGCAGTCGTCAAGAGCGGGAGAAACATGCGCGGCGCAAGCGCGCCATTCGTGCTCGCGCCAGCGGGAATGCTATTATCTTGGGCAGCCACACTTTGTGCGCCGGACAACGCCGTTGCCACCACGATGGCGCCTATTGCCACCCACCAGCCCAGCTTATTCATTGTTCGTAGCGAGATCGTCATGTTCAATGCTCCTTCTCTTGCTGATTTATCAAGCGCACCAGTTAACGCTCTCTCCAGCATGTCTGCGATGCGAATCAGGGGAGGTGTCAATTTGGGTAAGGTAATCAAATCTTCAAATAAACATCACTTTTATTCCAAAAAATATAATAACGTTTTGAGGCAAAAGAGATGATCGGTCAATTGGACTAGAAAGCGTGGAGAGATGACTAGCGCGTCGCAGCCCTCGATCTGCGGCAAACCATGCTAAAATACCCTCCATCTTAAACAGGGTATTCATGCGCGATCGGCGCTACCGGCAGAGGAGAGAAGATTTTTCATGGCTCATGTTGTAGTGACCGGCGCGGCCGGATTCATTGGCTCGCATCTCAGTGAGCGGCTCGTTGCGGAAGGGAATACCGTGCTGGGCATTGACGCTTTCATTCCCTACTATCCGCGCGATCTCAAGGAGCGCAATCTGGCTGCTTTGCTGACAAACCCCGCTTTCACCTTTATGGAGATCGACCTGCGTTACGGCGAACTCGAACCCCTGTTAGCGGGCGCTACGCACGTCTTCCACACCGCCGCCATGGCGGGATTGCTCAAGAGCTGGCAACAATTTGAGCAATATATGACTTGCAATGTGCTGGCGACGCAGCGTTTGCTCGCAGCGTGTGTGGCCGCCCAGGTTGGGCATGTCCTGCATTGCTCAACCTCGTCAGTCTATGGCCGCTTTGCCACAGGGGATGAAACGTCCGCGTTGGCGCCGGTCTCACCTTATGGCATCACCAAGCTGGCGGCGGAGCAGCTTTGTCGCGCCTACGGCGAAAAAGATGGGCTGGGGTATACGATTCTGCGTCTCTTCTCGGTCTATGGCCCGCGTCAGCGCCCGGACATGGGCTACAACATCTTCATCCGCAAGCTGCTGAGCGGCGAAACCATTGTCATCGATGGCGACGGCACAGACAGCCGCAGCAACACCTACGTCGCCGATTGCGTCAACGGCATGTTGCTGGCCGCGGCTCAACCCCAAAAAAGCATCGGCGCGACGTTCAATATCGGCGGCGGCGAGGAAGTCAATGTGATTCAGGTGCTGCAAATGCTGGAGGAATTGACGGGTCGCACCGCGCAGATCGTGCATGGCCCGCCGCGCCCAGGCGATCAGCGCCGCACAGTTGCCGACGCCACCAAAGCGCGCACGGCGCTCGGCTACACCCCGCAGACGCGCATCATCGATGGCCTGACTGCACAGTTGGCATGGCAGCAAGGCGCAGCATAAAGAATGAGTGATATCACATGAATCAGGAACAACAACGCACCGAACTGTGGGGGCTGCTAGGCGACCTGCCCGCGCGCGAGCGGCCGATCTCGGCGCGGCTGCTGTGGCAGCGCGAAGAGGCAGGCTATGTGCTGGAACGGCTTGTCTTGGATCTGAACGGGCTGGAGAGTGTGCCCGCCTATTTTGCCCGCCCGAAAGGTGACGACCCCTTCCCGACCGTGCTTTACAATCACGCCCACGGTGGAGACTACGACCTCGGCAAAGAAGAATTTGTGCGCGGTCGTCCGCTTTTACAACAGCCACCCTATGTCGAGGCGTTGACCGCGCAGGGCTACGCGGCGCTGTGCATCGAGCACTGGCTCTTTGGCGAACGTCGCGGCCGCACTGAAAGCGAACTGTTCAAGCTGATGTTGTGGCGCGGGCAGGTGCTGTGGGGCATGATGGTCTATGACAGCGTGCGTGCGCTCGATTACCTGTGCACACGGCCAGAAGTCGACGCCAGCCGCATCGCGACGCTTGGCCTTTCGCTGGGCAGCACGATGGCTTGGTGGGTGGCGGCGCTTGACCTGCGCATCAAGGTCTGCATCGATCTCTGTTGCCTCACTGATTTCGACGCCTTGATCGAAAGCCGCGGCCTCGACGGCCACGGCATCTACTACTATGTGCCTTCTCTGCTAAAACACTTCACCGCCGCACAGATCAACGCCCTGATCGCGCCGCGCCCACATTTGGGATTGGCAGGCAACCTGGATCCGCTCACCCCGCGCGCCGGGTTGGATCGCATCGACGCCGAGCTGCGCCGTGTGTACGCCGAGCACAACGCTGCCAATGCGTGGACGATGAAACGGTACGAGATCGGCCACTTCGAAACCGCGGAGATGCGGGCAGAAGTGTTGGCCTATCTGAAAGCGTGGCTGTAGCTTTTATTCCGCCAACATCACCCGCGCCATGTTCTCCACCAACTGCGCCGCGACGTCGTCGGGCAGCCAGTTGATCGACATGCCGAAGATCAGCAGCTTCGCCCCCTTCGGCTCGTCGAAATTTTCGTCAGTGTAGAGCATGAGCACCGGGGCTTCGGCGGCGGCGCTGGCAGGGCCGCGGCGCAAGGCAATAGTCGCGCCGGTCGAAGGCTCCGGGCTGCGCTCCAGCGGCGTCACGTCGGGCAGCCCATCGGCCAGCACAATTGGCGTGGTCGGCAAATTTGTCACAAGCTCGGGTATGCCGTCGGCGACGATCACGTCGGCAATTGATGACGCAGGATCAATCCCCACGCCAAAGAAGGGCTTACGGCTGCTGAGCGTTAGCTTGCCGCCGGCGTTGATCAGGTCGCCCACGATGCGCAGTGCGTCGCCGCGCACGCCGCTGTCGCTGTAGGCTGCGTCGCTCCAGATAATCCATACAAAGTTGCTGAGAATGTCCGCTTCTGGATAGCCGCTTTGTTGCGTCGACCACAGCGTCGGCCTGTAGCCGGCGCGCGCCAGCAAGGCGGCGTAGAGTTCTGCTTCGCCCACGTCGCCCGCGGCCGCGTTGCGGTCATCGTCTACGATCAGGATCAACGCGTTCGGATCGTCCTGTGGCATACCGTCCGGCGCCTTGTCGGGGACAATGCCCCCTGGCGCGGGGGTGGGCGCTGCCGCTTGTGCGGCTGTTCCATCAGCCGCCGGCGCGCCCGGCAGATACGGACAGATCACCAGCTCGTCCTGAATCAGACAGCCGGCCAGGTCGCGATTCAAGAGCCGCGTCAACCCAGCGTTGAGCGCGCCACGGCTGCCCCCAGCACGGCAATCGTTTTGCGGCCGCTCTCTTCGGTGCGCTGGATGAAGAGCTGCGTCTCGTCCGCCAGCAGCCGGATGCCATCGCCGCGCACGAGATAGACCTCCACGGTCGGCGTCGGTTGGGGTTCCGCGGTTTCATCGGCTTCTGACTGTATCACTTCGTCAGACGCATCTTCCGCAGATGTATCTGGCGCACTTGCGTCTGGCGAAGATGTGTCTGCGGTAGACGCATCTGGCGTCTGGGCAGCCGGCGTCTCCGCTAGAGGCGCACCAGTGGGGGTCGGCGTTGGATTCTGCACAGCGGCATGGTCAGGGGCGGCCAGCAACGTAAGCGACATGCTTTCGGGAAGTGGAGAAGGGATCGGCTCGTTGGGAGTAGGCGTCAGCGGAGGCAACTCCGGCAGCGGCGTCGCTGTGCCCGATGGTGGTGGAGCTTCCGTATCCGGCGCGAGGCCAGGCAATGCTTCCGGCTGGACGGGCGCTGCATCGGTGGGCGGCGTTGTGGCGGGCGCAGTCACGGTCGGGGTAATGATGCGCTCCTCAAGCGTAAAGCCCATGTCGGAGAGCAGCGTCGTCGAGCGGCTGGCATCCTCGAATTGCGCCATGTAGAGCAGATCGGCGTTGCTGGCGGCGTTGCTCTCTGTGAGCCAGTTGGTGGCGCCGAGTTGCAACGTTCGCCCGGATAGCTCCAGCACGCGCTGCAACTCGGCGGCTTTGCTCACTGCGTCGGCCTCGACCGGGTCATTGCTTTCGACGATGAGCGCGACCTGTTTGCCCAAAAACTCCGGAAAATCGGCGATGGTCTGGTTGCGTGCGCCGTCAGCCAGAAAGCTCACCACGAAGTCGAGCATCCTGCGGTTGTCATAGCGCGCGACATAGGGGTCGGTCAGCGCGTCGAAATCGCTGAGCGCCAACACGCGCCCATAGGTGTCGTTCGCCGGCACCCCCCCGATGGCGACGGTCGTGAAGCCGCTCTGACCGGTGCGCAAGCTGCTGAGTGTGGTGGGTGCGCTGCGCACCTGCGGCGTCACCGCGCCGTCAATGCTGCGGCCCCCGTAAAAGACGACCCGGCTGCCCTCCAGCGCCAGCGCTTGGTCAAAAAAGCCGCCCTGGAAAAAGTGGGTGAAGTTCGCATCGTTTTCCACAGTGTCATAGAGGTAATCCTCATTAAACACTACGTTGAAACGACTCGCCAGGCTGTTGGTGTCGCGGGCCGCGTCGCCTTCGATATCGGGGTCACTGATGACAAGCAAGCGTCCACCGTCGAGCAAGAAACGTTCGACGATCTGCACCTCAGCGTCGTTGTAGAGGAAAAAAGGGCTGATGACAATCAGCGCGCTCGCATTGGCCAGGGTTTTTTGCAGCGCTTCGGATTGGTCGGGGAAATCCGCAAAGGACGACGCCTCGTCAAGCGCAACGGTAGGCAGCCAGAAACGCAGATCCACCCCCGCGGCTGCCAGTGCGCTGGCCATCGGCTGAAACCGGTTGCGCTCTACGGCCGAATAGTGGGCAAGATCGACGACGACTGGTCCTCGCTTGACTGGATTTGTCGCTGGCACTGCGGCCGCTTTGAGTTGCGCCGGTGTTGCCGTAGGGATCGGCGTCACCGCGATTTCTGCAGTGGCGATGGCGGGCGGCGTGTAGCCAGCAGGTGGGGCGCTGGATTGCGTAAAACGCAGCACAGTCGGCCCGACCAGCAGCAACAGCCCAACGAGCGCAATGAGGAACCAGCGGGTGCTTTGTTTCATGAGCGTGCTCCTCAGGGCTGTGTGCTGGCGGGCGCCAGCGCGTCGGCAAAATTGGTGGGTGATGGCACGTTGGCCGCGTAGCCATCGCGTAGCAGATCACCGGCGCCGCTGCGCGGTTTGCGCAGATGACGCAGCGCCTGCGGCAGCGCGGCCTCTGGGAAAGGGATGCGCGAATCCAACATGAAAATCGTCCCCGGCGGCGCGTGCGTCAGCAACGCTTGCGCCGCGGCCGGATCGGGGACGGCGCCGATCTGCGGGACGCCCAGGTAAGCGGGAACGTCGAGAATCTGATAATCGGTCAGATCGGCCAGCGCGGCCGCGGCGGCGATGCCTTCCGAGCGGCTCCCTTCGCCGTCAATCAGCCCCAGCGCCAACGCCTCGCTGCCGAGGTAAATGCGGGCTTCGGCAAGTTCGGCCGCGGAGAGCTTCAGCGGGTTGATCTCCGCCTGGGAGCGCTGCGCCACAACATTGTTGACAAACGCATCGCGCACCAGATCGAGTTGGTGAATCTGCTCGAAGCGGCTGCCCCCTTCCAGCTTGTACGGCCCGCTGCTCAACTCGTTGGGCGCCAATGAAGGATCGGTGGGACGTCCGCCGCGCGTGCCGACATTGCCGACATAGCTGCTGGGCGGCGCGTAAATGCGATTGCCGGCAGCAGCCATGTAATAACCTCCACTTGCCGCCAGGCCATCCACGACCACGACGAGGGGTTTGGCGTTGCGGAAGTTCAGCAGCGAGTAAAAGATGGTTTCGCTGCTTGTGGCATAGCCGCCGGGGCTGGAGACTTCCAACACAAGCGCGGCAATGTGCGAGTCCTGGCGCGCGATTTCGAGCAGCGAAACAAGCTGGTCGGCGGATGCGAAGTCGATCTCTGCGCCAAAGCGCAAAACGCCGACGATCGGCTCAGGCGTCTGCCAATCGGCCAGCGCCAGCCCACCGAGCAGACAAGCCGCCAGCACCACGGCTGCCAGCGCGATCTCCCAGGCGCCGATGCGATCTGCCTGACGGCGTTCAGATACCGTATATTGGGTCTCTTCCATAAGTGGATCGCCTCGCTTGCACGCGTTATTTTTATGCTCGATTACGTCCTGTAAAACATGGACGTCGGCTGGCACGAAGGGCGTCAATCAGGCAAAGCAGCACGGGTTCTTCACCCGTGCTGCTTTGCCTGATTGATGTGATTGACATCTGCCGGGAAGTGAATTCAGCAGGCGCGCCGTCAACTCGCGAGATAGGCGTCAATGGCATCCTTGGCGATGCGATACTGGCTGCCGATCTTCTTGGCTTTCAGATCGCCCGCTTCGATGGCCGCTTGCACGTCATCGGCAGTCACTTTGAGATAGGCCGCGGCTTCGTCGAGCGTCATGACGCCCGATGCGGACGCCGGCGTCGCGGCTGGCGTCGCGGCCGGCTGCGAGGGCGTCTGCATCGACTGCATGATCATGCCCGCCATGCCCGCGCCCATGCCCATGCCCGCGCCCAGGCCCACACCGGCCGCTGCGCCTCCCCCGCTGGGGTTGTTCGCCGCGTCGCCCATCGCACGCGCCGCTTTGTACTTCATGTAGGCGTCCATGTTGCCGATCGCGCCCATGCTGGCGCGCTCGTCGATAGCTTTGGCCGTTTCCTCGGTGGGGGTGATCGAAACCACCATCAACTGCTTGAGCGCGATGCCCATTGCAGCGAACGCGCCTGTCGCCTTGGCCTTGACCGCCGCGCCTAGCTCGTCGGTCAGCTTGGGCAGGTCGAAGATGCTGGTCATGTTTTCGCCCAGCACATCGGTGACGCTGCTGATAATGGTGTTGCGCAGGTAATCTTCGATCTGGCTGGTCTGATACAGCCCTTGCGTGCCGACGATCTGGTCGACAAAGCGCTTGGGTTCGGCGATCTGGATGGTGTACTGGCCAAAGCCGCGCATACGCGCAAAGCCCAGCTCGCTGTCGCGCAGGCTGATCGGCTGCGGCGTGCCCCACTTGAGGTCGGTGAACTCGCGCATGTTGACAAAGTAGACCTCGGCAGTAAAGACGTTGTTGCCGCCGGTGAAGAAGTTCATCACGGTGCTGAGCAGCGGCAAGTTGGCCGTCGTAATCGTGTGGCGTCCCGGCCCGAACGTGTCAAGCGATTTGCCGTCGCGGTAGAAGATGGCGTTCTGACTTTCCCGCACGATCACCTGGCTGCCCAGGCGAAAATCGCCGGATCCTACTTCCGGGATGCGGGCGACCAACTCATTAGGCCCCTGATTGGGCGCTTCGACGACGTCGATAATTCTTGGCATAAGGATTCTCCTTTTGAGAAGCGTGTCAGGCAGGTCGATTAGCTTGATACGGGCCCGCCGGCGTCCGCCGACTGCGTATACGGTGCAGCATCGCCGGCGTCAACGGGCGGCGCATCCGCTAGGGGGTCGCCGATGTCAACGCGTGGCGCATAGGATGGGTCGTCCAGCAAGTCCGGCTGATCAACCACCTCGCTGCGCTTGCTGAACAGCGCGTTCAATTCATTCACCGTCTGGCTCAATTGCTCGATCGCGGCGTCGATGCCGGTCTTGTTCTTGACGGACTGCGCCAGAGCCGCGATCTTCTCATTGACGACGCCAACCTGTTGCGCCAATGCTTTATCGAAGCGCACCAGCGCGTCCAGTTGTTGCTCTTTGATGCGCACCGGGTCGAACAGCCCGGCATACCCATAGCTGGCGGTTTTGATGCGGTCGGTCAGCGCCTGAAGATTGACGATCGCCGTATTGACATCGTCCATCAGCGCCAAACCGCCGCCCTTGAGCAGCGCAGTTTGCACGCCCAGCAGCGCAGTCTGGCTTTGGGCGAGCGATGCTGCAATCGCCTCGCGCACGCGCTTGTCGGCGTCGCGGCGCAAGTCCTTGTCGATGTAGCCGCCGATGCCCGGCAGCCCCTTGATCAACTTTTCGACTGCGCCCATCTGTCCCTTGGCGAACTCCACAAAATTGTCGGCCATAGCTTCCCTCCAATTTGAATCAATCAGCCCGATTTCCCAGTAAAACTACCCCGCTGTCTGCGCCGCCGCGCGTTTGGTGAGAAACACCTGGCTGCCGCAG
Source organism: Candidatus Caldilinea saccharophila (assembly GCA_016710365.1). GTDB lineage: Bacteria > Chloroflexota > Anaerolineae > Caldilineales > Caldilineaceae > Caldilinea > Caldilinea saccharophila. The sequence goes on along the minus strand of JADJVW010000003.1, from coordinate 77,804 downwards.
TACGGACATACAATCAACCCTTTGCCGGCAAACTTCAAGTCGCCGCCACAGTTCGGGCATTTCTGATCGCCGGTGAGTTTCTGACTTTCGACGCTGTAGAGAATTCCCTTCTCCCAGTTGATGGCGCCGCTGAAAAGTTGTTTGCCCACCAGAGCCTGGATCATCCCTTCGATCTCCTCGCGCGGCAGTTGCATGTCGGCGATCAGTTCGGTGATCGTCACTTGGCCGCGCGCAAGCACTGCGTTGAGAATCTGCTTCTCTTTGGCAACCTGAGCATATTCCTGCTGCTCCTGGCCGCCCTTGCGGAACAGATACGCGCCAATCCCGAACAACGGCGCCATGACCAGCAATGCCAGCAGCAACCCCAGCACCACCCCGCCGCTGCTCGTCTCGGTCGTCGAGAACGCTGTCAACAGCCAGCCGCCAAAGACCAACAGCAGCACCGCACTGACGATCATCAGCACCAACCCAACGGTTTTTCCTCCGCCAATCATAGCACTCCTGCTTTCTGTGGATTACCCGAAACCACCGCCGCCGCCGCCTCCACCACCACCCCCGCCGCCCCCGCCGCTGAAGCCGCCGCCCCCGCCGCTCCAACCGCCGCCGCTGCTCGAGCTGCTCGGCCGGCTGGTGAGCGTGGAACTGGTGCTGCTAAGCAACGAGCCAAGCCCGGCGCTCATGGCGGCCAGGCTGGTGCCCATGCCGCGCGACGCATCGCTGAGGCTGCCGCCAAAACTGCCGCCGCCTGAAGCGCCGCCTTCCCCGCTGCTGCCCGGCAACGTCGCGGGCTGGCCGCCGGGGCCATAATACCAGCGTCGATACGGCCCGTACATCGTGGGCGATGGAATATACCAGCCCGGCGCCGGCGCATTGACGGCCTCAAATTTGCGGATGTAATCCTTGTCGATGCCAAACGCAATCGCGTAGGGGAGCCAGCGATCCCAGATTTCCTTCTGCGCTTCGATGTCCGCATATTTGTCGATATTGCGCAGATATTCCTTGAACGCTTTCCAGCGCGCCGCGGCCTCGGCGCCGGCGTCCGTCTTGCGCGGCATGTAGCGCGAGGCGATCAGGATCGATACGGCGATGGCGAATAAGCCAATCCCCGGACAGAGCGCCGCGGCCGAGAGGTCGACAAACAAGACGATCAGCAAGACTGCGAGCAGAACTGCCACCACCATTGCCGCGCCGCCCAGGAAGCCGAATTGTGTGCGCACGGACTCCGGGTTGGTGCGATAGTAACCGCGTGCGATCAAGTCTTCATACATCACCGTCTTGATGCCGGGGATATCCTTGTAGAATTTGTTCTTCAGTTTGGAAAGCTCTTTTTCGTCGCCCTTCCCAAACACATCCGACAGCAACTGCTGCTCAAACCCGTTCAACGACACATCTTTATGTTCGCGCCGATAAATGAAGTCCGTCCCCATGCGGAAGAAGCCCTCTTCCTTGACTTCGGTGATGCTCATGGCCTTGCGCCGCGCCAGATCGACGACAGTGGCGATGATATCCTGCATGTCGGCGCTGTCGTCGAGCAGCGTGCCGGCCAGACCGGGCGGCAGGTCGTCGGGCGGTTCGGGCAGGTAGTCAGCCACGCGCTCGATCGGCTTGTCGCGGCCATATTTATACCACATGAGGTAAACCAGCGCCGGACCGCCCAGCAGCAATGCCAGCGCCAGCACGCCGAGCAGCACGGTGGCGACCGGCCCCCAGCGGTCACGATACGTCTGCTCCGCCTCCAACTGCGCTGCGCGCGCGTCGGCCCCAGCTTGCCAGCTAGGCGCTGCGCCCGCCACCACGCCGGAGGTGAACTGCACACGCACTTCGAGCTCTTCACCGGCGTGCAGCGTGCGCTTGGTGTCAAACAAGATGGTGCGGTTATTGTCCAGCCGTTCAGCGGTCACTGAATCGCGCGCGTCGGCGTCGTTAATATACGCCGCCCACTCGTCGATCGTCGCAGGGCTGGGAACAAGCACGCGCACGCGACGCCAGCACGGGGAATTGCCGGTCGGCGTAGACTGCCTTCCACCACACCTGATCGCCCCCCGCATAGTAGCGAAGTCCATCGTGCACGCGGTAGCTGAGGGTGTAGGTCTGCGGCTGGCTGGTTTCCGGGAAATACCAGCGCACTGTATAGCTGTCACCTTCATCGTCCACCACAAAGGTGTAGGGCAAGCCGCCGCCCATCGCCTGCTGATAGACGTTGCCGGCGGCGTCGGTCACAGCCCAATCCGATAAATAGGCAAAATTCTGCTTGGGAATATTGCGATAGCCAAAGCTAAAGGCGCCATCCACAAAGCGGATCGCCTGATGTTCGGCGACGTCGAAGGCGCCATCGTCGTTGACCTGGATGTCGACATCAAACCGTTCCCACACGAGGCTCTTCTCGGCGGCGCTGACGGGCAACGTTGCAACGCCTGTCACTATGCCAAACAGCAGGGCTGCCAGGAAAAGCCAAATCCAACGAGACTGGGTGCGCATTCTGCCTCCCTTATACTGAGGTTCGACTGACGCTGCCATCGAGGGCCGCCAGGACAGCGCCGTCAAGAATTGAGCCGGCCGCATCAATCGTACACTGTACGCCGGCGCCGGCGCATGGGTCACTTGCACCGTCTGGCGCCATTTGAATGATGGCACATCGTCCAGCAGCTTGCATGACATTTTACCAACAAAGATGCTGACTTCCAACCTCTTTTGCGTGACCAGGTTACTCCCTGTAGGTAGTTTACGTGCAGGGCATGAGGTGCGGGGCGGGAAACACCCCCTTCTCATGACGTTGGCTCGTGCTCAAGTAGATGATCGAGTCGTGCGGTCTCATTGTTCTCCAGCGGCGGCAATTCATGCAATCCGGTCAGGCCGAAGTGCTGCATAAACAGGTCGGTCACGCCATAAAGCACAGGCCGCCCCGCAGCGTCGAGCCGGTCGACTTCCTCGACCAGGCCGCGCTGGAGCAGCGAGCGCAAGATGCCGGAACAGTCGACCCCGCGCACCGCCTCGACCTGCGCACGCGTCACCGGCTGGCGATAGGCAACCACCGCCAGCGTTTCGAGCGCGGGCGCGCTGAGCTTGGTCGTCATATCCAGGTTGAGAAAGGTTTCGATCAACGTGGCCGCGGCGGGCGCCGTCACCATTTGGAAGCGGCCGTTGCGCTCGGCCACACGCAGCCCGCGCGCTTGCGCACGATACTCCTCGGCCAGCCGGCGCAGATGCGCCTCGACGACTTCGACCGGCGTGTTGAGCGCGCGCGCCAGTTGGGTCGTCTCCACCGGCGCGTCGGCCACAAACAGCAGACTTTCCAGCGCGCCAGGCAGCGACAACGCGGTTTCGCCCGCGCGCACCAGCAAGTCGCCACTGTCCGTTTCCGCGGTAAGTATGACTTCTTCAGCATCAGCCGCCAGATTCAACGCCGGCTGCAAATGTTCATCAGCAAGGGGACTGGCTGTGTCATGAACAGCTGTGTCATGCATCACCGTGTCCGCGGCGATTTCCGTTGTCAGCCCACTGCCAGTCGCGCTTGCTTCTGCTGTGGCGCTTGTCAAAGTGTTGACCTCAACGGGCGCAGCCGGCAGCGCAGGGTCGCTATTGAGGAAGCCCCTGTCGATGAAGCCACTTTCGGTGAGGCCACTTTCAGTGGAGTCGCTAGAGATAGGATCAGACATAAGCGGTGCGGCAGCGCTTCCAGAAAAGGCGTTGATAAGCAGGCGAAAGTTATGCAGCGTGACGCGGACAAAGCGTCCCAGCGTCATTGACTGCGGCGGTGCGTTTACGCTCGACATAGTGCGGTCATACGTTCCATTCCGGCTCGAAGGGGGCGCACCGCATGTGCACGTCAAGTTTGCCCAACCGCAGCCCCATGTCCTGCTCGATGATATCGCGGGTGACGTCCACCACTTCGTCGGTTTTCATCGGGATATCGATGTCCGGCGCAGTCTCGATTTCCAGCCGGATGTCCACCGAGCCGCCGCGTGAGCGCACGGCCGGCACCACGGTGATCACTTCGGCCAACTGGTCGAGATGCCATTGCAGACGCCGCGCTACACTGACCGTGTCCAGTTCCGCGGAGCCGCCTTCCGCGGTGCGGATGCGCACTCCACGCCGCCGCACCGTCGAGACCTCGAAAAAAAGCAGCGCGCCCAGGATCAGAATCGCGCCGATCCCAAACGCCGCCTGCCCCACGACAAAGTAGGTGGGGTTCTCGGCCTGCACGCTGCTCAGCCAGGTTGCCGCGTCGGAGAGGGCGGTCTGCAGCCAGGCGATCGCCAGCAGCGGTGCGATCGCTACGATAAGACATAAGAGAAGCAAAGCCACCCAAAGCAGGATGGCGACAATCCGGTTGAATCCATTCATTCAGCTTCACCTTTCGGTGCGGGGTGGAAAGATGCGGTTATTATACTGCACGCCGTTGACCTTGCCGAACTCGCCGCGCACCGCCAACTGCCACGAGCAGCAAAACAGCGCCGGCGGCAGCCAGCCCTAGTCCTAACCGCCACCCGGTTGGTTCAAATTGGAAGATAACCCGATGTTCGCCCGCCGGTGTGACCACGCCGCGGAAGAGACCGTTGACCGCTTTGATCGCGACCGGCGCTCCATCCACCGTCGCGGTCCAGCCCGGATAGAGGCTGTCGCTCAGCACCAGCAAGGCGGGCGCCGCACTGTCTGTGAGAATTTCAACTTGTTCAGGCGCATAGGCGAGGAGTTCGGCGCGGTCGTTTCCCCCCGCGGGTTGGGCGTCGTCGAGCGAGCCTTCGACCACCGTCACGCGGCCTGCCTGCGTGCGCAGCAGCTCTAGCGCCGCGTCCTGGCTGTCAACCGCCTTCAGCTCGTCCGCCAGATAGGCGCGCGGCAACACGTCCAAGTTGCGATAGACCTTGACATCGCCGCTGTGCTCCAGGCGGAAGCGCCCACGGTCGCTGGGCAGCAGCGCCGCAAACATCTGGGTGCGGGCGTCGTAGAGCGTCGCCGCCTCCACGACCAACCCGGCAGCGTGCGGTTCGACGCCCGGTGCAGCAATGAGGCGCAACTCCGCAACCTCGACGGGCGTCGCCAACGGCAGCCGCGCCCGATAGGCTTGTCGCCCGCGCTCGACATCGCGATAGGCCACCACCGCGCTGGCGCTGGCGGCCAGCGGACTGTCCAGCGCACCGTCGGCGAAATGCGCGCCCGGCGCGCCGCCCGCGGTCAGGGCGATGCGTTCGTTCGATCCATCGCGTGCGACGACTTCGAGCCAGGCAACCGGACGGGCTTCATCTTTCAGCGCGGCCAGCGCGGCGGCGTCTCCTTCGACATAGCCGATAAGATCGACGTGAGTGGCTGCAAAAGGCAGCGGCGCCTCAATCTGCAAAGGATCCGGCGCGCGCCGCAAATCAGCGCCGATTTGCCGATCGTAAAAGACATCCTCAAACCAGAGATCGCGCACTTTGTCGGTGAGGATGTAGACGACGTTGAGCATCGCCAGCAGTTGGCTATCCGGCATGTCGGCAATCTGCTCGCGCAGTCGGCCGTCGGGCACGAGGCGGTCGGCTGGAACGAGCAGCCCCGCAAAGCGGATATAGCGTTGCAGCGGCAACACGCCGCCGTCAAAGCCATCCACCGCGGGGATGCGCCAGAAAAGCGGCAAGTTGGGTGCGAGCAATTCCTGCACCTTCTGCGCGATGACCAGATCGTGGAACGCGTCCTCATCTAGTTGGGACGGCTGGCTCTCGACCAGAATGCGCCGGTAGTCGGCCATGTCGCCAGGGTCATAGGTGATCGTGCTCATGCCGAGGAAGCGACCCGCGGCGGCCGGGCCGGGTGTCGTGCGCTCCGGGCTGGTGAGCAGATGAGCGGGCGCGGTGCGGAGGTCATAGACGGCCTGTGGCGCGGTCGGGTGCGTGTGCGGCAACGCGCGCGCGGCTACGAGCAACTCGATCGCGGCCAGGCCAAGCAGCAACGCCAGCGGCGTGATGCGCGCCAGCCGTGGTCGCCACGCGCCCAGCGCGGCCAGCCCGACGCCCGCCAGCACCGCCGCGCCCAGCGTGTAGAGCATCATCCAGCGCGCGGGCGCACGGAAAAGATCGAAGCCGGGCGTCACCTGATAGAGCAAATAATAGACCGGGTTCCAGCGTCCCAGCGCCAGGAACAGCCCCAGCCCCGCCAGCAGCAGACCAAACGTCCGCGCCGGGCCGCGCCCTTGCCATGCCCCCAGCAGCGCCAGCGCCAGCCCGATGATCCCGACATACGCGACGTACTCCGTGTAGCCCGGCGTGTCAAAGATCGCGCTGAGATTCGCCAAGCCGTAACTGGGCAGCAACGTCCAACCAAGCGCCAGCGGCTTCAGGCTGAAACTGCTCGCCTCGGCATAGCTCAGCCCGCCGCTGCGCAACCCCAACCCACTCAATTCGAGCGTCGGCAACAACTGCGGCGCGGCCAGGAGCGCGCCGATCCCAATGCCGCCGCAGTAGACGAGCAGGACAGGAACGAGCGAGAGAAAGAGACGTTTGAAGGGTGAAGGGTGAAGGGTGAATGAAAAGCGACGCTTCCCTTTTTTCTCCTTGTCTTCCCCTCTCTCCTTGTCTCCCCCTCTTCCCCACGGCCAGATGATCCACACGCCCAGAGCAAAGAGGTTGATAAAAACGGTCTGTGTATGGCCGGCCAGCAGCATCAACGCCACGAGTACGGCAAAGCCTGCGCCGGCGAAAAGCATCCGAGAAATAGAAGTCCGAACGTCCCCGTCCGGCCGCACAAATCGCTGCGACCGCACCGTAGCCAGACAGAGCGTTGCCCACGGCAGCCAGGCTGCTCCGTTGAGTTGGTTGATGTGTCCCAGCAGACCGCCGACAAAGCCGCTGCCCGCCAACACGATGCCGGTCAGCAACGCTGGTGCGGTCATAAAGCCCCAATAACGCAGCAACGCATAGCCGCCCACTCCCAGCAGCCAGGTGTGCAAGGCCGCACTCCAGTAAATTTGTTTAGTTACAGACAAGCCCCACCCACCTGCCGCAAACAACGGCCAGTGCAGCAGATAGAGCACAGCCGCCTGCGGATTCGCCAGCAGCGGCGTGCCGAGGAAGAGATAGGGGTTCCAAAAGGGCAATTGCCCCGCGCCAGGGTCGCTTCCACATATTCCCAGTACGGGCAAAATAGAGTTGAATGTCGCCGCCGGCAATACCTGGTTGGTGAAAAGGAGGCGCCCGTAGAGGAGCAGCACAAAGCTGGCGAGCAAAACCGCAGCCAGCACATCCCAGGCAACAAGCCACCGAGCGCGAGGCCGGTGATCCGCGGCGCGACTCATGGCGCACCTGCTGCAACGCAGGCGGCTGCCGGCAACGCGGTTCCCGCCAGCGCACGCCAGCCTGGCGTGCGCTGCGCAGCCGCCGGCGTGCGACAGACGCGCCAGGCGGCCGGCGGCTGCGCGGTCTCGCTGATCTCGTACACGGTGAAGCGTCCGGCGCGCAGCCGCTCCTGCAAGGTGAGACGGCGCAGCGCCAGGTTTATCGCCAGATCGCGCTCCGGCGACCAATCGGCGACGACGAGATAGCGCGGGCGATGGGGCGTCTTGGCTGCGTTGTCGGCCAGATAGACGGTGCTCGCATACCAGCGCAAGTCGATGCGGCCAGCTTGCAGCGGTGCGAAGAGATCAAAGCGAAGATGCCAGCCGAGGTTGCGATGATAGATGACCGGTGTGGCGTCGGCATGGACTTGCAGCCAGGCGCCAACCTCGTTGAGTCCCGTGTAGGCGCCATGATCCCCGCCGATCGGCAGCCGTCCCTGCGCGGCCTGCACCGCCGGCCCCGGCGCCATCAGCAGCAGCAACCCCACTAACGCCACCGGCAGCCAATATAGCCTCCATCTTTGATGCAGAGGCGCAGAGATGCGGAGGTGCGCGGAGAAAAAACAAGCGAGATTTGGCGAAGCATTTCTCTGCATTTTCTCTGCGCCTCTGCGCCTCTGCGTCAAGCTTTGCGTCAAGGCCCATTCGGCAGTAAAGGCGAGCAACAGGACAACCATCGGCGCCAGCGGCAGCAGATAGCGATCCCAGATCTGCACGGTCGTGACCACATGCAGCGCCAGGAACGCCAGGCTCCACAGCGCAAGCTTGATGGCAGGCGATTTGCGCAACGCGCCCCGGCGAGGGTGGGTCATCTGGACGAGCGCCAGGGCGATGCCTGCTCCCCAGGCAAGCGTCCATAGCACCCAATTGCCCAGCAGATAGTTGCCCTGCACTGCCCAATCTTGCAGACGCGGCAGCCACGCTGGCAGGGCGGAGAAGGCAAAGCCAGCCGCATGGCGCGCACCCAAGTCCCACGGCGACGGCGCCACTGCCCAGCGCAGGCTGTCCCAGAACATGACAGGCGCGACGACCAGCAGCGCGCCCGCTAACAATACACCCGCACCACGCAGGAGCTTGCCACGTTCATACGGTGCATCGAGGCTGAAAGCCAGTACGAGGGGCGCAAACAGAAGGCCCTGTTGCTTGGTCATCAGGGCAATGCCAAGCCAGACGCCCGCCCAGAAAAGCTGCCGGCGCACAGCGGCAAGGAGCGCCAGCATTCCGGCCAGCACCAGCAGCGGATCGGTGAAGGCCGTGGGTGCAAAGCTGATGGCAAAGGGATTGAGCGCCATCCACAGCGCAGCAAACAACGCCGCACGCGCTCCCCACCAGGCGCGCGCCAGCGCGGCCACCACGGCGATAGTGAGCGTGCTGCACGCAATGTTGAGGAGTCGCGCTGCGGCCGGCGTTGCCCCAAACAGGTCAAACGTCCAGCCCAGCAGCCAGAGGTAAATAGGTGGCTTGTCCGGCCACACGGTCAGGAAGAGCGGATCGACATGCCGTCCATGCAGCGCCCAGAAGCTGTAGATAGCTTCGTCTTGATGAAAGGCAAAGCGGTCGAGCAGCACCAGGCGCAGCCCAAAGCCGGTCAGCAGGATGCCGATAAGCAGCGCGTGCGCGCCAAGCACAAGCGGCGTCGACCGCACGCGCCCACTTTGCCGAATGGTAGGGTTGGCGGCCAGCATTGGCTAATCGACAAACCGGTACTTCACCAACGTGCGCAGGGCGACGATGCCGTCGCGCCAGGTGATCTTCTTGCCTTCGTGGAAGGCGCGACCGTTATAACTGATGGGTACTTCGAAGATGGTGTAGCCGCGTTTGAGAATCTTCGCCGTCAACTCCGGCTCGATCTCGAAGCGACGGCTGCGCAGTGGCATATCGGCGATCACGTCGCGACGGAAACACTTGTAACACGTTTCCATGTCTGAGAGCGACGTGCCGTAAAAGAGGTTGGTCACGATCGTCAGCATCTGGTTGCCGAAGGTGTGGGTCAGGCTCATCGCCGCACGCGGTCCACCCAGAAAGCGGCTGCCGTAGACCACCGGCGCGCGTCCATCTAGGATCGGTTCAAGCAATTTCACGTAATCGCGTGGGTCGTACTCCAGGTCTGCATCCTGGATGACGATCAGGTCGCCGGTCGCGTGTTCGAACCCGGTGCGCAGTGCGGCGCCCTTGCCGCCGTTGGCCGGGTGGAAAATAATCTTCATGTCGGGTTGGGGCGTGCGTTGCCACTCGGCAAGAATGTCGCGCGTGCCGTCGGTGGAGCCGTCATCGACGATGACGATCTCACGTTCAACCACCATCGGCCCATTGAGGTTTGGGTTGCTGCCGGATGGATTGACCGTCAAATCAACGGTGCGCACCAGACGCACGATCTGTTCCAGGGTGGCTCGCTCATTGTAGACGGGTATGACAATCGATAACTTCACAGCGACACCTGTTTGAGAAGGGGCGAGAGCGCATTGATTGATGCCAGCAATGACGCCCCGAAAACGAATCCTCGCGGCCCGGTTATTGTTCGCTCACCTGGTGCGCCAGGATGATAGCTTCGGCGACGGCGCGCATGGGTTTGCGGTTGTTCATGCTCATCTTCTGGATCTTGCGGAACGCCTCGGTTTCGGTCAGCCCTTGTGTGTCCATCAAGATGCCCTTGGCGCGATCCACGGCCTTGCGTGTTTCCAATGCATCTTGCAAGCTGGAGACTTCGCGCTCCATGGTGCGGAATTCGCTGAAACGAGCGAGGGCCACCTCGATGGCCGGCGTCAGATCGCTTTCGCGAAAGGGTTTGACGAGATAACCCGCTACGCCTGCCTGCCGCGCCCGTTGGACGAGCTCCTGCTGGCTGTAGGCGCTGAGCAACAGCACGGGCGCAATGCGCTCCTCGGTGAGCACTTTGGCGGCTTCGATGCCATCCATATCCGGCATCTTGATATCCATAATGATAATATCCGGGCGTAACTCACGCGCCAGATTAACGGCGCTGCGTCCATCACCCACCTCGCCCACCACCAAATAGCCCAGGTTGGTCAGCATTTCCCGCAGGTCCATGCGGATCAAGGATTCATCGTCAGCGATAATCACTCGTGTGCGCTCCACGCTCACAGCTCCTTTGGTCTTGCGACCTTGCCTGCTTCCATCGACGCAGTGTGACCAGATGAACCTCTTGCGCCGAACAATAGATGAGATGTTCCAGAATCATTGCAGCGATAGTAGCTGGCGTCACCACCACGTCCGCACCACCACGTCCGCACCACCACGTCCGCACCACCACGTCCGCACCACCACGAAACCTATTTTTACCGCACATGCCACGAATTATGCAAACTTTCCGGGGCAAATGACTACTCTACTCGCAGGAATCGTAGGGTGGAATGTTTTGCGAAAATGGCAGCGCAACAGCGCCACAAGCGTCTGGAAAGTCATCTACGTGACGCGTCCGCTGCGCTTGGGCAGGGTCACGGTGGCGCGCGTGCCAGTGACCGCCGGTGCGCCATCGCCCTCTTGCACTAGGGATTCCATACGCAGCGAACCCTTGAGATCGTCCGTGACTAATGTGTGGACGATCTGTAGCCCCAGACTGTGTGACGTGTGTCCCGGATCGAAATCAGGCGGCAGTCCGCTGCCATCATCCTCGACTTGAATGATGACCGTATCGCCCTGATCCTCCAGAGTGATATAAATCAGCCCGCGCGTCCGATCTTTGAGGCCATGCTCCACCGCGTTCAGCAGCAGTTCGTTAACAACCATGGCCAGGGGCGTCGCCTGGCTGGCTGGCAGGCGCACCGACGGCCCTTGCACCTGGATGGTGATCTCCTGCTCTGGGCTGGCGGAGACTTGCGTCACCTGGCTGGCAATCCGCTGGCAAACATCTTTGACGTTGATGGGCCGATGCTCGTCCTGGCTCAGAAATTCATGGATGACCGACATGCTGAGCACGCGGTTGACGGCATCGGTCAGATGCTGGCGCGCCTCATCGCTTTCAACGCGGCGCGCCTGAATGCGCAGGATGGCGGCGATATTTTGCAGATTGTTCTTGACGCGATGGTGCACTTCTTGAATGATCGCAGACTTGACATTCAGTTCGCGTTCTTTTTGCACTGCTTCCGTGGCGTTGTGCATCAGCATGAGCACCGCGTCAACGCCGCCGCCTTCCGCTGAATGTGTAGAAAAAGGCGTCCACGGCAGCGCCAACCAGTAATTACGCCAGGTAATCGTCGGCATGCGCAAGGGGATGGCCGAACGCACCCAGATGCGCCCATCTTCGCTCTCGATCCGTGCGGTCTGGCAGCTATGTGACTTGAATGCGCCTTCCACCATCTCGATATCGCAGGGCTCCAACGCCCGCAGCCGCTGCTCGCGCACTTCAGGCGTAATGCCGATGCTGCGAAAGAGATTCGCCGCAATCCCGCTCATATACACGATGGTGCGTGTATGATCAACCATGTACACGCCATCGTAGAGCGAGAAAGCGCTCAACACCGCGGCGCTTTCCAATTCACCGCGCGCACACATTTCCTGCATCCACACCACTGCCTGGCGAAAGTGGCGACTGCGCCGCCGCTGCCGCTCGTGCGCGATCATGTTGGTCTCGACTAGCATGGCGCCGATCACTTTGCCTTCTTGATTGGCGATGGGAAAGACATCCTGGATCACGGGCGCGCCGTTGCTGAGCACCTCGCGCTGACGCCGGCCGCCGCTGCCGCTGTTGAGCGCCTGCAACAACAAAGGCTGCACTTCCGCGTTCAGGATGCGCCCACTGGCATCTTTGCGATAAAGTGAGGAGATCGAGCTAGGAATGGCATGAAAGGCAACGATAGCTTTTTCTTTGGAGAGGGGCGTGCACAACAGCACATCCGCGCGACTGACATCCGCCGTAATGCGCAGACCGGCTTCCACTTTGCGTAGAAGCTCCAGATCGGAAGGTGAAAGTCCAGGTGAGTTGGCGACTTGACTGTTCATAGTCAGTTGCGAACAAACAGTGTTCGCTGCAAACGGTGTTCGCTACCAGCAGTGTTCAATACCAGCAGTGTTCGATGCGAGCAAAGGTCGACGACGCTGTCATGTGTGTTTGGTGCAAAAAGCTCCCGCAGAACGATTCTGTGGGAGCTTCTTAGAATTTTGGTCGGGGCGAGAGGATTTGAACCTCCGACCTCTTGAACCCCATTCAAGTGCGCTACCAATCTGCGCTACGCCCCGAAACCTGCCAAAGTATAGCATGACGCCGAAGTCAAAACAAATGGAGGAGAGTAGAGAATCAGGCAATCGCGTCTTATGCGAAGTTCTCGGGGCCGTAGTCTTTGCGAAGACGGGAATCATCCCCGATCTGTTTGACAGCATTCAGCCGGCGCCGCTATAATGCGGAAGCTTTTGCCCAGACCCTTTTCGACAAGTTCAGACAGGCGTTTGCAATTCACAAGCCTCTGACCTTTACTCAGGCTCCGGTGCAGATCCAACGAATTTGGCTTCAAATGAATCAATGGTTATCCATAGGCAGCGCGACATGGCGGAAGTCCAGACCCTACGTAAAGGCAGCATCTATGAAGAGGACGGGCAGCTTTGGCGCGTGCTGGAATACCAACACATTAAGGTTGCGCGCGGCGGGGCGACCATCCGGCTCAAGGTTCGCAATCTGCGTACGGAGTCCACTGTAGAGAAAACGTACAGCAATGGGACGCGTCTCAACGACGTGGAACTCGACAAAGTAAATGTACAGTATCTCTACCATGACGGCGAACTTTATCATTTTATGAACACAGAGACCTTTGAGCAGATCGGTCTTGGTCCAGACATGATGGAGGATGTCAAAGATTATCTACTCGAAAACGCTGTCGTGAGTATGGAATTCTACGAAGAGGAGCCGCTTTCACTCAAATTGCCGACAGCGGTAGATTTACGGGTGGTATGGGCGGAAGCGGCTATCCAGGGCGATACGGCCAACGCACCAACGAAGACTATTGAACTGGAAACCGGCCTTCGCACACAAGTTCCGATGTTCGTACAGGAAGGCGATGTGGTGCGAGTGGATACTCGCGATGGGTCGTATGTGACGCGCGTCAAACAGTGATCCGCAGGAGCAACATTTTAGATCTTTCCATCCTGCGGCGCTGTTTATTTGCCGGATTTTTGTCGCTTCGCTATACTGTTTTGTAGTGAAGTGCCGTTGTAGCTCAGTTGGTAGAGCGGCGCACTCGTAATGCGCAGGTCGAGAGTTCGAGTCTCTCCAACGGCTCAGAAAAAAGAGCCACCGGTCAATCAAGCCGATGGCTGATAGTGTGGATGATGTTAACCGTGCTATTTGGGTTCAAGAGCGTCCGATGCGTTTTCATCGGTTTGGTTTAGACGCCTGTAGGTGGGTTCAACCCTTACAGGCGTTGCTTATTTCTACGCTACCGGGTAGACCCCTGTCAATCTCCTGCAAGTCAAGGAGCAGTCTTCTGACTCGCTGTCTTGATTGCCCAATAGTGACGGCAATCATGCGCCGACTACTGTGATCATGGAGCCAGGTTGTCCTGCTGCGTTCGCAGGGTGTTGTCGAATTTGCGAGAAGTATACACGGCAAAGCTGCCCTTGGTTCGTCCTACCGTTTCGCGGCGCCACTGGCGTAGGCCAAACCATGCAGCTGCCACCGCAGTTATTGCAATGAATGCATTTGCGATTGCATTGACGATATCGGTCCACATGGGCGTCGGCTGTATCATCGGTGTTGCTTCCCTTTTTGGTGCACTGCATCTTGTGACTGAAATCTCAGCTTGTTATTCCGTTCCCGCCAGTCCGGCAAGACCATTCCCATACTCACCCGCCACCCGCGCCGATGGTCAGGATAGCGCAGGTGCATCAACTCGTGCACGACGATGTACTCGGCCAGGTCCGGCGGCAGGCGCAGGATGTCGTCGGCCAGGGTGAGCACGCCGGCCGTGGAGATGGAGCCCCACTTGGTGCGCATCCGCCGAACCTGCACGCGCTTGACCTGCACGTCGAGTAGGTCGGCCCATCGGTCGATAATCTGCTGAATTTCCTTGGTAGTATTCGGCATCAAGGCGGCTTTGGAATCAAAGGTGTTAATGATAGGTTTTTCGATTGAAGTGATATCGTATTCGAGCGTAACCTGCGTGACCCAATATGCTCAACAAGAATAGTCCACAACTTAGGATAAGTGTCGGCATGCGTCCAAGAGAGGTAAATGCGTTGCTTAGCACGATAAAAGAAATTACAGCAAGTAATATGCTGTTACCAACGGCCAGAACTGTCTTTGTACTGCCGTAACTGAGGGCTCGCCGAAAAATGCCGCTCAGGGAAGCTGCTTGGACATAACTCCTGTCAAGCGATGGGTCAATATCTAGGTAACTGGTAGCATCCGGAAAATGCTTTGCGAAATAGAGGTAGGCACCCTTGCGGCGATTGAACGCTGCCCAAAGTTCGATGTCACGCGTAACATTGCCCATGTACCATATCGACCCCGCCATAAGTGGAATCGACAGGATGCCGGCGGCTACGCTCCACTCTATTCCTTGAGAGGACGACAACTGTTGTAGTCCGAACACAATGCCCAATGTTGCGCTAAGTAGGGCGATATATCGTTCCAGTGACCGGTCGTAAGCATCCGCAATTCTATCCAGATAGTGTGTAACCATTTGATATTCTTGGAGCATGAAAGTTAATTCTTCCGTTGACCTTGGGCTTCCGAGCCTAGTGTCTTGTACCATAGCTCTTATCTGTCACTCCTACACTAAACGGATTGCACCTCTGGCTAGCAAGTTGTCCATCACGCCGTTATCGTGTGCATGGTTAGCAGGTCGTCGACGATGCGCTTGGTGGCGGCCGGGTCCACCGGCTTGGGCAGCACCTGCAAGAGCCGGCGCAGCAATTCGAGCCGCACCTGCCCCTCCAGCTTCTCGTTGTGCCGCCAGCCGTCGTTGTCACGCAGATAGAGCGCCACGCCTTCGGCCATGTCCTCGACGTTGTGGTCCTGCTGGGCTGCGGCGGGCAGGTTCGCCTTGAGCGCCATGCGCAGCGAGAAGGCCAGGTTGTCGAGCGGGCTTTGGGTGCGCTCTTCCTGGGCGTCCATGGCCTTGTCGGACTGCTGCTGAAGCTGCTCCAGAGCGCTGGTGGCGCTGATTTGGCGTTGGTGCAACTGCTCGATGACCGCTTCCACCTCGGCGGCCAGGCTCTCCAGATAGGGGTTGGATTCCTTGTGCTGCTCGATATAGGCCAGCAGGCTGCGCTGCAAGTTGATGACTTTCACCCGTTCCGGCACCTGGTCGTTCTTGATGGTCTCGGCCAGCGTGCGGTTGATTTGGTAGAGCGGCAGCGGCGACGCAACCTCGTAGCTTTCTACATTCTCCTTGATTAGCCGCTCGGTGCGGTCGAGGAACTGGGCGACGGCGCGCTGCTGCTCGGTCTTGGGCCGGTAGTAGCTCGTGACCGTCTGCACCACGTCCATGATGGCGTAGTAGCGTGTCTTGTAATCGGCCAGGAATGGGTCGGGCGAGAGCACCAGCCAGGCGTCGGTCAGGTCGGTGGTCAGCTTGAGGAAGGGCTCGCGCACGGCTTCCTCGAAGAAGTGGTCGATGATGCGCTCGGTGCGTCCCTCGGCGCGGTCGGTGTCGATGGGCGCCAGCAGCGTCTCGGCTTCGGTGAGCAGGTCGAGAAAGCGCCGGCGCAGCAGTTCCAGGTCCATGATACCGGCGCTGTAGCTCTTCTGGTCGAAACTCAGCGCGCGCTGCAAGTCCTCGAAAATGCCGATATAGTCGACGATGATGCCGTTGTTCTTGTTGGGATAGGGCCGATTGACGCGCGCAATCGCCTGCAAGAGCGTGTGGTCCTTGAGCGGCTTGTCGAGATACATGCAGTAGGCGATGGGCGCATCGTAGCCGGTGAGCAGCTTCTCCGTGACGATGAAGATGCGCGGCTGCTTGGCTGGGTCACGGAGGGCTTTGCGCACCTGGCGCTCGGCGGCCTCGTCGAGATAGAGCGCCCGCATCTCCTTGCTGTCCTTCTTCGGGTTGTCGGAGTAGACGACAACCGTCCAGTCGTCAGGCAGGTAATCGTTGAACGCCCGCTTGTAGAGCATGCACGCCTCACGGTCGGGCGTGACGACAAAGGCCTTGAAGCCCAGCGGGGCAACGTGCTCCTGGAAGTGCTTGACGATGTGCTGCACGATTGCGTCGATGCGATGCGGCGACTTGAGCACGGCCATGAGCTTGTCGGCGCGCTGGAGCAGGCGGCTCAATGCCTCCTGGCTGCCGGCGCCTTCTTCTTCCACGGTGGCATAGAACTCTTGCAGCAACTCGCTGAACTGGCGGTCGAGCGTGACGCGGTCGAGCCAAAGCTGGATGGGGACCAGCGTGTAGTAGAGCGGGACGGTGGCGCCGTCCTCGATGCTCTCGTTGATGGAATACTTGTCGTGGTAGCCTTCAGCGTCAACCGGGCTGCCAAAGGTCTTGAAGGTACCCTTGCCTACCTTGCTGCGGTCGATGGGCGTGCCGGTGAAGCCAAAGAAGAAGGCATTGGGCAGCGCGGCGCGCATGTCGATGCCCAGGTCGCCTTCCTGCGAGCGGTGCGCCTCATCCACCAGCACGACGACGTTGCGCCGCGACAGGAGACCCTTCTCGATGCCGTCAAACTTGTGGATGGTGGTGACGATGACGCCGCGCGTGTCACGGGCGAGCAGTTGCCCGAGATGGTGGCGGCTTGTGGCGTGGATGGCGGGCAGGCCAAAGGCTTCCAGGTTCTGGAGCATCTGCGCTTCCAGTTCCAGCCGGTCCACGACGATGAGAATGGTCGGGTTGTCGAGTGCGGGCTGGCGACGCAGCAGGTGGGCGGCGACAATCATGGTCAGCGTCTTGCCCGAGCCTTGCGTGTGCCATTCCAGGCCGGAATTGGGCGCAGTCAGGTCGGCAGCGCCGGCCAGGACACGTTCGACAATCTTCTCCACCGTGCGCATCTGGTGCGGGCGCAGCAGGTACTTCTGCGTGGCGTCGTCGATGCGGTAGAAGAGCGTGTAGTCGCGCAGCAGGCGCAGATGGGCGTCACGCTCGAAGAAGGTGTTGACCAGGCTCTCCAGCCCGTAGTCGCGGCCGTTCGTTTTCCACTTGTAAAACGCCTTGACGCTGGGGTTCCAGGTCAGGCGTATTCCAGCCGGCTGGCAGCCACGACAAAGGGCACCGGATAGCGCACAAACTCGGGTATCCAGGTCGTGTAGGTTGTCTGCACCTGCTCGAAGCCTTCCATACCGGGGTCTTCCAGCCGGGGCGACTTGTTCTCGACGAGCGTGACGGGCAGGCCGTTGACAAAGAGCACCATGTCCAGCCGGCGCCGGTCGCGGTCCTGCACCCACATCTCTTCGGTGAAGTGGAACTCGTTGGCGAGGAGGTCGTCGTAGTCGATGAAGGTGACGTTGAACTCGCGCTGTTTTGCCGGGTCGTAGGCCGTCCACTGGTTGCGCAGCGCGTGCAGAAAGCGCTCGTTGCCTTCCAGGGTGGCGGGCAGCAGGCGCAGCGTGCGCAGCAGCGTGTCGATGCGGGCGTCGCCGGCCGGCCAGCCGTTGAGCGTGGCAAGTTGGCGGCGCAGCACATCCACCAGAAAGGGCTCGCGCTCGTCGTTGGCGCGCCAGGCCGGCAGGTCGTAGCGAGGGATGAAGGTCCACTTCAGCCCCTGCAGGTGGTGGATGATTTGGTCTTGAACGTCACGCTTCTCGGTGATGCGGGTCATGAGGGCATCAATCGGTGCTGATAGTGTTGTTAGCAGATTGTTGTTGACAATATCCTGACATTAGGGCCATTGTCCGCTGCCATCTAGCCGATCCTAGACATGCCTGTAGCAGGTGGACTGTTTGTTCCCCAACGGGTTCTTGAATCGTAGACGCAGTTAGTGAATGATGCGTCAGTAAGTATCGCGTATTCCAGATTCGCGCCGCAGAGGTTGACGTTTTGAAATTTTGCCGAAATCAGGTTTGCGCCAGCTAGATTTGCTCCAGTTAGATTTGTATCATTCAGGTTGGCGCAATATAGGTTTGCGCCCGTAAAATTAGCATTGATCAGGTCGGCAGTAATCTCGGCAAAGCTAAGTTCGGCACCAGTAAGGACCGCACTTCTCATGAATGCGCCACAGAATCGCACCCGATACAATGTGGCCTGGTCAAAGATGATTCCGCCCATATCGATAGAGTCAAAGTATGCATTCGAGAGATTGCTTCTAGTAAAGTTAACGCTCTGCAGGTTGGATGGTGTGAATTCATCCCACGGAGGATGCTTGACGGTAACCTTCTTTGATATTGTTTCTTGCCGTTTGACATCCCACCCAATATCAACATCTTCATATGATGTAGATTCGGGATGGTGAATGACGGAACTGAATGCAATGCCAGTAAGGTCACGATTGCTCAAATCCGCACCTCTAATCCAAGCGCCATGCAAGTTGGCACCCGGTTGGCATTGCTGCAAGATGTTGACACTGGGTGCCATTCGTGGCCGAATGACATATCTTTCCACAATGGGGGCTAGAACGACCGGGATGAAAATCATCATTCCACAGAAAAGCGTCCAGTAGATTTTTTCGATGGTAGAGAGTTCCCAAAAACCGTCCATTTTGTTTCCTTTGTCGCGGCAGGACTTGTGGCAACTGATTCCTACTCATCCTATGTCTGCTAGAGGCAACCCTTCATCCGACAGCAGGCGAATCTGCCCGGTCATGAGCTGGTGCAGCATGGATTTGAACAGGGCTTTCAGCGCACTCTTGCGGTCTTCTTCGGCGTCGATTTTGGCGGTAGTCTATAACCTCGCTTTTGCCAAGGAAATGGAAGAGGAACGTTGAGTTGATGGCCGGGCTGCTAGGGCGAATAAACAGGGAGCCAGTTCCGCACAGCCAGCCATCTTCGTCATCTGTCACCAATGCGCGCCGTCCGATATCGCCTCTGCGCGCATACACGACGTCACCGACGCGCAAATGGTATTTGGCAAGTCTCTCGTGGTCAGCATCAGCAATCCGCGCTATGTTTGGTATCGAAACACGACCTTCAACCATATCCTGTGGCATCACGGTTGGGATTCCATGTTCCACATAGTCTGCCGCATGTAATTGACTTCCAAAGGGACCGGTCTGAATTGCGCCACCATCGCCAGCGCATAGGGCGGCAAGCTCAGTCACCTCCCAATGCGCCGGAATCTCCCCAATCTCCGTCTCCTTCGTCTCCGCCGGCTCGCTGCCCGGCCCGTAGGTGAAGAGCCGCTGCATGAGGCTGCGCTTGAACTGCCTGGCTGCGGCAATAACATCCTCCTGCGCGGCGATGGCATCCTGGATGGCGTTGAGCACGGCGGCAATGCGGCGCTGCTCGGGCAGGGGTGGGAGGGGAATAGGTAGACTTTCAAAAACCCCTTTGTTGATGATTGGTACGGTGGTCTTCCGCGCTCGTCCCGCAATGAAAGGTGCAAGAGAGGTCACTAGATGATAGACGAACTCAGGGTCATTCTTGTCGCTACAAATGATTGCGTTAATCTGTTGATTTGTTGCGCTCTCAGTGTCGGCAGTGAGACCTGTTTTGCCAATGTAACCAATGCAGGACACCAGTACGGACTTCGAGGGCAGAATTCGAGAGACTGAAAGTCCTTCCCTGGTTAACGATTTTTCCGAAGTTCGGAGGTATCGGGAACCATTCAGGTCTGATGGCGATATGAATTTGTATTGACCACCATAGTATTCTGGGTGCTTTGTGGATGGTGTCGAACCGGTGACAACTTTTCCGAGGTCACCAATAGAACTCAAAGCCCAATCGCTGGGCATGGTCCCAAACTCAGTCTCAATGTGACCATCGTTCTGCTGCGCAGCCATCAAGCAGTTTCCTTGCGCGGATATTCAAGTCCAAGCATATGGACTACATCAGCCAATCTGATGTCAGCCTGAATTCTTGCTTCTTCTGCTTCTGCCAGCAGCACCAATGCGTCCTCCAGCGGCAGCGGCGCATCCACATCATTGCTCGCCACATACCGGCTGGGGCTCAGGTTGTAGTCGTTGCGCACGACCTCGGCCTGGCTGACGATGATGCTTACGTCCGGTTCTTCGCGCCAAGTCAGGAACAACTCGCCGATGTGCGCCACGTGCGCGTCGGTCATTTCGTTCTTGGGCCGGCCCTTCTCGAAGAACTTGCCGGCGTTGATGAGCAGTATCTCGCCCGCGTGTGGTCGCGGCTTGCCCGGCACCGGCTTGGTCGCCACCACAATGATGCCCGGCGCCGAGGTGTTGAAGAAGAGGTTCTCGGGCAGCAGGATGACGCACTCGATGGCGTCCTGCTCCACGAAGCGCTTGCGGATGTCCCGCTCGGCGTTGCGCCCCTTGTTGCCGCTGCCCCGGCTGGCTGCGCCGGTGTCGAGCACCACGGCCATGCGCCCGCCCGGCTCCAGCGATGCATACATGTGCTGCAACCAGCCCCAGTCGGCCGACGACGATGGCGGGATGCCCCACTCGAAGCGGTGGTAATTGTCGTTCTCGTACACATCGGGCGTGAACGACTGGTTCCACATGGGGTTGGCCGACGTCTTGCGAAAGGTGCGCAGGCTGCCGTCGGCGTTGACAAAGGCGGGCGCGCGCATAGTGTTACCCTGGCGAATGTCGGCGCGCAGGTCGTGGATGAAGGCATTCATCTTGGCGGCCGCCACGTTGTCGGCCTGCAACTCCTGGCCGAAAAGCTGCACCGGATGCTGGATGTCGGAAGGGCCAGGTCTTCGACGGTCTTGCCCAACCGCCGCCACTTTGGCGCGATGGCGCAGCGCAAATTTGATGAGCAGCCCCGCGCTGCCCGCCGTGGGGTCGTCCAGTTCGTCGCCGTCTTCAGGGTCCAGGATGTAGGCGAGCAAGAAGCCCACCGGCGTAGGCGTGAAGAACTCTCCCGCGCTGCTGCCCTTCTCGGCAAACTTGCGGATGAGATACTCGTAGGCACGGCCGATGATGTCCGGCTGCACGTCACGCAGCCCCAGCCGCTGCTCACTCAGGATGTTGATGAGGCTGGCCAGCGTATTGTCGTCGAGCACGCGCTGGTTGCCCTCGGTGGCGTTGAAGTCGCGGCGGTCGATGACGCCCAGCAGTTCAGGGTTGTCGCGCGCAATGGCGCGCAGGTTGTCGGTGACTTTCTCGCCCAGCCCGGCCGCCTTGCCGCGGATGGTCGCCCAGCGTGCCTCGGCGGGCAGATAGAAGCGCACCAGGCTACGGTCGGCTTCCACGAAGCCCGTTGCGGTGGCGGCGTCCACCTCCAGCGTCTTGGCAACGCGCGCCAGTTCGTCGGCATAGACATCGTCCATGCGCTTGTAGAAGACCAGGGGCAAAATGTAATCCTTGTAGCGAGCGGCATCGACTTCGCCGCGAATCGACGAAGCAGCCCGCTACAGCCAGTTCTGAAGGGTGTTGAGGTCCATGAAGCTCGATTCGGGTGCGCCAGATGGATAGAAACAAAACGCCGCCAGCGTAGCCGCTGCCGGTCGAGAGGGGGGAGGGTGTGCTAGAATACCCACCAGCCCTTCGCTGCCGAAATCAGCGGGGCGGTTAGCCCGCTGTCGCCAGCCGCGGGCGTTTTCTTTGTTGTAGAGTACGCCAGAGCATCATCAACTGTCAAGATGAACCGGCGTTTGGCTGGCCGGCAAAAGCGATCGCCCACCCAAACGCCGGCCCCTGACCAAGCAAACCTCCCCTGTGCCACTCGCTCCGCAGCGATGGC
This sequence comes from Candidatus Caldilinea saccharophila, assembly GCA_016710365.1. GTDB lineage: Bacteria > Chloroflexota > Anaerolineae > Caldilineales > Caldilineaceae > Caldilinea > Caldilinea saccharophila. The sequence goes on along the minus strand of JADJVW010000003.1, from coordinate 55,797 downwards.
GACGGACGATGCGAGCAGGGATTCTCACCACCATTCGTGTGGCGGTTGAATCCACCTTATTTTGGATGTTTCGTGGTCTTGACATTGGGGTCAAGTATACTCTATCGCCTGCACAGTCCACAGAATGGGCGTTGGTCACAATCGCCAGTTGCATGGTCGCTGTGGTTCATGGCAACAAAAAACCGGCATGTCAACCGCGTTGGACGGTCGAACATACCGGTTTTTCGATAGAACTACGGTGCTCTTTTGGCGGGTCTCCCTCTGGACGCTCCCCCGATGAGGGAGCGTTTCTACAGAGTCAACCTTCGCCATCGAGTCGGGGAGAGAGGATTTGAACCTCCGACCCCAGCGTCCCAAACGCTGTGCGCTGCCAGACTGCGCTACTCCCCGTCAGTTTGCTGATTTCAAGCAGGCCGTAGTGTATCATCTCCTCCCCTCAAACCGCAAACGCAGCTCGATTCTAACGCGAGCGGTTGTTAGCATTATTAAGGTGGAATTGACGCTTATGGCTATGATCGCGCCACACACCAGCGCATTGCCGCCGTCACCCCAGCCGCTCGCGTGAAAGGTTGGACGTAGCTAGCCAGCCATGCGATAATAAGCTGAGAGCGTCGGCATCCTGTCGCCGCTAAACTAATCCCTATTGCACCCTATTGCAGAATTATTTATCATGATCCTACACGATATTCAAGCTTATCTGAGAGCTCATCATCTCGACGGCTGGTTGCTTTACGATTTCCGCGGGACGAACCCGGTGGCGCTGCATATTGCGGGCCTGGCGTCCAGCGGCTCGCGGCGCTGGTTTCTCTGGCTTCCCGCGGAGGGCGACCCACGCTGGCTGATTCATGCCATCGAAGGCAGCACCTTTCGCCGCGCACGGCAGGAGATCGGCGGCGCAACCGCGAGCTACGCCGGCTGGCGCGAGTTGGAGGAGAAGTTGGCCGCGCTCGTGCAGACGCCGCAAGGGCGCGGCGCATCGCCATGGAATACAGCCCGGAGAACGCCATCCCCTACGTAAGTTGGGTGGATGCCGGCGCAAAGGAGCTCATCGAGCGCGTCACCGGCGCACAGATCGTCTCCAGCGCCGACCTGGTGCAGATGACCCAGGCGGTGCTGAGCGACGCGCAGATCGCCAGCCACCGTCGCGCGGCGGCGGTGTGCATGGCGGCCAAAGACGCCGCGTTCGACTTCTTGCGCGCCAAACTGGCCGCGGGCGAGACAACGACCGAATACACTGTCCAGCAGGTGATCACCGACTTCTTTGTCGCTCATGCGATGGACTACGATCACCCCGCCATCGTCGCGGTCAATGCGCACGCCGCCGACCCACACTACGCGCCGAGCGCAGAGAGCCACGCGCCGATCGGCCCCGGCGACATGGTGCTGATCGACCTGTGGGCGCGCGAGATGCACACGCCGCTCGACTGCTTTGCCGACATCACCTGGGTGGGCTACTGCGGCGCCGAGCCGCCCGCGTCCGCACGGGCGGTGTTCGAAGTGGTGGCCGCGGGTCGCGATGCGGCCGTGCGCTATATGCAGGAGCACATGGCGACCGGCGCCACGGTCTACGGCTACGCGGTCGATGACGCCTGTCGCGCGGTCATCGCGGACGCGGGCTACGGCGACGCCTTCTTTCACCGCACCGGCCACAGCCTGGGCGCCAAGGTGCACTATAACGGCGTCAACATCGACAACCTGGAAACGCAGGATCGCCGCAGCTTGATCCCGCACGTGATGTTCACCATCGAGCCGGGCGTCTATCTGCCCACGTGCGACTTCGACGGCTCTGGGCGTCACCTGGGTTTGGGGATCCGCAGCGAAATCAACTGTCTGGTGATGCCAACTGGCGTCGAAGTAACGACGCTGCCGCTGCAAACGGAAATCATTGCACTTATGTAATCTCCAGTCTCTAATCTCGCCGGCAACTTGAGATTAGAGACTGGAGAATGGAGATTGACGACACGCATGGCGCATAAAAAACAATTCGACGCTCCACCCAAGCGCGTGGCGCTGTTTGTGACCTGCATGGTCGATATGATCTACCCTGAAGTCGGGATGGCAACCGTCGAGTTGCTCGAACGGCATGGCGTCGAGGTGGTTTTTCCTACTGAGCAGACCTGCTGCGGACAGCCGGCCTTCAACGCCGGCTTCTGGGACGAGGCGCAGCTATAGCGGTCGCTTCATCGACATCTTCGAGCCGCTCGTGCGGCGCGGGCAGGTCGATGCCGTCGTCGCGCCCAGCGGCAGTTGCACCACGATGACAAGCCACTTTTACACGCTGCTGCTCGAAGAGGATGCAAGCTATCGCGCACGCGCCGAATTTCTGGGCGCGGCCACCTTCGAATTGACCGAGTTTCTGGTCGATGTGCTGGGCGTCGAGGAAGTGGGCGCCCACTTCGAGGGCAAGCTGGCCTATCATGCCTCCTGCCATCTGCTGCGCGAACTGGGCATCGACCGTCAGCCGCGTGCGTTGCTCAGCCATGTCGAGGGCGCCGAGTTCGTGGAGTTGAACGGCGCCGAGGAGTGCTGCGGCTTTGGCGGTCTCTTTGCCATCAAGAACGGCGACATCAGCACAGCGATGGGGCAGCGCAAGACGCACAACATCGCCAAAAGCGACGCCGACGCGGTGGCGCTGTGCGATGTCAGTTGCATGGCGCACATCAACGGCCTGCTGAGCCGGGAAGGACAACGCTCCCGCGCCGTGCACATTGCCCAGGTGCTGACCAACCAGGTGGACGTCGCGCCACGCCCGCTGCAAACGCAGGCAGCGCCGCCTGCACCGCCCCCCCGCCGGTGGCAAGATGGTAAAGCTAATTCATAATGCGTGATCAGTAATGCGTAATGCGTAATCTGTCAGCATCACGCATCACGCATTACAAGTCACGCCTCAGTTCTCGGATTTCCAACTATGACTCCATCCACCATCGACCTGACTCTTCCCTACAAGACCCGCGTCCAGGATGCTCTGGGTAACAAGCATCTGAGAGTTGCACTGGAGCGTTCGACAGGGCGCATGTCCGGGCAAGGCGCGGCGGCCATGGCTGCCGTCGATGGGCAGACGCTGCGCGACCAGGTGCGCCAGATGAAGGAGCACGTCCTGCGCACCCTGCCCGACCTGTTGGAACAGCTTGAGAGCAATGTCACTGCCAACGGCGGTCACGTGCACTGGGCCAAGGAGGGCGTCGATCTGCAGCGCATCCTCGTCGATATCGCGCGCAAGGCCAACGTGCAGAAGGTGGTCAAAGCCAAATCGATGGTGACGGAAGAAGTGCATCTCAACCAGGCGCTACAAAACGCCGGCATGACCGTCGTCGAGACCGACCTGGGCGAGTACATCATCCAGCTTGCCGGCGAACCGCCCAGCCACATCGTGGCGCCGGTGCTTCACCGCCGCGTCGAGGACATTTCCGACATCTTCCAGCGCGAGCTGGATATGCCGCCGACGCTTGACCCACAGGTAATTTGCAGCGTGGCGCGCGGCATACTGCGCAAGGAATTCCTCAGCGCGGACATGGGCGTCAGCGGCTGCAACTTCGCCATCGCCGAAACCGGAACCTGTTGCATCGTCACCAACGAGGGCAACGGGCGTATGACCTCGACGCTGCCGCGCGTCTACGTCGTGGTGATGGGCATCGAGAAACTCGCGCCGACCATCGAAGATGCGTTTCTGCAATATCAGGCGCTCTGCCGCAGTTCGACCGGCCAGCAATGCAGCGTCTATCTTTCCATGACGAGCGGGCCGCGCAAGCCGGGCGACGCGGATGGGCCGGAGGAATTTCACCTCGTGCTGCTGGACAACGGTCGCGTCGATATGCTCGCCAAAGGCTATGGCGAGGCGCTTTGCTGCATCCGCTGCGGCGCGTGTCTCAACGTCTGTCCGGTCTACCGCGAGATCGGCGGGCACGCCTACGGCAGCACCTACAGCGGGCCGATCGGCGCCGTGATCAGCCCCAGCATCCACCTGGAAGTCACGGATGTGAACAAGCTGCCTTATGCGAGCACGCTGTGCGGCGCGTGTCGCGAAGTCTGCCCGGTCAAGATCGACCTGCCGCGCATGTTGCTGGAATTGCGCCGCGACGTGGTCGAGGAGCATGACGCCCCCATCTTCGACCGCGCAGCCATGCAAGGGTTCAGCCAGATGATGCAGAGCCGCTTCCGTTACGAAGCGGCGGGCAAGCTGGGCAGCCTGGGCAGCAACGTCTTCGCAGGCATGAGTGGCGGGAATATCAAGTTCATGCCTGGCCCGCTCGCGGCCTGGACCAACAGCCGCGACTTCCCGCCGCTCGCCAAACGCAGCTTTCGCGAGCGGTGGCAGGAGCGGCTCAAAGCGCGCAAGATGATTGGGGAAAACGCAAAGAAAGAATAGCGACGAAGGCGCAACGGCACACAAAAAAACAGAAAAGAAAGTAGAAAATTTATGGCGCGCCGAACAAGCTTTAGTGGAGCAACCGTCCAAACGTATCCTCGCATTCAGGACAGTGATAACAAACAGTCTGATCTGCTAGATGACTCAACGCTCCTTCCTCATCAACAGCAGATGTCATTGGACGAGATGAAAGATTTAGTGCGCCGGGCAATCATCAACGCTAATCTAAAGTCGAGTCGGGCGATCTTGAATATCCCTGATGGAGCGGATCAGAATGAGATTGAAAAGATTTGTCGGCGAGAAGGTAGAAACTTGCTGAAGTACTTTCGTAAATACTGCGGAGACCCGGCGGCCACAGCGCATCAGATCTACAAGAAAACTTACCAGAAAGTCGGCGTTGAACAGTTTCGCAACCGCACCTTGCAAAAGGAACGCATGAATTCTGGATGGCGATACCAGTTTCTTGCTACGGGCTGTGCGCAAGCATCGGGGAGATTTGAAAGCGTCTCCGATATTGGCAACGCCGAATGTGATTTCAACGCCGTCATCAGATTTCAAGAACACAAAGCAGGACATTTAACTCTCTATGTGTCTGTCGAGAATCGCAGCAACACGATGGGTGGCCAAGATTGGCCAAAAGCGATTCAGGCAATGGAGGTATTTGCAAAATTAGATAAGAATCGCACCGGCCCGTATATGTGTGTTTTTGGTATTGCGATGGAACGTGGCACGCGCCTCATCAGAAAGCAGGCCAAGAGCGGCAACCCGTACTCGGTGAACACTGAAATCTGGCTCTCTGATTACTTTTGGCCGTTTTTTGCCAACTACACCTACGAAGAGATCATGAAAGCTGTGCTAGATGTTCTCATGGAATCGTATGATTCAGATGAACTGGTAACGCAAGTTGAGGCGCCTCCACTATTACTCGATGCATTTGGTGAGGCGTGTCGAACTCATGGGCTAGTCGACAATTCTGGTGTTTTTGCCGATCCATATCGGCTTGTTGATTTTTTTGCAAGCCGTAGGATATATCTGTAAGTTCATTGGGGATGGAACAATGACCGAAAATAGATTTCCGAGGAAATGCGTGACATCTTCTGGAGGGGTGTGTACGATTATTGAGGGAGATAGCCGAGAAGAAATGCAACATTTCCACGGGCAAGTGGATTTGATCGTAACCTCTCCCCCCTATGCCGACGCGCGTAGCAGACACTATGACAGTGTGCATCCGGACGATTTTGCCGAATGGTTTTTGATGTTTCATGAACCATTTTTTGCGGCGCTCAAACCAACCGGAAGCCTGGTCATCAATATCAAGGATAAAGTAGTCGATGGCGTAAGACATCGTTATGTCTGGCAGATGATCGAAAGTCTCAGTGAACGCGGCTGGTTCTGCATCGATGATTACATTTGGCACAAACCAAACCCAATGCCTGGTTATTGGCCGAGTCGGCTCAGGGATGGGTGGGAGTATTGCTTTCACCTGGCAAAATCAACGCGGCCATATTTCAATGCTGATGCAGTTCGCAAACCAGTAGGCGATTGGGTGGAGTCGAGACTCAAGAATCTAGGCGACAACGATCCCAGCCGCCACAATTCAGCGAACGCCAGTGGGTTTGGCCGCAATATATCGAAATGGGTGGGCAAAAATACGGTGCTGCCGCCGAATGTGTTGTCACTGCCATTGGTCGGCAAAAATAAAGGGCATCCGGCTGTCTTTCCTGTCGATCTACCGATGTTCTTTGTCAAACTGCTTTCCCCACCAAACGGCCTGGTTGTCGATCCATTTGGCGGCAGTGGAACGACGGGAATCGCCGCACTGGTTGCCGAGCGTAATTGTGTTTTGATCGATAATAATCACGAATATTGCTGCGCCGCAGAAAGTCGATTGATTGCTGAGGCGGGTGCATCACACGCCACAGAAGTCCTACAGGGAACGTTATATGGTCGCCAGGAAATGGTGAAACATCTGGTGATCAAAGAGAGTGATGACCCAACCAATAACAACCAGGATACATCGACGTCATCATGACATCGGCACGCGACGAAATTCTCACCCGCATCCGCACGATCTTGAGCCGGCCGGATTTGCCCTTCCCGCCGGTGGAAGCGCCGCCGCTCACCGCCGACGAGCGCATGACTGTCACCCACGCCGAGGGCGCCAGGCAACAGCTTGCCGAGCGTTTCGGTGAAGAATTGACGCGACTGTACGGCAGCTTTGAAATTTTAGAGTCGGCGGTGGAAGTGCGTCTGGCGCTGATCAACCGGCTGACGGATTGGGCCGCGGAGGAAGAAGCCGCGCGCAAAGGCCCCAAGCCCGAAACCTACGGCCAGGATCGCATGGTGCTGAGCTGGGCGCCCGACAAGTTGCCCATCGCCGGGCTGGCCGAAGTGTTGACCGACATGCAGTGGGAACTGGTCGCCCCGCAGCAGCTCACCACCCCCGAAGCGCTGGACCGCGTGCGTTTTATCCGCTTTGGCGTCACGGGTGTGGAGGCTGCCTTTGCCGCCACCGGCTCGATGCTCGTCGTGAGCAGCGCGGGCCAGAACCGCGCGGCCAGCCTGTTGCCTTTCGTCACATCGCCTTGATCCCCTTCAGCCGCCTCTACCCGACGATCGAGGCGTGGCTGGCCACCCGGCGCGCGGCCGGCGACCTGACCGACCTGCTGCGTGAGCGCGCCGGTTGGAATCTGATCACTGGCCCCAGCAAGTCCGCCGATATCGAAATGAATTTGACGCTGGGCGTGCATGGCCCAAAGTTCGTCCATGCCATTCTGTTTGACGACGGCAAGCCGGAAACTACAGAAACTGAGGAATATCGAAATTGGAGAATCGAGAAGTTCGAGAAATTCGAAACAGAAGATTAATGCAAAGTGTGAAAGGCACGCGAATGGCGCTGATCAGCCCAATCCGCGTTATCCGCTTGCTATTTTTGAAACCAACCTGAAAAGAAAGTCGAGAATTTTATGAGCACTTCTCAAGCATGGCGCGTCGCCGTGATCGGCGCGGGCACCATCAGCCAACGCGTCCACATTCCTGTTTTTCAGAAACAGCCCAATACCACCGTCGTCGCTGTGTGTGATGTCAACGAGGCGCGCGCCCGCGCGGTCGCCGACGAGACGGGGGGCGCCACGGTCTACAGCAGTTACGAAAAGATGTTGACCGAAGTCCAGCCTGACATCACCGTGGTGGCGACGCCGAATATCTTTCACAAGCCGATGGCGACGGCCGCACTCGAGGCTGGCTCGCATGTGCTGTGCGAAAAGCCGGTGGCGCTGACCTACCACGACGCTCAGGCGATGTTTGCCACTGCCGCTGCGCACGACCGCGTGCTGACCGTCGGCACGCACTTCCGCTTTACCGGCCCGATGCAGGCGGCCAAAGCCCACGCCGAACATGGCTTCTTTGGCCGTATCTATGCGGCGCGCACGGTCTGGCAGCGGCGCAACGGCATCCCCGGCTATGGCAGTTGGTTCACCAATCAGGAACTGGCCGGCGGCGGCGCGCTGCTTGACATCGGTGTGCACACGCTGGATCGCGCGCTTTATATCATGAACTATCCGAAGCCCAAACGGGTCACCGGCGTCATGTTTGCCGAGTTTGGCCCGCGCGGGCGCGGACTGGGCGGCTGGGGCGCGGACATCTTCAAGCCATCCGCCAGCGCACGCTACGATGTCGACGATGTTGCCTGGGCGCAGGTGATCTTCGAGGATGCCTCCGTGCTTCACTTCCAGGTTGCCTGGGCGTCCAACTATCCGGAAACGTTTCTCACGGAGTTGTTTGGCGACGAGGGCGGCGCGCGCATCGGCGGCTTGGATTCGGTCGAACTGTACACCATGCTCAACGGTATGGAAGTCAAGACCGACACGCAGTTGCCGGCTCAGAAGAGCAGTTCCTACGACCAGTTGATCACCAATTTTGTGCGGCGGCTCAACGGCGACGCCAGCGCCGACATTGTGACGCCGGAGCAGGCGCTCGTCCACGTGCAGATCGTTGACGCCATCACGCGGTCGGCGGCTGAGGGGCGCGAGATTGTGCTGTAAGCGGATGAAAGCTACGACTATTGCCTGGGGTAGCTATCCTCAGACTATCGCCAAATCGGCGGAATGACGACGCCGGCCTTTTCAACCACAGGCAGCGACGGGTCGCCTTTTGGGCTTTCCGATGTTGATTTAGAGTGGGAAGCAGCCTTCCATCCGAAAATTATCCGTCTAATCCGTCTACTCCCATGGCCGTTTGATGAACCAAGCTGCATCGTAACTCGCTGAGTTGAACATTTATGCTGCGATGTGTTTCAACGCGACAGATAATGATGCCACAATAGACGCGCCGCGACCGCCCGCCAGGGACGCCACACTTCGGCCAGCGCGTTCAGCTCGGCCAGCGTAGGGCGTTGCGCCAGCCCCTTGACCTGCTGGGCAGCGGTTGCCAGCGCCAGGTCGCCGGCCGGCCACGCGTCGGGGCGGCGCAGCACCATCAACAGGTAAATCTCCGCAGTCCACGCGCCAATGCCCTTGAAGGCCGTCAACGCACGGCGCACTTCCTCATCCGGCAGTTCGGCGAGATGATCGGGATCAAACTGACCCGCCTGGATCGCCTCGGCAAGACCGCGTGCGTAGCCGGCCTTCTGGCGGCTGAAGCCGATGTTGCGCATCTCTTCGTCTGCCAGGAAAAGCAGACTAGCGGGCATCACCGCGCCGGTGGCTGCCTCCAGCCGGTTGAATGCGGCACGCGCCGAGGCCAGCGACACCTGCTGTTCCAGGATTAGCAACACCAACGTAGGGAATCCTGGTGCGCGCGGCCACAGCGGCGGCAGGCCATGCCGCGCGACCACCTGCGCCAGATCGGGGTCGCGCCGCGCCAGTTCCGCGACCGCACGGGGCAAGGTCGCTTCGGTCAGCAGCACGGGCGCCATCCTCTCTGTCACGCGCCCCCCGTGGCATTGCCCAGCCGAAAGCCGTCGCTTTGCCGCCACGGGCTGAAGGGATCGCCGTCTGCGGCCGCGCCTGTCGTCGGCGGGGCTGCGCTGCCTTGCAGGAGTTCGGCGATCGCGGCGATGGCGAAGGCGAGATCGGGGGGATTGGGAGATTGGGAGATTGGAGATTGGAGATGGGGGAGGGAATCGACAAAATCGGTGGTGGCGTCGCCGGCCAGGAAGCGCGGGTGGCTCAGCACTTTACGCAGAAAGGGGATGTTAGTGATGACATCGCCCAGAATCACGTAGTGACGCAGCGCCCACAGCATTTTGTCGATGGCGTCGCGGCGCGTCTCGCCGAGCACGATCAGCTTGGCGATCATCGGGTCGTAATGCAGCGTGATCTCGTCGCCGCCGGTGACGCCTGCGTCGACGCGCACGCCGGGGCCGACCGGCTCGACCGCGGTCAGCACCTTGCCGATGGCGGGCAGGAAGCCATTGGCCGCATCCTCGGCGTAGATGCGGCACTCGATGGCGTGGCCGCGCTGCGACAGGTCGGTTTGCGTAAAGGGAAGCGGCTCGCCCGCCGCCACCCGGATCTGAAGCTTGACCAGATCAACGCCGGTGACCGCCTCGGTGATGGGATGTTCCACCTGCAGCCGCGTGTTCATTTCCAGAAAATAGTAGGCGCGCTGGGCATCGACCAGAAATTCCAGCGTGCCGGCGTTGGTGTAGCCGACCGCGCGCACCGCGGCCACCGCCGCTTCCCCCATGCGGCCGCGCAGTTCGGCGTCCAGCAACGGCGAAGGCGTCTCTTCGATGATCTTCTGGTGGCGGCGCTGGACGGAACACTCACGCTCGAAGAGGTGAACCGCGTGGCCGTGGTGGTCGGCAAAAACCTGGAACTCGATGTGGTGCGGATGTTCGATCAGCTTCTCCAGGTAAATGTGCTCGTCGCCAAACGCGTTGAGCGCCTCGCGCCGCGCCGACGCCAGCGCGTGGCGCAGCTCATCAGGATGCTGAACGATGCGCATCCCTTTGCCGCCGCCGCCCGCGGTCGCCTTGACAAGCACGGGAAAGCCGATCTCCTGCGCGGCGGCCAGCAAGTCGTCGTCGGCCTGGCTCGCCTGATAGCCGGGCACGATGGGGACGCCGGCGGCTTGCATGGCCGCGCGCGCCGAGGTTTTGACGCCCATCACGCGCATCGCCGCGCCGCGCGGCCCGATAAACGTCAGCCCGGCCGCGGCGACCGCGTCGGCGAAATCGGCGTTTTCGGAGAGGAAGCCATAGCCGGGGTGAATGGCGTCGCAGCCGTGCTCGCGCGCGGCCTGCAAGATGCGCTCGCCGCGCAGGTAGGATTCACGCGGCGGCGGCGGCCCGATGTGCACCGCGGCGTCGGCCAATGCCACGTGCAGCGCGCGCGCGTCGGCGTCGGAATAGACGGCCACGGTGGCAATGCCCATCTCCTGGCAAGCGCGCAGGATGCGGACGGCGATCTCGCCGCGATTGGCGATCAGGATTTTTTGGAACATGAGCGTCTCCAGCAGCTATCAAGCATAAAATGGAACGCGGATCATGCGGACTGGGCGGATCTGCACGGATCAAAATCAGGAAATTAGCGGAAATCCGCCCAATCCGCTTGCTTATGCTCCGCTTTGCAACATCCGCGGCTTGAATTGTACACCTGCCGGCGCGGATCGAACAGACCTTTGACCGTTCATGTAGTTTGTCGAGCCACCGACCGCCGTTATAATTTGGTGATACACACGTCACGTGACGTACAACGCATCAACTCACGATTGGAGCTTTCCCAATGTCAATAGAATCAGGCGACATCGCCATCGATGCGGATGCCATCGTAACCGCACCTCGGGAACCGGCGCACGATGACGACCACTCACAGCCCGGCGTGCTGGCGCTGCTTGACGCACACTGCTGTTGGGCAATGAGCCGTGCGCGTTCGTGCGCGATGCCGCAAGCCCAGGACAGCGCGGGTTCGTGATTATTTTGACGATCGTAGGGCTGGTGACGCTCGCCCAGTTGATCGGCTACTGGCTGGGCGAGCTCACCGCGCCGAACCTGAACTCGTTGCAGCGTCTTCTCTATAGCGCGCTGGTCGATCTGCCCTGGTACGCCCAGCAGGTGCAGCAAGACCCCGCTTTTGCCGTCCAGTTTGCGCAGGGGCACACCGCCGCGTGGGAGGCATTGCGCGTGTTGCTGGGCTACCCCACGGTGACGGCTACGGCCAGCTCAATCGTCGTCACCGCGCTGGCTACGGTCATCAATTGGCTCCTGTTTGCGCTGCTGGCTCACTGGGTGGCACGCTGGTATGGCAGCCAGGCGCGTTTCGGACAGACACTGGGCGTGCTGAGCCTGGCGTATGCGCCGCTGCTGTTGCGGCTCGTCGAAATTGTCCCCGGCGCGGTGACGCCGATCTCGTTGATTTTCTTGCTGATGCTGGCGGCCAAGTTTCTCGCCCTCAAGTCGGTGCATGGGTTAGGCGCCGCGCCGACGCTCGTGGTGACGCTGGCGCCCTACGCGATAATGGCGCTGCTTGTTGTGCTGATCCTGCTCAACGGCGGCGCCTACAGCTTGCAGCAGAATCCCTACGTCAATCAGGCGCTCCAGGTGCAACAATTCCTGGCGCCCTGATGGGGGGTTTGCCGCCGGCGCGACGCCGAGCTTTGACGTGATTTGTCGGGCTGGTAGCCCGACCTACGGATGGCGGATTGTTAACGTGATTTGTCAGGCTGATAGCCTGACCTACGGATTTACTACTGGTAGCCCGACCTACGGATTTACGCATCATTTTGAGAGGATGCCCAGCGATGAAAAGTGCACTTCACACCTATTCGCAGGTTTTGCAATTACGCGGCGACGTCATTCACGCGTTGCTCCAGACCGAGCGGGGGATTGCCTTTGCCTTGAAACTCTTTCTCGTCGTCACTCTGCTCGCCGGGCTGGGGCTGTGGTTTGGCTTGCCGTCATCATTGCGCACGCCCACGCTGGTGGAGCGCTTCGACCAGGTCGTCGCCGACGCGCGTGAGACGGTCGCCACAGTCACCGCCGCCGTCGAGTCGGCGGTCGCCGTGTTGCAAGGGCGGGTGGAGAACGCCGTCAACGTCGCCACGTCTGAATTCGATCGTCGTTTCGGCGCCATGATCAGACAGGCGTCCGATCTCTTCAACCGCTTTGCCAGCCCCCAGATGCGCCTGAACCGGCTGCTGCAACAGCAGACGCTTACAGTTGGCGAAATTGAAGGCGTCGTCCAACAAACACAGCCTACCCCTGTCCAGATGAGCCGACTGCTGGCGCGCGCCAACGCTTCGGAGGCCGACACGCAGCGGCTGTTGCGGCTGGCCAACCTCACCGCGGAGCAACTCGCCGCGGCCAGAACGGAAGAGCAGGCGCAGGTCGATGCGACGATGGCGGAGCTTCAGCCGATGCTCGACCAGCTTGGCATGTCGCAAAGCCAGTTCGACGAGTTGCTGGCGCAGATTTCGGCCACGCCTGACCAGGTGAACGGTTGGATCGCAGCCTTGTCGACCACGCCGGAAGTGGTCGGGCGCGTCCTGGCGCAGATTTCGGCAACGCCAGAGCGCGTGCAAACATTCGTGGCGCAAGCGCGCGCCGAGGTGGTCAAGATCGAGCCGCCCCTCGGCGCACGTCCCTCCCGCGTGATCAGGCTGGGAGGCGCGTGGCTGGCTTCACCCCTGCACTACGCGGCCGATTGGATGCTCTTCGTTTTGGCGCTGCTGCTGGTGGCGAAAAGCCTGGGCGGCCGCGCCACCTTGAACCAGCACTTGGGCGCGGTGGCGCTTTCTGCGGCGCCCGCCATCCTTTTCTTGCTCGTCTACGCCCCCGATCTGGGCGATGTGGCGTCGGCGCCCACGGCCGCGGCGCTCCATTATACGGGGCGCATCCTGGCGCTGGTGGGCGTGGTCTGGTGTGGGGCGCTGTTGCTCAAAGCGGTGGGCGTGGCGCACGGCTTTGGGCTGTGGAAAAGCGCGGGCGTGTTTGCGCTGACGTGGGTGGCGCTGTACGTGGTGGCGCCGCTGGCAGTTGTGCTGGCAACCGGTTTCTTAATTGGATAAGAGCTTTCGATGATTCGCATCATTTGTCGCGATGCTGTTGGAAATGTCGGCGTGGATGTGCCAGTCACCGAACTGCCGCATCTGCTTGCCGACAAGGACACCCAACTTTGGGTCGATATGCAAGGCGCGTCGAATGGCGACTACGAGCGCGTCCTGGCGCAGGTTTTTCACTTTCACCCGCTGGCGATCGAGGACGCGCTGCGCGATACGCATCTGCCCAAGCTTGACGACTACGCCTCCTATCTCTATCTGGTCTTTCACACCGTCAACCTGGGCGATGAGCCAATGGATATGGACACCGAGGAGGTGGATGTCTTTCTTGGCGTCAACTTCCTCGTGACCATCCATGAGGCGGAGCGGCGCTCGATCAATCGCTGTTGGAACGCCGAGCATCATGCCGAAGTCGGGTTGGCGCGCGGGCCGGCCATGCTGCTCTATGAATTGCTCGACAGCCAGATCGATAACTATATCCCTTTGATCGATGCTTTCGAAGCACAATTGGAGAAGTTGGGAGATGACATCTTCCATTCCAACGAAGCAGAGCGCGACATGCTCAATCGCCTGTTGACGGCCAAAAGCAGCGCGCTGCGGCTACAGCGCATCCTCACGCCGCAGCGCGAGTTGCTGGGACGGCTCTCCACGGGCGAATACAGGGTTGTCCCAACGCAGGTTCGCATGTATTATCGCGATGTATATGACCACTTGGCGCGACTTGCCAACCTGTCCGACAGCATGCGCGACCTGGCCAGCAGCACCATCGAGACGCATCTGGCGCTGGTCAACAATCGCATGAATGAGGTCATGAAGGTGCTCACGATGGTCTCGACCATCTTCATCCCGCTCAGCTTCATCGCCGGCGTGTATGGGATGAACTTCCACTTCATGCCGGAATTGGACGTCTGGTGGGCCTATCCGCTGGTCTGGGCGGTGTTCATCAGCATCGCCATCACCATGTTGATCATTTTTCGCAGAAGAAAGTGGCTTTGAATGTTCTACACGATCCGCGACCACACTGTTTTCTCCCATCCCCAACCGCCTGCCGGCCTGCATCCGATCGCGGCGCTGCACAGTGATTTGGCGCCGTCGGTGATTTCCAACCTCCATGCGCATCTACACGCATGGGGGGAAATGGGGCTTTCGCCCGGCCCGATTACGCCGGATCGTATCTGGTGCAACACGGACGGCGCGCTCGCCTTTGTCTTCAACGGCAACGACACGCCATTGCCGATCTCACATGTAGGCATGGCGCAGGAGCTGGCGGCCTGGTTTGTGTTGCTCGACAAATGGACGGACGCCTCCGTTGTGATCGCGCATGCGCGCGCGGTCTGGACGGTGCAGGAGCTTGCCGGCGCGCTGACTTTTACGTCGAAGCCTTTTTTGCCCGCCGCGCTGGTTTACATGCCGCCGCACAACTGGGAGCGCGTGGCGATGGCGCTTGCCGTTGCGGTGGGCGATGGCGCCCTTGACAAAACCACAGCTTGATAGAACCACAGCTTGATAGAACCACAGCTTGATAGAACCACAGCTTGCCAGACATCACTGTTTAACAAGAACCTTGGTATGAGGAAAGCACACGACCTGCCGCCAATTGATGAAGAGACGCGGCGCCACTGGCAACGGCGTCGCACCGATCACTCGGCAGGCGGCGTGATCTATCGCGTTAACGACCAGGGAGAGCCGGAGATCGCGCTGATCGCCACGCGCGGGGGCACGCGCTGGCAACTCCCCAAAGGCACCTGCGAGCCGGGCGAGACGGTCGAACAGACCGCGCTGCGGGAAGTCAAGGAAGAGTGCGGACTTGCCGGCCGATGCGAGGCGCATCTGGGCGTGATCGAGTACTGGTACTGGGACACCCATCACCGCGCCACGCCGGAGCTGGTGCAGAAGCGTGTGGACTTCTACCTGATGCGCGCGGTGGGCGGCGAGCTGAGCGACGCCAGCATTGAGGTGGATAGCGTCAACTGGTTTCCCCTGGCGCAGACGCCGCAGGTGTTGACCTATCCGTCCGAGCGCGAGGTAATGTGCAGCGCCGCCAAGCTCCTGACAAAATGAATGGTTGACGCGACAGGTCGGGCGACTAGCCCGGCCTACATAGTGAGGAAAGTAGGGCCGCGAGCATGTCGGCTGGCCCATTAGCGTTGGTACTGCGTGCTCTGCTCGCCGTAACCGGTCAACTCGACGTAGCCGCGGCCCGTGACGGCTTCCCCACGCATGACGCCGGTCACATCGATGGCGCCTTCCCAGTAGACAAAGCTCACATCCATTTCCTGGTCAGCCACCAGCGGGGTGATCGTCAGGTCGATCTCCAGGTCGGGGAAGCGTAATTCCCACCTCGACGGATATGTGATGCCGGTGCGTGTGCTGGTCCACGTTCCAGTTGGCGTCAACTCGAAGTCGTCCTCGCTTACGATCTGCTGCGCGCCGTCCGGCCAGATCAACATGCCCTTGATCTGCGGGTTGACGCCGCCGTCGGCCAGCCGGATTTCATACACCATCAGGATCGCGCCGTTGTCGAACTGGATGCTGAACCAATCCCACCCGACCGCGCCCGCGGTCAGCGCGCTCGTGCCGAATTCGTGATCCATCCAACTGCGACCGGTCACTGGCGTGGTGCGGCCCGCGTATGTCACCGCGCCGCTTGTCTCCAGACCGACGAGGCTGTAGTAATAAGAGGCGTTGCCCGCTTCGGGGCCTTTCTGATGCAGCCCCTGCTCGCCGTGCAGCACCGGCGGGCGCGTCTCGCGCAGCGTCAGGTCGATGGCGACCGGCCCATCCTCGCCTGGCGCGCTGGCGACGAGCCGATAGACGCCCGGCTCGATCTCGGTGGCGGCCCAATCCTCCAGCCAGACGCGATAGCCTGGCTCGCCCGTTGCGCCGGCAAGTTCACCCGCACCGCGGCTGTAGCGGTCAAAGCTGGCGTGCGCGTTGCGCGCGCCGTCGGTGAGCGCAAAGTGCGCCATGTAGACTTGATTCGTCGCCAGCGTCGAGGTGCGCGGGGGCATGTCGGGCGTCAGCGCGCTGCGAAAAAAGGTCAACTGGAAGCCAAAGGGCGCGCCATTGTCGCCGGTCAGGTTGCCGGTGTAGTACCACCATTCGGTGCGATAGTCGGGATGGGCGCCGTGATCCTGGGGGAAGGTGAACGCACGCGGGGCATAGGCGCGCGCAAAGTTGGCGTCGTTGGGCGCACTCATCGCCTCCACCACGCTGGCGGTGATCGGCCGATCGGCGGCCTGGGCGCCGCATCCTGCAACGAGCCAGCCAATCATAAAGAGAAAACTAAATCGAGTTACAATATTCATAGCCGCGATTGTGACGGAGGGAACCAAGCGCGTCTGTCAGCCACTGTCCGATGTCGCGACAATGCGCAGTTCCCTACAGCTAATTACGGACTTTGCGGTTGCAATCAATCGATGCTGATACTCAGCATTGAACTTGTAACTGTTCAGCGTGGTTTCTATAGGCCACGGATTTGACGGATTTGACGGAAAAAACCGGATGCTTTCGGAGTAAATCCGTGGGAATCCGCCTCATCCGTTCAATCCGTGGTCTATTTTTGCCACGGCTGCATGGTTACGAAAACCTAAGATTTGAAGTTAGAGAAAGGGAATGTATGTTGGACTTTGAGGCTGTACGCGAGAAACAGATCACTTTGACCGAACTTTGCGCAGGGTTGACGGTGAACGACCTGCGTGGCTTGACCAACGAGATGGTGGATAGGGTGCACGCGCTGATCTCCGGCTGCACCGACCAGGATGTCATCTTTCAGCCGGTGGATCCCACTGCGGACGACCCGTATGCGGCCAGCGACGTGGAAGAAACCCTGGCGTGGACGCTGGGCCACGTCATCGTGCATGTGACGGCTTCCTCTGAGGAGTCGGCGTTTTTGGCCGCTGAAATGGCGCGCGGGGTGCAGAATCATGGCCGCTCGCGCTACGAGACGCCGTGGGAAAACGTCACCACCCTGGCGCAGTGCCGCCACCGGCTGGAGGAGAGCCGGCGTCTGCGTCTCGCCAGCCTCGACCTCTGGCCCGAACAGCCCCATTATGACGTGCAGTATGCCCCCTGGCCCGGCGCTGGTGAGATCAACTGCGTGGAGCGCTTCGTGCTGGGTCTGCGCCACGAAGACGATCACCTGGGGCAGATCGCCGAGATCGTGCGCCAGGCGCAAGCAAGATAGCACGCGGAGAACGCGGATTGGGCGGATTCCCGCGGATCAAAATATGAAAAATCGGTAGCGATACAGCCATAGCAAAAATAGACCACGGACAGGACGGATTCGGCGGATTTTATCGGAAATTATCCGGTTTTTATCCGTCTACTCCGCCTACTCCGTGGCCGATGGAAATCAAGCCGAACAGCTACAAAGATCAGCGGAGATCCGCCAGTTTCTCCATCAACTCGATGCGGTTGCCAAAAGGATCGTGTATGTGCACGCGGCGATAGCCCTCCAGCGCCGGCTCGTTGTCGACGACCGCCACGCCGGCCGCGAAGAGAGCCGCGGTTAGCGCCGCGAGATCGTCCACTAGCAGCGCGGGGTGCGCCTTGCGGGCAGGGCGAAACTCTGCCTCGACGCCAAGATGCAACTGCACCGCGCCCGCGGCAAACCACGCGCCCCCGCGCTTCGCCAGGGTCGCGGGCTTGGGGACTTCCGTCATGCCCAGCACGCCACAGAAAAATGCGCGCGCCTGTGCTTCTTCGCCGGCTGGCATGGCAAGCTGCACGTGGTCGATCGCGTAAATCTTCATCAGTTCCTCTCAGTAAAATAGACCACAGATTGCACGGATCAAAACCAGGGCGCCTATCCAGGCGGGGCAAGCATCGTTCAACCAATGGCACGCGGATGACGCGGATTTCCGCTGATCTGATCCGTAGATATCTGTCCGATCCGCGTTATCCGCGTGCTATTTTTACCCGGCTGTTCTAGATGCCTTTAGTTTGCCATAAGTATACTGGATTTTCTGGACGATTTACCCACAGTTCTCAACGGACTTTCAGGTTGTCAACGGGTCGTTCGATTTGTCAGACCACAGATTAAACAGATGAAATCCGTGCAAATCCGCCTCATCCGTTGAACCCGCGGTCAATTTTTGCCAGGGTTATATGTTCATAGGTAGCTTACCTTCGCGATGGCTGGATGGGAAGTGGGCTGGCTCACAACGGCTGCATCCATCCGCCCACTAATGTGTCACAAATTATACATTGCTATTGACAGTACTATGTATTGCATAGTATAATCTCAACTATGAACACACCCATGATGGACGCGCAAGCGTATGACAACCTGGCATCGGAGCTGCGGCGCGGCCTGGCAGTGATGGCGGTTCTGAGCCTGTGCCGCGACTTGCAATACGGCTACTCCCTCAAACAGCGGCTGAGCGAGGCGGGGCTGGAGGTGAGCGAAGGCACGCTCTATCCACTGCTGCGCCGGCTCGAAGCGCAAGGCTTGCTGGAGAGCCGCTGGGAAGTGGTCGATGACCAGCGGCCGCGGCGCTATTATCTGCTCAGCCCGCTGGGCACAACGACGCTGCCGCAATTGATCGACGAATGGAGAAGTCTGGTCGCCGCGCTGGCGCGGCTGGGGATCGAAAAGGAGCAAACACGATGAACGCGCAGGAATGGATCGACCGCTATGTGGATGCCGTGGGAGAGGCGTTGCCTGTGCGCGAGCGCGGCGACGTGGAAGCCGAGATCCGCTCGCTGATCCAGGATGAATTGGAAGCCCGCGGCGCCGACCTGGAGAGCTTAGACGAACAAATGGTGTTGAGTGTGCTCGAACAATTCGGCCGGCCGGAAGCGCTGGCCGCCCGCTACCACGCGCCGCGCGCGCTGATCGGGCCGGCGCTCTATCCCACCTTCCGCATCGTCACCACGGTGGTGTTGCTGGTGCTGACGGGCGTCTGGATCTTCGGCATGGCCGTCGATATCGGGCTGGAACGACGCACGATCGGGAATCCGGCCGGAATGCTGGTCGACCTGATAGGGGGACTCTTCCAGACCTTTGGTACGCTCGTCTTTGTCTTTGCCCTGATTGAGACCTTGACGCGCGGCAAGCTGGCGGCGGAGACCAGGCAACCCGCCTGGGAGCCACGCTCGCTGCCCAAGATCGAGCAGAGCGCACGCGTCAAGGTCGGCGAATTGGTGGTCGGCATCGGCTTCAGCCTGGTGGCGATCCTGGTGCTCAATGCCTACCCGCAGTGGATTTCGGCGATTATGATCAAGGACGGCCAGGTTACGTCGCTGCCGTTGCTGTCGGAAAACTTTATTTCCTTCGTGCCTTGGTTGACGTTGTTGTGGAGCCTGACCATTGCGCTCAACGCCTACGTGCTGGCGCAGGGACGCTGGCGAACGCTCACGCGCGTGCTGCAAATGGCGTTGTCCGTCTTTGGCCTGGCCATCCTGGCGTGGATGCTGATGAGCGGCCCGCTGCTGGCCTGGCCGGCGCTGGAACCAGTTGCCAAACTGGTCGTTGCCATCGTCTTTGCCGTGACGGGCATCGATCTGCTGGTTCAGGTGTACCGTCTGGCGATGCAACAAATCACAGGCGCCAACACCACCGGTGGGACGCCTTCGCAAGCGGCGTAAAGAGGGACGAGTTGCGAGTTGCGAGGGGCGCTGTGACAAGCGCCTCGTCCTCACAACTCGCTCTTAGCGCGTGATGCCATCGCTTCAATCTCGGCCAGCACGAACATCAGTTCTGTGCTGGCCGGAAACTCTTCCACCTCGACGATGGGAAGCTATCCTGACAATTCGCTACTATGCCAGTCATTGCCAATCGGACGGCTTCGTCGTTACTCGACCGGCTCGATATATCGCGCGTCGATCACTTCACGCTCGCCCCCGGGTCGCTCCCACGCCACGAAGAGATTGTCCTTGCCGTCGGCCTGTTTGTAGAGCACCTCGAAGTAGTAGCGTGCGCCGGCTTGCAGCGCGAGCGGACCGGTCGCCTGTTCCGGGTACTTATCGTAGACTTCGGGGCCGGTCCAGTCCGGCGTGTAGGCAACGACGATCTTGTTGGCCGGGTCGGCGTCCGTGCTCAGCGAGAGCGCACCGCGATCGTCGGCGGAGATGAAGAAACGATAGTCGCCGCTCTCCGGCGGGACGAGATAGCCGCGCACGCGCACACCGTAGCTGTCGCCGCTGCCGCGCGGGAAGGCCAGCCGCGCCAGCTCGACGATCTCCGGCGCGTCATGTTTGAACTGCGGCGTCTTGACAAACGCGTCCAGGTCGTCGCCGGGCACGTCTCGCCACACCTCGGCGCGGACGACGCCGGCGCTGGCCGCCGGTACGCCGCTTGTCGGTGCATCGCTGCCGGCAGGTGCGGGCGTCTCGACCTCAGCCGGCGCGTCTGCGGCTGGCGCGGCGTCATCTTCCGGCGTCACCAGCGGGGCTTCCTCCAGCGCGGCTTCATCTGTGGCGTCGGCTGGCGCCTCGCCGCTTGCATCGGTGTAGACGGCGGTGAGCACACGGTCGCCATCTTCGATCACGAGGTCGTGCACCGCGTCGCCGCCATCCGACCAACTGGCGAAGGTCAGCCCGCCCGCCGCGGTCAGCGGCGCTTCGACGATGCGTTTGGCGCCGATGTAGGTCTTGACCTTGAAGGGCGTCTCGTAGCGGCTGCCCGCGTAGGTGATCGGCAACCCACTCGGCGCGCTGTTGAAGGTGTAGGTCACCTCCTGCGCCTTGACATCAACGCACTGCTGGTCTTGCAACGATTGGCTGTCAGTCACGGTGAGACAAAGCTCCAGATAGGTGTTGTCGCCGTGATCCTCCAGGGCGAACGCGCCCGACGCGCCGGTCGCCTTGATGGCATCGTAGTGGATGTGCTCGTTGTGGTGGAGAACGCCCGACCACGCCAGCCGCCCCTCATTCAGTTCGCCGTCGTCCGGGTCGCTGCCCCTACCCCGGTAGGTCACCTGCTCACCGATGCGGAACTTGGCGCCGTCGCCGGGCTCCAGGATTTCGGCGACAGGCGGCTCGCTGCCCACCAGGATCTCCACCGTGTCCGTGCTGGTGCTGCCGGCGGAATCGGTGACGGTGAGCTTCACGGCGTAGACGCCATTTTCCGTGTAGATGTGCGACGGGTTGGCCTTGCTGCTGCTTTCACCGTCGCCAAACTCCCACTGATAGCCCACGATGCTCTTTTCCGGGTCCGTGCTGCGCTTGCTGGAGAAGGCGACTTCCAGCGGCGCGACCCCGCCCGTCGGGTCGGCAGCCGCGTCCGCGGTGGGCGGCTGATCGCCGCCGGGCACGTAGCGGATGCGCCAGATGCCGCCGAGGATGATCGACAGCACGTAGAGCGCGTCGTCGGTCGCCGTGATCTGGACGATGCCCGGCATGTTGGTGGCGAATTCGTTGTCCGTCACACCGCCATTGCCGCCAAAGGTCAGGAAGTTGGTGACGCCGCCGTTAAAGTCGTGGTAGAAATATGCGCCGCGGTAAAGCGCCGGGAAGCTGCGCCCCAGGTAAAGGTCTCCGCCGATCGCGGCGCCGCGCTGCGGTTTGGTCGTGTGCCGGTAAGAGTGGACGCCGGGCGTCATCGTCCACTCGCCGCTGCGGAAGGCCTCGCAGTTGGCGTAAGTGGCGGCTTCCTCCGGCCCTTCATAGCACGGCCAGCCAAAGTTGGCGCCCGGCCCGCCGATGTTGATCTCCTCCCACTTCTCGTTGCCCACCTCGCCAACAATCACGCGGCCGTTGCGCGGTCGACGGTGAAGCGGAATGGATTGCGCATCCCCAGGGCAAAGACTTTGGACGCGTTGCTGCCCGCGCCGCCATCGTAGAAGGGATTGGAAGCCAGCCCCTCGCCCGTATCCGGGTCGACGCGCAAAATCTTGCCGTTAAGGCTGTTGATGTCCAGCGCGCGCGAGTTGCCTTTG
Organism: Candidatus Caldilinea saccharophila; assembly: GCA_016710365.1. GTDB lineage: Bacteria > Chloroflexota > Anaerolineae > Caldilineales > Caldilineaceae > Caldilinea > Caldilinea saccharophila. The sequence continues at coordinate 33,549 of JADJVW010000003.1, read as the reverse complement.
CTGTTGACGATGCCATCGCCCACCGAGACGTAGAGCGCGCCTTCCGGACCGAACTGCAGCATGTCGATCGTGTGCGCCGTGCCTTCGGTGGCAATGCAATCGCGCACCGGCTGCCCGCCCTCGTCGCGACAGGAGAAGGGTTCGGCGTCGCCCTGATCCGGGTTGCCCACGTGGTCGGCGGTGCTGTTCGTCCCCACCAGCACGACGCCGCTGCCGGGCACGACCGCGTTGAGATTGCCGGCGTCCGCGGTCAGCCGCACGACGCGCGAGACGCGCGCGCCGCTTGGGTTGCGATCTTTGATCTCAGGCGGGTCGTAGGCAAAAGCCAGATACACGTAGGGGCGCTGCGGCCAGGCCGGATCGACGGCGATGCCCATCAGCCCGCGATCTGCCGCGTCGTTGACTTCAGTGGTCAGGTCGATAAAGGGATCGCCCAGCAGCTCGCCGTGCTGGTAGACGCGCACGCGGCCCGCCTTCTCCGTGATAAAGATGCGGCCGTCCGGCGCCAGCGCAAAGCTGGTGGGCAGATCCAGCCCCATCACGACCCCTTCCTGGATGAAGCCGTAGGGCAGGTTGAAGCCGCCTTGCGCAGCGGCAGGAGACGCCGCGGGCATCAGGAGTGCGACGCTCAGTGCGAGCGCCAACGCATATCGAAAAAAGGAGTGCACTTGTTTGAACCATCGATCAGACATAGCTAACCTTTCCGCCTTTCAGGAAAATCACGATTGACGCAAGGCCATTGTAGACCGAGGATGTCCATTACCAGGAATCTGGCGCGCCTGGTGGGAGGGAGGCGGCCAAACTGGGTGACGATCCCCGCAGGTCGGGCTACTAGTACACGTGGGCGTAGATAAGCCAGCAGTCAGAAACCGAGTTTTTCTAAAAAACTCGGTTTCTCCACACCATATCAACCAGCGGCTGATTTACGCCCGACTGTACTAGCCCGACAGTATTGCGTCAACGAGCCGAGTGGCATTAACCAGCAACATCTCAGGCCGACGGGGGCGACGACGCTCAACAAGATGATGGAAGCTACGTCGGGCTACTAGCCCGACCTACTGGCTGGCGCGCCTGGTGGGTGAGAGGCGGCCAAACGGGGGGACGCCCAGTTTTGCCTGCACTTTGCTGGTAGATCAATGGCTATGTTATGATGGCCGTTACGCCGTGGGGCAGGCGCACAAGTCCCCATTTGTAGGAATGACATTGCAACTGTTATGAATCCACGCACGCTGCGTGTTCTCGAATATCCGAAAATCCTCGAACGGCTGGCTCAATACTGCGCCTTTAGCGGCGGCGCCGAGCTGGCCGCCTCGCTTTTGCCGAGCGACGATCTGGTCACGGTGCAGGAATGGTTGATTCAGACCTATGAAGCCTACCAGTTGTTGCAGCAGAAGGACGACATCAACTTTGGCGGCGTGAGCGACCTGCGCCCGCTGCTCGACCGCGCGGAGCGTCGCTCGGTGCTGATGCCGTCTGACCTGCTGGAGGTCAAGTTCACCCTGCAGCGGGCGCGTCAACTGCGCAACCTGCTGACGCGGCTGGAGCACTCGTTCCCTCACTTGGCCGAAATGGCGACAAACATCCAGCCTTGCGACCATGTCGTCGAGCAGATCGGCCGCTGCATCAGCGACCGCGGCGACGTGCTCGACAGCGCCAGCCCGGAGTTGGGCCGCCTCCGCAGCGAGCTGCGCGTGGCGCAGGATCGGCTGCTCAGCACGCTGGATCGCCTTGTCCACAGCGGCGACATCAAGCCTTACCTGCAGGAGGCGCTTGTGACGCAGCGGCAGGGGCGCTACGTCATTCCGGTGCGCGCCGAGTACAAGGGTAACATTGATGGCATCGTGCACGACCAGTCGGCCAGCGGCGCCACGTTGTTTATCGAGCCGCTTAAGGTTGTGCAGCAGAACAACGCGGTGCGCGAGTTGGAGTTGCACGAAGAGAAGGAAGTCCGCCGCATCCTGCTGGAGCTGAGCATTGCCGTCGCCGAAGAAGCGATCTATCTGCGTCGCAACACGCAGGTGCTGGCCGAGCTGGACTTCACCTTTGCCAAAGCGAAGTACGCCTACGTGCTGGACGCCACGCTGCCGGAGATGACCACCTTCCAGCCGCGCAAGACGCCGCTCAAGCAAAGCAGCGCCAAAGCAGGCGACCAGGAGGAAGTGGGTTTTGCGCATCCCGGTTCTGTGATCGACCTGCACCGCGCGCGCCACCCACTGCTCGACCCTAAGAGCGTGGTGTCGATCGACGTTTATCTCGACGACGACACCTATCTCATCGTCATTACGGGGCCAAACACCGGCGGCAAGACCGTCACGCTCAAGACCGTCGGCCTGCTGGCGCTGATGGCGCAGTCGGGCATGATGTTGCCGGTGGACGTGGGCAGCAAGCTCTCCGTTTTTGAGGGCGTCTACGCCGACATTGGCGACGAGCAGAGCATCGAGCAGAGCCTGAGCACCTTTTCCAGCCATCTGACCAATATCATTGCGATTTTGGAGGAGGCCGATCCTGCTTGTCTGGTGCTGCTGGACGAACTGGGCGCGGGCACGGATCCGGAGGAAGGCTCGGCGCTGGCGATGGCGCTGCTGGACAACTTGCGCGACCGCGGCATCACCACTTTCGCCACGACGCACTACAGCGATCTCAAGCTCTACGCCCACAACACGCCCGGTGTGCGCAACGCGTCGGTCGAGTTCAACGTCGAGACGCTCAGCCCGACCTATGAGTTGAGCATCGGCCTGCCCGGTCGCTCCAACGCGCTGACGATCGCGCGGCGGCTTGGCCTGAATCCGGTGATCGTGGATCAGGCCGAATCGATCGTGCGGCCCGACACGCTGCAGGCCGACAAGTTGCTCGACGACATTCGCCGCGCCAAGCAGGAGGCTTTCGACGTCGCCGAACGCGCCAAGGCGCGCGAGCGGCAGGGACAACTGCTCGAAGCCGACCTGCGCCATCAACTTGCTCAGATCGAGCAGGCGCGGCGGGCGGTGATTGCGGAGACGCGCACGCTGATGCAGAGCGAGTTGGAAGAGGCGCGCAAAGAGCTCGAACAATTACGACGGCAGGCGCGCAGCGGCTTTAGCGGCGCCAGCGCAGCCGGGCATGAAGAGTTTCTCTCGCGCGCCGAGAAGGAACTCGTGCGGCGCAAACAGGCGACCGAAGAGGTCAACCAGCGCGTGGTCGTGCCGGGCAGGGCCGAGGATCGGCTGATGGGGCCGGTGGAGATCGGCGATGTCGTGTGGGTCGCCAGCCTGCAAGCGAGCGGCGAAGTGCTGGCCGTCTACGACGCCACCGACGAAGCCGACGTGCAACTTGGCAACTTCCGCCTCAAATTGCCTATGAAACGGTTGGAGCTTCGGCAGAAAGCCGTCAAGGAAGCGCCGGTCTCCGCGGTTAAAATAAGAAATAGCGGCCCGGCGTCCAGTCCCGGCATTGAGCTGGATTTGCGCGGCGAGCGCGTCGAGGACGGACTGGAGCGTCTGGAACGCTACCTGAACGACGCGTACCGTGCGCGCCTCCCCTTTGTCCGCATCATTCACGGGCACGGCACCGGCGCCATGAAATCCGCGGTGCGCGACGCGCTCAAGCGCCATCCTCTGGTCGGCACGTTGCGATCCGGCGAAGGCAACGAGGGCGGCGACTGCGTGACGATGGTCAAATTGGTGAATGCATAGCATCTTCGATCTTTACTCTTTGCAGCCGCAAACTTTGCCGCAACGAGAGTAGATTTCCAGAAAGCACAGAGCGAGGAATCTTTTTCTGCTTATGACAGCACACTCGATTGACAAAATTCGCTGTAGCGTGGGTATAACGGCTTATAACGAGGCAGCCAACATCGGCTCGTTGCTGGCTGCATTGCTCGATCAACATCTGCACGAGGTGGAGATCGTGGAAATCATCGTGGTCGCCAGCGCGTGCACGGATCGCACGGTGGAGATTGTCAAGGAGTACGTGGCGCAGCAGCCGCACGTCAAGCTGATCGAACAGGAGCGCCGCGAGGGTAAGACCAGCGCGATCAACCTTTTCCTGCAAGCGACGTCCGCCGACATCTGCGTGCTCGAAAGCGGCGATACATTGCCGCACGAATATGCCATCGAGCATCTGGTGCGCATGTTCCGCGACCCGAACGTCGGCATGGTCGGCGCGCAGAAGATGGTCGTGGACACGCCGGAGCACATCATTGGGCTGCTGAGCCACCTGCGTCTGCGCATGGAGCACGAGCTTTGTCTCGAAATCCCGCGGCTGGGGAGATGATCGCCTTCCGCAAAGTCTTCGACCAGATTCCACCCGACGTCGCGATGGACGAGGCGTTTGTCGAGGCGATTGTGGTGCGGCAGGGGATGCAGGTGCGTTACGCGCCCGACGCCATCGTCTACAACACCGGGCCGACCACCGTCAGCGACTTTATGCGGCAGCGCCGGCGCAACCATGCCGGACATCTCTATCTCAAGCACAAATATGGCTACAAAGTCAGCAGCATCCAGAATCGGCGTGTGGCGCGTATTGCTTTCAAGGAATTGTGGGGCATCGTGCGGTTGGTGTGGGTGCTGGTCTTGCTTGCCTTTATCGAAGCCACGAGTCGCGTCCTCGGCTGGTATGACTTTGCGATCAAGCGCGACCGGCACGTTGTCTGGAACATGGCGTGGACGCAAAAGCAGAATGTGAAGGATGTGCGTCAGCATCGTGAAAATGGCGCGTCCACCGAGTCGTTTACGATCCAGAAGCATACGCAGTTAGAACGGTAAGGTAAATGCATGGATGCGCATGACCAAATCTCGCCTCGGTGACCTCCTCAAACTCGGCATCGCGATTGCGTTGCTGATCTGGCTTGTGCTAAAACTCCCCGATCCGGCCGCGCTGTGGTGGCAGATCGTCCACGCCAACAAGTGGCTGCTGCTGCTGGGCGCCGCGTGTTACACAGGGGCTGTCGCCATCAGCGCGCTGAAATGGGGCGTGCTGCTGCGCGCGGCGGGCATTGATCTGCCACGCTCACGGTTGCTCTCCTATCAGTGGATGGCGGAGTTCTTCAACAACTTCCTGCCGGCGCAGGTGGGCGGCGACGTGATGCGCGGCTATGCCGTCGCGGTCGATACAAGACGCAAGGCGGACGCCGCGGCCAGCGTGATGATCGACCGCTTTATCGGCCTGATGATCTTCATGCTCTTTGCCGCGCTTTCCTCGAATGCGGTGTTGCTGTGGGGGAAGCCGGACGGCCAGCCATTTTCACCCGAAGGCGCGATATTTATGCGCTTTGCCGCGGTGGGCAGTTCGCTGGCTGCCTTTGCCCTGCTCGTCGTGGTGATGACGCTCTTGAGCCGCCGTCTCAAGCGGCTGATGGAGCGTCTGCTGGCTGTGCTGCCGTTCAGCGCGCGCACGCTGCCGCTCTGGGGCAAGCTGGCCGCGGCGTTCGATGTCTATCGAGATCACCCGAAGGCGCTGCTGCTCACCGCATTGGGCAGCACGAGCATCGTCATTCTCACCAGCGTCAACATCTGGCTGATCGCCCGCGCCATCCAACCAGACAGCATTTCGCTGCTTGAGGTGTTGGTCATCAACCCGATTATCGTTTTTGCGCTGATTGTTGTACCCCTCTCACCGGGCGGGCTGGGCGTGCGCCAGGTTTCCTTTGCCGGGCTTTTTCTGTTCATGGGCGCCGGCTACCAACTGGGCGCCGCGGTCGGTTTATTGCAGCAATTTATCGGCTACCTCGTGAGTATTCCCGGCGGCATCCTCTGGGCGCGCGGAGGACGGAGACAGCAGACGCCCTCTGCACCGCCGCCGATGTCCGTAAAACCCCATTGATCCTTTTTGCATAATGTAAACGTCTCTATGAGCAACTGGCTGACCCTTGAAGACGCGCGCACACTTTACTTTGCCGCCGATGCTGCGCACGATTTTGACCACGTGGCGCGCGTCACGCGGCTGGCGGAACTGATCGCAGCGGCCGAAGGCGCGGATCTCACGGTGGTGCGGCTGGCGGCGTTGCTCCATGATTTGCCCGCCCCTGCCGCGCACTCCGAAGATCATCGCACTGCACATCATTGGCGCGCGGCGCAGTCCGCCCGCGACTTGCTGCTCGATCTCGGCGCGGGAACCGAACTCGTCGCGCAGGTCGTTCACTGCATTGAGGCGCATCGCTTCCGCGACCAGAGCGTGCAGCCGCAGACGCTGGAGGCGCGCTGCCTGTATGATGCCGATAAGCTCGACAGCATCGGCGCCATCGGCGCGGCGCGCGCCTTTGCCTACGCTGGCGCGCATGGCAGCCGGCTGTGGGTGAAGCCGGTGGCCGAAATTGATGGCGGCGCTACTGAGCCTGCCGCGCCGGATTACACCCCGGTGCATGAATATGTGTTCAAGTTGCAGCGCTTGCTCGCCACACTGCACACGCCCACTGCACGCGCGCTCGGTGCTGAACGGCACGCAACGATGGCGGCGTTTTTCGCCCAACTTGACGCCGAAATGATGGCAGCTACGCCCAGGCATTTTGCTGCACCAAACCCAGAGCAGGCTCCTCATCTGTGAAATCTGTGCAAATCTGTGGATGAATTTTCTCTTTGCTCTGTCGCCAGCACAGACGTAGCTTGCCACATTGGAATTGGCGCAGCAAGCAATGACTGCATGCTGCGCTATGATATGATAGCGATGATGCGGAGTAAATCCGTGAGCATCCGCCTCATCTGTTGAATCCGTGATCGATTTTTGCCAGGGCTGTATAGTTACATTTGACAAAGGATCGTAAGCGAAAAATGAAATCTTTAACGATGACGCACCGTAAGAGTAGCGTCTTGCTTTTCATTTTTGTGATCGTCGCCTTGTTTGCTTTCCCGGCGCCTCTGTTGGCGCAGGATGAACCGACGCCGCCCGCCGACCTGACTGGCGATCCGGCTGCTGATGCCTGGCCGGGCGAGTACATCGTGACGCTTGACCCGGCCGCGGGCGAGGTCAGCGCGGCGCAGGCGCAGTTGGCGCAGGCCGGCGATCTGCTCGAGCAGGTGACGGCGTGCGGCTCGACGACGGTGCTGCAGGTATGGCGCCTGGACGACGCCGAAACGCCGCAGGCTCTGTTGACGGCGACCGGCGACCCGGCTGTGCTTGCCATCGAACCCAACTGGATCGTGCGTGCAGCCGGCATTCCGCCACCGCCGCCGACTACGCCTAAAACGCCCTTTACGTTCGATGACACCTACTACGCGTCCCACCAGTGGCCGTTGCAGCGCAGCGATTTTGCGCGCGCCTGGCAGTTGGTGCAGGTGCATAACCTGAGCACCCAAAAGGTGCGCGTGGCAGTGATCGACAGCGGCGTCGATTTCAGCCATCCTGACCTGGCGGGGCGGTTGTTGAGCGGCATCAACTACGTGACCACCAACGCGCAACCCAACGACGATTTCGGGCATGGCACCCATGTGAGCGGCATCATCGCGGCCATTGCGAACAACGGCAAGGGGATCGTAGGCGGCGCGCCGCACGTTGAAATCGACCCGCTGAAAATGCTGGGCAGCAGCGGCAATGGGTCGATCGTAAACCTGGTCAAGGCGATCTGTGACGCGGCTGACCGCGGTGCAGACGTCATCAACATGAGCCTGGAAGTGCCCACATCGATCAGTTCGAGCCTGGCCGACCAGATGCAGAGCGCAGTTGATTACGCCTATGCCGAGGGAAGCGTGCTGGTGGCCGCCGGCGGCAACAGCAATGGCGGCCCCGTCTACTACCCTGCGCGTCTCAACCACGTGATCGCAGTCGCCGCACTCACGCCGGAGAATACGCGCGCCTCCTACAGCGCAGTTGGCACGCAACTAGACATCGCCGCGGGCGGTGGCAGCTTCACCAAGAGCGTGTTGAGCACATGGCCATCAAGTGTTCCCGGCAAATGCACGGGGACAGGGCGTGTGCTGCTGTCGGAAGGAGGCGCATATTACTGTACGGAGCCGGGCACCAGCATGGCGGCGCCGCTGGTGAGTGCGGCCGCGGCCCTGTTGCTTGCTGTGCAGCCCACGTTGACTAATGTCACGGTTGAGGCGATTTTGGAGGAAACCGCGCGCGATATCGGTCTGGACGGCACTGAAGCCGGCGCCGGACTGCTCAATGCAGAGGCGGCAGTGCGGCGCATCCTCAAGCGCGACGCCGTGTTGACTCCCACTTCTCTAGGGGCAGCGGTGCCACCAGGTGCGGCGCCCTTTACGCAGACCGTCATCATCGAAAGCCCTAGCCTTGTCGCCGCGAGCGTGACCGGCACGGTGGCGGCGACAAATTGGTTCAAAGCAGTCAATCTGGTCGGCAATAGTTTTTACGAACCAGTGCGCTTCAGCCACCCGCTTTACTTGACCTTTACTATTTCGCCGACCTATTTGAGCACGGGCGCCTACAACAGCACGGCATTGCTTGGCGTCACCGGTGTTGCAGGCGAAAGTGCTTTGTCTGTGCCGATTTCGGTGGGCGTCGGTAATTTCATTCCATCGATTTTCCTGCCGCTGATCGGCAATGGAGGCGTCCCGGCGACGCCGGCGTCGGCAGCCGCGCCGCCATTCACGTGGGAGACGCCTATCTCCCCAACGGTGCTGTCGATGGGCGGCAGCGGATGGACAACCGCGCCCCTGCCCTTTGTTTTTCCGCTCTCCGGCGTGGATACGACGGATACAGCCAACTACGCGTTGGCTTACGTGTATGAAGATGGCTTTGTGGCATTCTCAGAAGGGAATCACATCCCTGTGCCGACCCCTAGCATCACGCAATGTTTGCCGATGCTCAGCCAGCCGGTGCAAGGCGTCTTTGGCTGGTGGGCGGATCTGGATTTATCGCGCGGCGGCGAAATTTCGACATTTTCACCCGCCTCGGATCGCTTCGTCGTCCAGTATCAGGATGTGGCCTCGGCCGCCGGTGTGACGCCGTCTTACACCGCAACCTTTCAGATCGTGCTTCATGCCAATGGCGATATCGGTTTCAACTACCTGGACGTTCCCGAGGCCGTGGCCCAGAGCCTGAAAACGTTGACGCCGCGCGTCGTGGTTGGCGTGCAGGCGCGTGAAGGATTCTTCCGCAACCAGGCGGCCTGTCTCACGACGACGCACGGCTACGGACGTCCGCCCCACGCTAGCGAGTCGATTCTGATCAAACGCGAGGATGTCTATTGATGATGAGTTCCGAAGCGCACCGCAAAGCTGCGCAGAGCCAAGGCCGCGTCCCACTTGAGATCGTCACCGTCAGCGATACGCGCACGCCGGAGACGGATGTCAGCGGCAAGCTGATCCGGGAGTTGGCGGAGGCTGCCGGGCATGACATCGTCGACTATCGCATCGTCAAGGATGAGCCGGATGAAGTGCTGCGGGTGCTGAACGATTTCGCCGCCGGCCCGGCTCGGCTGATTATCTTTAACGGCGGCACGGGCATCGGACGGCGCGACCGCACCTATGATGTGATCAGCCGGGTCATTGAGAAGCCGTTGCCCGGTTTCGGGGAGATCTTTCGTATGTTGAGTTATGAACAGGTCGGCGCCGCTGCCATGTTGAGCCGGGCGACGGCCGGCGTCTACCGGGACAAAGTAGTGTTCAGCACGCCCGGCTCGCCCAACGCCGTGCAGTTGGCCATGGAAAAGCTCATCCTGCCGGAAATTCAGCACCTGGCCTGGGAGTTGGTGCGCTGAAGCGATTACGCCATGAAGGCCAGCATCGCGACGGCAAGCGTGAGCAGCGTCGGCAGCGCCGCGGCGATCACAATCGGTAAGAACATACACAACAATGTCCGGGCCGCATCGAGCTGGGTCACCTGGCGGACTGCCAGATAATAGAGGGCAATCGCCCAGACTAAACTCGCCACAAGGGCGAGGGGGCCGATGAACGGCAGCGGCGCCAGGCCCGTGAGCAACAGCGGGACTGCCGTGAAACTTGTGGCGGCAAAAAGGGTCTGCAAAACAACGTTGCCGCCCATCAACCGCGCCAGGCCGGCCACAATCGCGCCGTAGACGATCCAGTTTGACAACCAGCTCAATGGCCAGTTCAGCCACAGCCCGAGACTGGAGAGGAGCGCGGCCAGGAAGCCGGGCATCCTCGGTTCGATGCCTGCCATGAGGCGTGCGGCGTCGGAAACCTGGGTAACTGTGGCATTGGACGTGTAGCCGGCGGCAAAATTGGTCAGCGAGGCGGCGGCGGCGGCCAGCGGCACGGCAGTGCCCATGCTGAGGCCAAGCCATATTCGCCAGCCAAGGCAGCACCCCAGCCAGCAACCCCAATACCACGATCATGCCGATCCCTTGTCGCATCGAAACCGTGACGACGCCCCGTTCGAATGGATCGAGCGCATCGGGGAGATTCAGCCGCGCCGCATTCCACATCTGGCCGAAGCCGGGCGCCCAGTGCCGGCGTTGCGTCCACTCTTCGCGGGGCGCTCGGCCCGGCAGCGTAACGTGTGTATTCAAGTTCATCGCAAACCTCCTGCCGAGTAGCCTGCGCCAAAGGCGATCCCCATCAGCAAAATGAAGACGAACGCAATGGCATAGACAAGGAGTGTGGTCAGGGCCGCGCGGCGCCAATCGATTTCTTGCGCGACATGGACAGCCCGGTAGCCGATCAAACCACTCCATGTGATCAACAGGGCGCTGCTGACCGTCGCAAAGGGTACGCTGCTGAATAGCAAAAAGCTGAGCGGCGCCACCGTGAGCGCTGTAGCGCCAAAGGTAGCGTTGAGCGAACCGCTTCCGCCAAACGCGCGAGCAATGCCAAACGAAGTCACGCTGAAAAAGAGCCACCAAACCAACGCCATACCTGGCACGCTAAGCATGGGAAGAAGATGGCTCCACCCGCCAGCATAGCCAGTAAGCAGCGTAACGATCGCCCACACCTCCGTAATGATCTGTTCGACGCTGGTCGACGGCAGCGACAATGTGGCTGCGGTCTGACGCCAGCCTTGCAGTAATGCCGTTAGCATCACGTTGGGATCTGGAAGCGTGGCCGCGGTGAGAAATCCACCGATGGCAAGTGCCAAACCGGCCAGGAGGCTCACGGATACGACGAGGACGAAACCTTCCATCCATGGGTTATCATCGTCCACCATTGCTTCAAA